>NZ_JBOFTR010000001.1:0-50185 GCF_051652165.1 Plesiomonas sp.
GCGCATTATTCCGCATTTCCCTTTAGCTGTCAAGGTTTGTTTTTCACATCCCTTAAAAGCGTTTTATTCTTTACTGTTAGCATTCAGTGATTTGCATCACGGTTGCCGTGTCAGTGGGGTCGCATTATAGGGGGTTTTGGTTTTGGCGCAAGGAGTTTTCGACAAAAAAATGCAAAAATAATGATAAATAATCAATGCTTAAGTTAAGCACTTGATACCAACAATTAACCCACAGGATTCACAAAGATCTCTGTGGATAACTCTGTTTTTACTAATAAAAAAAACCACCTCTATATTACGTTTATAGGGTGGCTTTTCGTTACGTTACCTTTGCTGACATCATCTATCCGCGATTTTCATCATCAAAGAAGCACTTTGATTGTGCGAGTGCTTCTATATAGATAACGCTTTTATATAGATAGAGAGTTTTTTTCGCTTTCTATAATAGTAATAGGCGATATCTGCCGATAATGGTTAGTTATGCATATACTGGGAAGCGAGCGCAGATATCGAGCACCTGACCTTTAATGCGCTCAATGGTCGCTTCGTTGTGGATGTCATCAAGCACATCGCACATCCAACCAGCCAGTTGTGCGGCTTCTTCTTCTTTGAAGCCCCGACGTGAGATAGCCGGTGAGCCGATGCGAATACCGGAGGTCACAAACGGGCTGCGTGGATCATTAGGTACGCTATTTTTGTTAACGGTAATGTTGGCTCGGCCCAGTGCAGCATCTGCCTCTTTACCGGTAATGTCTTTGTTGATCAGATCCAGCAAGAAAAGGTGATTTTCAGTGCCGTTTGATACCACGCTATAGCCACGTTGCTGGAATACACTCACCATGGCTTGTGCATTGCGTACGATTTGAAATTGCAATGTTTTAAACTCAGGCTCCATCGCTTCTTTAAAGGCGACGGCTTTTGCGGCAATCACATGCATCAGTGGGCCGCCCTGACCACCTGGGAATACAGCAGAGTTAAGCTTTTTATATAGCTCTTCGTCTGCAGCAGCAGAGAGGATCAGCCCACCACGCGGGCCAGCCAGTGTTTTATGGGTAGTGGTAGTAACAACATGTGCGTGAGGCACTGGGTTTGGATAAGCACCTGCGGCAATCAGACCGGCAACATGCGCCATGTCGACAAACAGGTATGCGCCAATGCTGTCGGCAATCTCACGTAAACGCGCCCAATCAACCAGCCGCGAATAGGCAGAGAATCCACCAATAATCATTTTTGGTTTATGCTCTTGCGCTTGACGGGCAACATCATCGTAATCAATACGACCATTTTCATCAATGCCATACGGGACGATGTTATACAGTTTACCTGAGAAGTTCACGGGCGAACCGTGCGTTAAGTGCCCACCATGTGCCAAGCTCATGCCAAGTACGGTATCGCCCGGATTAAGCAGTGCCATATAAACGGCTGAGTTAGCTTGTGAGCCTGAATGAGGCTGTACGTTAGCATAATCAGCCCCAAACAGTGCCTTAGCACGGTCAATTGCCAATTGTTCAACGATATCTACGTATTCGCAGCCGCCGTAATAACGTTTACCCGGGTAGCCTTCAGCATATTTATTGGTCAATTGAGAGCCTTGTGCCTGCATGACGCGCGGGCTGGTGTAGTTCTCTGACGCAATCAGCTCAATGTGCTCTTCCTGACGTACAACTTCCTGCTGCATAGCGTGCCATAAGTCAGCATCGTAGTCGGCAATGTTCATGTCTCGTTTTAACATCTGCATCTCCTGATAACTTGAGCTAAGTCGAGGGATAGGCTGAAAATGACGGCATACCCGTTAATCTGTGCTCAGTTTAATGTTTTTAAACGGTAATCGATAGCCCTGTTAGTAATTTAAAGGCAATCGTTTGCTACATTTTTGTTGTGCTAAAATTTTTGATGATGGTGCTGGGGTAGAGAAGAAAACGGCGTCTGACTACGCCGTTTACAAAAGAGATTAGGTGCTGTTTTTTAGATGGCTTCTTCGTCTTGTTCACCCGTACGAATGCGGATAACACGCGCAACATCATAGACAAAGATTTTTCCATCACCAATTTTACCGGTTTGGGCAGTTTTCATGATGGTATCCACACAGGTATCAACAATATCGTCAGCCACCACCATTTCAATTTTGACTTTCGGCAGGAAATCGACCATGTACTCAGCCCCCCGATACAGTTCGGTGTGCCCTTTCTGACGGCCAAAGCCTTTGACTTCGGTGACGGTCATTCCAGTGATACCGACATCAGCCAGTGCTTCACGAACATCATCGAGTTTAAACGGTTTGATGATTGCATCTATTTTTTTCATGGTGATTCCTTACCCGTTTTTGCGTCCAAAACCTGACGTTATTGGATAACGTCGATCTTTGCCAAAGTTCCGTGTGGTTATGCGCGGACCGACTGCCGATTGCCGACGTTTGTATTCGTTGATATCAACCAAGCGCAATACTTTTCGCACAATGGTTTCATCAAACCCCATTGCGATTAACTCTGCAACGGATTTATCGTGTTCTACATAGGCTTGCAAGATGACATCGAGCACGTCATAAGGCGGCAAGCTGTCTTGATCAACCTGATCGGGTGCTAACTCAGCAGATGGTGGGCGATCAATCACGCGTTGCGGGATCACATATGATAGGGTATTGCGATAGGCTGACAGTGCAAAGACCAGTGTTTTCGGCACGTCTTTGAGGACATCAAATCCACCTGCCATATCGCCATATAAGGTGGCATACCCTACGGCCATTTCACTTTTGTTACCGGTCGTCAGTACCAAACGGCGGCGCTTATTGGAGATAGCCATCAGCATGACACCACGACAGCGAGCTTGCAGGTTCTCTTCGGTGGTATCACGGGCTGTTCCAGCAAATAACGGGGCCAGTTGGTTCATAAAGGCATCAAACATCGGTTCGATCGAGATGATATCAAACTCAACACCGAGAATTTCAGCCTCTTCTTTGGCATCGGCTACGCTGATATCGGCTGTATACCGAAACGGCATCATCACGGCTTGGACATTTTCAGCGCCCAATGCATCAGCGGCAATTGCCAAGGTCAGCGCAGAGTCAATTCCGCCGGACAACCCCAGTACTGCGCCGTGAAAGGCATTTTTAGTGACATAATCTCGCACAGCCAGCACCAGTGCCTGATAGGTCTGAGCCAATAGGCTGCTTGGTTGTGGCAGAGTAGGCATCGGCTGAATGTGATTATCAGTAATGATAATGTGTGCGCAGTCTTCTGCAAACGCAGCCAGATGGTGGGTCACTTCCCCCTGCTGGTTAAAGACTTTTGAGCAGCCATCAAACACCAATTCATCTTGCCCACCCACCTGATTAACATAAATCAGAGGTAATCTGGTACGGCGGCAGTGGCCTTCGAGTAAACGCTGGCGAGTCTGTGGTTTTTCTTGATCGTACGGTGAGGCATTAATAGAGATAATCAGCTCTGCGCCTGCAGCGTGCAGCGTATTAATCGGCTGATCAAACCAGAGGTCTTCACAAATCAACAACCCGATACGGTAACCGGAAAAATCAATAATGGCGGGCTGATGACCGGCACGGAAGTAGCGTTGTTCATCAAACACACCATAGTTTGGCAGTTGCTGTTTGTAATAGCGGGTCAGCAGTTGGCCGTTGGAGTAGACCGATAGCGCGTTATACAGGGCATCGGCATCACGCCATGGGTGGCCTACCAGTACGGTGGTTTGGGCACATGCTTGTTGAATACGCTGGAGTTCAGTTTGTACTCGTAGCATCAGATCAGGCCGTAACAGCAGGTCTTCCGGTGGATAACCGGTTAGCGCAAGCTCAGGAAAAACCACCATATCCGCGCCGGTATTGGCATGTTCAGTGGCAGTGTGGATGATTTTGTCTGCGTTGCCTTCAATATCCCCCACCAGCATATTCAGTTGTGCGATGGCGATATTCAGTTGTTTGGTGACAGGCCCTAAATTCATGGCATATCCAGCTAATCAAAAACAAAGGTCAGGCATACTTCGGGGATTGCCCCGTGTGGTATGCGTTTAGGTTGTCTTCCCCGTTAAAGATAGGGTGCGTAATGCACTTAACAGGGCGACAGATCAGGTTATAAAAATGACTTAATTGTCTTTAAAGTCATTAGGGTCGAGTTCATGTCGGCCCAACAGTTTATAAAACTCGGTACGGTTTCGTCCGGCCATGCGTGCGGCTTGTGTAACGTTACCTTTAGCGATATGCAACAATTTACGCAAGTAATGCAGTTCAAAATGGCTGCGGGCATCAGCAAACGTTGGTAAGGCGGTATTTTCCCCCTCAAGTGCTTGCTCCACTAACGCTTCATTTATCACCGGCGCGGTGGTCAGCGCAACACACTGCTCAATAACGTTGACCAGTTGACGCACATTTCCTGGCCAACCGGCAGCCATCAGCAGTTTCATGGCCTCTTTGGAAAACGCGCGAACAAACGGTTTATTACGCTCGGCCGCATGACGCAAAATATGAGCGGCCAACTGCGGAATATCATCAGCCCGTTCATTGAGTGCGGGTAATTTGAGGTTAACTACATTCAGGCGATAGTAGAGATCTTCACGAAACTCGCCCTTTTCCATCTCTTTTTGCAAATCACGGTGTGTCGCCGAGAGGATACGTACATTAATTTCAATATCGCGGTTACTGCCGAGCGGTCTGATCCGACGCTCTTGCAGCACCCGCAGTAATTTGACTTGCAATGAGAGTGGCATATCGCCGATTTCATCTAAAAACAGTGTGCCGCCTTCTGCTGCCTGAAACAGCCCTTCACGCTGACTGACTGCGCCAGTAAACGCGCCTTTAGCATGGCCGAACAGTTCAGACTCCAGCAGTTGTTCTGGCAGTGCGCCACAGTTGATGGCAATAAACGGTTGCAGTGCGCGCGGGCTGGCTTTATGGATAGCTTGGGCGAGAACCTCTTTACCGGTACCACTTGCACCATTGATTAAAATACTGACATCCGATTGTGCCACCATTTTTGCCTGTTCCAGCAGGCGCAGCATGCCGGCATTACGGGTGATGACATTTTCACGCCAGCGTTCATCGCTACTGGCTGGCGCATGCAGGGCAAGCGCCTCATCAATGGCTTTATACAGGGCTTCTTTATCAACAGGCTTGGTCAGAAAGCTAAATACCCCTTGGCGGGTTGCGGCCACGGCATCAGGGATAGAGCCATGTGCGGTAAGCAAGATCACCGGCATACCGGGAATGCGTTTTTGGATTTCACCGAACAGCGCCATGCCGTCCATCTCATCCATTCGCAAATCACTGATCACCAGTTCAATTTTATCGCGTTCAAGTACACGCAAGGCTTCTTGCCCATTAATCGCGGTGCTAACTTGAAAGCCTTCACTGCTCAAACGCATCCCAAGTAGACGCAGTAAGCTGGGATCGTCATCCACCAGCAGCAGGTTGGCCGGCTTTCTCTGTGTCATTGGGCAATAACTCCTTTACATCAGCCGGTATTTTTTCAACCGGTTTATCTTCGATGATCTTATCTTCAATAGCACTCTTCTCTGACCCATTATCCTCAACAGAGATAGGTTGTTTAAGTGAGCTATTTATCTCTGAGAGTACGGGCTTCACAGGTAACTGTTTTCGTGTAGAGAGTTGACGCTCAATATCCATTAATCGAGAGAGTTTTTGCTCTGTATCCTGCAATTTCTGATTGAGCTCACGCAACTGACGCGCAGATTGTTGCTGGCTATTTTCATACTGCTTTTGCTCACGCCGAAAACGTATTCGCTCATCAGCAGAGTTTATCAGCATGGCTTGTTGTTCACGCCAAATACGCACCAACGGTAATACGGAGTACGGAACTTGCTCACGCAATTGGCTTAAGGTATCGAGTGATTGACGACGTTCGATTAATGTTGGCGAAGCGTGCAATACTAATAATGTCTGTTTTAGTGTTGAATGCCACGTAGCATGGGAAAAATGTGCTGCAAATTCCCGGCGCGATTTTGGTGGAATTTGATCTGCACACTCCGCCACTCGCAGCCAATAAGCCGCTTGCTGAGTTGGCACACTGTTTTTGGTCAACCAAATAGTCTGACAAGATTGACGATAAAAATCATCAATCTCTGTTGATGAGGTGATAGGTTGCATCACGCGAACAAGTGCCTCTGTCGGTCTCCCTGCACATGCACTCAACAGTGGTAGCGCAGAAACAAAGACAAAACGTAACATCCATTTTTTTATTGTGTCAGACATGATCAGGGCTTAATGGTAATTCAATACGAAAACATACTGGTGCGTAATCAACGTGCACCAAATCCAACTCACCCTGCATTCGTCGAATGCAATCACGGGCAATGCTTAATCCTAAACCGCTTCCCTTTACCGCCCCTTTACGCTGCCGGCTTCCTTGATAGAACGGTTCGAAAATCATTTCTCGTTCTGCTTTAGGTATCGAAGTGCCTGTATTGGCAATATCAATTTGAATACGATGATCTTTTTGACGGCTTTTTACCCAAATAGTACCGGACTCCCCACCATAAAATACCGCATTGGAGTAAAGGTTATCCAACACTCGTGCAAGCAGTATAGGCTCTGCTACACAACCCTCTGCTTGCCAATCACAGTAGGTATGCATATTTTTTGCTTTAGCTGGCAGGCTATTTGCTTGAATAACAGTATCAAATAATACCGGCAATAAAACATGACGACTCTGCACCGGTGTTGTTGCAATTTGACGATTATAATCAAGTAACTGCTCAATCAAACGTTGTAAGTGGCGGCTACTGGTATCCAGAATGCCGACAATTTCACGCTGAGAGGGGCTCAATGGGCCAGCAATTTCATCCGCTAATAGATCAGTACCCTCACGCATACTGGCCAACGGCGTTTTTAACTCATGCGAGATATGCCGCAAAAACTCATGCCGCTGTGACTCTAGCCATGCTAATCGCTCACTGAGCCACACAATTTGCTGTGCAATGGATTTTAGCTCACGTGGGCCACGCAGTGTCGAGATATCCGAGAGCTTTTGGCCCTCACCTAAACGATTAATCATCTGCTGAATAGCCTTAACAGGCCCAATAATCATGCCCGTAAACAACAGTACTAATACCAAGCTGACGACAAAGACACTCAACGCTTGCCAGCCAAAATAGCGTCCGCGCTCGGCAATGGCGTGCTGTAGTTTCTCTCCACGTGAATAAATCACACTGCGAGTAGCCTCTAGCATGACGCTGTTGTTGTGCGCAAATTGCTCTAACAACACCAACGCATTTGGCATCAGCCCCTCATTGTTGCACAGAGGTGTGGCAAGTTGACTCAAATTAGCACGTAATGATGCGTAATTATCTTTTTCTGGCAGAGCACGTGCATGCAACGTCAGTTGACGCAAATACTGATCACGCTGATTTTGGTATAATTTCGCGAATGTTTTATTCCCTAAAACACAGTACTGGCGATAACTCCGTTCCATCTCTAATGCAATATTACTCATCACTTCAGAACGGCGTGCATCAACCAAGGTTGACCGATTCAACCATTCAGCTTGCGTACTCAAATGATCTAAGCCTCGGTATGCTTGATATGCAAGCAGCAGCAATGGCAGCAGTACTAACAAAAAAGCCAGCAAAACCAGTTGTCGTAACGAACGCGGGGAAAATCGCATAAATTCAGGGCAATCAGTATCAAAAAAACACTATATTAAGATAACCAAATGCTACCTGAGAGCCAGAGGATAAGAAAGAAACAAAGCTAGATTCTTGGCAAGAGTGACAAAAAGAGGGGGGTTATGGTGCAAAATACGGTATATCGTAAAGATAAAATAACACAATAAACACAGGACTACCGGGGTTTCCCCCGGGTATTCCCTGACCGAGATCCTCGGCACTTGGGATACCAGACCATCATTTCTACGCCTACAGGGTGATGAAAACTGATGTTCATCGTCATTAGGCGACTGGTATCCGGCTTCGCATTACGTACCTGATGATAAATCTTTGTTTATCGCAGTGGTACGTTGGGTGGTGTCTCACTCAACGTTTCGTCCGATGCTAGATGAAGTTAATACTCTCATCAAAAAGTGGACGTTAGACACCATTACTCTTGTAACTGCATCATCCTAAAGTTTATGAAGCTGAAGCTGTCATAAGAAGGCGGATGAGCGTTTACACAATACCTATTGCACTTGCTGTGCCAACATAATCAAAAAATAAATAAGTAATTGTTTTATAATTGTTTTTTATTTTAAATTTCTTTTTTATCTCATTTAATCCCTTCTTTTTCAGCAAGACCCTTCGATGACCCCATCAAAACCGTCTCCATATAGCGACACTATTTCGCGATATTTATTTTTTTGTTTTAAATCAATAGATTAAAAGTCATCTTTTGACGACACTCTTACCTGAGTTTGTCTGTATTTTACGACAAAATTAAAAATCTCTTATTAATCAATAGGAAAAAATCGGTGCAGGTATTATTACTGATACGATAAAACGATATCTCATCGACCTATTACGTGGATTAAAGAGAAAAAGACAGTAAAAAAATATACCGACGTGACAAGAAAGAGAGGCGGGGAAAATAAGCAGAGCAAACCTAATGAGTAAAATAAACGCCCAATAATAGCTATCAGGCGTTATCACTCATATAACCGTCGGATGACCCGATTTTATGCCTGTGTATCTACCGCATTACCACGCGATATCATCACCATGGCTGGACGAATTAAGCGGCCATTTAAGGTGTAACCTTTTTGCATCACCATCACCAGATGATTAGCCGGATAATCTGCAGACTCGACCATTCCCATTGCTTGATGTACATCAGGGTTAAATGCAGTTCCAATTTCACCTACAGCTTCAACACCAAACTTATTCATTGCGCTGTACAATGATTTTAGTGTCAATTCAACACCCTCCATCATCGCTGTCAGCTCTGGGTTTTGCTTATCAGCCAGCTCAACAGCACGCTCAAGGCTATCAATTACTGGCAGTAACTCATTAGCAAACTTCTCTAATGCAAATTTATGCGCTTTTTCTACATCCTGCTCAGTACGGCGACGAATGTTATCCACTTCGGCACGGGCACGCAGCATTGCATCACGCTCGTTTGTTTTTGCCACCTCTAATGCCGATTCTAGCTCGGCAATCCGCGCATCACGTGCATCTACCACCTGCTCTACCTCTTGCTCAGGCAGATCAACCTGTGGATTTTCGGTGTTTTCAGTTTGGGTGTGATTATCTTGCTGGTTCATAATATCTCCGCGATTTAGCATTCAGGTCGCTAGTTAGCTTATTATGGGGGCTAAAGCGGGTGATTCAAGAGTAAAATCCGTTCTATCCATCACATCGCATCATTACAGCATGATAAAGGCAACGCCATGAATCAAGGATTTAATTGTATCGGTCTCGTTGGTCGGCCACGTCATCAGACAGGGCTTAGTACACATGCAACCTTGTATCACTGGCTTACTGCCCAAGGCTATAACGTCTTACTTGAGCATCAAATCGTACAAGCACTACAGCTTCCGAATATCACCGGCGCAAGTCTTGCAGATATCGGACAGCAAGCAGATTTAGCCATTGTCATTGGCGGAGATGGCAATATGCTCGGTGCTGCACGCATTCTGGCCCGCTTTGATATTGCGATGATCGGTGTTAACCGTGGCAATTTAGGGTTTTTAACTGATCTTGATCCTGACACCGTAAAAACACAACTCGGTGATGTACTGGCAGGCCGTTATATCATAGAAGATCGTTTCTTACTTGAGGCGCAAGTTTTTCACGGCGATCGCGCTAAGCATGCCAGTAGTGCCATCAATGAAGCAGTGATCCATCCTGGCAAAGTCGCACACATGATAGAGTTTGAAGTCTATATTGATAACCGCTTTGCATTTGCCCAGCGTTCTGACGGTCTTATTATCTCAACCCCTACGGGATCAACGGCATACTCACTGTCAGCCGGAGGCCCTATTTTAACCCCCAATCTTGATGCTATTACACTCGTACCAATGTTTCCTCACACTCTTTCGGCACGGCCACTGGTCATCGACAGCAACAGCCATATTCGCTTACGCTTCTCACAAAACACACATAGCCCACTTGAAGTAAGTTGTGACAGTCAGATTGCATTGCCTATCCAACACGGTGACGAAGTCGTAATCAGTAAAAGCCCACATAAATTGCGACTGATTCATCCACAAGATTATAATTATTTTAATATCTTAAGTAACAAACTTGGCTGGTCAAAAAAATTATTTTAAATCGAAATAACGCAGTACTGTCTCTGTACCTTTACTGTATGTAAAAGCAGTATATACTGTTCACATATACAGTCATGGATATTTACACAGAGGCTTACTGATGCTGGCACACTTAACAATCACCAATTTTGCCATTGTTCGTGAACTCGCAATCGACTTTCATCATGGCATGACCACCGTTACCGGTGAAACCGGTGCCGGTAAATCAATTGCAATTGATGCTCTTGGCCTGTGTTTAGGTGATCGCGCAGAAGCTGCAATGGTGCGTACTGATGCTAAACGTGCCGAAGTCTCTGCAACTTTTTTGTTGCAAGGCAACCCAAGTGCTCGCCGTTGGCTAGAAGACAACCAGCTTGATGAAAGCGATGAGTGTATTTTACGGCGCGTGATCAGTGCTGATGGGCGTTCAAAAGCCTTTATTAATGGCACGCCTGTACCGGCCTCACAACTGCGTGAGCTCGGTCAGCAACTTATCCATATCCACGGCCAGCATGCCCACCAACGGTTGCTTAAATCAGAATATCAACTTGCCCTACTCGATGCTTACGCAGGCCACCACAGCCTGTTAGATGATATGCGTAATGCTTACCAATTATGGCGCGAGCAAAAAAATGCCCTTAAGGCGTTTGAAAAAAACAAACTCGAACGTGAGGCTCGTTTACAACTGCTGCAATATCACGTCAAAGAACTTGATGATTTTAGCCTAGTAGAAGGTGAATTTGCCCAAATTGATGAAGAGTATAAACGATTATCAAATAGCGGAGAGTTGATTCAACGCACTCAAGAGTCCTTACAAGTGCTTGATGAAGCCGATGAAGGCAATGTCTTAAGTCTACTTCGCCGCGCTCAACTACGCGTCAGTGAGTGCGCAGAGCTTGATAGAAACATTGCACCACTAACATACATGCTTGATGAGGCTACAATTCAGATTCAAGAAGTGTGTGGAGAGTTGCGCCAATACCTTGATCGCCTCGACCTAGAGCCAGAGCGCCTACTTTATCTAGAACAACGTATCGCTAAAGCCATGCAACTGGCCCGTAAGCACCATATTCCCCCTGCAGAACTGCCAACATTACACCTTGAATACCACAATGAACTCGCCCTATTATTAGAACAAGAGGTTGATGGTGATCATGTTGAACAGCGTGAACGCCAATATTGGGCACTTATGCTCGAATCGGCAGAGAAACTCAGCCAAAGTCGCCAACGGTATGCCAATGATCTAGCACGTTTAATTACCCAAAGCATGGCTGAATTATCCATGGAGAATGGCCGTTTTTTCATTGAGATCCACAGCAATGAGCAACGTCTAACACCACTTGGTTTTGATCAGATTGATTTTACAGTGACCACTAACCCCGGCCAGCCAGCACAACCGCTCGGCAAAGTCGCTTCTGGAGGGGAGTTATCGCGTATTTCACTGGCAGTTCAAGTGATCACTGCAAAAAAAGTGGATACGCCAAGCCTTATTTTTGATGAGGTCGATGTTGGTATCAGTGGACCAACCGCGACAGTCGTTGGCAAATTATTACGACAATTAGGGGAATCAACCCAAGTTTTATGTGTCACACATCTACCACAAGTTGCAGGTTGCGGACATAACCACTATTTTGTGAGTAAATACACTGATGGGCAAATGACAGAAACCCATATGGCACTGCTAAATCAAGACGATCGAGTAAACGAGCTTGCCCGTTTGCTTGGTGGCAGCCAAATCACAGAGAACACGCTTGCCAACGCGCGTGAGCTATTAGCAGCGTGATCTAGACATACAGATTACATATCTGTTTTTACTTTGGCGCGAGTGTTGATTATTATCAGTAATAATTCGTTTACAGGAACACAGACTGACTATGCGCTGTAAAACACTCACTGCGGCATGTTTACTGGTGATGCTCACCGCCGGATGCTCTACGGTAGATAAAGTGGTTTATCGAATCAATGTAGATCAAGGAAACTACTTAGAGCAAAAAAATGTCTCTCAGCTTCGGCAGGGAATGACTAAAGATCAAGTACTGTACCTACTCGGTACACCATTATTGACCGATCCTTTTGGCAGTGATACTTGGTATTATGTTTTCCGCCAGCAAAAAGGGCATGAAAACCCAACTCAGCAAACGTTAGTGTTAACCTTTGATGGTCAAGGGCAACTGGGCAGCATTAAAAATCAAGAGAAGTTGCCAGAAGAGTTAGCTCAACAAGCGGGTTAACTTCAGCTATCAACAGTACATTTTCAATGCCTTTGTCACCACGCTACTCTGCGTATTCGCAAAGGCATTATTAAGTTTTTTTCCTTTTTTCACGCTGCATGACTGATTTAATTATCTGTTTTTACCGATTGTGCACTCTTACACACTATCCTCCCTGACTTTGCATTCCCAGATACTCAAGATCGAGTAAGATCCCACGGATCTTCAATAGTGAATAACGATTTTGTTGTTTCCTATTTTATTTGCTCACAACCGCTCGCGCAGAACTACAACCTGTTGTTGATTTGGTCTCTCAATATCTCGTATAAACCAAACAAAAAGCCCCGAGACCAATGGCCTCGGGGCTTTCAGATAACGTTATCGAACGTTTTCGTATACGAATTTGGTGGAGCTGGCGGGAGTTGAACCCGCGTCCGAAATTACTACACAGTTTAAACAACACAGGATACACTGAAATTATCATTATTAATCAATGCCTTGGTTAATATCGCATCACTGTTTGTTTATACAGGTTTATATGTTGCGTCGCCATATTTGCCGCCATTACTTACGTTGCCAATTGAGGTTTGCTAATGGGTTTTTTGTAGTCGCATCCTCTAAATGTTCAGGCGCAAAATGTGCGTAAACCATTGTCATTTTTATGTCCGCATGACCTAAAATGTCACGTAATACTAATATATTTCCGCCGTTCATCATGAAGTGACTTGCAAATGTATGGCGTAAAACATGAGTGCACTGACCTTCAGGCAATACAATACCTGCGCGTTTTACTGCTCGTTCAAACGCCTTTCGGCATGGAGTAAACAATTTGCCTCTGTTGTGTGGCATTTCATCGTATAGTTCACTTGTTATTGGGACAGTCCGATTTTTTTTCCCTTTTGTTTTTATATAAGTGATCCGATATTTAGATACCTGTTGCCCTTCCAATGTTTCAGCTTCACTCCATCGAGCACCAGTTGATAGGCAAATCTTAGCGACCATAAGTAAATGAGGATTAGTAGACTCAGCACAAGAATCTAGAAGGCGTTTTATTTCTAAGTTCTCTAAAAAAGTTAATTCGCTTTCATGAATTTTGAATAACGGTAAACCACTGAGTGGATTTGGAGGAGACCAATGCCCAAGCTTTTTTAACGTTCCAAACACTGCCGATAGATTTAACTGCTCAAGATTGACTGTACGTGGTTTAACTTTCCCAAGTAATACCCCTTCTTCTGTCTTTAACTCCCCATTGAGTCTTTTTTCTCTGTACTTCGAAAAGTCAGCGGCAGAAAACTGAACAGCCAATGGATTGTTTAATCCATCACAGATGATTTTTAATTTAGCATTCATCCGCTTAGGATCTGCTAACGTTTGGCCGTAAAGGGAGTCCCACGTTTTGATGAGATCAGACAGTTTACGTCGATCTGCTTTTTCACCCATCCACGGTTTATTGTCAGCTTCTTCCATTGTGAAGCTTTCAAATGCTAACGCTTCCCCTTTCGTTGCAAATTGTTTTCTAACTCTTTTGCCATCACGCCCATTTGGGTAACACTCACAGATCCATTTACCCGCAGCTGTTTTCCTTACCGACATAGATGATTAATTCCCTGTCATTATAAAAACCTACCGAGTTACAGAGTAATTGGAACTCATTAGGCTTTGCCAATGCTCTTCACTAATAATTTTTAGATCAATGCCTTTGTTGTCACGATAATCAATAGCCTGTTCTATCTTTCTGCCAAAGCTCTGAAACTTCCAATCTCTAGAACTGAATGCGCCAATAATTAAGTAGTCTAGATCTTGTGTAATATTATCAACAATCTGACAACCACACTTTATAAGCTCACTTTCGCATTGTTTACGAGAGCCATATAAAAACTTACCTGTTAAGCATACTTTACTATTTTCCGCATTAAACTCGTCAATAAAGTCGACTGGTGATGTTGTTGAATACCCATCTACTACCCCCTCTGAAATGTTAGAGCCAGTAAAAGCAGTGATTTCTTGTAATAAGAGAAATCTTTCTTCATCAGTAATGACTCCATCGCTAAGTATAGACTTCACCAACATGTATAAACTCTTGCCAGGATAATTACTTTTTAAAGCTGCATTGGTAGACAAAAACCAGTTTAAATATTTAATTTCATCATTATTCAAATGATAGTCAGAGGCCATCCCTTTGCAAAGCCCCTCTAACAAGTGCTTATCTGAATCAATCGAATACAAATCAATATTCGGAACATCCATCAAGCCTCGTTGCATTTCATGCAATAGAACTTTTAATTCAGTTAATTCATTTTTTTCAACAACACCATCTGCAAGAATATCAGCGATTTTTGCTCTAATACAATTGACAAAGTAATTTTCTGAAAGAATATCAGACTCCATTAACCACGTATCAAGAAAAATCATTTCTGTTGCGATTATTTTTCCATCGCAAACTATGCCTTCAATAATATTGATTAAATTAGCAATGGCTTTATTTCTATTGTTTGAGTAATTAAAAGCACTAAATTTATCCATTTCAAAAACCCTTACTTTATCCATGTTATTTGAATTTTGAATAGAGAAAAGCATACCGTTTGTTTATTACTTCTGTGAAACTAAAGCTTGAGTGAATTTAGATAAACCGGAATTATCACCATCACGATAGCAACACTTATCAAACTGCTCACTCCAAGCACCGCTGGATGTCATCAGTTGCTCTATGTTGTGAATATTTCCATACTTCAGTAGTAAGTTAGCAGCCTGTGTTTTAGTGATGGAAAATTCAAATTGATCAGAGGGTAAATACTCCATGCTACGAGTTTTAGTGTTGATAAGTAATGGTAAAACTGTAACGGTTACACTTTGTGCAGGAGTCTGATACAACGTTCGATAGGCAGCATATACCGCTGCTTTTTCTGAATCGTATTTTAAACCGTAACCAGTCATAGTCCGAGGTGAAATCTGGATATGAAGGGGGTTCTCAGATAATACCTTAAACGATGGGTAATCAACGCCGTCAACGTTGTAAGTAGGGTAATCGTTGTACTCGTCAATGAGTTTTGATATGTGCTTATACTGAACTGTAGCTGCTGATGCAAAAAACGATGTTATAAACAACATTGCACATGCTACTAGCTGTATTTTCTTATTCATGAATAATTTCCTGTTATTCCATAAATTCTGTTTTGCTAATAACTTTGCCAAGTAGCTTTATCTCAGCAACTGCGCACTCAAAAGATGCTTTACCATTCTCAATACGAACGCGCCCACCAGGGAAACGATATAGCTCGCGAACACTAACTAACCCATCAAACTCTATGAGCCACAATCCATCGTTAATCTCACCATCAAAATGCTCAACCACGTATCGCTGCTTTTCAAATGTAATGAAGAACGGTGATTTGAGATTTTGTGGCAATAGACTTACGTCAACATGAACCCAATCTGCAGATGACACATTCCCATTTGAGATTACTTTATGTTCCAATCTGAGGTTATTCATATCCCCTTTGTTTGCAAAGATAGGGCCTTGACCAAAAGTAAGCCACTCCAACGCTGCATTTGTTTCCATTGCACAAATAAGAACCCAGTCAGCAGGGAAGTTTCCACGCGCAATACGGTTTGCCATAGTGCTCTGGGACACGCTGAGGTGATTACATAATGTAAGTCTTGAGGTAAAACCATAGGCTGCCATGATGCGATCTATAGGCTCTTTCCCTCCTTCAGGAAGTCGCACTGGTTTACGATTAGTAAAATTAACCATTGACTGTTCCAATTGAGTTCCTTAATATTTACGTATCGTAAGTTAAGCGTGTAATATTGTTGTATGGTGATTAATAGCGAGTTAATTACCTAAACTGAGGAATAGTGCATCATGAACCGTAATTTTTCAATGCGCCCAAGCATCAATCTTGTGGTCTCTGAACCCTTTGTCACTCTAGATGAGTTCTGCCGTAGAACCGGTTACAAGCCATCCTATGCCCGCCAAATGATTCGAGAGAATCGCCTGCCAATCCGAAAGAAAGCCGGAGTTAATAGTCTGGTTGAAGTAAACATGTTTGCCCTAACCATAGAAGCAGCATCTGGTTACGTAGTGGAAATGCAAGCTTGATAAATTCCATTTTGAGATACAAAGGAAGTGAACACCATGACCACTAAAATTTCAGTTCGTATACCTAGTGCACTCGTTTCCCCATCTGAGTTTGCAAAGCTAGAAGGGATTTCTCGTAACACTGTCTACGCTTGGTGCTGCCGCGGAAAGCTGGCGAAGTACATGCAACCAAAGGTAAATGGTCGTTCCCGTACACAAATTTACTACGCAAAGTACAAACTGAATCAAATGTCTGAATCACTAGGGCACTCTAATTTTGATGTTCTAATTGGCGATTGATTTCATTTTGAGACACAGAGGAAGTGAACACTATGTTTGATTTTAAGATTTCCAACCATCCCCACTTTGATAACGCATGTCGTAAATTTGCATTAACACACAATCTGGAATGGCTGGCTAAAGAAGCAGGCATGCGTGCACAAACACTGCGTAATAAGCTCAACCCAGAGCAACCGCACCAGCTCACATGGATTGAAATACTCGTGTTAACCGACATAACAGAAGACTCAGCACTCGTTGATGGATTCCTTGCACAACTGCATTGCTTACCGTGCATACCCACCAATGAAGTCTCTACCGAAAAATTACCTGTCTATGTGATGAAAGCTACGGCTGAAATCGGGCAAATTGCAGCAGGCGCAATTTCAGGTGAACGAATGACACAAGCGCACAAGCATTCAATCGTCGATAGCGTCAACTCAGGTATTCGCTACCTATCTCTGACAGCACTCACCATGCAAGCACGCCTGCAAGCTAACCCCGCAGTTTTAGAAACTATCGGCGGAATGGGCGCAACGTTTGGCCTGATCTAAGGGGGATAACATGGCAATTGAATGCGACGCGGCCGCAATTGAAATGAGTGCCGGTGAAAGATTGAACGGGTTAAATCATATCTCTGTTCTGCGCGCTCAGTTTTTTGGTGATGACTGCGCACAAGAACTCAGCCGTTTTATTGCAAACATGAATGATGAAAGAGACCCACAGCATCAAAAAAATAAACGTGCATTAAGCGCCATTTTTTATTTAGCCAATATTAAATCAGAACGCCATAACGTTGAGTTTAGTGAACTGACGACTGATGAAAAAACCGCGCTTATCAGTGCAATGAACCATTTTCGAGCAGTCGTGAGTTTATTTCCTCGAAAACTAAGTCTGCCTAATTAATCAAAAAAACAAATATTGGCGTAAACCCGCCGGGCATTGCTTTGCCAAAAATAAGCGAATGGAAAACAAAATGACAGAAAAAAACATGTGGGCCACATGGTTCACCCACGGCGGGCAACCACTCGAAACACCAGAGCCATTCCCGCTTGAATCGCAATCAATCACCGATTCAGTAAACGAAATAATGATCCGCTTTGACAGTGCCAATGTGATTTTTCAAAACGTAGCCATCGCCATCATTGCACTGGCAGCCATTGATTCAGGCAACGAGAAATTAGAGCGCAGATTAATCATCGCCGACCAACAGTTCGGCCAACAAGGAACGTCACAATGAAAAATATGCAGCAGAGAAACCGCAGAGAATTTACCTCCGTTGAAAAGAAAATCATGGCAGGTGCAGTGTCACAGCACACCTACTGGCTACAAGTTGCAAAGAAAAGCCGTCAAAAGGGTTACCCATCTACCGCCCGCGCATTTCTGCTCAATGCACGTACAGCACGCATTGTTTACGAAGTTGTCGCAGCACGCCCAACGCTCGATTTACTGATGGCATCACACAAAGAAATGCAAGGAGTCACCCATGCTGCCGCTTAAGCACAAACCGAAAAAAACAGAAGAAAAAAAAGTAATGACGAACATG
This sequence comes from Plesiomonas sp., assembly GCF_051652165.1. GTDB lineage: Bacteria > Pseudomonadota > Gammaproteobacteria > Enterobacterales > CAMTGL01 > Plesiomonas. The sequence goes on from NZ_JBOFTR010000001.1 coordinate 18,313, forward strand.
GAAGCCGTTGAGTGTGCAGCACTAAAACTGGTGACGTTCAATTTAGACGATATTGCAGCAGAAACAGGGCTTACCAAACCCGCCGTGATCGGCTGTTTAAGAATGCTGGGAAATTCCGAAGCACTGTCTATTCACCGCTCAGAAAACACCCTTGGAAGAAAAGTCACCACAACATACACCGTTCGCAAATCGCAGGCATCACAAAAAGAACTGTGGCGGCTTGCAATCTTTGGCGTGCCAGCACCTCGGAGCTACGCATGAACATAACCACCGCCACACAAGCACCAGCCAAATAGAGAAGGTAACGAATGAATAACCAATATCACGCTAATTTGATATGCACGGCAAAGCAAGCGCGCCATATCAACAAACAGCTCGCCATCCAGTTCCTAAACGCCGCGATTAAATGGCGACAGATTAGAAGTCAGCAGGTCGCTAATTGCAAGGCTAATCACGCCTGGGCGATGCAAGCGGCTAGGAAGTTTAGAACCGCAGGGGATCGTGGTTCGACTCGGCACGTTGCTGGATTAATGAATTATGCGGCGAGTTTGAGACGGGAGCTAGCAAGTGCCAAGTGGGAGTGGGGTGTTTTATGAGTTCGCTAAGAGTAAGCCGCTGGAGAAGGTATTTCATAATTTCAATGCAGCTAGCCCGTTCATCACCAACCAAGGCACTGCGCGCACTGAACCTAAACATGGCATCTGACTGCCGCACTGAAATCAAAAGACTAAAACGGAGTTAACCATGATTTTATCAATGACACATGAACAACGTGAGTTATCCGAGTGAGTTTTTGGAAATGGGTCTTTTCTCTCGCCGTTACAACCTTGGTTGTTGCGGCGAATGTCTTTTATAGCTATCGAGCCAATGTCTTTTTATTTGAGAACGCATTGGCACGGTTGCAGAGTGGTGGCCGATAATGAGTATTAACGAAGCAACAAAGAAAAGTGAAAATACTGAATGGGCTTACTGGTGGAATGCGCCAAAGACGGCCTGCGACCCTTATGCTGATGCACAGGAAACCCCGCCGCCCTCTGAACTGTCAAAACTGATAGAGAGCTATGCCGCTGAACATAACCATGAAAAGCAGCAACGGGAAGCACTAAAAAATGATGTTTGGAATCATTACTTTTACAATGACTCCAGAGATCCATTTCTGCGTGATACGCTTCAAGAGCAATTGATTCATCGGGCAAAAAAAGCCCATGAAGAACAACGCAACAACCCTGACCTACTCATTCTGGATAGCGTTCGCACTGAACACGCATTTATCAGCAAACCACTCTTACAGCGAATAGAGTTTTTTCAGAATTTAGATAGACCCAAAGCGTTATCCCGCTATCTCAATGAAACTATCCAGCCATGCATTGACCGCCTTGAGTACGTAAGAGCAAGCCAAGTCTCCACCTCTTTACGTTTTATGGCCAGCAAAGAAGGGCTTGACGGTCTGCTCGACTTGGCCGTTAAAACACAAAATCAAGTAAAAAAGATTGCCACTTCACTGGCAGCACACATGAATATGTGCATGAACGATGCCAGCGAATCACTCATGCAGCGTGATGACGTAACCGCAGATGAAGTGCATCAGGTGTGGGAGCGTGTCGCAACAGAGGCAATGAGACTCGATGTCACCCCACCCGCATTTGATAGACTGAAAAGCAAAAAGCACCGCCGCAAAGAAATTCCCTATGACCTGATCCCAGGTTCATTGGCGCGCATGTGCTGTGCCAACTGGTGGTATCGAAAACTGTGGCAAATGCGCTGTGTATGGCGTGAAGAGCAGTTACGTGCAGTCTGTCTGGTCAATAAAAAGGCATCACCGTATGTCAGCAATGACGCAGTAATCCGCAAACGTGAACAGCGCAGAAAAGCGTTAGAGTTTTTCCGTGCGCATGAGCTGGTCAATGAGAACGGCGACAAGCTGGATATGGAAGAAGTTGTCAACGCCAGCAACAGCAACCCCGCACACCGCCGCAACGAAATGATGGCATGTGTGAAAGGGCTAGAGCTTATTGCCGAAATGCGCAAAGACTGCTGTGTATTCTACACGATCACTACCCCATCACGTTTTCATTCAACCCTGAGCAACGGCAGGCCAAATCCGAAATGGACAAGCGCCACCGTGAGACAAAGCAGCGATTATCTGGTTGATACCTTTGCCGCATTTCGCAAAGCCATGCACAAGGCAGGGTTGCGCTGGTACGGTGTCCGCGTTGCAGAGCCGCATCATGACGGCACAGTGCACTGGCATTTGCTGTGCTTCATGCGCAAAAAAGACCGCCGATTCATCACCGCACTACTGCGTAAATTTGCCATTCGCGAAGACCGTGAAGAGCTGGGCAACAACACTGGGCCACGATTCCAATCTGAGCTTATCAACCCGCGTAAAGGCACACCGACCAGCTATATTGCCAAATACATCAGCAAGAACATTGACGGTCGTGGGTTGGCAAAAGAGATCAGCAAAGAGACCGGTAAATCTCTGCGCGACAATGCCGAACATGTCAATGCGTGGGCATCACTGCACCGCGTACAGCAATTCCGTTTTTTCGGTATTCCGGGTCGTCAGGCATACCGAGAACTGCGTTTACTGGCTGGCCAAGCCGCAAGAATACAGAACGACAAAAAAGCAGGCACGCCGGTACTGGACAACCCCCGCCTAGATGCCGTGCTTGCTGCTGCTGACGCAGGCTGTTTTGCAACATACATAGTAAAACAGGGCGGCGTGCTCATCCCCCGCAAATATCATCTTGTTAGAACCGCATATGAGATGAATGACGAGCCAAGCGACTACGGCGATCATAGCATTCGTATCTATGGTATTTGGTCACCTATTGCAGAAGGGCGTATTTGCACACACACAATCAAGTGGAAAAAGGTTCGCAAAGCTCTTGATCTTCAGGAGGCGGTAGCCGACAAGGGCGCTAGCGCCCCTTGGACTCGTGGCAATAACTGTCCCCTTGTAGAAAAAGTAGACAGTTTTGACAGCGAGCCACACTCAATGCCTGATTTTAAAAACATGCCAAGTAAAGAACGGCAGGCACTTTACACCCGACTAAAAACAGCAAACAAACGAAAACCAAAAAGCCGCAGCAGCTACAAGCAAGAAATATCGGATAAATTGCAATTGCAACTGGAAGCAGAGCTAAGGGCAAAGGGCTTTGATGGAAGTGAGAACGAGATTGATTTACTACTTCGGGGTGGAAGTATTCCATCTGGCGGAGGAATGCGGTTGTTCTATCGAGATCAGCGGTTACGTGAAGATGATAAATGGCAGCAATGGTACTAGATCGAACATCGTAAAATTATACATAAAAGCAATAACCCTATGCTTTTAAACAAAAACAACTTCATGTTTAAACCGTATTGATGTACTGTATATATGTACAGTATGGAGAAAGGAGAGGATGTGACTGATCTTTTCATTGAGTCCCTGGCATTGCAGCGTATCCAACTCATCACACGAGTAGTGTCGATGGACGTATGCAATGGGGATGATAAAACACTGGCATTGGTTTGGATTAGTGAACTGACCGATCAACTGTTAGAGCAACTTGGCAATGATAAAAAGCAGGTTGTTGCTACCACGTGCCAATTTTCATATGGCCCAACGCAACAAAACATCACTGCAAATTATCAGAGTTAGCTCACGATAATTAAGGCCCACAGTGGCCTTTAATCATTTCATTCCCATCAAATTATGCCTAACAACACATACTAGACACGCATTCAAACCACGTGCATGAATGCAGGGTGTTTTGTGCACTAATTCGCATGATCTAAAAAGGATCAAAAACAGCGCGTAGCCCCAGTACTGGCGCACTTTGAGCTAACTCATGCAGATGCATGAAAATCCATAGATCAAGCGCGCAGGCGGGGCGGGGCTACGATTGCGCGCTGTTGCTCGAATTTGTGCACTTATCCAAGATATTATACAAATCAAACACAGCGTCTTGAGTTTTTTTGAGATCATGAGATATCCTGTAGGCCGAGATATTTTTCGCAGTTCAAATAATAGTCAAACTGAACGCTAGTTATGAGCCAAACAGGGAATACATAATGACAGGTAATGCTTCAACAAAACTCAGTGAAATGGAAATGAAATCAGTTTCAACTCTGGTTTCTCGGTTTCCATGGAATGTAGCAAGACCTATCATTTCAGCATTAGGTTTTCAGGGAGGAAAAGGAAAAGAGGCTACACAAGAAAAAATAGTTGAAGGGCTAGTTAAACTAAAAGCAATTAATAAGACAAAGTTTGATACTAATGTTAGTAAAATTAACGACTTGATTCTTGGACAGATTATATATGGTGATAAAGCATTATTTAGTTTTTCTGTAGATGCTGCGATAATAAATAAAACGCTTAATTCAATTTTGAATAAATGGGCGGCGACTACAAAACCGACTGTAATATCACAAATTATCATGACAGATAAAGAAGTTGATGCTGCCAAGAAAAATAATCTTACCCTATCTTATTGTGCTGATGATTCTAACCAGTGCTTAGTCATATTCAGTTCGGTTAGAGAGCAAAAAATAAGAGAGAAATTATTGCCTAGCTCTGTACCAGGCTATAGTGATTATGATGAAATCGTTGCTACTAAAAAAGAAAAGCGTCAGTGTTTTGATGTTTGTATTTTTGATAAAACTAATGCAAGAATACATCTACTAGTAGATGCTATTAATGGTATTGTTAGTGAAAATGTTCTCTTTACAAAAAGCTCTGTCATTAGAGAGCTTTATGATTTTTACGGAAATCAGTTTAGTGTAAAAGAAAAAGACTTTTTTAATCTTATAGAACCTATTTTTGAACAGAATAAGCCTCCGTTTACGACAGCAAGTTATAAAGTGTTTGACCTTTCGTTTGTAACACCTGAAGGAACGACACATAAGGAGAAGAAAAACGATCCCTCAATGGATTTAAGAAATGATATTTTTAATAAAGAAGGGATTAAAGCTGTAGGTAACATAGGTTTATATCGTATTGGTATTAGAGTTGAACGTGAAGATGCAAGTTTGAATCTTGATGACAATGTTGAGTTGGTTATCCCTGGAAGTTTACGTCGTTATAATGCAGGAAGCAGTGGTGATGCTGTAAACTATGCTATACTAAGCAAATGCATATCTCGTAAAGATTTTGAAGCCCTGACAAAATTGATATTATAGTTGGATATGGTGATGAAGGACGTTAACGTGACTACTATCATACTTGATATTTGTTCAGAGCATCCATCTGCAGGTGCTCTGGCTTGCCTAATTTATGATGAGGTTAGTAAGTTAGCGTGCCGAACTCCAAACATCTTTATTTATTACCGTCAGTTAATTGATATTGCAAAGTCAGCTAATAGCGAGAGCCATATAGACCTAAATTTAACTGATTTAGGTATAGCAATACAGGTACTTTGTAATCCAAAGGTTAATGTTTTGTCATTGAGCTATCAGTTTATTGATGATTTTCATGAGCCGATTAATATTAGCATTTCAGATGTGATGGAAGCTGAAGATAGTGGAGTTTTAGAGCACCCTCTAACTGGCGAGTTAGTTAATGACTATAAGCAATATGTTTTCCCATATTTCACACTCAATGATAAATTTACCAGGGAATGTGAATAATGCCGATGAGTTTGGCTGATCTTGATATGCATCAGAAATTGTCAGTTATTAATCATAATATTACTCGTGCTCAATTTGCTTTAAAGTCTTATGATAACTTCTGTGAGTATGTGAGAACGGAGATTGACTATGCTGTTGCTTCATTACAACAGAATGCAAATAAAATAACATTTTCATTGTCAGAGGATCAGTTGACGTTATATTTACTGGGTCCAATAAAAGCTAGAGGCGATTTAGTTGGATTGGATGCGAACCACGAAACTAATAGCAGAGGGCATTGTGATATCTCTATTCGTTTTGGAGGCTATGTGTGGCATGGGGAAGCAAAAAAACACTCTTCTTACAGTTATGTTTTTAAAGGCTATGCCCAATTAACTGAACGTTATAGTACTGGGGCCTCTAATGACTCATCTGGCGCTGTTATAATTTATACGAAAAATAAATCTTGTAGAGACATGATGAGAGCATGGCGTAATTTTTTATGTAAGAATGCGCCTAGAATACATTACAATAATATCAATGTTTCAGTTTCGCTGTGTACTAAAAACCCATTAGTTTTCTATAGCATCCATACTCATACTATTAGTGGGTTAGATTATAAGGTTATGCATTATCCTGTAATGTTACATCACAAACCAGTTGATCCAGACTTATAAGAGGGTGATTGTAAATCACCCTCTAGTGTTTATATTTTAGATTCGAGATCGTAGCAGTCAAATCGAATTACTTCTTCACCGACCCATGTGTTTAGTTCTAGTATTTGGCGTTGTAATGGCATCAATTCATTACGGACAAATACTTTACTAGCCTTTTCCACATCACCAAACCCGCCTGTATTGTTAGGGATGATACCCATCATCTGCGGGGGTACGCGATGTGCGGCCAGCATGTCATCACGGCTGACGTTCTTGATGTTCAGGAACTCATCTTTGGCCGCGACTTCGCTGAGTGGGATTATCTGAATCCCGTCTTTCTTCCCTGCCGGTGAGTACATAAACATGTTCCGGAAATTGCCAGGGCCTTTGGCCTGTTTAAGTGCGGTACGAATATTGTCTACGTCAGACTGGTTTTGAGCAGGGTCACTCATATACATGATAAAACCCGCATGGCTGCCGTTCAGATAATACTTACGGCGAAAAAGGGTGGCTGACTCATTGAGCAAGGCTGATGGGATCGCTGCCAGATATTCAGGCAAGCCGTACAACTCTTGATTCAGATCGGGTTCAAACAGATGGAACACACTGCCGGTTTCAAACTTGTAAGGCTCAGTGTTATGCCCATATTGGGCGAACCAGTATGTTTCTAAATCAACGCCGCGGCGCATAAACTTCGCCAGTGCCGGTTCAAGTGCTAATGTTTTCCCCAGCCGGTTGGTACGTTTTTCCAGATACGCATTACCAAAAACCAGATAATCCAGTGCAAAACGGCTAAACGCCTGCTGGCTAAGTAGCTTGTGGGGAATGAATGTGCTGGTCAAAATATTACGCTTCACGTAAATAGCCGAACTGTGATGCGTTGCTGATCGAAACGTACGCGCCAGCCCGTCCATGCTAATCGGCGGCTCATACCACTGCTCAACACGGGAACACTCCAGATAATCCAGCAGTTCGCGGCGGTCGAGTACAGGGATCGGGTCACCAAAAGTAAAAGCCTCTGCTGCCGGCGCTTGATGGGGTTGGGTTGTTGCCATCACTGGACTGGCTTTATTAAATTTTCGTTTGCGCGCCATGGTTTAGTAAATCTCCACAATATTAGTGTTTGAGGTAGTCATACCTTCCAGTGGTTCATTGTGCAGTGCGTGCATCGTTGCCCACGCCAAGTCTGCATGACTGGCCTCTTCGCTGCGGCTGGCTTCATACGTTGGTCGGCTGCCGCTGGCAGTAACAGATTTGCGGATAGCCATAAATGATTGAGCAATGTCAGTACATCCGGCATCGAACTCTAAACGGCGGTGGCTAATCACGTCATACGCCTTGATCACCAACTCATTTTTTACTTTCGGGTTGTAAACAAATTCCCGTACCGCAGGAAAAAATGCTTTCACGTTTTCATATACCCCGTGTCCAATACCGGTCGAATCGATACCGATGTAGGCCACGTTGTAAGTTTCAGTTAGTTTGCGGATAGACTCCGCTTGTGCGCGAAAATCCATACCCCGCCACTGAAAACGTTCAAGAATACGGAATTTACCTCCAGCCACAGGAGGCGGTGCGATCACCACGCAACCGGCACTGTCACCGTTTGCTGTGCCTTTCGCTGGGTCATAACCAATCCAGACAGGGTGATAACCAAATGGCCGAACAGCCAACGGCTGCACGTCATCCCATACCTCCCAACTATCGACCATGCACTTTTGCAGATCAGTCAGTGGGAACACCGAGGCCAAGTCATCAATGAAGTCACACATCAACAGGTTTTGATATTCTGGCGGGCTGTACTCAAGTCTCAACTGGTCGAGGTCGAACAGATTACAACCGCCCTTCACCGCATCTTCTACGGTGACAATCTGCCTGTACTGGCCATCACGACACAGCACACCATCGGCCAAATTGCTGTGGCTCAGGTCAATGTCAACTTTGTCGGATTTCGCACGGCCACGGTTATACAGCGCCCCCGACCAGAACGGGTATGCACTGTGGGTTAAGCTGGAAGGAGTCGAGAAGTAGGTCTGTCGCCACTTTTTATGTAGCGCCATGCCAGAAGCTACTTTGCGCAGCTCTTGGAATCGCGGGATCCAAAAATACTCATCAAGATATAAATTCCCGTGGTAACTCTGGGCGGTTCGAGCATTCGTGCCTAAAAAGTACAAGCACGCGCCATTGCCGAGCGTCATCGGGTCGCCCTTGAGATCAACATCAACCTCACGGGCAAACTCAATGATGTACTGCTTGAACACATGCGCCTGCGCTTTACTGGCCGACAAAAATATCTGATTTCGCCCCGTGGTGATCGCATCAATCAACGCCTCACGTGCAAAGTACCATGTCGCACCAATTTGACGTGATTTCAGCAAGTTACGAATGCGGTGATGTGCTCCGGCGTTAAACCATACCTTTTGATAGGCAAACAAATTGTCGTGAAAAACCTGCTGTAACTTCTCGAGCTGTTCCTCGCTAAACATGTTTTTTTCAGGCTGTTTGCGATCACCGGTATTTCGACTGCGAATTTTAGGGTTCAGATCGGCTTCATTGCCGCCATTGTTGAATTTGCCTATTCGTGCGTGCCGTTCCGACTGTCGAGCAAGCAGATCAATCTCTTTGAAATCCTTACCTTCTTTTTGCTCTTTCATGATGAGCTGGCAATAGCGGGCGGCAGTGGTGAGCTGCATTTGATCGAGCGGGCCGATGTCGCCCCACTTGTCACGCTTTTTCCAACTGTGTACGGTTGCAGGCTTCTCCCCCAGCATTTCAGCAATGCGGGCGATGCGTAACCCCTGAAAGTACAGGAACATAGCCTGTCTACGTGGGTCGAGATCCGTATTTATCGTTGTCGTATTCATGCGGCCAGATTACCGCCCCGCGCAGCCCCATACCGCCACACCCTATTGTGTCAGTCACCGCACAATTCCCGCACATTGTCTCAATCCCCCTATCCCCGCAAACATAGAGGCTCTAAAGACAACCGGAGCCTGACAGATGGCAACAAAATCAAAGCGTTTTCGCATTGGCGTAGAAGGTGCAACCACCGATGGCCGCGAAATCCAACGCGAATGGCTAACGCAAATGGCCGAAAATTATGACCCTGATGTGTACGGCGCACGGGTCAATGTTGAACACATTAAATCGTATTCACCCGACAGCGCATTTGGCCGCTACGGTGATGTGATCAGCTTATCCGCCGAAGAGATTAAAGACGGTGCACTGACCGGTCGAATGGCGCTGTATGCCGAAATTGAGCCGACCGCAGAGCTGATCGCACTGAATAAAAAAGGACAGAAAATTTATACGTCGATGGAAGTTGACCCTAAATTCTCTGATTTGGGTTTTGCCTACCTGATCGGCCTTGCCGTTACGGATGACCCCGCCAGCCTCGGCACACAGCGCCTAAGTTTCAGCGCCAGCGGTGAAAGTACCCTCGCAAAACGCAAAACCCATGCACACAACCTGTTCACCGTGGCAGAAGAAACTGTCATTGAGTTTGAGCACATTGATGATCCAAAACCCAACCTATTCAGCCGCGTAAAAGAGCTGTTTGCGAAAAAGCAGACTGGTGATGACGCACGCTTTGACGATGTGCATCAGGCCGTTGAGCTGTGTGCCACCGAAGTCCAGAGCGCGACCGAGCAAGTGACCACCCTCTCTGCGAACGCAGCAGCATCAGCCGCAAAAATGAATGAATTAGAAAGCCAGCTAACAGCCTACAACCAAAAATTGGACGACCTGACCACCCGCCTGAACAACGAAGACAGCAGCAAAAAACGCCGACCATTTTCCACCGGTGGCAGTCATTCACAATCAGAACAAACCAACTGCTAACGGAGCATCTACATGAAAAAAAATACCCGCTTTGCCTTTAACGCATTTTTGACCCGTCTTGCCGAACTCAACGAAGTCGGCATTGACGACTTGGCAGCAAAATTCACGATTGAGCCATCAGTCAACCAAACGCTGGAAGAGACTATCCAGCAGTCAGCCGCATTTCTGACGCTGGTCAACGTCGTACCCGTGCCTGAGCAATCCGGCCAGCTATTGGGCCTTGGTGTCGGTACGACAATTGCCCGCACAACCAATACCGCAGATAAAGAACGCGAACCCACAGACCCTACTGCATTCAGCGATATTGAGTACAAATGCGAGCAGACCAACTTTGATACCGCACTGACCTACTCAAAACTGGATATGTGGGCCAAGTTCCAAGATTTTCAACTACGCATTCGCAACGCCATCATCAAGCGTCAGGCGCTTGACCGCATCATGATCGGCTTTAACGGCGTTGCACGCCAAAAGACCTCAGACCCCGCAGCAAATACCCTGCTGCAAGATGTGAACATCGGCTGGCTGCAAAAAGTGCGCAATGATGCCCCAACCCATGTGATGGATGGCATCACCGATGAAGGCGGCGCAACAGTAAAAGTGATTAACGTCGGCGCAGGCGGCGATTACGCAAACCTTGATGCACTGGTGATGGATGCCGTAAACGAGTTGATTGATCCGGTCTATCAAGATGATGACGGGCTGGTTGTTATTTGCGGCCGTGCACTACTTGCTGACAAATATTTTCCGCTGGTCAACAAAGAGCAAGATAACAGCGAATCTCTGGCCGCTGAGATGATCATCAGTCAGAAACGCATGGGCGGGTTGCAGGCAGTACGTGCGCCATACTTCCCTGCCAATGCACTGCTGATCACCCGCTTGGATAACCTGTCTATTTACTGGCAAGAAGACACCCGCCGCCGTTCAATCATTGATAACCCGAAGCGTGACCGTATTGAAAACCTCGAATCAGTCAACGAAGCCTATGTGGTCGAAGACTACCGATGCACCGCACTGATTGAAAATATCAAAATCGGGACATTTACCGCACCCCCAGCGGAGGCGTAATCATGCCAAGTCCTGCCCGCAGACACTTAATGCGTGTTCAGGCTGAGGAGTCCGCCCAGATGGGCGGCTCTACACTGCGCAATCTGTCTGCATACAACCAAATGTTGCTCAAGCTCGAAGAAGACCAACGACGGCTAAAACGGGTGCAGTCAACGATGCGCAAAGCAGAGCTGAAACGCGAACTGCTGCCGTATTACCAACCGTGGGTCACAGGCGCACTGACGACCGGAAACGGGTCACAAGATGACGTGCTGATGAACATCATGATCTGGCGTGTCGATGCTAGTGATTTTGGCGGTGCACTGGATATTGCCGAATACGCACTGGCACATGGCCTTGTGATGCCAAAACGCTATAACCGCCAAACCGCCTGTGCCGTCGCCGAAGAGATCGCCGATGCAACCGCTCAGGCCTATGTCACCAAGCAGCCCATTGACGTTGCACTGATGCAACGCGCATTAGCCGTGACCGAAGAACACGACATGCCCGATCAAGTCAGAGCCAAACTGCACAAAGTGTTGGCCTATGGTCTGCGCGATAACAATCAGCCGGTGTTGGCCTATCACCATATCAACCAAGCCTTCATGTTCGATAAGAACTGTGGTGTGAAAAAAGATATGGAACAACTGGAGCGGATTGCCCGCGCCGCCAACGCCGGATAACAGAACGTGCCCACGCGCGAGGCGGCACGGGATAGCGACAGGCTACGCCGCATCAAAATCCCGTCCACCGCCTACCACTTGAGGATAGCAGAATGGATTTTGTTGCACCGGAGCAACCCGATGACAATGCCGGGATTATCACCAATACCCCGTTTTGGCCGGATGTTGATCTGGAACACTACCGTCAGGCCATGCGTAACGATGGCACGGTAACCAATGAACGCCTGAAAGAAGCCGCCCTATCAGCAATATGTGAAACCAACGCTGAACTGGCACTGTACAAAGAGCAACAGCGGCAACGGGGGTTTAACAATCTGGCCGAAATTCCTGCGGCAACCATCGGGGGATTTAGCGAGCTAACGTACTGGTATCGCCGCGCCGTGTATTGCCGCACAAAAGCCAATCTGACCGAACGCTACCCCGATATAGACACCACAAAATCGGGCAGCAAACGTGCCGACGACATGCTGCAAGCCGTTGATGATTTGTGGCGTGATGCGCAATGGGCCGTGCAACGGTTACAAGGCCGTTCACACATCACCGTGGAGCTGATTTAGTGCGAGTCAGAGCAATGCAATATGACACGGTTGATGCCCTGTGCTGGCGCTATTACGGGCGCACGCAAGGCATGACCGAACACGTGTTAGCGGCCAACCCCAAATTGGCGGAGGTTGGCCCGTTTTTACCCCACGGCATGGAGATCGAATTGCCGGACATGATATCCGCACCCACGACCCAGACCGTGCAGCTATGGGATTGATTAGCTTATGGAGAAAATCACCACCGCCATGTCCTACACACTCGCGCTCTTTCTTGCATGGCTGGGCGGGCTGAATGTACAAGAAGTCGCGTTTTTATCCGGCACAGTACTCGGCTTTGGCACGTTCTTTGTGAATTGGTACTACCGTCGCAAAACATTCCAGCTATTTAAAGATAAGAGCGACACCTTGAGTAAGGACATCTATGAACAACTCAATCGTTAAACGCTGTGCCATTGCTACCGTGCTTGCACTGGCCGCGCTCGTTACCGGCTATCAGCATTTGAAAATCTCTGATGACGGGTTGCAGTTACTGGCTGACTTTGAAGGTTGCCGATTAACCCCCTACCAATGCAGCGCAAATGTCTGGACGAACGGAGTCGGGCACACCGCAGGCGTAACACCCAAGAGTGTGATCACCGAAAAAAAAGCGGCTGAATATCTGGTTGCTGATGTCTTAAAAACCGAAAAATACATTGACCACTGCATGCCTGTCGATATGCCACCACAGGTTTATGATGCTGTGATCAGTTGGGGGTTTAATATCGGCCCAACTGCCGCCTGTCGTTCAACACTGGCACACTTCATCAACAAAAAAGAGTGGGTGAAAGCCTGCCAGCAGTTGAGCCGCTGGGTGTATGTCAACGGGGTTAAAAGTGCCGGCCTTGCTAATCGCCGAAGCCGAGAACTCGAACACTGCATGCTGGGAGCACGTTAATGCGAATCGTCATCGGTATTGCCATTGCAGTGCTTATTGCATCGTCACTGTTTCAAACATTCAGACTACACACCGAGCAACGAACAAACGCCGAACTCACAGAGAGTCTTGCAACCGCACAGGCATATATTGCAGAAAAAAATAAACAGCTCATCGCCATCAGTGCTATCGCAAAAGAGAACGATATCTATCAAGCATCCATGCAGCAGCAGCTTGATGCACTGAGCCAAAGCGAAACGGAAAAAAACCAACGGATAAAGGACTTAATCAATGAAAATGCGGCACTTAAACGCTGGGCTAATACCCCTTTGCCTGCTGACATTATCCGCATGCAGCAGCGCCCCACCATCACCGGCGCTGCAAGTTATCGTGCGCACCTGTCCAGCAGTAACCCGCTGCCAACTCCCCGCAGCCAACCCGAAAACCAACGGTGAACTGCGTGATGATGGGGATGCAATCATCGCAGCATGGGCAGCCTGTGCCGCAAAAATAGATATGATCGTTGACTGTCAGGAAAAGCAACATGAAAAAGCCGGAATCATTACGGACATTTCTTTGTGAAAAAGTCCCTGCGCTTGAAGATAACCCCGAGAACCTGAGCTTGTTTATCGATAAAGGCAGCGTTGTTTCTACGTTGGCCACGTCCCTGTCATTTGAGTACAGCTATACACTCAATGTGATAGTGATGAATTTTTCAGGTAACCAAAACTTACTCATTGCGCCGATAATTGCATGGCTAAGAGTAAACCAACCTGACGTATTGAATAACCCAGAGAAGCGAGAACGCGCACTCACATTTGAGGCTGATATTCTCAACAATAAAACCTGCGACATCAGTATTGATCTGATGCTGACAGAACGGGTCATCGTGAGTGAAAAAGGCGGAAAGTTGGTTGTAGAAGCCGTTGACGAGCCATCACCTGCCGACCCAGATGAATGGGGGTGGAACTAATGGAATTTGCCCAAGTTGATGACTGGATTATTAATTTACTGGGGAAACTTACGCCAACACAGCGTATGAAGCTCACAAAAGAATGGGCCCGAGATTTACGTCAATCACAACAGCTACGTATCGACTTGCAAAAGAACCCTGACGGTTCGACCTATGAAGCAAGAAAACCACAAAAGCGCGATAAGAAAAAACGCATTAACCGGAAAAAAATGTTCCGAAAAATACGGCTGGCTCGTTACATGCAAACTAAATCAACCGCTGATTTTGTTGAAATCAACTTCGGGCAGAGTAAAGCAAAATATATTGCTGCCGTGCACCATTACGGCTTACGTGAAAAATTAGGTAAACGTAAACCGGTTACGTACCCGCAGCGGCAACTGCTCGGTGTCACCGACGCTGACATTGCCCACCTTGGTGATCAACTGCTAGAACATTTACAACAGTAACCCCTGCTATTGTGTAGCCAACCACACAACCCCGCATTAATGCGCGTGCTGCCGCCCAGTGGCACGCTACATCCATGAATACTCAATTAACCGAATTACTGCGACTACTGCGCAACCTGATCCGCACCGGAGTCATTATTGAAGTCGATGCAGAAAAATGGCTGTGCCGTGTAGCCAGCGGTGAACTGCAAACTAACTGGATACCGTGGCTCACCATGCGCGCGGGGAAATCCCGCACGTGGTGGAAGCCATCGGTCGGTGAGCAGGTGTTGTTGTTGGCCATCGGCGGAGAACTGACCACCGCTTTTGCACTGCCTGCCATCTACTCCAATGACAACCCACCGCCATCATCATCAGACGATGCCTTGGTTGTCACATTCCCAGACGGTGCGCGTTTTGAGTACGAACCAAAAAACGGGCGGCTGTTGATTGAGGGCATCAAGCAGTTAGTGCTGTCAGCCTCTGTTGATGTGCTGCTAGATACACCTCTAGTGCGCTGCTCAACCTTATTAGAAACACCGCGATTAAACGTCACTAAAGGCGCAACGCTTAAAGGTGATGTAACGCACAGCGGCGGGAAACTCTCATCGAATGGGGTGGTATCCGATGATCATAAACATAACCTCGTAAAATCAGGCTTTGATAACTCTGGAGGCCCAGTGAAATGAAATATCTCGGCATGAATCAATGCACAGGCCTGCGCATTACAGAACTGGAACATATCCGCCAATCAGTGCGCGATATTTTACTAACGCCGGTCGGTTCGCGCATTGCACGCCGTGAATACGGTTCACTATTACCTGAACTGCTCGACTGGCCGCAAAACGATGCGGTGAAATTACAAGTCATGGCCGCCAGTTATACCGCCATTAGCCGCTGGGAATCCCGCATTCAGTTGCAAAGTATTCAGATCACCACAGCAATGAACGGGGGAATGAGCGTTGAACTCTCCGGCATGCGTTCCGATGGTATCGCCGCCAACCTATCTATTCCGCTGGGAGTGTGATCATGGCTGTAGTTGATTTATCACAGTTACCCATTCCCAATGTCGTTGAAATAATTGATTTTGAAGTGCTGCTTGACGAGCGCAAACGCACGTTGATATTGCTGTATCCCGCCAATGAGCAGGATGCCGTACGCCGAACATTGCAGCTCGAATCCGAACCTATCGTTAAACTACTGCAAGAAAATGCATACCGTGAAATGTTGCTACGCCAGCGCGTCAATGAAGCGGCCCAAGCCGTGATGGTAGCCTATGCCATCGACAGCGATCTTGATCAACTGGCTGCCAACAACAATGTCAGCCGGTTAGAAATCACCCCCGCAGACAATACCGCTGTTCCGCCAATCCCAGCAGTAATGGAAGATAACTCCGCGTTACGTGCCAGAGTGCCGGCTGCCTTTGAGGGGTTATCCGTCGCAGGCCCAACAGCAGCGTATGAGTTTCATGCACTGAGTGCAGATGGGCGTGTTGCTGATGCCAGTGCTATCAGCCCATCCCCCGCATCAGTCACTGTCACCGTGCTGGCTCGCGTAGGAAATGGTGCAGCCGATGCACAACTACTAGCTATCGTTGATGCCGCGTTAAATGATGAGAGAGTCAGACCCGTTGCTGATCGTGTCACCGTGCAATCAGCCAATATCGTGCAGTACAAAACCATTGCCGCGTTATATGTCTATCCAGGGCCAGAAGCTGAACCCATTCTGGCCGCCGCAAAAGAACGCCTGCAAAACTATATCAGCGCCCAGCGCAGACTCGGGCGTGATATCCGATTATCTGCATTGTACGCCGCGCTGCATGTCGAAGGCGTTCAGCGGGTTGCGCTGACTGAACCTACAAAAGATATGGTGCTGGATAAAACACAGGCCGCATATTGCACAGAGTGGGCAGTGACATTGGGTGGCACTGATGAGTGAACCTAGTTTACTGCCCTCCGGCTCTTCAGCATTAGAGCGGCGACTTGCAACAACATGCAAAGGCATTAGCGATCTGCACGTACCGCTGCGCGACCTGTGGAATCCGAATACCTGCCCATTGAAATTTCTGCCCTATCTAGCGTGGTCATTCTCGGTTGACCGCTGGGATGAAAAC
The DNA here is from genome assembly GCF_051652165.1 of Plesiomonas sp. Lineage (GTDB taxonomy): Bacteria > Pseudomonadota > Gammaproteobacteria > Enterobacterales > CAMTGL01 > Plesiomonas. Next base: position 35,094 of record NZ_JBOFTR010000001.1, read on the forward strand.
TGGACAGAAGCAGTAAAGCGGCAAGTTGTCCGTGATGCGTTTTATATCCACAAATACAAAGGCACGATCAGCGCAGTTCGCCGCGTTGTCGAGCCGTTCGGTTATCTCATCCGCGTACTTGAGTGGTGGAAAACCAACGACCCCGCAGGAACATTCCGATTAGACATCGGCGTACAAGAAAGTGGTATCACCGAAGAAACGTACCACGAATTAGAGCGGCTGATTGCTGATGCAAAACCCTGTAGCCGCCACATGCTCAGCATGTCAATTCAACTGCAAGTTCAGGGCACGGCCACCGTGGGCGCTGCCTGTTATGTCGGCGACACGTTAACCATTTACCCCTATTTACCCGAAAGCATCAGTGTTGGCGGCGACATTTGTACCGCCAGTGCCGTGCACTTAATCGACACACTGGAGATCTTCTATGGCAGCTAAGTATTTTGCCATCCTCACAAACTTGGGTGCAGCAAAGCTCGCAAACGCAACCGCATTGGGTACACAACTGGAAATTACCCACATGGCAGTCGGTGATGGCGGCGGTAGTCTGCCCATTCCTGACCCCGCACAAACCGCACTAAAAGGTGAGCGTCGCCGTGCTGCAATTAACTTGCTCACAGTCGACCCTCTCAACCAAAACCAAATCATTACCGAACAGGTGATCCCTGAAACGGTCGGCGGTTGGTGGATACGTGAAGCGGGTCTATTTGATAAAGACGGCACACTGGTTGCCATTGCAAACTGCCCAGAAACCTACAAACCGCAACTGCAAGAGGGCAGCGGCAGAACACAGGTTGTCAGAGTTATCTTGATTGTTAGCAATGCAGAATCAGTTTCACTAAAAATTGACCCATCTGTGGTGCTCGCAACACGTAAATACGTTGATGACAACATCATTGAAGTGAAAGCCTATGCCGACAATCTGTTAGCTGCGCATATCAACGGCGATCCGCATACGCAATATGCGCCTAAAGCCTCGCCCACGTTCACTGGTACACCGGTAGCACCAACCCCAGTAAAAGCAGACAACACCACAAAACTGGCGACCACCGCATTTGTAAAAACGGTAACTGCTGATTACGCGCCGTTAAATAGCCCAGCACTCACCGGAAAACCAACCACCCCCACCCCTGCCGCATCAGCAAATGATACCTCTATTGCCAATGCAGCATTTGTAAAATCAGCGATTGCTGCGTTGGTTGGTTCATCACCAGAAGCATTGGATACGTTAAATGAATTAGCGACCGCATTAGGTAATGATCCGAACTTCTCAACAACGATGATTAATGCACTCGCGGGGAAGCTATCGAAAGACCAGAACGGGGCAGATATTCCAGACAAAGAACGCTTTCTACAAAACCTTCATCTGCGAGAGGCCGCTAATGGAACGAGTTCATTAATCAGAATTCCCGCATTTATAAATGGGGCGAAAGGTGAGTATGTTATTCAAATACAACAATTAGTAAGTTCTACTACCAGTGGTTTAATTGTTTTCCCAGAAGCCTTTAATAATAAATGCATGATTATTTTACCTGTAGATTATGCAGCAGCAGCAGCTGATAACTCTAATGTGAGATTTAACATTCCAACACGTACACAATGCGAATGGATGGGGCAAACGTTATCAACACCATCATTACCAGTGTCACCATCCACATGGGCATATATAGCAATAGGATTTTAATATGAAATATTTCACATCTGAGCCGATAGGATTGTATAACGCAGAAAATAATGAGATTCCAGAAAAAGCAATAGCTATCACTGATGAGTTATACACTCAATTAATCAATGGTCAGGCTAATGGAAAATTTATTCAGGCCAATAGTAATTGTGAACCAATTCTGGTTGATGAATTAAAACTATCACATCAGCAATATATAGAGTTAGCGGAGATTAAAAAATCACGCTTAATTCAATATGCAATGAGCGCAATCAGTTTTCTGCAGACTAAATTACAATTAAATAGAATTACTGATGATGAGAAAAATCAGTTAAATTTATGGATTGATTATATAGATGCTATTAATGCAGTAGATACATCAACAGCACCTGATATCAAATGGCCTACTCCTCCGGACGAACTGGCCAAGTAATGTTTGGGGCAGCATTGGTATCTACAGCCTGTACTGCCTCAATATATTTCATCCACTCAATGAGTTTTTGTTTGTTACTGTCAGATATCATGCCTAGCTGTAGTTGCGTTTGCCAGATACTGATTGTCTGCTGTGCAATGGACAGAAGTTTTATTTTTTCTGCCTCAGCATTTGCGACCTCAGCGGTATGAACTGCATCAATATCTGTGACCCACTGTGTGTCGTCCCAGTAATCGTGCGGCGTTTTAGGTTTTAGAGGTGTGGTGTTATCTGGGTAAGCCCCCGGCATTGTAATTTCAATTGGCTTACCGGTTTCTGTACTGTAAACAACTTCACCGCGATGATCTGGTAAATATTCCCAGCCTGAGTTATTAACTTTACGACAAACAGCAAAGCCTAGTTTCGGGGGAAGAGGATTGTCCAATGCAGAGTACGCCGGAATGCCAACTCCGACATGTAAATACTCTCGATTGCTACAAACATACTCATATGTTACTGCATCATAGTTGAATACGGTTACAGTTCCAGCAGATATAGCTAGCCCTTGCTCATCAAAAATCAGAGACATTATGATGCCCTCACTATCATTAAAAATGCGGTACTATCTGGATGAACTCGAGCTCCAGTACCGCCGTCCATGTTAGTAACGTAATGACTATCTCTGATTATCCCTAATATCCCATTGTTCGGGCCATTAAGAGTTCCCATGTTATCAGTTGCAACGATTCCATCACCGCCATGGTCATTACCAACTCCGAACCAATTCCACGCTTCAGATGTCCATGCTTCGACAGTGCGTAATCCATGTCTGTGAGCAGGAATAGAACCATTGCGGTGACTGAGTAATTGACGGCCAGCGTCAACACCTCGCCCATCATCCCATCCGATTATGTAATCACCACGTATGTCACTGAGGCGCAAATTTGGTAAAACTTTTGCTAGTTTTGGATATTGCTCTGCACTAAATGCAGCCCCATTCCATTTTAAAAATGTGATGCCATATTTTGATGGCGGTAACTCAGCAAGTGGCCAAGGGAACGGAATTCCGACCGGAACAGCTATATCGATAATATCTATAACTAACTGTTTGATTTGAACGTTTTGTAGAAACAACGCTTTATCGAGAAGATCTGCGCAAGAGGAATTTAACTATCAACAAAGATATTTTTTTATCAGTTGTTACGTGAAAACGCTTGCAATCGGTCGCAATAGCGACCATAATATATTCAACGGTTCGGCATCGGGTCGAACCAACTCAATAAAGTGAGATGAAAAATGACTAAATCAGAAATCTTCAAAGCGGCACACGAAATGGCTCGCGGTACAGTTAAGTGTGTCGGTAACTACGCGGTAGCAATCAAGCTGGCTATGACTGCGATTTATCACGAACTAAAAAATGGTAAAGGTCATCCAGCTCCGCCTGACCGCGCAAACCGATTTGCACCGCGCACTTACCTCCCAGTAACTTTCTCTGCAAATAAAGTTGCTCAATACATCAAAGAAAATAGCCGTGTTGTTCGCGTATTCACTACGCTGGCTGAATATAATGAGGCTTTTGCAGCAGGAAAGGTTGGAAAAAATTGGCTGGATGGGAACATCGATGGTTTCGTGGCTTACGAATATTTTTAATTAACTCTTGCAATCGGTCGCAATAGCGACCATAATATATTCAACGGTTCGGAACTGGTTCGAACCGACTCAAGAAAGTGAGAAATATCATGAATGCATTCCGCATTGAAAACGTTCGCATCGAAACTATCACTGATTTTGACATGGTGAAGTTTGATCTTGTGACAGACATTGGTCATGTTGAGCTAGCTGAACATGTCAATTATGACTCTGATGGTGACTTTAAATCCGTGGAGTCAACTGATAGCAATATTCGTTGCAATCTTGAGTCTGAGCTGTGCTCAGTATTCGATATGAGTGGCAAGCCCTCACTAATGCCTTGCATCGACTACGTTCCGTTTTTTGAAATCATCCAGGCAGTTGAGAGTTTGTTAGAAGCATAATTATTAAGTGGGGCTTAATGCCCCATTTTTTATGGAGTGAAATTATGGGAAACAACGAATTAAAGCAACTTAGACGCTTGCTATTTATAGATGTAAGTGAAGCTGCTGAGTTTATTGGAGAGTGTGAACCGCGCACGTGGCAGCGATGGGAAAAAGGCGATCGTTCCGTACCAAATGATGTGGCTGACAAAATGCAAATGCTGGCATTGACGCGAATAGAACGTCTGCAGGTAGAGTTTGATAGTGATGATGTAAATTATCGCTACTTTGAAACGTATGAGGAGTACAAAGACGCCGGAGGTTCTGGTAATGAGCTGATGTGGCGGCTAGCTCAGTCTATTTCAGCTGTCTTGCTGTGCGAGAGAGAAGCAGACAAATGGCGTGATAATGAAACAATCAATGAATGAAAAATATAAGAAAGCATATTTAGATGGTTCGCGTCAATTACCAATTGAGCTATTAAGAAATCTACACTGTGTTGACATGGAAACAATACAAGCTTGGATAGATGAAAAATCAGTTGAGCACCCTGATTTTTCAGCAATATATGAGCTATACATGCTAATGAATCGTCTAGACATTCCAGTGCCACGTAGTTTATTGAGATTAATTCTTAAGTCTATTTCTAGAGTAACAGATGCTATAGATAAGTTATCAGTAAATCCTGTAACTAATGAACAAATTTCAAAACAGAAAAGAATTAGAGTTAGAAAATCAATATATTTTTATAAAGGTGAGCCAGTTTTTTTAAGAGAAATTGAAAGCAAACTAAATCTGAATATTTCAAGACAAACTATTTTGGCTAGAATTAGAGAGGCAGGTATAACCACCGGTAATTCAATAGACAATATTGATTTTTCAAAAAGAAAGAATTGTGGCAGGAAAAGAAAGTTAAGTGAGTGAAAACTTGCTGACTGTGATCTTTAAAGTTACCAAATTAACGTTTTGTACGTTTTGTAGAAACGCTATTTCAGCATGTCAGTTCATTGTGTCATTCACCGCACAATACGAACCAAATGCACGTCACGCGATATCCTTTCACCATAGCGGAACACCTTAATTGGAGAACCGCAAATGGCCCAAGATTACCACCACGGTGTGCGTGTCGAAGAAATTAACGAAGGCACGCGCACCATCACCACCGTCAGTACCGCCATTATCGGCATGGTCTGCACAGGTGATGACGCAGATAAAACTGCATTCCCGCTCAACACCCCCGTACTGATCACAGACGTACTCACCGCCATCGGCAAAGCCGGAAAAACCGGAACACTGGCCAGCTCACTGGATGCCATCGCAGACCAGTGCAAACCCGTCACCGTTGTTGTGCGCGTAGAACAAGGCGAAACCGAAGCCGAAACCACCACCAACATCATCGGCAGCGTCACAGCCGAAGGCAAAAAGACAGGCATGAAAGCCCTGCTTGCTGCTCAAGCACAGCTTGGCGTTAAACCCCGCATTCTAGGCGTGCCGGGTCACGACACACTCGCTGTCACCACAGAACTGGTCGCAATCGCACAGCAACTCCGCGCATTTGTCTATGCCAACGCCAACGGCTGTAAAACCATTGAAGACGTGATCGCATACCGCGAAAACTTCAGTCAGCGTGAACTGATGATCATCTGGCCCGACTTTATTAGTTGGGATACCGTCACCAATGCCAACACTACCGCATTTGCTACTGCCCGCGCCCTCGGCTTACGCGCCAAAATTGACCAAGAAACAGGCTGGCACAAATCACTGTCAAACGTCGGCGTAAATGGCGTGACAGGTTTATCCGCTGACGTGTTCTGGGATCTACAAGACCCAGCAACAGACGCAGGCCTTCTCAACGAAAACCAAATCACCACCCTGATCCGCAAAGACGGTTTTCGCTTCTGGGGTTCACGCTGCTGCTCTGATGACCCACTATTCGCCTTTGAATGCTACACCCGCACAGCACAAGTGCTAGCCGACACCATGGCCGAAGCCCATATGTGGGCAATTGATAAAAGCCTCACCCCATCACTGGCCCGAGACATCATCGAAGGTATCAACGCCAAGCTGCGTGAAATGGTTTCAGGCGGGTACTTACTCGGTGGTCGTTGCTGGCTAAATCCTGATGCCAACACCAAAGAAACAATAAAAGCAGGAAAGCTAACACTCGATTATGACTACACCCCCGTGCCGCCATTAGAAAACCTGATGCTGCGCCAACGCATTACAGATACCTACCTGATGGATTTCGCATCACAGGTTAAAGGCTAAGAGGAACAATAAATGGCATTACCACGCAAGTTCAAATACCTCAACCTGTTCAACGCCGGTAACAACTGGATGGGCATTGTTGAGTCATTCACCCTGCCAAAACTCACCCGCAAATTTGAAAAATACCGTGGTGGTGGCATGAACGGCGCAACAGACATTGATCTGGGTCTGGATGACGGCGCACTCGAATGTGAATTTACCCTCGGCGGTACAGAAGCCCTCGTGTTCAAACAATGGGGTGCAGCAAAAGCCAACGCCGTGCAACTGCGCTTTACCGGCTCAATTCAGCGTGATGACACCGCAGAAGTACAAGCCGTTGAAGTTGTCGTTCTGGGTCGTCACAAAGAAATTGACGGCGGTGATACCAAACAAGGCGACAGCTCAACCACCAAAATCAGCTTTTCACCCACCTACTACAAACTCACCATTAACGGTGAAGAACTGATCGAAATCGACACCATCAACATGATTGAGCGTGCCAACGGTGTTGATTTACTCGAAGCACACCGCAGCGCCATCGGCCTATAACCCTAACCTATTTATGCGCAGTCACTGCTGCGCATCACCAAAACAACAGGATTAAACATGACTCAGCCGACAACACCACAAAACGACAACATCACAATGGATATTGCCTCCGGTGAAATCACTGAAAAAACCGTCACACTCGAAACCCCGATCCAACGTGGTAACACCACCATCACACAAATTGTAGTGCGTAAACCAAAATCAGGCGCACTGCGTGGCTGCCGCTTGCAAGCACTCATGGAAATGGATGTCGACAACCTCACGCTAGTGCTACCACGCGTAACCACCCCATCCCTGACTCGTGCAGAAGTCATGACACTCGACCCCGCCGATTTAATGACGTTAAGCGCGGAGGTGGTCTTTTTTTTGCTGCCGAATCGGGTGAAATCAGATATCCAGACAGCCTAATGGTGGAAGACTTGGTGGCAGACATCGCCACCATCTTTCACTGGTCACCCGATGTCACCAACGATATGTCATTGCCTGAATTACTAGAGTGGCGGCACAAAGCCATTTTGCGCAGCGGAGCGAATAATGAGTGATAGAAATTTACGGTTACAAGTCGTGCTCAACGCTGTCGACAAAATAACCCGCCCATTGAAACTGGCCCAATCCAGCGTTAAGTCGCTGGCTTCGGTCGTGAAAGAAAGTAAAAACCAACTCAAACAACTCAATGACCAAAGCAAACTCATTGATGCATTTCGAGATACCAGCGCCAAAGCTGCAGTCACTGCGCAGAACTTAAAAAAAGCCAAAGAGGAAGCCTCTGCCCTCGCCATACAGTTTAAGCAAACAGCCAACCCAACAGCCCAGCAAGCCAAGCTGTTGCAACACGCAAAAGACCGTGCCAATGATTTACAGCAAGCCTATAACGGCCTGCGCATCTCGGTGCAAAAACAGCGGGAAGGTTTATCTAATGCCGGAATCAACACACGCAAACTCAATGATGCACAAAAGCAACTAAAAGAACGCGTCACCTCCTCCACGTCTGCCCTCGAACGACAAGAAGACCAACTAAAGCGAACGGGAGAAATGCAGCGGAAGATGTCGGCAATAAAATCCCAATATAGAAAAACACTAGAAGTACGGGATCGTATTGCGGGTGCCGGTGCATCATCAATGGGTGCAGGTATTGCAGTCGGTATGCCAGCGTTCAATGCAGTAAAAAGTAACAGTGCAATTGAAGACTCAATGAAAGGTGTAGCTAAACAAGTTAATGGCCTGCTCAATGATAAAGGCGGTCGAACTACAAAATATTATGAAATGCGAGAAGGAATTCAGCGGTTAAGTGAAATTCTACCCATGCAAAATGGTGCAATGGATATCGCATCACTGGTGGAAGGTGGTGCTCGTATGGGCGTCACTAAAGACAGTGACCCATGGGAAAAACAGAAAAAAGACCTTCTGAGCTTTGCTGCCGTCTCAGCCAAAGCATCAAAAGCATTTGAAATGCCAGCAGACCAGTTGGCCGAAGACCTCGGAAAAATCGCATTCCTCTACAAAATTCCCATTAAAAACATCGAGGACTTAGGCGATACGCTCAACTACTTAGATGACAACGCTCAGTCTAAAGGTGCGGACATTATCAATGTCATGCAGCGCATGGGCGATGTTGCCGACAAAATGGACTACAAACAAGCGGCAGCACTAGGCTCTACTTTCTTATCACTTGGTGCAGCACCTGAAGTAGCAGCAACGGCGAGCAAAGCAATGATGCGTCAGCTAGGTATCGCATCACAACAAAGTAAGAGTTTTAAAGAGGGAATAAAATCACTTGGTCTAGATGCTGTAAAGCTAGAAAAAGGCATTGCCTATAATGCGGTTGATACCATCAAAGATGTATTAGGGAGAATCAAAGGGCTATCAAAAGAAAGACAACTAGGGGTAATGACTCAAATATTTGGTAAAGAGTTCGGTGATGATGCACAAAAACTGGCGCTGAACATTGATGAATTTATCCGTCAGTTAGACTTAACACAGAAAGCTGGCGCAAAAGGCTCTATGCAACGTGAGTCAGATATAGACAAAGACTCACTATCGTCACAAACCCGCCTGCTAAAAACAGGTATTGAAAACACCTCTTCTTCTCTAGGGGAATCTCTGCGTATCCCATTGCTCGAAGTTATTGAGTTGGCTAAACGAGCAACAGGATCATTTCGGCAATTCATTGATGAAAACCCACGGCTGGCCACAACGTTGGTAAAAACGGCAGCAGCAATATCAGTACTATTAACAGGTTTTGGTGCAATGGCTATAGCAGTCGCCGCAGCATTTGGCCCTATGGCAATAATGCGGATGGCATTCGCTATGATAGGTATAAAGTTGCCAGGGATCATCAGTATGCTCGGTGGGTTAGCGAAGGGTATTCAGTTTATCGGCACAGCGATAATGTGGTTAGGCCGCGTTATGTTGGCTAACCCTATACTGGGGGTGCTGACTGCCATTGCAATTGCAGCCGTTTACATCTGGCAGAATTGGGAAACGTTAGGCCCTAAGATAAAAGCACTCTGGGCAAGTATCACTCAGTGGACACATCAAACATGGAACGCAATTACACAACTAATTTCAACCAAGTGGACTGAAATTGTAGCAGGAGCAAAGGCATTGCCTGCTCAATTTGTAGAGGCTGGGCGGGGAATGATTGACAGTCTATTGTCAGGGATTAATGAAAAGTGGGAAACACTGAAAGCAAAGTTAGCGTCACTCTCTAGCTATCTACCAGATTGGATGAAATCAAATCCCACAATTCCTGCCGCTGCTACCGCTCAAGCCATACCAAAAAGTACGGCGAAAAAGTCAGGCTTTGCTGGGCTATTCGACTCCGGTGGCTATATCCCATCCGGTAAATTTGGCATTGCCGGTGAATATGGTCCAGAGTTTGTGAATGGCCCTGCGCGGATAACCAGCCGAAAACAAACTGCAATCATGGCTGCCGTTGCATCTCTCGGTCTCAGTGCCGCAGTGCCTGCGGCTACCGCACCACTGCACCCATTTAGCTTGCCTGCAGCTGAATACAAAACACAGTCAGCAGCACCAGCCGCTCAACGCAATGCTCCGATAGTCAGTGCCGGAAAAACAGAAATTCACATTCATGCAGCGCCAAATCAGTCACCGCAAGACATTGCACGCATTGTTATGCAGGCGATGGACGAGCGTGATCGTAAACAGCAAGCCCGTGCGCGTCGGCAGTTCAGTGATCGAGAGGTGTTTTAATTATGATGCTGTCACTCGGGCTATTCGTCTTCATGCTAAAAACTGTGCCATACCAAGAATTACAGTTACAAAAAGCATGGCGACATCCAACCAATGGGCGAATTGGCCTCCGCCCATCTTCCCAGTTTTTAGGGCCAGACAATGACACTATCACCCTAACAGGCACGCTGTTCCCCGCACTCACCGGTGGCCGTTTCTCTATGCTGACGTTAGAGCAAATGGCCGACACAGGTAAAGCATGGTCGTTGCTTGATGGCGCTGGAACAATCTACGGAATGTTTTTAATTGATAGCATCAGCCAGACAAAAAAAGTGTTTTTTAGAGATGGTTCAGCGCGGCAAATTGAGTTCACAATCGTATTAAAACAGGCCGATGCATCACTGTCAGACATGTACGGAAATCTAACCGAACAGCTAACACAAATAGCGGGGGGCGTTACACTATGATCGGGCAAAACTGGCTGTATGACTCCAACACCCCCGCATACCGCTTAACGCTAGCTGGAAAAGACATAACAACCAACATAGAAAGCCGTCTGATATCACTAACACTCACAGATAACAGAGGCTTTGAAGCCGACATGCTAGACATAGAGCTAGACGATGCAGACGGCATGCTAGAACTACCCAACCGTGGAGTCAGTATCACCCTTGCCCTTGGGTGGAAGGGTCAAGCACTCACACCAAAGGGCAGCTTTACAGTAGATGCAGTTGAACACTCAGGCGCACCAGACAAGCTAATAATACGCGCCAGTAGTGCAGACTTTCGAGATACATTAAATCTAAAACGTGATGCCTCTTATCACAATATAAAGCTAGGCGATATTGTCACCACCATCGCCAAACGCAACAAACTCGATGTTGCACTAGATAGCATCATGGCCGAGATACACATCACCCACATTGATCAAACCAACGAATCAGATGGCAGCTTTTTAACCCGTCTGGCAAAACAGGAAGGGGCTATAGCATCAGTTAAAGGTGGTAAGCTGCTTTTTATACGCCAAGGCCAAGGGCAAACAGCCAGCGGAAAACCACTCCAAACGCTGATGCTCACCCGCAAAAAAGGGGATACACACCGGTTTAGTATTGCTGACAGAGATGCGTATACCGGTGTTATTGCCCACTGGCTCAACACCCGTGATCCGCAAAAAAAAGAGCAGGTAAAAGTAAAACGTAAGGCCAGCTCAAAACCAAAAAAAACAACTGAAAAACAAGGCGATTACCTAGTAGGCACAGAAGACAATGTATTAGTGCTGGGCCATACCTATGCAAGCAAAGAGAACGCGGCACGAGCTGCAAAAAATGCGTGGCAGAAGTTACAGCGCGGAGTCGCAACACTCAGCATTCAACTAGCACAGGGGCGTGCAGATATTTACCCAGAAATGCCCGTCATCACTGCAGGGTTTAAAACACAAATTGATACAGCAAAGTGGTTACTCACAACCGTAGCGCACTCAGTCACTGATAGCGGGTACACAAACGCATTAGAGCTAGAAGTCATGATTGATGATTTAGGTATGGAGTAAAGCTACCTCATTTGGGAATTATGAGATAACATAAAACCCAAATGAGATTATATTGGAGAGATAGCTATGATGAATTGCCCTAAATGTGGGCATGTGGCTCACACAAGAAGTAGCTTTCAAGTAACAGAGAGTACGAAGGAACGTTACTGCCAATGCCAGAGCGTTCATTGTGGTAGTACTTTTGTCACTCATGAAACCGTAGTACGTTTCATCGTTACACCTGTATTAGTTAATAATGTGCCACCACACCCAACCCAGAGTGGCCAAGGTCACATGAACTTTTAAGCTAGGAAATCTTAAATGGTTTTATTCATCTGGAATCTCGCCAGTATCAATAAAGTGAATAAAGCCAAGTTCATTAATGATTATGACTCCATTCATTCTGGCGGCTGTCACTTTTGATGGCCCTGCGTTGTACCCACAACAAAGCATTTGAAGGTTCTGGGTTACAGAGCTTCTTATAGTCAAACCTCGTGCAATACCGATTCCTATCAGCCTATCTTTATCTGCTTTTTTAAAGCCAGTAAAACAAACATCAAATGTTTTCGGTTTAGACTCGGATTTTTTTATAAGATGAGAATAGTTTTCAGGATGGAATTTATTACATTCTTGAGTGGCTTGCTCTGATGAGCTGTATTGCTTGAGCACGCGGTCATTGCGGAAGGTTTTTATACTATGTGTTTTTTTACATATGCCCTGTGTATAGCTTTCACTGTGACTGACATTTTCTATCGAATGGGCAGCAATACACCCCTGTGCGTTAATGTAAACAAAGTGCATATCATCCATGTAGCAGCCCCAATGAGTGATTTAAGTATGTAGTAGGCGGCATTTACAGCTTGCTGCCTGTCGCCAATTTGCCGCCACTTATATAACAAAAGGGTTACGTTTTCACGTAACCCTTTGTTTTATTTGGTGGAGCTGGCGGGAGTTGAACCCGCGTCCGAAATTACTACACCGTCGGTACTACATGCTTAGTCTAGTCTTTACATTCACCGAGCAGCTGCGGACAGACACGCCACTGAACGACTATCCTGATTAAATTTAACGCTTCCGCCCCAGGCAAGACTTCCACGCGATCTCGTTTTGGTTTGACCTCTCTTGATCCCGGTCCTACGAGAGGAGGCTAGGGAGAGAGGGCTCTAAGCAGGTTATTAAGCTGCTAGTGCGTAGTTTTCGTCGTTTGCGACTATGTTTTGCGGCTTTTTTACGAGGCCTACCGCACCTCGGCATGCACCTTGGGTTTCGCCAATCCCGTCGAATCCAAAATCAGCCCCAAGTTTTACAGAACCAGTATACCAGAGAAATCACTACTCGCATCAACTATTATTGGCTAAATTCAGGCATTTAATCATCAATTAGCGGCCAGCATGTTTCATAATTCGCTCTTTTGCCACCTTCCATTCACGATCTTTAATATCTGCACGTTTGTCATGCAGCTTTTTACCTTTTGCTAGGCCAATCTTCACCTTAACCCATGGCCCTTTCCAATACAGGCTTAATGCCATCACAGTATAACCCTCTCGGTTTACACTGCCATACAGGGTATCGAGCTCACGTTGTTTGAGTAATAACTTACGCGTACGTGTCGGATCACAGACAACATGGCTCGATGCAACAGATAATGGATTAAACGTTGCACCAAACAGATAAGCCTCACCATCTTTTAACAGCACATAACTTTCACTAATATTCGCTTTTCCGGATCGCAGAGACTTTACTTCCCATCCCTGCAAAGACAAACCCGCTTCTACTTCATTTTCGATAAAGAACTCATGGCGAGCACGTTTATTTAGTGCAATAGTCGCTGAACCTGCTTTCTTGTTCGCATTTTTCTTTGTCATTCGCGCACCCTAAATCTTTATGTGCCTAAGGCATTATCATCTATCTGTATTCTACCGCCTTTTAAGGGAAATGAGCCATCTCTGCCTTTAGGAGTGTGAAATTGAGTGTTATGATCAGGCCGTTTTTAGTGTTATGAGGTACTACCATGCCACAGATCAGTCGATCTGCGCTCGTTCCATTCAGTGCTGAGCAGATGTACACACTGGTCAATGACGTGGCTGCATATCCCCACTTCTTACCGGGATGTACAGGCAGCCGCATTTTGTCACAAGAGCAAAACAGTATGACAGCTGCCGTTGATGTTTCAAAAGTAGGGATCAGCAAAACATTTATTACAAAAAACACCCTATTGATCAACCAACGTATTCAAATGAATCTTGTAGACGGCCCATTTCGTAAATTAACCGGAGGCTGGCACTTTACCCCGCTCGGTGAACAAGCGTGTAAAGTAGAACTGCATCTTGATTTCGAGTTTACCAGTACGTTGATTGAAATGGCATTCGGGCGTGTATTTAAAGAACTGGCCAGTAATATGGTGCAATCATTTACGCTAAGAGCAAAAGAGGTCTACAGTGGCTGATATTCAAGTTGAAGTTGTTTATGCTCTGCCTCACAAACAACGCGTGTTATCTGTGACCGTATCTGCCATAACTACACTTGAAGAGATTATTTTACGCTCTGGCATTTTACAATTATGCCCAGATATTGATTTACGTAAAAATCGTATCGGCATTTACAGTCGAATGGCCAAATTATCTGACCACGCCAGTGATGGTGATCGTATAGAGATCTACCGCCCGCTGTTAGCTGATCCCAAGGAAATGCGTAGACAACGAGCAGAACAAGTCAAAGATAAAAAATAAATCGTACCCTAAAATAATCTGCATCACTTTTAATAACTAACAAAACAAATAATTTACAGTATGATTCGCTCTCTTTACTTAACCTGCTTTTTTTATTTGTTTTGTTACTTAAACCAATCACACCTCATCTCAAATACCGACCTACATATATCATTGTATAAACAAATATCCTAGCAAAGGCTACATATCACACTAACATTCAAGGAATGAAATCTACATTATTCTTGGATACTGATTTTTTACGATAAGAGAATAGAGAATAGAGAATAGAGAATAGAGAATAGAGAATAGAGAATAGAGAATAGAGAATAGAGAATAGAGAATAGAGAATAGAGAATAGAGAATAGAGAATAGAGAATAGAGAATAGAGAATAGAGAATAGAGACGCAGTAATTTGATAAGAACTATTAAAAAAGAAAATAGCTAAAACACCGAATGCTTTACCTATTTAACTCTATATTTATTGATAATTAAAAATAAAAACATATTCTATTTGAGTTAAAGGCTAAATGCAAAAAATCCAGCATCTCTGCTGGATTTTTTGTTTTGGCAGGGGCGGAGAGACTCGAACTCCCAACATTCGGTTTTGGAGACCGACGCTCTACCAATTGAACTACGCCCCTAAATCAGTGGCGGTGTGGACGGGACTCGAACCCGCGACCCCCGGCGTGACAGGCCGGTATTCTAACCAACTGAACTACCACACCACCGATTCTGTTGCTCACCCGCTTGCGCAGATGACTAAATTTGATGCCTGGCAGTT
>NZ_JBOFTR010000002.1:0-221062 GCF_051652165.1 Plesiomonas sp.
TAGCAGTAGCAGTAGCAGTAGCAGTAGCAGTAGCAGTAGCAGTAGCAGTAGCAGTAGCAGTAGCAGTAGCAGTAGCAGTAGCAGTAGCAGTAGCAGTAGCAGTAGCAGTAGCAGTAGCAGTAGCAGTAGCAGTAGCGAAGAATAAAACCAAAAGAAATACAGCTACACTTATCAAAAAGTTGTCCCCCTCCTCTTTAATGCTCTATGTGAACCGTACGACGACAACGGTAAGTCTGTTCTACTTATTACAATATACCGCACATATACGGAGTGTTATCGCTCATGCAGTTAGGCTTATTACAAAAAAAACGGCTCTCAATGAGAGCCGTTTTATCAACAGTGGGCGTTGACTTACAATATTAACGTCTTGCCTTATTGGTCAATTCGATAACTCGCAGTTTTGCCAACGCTTTTGCCAGTTCAGCAGAGGCCTGAGCATAATCAATATCACCATGAGAGCTATTAATCAGCTCTTCTGCACGGCGTTTTGCCTCTTGTGCACGCGCGAGATCTAAATCTTCGCCACGAATAGCAGTATCTGCCAAAACCGTTACCGAATTAGGCTGAACTTCAAGCAACCCCCCAGAAAGATAGATAACCTCTTCTTTTCCGTGTTGTTTAACTATCCGTACCATACCCGGCTTAATGGCAGTCAACAAAGGTGTGTGGCCAGATAAAATACCCAACTCACCTTCATGACCGGTCACTTGAACGGTTTCAACCAGACCCGAGAAAATACGCTTCTCGGCACTGACAACATCCAGCTGAAAGGTTATTGCAGCCATATTGCCCTCCTCAACGAAGCATTAATACTTCTTGGCTTTCTCAACCACTTCGTCGATGCCACCTACCATGTAGAAAGCTTGTTCTGGCAGATGATCAAAATCACCTTCCAAAATGCCTTTAAAACCACGGATAGTCTCTTGTAGCGGAACATACTTACCTGGTGAACCAGTAAAGACTTCAGCTACGAAGAATGGCTGAGACAAATAACGCTCAATTTTACGCGCACGAGATACAGTCAACTTGTCAGTTTCAGACAGTTCATCCATACCCAAAATCGCGATAATATCTTTCAGCTCTTTATAACGCTGCAAAACAGACTGAACATTACGCGCAACATCATAGTGCTCTTGACCTACAACTTGTGGATCAAGCTGACGTGATGTT
The DNA here is from genome assembly GCF_051652165.1 of Plesiomonas sp. GTDB lineage: Bacteria > Pseudomonadota > Gammaproteobacteria > Enterobacterales > CAMTGL01 > Plesiomonas. Next base: position 1,171 of record NZ_JBOFTR010000002.1, read on the forward strand.
GAATCGAGCGGATCTACAGCTGGATAAATACCTAAAGACGCAATCTGACGGCTCAGTACCACGGTCGCATCTAAGTGTGCAAACGTGGTTGCCGGAGACGGGTCAGTCAAGTCATCGGCAGGAACATAAACAGCCTGTACCGAGGTAATAGAGCCAGTGCGGGTAGAGGTAATACGCTCTTGCAACACACCCATCTCTTCAGCCAGTGTTGGCTGATAACCTACTGCTGATGGCATACGCCCTAACAGTGCTGATACTTCCGTTCCTGCTAAGGTATAACGGTAGATATTGTCGATAAACAGCAGAACATCACGGCCTTCATCACGGAATTTTTCCGCCATGGTCAAGCCAGTCAGTGCGACACGCAGGCGGTTGCCTGGTGGCTCATTCATCTGACCATACACCAGCGATACTTTATCCAGTACGTTGGAGTCTTTCATTTCGTGGTAGAAGTCGTTCCCTTCACGGGTACGCTCACCTACGCCGGCAAATACCGAGTAACCTGAGTGCTCGATCGCGATATTACGGATCAGCTCCATCATGTTTACGGTTTTACCTACACCAGCACCACCAAACAAACCGACTTTACCACCTTTGGCAAACGGGCAGACAAGGTCAATAACCTTGATACCCGTTTCCAGCAGTTCAGTGCTGTTTGCTTGATCTTCATAGCTTGGTGCTTCACGGTGGATAACCCAACGATCTTGCTCACCGATAGGACCTTTTTGGTCAATCGGATTGCCCAGCACATCCATGATACGGCCCAGTGTTTCGACCCCAACAGGAACAGTGATCGGTGCGCCAGTATTGGTTGTTTTCAGACCGCGCTTAAGACCATCAGAAGCCCCCATCGCGATACAACGCACAATACCACCGCCGAGTTGTTGCTGAACTTCCAGCACCAACTCAACACCTTCAACTATCAGTGCATCGTACACCTGAGGTACAGCGTCTTGCGGGAACTCTACGTCCACCACTGCGCCGATGATCTGGACAACGTTTCCAGTAGCCATCTTGAATCCTCTAAAGTAATTCGTTTGCCCTTAAACCGCCGCAGCGCCGGACACAATTTCGCTCAATTCCTGAGTAATGCTGGTCTGACGGGCTTTGTTGTATACCAGCTTCAGCTCATCTATCAGATTACCGGCATTGTCAGTCGCCGCCTTCATGGCCACCATCCGCGCCGCTTGCTCACAAGCAAGGTTTTCGACCACACCTTGATACACTTGCGATTCAATAAAGCGCGCAAGCAGTGTATCGAGCAATGGCTTTGGATCAGGCTCATATAAGTAATCCCACTTATGCGTTAGGATCTCTGGTTTTTCCGGCTTAGGTAAGGGCAGAATCTGATCGATCGTTGGCACTTGCGACATGGTATTTACAAATTGGTTATACACCACGTACAACTGATCTAAACGGCCTTCATCATAGGCTTGCAACATCACCTTTACAGGCCCGATCAGATCGGACAAAGTCGGTGTATCGCCAAGACCATTCGCCTGAGCAACCACTTTTGCTCCTGCAGAGCTAAAAAAGCTGGTTGCTTTTGAACCGATAACGGCCAATTCAACGGCAACCCCTTGGTCACTCCATGCTTTCATGCTGCTGAGGGTCTTTTTGAACAAGTTAATGTTCAAACCACCACACAGACCACGATCTGTAGAAATAACCAAATAGCCGACACGCTTGATCTCTCGTTGTTCTAGGTACGGATGTTTGTACTCCAGATTACCAAGCGCGATATGACCGATCACCTTACGCATAGTTTCAGCATAAGGGCGACTAGCAGCCATGCGCTCTTGCGTTTTACGCATTTTAGACGCAGCCACCATCTCCATCGCCTTGGTGATCTTTTGTGTGCTTTGCACACTGGCGATCTTTGTTCGTATCTCTTTTGCGCTGGCCATCTCTGCCTCTCCGTCATTACAGGTGGCTGCTTACACAGCCACCCGACAGGTTACCAGGTCTGGGTTGCCTTGAAGGTTTCAAGAATAGACTTAAAGCCATTCTCAATCTCTTCGTTGTAACCACCAGTTTGGTTGATCTGCGTGATGAGCTCTACATTTTCACGTTGAGCATAGGAAAGCAGAGCCGCTTCGAAATCACCGATTTTATTGAGCTCAACATCATCGAGATAACCGCGTTCAGCCGCAAACAAAACCAAAGCTTGTGCTGCAACTGACATGGGTGCGTACTGCTTTTGCTTAAGCAATTCAGTCACTTTTTGACCATGCGCCAGTTGCTTACGGGTTGCATCATCCAAATCAGAGGCAAACTGTGCAAACGCGGCCAATTCACGATACTGCGCCAACGCGGTACGAATACCACCAGAAAGTTTCTTGATGATCTTCGTCTGAGCGGCTCCCCCTACGCGAGATACAGAGATCCCTGGGTTAACTGCTGGGCGAATACCTGAGTTGAACAGGTTAGATTCCAAGAAAATCTGACCATCTGTGATAGAAATCACGTTGGTCGGAACGAACGCAGATACATCACCGGCTTGGGTTTCAATGATTGGCAATGCAGTCAATGAACCTGTTTGGCCTTGTACTGCACCGTTGGTAAAGCGTTCAACATAATCAACGCTAACACGAGCAGCACGCTCAAGCAGACGGGAGTGTAAATAGAATACATCTCCTGGATATGCTTCACGACCAGGTGGACGACGCAACAGCAAAGAGATCTGACGGTAAGCTACCGCTTGCTTAGACAAGTCATCATAAACAATCAGTGCATCTTCACCGCGATCACGGAAATATTCACCCATCGCACAACCAGAGTATGGCGCTAGGTATTGCAAAGCTGCTGATTCAGATGCTGATGCAACCACTACAATGGTATTGGCCAGAGCACCATGCTCGTCAAGTTTGCGCACTACGTTAGCAATGGTCGACGCTTTCTGACCAATAGCAACATACACACACTTAATACCAGAATCGCGCTGATTGATAATAGCATCAATCGCCATTGCGGTTTTACCGGTCTGACGGTCACCGATAATCAGCTCACGCTGACCCCGACCAATAGGGATCATCGCATCAACTGATTTATAACCGGTTTGTACTGGCTGATCGACTGATTGGCGATCAATAACCCCTGGCGCGATCATCTCAACAGGTGAGAAACCGTCGTGCTCAAGTGCGCCTTTACCATCAATTGGCTGACCCAGTGTATTAACTACACGACCCAGCAAACCACGACCAACCGGAACCTCAAGGATACGGCCGGTACAAGAAACTTTAGTGCCTTCTGCCAAATCGGCATACGGGCCCATTACTACTGCACCTACAGAGTCACGCTCAAGGTTGAGTGCAATAGCATAACGACTACCTGGCAGTGCGATCATCTCACCCTGCATCACATCGGCCAGGCCGTGGATGCGAATAATCCCGTCACTGACCGAAACGATAGTACCTTCGTTGCGAGCGGTGCTCACAACATTGAACTGAGCAATACGTTGCTTGATCAGTTCACTGATTTCGGTGGAATTAAGTTGCATGCTCCAGTCCCCTTAAGACTGCAACGATTCTGTTAAACGGGTGAGTCGTCCGCGAATTGAACCATCGATCACCAGATCGCCGGCACGGATCACTACTCCCCCCATTACAGAACTCTCAATGTTGCAATTCAGCTTCACTTTGCGTGCCAAACGTCTTTCCATGGCAGCTATGATTTTATCTTGCTGCTCTTGGCTTAATGGCGTAGCAGAAGTTACATCAACCTCTACTGTCGCTTCATAAGCGGTACGCAGTTCAGTGAACTGCAACAGAACATCAGATAACACCGCCAATCGTCGATTTTCTGCCATTACCCGAATCAGGTTTTGGCCATATTCATCGAGTTGTTCAGCGCAGATGGCGATCAGTAAATTAGATAACGCTTCAGGCGCTAACGCACCGTCTAACAGCGGAGCTATCTCTTCATTACGCGCAACTTCCGCCGCAAACCCCAGCATATCCTGCCAGTGTGTGATGGCATTCTGCTCGACTGCAAAGTCAAACGCTGCTTTGGCGTAGGGACGGGCAACCGTAGTCATTGTAGACATAAGCCCTACCCTCCTTATTACAGTTCAGCGACTAATTTATCGACGATATCGCTGTTTGCAGCTTCATCGACGGAACGTTCGAGGATGCGTTCTGCACCGGCAATCGCCAATACAGCAACTTGCTTACGCAGCTCCTCACGCGCACGTTTACGTTCAGCATCAATTTCAGCACGACCTTGCTCAATGATCTTCTGACGTTCAAGGTCAGCTTCATTGCGCGCTTCGTCTAAAATGATCGCTTTACGCTTATTCGCTTGTTCAATAATGGCCGCTGCCTGCACTTTGGCATCTTTAAGTTGATCTGCTGATTTAACTTTGACCAACTCTAAATCTTTCGTTGCACGATCTGACGCTGCCAGACCATCGGCAATTTTGTTCTGACGCTCTTCAATGGCTGCAATCAATGGCGGCCAAACGAGTTTCATGCAGAACCAGACAAACAAAATAAATGAAATTGCCTGGCCTAGCAGGGTTGCGTTGATATTCACAACAGCACCTCTCTAACAGTTAAGTGGCCGCTGATCATTAACCCTGCAACAGACCCACAAACGGGTTAGCGAAGACGAAGAACAGTGCAATACCCACTGCAATCATAGAGATCGCATCAAGTAGACCTGCAACGATAAACATTTTAACTTGCAGAGCCGGTGCCATTTCAGGCTGACGAGCAGAAGCTTCAAGGAATTTGCCGCCTAAAATAGCAAAGCCGATAGCAGTACCCAGCGCAGCCAGACCGATCATGATAGCAACACCGATGATAGTAATGCTAATTACAGTTTCCATGGTTATCTCCAATTTATGTTTATAAACAGCTAGTTATTAAGGTTAGGTGTTACTTTTAATGATCTGAATCCGTATGCGCCATGCTCAGGTACACCACGGTCAGCATCATGAAAATGAATGCTTGTAAGGTAATAACCAGAATATGGAAGATGGCCCAGCCTAGCTGTAAGAACGTGGCAATAAAGCCAGAACCTAAGCCTGCGGTATACATCACTGCAATCAGGATAAAAATTAACTCGCCTGCATACATGTTACCGAACAGACGCAAAGAGAGTGAAATCGGCTTTGCTATCAGGGTGACCAGTTCCAGAACTAAGTTAAAGGGGATCATTAGCGGGTGGTTAAATGGGTGCATAGTGAGTTCTTTAATGAACCCTTTTGTCCCTTTAACCTTAATGCTATAAAAAATAATCAGGAAGAACACGCCAATTGACAAAGCAAAAGTGGTGTTCAAATCGGTTGTTGGTACAACACGCATATAGGGAAAGCCTACATGCTCGGCAGCCACTGGCAGGAAGTCAACTGGTATTAAATCCATGGCATTCATCAAGAATACCCAGACAAAAATAGTCAATGCTAATGGCGCAATGGTGTTATTGCGACTTTGGAAAGTATCGCGGACTGTCTGATCAACAAAGTCAACCAGCATCTCAACGGCGCATTGCAATTTACCTGGTACACCAGATGTTGCTTGCACAGCGACACGACGAAAAACCCATAAAAATAGGCAGCCGATAGCAAAACCAAAAAATAGCGTATCTAGATGAAATGTCCAAAAACCCTGCCCCACTGACAAATGAGTCAGATGGTGCTGAATATACCCGGACGGTGTGAGAGCTTCACCCGATGCAGACATGATGCTTCCTACTCGTTGTTGTTAAGAATTACGGGTGCTAACAGATTAACTATCAACACGGCCAAATAGGTCAAGCACAAGGGAATGAGTAATACATCCATGTACCTGTACACGAACACAAATAACGCCAGCGTTAAACCAATTTTTGCCACTTCACCGACAAAAAAAGATCGCATAACTAAACTTGATTGGCGAGCTCCTGAATAACGGAAAGCACACCAAGCAAAAACAGCATTAGGTAGCAGAACAATCAGCCCAGAAGCTAATGCCGACCATGCCCATACTCGGCTATACCCTAAAAATGCTAATGCGCATATAAATACAACACCAGCTTGAATAAACCACAGTTGGCTCGCCAGTTTTCGCCCTTGAGCAGCTAATGATGACATACCACCTTTCTTACTTGACGATTAATCTGTGGCTATAATTGCACACCATCATCATATTCAATAGCGGCTACTGTTACTGAAAATAAAGTAAGCTTCTACAATGACTGCTACCGACACTAAAGTGATGGAAATTATACGGAGTCGGTAATGCAATGCAATCAGTTCGCAGCAAAAACAAGTCAAATCATTTACATTTTGTAAACTTTATGCGTCTGTTTTGTATGACGTTTGAGTCTAATTGTAACTGAAATGCCATGCTTCCCGCATTTATTGTTAATGGTTTTGATTTATCTCTACGAATTATCTGCAATTGCAGAATAAACACACCAGGTTTACATAAAATATAACGAGGCATTTACGCGTAAAAAAAGAGCGAAAAGTGTTACAAATTAATCGCACTCATGATTTTATTTTGTTGCTAACGACAAGACAATAAAATGTCAAACATACTGCGCTTTGAGTAAAAAAAGAGAAAAGGTCTTACTATTTTGCGATTTATTTCACAGAATAAAACCTAAACAGATATTGCATATCCATTCGTTTAATTAATATCTCAAAATAAATCAGAAAAAAGCCCACATTAAAATAAGTGGGCTTTATGTATTACTGAATATTTTTTTTACCAATTAAAATTAAATGTCTTTCTGCATTAAGCTCTGGAACTTGTAGTGGGATCACAGATTTAACATGACACCATGCCGGTAATTCATCTGTTTCATGTTGTAGGTGTACCCCTTTTAGTGCATAAAACAGCCCATGCTCTGCTGCTGGAAGATGCTGGCACCAGTGCAACATATCGTTCAGTGAGGCAAATGCTCGGCTTAACACACCGTCTAACGGCTGCTCAGGTTGATACTCTTCTACTCGGCTCTGTACTGCAGTGATATTGGTTAAACCCAGTTCGTGCTGAACCTGACGAATAAAGCGAATTCGCTTACCCAAACTGTCGAGTAACACAAAGTGCTTGTCTGGGTTCATAATCGCCAATGGGATCCCCGGTAAACCGGGGCCGGTACCCACATCAATAAAGCGCGTCCCCTGTAAGTAAGGGCTTACTACTACGCTATCCAAAATATGCTTAACCAGCATCTCTTGTGGATCACGAACTGAGGTCAGGTTATAAGCTTTATTCCATTTATCGAGCAATTGCACAAACCCGAGCAACTGCTGTTTTTGCTGTTCAGAAACACTCAACTCTGTTTGTGCCAGCAACTGATTTAATTTTTCAGCTAACATCATACGTCCTTTAGGATCGTTTACGCGGTTCGACGTAACAAGCCCTGCTTTTTTAACCAGATCAGCAAAATAGAGATTGCCGCGGGTGTAATGCCGGAAATGCGTGAGGCTTGTCCGATACTGGTTGGGCGGTGATCATTGAGTTTTGCGATCACTTCATTTGAAAGACCATTAACCTGTTGATAATCAATATCCTCAGGCAGCAGCGTATTTTCATTACGCAGTTGCTTGGCGACTTCCTCTTTTTGCCGCGAGATATAACCGTCATATTTAACTTGAATTTCAACCTGCTCGGCAGCTTGTTGATCAGCTAATGGCGGCATAAATGCACTTAGCTTGGTCAAGGTGGCATAATCCATTTCTGGTCGACGCAGTAGATCTTCACCGCTGGCTTCACGCGACAATGGCGCAGACAAGGTTGCATTGACTTCGTCAATTTGCTCGGTTTTCGGGTTTACCCATGTTTGACGCAGACGTTGACGCTCTTGCTCGATACTTTCCAGTTTCTGGTTAAAACGAGCCCAGCGCAGATCATCGACTAAACCAAGTTCACGCCCTTTGGCAGTAAGGCGTAAATCGGCGTTATCTTCACGCAGTAGCAGACGGTACTCTGCACGTGAGGTAAACATACGGTACGGCTCTTGTGTTCCGAGAGTGCAAAGATCATCAACTAGCACGCCCATATAGGCTTGATCACGGCGTGGGAACCATCCCTCTTTTTCCTGAGCATACAGACCGGCATTCATACCCGCCAGCAGGCCTTGTGCTGCAGCTTCTTCGTAACCGGTTGTACCGTTAATTTGACCTGCGAAGAACAGCCCACGGATCACTTTGCTCTCAAGAGTCTGTTTGAGATCGCGAGGATCAAAGAAATCATACTCGATCGCATAACCTGGACGTACGATATTGACATTTTCCATGCCGTGGATCGAACGCACAATGGCCATTTGTACATCAAACGGCAAGCTGGTTGAGATACCATTTGGGTAGATTTCGTGGCTAGTTAATCCTTCAGGCTCTAAAAAAACCTGATGACCATTACGATCACCAAAACGCATGACTTTATCTTCGATCGATGGACAATAACGTGGACCGATCCCTTCGATGATCCCCGCATACATCGGGCTACGATCCAAGTTGGTACGGATCACATCGTGAGTGCGCTCATTGGTATGCGTGATGTAGCAAGGCATTTGCTCTGGGTGATCCTCAGCGCGCCCCATAAAGGAGAATACCGGTGCAGGATTATCACCCCACTGCTGCTGAAGTACTGAAAAATCAATGGTTCTGGCATCAAGGCGTGGCGGTGTACCGGTTTTTAAGCGATTGACTCGTAACGGTAATTCACGTAATCGGTGTGATAGCGCAATAGCAGGAGGATCACCGGCACGACCACCGCTGTAATTTTCTAGCCCGATATGGATCTTACCGTCAAGAAATGTACCAACGGTCAGTACTACTGCTTTGGCACGAAACTTTAAGCCCATTTGGGTCACTGCACCGACAACCTGATCGTTTTCAACGATCAGATCTTCGACCGCTTGCTGAAAGATCTGCAGATTTGGCTGATTCTCTAGTGCCATTCGGATTGCTTGGCGGTACAGAACACGGTCTGCTTGTGCGCGAGTAGCACGTACCGCGGGGCCTTTACTGGCGTTTAAAATACGAAATTGGATACCAGCTTTATCGGTAGCAAGGCCCATTAAGCCGCCAAGAGCATCAAGTTCTTTTACCAAATGCCCTTTACCAATACCGCCTATGGCTGGGTTGCAAGACATATGCCCCAATGTGTCTACATTGTGAGTTAGCAGGAGTGTCCGCAATCCCATGCGGGCAGATGCCATCGCGGCTTCGGTTCCGGCGTGTCCGCCACCGATCACGATGATGTCGAAGGGATCTGGGTAAAACATGATCGCCACACCTCGATTTGTGCGTTAAGAAGATCAACGGGGGGATGAGTGTCACAGAGAGGTAATTCTACTGAAGTTTAGCGCAGAGTGAAACCGTGATCTGATCCGGTATTAAATTAAATAAAGATCTTTTATATAGAGATCTTTTATTGGATCTTTTATTAAGATCGCATGATCGTGTGGATAAGCTTGAATTGATCAACAAGATCATCGAGTTAAAAAGGATCTTTTCTTGTGGAGTAACCGTGATCCTAGTAAGGATAAGCTGGGATCTAAACAGCACTTTATCCACATAGGGAGATCTTGCTATTAGTTATTAATCGAATAACTACCGGTTATCCCCCTGTTTTATCCAACCTTATCCACAGATTAATGATAAAAATAAATAAAAAAATTTAGAAGTGAGTTATCCACTGCGTAAGCCATACTTCAGCCAACTCTTCGGGGATAACTCCACTGCTGACATCGATCTCAAGCCGTGATCCGATCCGTTGAGCATGACGTTGCTCTAGGGCTTGATCGAGTGTATGTGCTGCCTGACAGAAGGTATCGTAATCACGGCTGCCAAGCCCGATGATCCCGTATTGTAGTGTGCTGAGATCGTCTTGCTGTTCGAGTTGTTGTAAGAACGGTTGGAGGTTATCAGGTAATTCTCCTGCGCCATGTGTTGAGCAAATCAATAACCAAACCCCATTTGGTGATACATCATGCCATTGCGGGCCATGAAAAACCTGTGTGGTTATTGATTGCTGCGTCAGTTGAGCTTCAAGATGTTCGGCGACATATTCTGCACCGCCAAGGGTACTGCCAGTGATCACGCTGATGGTTTTCATTGTGGTTATACAGTCTGTTATTGAGTGTGTTTTTTATTGTACCGTGCAAGGATTGGCTTGCCCAGATCAGATGAAGATCTTGTGGATAAGTGATCAATTGCCTGGATCGATAAAAAATGCACGTGGCTGAGTGTGTAGGATTATTTATTGAGATCTTGCGATCATTTGCTGTTGAGAGGGCAACATTAACTCGTATTGAGTGTAATAAAGAGTGCATAGAGGGTTGGATTTGGGGTTTTCGTTTCACATTTTTCTGATGATAAGGGCGATTTTTATAGGGAAAATAAAAAGGCAGTGCCCATCTTTTGGAAAAAAAGGGCTGAAAAATGGGTAAGAACCTGCATGAGATAATTAAGACCTCATGCAGATCAGTGAGAACAAGAAAAGGGTGTGTTTATTTCCCAATACAGAAACTGGTGAATATGCGTCCTAGCAGATCGTCAGAGCTAAACTCTCCGGTAATTTCACTAAGAGATTGTTGTGCTAAACGTAGCTCTTCAGCCAACAGCTCTCCGGCGTTGTAGCCGACCAGTTGTGCTAATCCAAGCTGCAGATGTTGCTCTGCTGTTTCGAGTGCTTGAAGATGGCGGCGGCGGGCTAAAAAGCCGCCTTCTGGTGCGCTTTCAAAGCCCATTGATTGTTTTAGATGCTGACGTAGTAACTCAACGCCTGCGCCTGTATGCGCTGATAGACGCTGCAGTGTGTAGCCGGTATGTTCGCTCAGACCGAGTGCTTCACCGGTCAGATCAGCCTTGTTACGAATCACCGTTATCGGAATATTCTCCGGCAAACGGGCGATAAATTCTGGCCAGATCTGCTGTGGCTCAACCGAGTCGGTAGTTGTACCATCTACCATAAAGAGTACCCGATCTGCTTGTGCGATTTCACTCCATGCCCGTTCAATACCAATACGCTCTACTTCATCAGTGGCTTCGCGTAAACCTGCGGTATCAATGATATGCAAAGGCATACCATCGATATGGATGTGCTCACGCAGTACATCACGGGTTGTACCGGCAATGTCGGTTACAATGGCGGCATCACGCCCCGCCAGTGCATTTAGCAAACTCGATTTACCGGCATTTGGGCGGCCTGCAATGACGACTTTCATCCCTTCACGCAGCAAGCTGCCCTGGCGAGCTTCTGCCCGAACTTGCTGCAGCTCGGTCATGATGGCGTTAAGATCACCAAGTACTTTACCATCTGAGAGAAAATCGATCTCTTCATCAGGAAAATCAATGGCCGCTTCCACATAGATGCGCAGGTGAATGAGTGATTCAACAAGTTGATGAATACGTTTAGAGAAAACACCTTGTAATGAGTTAACGGCTGAACGAGCTGCTTGTTCTGAGCTGGCATCAATCAGATCGGCTATCGCCTCGGCTTGGGCCAGATCGAGTTTATCGTTCATAAAAGCGCGCTCTGAGAACTCGCCCGGGCGAGCGACTCGCAAACCAGGAAGGGTGAGAATGCGCTTCATCAGTAAATCAAGGATTACTGGCCCACCGTGGCCTTGCAGTTCAAGAACATCTTCACCAGTAAAAGAGTGGGGAGCTTTAAAATAGAGCGCAATGCCTTGATCAAGTACGCTGTTATCAGCATCTTTAAACGGGAGGTAATCGGCATAGCGTGGTTTTGGGCAGCGCCCTAACACCGTATGCGCGACGGCAACGGCTTGTGGGCCAGATACGCGCAGAATGCCTACACCGCCACGTCCTGGCGGTGTGGCTTGGGCAATAATGGTCTCTTGATTGCTAGTTGGAGTACTATCTGCTGATTGGGTGTCATTCAAAAGGGTCATGACGTTTCCTGAAAAAAAGGCGACCTAAAGGCCGCCTATGCTAAAAGTGAGGTCAGCTTGCGCTTATTTTTTATCGCGCGAATGTAGACCTTTGCGCTCAAGGCTGCGATAGATAATTTGTTGCTGGATGATAGTCACACAGTTAGAGACTAACCAGTACAGTACCAGACCTGACGGGAACCACAGGAAAAATACAGTAAACATTATCGGCATAAAGCTCATGACTTTTTGCTGGATAGGATCAGTCACGGCACTTGGTGATAACTTCTGCAAGAAGAACATTGATACACCCATCAGCAGTGGCAGGATGTAGTACGGATCAGGCGCAGACAGATCGTGAATCCACAGCATAAAAGGTGCATGACGCAGCTCTACTGACTCCATCAGCGTCCAATACAGGGCGATGAAAATCGGCATTTGCAAAATGAGAGGTAAGCAACCCCCTAATGGGTTAACTTTCTCTTTCTTGTACAGCTCCATCATCTCTTGGCTCATGCGCTGGCGATCATCACCGAGACGCTCACGCATTGCTTGCAGTTTGGGCTGTAGCATGCGCATTTTGGCCATAGAGCTATATTGTGCTTTGGTCAGCGGATACAAAATTCCTTTCACAATAAAGGTGATCAGAATAATGGCAACGCCCCAGTTACCAACAATGCCATGTAAGAATTGCAGCAGTTGGAACATTGGTTTAGCTATAAACCATAACCAACCGTAATCGATAGTCAGATCAAGATTAGGGGCCACTTTTTCCATGGCATCTTGCAGTTTTGGCCCAATCCACAATACGCTGTCGAGATCTTTAGTCTGACCTGCGGCGATAACTGTTTCTGGACCACGGAAGCCCATAAAACCAATACCATTGCTATCACGGCTATACAGTTGGTTCGTTTCACCCGCAGGTGGTACCCATGCGGTAGCAAAGTAGTGTTGCATCATAGCAACCCAACCACCTTGGGTTGAAATGGCCAGATTTTTCTCTGCCATCTCTTTGAAGCTGTATTTTTTATAACGAGTATCAGCAGAAGAGTAAGCGCCACCATGATAGGTAGGCATAGTCAGGCTGCCCCCTTTTTCGGTGACAGTCTGCTTCATTTGGCCATACAGCTGCACGGTAACTGGTTTATCACTTTGGTTATTGATGCCGTAATTTACATCAACCGCATAGCTATTTGGTTTTAAAACGAAGGTTTTGGTATAAGTTACCCCGTTTTTGACCATTTTCAGAGGAACGCGCAGTTCAGACTGATTTTGGCCCAACGTAAAGCTATCACCCTCAATTTGATACTGGGCACGACCAGCGGTCGTGTCGATACCGTCAGTGCCAATTAAACCACTTTGCGCAACATAAGTGTGCTTGGCAGAGTCATTGAGCAATACCAGCGGTTGCGTTGAGTTGAGTGATTCTGGGTATTTTAACAGCTCTGCTTTCACCACATCGCCGCCTAAGGTGTCGATAGTCAGACTCAGCACATTGCTTTGTACTGTAATCAGACGACCTTGAGTGCTGCTATCAAGGGTTTGCGCGCTGTCAGCCTGCGCAGGTACGTCACCTGCTGCTTTTGCTTCAACCTGTTGTGTTGCTTCAGTAGTAGGATGCTGACCAAAGTCAGTATTCCACTGTTGATACACCAGGAAGGAGACAAAAAGCAGAGCGATGAGAAGGAGGTTACGTTGGGAATCCATCGTCAATGTTCTCTGTTATCGTCGGGTTTGGGGGGAACGGGGTCGTACCCACCTACGTTCAAAGGGTGGCATTTTAATACGCGTTTGATTGTCAACCAACTACCTTTTACTGCTCCAAACCGGCGCAATGCCTCAATTCCGTAATGTGAGCAGGTAGGTTGAAAGCGACAACGGGGGCCTATCAGTGGGCTGATAACCCACTGATAGACTTTGATGAATACTATCATCAACCACGCGAGAGGCGAGAATGGCGACGCCATAATTTACTCAAAAGCTCCGTCAACTCAGGGTTACTGAGTTCGCCAATGCCTTTTTTAGCTATCACCACAAAGTCTACCGAAGGCAGTTCATGCTGATTAAGGCGAAAGCTTTCTCGAACCAGACGTTTAATGCGATTGCGATCATGAGCACGTTTTAAATGTTTCTTCGCGACTGTTAGGCCAAGACGAGCATGATCTAGCGTGTTCGCACGCGCAAGAATTGTGAGTTGGGGAGAGCCTGCCCGTTGAGGCTGCTGGAAGACGACGCTAAATTGAGCGGGAGTTAACAAACGTAACTCCCGAGGAAAAGCTAACTTAACCACACTATGTTCAGTGTTCAGTTAAGCTGACAGGCTGGCGCGACCTTTAGCACGACGACGACCTAATACTGCACGACCACCTTTAGTGGCCATACGAGCACGGAAGCCGTGAGCACGGGAACGCTTCAGAACTGACGGTTGGAAAGTGCGTTTCATGGCGATTTCTACCTAAATCTGTATTACTGATCAGTAACGTATTACGTAGTCAATACGTAATACGACGAGCGCTTGTTCGGCTGACTTATTCTTGCGAACAGGACAGTTTTGAACAAAATGGCGCCTCAAAAGAGGCAGAATTGTAGTGATTGTACAATCCTGAGTCAATCGGCATCTGTTCAATAAACATAAGTTTTGCGCTGATTGAGAATTATACGCAAGCTGTGCATAAGTACAAGGATCAGAATGATCCTTGAGTAAACGGCTGGGTTTTGTTCCATTGGCTGATCATGCTGGGGATCGGATCGCGATTTTTCTGTGGATAACAGAAGATCTTAGCCGGGCTTTAGGCTATGATCATCGGTCCTCTGATCGTGATCTGAGGTTAGAGTAGAGATCTTATTTGGGGACTGTGTGTTTCCCTTTTGTATAGGTATTGTTCGAGTGGAGTCCGCCGTGTCATCTTCGCTTTGGCAGCAGTGTCTTGCCCAGTTGCAAGAAGAGCTACAAGCCACCGAATTCAGCATGTGGATCCGTCCCCTACAGGCGGAGCTACGCGACAATACGTTGACGTTATATGCGCCAAACCGTTTTGTATTGGATTGGGTTCGCGATAAGTACTTAAACAGTATTAATCGCCTGCTAAATGATTATTGTGGTGCACAAACGCCAGAATTGCGTTTTGAAGTCGGCAGTAAACCTGTTAGCGTTGTGCTGCCAGAGTCTACTTCTGCACGCCCATCTGCACCTGTTGTTGCAGCAGTTCCGCAACTCAAGTCTGCGCCATCGCGCAGTTGGGATTTAGCACCTGTACGGCCTGATATTCAGCATCGTTCTAATGTAAATCCAAAGCACTGCTTTGATAATTTTGTAGAAGGTAAATCAAACCAGCTTGGCCGTGCTGCAGCTCGTCAGGTGGCTGATAATCCCGGTGGGGCGTATAATCCACTGTTTTTATATGGTGGTACTGGCCTTGGAAAAACCCATCTATTGCATGCGGTAGGTAACGGGATTATTGCCCGTAAGCCGAACGCCAAAGTGGTGTATATGCACTCTGAGCGGTTTGTGCAAGATATGGTAAAGGCCCTGCAAAACAACGCAATTGAAGAGTTTAAGCGTTACTACCGTTCTGTTGATGCACTGCTCATTGATGATATTCAGTTTTTTGCCAACAAAGAGCGTTCTCAAGAAGAGTTCTTCCACACTTTCAATGCGTTGTTAGAGGGTAATCAGCAGATTATTTTAACCTCTGACCGTTATCCTAAAGAGATTAACGGAGTGGAAGACCGGCTTAAATCGCGTTTTGGCTGGGGTTTAACGGTTGCTATTGAGCCACCAGAGCTAGAGACGCGGGTTGCCATTTTGATGAAAAAGGCGGATGAAAATAATATCCGTTTACCCGATGAAGTGGCCTTTTTTATCGCTAAACGCCTGCGCTCGAATGTGCGAGAATTAGAGGGGGCGTTGAATCGGGTGATTGCCAATGCCAACTTTACTGGTCGGGCAATTACCATTGATTTTGTGCGTGAAGCACTGCGCGATCTGCTGGCTCTGCAGGAAAAGCTGGTCACTATCGATAATATTCAAAAGACTGTTGCCGAGTACTATAAAATTAAAGTCGCAGATCTGTTGTCAAAACGGCGCTCACGCTCGGTTGCCCGACCTCGTCAGATGGCGATGGCGTTATCCAAAGAGCTAACTAACCACAGTTTACCTGAAATTGGTGATGCGTTTGGTGGCCGAGACCATACAACTGTGTTGCATGCTTGCCGCAAGATAGAGCAGTTGCGTGAAGAGAGCCACGATATCAAAGAAGATTACTCTAACTTAATTCGGACATTGTCATCATAACGCCATGAAATTTATCGTAGAACGTGAACGCCTGCTAAAACCGTTACAGCAGGTTTGCGGAGCTCTAGGTGGGCGACCGTCTTTACCGATTTTAGGCAACTTGTTATTACAAGTAGCGGAAGGCTGCCTGCTGATTACCGGTACTGATCTGGAAGTTGAGATGGTTGTACGCATCGCCCTGCTGAGTGAACAGCAAAATGGTGCGGTGACGGTGCCTGCGCGCAAGTTTCTTGATATCTGCCGTGGTCTGCCTGACGGTGCTGAGATTACCGTGCTGCTTGATGGTGATCGGGTTTTGTTGCGCTCTGGTCGCAGCCGTTTTTCACTCTCAACCCTACCGGCAGCCGACTTTCCCAATTTGGATGATTGGCAAAGTGAAGTTGAATTTGCGCTGCCACAGGCCACGTTACGCCGCTTGATTGATGCAACGCAATTTTCAATGGCACATCAAGATGTGCGTTATTACCTGAACGGTATGCTGTTTGAAACTGAAGGTGAAACGCTGCGAACGGTAGCAACTGATGGCCACCGCTTGGCGGTCTGTAATATGCCTATCGGGCAAGATTTACCGCAGCATTCGGTGATTGTGCCACGTAAAGGGGTGCTAGAGCTGGTTCGGTTGCTTGATGGCGGGGAGACACCGTTATTATTGAAGATCGGGCGCGGTAATTTACGGGCAATGGTGGGTGATTTTACTTTTACCTCAAAGTTGGTGGATGGCCGTTTTCCAGACTACCGCCGCGTATTGCCCAAAAATCCGGATAAATCACTAGAAGCTGGCTGTGACGAGCTTAAACAGGCCTTTTCACGTGCGGCGATTTTATCTAATGAGAAGTTTCGGGGCGTTCGCCTACACATAGCACCAAATTTGCTGAAAATCACTGCCAATAACCCTGAACAAGAGGAAGCAGAAGAGATCCTCGATGTGGACTATCAAGGGCAAGAGCTAGAAATTGGGTTTAATGTTAGCTACGTGCTGGATGTATTAAATACCCTCAAATGTGACCGTGTTCGTTTGCTGTTAAACGATTCAGTATCGAGTGCACAGATTGAAGATTGTGCAAGTGATTCAGCGGCTTATGTCGTGATGCCGATGCGTTTGTAGTGGCCAACATTGTGACTGACGGCAGTTTTTTTTAACATGGCGATAACGCGCCTGTTAGTGCAGGATTTTCGTAATATCTCCCATGCAGATCTGACCTTTGACAGCGGATTTAATTTTCTGGTCGGGGCTAACGGTAGTGGGAAAACCAGTGTGCTTGAGGCGATTTATTACCTTGGGCACGCGCGTTCGTTTAAAAGCCAGTTGACCAGCCGTGTTATCCAGCATGAACAGCCGCACTTTGTACTGCATGGTCGGGTGCAGGATGGGCAGCATACGGCTTCATTGGGGCTACAAAAAACGCGCCAAGGTGAGACGACGGTGCGTATTGATGGGCAAGATGGGCATAAGGTGGCTGAGTTAGCTCAGTTATTGCCTATGCAATTGATTACGCCAGAGGGGTTTACGCTGTTAAACGGTGGTCCGAAGTATCGGCGTGCATTTCTTGATTGGGGGTTATTCCATGATGAAACGGCGTTTTATCCTGCATGGAGTAATCTTAAACGTCTGCTCAAACAGCGTAATGCTGCGTTAAAATCGGCACGGCGTTATGCAGAGCTACGCCCTTGGGACCGTGAGCTGGTACAATTAGCAGACAGTGTCAGCGCATGGCGTAGTGCGTATGCTGAGGCAATTGCCGTAGAGATTCAGCAGACTTGCACGCTATTTTTACCTGAGTTACCCATCAGCGTCAGTTTTCACCGCGGCTGGGAGAAAGGCGCTGAGTATGCCGCACTACTAGAGCGTGATTTTGAGCGTGATCGTGCGCTCACTTATACCGCAGTAGGCCCGCACAAGGCGGATTTTCGTTTTCGTGTGGCAGGTGCACCGGTAGAAGATGTGTTGTCCCGCGGACAGCTCAAATTGTTGATGTGTGCATTGCGTTTGGCACAAGGGCAATACTTGACCCAGCGCAGTGCACGCCAATGTATTTATTTGATTGATGATTTTGCCTCTGAGCTCGACAGCGAACGACGACAGTTGTTGGCTAACAAGCTCAAACAGACTGGGGCGCAAGTATTTGTAAGCGCCATTAGTCCTGAACAGATCAGTGATATGACTGGTGAGCAGGGCAAGATGTTCTATGTGGAACAGGGCAAAATAAGCGCACAATGACAGTGCAGGATAAGAAGGCGAGATATTCTAATGTCGAACACCTATGACTCCTCAAGTATCAAGGTTCTGAAAGGGCTAGACGCAGTACGTAAGCGTCCTGGCATGTATATCGGTGATACCGATGATGGCACCGGTTTGCACCACATGGTGTTCGAAGTGGTGGATAACGCAATCGACGAAGCCCTCGCCGGACACTGTAAAGATATCATCGTGACCATTCATGCGGATAATTCAGTTTCCGTACAAGATGATGGTCGCGGTATTCCGACCGGTATTCACCCTGAAGAGGGAGTTTCTGCGGCGGAAGTGATCATGACCGTGCTGCACGCTGGCGGTAAGTTTGATGATAATTCGTATAAAGTTTCCGGTGGCCTGCACGGTGTGGGTATTTCGGTGGTTAACGCGTTGTCAGACAAACTAGAACTGACGATTCGCCGTGAAGGTAAAGTGCATGAGCAGATTTACCGTTTAGGTGAACCGCAAGCACCACTGGCTGTGGTCGGTGACACAACGGCAACCGGTACGCGCGTTCGTTTCTGGCCAAGCCCAAACACCTTTACCAATATTGAATTTCAGTATGAAATTCTGGCAAAGCGCTTGCGTGAACTCTCCTTTTTGAACTCAGGTGTCTCAATTATGCTGCAAGATAAACGCAGTGATAAGAGTGACCATTTCAAATATGAGGGCGGAATTCAGGCGTTTGTTGAGTATCTAAACCGCAATAAAACTCCGATTCACGATAAAGTTTGCTATTTCTCGTCAGAGAAAGACGGGATCGGTGTGGAAGTGGCGTTGCAGTGGAATGATGGTTTCCAAGAGAACCTATACTGCTTTACCAATAACATTCCACAGCGTGATGGTGGCTCACATCTGGCCGGATTTCGTGCGGCAATGACCCGTAGCCTCAATGCTTACATTGAGAAAGAGGGTTTTGCGAAAAAAGCCAAGATCAATATGATTGGTGATGACTCACGTGAAGGGTTAACCGCAGTTGTATCGGTCAAAGTGCCTGATCCTAAGTTCTCTTCCCAGACCAAAGATAAGTTGGTCTCTTCAGAGGTGAAGCCGGCGGTTGAGTCTTTGATGGGTGAAAAGATGCAGGAGTTCCTGCTCGAAAATCCAGCGGATGCGCGGATTGTGGTCGGTAAGATCATTGATGCGGCTCGTGCGCGCGAAGCGGCACGGAAGGCCCGTGAGATGACGCGCCGTAAAGGTGCGCTCGACTTAGGCGGTTTACCCGGTAAGCTGGCTGATTGTCAGGAGCGAGATCCTGCGCTGTCTGAACTCTACATTGTGGAAGGGGACTCTGCGGGCGGTTCAGCCAAGCAGGGGCGTAACCGTAAAAATCAGGCGATTTTGCCGTTAAAAGGTAAGATCCTGAACGTAGAGAAGGCCCGTTTTGACAAAATGCTCTCCTCCCAAGAGGTGGTCACGCTGATCACAGCTCTAGGTTGTGGCATTGGTCGTGACGAGTACAATCCGGACAAGCTGCGTTACCACAGCATTATTATCATGACCGATGCCGATGTGGATGGATCGCACATTCGTACACTGCTGCTGACCTTCTTCTACCGTCAGATGCCGGAAATTATCGAGCGTGGCTATGTCTATATTGCCCAGCCGCCGCTGTATAAGGTGAAAAAAGGCAAGCAAGAGCAGTACATCAAAGATGATGATGCGATGGATCAGTACCAGATTTCACTGGCATTAGACGGTGCGAATCTGTTTGTGAATGAGCATGCTCCGGCAATGTCGGGTATGGCGCTGGAAAGTTTAGTGAAAGAGTATAACGGGGTGATTAAACTGATCCGTCGTTTAGCACGCCGTTATCCTGAAGCACTGCTCAAAGAGCTGATTTATCACCCTACCTTAGATGAGAAAGCGTTAAATGATCGCGAGACTCTGACAACATGGGCCGATTCGCTGGTGGCAAAACTGGCAGCAAGTGAAACTTCAGGCAGCAGCTACAGCTTTAATGTGCGTGAAAACCAAGAGCGCCATCTGTTTGAGGTGGTGGTAACGGTACGTACACACGGTATTGATACTGACTATCTGCTGGACTTTGATTTCATTCATGGCGGCGAATACCACCGTATCTGTACGCTCGGTGAGCAATTGCGTGAACTGCTCGATGAGACGGCATTTGTTGAGCGTGGCGAACGCCGTCAGCCGGTCGGCAGTTTTGAGCAGGCACTGGAGTGGTTGGTGAAAGAGTCACGCCGTGGTTTCTCATTGCAGCGTTACAAAGGTCTGGGCGAAATGAACCCTGATCAGCTGTGGGAAACGACGATGGATCCGAACAGCCGCCGTATGTTGCAGGTAACGATTAAAGATGCGATTGCCGCAGATCAGCTATTTACTACGCTGATGGGTGATGAAGTTGAGCCGCGTCGTGCCTTTATTGAGCTGAACGCGCTGAACGCTAACCTTGATATCTAGTTATCGTATTTTTAAGGCCTGTGCGCTGATGTGTGAGTACTGATATTTACGTGCGCGGGCGTATAAAAAAATACCAAAAAAAAGAGCGGGAAACTGCTCTTTTTTTTATGCCTGCGGTTTTGACCCCAGAAATAATAGCTTTAATTACAAGTTGTTATGAAGTGTGTCGGTGATCGGCGACAGCTTTTCTTTATTTATTATTAGGTTACACTTCATCCCATCATTAAAAAAATAGAGTGTATGGCAAGGAAGTGCCACCCGCGTTGTGCTGTTGTTGGCTGCTATCCCCCGTACATCATCTCTGTTTTCTCCTACTTCTTACAAATCAGGTTTCAGCATGACAATTAAACGTTTTAGTGTGGTCATTCTGGCAGCAGGCAAAGGCACGCGGATGCACTCCGACTTGCCAAAAGTACTACATCCGATCGCCGGAAAGCCGATGGTTTCGCATGTTATTGATACTGCGCGCAGTATTGGTGCCGAGAACATTCATCTGATCTACGGCCACGGTGGTGATCAACTGCAAGCGCGTTTGAGCGGCGATGACCTAAACTGGGTGATCCAAGCTGAGCAGCTGGGTACTGGCCATGCAATGCAACAGGCTGCACCGCATTTTGCCGATGATGAAGTGATCTTGATGCTGTACGGTGATGTGCCGTTGATCTCGGCCAATACCTTGAAGCGTTTGTTGCAGGCAAAGCCGGTTGATGGCATTGGTTTGCTGACCGCAAAACTGGATAATCCGGCCGGTTACGGGCGTATTTTACGTGAAAACGGTAAGGTTTCCGGCATTATTGAGCATAAAGATGCCAGCGCCGAGCAGTTGAGTATCCGTGAAGTGAACACCGGCATTCTGGTGGCTGACGGTAAAAACCTCAAACACTGGTTAAGCCAGCTCAACAATGATAACGCCAAGGGCGAGTATTACATGACCGACGTGATCGCGATGGCGCACGTTGAGCAGCATGAAATCGTGGCCGTGCACCCAACTCACTTCTACGAAGTTGAGGGTGTCAACAATCGTCAGCAGTTATCACGTTTAGAGCGTATTTATCAGCGTGAGCAGAGCGATCGTCTGCTGCTTGAAGGGGTGATGCTGCTTGACCCTGATCGTTTTGATTTACGTGGCACGGTTGAGTGTGGCCGTGATGTGGTGATCGACACCAACGTTATCCTTGAGGGGCGTGTGGTTCTGGGTAACCGTGTGCGAGTGGGTACCGGTTGTGTGCTGAAAGATTGCGTGATTGGCGATGATACTGACATTAAGCCATACAGCCTGATTGATGATTCAACAGTAGGCGCGGGTTGTTCTGTCGGCCCTTACGGCCGTTTACGCCCAGGCTCTGTTATGCAAGATGATGCGCATCTTGGCAATTTTGTTGAGATGAAAAAATCAACGCTCGGTAAAGGTTCGAAAGCCAATCATCTGACCTATTTGGGGGATGCGGTGATCGGTGAGCGTGTGAATATCGGGGCTGGTACTATCACCTGTAATTATGATGGCGTGAATAAATTCCAGACGGTGATCGGTAATGATGTGTTTGTCGGCTCGGATACGCAGTTAGTTGCGCCTGTAACAGTAGCCGATGGTGCAACAATTGGTGCCGGTTCGACGGTGACTAAAAATATCGCTGAAAATGAGTTAGTGATCAGCCGTGTGGCCCAGCGCCATATTCAGGGTTGGCAGCGTCCGGTCAAAAAAGCCTAATTTTTTATCCGGATGTTCTCAGTGTAAAGCGGCAAGTTTTAGGCTGAGATGTAAGACAATACGATAAGATGTGGTGATAACACATCAACAACATAGTGCGAAATAATGACATCAGGGCTGAGTTTTCTCAGCCCTTTTTTTATCGGTATGCACTGAGCGGTATCTGCTCTGCCTGTTCTATTTTTGCCTGATCTATTTT
The DNA here is from genome assembly GCF_051652165.1 of Plesiomonas sp. GTDB lineage: Bacteria > Pseudomonadota > Gammaproteobacteria > Enterobacterales > CAMTGL01 > Plesiomonas. Next base: position 23,861 of record NZ_JBOFTR010000002.1, read on the forward strand.
CTTGAGCTAGCCGTACATACCAAGACTTCGCGCTTATGGCTTTATTGTCTAAAAATCCCTCTGTATGTTTTGTTTTTTGTTTTGATCGCTTCTTGTGGGCTTTGTTTGTACTTTTTTTCATTTTCCCTAGTGGTTGGTGGAGGGTGTTTTACTGTTGATCTTTCGTTTCGTAAGAATATAATGCGTTTTATATTTCGTAAAATGCTTAATCGAAACTTTTGGTGGCAGTGCATGAGTAAACGCAATACCCAGCAGCGGCGACATACGATTGTTAATTTACTGCGTGAGCAGGGGGAAGTGAGCGTTGATGTGCTTGCCCGCCGTTTTGAAACCTCTGAAGTGACCATTCGTAAAGATTTGGCTGAGTTAGAGCGTAATGGTTTGCTGTTACGCCGCTACGGTGGTGCGGTGCTGATCCCTCAAGAGTTGGTGAGCGAACCGGAAGAGGATAAAGTTTCGTTGCAAAAGTTAGCGATAGCGGCGCTGGCTGCGACGCTGATCCGTGATCATAACCGGCTGATTATTGATTCGGGTAGCACGACAACAGCGGTGATCCCGCATTTGGCCGGTTATCGTGGTCTGGTGGTGATGACCAATGCGATGAGTGTGGCAGCAGCTTTGCAGGAACTGGAGATCGAGCCTACTATTTTAATGACCGGCGGAACATGGGATCCGCATTCCGAGTCATTTCAGGGGCAGGTGGCCGAGCAGGTATTGCGCTCGTATGACTTTGATCAGCTGTTTGTCGGCGCAGCGGGCATTGACCCTGCGCGTGGCACGACAACCTTTAATGAGCTGCTCGGGTTATCGCGGGTGATGGCCGAGGTAGCACGTGAGGTGATTGTGCTGGCGGAGTCGCACAAGGTTGGGCGCAAAATTCCTAACTTAGAGTTGCCATGGTCACAGATCACCTGTTTGGTGACCGATCAGGGAATTGACCCTGACATTAAATTACATATTGAACAGCAGGGTGTGCAGGTTTTGTGCGCACAGGTACCGAGCCTGTAGTGGGCTGCGGCCAGCATGCATGATTGTCAGCGTTAACCATTGTCAGTGCCAGATGTTGTCGTGATAGACAGGCAGTGATCATTTATCAAGGAATTGAATACGATGTGTGGAATTGTTGGCGCGGTAGCGCAGCGGGATGTTGCAGAGATTTTACTTGAAGGGTTGCGCCGTTTAGAGTATCGCGGTTATGACTCGGCAGGTGTTGCAGTCGTTAATGCACAAGGTGAGCTACAGCGTATTCGCCGTTTGGGTAAAGTGCAGGTGCTGGCTGAGGCGATTGAGCAACAGCCGATTGTAGGCGGAACCGGTATTGCGCATACCCGTTGGGCTACACACGGTGAACCTTCTGAAGCGAATGCACATCCGCACACTTCTGAGTTTATTGCGGTGGTGCATAACGGCATTATCGAAAACTATGAGTCACTGCGCGCGCAACTGCGTGATCGGGGTTATGTGTTCAGTTCACAGACCGATACCGAGGTTATCGCACATTTAACGCACTGGGAGCTGACCGAGCACGGTGGCAGCCTGTTTGCAGCGGTGCAGCGGATGTTGCGCCAGCTCAGTGGTGCATACGGCACTGTGGTGATGGATTGCCGTGATCCGAGCCGCGTAGTGGTAGCACGTTCTGGCAGCCCGTTGGTCATTGGCTTAGGTCTGGGTGAGAACTTTATTGCCTCTGATCAGTTAGCGCTGCTGCCGGTAACCCGCCGTTTTATCTTTTTGGAAGAGGGTGATGTTGCCGAGGTGACACGCCGTGAGGTGAATATTGTCAACGCGCAGGGGCAGGCCGTTGATCGCGCGATTATTGAGTCGAGCGTGCAGCATGATGCTGGTGATAAAGGCCAGTTCCGGCACTATATGCAAAAAGAGATTTATGAGCAGCCGGTGGCGATAAAAAATACCCTTAAGGGGCGAATCAGCCATGGGTTAGTGGATTTAAGTGAGCTGGGTGAAGAGGCTGACCGCTTGCTGTCAGCTGTGCAGCATGTGCAGATTGTGGCGTGTGGTACGTCGTACCATGCGGGGGCAGTGGCGCGTTATTGGTTTGAGAGCATTGCCGGTGTTGCCTGTAATGTGGAGATCGCCTCTGAGTTTCGCTATCGTAAATCGGTACTGCGCCCTGGAAGTTTACTTATCACGTTATCGCAGTCGGGCGAAACGGCCGATACCCTTGCGGCGCTGCGTTTATCGAAAGAGCTGGGCTATTTGGGATCGCTGGCGGTATGTAATGTGCCGGGTTCATCATTGGTGCGTGAGTCAGATTTATCGTTGATGACCCGCGCCGGTGCTGAGATTGGTGTAGCGTCGACCAAGGCATTTACTACCCAATTAGCCGCATTGCTGCTACTGGTTGGGCGAATTGGCCGTTTACATCAGATGAGTGATGCACGTGAGCGTACGCTGGTGCAGGCGTTACAGGCACTGCCAAGCCGGATTGAGCAGATGTTGTCGTTCGATAAGGTGATTGAAAAGCTGGCGATGGATTTTAACGAGAAGCAACATGCGCTGTTTTTAGGGCGCGGTGATCAGTACCCGATTGCGATGGAAGGGGCGCTGAAACTCAAAGAGATCTCTTACATTCATGCCGAAGCTTATGCTGCCGGTGAGCTAAAACACGGCCCGCTGGCGCTGATTGATGCCGATATGCCGGTGATTGTGGTTGCACCGAATAATGAATTGCTGGAAAAACTTAAATCAAATATTGAAGAGGTGCGCGCACGCGGCGGTCAGCTGTATGTCTTTACCGCGCAGGATACCGATTTTACTGCGGCAGAAGGGATGAACATTATTCCGTTGCCACCCGTAGAAGATGATGTTGCACCGATTTTCTATACCATTCCTTTGCAATTGCTGTCTTATCACGTGGCAGTGAATAAGGGAACTGATGTCGATCAGCCGCGAAATCTGGCTAAATCGGTGACGGTGGAGTGATTGATAAGTCATATCACTATAATAAAACCGCGGTTATCCGCGGTTTTATTATTTGGTCAATCATGAGATTTACTTTGGGATGATGACGCGATAAAAAAGTCTCACCCCAAATTTCCTACTACTGACACATTCTTATCGTCAGGAATTTCATTAAACGATAGCACATTAAGACCTGGGGCACAGACACGGGCATAGCGTGATAATAATGGGCGTAACTGTGGCATGACCATGAGTAATGGTGCATGGCCTGCCATACGCATATTGTCGACTACTTGCGGTAAGCTGTATTGTAACTTTTCAATAACGCCAGGTTCGAGTGCAAAACCATCAAGCTGGACATGGCCGGCTTGTTGGGCCTGACTAAGAGCGCCTAAAAGAATACTCTCCAGTTCAGCGGCTAATGTAATCACAGGGATATCACTGCGATTGCCAACTAATTGATACAGTAATGGGCGACGTAGTGCACAACGCACATCAGCACACAGTAAAATCGGATCTTTAGTCAGTTCGGCTGACTCTAACAGAGAGTTAGTTATAGTGACAATATCGCGAAGTGACACATTTTCAGCGGCTAACTGACGAAATACTCGCAATAATTGTTGTGGGTTGAGGCGTTGTTGCAACTCCTCAGCCATTTTAGCATCACTTTCTTGCAAACGATTGATGATCTGGCGCACTTCTGGGGGGCCCATCACCTCATCAATATAGTCATGAATAATTTTACTTACGTGCGTTGATAAAATAGTGGCATGATCTACAACTGTATAGCCATAGTTGACTGCGCGATCTTTGTTGTCTGGCTGAATCCATACAGCTTCCATCTGATAAGCAGGATCAGTGGTTAAAATACCATCGATATTGCCATAAACTTCGCCAGGATTGATGGCTAAAAGGTGGTTATCCTCTAACTCTGTATGAACAAGTACCGCTTCACGCAAACTGATACGGTATTCGTCTGGATTGAGTGTTAAATCATCGTGTACACGAATTTGTGGGATAAGAAAACCGCGTGATTCAGATAAGGTTTTACGGATACCCGTCAGACGATTAAGCAATTCAGCGCCTTGACGCTGATCAATTAAATGCACCAATCTATAACCGACCGCAATACTTAAGGTATAGACCGCCGGGATATCGTTGTTGCTGATCTCAGAGATTGTGCCAAATTCGGGTGATTGTATAAGGGCTTCTGCTCGATGCAGATCACTGTCTTTTGTGTCACTTTCATGGTAGTGACGCATTTTCCAACCCGCGAGAGCAACAACGCCAGCAAAGGCGAAAAAGGCAAAATGCGGCATGCCAGGTACTAAACCTAAGATCAGCATGATAGTGGCAACAACAAATAGCACCACTGGTGATGCCAACATTTGCCGACTAATTTGTTGAGAAAATGTGCCTTGATCTGTAACGCGGGTAACGATAATTGCAGCAGCAGTGGAAAGAAGCAATGATGGAATTTGGGCAACCAAACCATCACCAATCGTTAATAAAGCATAAGTTTGAAACGCATTGCTAAACGGCATGCCATGTTGGAATACCCCGATGCTGATCCCACCGATGATATTGATAAACAAAATTAACATGCCGGCGACAGCATCACCGCGTACAAACTTGGATGTGCCGTCCATCGCGCCATAAAAATCGGCTTCGTTAGAGACATCTTCCCGACGGCGACGAGCTTGTTCGTGGTCAATTAATCCAGCATTTAGATCGGCATCAATAGCCATCTGTTTGCCTGGCATCGCATCAAGGGTAAAACGTGCTCCTACCTCTGAGATCCGCTCCCCCCCTTTTGTCACAACGACAAAGTTGATGATCATTAAGATGACAAAGACGACGATCCCGACAACATAGTTACTGCCAATAACGACTTCACCAAAAGCCTGGATAACCTTACCTGCTGCATCCCCCCCTTCATGGCCATTGAGTAATACGACACGGGTTGAAGCCACGTTGAGACCAAGACGCAGTAATGTGGCGATCAGTAAGACCGTTGGAAATGAGGAGAAATCAAGCGGCCGTTTACTGTAGACGCTGACCAATAGAACCAAGAGCGCCAGTACAATATTGAAGGTGAAAAACATATCCAACAATAATGGTGGAATAGGTAAAATCACCATGGCAAGCAAAACGAGCAGCATCAGTGGAATGCCGATTTGCCCTTGACGTAGGTAACGGGTGAATGTAGATAGTTTTATAGACATCATCTCTTCGCTTAGTGGCGCAACTCTGGCGGAATGGTTAATTCAGGCAAGGGTGGAGGGGGTAAACCGCGTCCGAGCCGGTACTCTTCTAGATGGAAAACATAAGTCAGAATATGGGCGACGGCGGTATATAGCCCCGCGGGGATCTCTTGCCACTCTTTAGTGGAGTAATACACCGCTCTTGTTAAGGGGGGAACATTAACAATCGGGCAATGATGTTGACGAGCAAGTTGCTGCATTTGCAATGCCATTGTGTCTACGGCTTTGGCCAGTACAAAGGGGGCTTCGGCTTTATTTTGATCATACTTTAGTGCCACTGCATAGTGAGTTGGGTTTGTGATGATGACATCCGCTTGAGGGATCACTTTATGCATTCGGCGCATAGCCATTTGGCGCTGTAAGTTACGAATCCGTGATTTTATTTGCGGATTACCATCGCTATTTTTGTGCTCTTCTTTAACTTCCTGCTTACTCATTTTGAGTTTTTTGATGTATTGCCACTGAGTGTAAGGGAGATCAAGCAGGGCTATTAGCAGTAAAGCGAGCCCATATAGCAATACGGTTGACCAGATAAGATCAAGTGTTAAGGTGATGGCAGTGCCGATATCACGGTGTTGTAGGCTCAGTAATATCTGTATTTTATCGCCAATAACTGCCCACAGTGTTAATGCGATCAGTGCCGTTTTGAGTACGCTTTTTATTAGCTCGGCAATCGATTGTGAAGAGAACATGCGGCCCATTCCACTGATAGGGTTGAGCTTAGAGAATTTAGGTTGTAATGATTCGATACTCACATTCCAGCCACCACGCAACACATTGCCAATGAGGGCAATTAACATAAGAAGGCTCAATGGGGCAAGCAGTGCCCAACTCATGGCAGACAAACTTTCACCAAGGTGTTTGAAGGCCAGTTGTGGATCAAAAATCTCTTGCTTACTTAATGTCAAGTTATAGCGCATGCTATTTGTTAGTAGGTTACCTAAGATTCCACTAAATGCAGATAACGTGACTGTTCCTCCGAGCACTAACAGTGCGGTTACTAACTCGCGAGAACGTGGTAAGTTCCCCTCTTTTCGGGCTTTATCTAACCGTTGCCCGGTGGGTTTTTCGCTCTTATCTCCGCTCATGGTGTACCTGCTTGTGGCGGGGTGTAAATTGTTGCCAATAAGTTGAGTACTTCGCGGCTAAATTGGGTAAAGTTTTCTGGTACGCTAGAGAGTGTTAAGCCAATACTGAGTACACCACACATGAGAGTCATCGGGAATCCGAGTGCGTAAATGTTAAGTTGCGGTGCTGCACGAGTCATAATCCCAAAGGTTAAATTTACCAATAACATGGCGGCAATCGCAGGTAAGGCGAGCAATAAGGCAGCCCCAATCATCCAACCAAACATATCTATTATCTGTTGCAGGGCGATATCTGACAGCATGCTACCAACTGGAATGGCGCTAAAGCTGCGTACTAGAATATCGAGTACAACAAGATGGCCGTTTAGGGCGAAAAACAGCAAGGAAATATACATTTGGTACATCACCCCAAGTACCGCAGAACTAATACCATTGACCGGATCATTCATCATTGCCATGCCAAGCCCCATCTGCATAGAGAGCAGTTGCCCTAAGGTGGTGAATACAGCAAACAAAATATCAATGACTAATCCAAGCAGTGCGCCAATGATCATTTGTTGTAGCGCATAAAAAATCGCCAGCAGTGAGAAAGGGTCAACAGAGGGCATTGTAGGCATCAAGGGGGCCGCAACGACACTGATTAACAGTGCCAACCCAATGCGTACTTGAATAGGAATTTGTGGATTACCAAATAAAGGCATGACTAAAAAAGCGGCTGTTAAGCGGAAAAATGGCCACCACAGCATGCCTATCCAAGCGGTAATCTCGGCAGCACTTAAGGTCAACATCAGGTTAGCATCCAGTGAGACTCATCAGCCGATTAAGGTTGGAATATCAAGAAAAATCTGAGTGAACAGATCGTGTAAGGTCGTTAACATCCATGATCCAGAAAACCCTATCATTGCGAGCATCACTAAAAATCGTGGTAAGAATGACAAGGTTTGTTCATTAATTTGGGTTGCGGCTTGAAAGATGCTAACGATTAAACCAACCACTAAACTTGGCAGCACTAAAATACAGACCATCGTTGCAATGACAGTCAGGGCTTGGCCGAAAATAATAGCGATAACAGTGGTATCCATAATTATCCTATTTGATCAACCAAAGCTGGCACTGAGTGTACCTACGGTCATCGCCCAACCATCAACGAGTACAAAAATCATTAACTTAAAGGGTAATGAGATAATCAGTGGCGATAACATCATCATCCCCATCGCCATCAGTACGCTAGAGACCACCATATCGATAATGAGAAAGGGGATGAAAAGCATAAAACCAATTTGGAATGATGTTTTGAGTTCACTGAGCACAAAAGCAGGCATCAGAATAAGAAAATCTACTTTTTCTGGTGGTGTTGCGCGTGATTCACCTGCAATATCGAGTAACTGCTGGAGATCACTTTCGCGTGTTTGTGCCAACATAAATTTGCGTAAGGGCTTTTCTGCTTGGGCGGCGGCTTGTTTTAACGTTAGCGTTTCATTTTGATAGGGTTCAAACGCATTGACATAAATATCATTAAATACAGGACGCATAATAAATAGCGTTAACGTTAAGGCAATGCCAATTAAGATCCGATTCGGTGGGCTTTGTTGTAGACCAAGAGCCTGACGCAAGATAGCTAAGACAATAATAATGCGGGTAAAGCTGGTGGTCATTAGCAGCATTGTTGGCAGAAATGACAGCGCCGTCATTAGCAGTAAAATTTGTAGCTTGACGCTGTACTCTTGTGCGCCATCGGCTTGCGGCGTTACGGTTAGCAGGCCAATACCATTATTTGCCGCAAAGACAGGATGCGCAAGTAGGCACAATAGCAGAAATAACCCAAGTTTACGCATCAGTGGGATAACTCTTTGAGCATATTATCGCTGTCTACTACGTTTGTTAGACGCAGACCGTATTTGTTATTGACGATCACCACTTCAGCATGACCAAGTAGCGTGCCGTTGACTTTGACATCCATCGGTTCACCGTTGAGTTTATCTAACTCGATGACTGTGCCACGGCTAATGCTCATAAGATCACCAATCATTAACTCTGTACTGCCCACTTCTAAAGTCAGTTTTACAGGAATGTTACGGATAAACTTCATGTCCGTTGGGTAGTTGGCTGTCTCCGGTGTGGAGGAGGGGGTGTCTGTAGCCAAATCGCCTATATCGAGATCGTTTAGATCCAGATTTAAATCATTTAGGGTTTCGGACATCGAAGATTCCTTGCAGTGACAAAAAATGGGACATCATGTGTATTCCCAGCAGTGGCTGGGCAGTGAAATGATTTAGGTCGATGTCGATGTATCAAGGACATCATCAACCCGCAATACTAAATTGCCGTTACGTTCGGCAATACGTGCTTTGAACAGTGGGCTATTTCCAGCACGTACTGTCAGTTGCGATGGCATCTCTACTGAGATCACATCACCAATTTGTAAATCCATTACCTCACCTAAGGTGAGAGATTTTTCGCATAAGATTGTTTTTAAGTGCAATGGAACTTGTTGTAGCCGCTCTTCTACTTTTGCTTGTAGAGTTGGATCTAGCTCTACACTTGCCTCTTCAGTGGTCGGGGTGCGTAAAAATTCCAGCCCGTTAAACGGCAGCGAAATATCAAACCAACCGGTATGTTCACCTATCTGAAGCGAGAAACGGCAGATCTGAAACAGCGGTTGGTTGGCAATACTGCTGTTAAGATGCAGTGATTGTTGCTGCGTTATTTGGCTATGCCAGTGGGTTTGGTTGTGCCAGCACTCATCAAATAAGGCGAGTAATTGGCGGAAAATTCGATCAACTAAACGTAATTCGGTATCACTCATCTCGCTGCGCCGACGTACACTGGTTCCTTTCCCACCAAAAAACAGATCTGCCATCAAAAAGAGTAAGTTTCCGTCCATTGCAATTAGGCCGCACATCTCATGCGGTTCAACAAGAAACTCATGCTGGCTATTAGGCTTTGGAATTGAGGCTAAGTATTCGTGCAGCTTTAAGGTCTCTTGTTGCTCAAAATGAAAATTCACCGGTTTACGCAGCAAACTGAAAAAAAACTGTTTAGCAGAACGCTCGAAACGCTGGCAGATAGTATCGAGTGTGGCTTGTAGCAGCCCTATCCTGTGCTCTGGGTTTGCCAGATCAAAAGGTTTGATATGCGCCTGTTCGCTAGGGGAGATAATTTTTCGTTTCGTTGTTTTCATTTCGGCTCACCTGGCAACGTCTCACCGGGTTTTCTTGACCGCAAAACTCGGTGTTTATAATAAGTAAGGTCTACTTAATGCAAATTCTTTGCCAGTTTTTAGTCAACCAATGGTGGTTTGAGTGTGTTGTTGGTGGGGATATAACTGGGCGTGATTGCAATAGCTATGTCATTTTTTTGACTAAACTCGCAAAGGTTAGATGCCTGCCAGCCGAACAGTGAGTATTTATTGACAAGTGACAAAGAATAGTCGGTATGGCTAAAGGGGGGCTTCATTACTGGCACGTTACTTGCTTTTTAAACAACACGTAAAACGGTCAGAGCACTTCTGGCCGTTTCCTTGTTTATCAAAGCCTTGTTTGTCAAAGAATGTCGGAGAGTTCGCGTTATGTACCACACCGCCCCCGGAATACAGAACACCTTGGCCCAGATGGAAGCTATAAAATCACAAATTAATATTGGTAGCCACACAGAAAAGGTGGCTGCTAATCCATTGACTACTTCTGGTATGCAAGAGCCAAGTTTCCGGGTGGCACTGACTCAAGCGGTGAATCGCGTTGATGATTTAGGTAAAACAGCAAAAGACATGGTGACTGCTGTAGATACTGGCGTTAGCCAAGATTTAGTGGGGGCGATGATTGCCAGTCAAAAGGCGAGTTTATCCTTTACAGCATTAGTTCAAGTGCGGCAGAAATTGATGACTGCCTATGATGATGTTATGAAAATGCCGGTCTAACAGTGGGATCTTGACGTGACTGAATTATTACAAAAAAAGTGGGCTCAGTTGCCAGCCTCATCGGCAATGCTGGCTAAAGTGAAAGGTCGTCGCTTAAGTGCGCTGCTTGGGGTGATTGCGCTGATTGTGACGGGTATTGTCGTACTGGCCTTGTGGTTAGGTAATAGTGAATATCGCCCACTGTATGGCAATAATGAAGCGTTCGATAAAAGCCAAGTCATGTCTGTATTAGACAAGCAAGGTGTTAATTTCTATGTTGATGGAAATAACGGCCAGTTAATGGTTGAGCGTGATCAACTGGGTAAGGCGCGCATGGCGTTGGCTGCTGCAGGAGTAAAAGTACAATTACCCACAGGGTTAGAGATCCTCGATAAGGATAATAGCTTAGGAACTAGCCAGTTTATTGAAGATGCGCGTTACCGACATGGTTTAGAAGGTGAATTAGCCCGTACTATCATGTCACTAGATGGTATTACCAATGCACGTGTGCACTTGGCTATTCCTAAACGTACTTTGTTTATTCGTGGTAATCCAGAACGGCCTTCGGCTTCAATTGCGGTATCTCTTGAACCGGGTGTGACATTGAAGTCAGAACAGGTTCGCGCAATTGTGAATCTTGTTTCTGGCAGTGTGACTGATCTAAAACCTGAGAATGTGACGGTAGTTGATCAAGTTGGCCGACTATTGAGTGCTAATGATGCAGATACACAGGCAAATGAAACGAATACGCAATATTTAGAGTATGTAAATCGGTTAGAGCGTAGCTACATTGATCGTGCAACTCGAATGCTCGATCCGATGTTAGGAATGGGAAATTTTGAGATACAAGTTGCTGCTAAGGTCAACTTTGATCGTAAAGAAGCCACTGAAGAGGTATATAACCCACAAGGGGCGCTATCCCGTGAGTTTAGCCGTGAGGATCGCAGTAATGCCGAGAAAACCGCCGGTGTACCAGGAGCACTGAGTAACCAACCTGCGGATAAACCGGCAAACAATAACAATAATAAAGCGGCTGAAACGCAAGAAAATACCTCCAACAATCAAGAGTTGATTAACCGTACAACTGAGCTAAATCGGGATTTTCAGCTTGATAAAACTCAACGTCATATTCGTTATCAGCAGGGTGAGTTGCAACACTTGAGTGTGTCGGTTCTGATTAATGGTAAGCCTGATAAGTATCCTAAAGCAGAGCTAGAGCAGATAACAACCATGTTGCAAGATGCACTCGGTTTACGGGGGGCGAATGGGGATCAAATTAGCTTACATGTCTTTCCTTTTGTCGCCAGTGATAACCCATTAAGTGCTGATGCACCATGGTGGAAAGATCCATTCTGGTTAGATGTTTTACGTTATGTGCTTGCCGCAGTTGTTGCTTTGGCCGTGTTGTTTGGGGTTGTTCGCCCAGTGTTGCGTCAACTGGCTAAACCGCTTCCTGTTAATGATCCTGCATTGCCAGTTTCTTCTGAGAATGAAGGGGCAACCGCTGTTGAATTACACCCTGAAGAGGGCCGACAAGGTGCTGAGAATGGTGCAGTCTTACCGGCATCTCGTCCGGGGCTCACATTGAACGAAAATTTGCTGGAACTCCCATCACCAGAAACAGGCTTGGAAGTGCAGTTAGAGCGGATTCAGCTTTTGGTTAATCAAGAGCCAGAACGCGTTGCGCAAGTGATTAAACAGTGGATAAAGGTTGAGCAACATGACGGAAACTGAAGTAATTCCGCCTCAAGATAGTTTGCAACAGGCAGCCATTTTGCTTTTAAGTATGGGGGAAGAAGCTGCAGCGAATATCCTCAAACAACTTAGCCGTGAAGAAGTGAGTCGTCTGACGGTGATGATGGCAAGCTTACCTGGTGTAAAAAAAGATCAGGCTCAATCTGTTTTTCTACGTTTTTTTACTGATTTTCGTTCTGAGTCGGGTATTACTGGCGCTTCGCGTGGTTATTTAGAACGCACCTTAGATAAAGCACTGGGTCGCTCTTTAGCTCGCCCGCTGATTGACAGTATCTATGGTGATACCTTGCGCAGTAGCTTACAACGTTTGCAATGGCTTGAGCCTTCAAAATTGGTTGAACTGATTGTCAGTGAGCATCCCCAGTTGCAGGCGGTTTTTTTGGCCTATTTAGAGCCCGATATGGCCAGCCAATTATTGAGCCGTTTGCCACCAGAAACACATGATGATCTCTTATACCGATTGGCTAATTTAGATGAAATCCATCCCGATATGATTGATGAGGTGCATACACTGCTGGAGAAATTCTTACAGCAAGTCGGACACCGCACAAGCTCACAAGTGGATGGGACTAAAAAAGCGGTTGATATTCTTAATCGCATGGGGAATCGGACTTCTGAGATCATGTTGTCACTGCGCGATATCGATCCGAGTTTGATGGTGAAACTCGAAGAGAGTATGTACCAATTCGACATTTTAGAGCGTCAAAGCGAGGCAACATTGAGCCGGATGATCGAAGAGGTTCCACAAGATCAGTTGGCACTGGCAATGAAGGGTTCATCGACAACCTTGCAAGAAAAAATATTTGCTTGTTTGCCAAAACGTGCAGCGCAATATCTACGCGAAGATATGGAGACCAAAGGGGCTGTACGCATGAGTGCGGTAGAAGAGGCACGTACCGAAATCATGCAAGTTTTGCGTCAATTAGCCAACGACGGCGAAGTCGAATTATCGCTATTTGCGGAAAACGTGGTGGAATAAGCGGAGTAAAGCCATGTACGACAAACCGGGTACTATTTTTCGCCCACAACCGGGTCAATTTCGACCTTACCGTTTTCCACCGCTGGTGGAAGAGCGGTCGCGCGATGATGAATTTGATTTTGATGATTTCTCTGATAACAGTCATGGACACTCAAACAACAGTGCGGCGCAATATCAGGAAGAGTTTAATAACGGCTTTCAAGATGGCTCGCAAAAAGGCTATGACGAAGGGCTTTTACAAGGCCAACAGCAGGGGTTATCCGATGGCCACCAGCAGGGTTATCAGGTTGGTTATCAAGAGGGAAAAGATCAAGGATTACAAGAAGGTAATCAACAACTGACAAACTCAGTTATGGCGACAGATGCGCTGTTACAGCAAGTTCAGCAAGTCTTTCATCAGCATGTTCGTGAGCAAAGTGGGATGATTTGTGAGCTCGTACAGAAAGTGGCTCGTCAGGTGATCCGTTGTGAATTGACACTACAACCACAACAACTGATTGCTTTGATTGAAGAGACATTAACCCAAGTGCCTGAGCAAGAAGGCCAGATTACGGTTCATCTTAACCCACAAGATTGTCAGCGTTTGCAGCAATTATTGCCAGATGTGGTCAATAAATGGCAGTTAGAGACAGATAATGCATTAGAAAGCGGCAGTTGCCGAGTTGTTACGCGTGATTCAGAGGCAATAGCAGACAGCGAAGAACGCTTGCAAGCTTGTATGGATGCTGTACGCGATACACTCTTAACAGAGCCGACTGCTGAACATATCGCATGAGTAATTTGCAGCAAACTTTAGCTCGCCGCCTAGCACAGGCTGGTCGTCAGTTACCGGAACTGCCGGTTGCACGTACTTATGGGCGTTTGATTCGTATGACAGGCCTGACACTAGAAGCGGTTGGTTGTCGTCTGAGTAGCGGCCAGTGTTGCATGATTGAAACTGACAGCGGTGCATTGGTTGAGGCCGAAGTGGTGGGATTTGACCGCGAGTCCTCTTTTCTTATGCCAATTCGCCATACCTCAGGTTTACGCCCTGGTTGTCGTGTATTACCGCTGCAAGGTGATAGCAAGATTGCCGTAGGTTACGGCTTATTAGGGCGTGTGCTGAATGGGGTAGGTGAACCGTTAGATAATGGCGGGCCACTGCAAACTGATCAACGTATTCATCTGCAAGGTGAAAGCATTAATCCACTGATTCGACAGCCCATTAGTGAGCAATTAGATGTGGGTGTGCGTGCCATTAATGGGATGTTAAGTGTTGGCAAAGGTCAGCGTTTAGGGTTGTTTGCAGGGAGTGGCGTAGGTAAAAGTGTACTGCTTGGCATGATGACCCGAAATACCACGGCTGAGATCACGGTTGTGGGCTTGATTGGAGAACGGGGTCGAGAGGTCCGAGAGTTTATTGAACACTCGCTAGGCAGTGAGGGGCTAAAAAACGCTGTGGTCATTGTTTCACCTGCAGATGACCCTCCTCTACTACGCCTGCGTGCTTCAGTATTGTGTCACCGAATTGCCGAGTTTTTTCGTGATCGTGGCCATGATGTACTGCTATTAATGGATTCTTTAACCCGCTATGCCCAAGCACAACGTGAGATTGCATTAGCAGTTGGTGAACCTCCAGCCACCAAAGGTTATCCGCCTTCTGTATTTAGTTTGCTGCCACAACTGGTTGAGCGAGCAGGTAATGGTGCGCATGGTAAGGGATCAATTACCGCGTTTTATACCGTGCTGTCAGAAGGTGATGATCAACAAGACCCGATTGCCGATGCAGCACGGGCTATTCTAGATGGCCACATTGTACTAAATCGAACCTTAGCAGAGAGTGGCCATTATCCTGCTATTGATATTGAGCAGTCGATCAGCCGAGCAATGCCGCAGATTGTCTCTGCCGAGCATTTGCGTCAGGCACAACAGGTTAAGCAGTACTATGCACGTTATCGACAGATACAAGATTTACTGGCTCTGGGGGGATATCAACCAGGGCAAGATCCACAATTAGATAAGGCCATTGCAAGTTATCCGGGGATTTGTGCTTATTTACAACAAGGGATGCAAGAGCGAGTGACACTGGCTAACAGTACTGAACAGTTATTACAACTGTGTTCATAATAACAATGGTATTTATAGGTGCTTGAGCAATAACCACTGACAGATGTGAAACCATAATGTGGATTTTGTGGCGTTTTTAAAGGGGGGAATTTTTTGTTATGTCTTCTCAACATCGTATGCTGAGTGCGTGGTATCAACAACAACAACAACGTTTTGAGCAGCTACAATCTGAACAAGGGCATTGGCAACGCCAACAACAAGCGCATACAGAACGGCTGACACTGTTACAGCAAGTATCAACACAGTATGCACTCGGTCATGGTAATGACTCTAGTGCTCTACTCGTCAAAGGGATTAGCCGTTTTCGTAATCAGCTCACCTTAGTCACTCAATTACAACAGCAAGAGTTAGCATTGGCTGAGGCTGAATTACGGACAGCCCGTGAACGCGTATTGCATCAGCATGTGAGCTTGAAAAAAGGAGATACCTTGTTGCAAAAAATGCAGCAACAACAGCAACAACACGAAGCCAAGCGTGAGCAAAAAGTTTTAGATGAGTTATCTGGTCAGCGTTTTTTACGTCGTCAGCAAAACTACTGAGAGCCACACAACACTGTTGTAGCAGATTAAAGCAACATTTAACGTGGCGAGTACGTTAGCCCTGCATCGGGTTGTAAGAGTTGTGTCACTAACTGTTTTTGTTGGGCTAGTAATTTACCATTGCGGCTATTTTGTTGTTGGCAATCACAAATTAGCTGGTGTAGTTGTTGCCACTGTTGTTGAGCTGCAACACTGAGTGCATCAGGAAGCAAACGAAACAGAGCGTGCATTCCTTGCGTATCAGCAGAAAGACCAATGGCATGTAAATGTTGACAACGCTCAGTGGCATGCTGTTGTAAAGTATGCAGCAACGGTTGTAACTGGCGATTGTTATGGCTTAAACCATGGCTATCTCGCTGTTGCATAAGTGCATATTGTTGCTGTAACAGTGGTAGTAACTGTCGATAATCACGCAGATCTTGTGTCAGTGTTTGCAGTAACGTTTTCACCCGTGATTTATTATCCATCAGTATGTTAGCCTTTATAATGCTGATATAAACTATTAGCCAACTGCTCGGTATTAATATTCAGCTCACCGTTGGCAAGCAGAGCACGCATTTTAGCTACTTTATCCATATCCACATCAGCATGACGTGGAGTTTGTTGAGCATGATCCAGTATTTTAAGATCATGGCTTAATGCAACAGCCTCAACCGGCTTACTGTTTGCTGTTGGTGTTTTTGGGGCTGTTCCGTTGACAGGTGTTGATATACTGCTCACAGCAACATCGCGCTGTATTTTACCAATCATGATTGCTCCTTTTGCATAAGGCAGAAACAGGTATCATTGCGATATAGACTCATACATACAGCCATAGCGTATTTTGGTCATGTAATTATACAAAGCGACAGATAACTTGCTTAACTTAAATCGATGATATCGCTTTGAACTGCTTTTATTTTATGGTGCATTTTAACCGATTAAGCCGATATTCAAAGATATCGAGGCTCACTGTTAAAAGTCAGTCATAACTTGGCCATGCGCACTGACTCTCGCTCGGATCTCTTTTCCACTAATACTATTTTGAATACGAATTTTTTTACCCCGACTTCCCCCCTCTAATGCAATGCCTTTCATTGACGCATTTACCCCCTCTTTTTGCGCTGTGATCACCACTTCATCACCACGTTTAATCAAATCAGGCTCTGTCAACATATTGCGATTGATCAAGCGGCCAGCAGGTAAATTACGGCGTAGCGTTTGGCCAATCAGTGCTTTAGGGTCAGTAAAATAAGCTTGGCGCAAAAAGGCAATATCGGTTGCTTTGGTGCTGAGATCACCTGCACTTAAGACTTGTCCACGAGTGAGATTACGGCTTGCAAAAATCAGAGGTAGGAAAATAGAGACATCGGCTTTGACATGCATACGCCATGTTTTAGGGGTTGAACAACGAACCTCATAACTCACCCGACCGGCTGGCGGGTCTTCAGAGAGGCGTTGAATACGTGGTTGATTCGTACAGGCGGGGAAATCGGGTAGATTGCGCAGCTTAACGTCAAACTGCTGACTCTTTTGTGCTTTTGCGAAAGATCTCACGTCTTGCTGGATAAATTGTGTCACTTGTTCGGCAGGGGTCACTGCGGCTGCCCATGTTGGCGTATTGCACAATAGCAACGTAAATACAAAACGAGTGTATCGGGAAATTGCTGACATGATGCCTCCTTTAGTGCGCATTGAGTATGCGTAATATGCCGTTTTTCGAGCCTTCCTAGCACATTTACCGTGCGTATTTTCTGTCTAGTTCTGGAGTGTGAAGATTGATTTTTGCGTATTGTAATCCAGATAGCTAAAAAATTGGCGTGTTAATTGCTTAAAGACAGGTTTATTCACGTTGTTTGCAGAGGGACAAAACATGTCATTAAGTTTTGAAAAGGCGCTGGGCGTTTTTCCGCACACACTCGATTTTCGTACCGAACGGGCCAAGGTTCTGGCCGGTAACCTCGCCAACGTGGATACCCCAGACTATAAAGCACGCGACATTAGTTTCAATGATGTAATGCGAAACATTAAGCGTTCTACAAACCGTTCTGAATTTGGTGGTCGAGCTGCGACTGAGCCTAATTATGTGGCGATGTACCGTAATCCATATCAACCCTCTAAAGATGGTAACACCGTTGATCAAGGTGTTGAGCAAGCACAGTTTGCCCGTAACGCGATGGATTTTCAGACAAGCCTGACGTTTATGAATATGACCTTCAGTGGGTTAAAGCAAGCAATTACCGGACAGTAATGAGGTGATCTATGTCATTTGGCGATATTTATGACATTGCCGGTTCGGCGATGACGGCACAAACCGTACGTCTTAACACTGTAGCAAGCAACATGGCTAACGTAGATGTCACCGCTGGCAATGCCGACGATGCTTATCGTGCACGGCGACCCGTATTCTCCACGGTTATGGGGAATACTGCCCACGGGGGATTAGCAACAGCCAAAGTTAACATTCAGGGTATTGAAGAGAGCCAACAACCTCTGACTCGCCGTTATGAGCCAAAAAATCCACAAGCAGATAAAGATGGCTATGTGTTTGTTTCTAACGTCAACATTGTTGAAGAGATGGCCGACATGATGGCTGCATCGCGCAGTTTTGAAACTAACGTAGACATATTGTCGCGCGTGCGCAGCATGCAGCAGGGGATCTTGCGCCTTGGTAATCCGGCTTAAGTTTTTCAGTCTGTATTTTTGATTCTCTGATGTTAAGGACCTTTCATGAGTCTGGCCCGTGTCCAATCTTCTCATCAGCCAACGGCTGATGATGTTATGCCGCAAGGTGCGGTAAGTAAAAATGGGGTTAACCCAACGAAAAATGATTTTATGACCATGATGGTAGCGCAAATTCGCAACCAGAACCCACTTAACCCAATGGATGGGACACAGTACCTCACTCAACTTGGCATGATGTCAGCGGTTGAGAGCCTCGAAGGGGTAAAGATGGGCATGCTTAATCTCAATATTGGCATGAGCAATGTTGAGATGCTACAGAGTACAAACTTAATTGGTAAAAGTGTCTTGATGGAAGTCAACGGGACATTAGAGGTCAAAGAGGGGCAGACACTCGATGGCCGAATACGCCTAGATAAATCGGCAGATAACGTCAAAGTGGCGATATATAACGAAGAGGGCAAGCTCGTTGATACCTTAAAGCTAGGGCCACAGCAAGCGGGTTTAGTGAAGTTTGATATCGATGGCGACAAACTTGGTAACGGTAAATATAAATTTGAAGTTCTGGCCGAAAATGGCAGCGATGCTTGGAGTCAGAACATGCTATTGGCTGCAAAAGTACAATCAGTACACATCAGTACCGATGGCGTTACCCCGAATCAGTTGGAGTTAGCCGGTCTTGGCAAGATGTCTATCTATGATATGCGTGAAATTGCCGACTCTGATGCAGCCTCTGTCATGGCGAAATCCTCGCGGATGCCATTCCCACTCTCTCTTATCTGATCATCTAAAAGTATTCAGGAGTTTATATGTCTTTTAATATTGGACTGAGTGGTCTGAAATCGACCAGTGAGCAGATGAATACCATCAGCCACAATATTGCAAATGGCTCAACAGCGGGGTTTAAATCATCGCGTACTGAGTTTCAAGATGTCTATTCAGCAACGTTTGGTGGTGGCCAAGCCAACGGGGTTGCGGTCTCGAATGTTCGTCAAAGCTTTGCTACTGGCAGTATGACCACAACAGGGCGTAATGCAGACTTAGCGATCAACGGTGATGGTTTTTTTGTCGTTGAGAATAATGGCCAGAAGTTTTATACCCGTGCGGGGATCTTTGATACTCGGCAGGACAAAAATAATCCGAGTATGTTAAATCTGGTCAGTGCTGATGGCTCATTGTTACTGGGTAAAGGTGGCCAACCTATCTCTATCGATCAGGCCGATCAAGCACCGAAAGCCAGCAGCAAAGGCTCGTTAGGGTTAAATTTAGATTCAGGCGCACCTGTTATTGATGTTGCCAAACCGTTTGATATTACAGACCCCTCAACATACAACTCAACGAGCACCGTTAAGGTGTACGACCCATTGGGTAATGAGCATCAAGTTACCCAATATTATCGCAAAACTGCCGATGGCCAGTGGGACATGCACGTGGCTATGGATAACACTCTATTGCCCGGTGGCGCAACACCGGTAGAGTTTGATGATACTGGTAAGCTCACTAAGCCAAGCCCTTCTAACTTGTCATTAACTTTACCAAACGGTCAACCACTGGCCTTAGATATGAGCGCAATGACGCAATATGGCGGTGGTTTTAGTATCAATACTGTCAGCTCTGACGGTTATGCAGCCGGTAAATTTGCGAACTGGTCATTTGAGCCCGATGGCACGGTTGTTGCTCGCTATACCAATGGTGAGAAAGTCAGCCAAGGTCAGCTACAACTGGCGCGCTTTACCAATAACGAAGGTCTGCAACCTGCCGGGGGAAACCGCTGGACTGAAACGTTTGCTTCGGGTCAGTCGATGACTGGGGTTGCAGGAGAAGGGCAATTAGGGAGTATTTTGACTGGGCGTTATGAAAACTCCAACGTAAATATCACCGACGAAATGGTTGGCTTAATGGGTGCACAAAGTAGCTATCAGGCCAATGCTAAGTCAATTCAGGTTGCCAATGAGATGACCAAAATTTTGTTCAACTCACTGTAAGGCACAGCTTAAGTCATGGATAAATTACTGTTTACGGCACTCTCTGGTGCGCGTAGAACCCTGATGTCGCAGCAAGTGCAAGCCAATAACCTTGCCAATGTGAACACTACCGGTTTTCGTGCCGACTTAGAGCAAGCATCAACAGAGCTGTTAACGGGAGCCGGTTACCAGACACGAGCGTTGGTTGGTGAACAAGCATTAGGTTCAGATTTCACCGGTGGTGCGTTACAGCATACCGATCGACCGCTGGATGTTGCTATTCAGGGTGAGGGTTTCTTTGCGGTAGAGACTCCACAGGGTGAGGCTTATACCCGTGCGGGTAACTTTACGACTAACGATGCGGGTGAGCTCAGTGTTAACGGCCATCCGCTGATGGGCACTGATGGCCCAATTATACTGCCAGAGTACAGCCAACTCACCGTCGGTAAAGATGGCACATTATCTATTGTCGCGCCCAACGGTGGCTTAATGCAAGAGGCCGGTCAGCTCAAACTGGTTAACCCTCAAGCAGATAAGATAGCGAAAAGTCCAGATGGCCTGTTTCGCATGCTAGATAACAGCAGTGCTGCAGCAGATGAGAGCGTACACATTGCCAGTGGCTACCTAGAATCCAGTAATGTCAACGCAGTTGATGCAATGATCCGCAATATGACATTGGCACGTAATTTTGAACTTCAAGTCAAGATGATGAAAACCGCAGAAGATTTGACTACAGCAGGTAATCGCTTGATTCGCGAGTAAAGGACAACACAATGAATGCAGCATTATGGGTAAGTAAAACAGGTCTGGCAGCACAAGATGTCCAGATGCAGGTGATCTCTAACAACCTTGCCAACGTAAATACGATTGGTTTTAAACAAGATCGCGCAGCATTTGAAGACCTGTTCTATCAAATTAAAAAACAACCCGGTGGAATGGCCGATCAGCAAAATGAGACCCCAGGGGGTCTGATGCTCGGCAACGGTGTACGTGTTGTTGGAACAGAAAAGCTGATGAAAACTGGTGCTTATCAGCAAACGGATGTACCAACAGATATGTCAATTCAAGGTCAAGGTTTTTTCCAGATAGAAATGGCCGACGGCACAATGGCTTATACCCGTAACGGTCAGTTTCACCGTAATGCCGAGGGTATGTTGGTGAACGCTAACGGTCTGCCACTGAGCCCTAACATTGAGATCCCAGAAAATGCCACCAGTTTTGCAGTGGGCACTGACGGTACAGTGACCTATACCAGTGCTGACGATCCACAACCACAAGAGCTTGGTCAGATAACCTTAGTTAATTTTACCAACTCTGCAGGCTTGGAAGCGGCAGGCAGTAACTTGTTTAAAGAAACAGGCGCCAGCGGCGCACCTAACGAAGGTGTTGCCGGTGAAAATGGTTTGGGTCAGCTTAAACAATACTCTCTAGAGGGCTCTAACGTTAGCGTAGTAGAAGAGATGGTCAATATGATCACCACTCAGCGTGCCTACGAGATGAATGCCAAAGTGGTATCAAGTGCCGATCAAATGCTGAAGTTTGTTAGCCAATCACTGTAATGGCCACAATTAACAGCATAGCAGGCAACTAAAAAGAGAGTGAGACCAAGATGAAACGCGTTCTGGTTCTGTTAACCCTACTGTTAGTCGGGTGTGCACATCCGCCCATTGGCCCCTATCCTGGGGAGGAGGAGTTTACTCCACCGTCAATGCAGATGCCGAAAATAGAAAGGGATAAAGACGGGGGTCTATTTAGCAACGATTATAATATGACACTGTTTCAAGATCGGCGCGCGTTTCGGATTGGTGATGTATTAACCGTCGTGCTGCAAGAACAAACAAGTTCGAGTAAGAAGGCTGGCACCAGTTTTGGTAAAGAGAGCAACACCAGTGTAGGTGCGGCAACCTTGTTTGGCAGTGACTATCCCAAAGCGGCAACTTCGTTAGGCGCTGATCGTGATTTTAAAGGCAACTCCACCAGTTCACAGCAAAACTCACTGTCAGGCAGTATCACAGTGTTAGTGCATGAAGTGATGCACAATGGCATTTTGCAAGTGCGTGGAGAGAAGTGGTTACGTCTGAATCAAGGCGATGAGTATATTCGTCTCAATGGGTTAGTACGGGTTGATGATATTGACGGATCAAACCGCGTATCGTCACAGCGGTTAGCTAATGCTCAAATCACCTATTCTGGGCGCGGTGCACTGGCTGACTCGAATTCTGCCGGTTGGTTGACCCGCTTCTTTAACAGCCCATTCTTCCCGATTTAAGGATGATAATGAAGAGATATTCTTGGCTACTGGCCCTGTGGTTTAGCTGTATATCTGTGGTTGCTGCACCATTGCTGGATATGGTTGATGTGCAGGGCATCCGAGAGAACCAATTGGTGGGATATGGCTTAGTGGTAGGTTTAAGTGGTACAGGTGATAAAAGCCAGACTAAGTTCACAGCTCAATCGGTTCGAAATATGTTAATTCAGTTTGGTGTACAACTGCCGTTCAATACTGATCCGAAACTGAAAAATGTGGCAGCAGTAGCCGTTAGCGCAACCTTGCCTCCACTGGCTTCAAAAGGTCAATCACTCGATATTACGGTCTCTTCAATGGGTGATGCAAAGAGTCTACGTGGCGGCACACTGCTATTAACCCCACTGCGTGGTGTGGATGGTCAGGTGTATGCGATGGCACAGGGAAGTTTAGTTGTTGGGGGCTTAAGTGCAGAAGGGGCAAGCGGTAGTGGTATTACTGTGAATATCCCAACGGCGGGCCTCATTCCTAATGGTGCACTGATTGAGCAAGAGATCCCGTCATCATTTCTTGTTAACCCCGATATTATTCTTAATCTTAAACAACCCGGATTTAATACGGCGCGTAATATCGAGATGGCGATTAATCAGGTGTTGGGCTCAGGGGTTGCTAATGCCCAGAGCAGTGCCAAAGTGGTTTTGCGTGCGCCACAAGACCCAAGTCAACGTGTCGGTTTTATGGCGGCACTAGAGAACCTGAAAGTGAATGAAGGGCCAACACCTGCACGTGTTATCTTTAATGCACGCACAGGTACTATCGTGATGGGGCAAAATGTACGGGTTCGTCCAGCGGTAGTAAGCCATGGTTCATTGACAGTGAATATCGTAGAAAACCCAAGTGTCAGCCAGCCAAACGCCTTATCGAATGGCACAACGGTTGTTACACCACAGTCGAGTGTGAGTGTTAATGAAGAGCGAGGCAAAGCATTTGTCTGGCCTGCGGGAACATCGTTAAAAACCATTGTGGATGCGATTAATAGCTTAGGGGCAACCCCAAGTGATCTGATGTCGATTCTGCAAGCCCTCAAACAAGCCGGTGCACTTGAAGGTGAGCTGATTGTGATATGAGTATAGAAATTGCACCAGACGAGGCGCAAGCCTCGTTTTTGTACAACGATGTACATCAACTACAAAATATCAAAAGTAACCGTGATCAGCAGCAGGCATTACATCAGGTGTCGAAGCAGTTTGAGGCAGTGTTTTTGCAAACAATACTCAAACATATGCGTCAGGCAAATAGCGCAATGCGCGATCCTGATTCGCCCTTAAGCAGTCGGCAACAAGATTTTTACCAATCATTTTATGACGGTCAACTTGCCTCTGAAATCAGTAAAAAAAGCAATATTGGTATTGCGGATATGCTGATAAAACAGCTCAGTGCTGCTGTACCAAAAAGTAATGAAAAGCCTGTAACCGGTGCACTGAGTGAGTCAGCTCGTGCAGCAGAGAGTTTTGCTGTCACTATGCATACCAAACCGGTACAAAGCAAATCCGTTCAACCCTCATGGTTGCAAGCCACAGTATTAGATCGCCTGTTTGGTGGGGCGACTGACGTAGCAGTAGCGCCTGTGGACGATGCGCCATCTAACTCACAAAAAAACAACTTTATCAATAACTTATTCCCTTATGCTATTCGTGCAGCTCGCGCATTAGGCACATCACCGTCGGTCTTATTGGCACAAGCGGCACTAGAGACAGGTTGGGGGCGTGGTATTTTGCGCAGTGGCAAACAGAGCAGCTATAACCTGTTTAACATCAAAGCAAGCCCTGGTTGGCAAGGGGAGCAAGTCACCGTATTTGCGCCAGAGGTGATTGATGGCCAGAGTGTCAATCAAGAGTCACCTTTTCGGGTATACCGAAGTTTTGCTGAGTCATTCGAAGATTACGTTACGTTTCTACGCAGTAATCGCCGTTATGCTAAAGCCTTGCAACATGCTGGAAATCCGGAGCGTTATTTTAACCATTTGCAAAAAGCCGGTTATGCCACCGATCCACAATATGCTCGTAAACTGCAAGGTGTTTGGCAACAGGTTCAACAGATGCTCGAATAGTTCACTGCTTCACACCATGGCCTGTGAATTTAATTGTTTTGCCCTGTTGGTCGCTCAGTTATTTTCAGAACCCCGCAGGCCCATTGCTTGCTAACACCTTGCCATGAGGTTAGGTGTTTTTGTACTGAGTAAGGACGTTGTCATGAGTCTGATTAATATCGGTTTAACCGGTCTAGGTGCAGCAAATGCTGGCCTGAACACAACCTCACACAATCTGGTGAACATGAATACACCAGGATATACCCGCCAGCGTATTGGATTAGCCAGTCAAGTCGGCTTAGGTGGCATGGGCGCAGGTGTAGGGGTAACAGGTATTGATCGTCTGGCTGACGGCTTTTTAAATACCAGTTTATGGCGGCAATCCTCGGCATTACAGCAGAGCAATACGCAGTTCCGTTATATGAGTAAAACGGAACAAATCTTCACCTCAGACAGTTCAAGTATCAACGTCGGTTTAGATCGTCTTTACTCTGCCCTAAGTGAAGCAGCAGTGAATCCGCAAGATATGGCACTGCGCCAATCTATCTTGTCACAAGCAGATGCGGTGACTCAGCGTTTTAATAATATGGATGCGCAGCTAAAAAATCAGCGCAAACAACTCGATAGCCAGCTTAACTCTAGCCTTAACCAAACGAACTCGTTGTTAGCCAGCATTGCTGAAATGAACAAGCAGATCAAAGAGGCAGGCGCGCGTGGTCAGAGTATGACCGATGTGCTCGATGCACGTGATCAAGCAATCAGTCAGCTCTCTGAGCAGCTCAGTGTCAATGTTCAGTACAAGCCTGATGGCACGGTTGATATCAACTTAGATCAAGGCCAACCGTTAGTGAGCGGTCATACGGCCAGCCAGCTAGATATGGCACGTGATGGCGTAATCAGCATTAAACGGGGTGATGCAACTTTCGCTATGCCGCGCAATATCGGTGGCAATATCGGTGGTTTGATAACATTTCGTGATAAAGACTTAATGGCGAAGCAAAAAGAGCTAGATATCATGGCCTATGGTTTTGCCCAGCAATTTAATGCTGTGCACCAGCAAGGTTACGACATCAACGGTAATCTCAGTGGTAAAGATATGTTCAGTGGTGCTGACTCAGTAGAGGGGGCTGCCGCTCGTTTATCATTAGCCCTCAAAGATCCAGCCGATTTAGCCTTAGGTGATGATGTAGATATTGGCCCAGGTAACGGTAATAACCTGACCAAACTGATTGCACTAAAAGACACACCGTTAGCTATTACCTTATCACCGGCTGATCAGGCCATTTACGGCATTACCGTGGCAGGCTTGAACGGCAAAACCCTAAGCAAGGCGTATACCGGAATTTGCGGTGACTGGGCAATTCAAACCTCGCAGATCAAAGCTGAGTTAACCTCGAACACATCACTGTATAAACAAGCTTTTAATGATCGGGAATCCTTGTGTGGGGTCTCTAAAGATGAAGAGGCAGGTAATTTGATGCAATACACTCAAATGTATCAATCCAGTGCCAAAATTGTCAGCACAGCGCAGCAGTTGTTTGACACAACCTTAGCCATGTTCAATTAAGGAGCTTCCCCATGCGCATGAGTACTTTTCAATTAAACAGTATGATGATGGGTGGAATGCAAACGGCTAACAGCAACTACAACACCACTGTGATGCAGATGCAGCAGCAAACTAAAATTCTAACACCGTCAGATGACCCGATTGGCTCAGTACAGATAATGTTACTCGAACGCCAGCAATCGGCTACCGACCAATACAGTAAAAACATCAAAAACCTGATGAATGAGTATACCCAGCAAGAAGCCTTAATGCGCAATGGCAATGAGATTTTGCTGCGTGGAAAAGAGTTAGTGTTAAGCCTTGGAAACGGTGCACTGTCGCAAGAGGATCGTGAAGCCATGGCAAATGAACTTGAATCTATCCGTGATGAGTTGCTGGGGGTAGCAAACAGTCAAAACCCTGATGGTGACTATCAACTTGCAGGAAATCAGCTAAAAACCAAGCCTTATAGCGCGCCAGATTATCTCTATCAAGGCGACAGTGCTCGCCGTACATCGAGTACCGCAGAAGGGGTGACTCTGCCTGTGAATACGACGGCTGATACTGTTTTTGGCTCTGGCACTGAAACGGTTTTTAACGCCATTGATAAATTGACGACGGCACTGCGCGATCCGGCAATCACCCCAGATGAGCTAGACAAACAGATGCAAAATACCGATAGCAAAATTGCGGCTACATCAACGCATCTCAACAGTGCGTGGGGAAGTTTAGGTAGCCAGATGCAATCACTAGAACGTATGGAAGGCGCGCACGAAGATAACGCACTCATGAATAAAAAAATGATTGGGGATATTAAGGATTTAGATATTCCAGAAGCGGTATCGCGCCTAAAAGGGTATGAGCTGGCGCTCACAGCAACGCAACTGAGCTATTCGAAAATTAATGATATGTCACTGTTTAATTATATCAGATAAGCCACAAAGATAAGCTACAGGTTATCTGCCGGTCAGGCGTAATGTGCTCACACACAAAATATAACAAACAGTATCAATACAGTACCACACCGATAAAGAGAATATACGTTGGTTAACCAAGTTAACAGTACCCGTTTAGGCACGCAGCACACACCTGATTTGAACCGCACATCTGTGGTTAGTCAGCAACAACCAGGGGTGTCGGTATCCTCTTCTGCCCGTGCAGCCGTTGACCCTCGCACACCCACTGACGAAATAGATCGCCTACGTCATGGCCAACGAGAGAGTTTGCTCGGTGTTACCGCCAAAGCACACTATCAACTGGCCAAAACCCAAACTGCGTTGCGCTCATTGCGTGAGGCTGCAGAGATCTTGCAGCAAAGCAAACAACTGGCCCAGCGCAGTTTAAAGCAAACAGAAGGCCGCCGTCAGCGGATGACACAAGAGTTGACATCATTACAGCGGAAATTAAGCCAGCAAGTACACCAGAGTTATGATGGTAACCCACTGTTTAATAATGACTTCTCTGTTCGCCATGTTAACCGTAATCAGCAACAGCGTTTTTCTATTCGTGGATTACGTTTACAAGGGGATCGCAATCAATCAGAAATGTTAAAATTTGCCTTTGACAGCGGTAAGCCACGTCAAGTTAAAGTGCAGATACAGCCAGAGGATGATATGGCAAACATTGCCCGTAAACTTAGCCGAGGGTTATCGGCACGAGGGATCCGTACCGAAGTCGACAAGTGGGGTGATCTGGAATTTTCAGCCGCAAAAGGTGAGTGGCAAGAGGTCGAAGAGGGGTTTTGGTTAACCGGTAGCGGGCAGATTTTTCCGGCGGGTAATCCGGTAAAAGTGTTACCTGAACAGCGCCAACCCTACATCATTGATGCTGAAAAACTCAGTTTTCGTAAAACACAAGATACCCGTCAATCGTTGGCTGATATTGAACGGTTAATGCAGCAAATTCGCAGCTCACTGCAAGAGTTAACACTCTATCAGCAGCAAATTGAGCAGCAGCTACAAGGGCACTATGTTCAAATGCCAGAGACACATCCGGCCGGTGTTTCTGATCGTATCGCCAATAAACCGTTATCCAGTTTATTGGCACAAGCGGGTATTTCGCGTCAAACGGTGGTGGCACTGCTCACCCGTTAACGGTATACACAGACACCGGTTGCTCTTTTTGCTGCGCTGATGCGTTCTTACCTTGTTGCTCTTATTCCTCTTACCCAGCCCGCTGATTGCGGGCTGGGCTGTTTTAACGTGTTAATCGCCTCTTTTGCTTAAGCTTGGCTATGCAACAGGCAATAAAAAAAATCATCAAATTTGCGAAAAACATTTAAGTTAATGATAACGCCCTCCGCTTAATACCGGTAACAAGGTACGAAACCTGTTTCTATATTTTAGGAGAGATTACATGTCACTGTCAGTTCATACCAACCAGTCATCCCTAACTGCCCAGCGCTCTTTAAACAGCACCCAACTGAGCCTGAACACCTCTCAGCAGCGTTTGTCTACAGGTCTGCGTATTAACAGCGCAAAAGACGATGCTGCCGGTTTGCAAATTGCTAACCGTATGGAGTCACAAACCCGTGGTTTGTCGGTGGCCCAGCGTAATGCGGCAGACGGTATTTCGATGACTCAAACAGCAGAAGGTGCGCTGAAAGAAGCTTCTAACATCCTACAGCGTCAGCGTGAGCTGGCTTTGCAATCGGCTAACGGTACTAATACCACTGCTGACAAAACTGCATTGAATGAAGAGTTCACTGCATTGACTTCAGAATTGAAGCGTATTAAAGATACTACAACTTTTGCGGGTAAAGCTTTGTTTACAAGTGCTGCAGGTGGTTTGAAATCAGGCATCACTTTCCAAGTGGGTACTGAAATGAAGGATTCTAACCAGATTAAAGTGTCAGTCGATACAGACGCTGCATTTAAGACTGCAGGCACTATTTCAGGTACTGCCACTGCTATTGGTACAACGGTTTCAAACTTAGATGCAGCGATTGCTGGTATGGGGGCATCTATGGCAAAACTAGGTGCGGTACAAAACCGTTTCCAGTCTACCATCAATAACCTGGCCAACATTGAAGAGAACGTTACTGTTGCAAAAGGCCGTATTATGGATGCAGATATCGCCAAAGAGTCTGCCAATATGACCAAGCAGAATATGATGATGCAAGCGGGTATCTCGGTGCTGTCACAAGCTAACCAGACCCCATCAATGATCATGGGTCTGCTGCGTTAATCGCATCTTACCAGACATAATCATCCCCCCATAAAGTGATTTTTGGGGCATGTGAGAATCCCAACAGGGCCAGCAGGCCCTTTTTTATTACTGGCATTGTCACTATTGAGCGTTGTTACGTTATACCGCGCACAGTGCACGTCAGAGTAGTAAGCACCTAACACCCTGATAGTGGGCAGGTGATTGCACTTATCCATAACAAAAAAACAGACCTAATCAATACGCACGCTGAATATGACGACAGATGATTTTATGGCATTTTTTTTGCATTAAAGCGAAGACAGCTTAGTGCGTTTGCCAGAAATCACAACATACCGCGGTGCAGCAGACAGAGGATAGACGATGGGCATTACAATTGGTGGTCTCGGTACGTTGCCGATTGAAGATCTGATTTACGCGCAGCTGTACTCTGAGCGTTTACCCAAAGAGACTCAGTGGCAGCGTCAAGAGAGTCAGAACAGTGCCTTAATTACCGCATACCGTGACACACAATCTGCGGTCAATAAACTGCGTACTGCCGCAGAAAAACTAGACTCATCGCGCGAGCTAAACAAAAACACCGTTGTTGCTGCAGATGACAAAATTTTGTCAGCCAGTGTAGGTGGTACAACTGCCAGCGGAAGTTATGAGTTTAATGTCACGCAAATGGCGCAAATTGGCCGCGAAAAAGTCACCTTTGCAGGAAATGACAGCGTTACACAGGGCCAAACGCTGACCATTGGCTACGGCAAAGAGTCATTTGATATTACGGTAGCAGCCGGTAGCAGCTTAGAAGAT
The DNA here is from genome assembly GCF_051652165.1 of Plesiomonas sp. Classification (GTDB taxonomy): domain Bacteria; phylum Pseudomonadota; class Gammaproteobacteria; order Enterobacterales; family CAMTGL01; genus Plesiomonas. The sequence goes on from NZ_JBOFTR010000002.1 coordinate 53,877, forward strand.
ATTGCCGCTCAAATTAACAGTGATAAAAATAACCCCGGTGTTAAAGCCGCCATTGTGCGCGAAGAGGGGGATAAATACTCATTGGTGATCAGCGGGAAAGAGATGGGCCAAGAGAACGCTGTAACGGTCAGCTCCTCAGACCCCAGTGGCACTCAAGTGAGCTCACTGCAAACGGCCCAAGACGCAATACTGGAAATGGGGTCACTGACCTTCAGTGCCAAAAACAATAAATTCGATAACATTATTGATGGCATCTCAATAGAAGCCAAGCAAGTGGGTAAAACCACCGTTAGCGTAAAACCCGATAACGACGGCACAAAAGAAGCGGTTAAAAGTTTTGTCGATGCGTACAACGAGCTGGTTGATACCATTGATAAGCACACTAAGGCTACCGAAGTTACCGACGCTGATGGAAAAAAGCGTAAAAGGGCAGGTGTGCTTGGTGGCGACAGCATGACCCGCGGCATGATGAACCAGTTACGCAACAGTTTAGGTCAAGTCTACGACGGTAATACATTGTCCATGTTGGGGATTAAAACCGACAGACAAGGCAAGTTAGAAATTGATGATGAGAAGCTGACAAAAGCCATTAATGAAGATCCAGAGAGCATCAGCAAAGTCTTTTTGGGCGCAGATGGCAAAAGTGGGTTGATGCAGAGTATCACCACTAATTTAAAAGATTTCAAAACCTCAGGCGGTAATTTTACAACCCGTATTGACCGTTTAGAGGTTGAGCAGAAAAAGATCACCGAAGCCCGTGAAGATTTAGATGCACGCCTGAAAGTCCGTGAGCAATCTTTGCGTGATTACTATGCAAAGATGGATAAAACAATCAGCAGTATGCAACAGACCCAGAACATGCTCTACGGCATGTTAATGAGTTAATTGACAGTGAATGAATGATGAATAACGGACTAAATGCTTACCAACAGGCTAAAACACATGCACAAGCTGCGGCTGCCAGCCCGCACCGTCTGATCCTGATGTTGCTTGATGGGTTGCTCGATAACCTGACCCGTGCTCGTGGTTTTATGGAGCGCGGGCAGATAGAGCAAAAAGGCCAGATGATTACCAAGTGCTTAGATATTTTCCAAGGGCTCAGTGCCATTTTAGATATGGAAAAAGGGGGCGATGTTGCCATTGAGTTGCACCGTTTGTATGACTACTGTGGCCGCAGCTTGTTTGAAGCCAATATCCAAAACAACACGGCAATGGTTGATGAAGTCAGTAGCCTTATCAGTGAAATCCGTGAGGGCTGGATGGCGCTGCATCCAAGTAAAGTGACGAGCCAATGAGTGAGCTCAATGAGCAGTTACAACGCATAAGCCAGATGATGGAGCAAGCGGCAAGTCAAGGTGACTTTACGCGGTTAGCCGAGCTAGATCAGCGGTTATTTGCCGGATTATCACGCCGGAATATGGCCAATATTCCGGCTGATGCCCAGCCAGTTTTGCACTATTTGGCCACCTCTTATCAACAGTGGATTCACGCAGCTCAAACTGAACAAGCGCAGATTAAAGAAAAAATCTGCCAGCAACCTTCACAGCAGCAAGGTCTACAGGCTTATATACAAAACTCATGACTATACAACTTACATCACTGACATCTGCATCCTCTTTAACGTCTCAAGGGCGTGGTGCTTCTGTATCGGGCAACCACGTACAATCTGCAAGCAGCAGTGGTGATGCTCATCACTTCGGTCAGTCACTCAGTAAAGCCGGCAGTACTGGTGATCGGCATTTAACACATACCGCTGAAAATACCCAAGATACGATGGAGAAGAGTAATGGCGAGCTCACAAATGCCCATGCGGCACAAGAGAGCGAAAATCATCTTAGCCAAGAGATGACAGACAACACTCTATTAGCCGAACACGCAGATCTTACTCAGCAGATAGCCCAGTGGTTACACACACAACCTATGGTGAGCCCACCAGGTTTACGGCACGGTTTTCTCGGTTTGGGTGCAGTTGACCATGCCAGTGTTGGTGGCAACAGTATAAATAGAGATGCAAAGATACAAGCAGGTATACCAAGCTTATTGAACCGCTCTGCCCATTATAATGACCCATACCTGATGGCAGGCTCATCAGTACACGATGCGGCACAGCCGACAGATCTTTCTGCAAACAGCATAAAAAGTCAGCCTCTAGCCGCCATGATGACACCAATCAACGAGGGTGATCTGAGTGCACTGGCTGATGCCTTGAGTAATAAAACAACCCCAGCCTCAGTGGTTGCTGTCAGCCAACAAGGGCTAAATGCCATCACTACTCCGGCTACATCAACAGTGCCTCTTGGCACAGAGAGTAGTAGTACCCCGGCCACGCTGAATGTAGACATTAATAAACCACAGTGGGGGGATGCGCTACTTGAGCAACTGCGCCAACGTATTCAAATACAAGCTGGCGATAAACTGCAACATGCCCAAATTCGGCTTGATCCACCAGAGCTTGGCAAGCTGGAGATCACCTTGCGCATGGAGGGCGATAAACTGAGCGTACAGTTTACTGCAGCGCATCCGCAACTGCGTGAAGCTCTTTTGGCTGGCAGTGATCGACTACGACAAGATTTTAGCCAGAATCAGATGAACCTGATTGATGTCTCCGTCTCTGACGGGCAACCGCAACACGGCCATCATTCACAACAAGATACCCAATGGGCCAATGGTCATCCTGTAACTCGCCGCGCTACAGCTCACAGCCCGGTTGCGCCGCTCACTCTGCCGCGTCACCGTACCGGTTTCGATAGTCTGGTTTAAGAGATAACATCATGTCGCAAGGAAATAAATTTAACATTGTTTTGCTGATTGTTATTACATTGTTACTGCTTGTTCTGGTTGCTGGAGGCGCGTGGGGATATTGGCATTTTGTGATGAATAAATCTGCCACAGAAAAACCCCAAGAAGTGGCTACTGCCGCTGCTGTGGTGAAAAAACCGATTTTTATTAATCTGGATCGTTTTGTTGTCAGTGTGCAAGGGGAGGAACGCTTACGTTACATGATGCTAGAGCTCTCGTTAATGACCTATAACGGCCAATTTGAAGCTCAAGTACAAGAGTTTATGCCCTTAGTACGTAACAGCATTGTGACAGAGTTAAGCCATGAGAATTTTGCCAAGCTCACGGCCCCGAATGCGATGACAGCCTTGCAAGAAAAACTGCTGACCGCTGTGCGTACCACGATGCAAAAGAGTGCCGGTGACAGTGCAGTTGATCAAGTACTGATTACCAAATTGGTTGTGCAGTAATCGGTTATGTGTGCAGCCGGGGATAAAGCTCAGGGGCTTAATGCATATCAAGCCAGCCAAAAACTAGGTCGTCAGACGCTAGAACAACGCCTGTTGTTAGAGCACACATCACTGGTGCGGCGCATTGCGCGTCATCTTGCGTTACAAGTGAGTGCCGTGATTGACCATGACGATTTAGAGCAAATTGGTATGTTAGCGTTATTAGGCGAAATTCGCCGCTACGATCCAGACAGCTCAGTGCCTTTAGAGATAGTGGCCAGCCCACGGATTCGTGGTGCAATGCTTGACGAGCTACGCCGTTTAGATTGGCGCTCACGGGGTATTCGGCAAAAAAGCCATGAGCTTAAAGACAGTATCCGCAGCCTAAGCCGAAAGTTAGGGCGCAAGCCAACCTCTCAAGAGTTAGCACAAGCCTTACAGATTAGTAGTGAAGAGTTACAAGCCCGTTTATTAGCGTGTCAGGCCGAGCGGGTAGATAGCTTAGACAGTTTACAAGACGACGGCATTCATAACTTTGGTCTGTACTGGCCCAGTGATGAAGCACAGTCAGCCCGTTTTAAACGTGATTTATCCTGCGCGTTGGCACAACTGCCAGAACGGGAGCAGACACTTTTAAGTCTGTATTACGAACATGAATTAAACCTCAAAGAGATTGCTCTGGTGTTAGATCTTACCGAAGCGCGGATCTGCCAGTTACATAAAAAAGCGCTAAAACAGCTCAACAGACTATTAGACCGCTGGAATCAGCCGAACTAATGGGGGATATATGCAACGAATAATTGGTTTTTTTATTGTCTTTGGCAGTGTCGTTCTTGGTTATTTGGAAGCCAAAGGCAATTTAGCGACATTGTGGCAACCGGCAGAACTTATCATTATCGTAGGAGCCGCACTTGGCGCGATGGTGGTAGCACACCCAACCGTTGTGCTTAAAGGTATTAGTGGCCAGCTAAAAATGCTGATGGGCAAAGGTTATACACAAGATTACTACCGTGCCATTATTGAGTTGATGTTTGAACTACTAGAGACCGTGCGTAAAGACGGAATTAAAAAGCTCGATGAACATATCGAAAAACCAGACTCTAGCCCACTTTTTGCTAAATACCCAAGTATTACTGCGTCGCCCGTGTTACTGGCCTTCATTACTGATAACTTGCGTCTTATGGCGATGGGTAAAATGTCACCGCATGATTTAGAAGCCCTGCTTGAGACCGAGATTCACACAATTCAAAATGATCTTCTGCGCCCTTCCAAAGCGGTTGCGAAAACCGGTGAAGCGATGCCTGGTTTTGGTATTGTTGCTGCAGTACTGGGTATTGTTGTAACAATGCAAAATATCGGCGGAAATCTGGCACTTATTGGTGCAAAGGTTGCCGCAGCTCTGGTCGGAACATTTATTGGGGTGCTACTCAGTTACGGTGTTTTTGACCCACTGGCTGCTGCAATGGGCAACCTTGTGAAAAAAGAGATCATGGGTCTGAAAATGGTGATGGCAATTTTAGTGGCTCAACAGCAGGGTCGTCCTACCTTGTTGGCACTCGATGCAGGTCGTAAGTTGTTGATCAGTGAATATAAACCGAGCTTCTTTGAGATGGAACGCTGGCTAACTGCCGAGCAGAACTGATTATGGCTAAAGACTCACATCACACCATTATCATTAAGAAAGTACAGCATGACGATCATGATGAAGGGCATGGCGGTGCATGGAAAGTTGCATTTGCTGACTTTGCTATCGCGATGATGGCTTTTTTCATGGTGTTATGGGTAATGGAAGTGGCCACAAAAGACGAACGACAAGAAGTTCAACGATATATGGCAACTTACAGTGTGTTTGATAACATGGATAATGTATTCAATATCACAAACAGCCCTTTTCCCATTGACTTTGGTGGGCAGGCTTCACCATTGGAAAAACCGGTTAAAGCTGATTTTGATAGTAATCATAAATTGGGTAATGCACTGTACGAAGAGAACAAAACCGATGGTAAGTACAAAGGCAGTGATTTAAGTAAATTAAAAGGCAAGTATCTGACTCAACAACAGATGGAAGTGTTGGCCAGAGCGTTAAATGCAGTAGCGGTGAGCCTAGAAGCAACCAATAACGTGGTGGTAGAGGTTGTGCCGCAAGGGTTACGGATTTTGATTCAAGATGATAGTGAACACTATATGTTTGAGCGAGGCCGTACCCAGATCACTCCGTTTTTCAAAGGTATTTTAGATCAAATCTCACCGGTACTGAGTAGTATTCAAAATCGTATTATGATCAGTGGTCATACAGATAATACTCGTTACCCAAGTGATATGGATTATACCAATTGGGATCTCTCTGCAGAGCGCGCATTAACTGCCCACCGAGTTATGACTGCCAATGGTGTGAAGCGTGATCAAATTTTGCAACTGGTTGCCATGGCCGAACAAATGCCTGTTAATGTAGAAGATCCAATGAGCGGTCAAAATCGGCGAATCGAAATTACGGTACTGACTGAACAAGCTGCGGCACAAATTGCCCAATTGTTTGGGCGTAATCAAGCTAAACCGTTAGATCCTCAACCAAATCAACAATCTCAGGGGGTTCTACGGTTAACACCAAGCACCACAACACCTTCAACAGTTGTACCAAGCAGCACTTTTCCTCATATTCTGAACAACAGTGAGATAAAAAGCCAGCCGTTAGCAGTAGAAGGGCCAGTACCCGTAACAACGCCGGTTGTGCCAGAGATCCAAATAGTGCCTCAGTCCCATATTGAAGTACCGATAAACTCACCGGCTAATTAACGAAACGTAAAGGAAAGAGTAGTTGTTAATTAATACGATATGAAAGCAGTATCGATCATCGTATTTGATAGTGCCTCTCATATTTACCCGATTAAATCCGGTAAATACGAGTATGCACAGTGCTTAAATAAACATATCAATATTAAACAACCCTAAGCGTGAACAACAAAAAAGCCTACTGATAAGTAGGCTTTTTTGTTGATTGTACTGGTTTAATATTATGGCATATCAGCCACACTAATGTGCGCCACTATTACCACCACCTGCATTAAACGGGGGTTTGGCAAACCAAATGAGTACCAATAACCCAATAAAGAGCCCACCACACAGCGTGAAGATACTGTTAGCAGAGAGCACATAACTTTGTTGAGTGATCTGGTTTGCTAAGGTATCAGCAGCTTGTTGGGCAGTTAACCCTGCACTTTGTAACCCGTGCAGTGCGTGCTGCGCCGCAGGATTATAAGGATTAACCTGTTCAGTGAGGTAATTTTGGTTTACTGCCTCGCCGTTATCCCACAACGTTGTGGTAATGGATGTGCCAATAGAGCCTGCCAATGTACGTATAAAGTTAGATAAACTGGTGGCATTTGCCAGTTGGTTTGAGGGTAAGCCAGAGAGTGTAATGGTTGTCAGTGGCATAAAGAAACATGCAACTGCCAAACCTTGTATAAATTGTGGCCACGCTATCCACTCAAAGCTGATACTGGTGTTAAACAGGGTAGCACGCCAGAAAAAACAGCCAGAATAAATCAAAAAACTGATACTGACTAAAATACGCATATCGATTTTATGCGCATACCGCCCAATCACAGGGGAAAGAAACAGCGGAATTAACCCAACAGGTGCAGAAGCCCACCCTGCCCACGATGCCGTATACCCCAGATTGGTTTGCATCAGCAGGGGTAGCAACACAATCACCCCGACATAAATCATATAACCAAAACTGGTACAGATCACAGCAACGGTGAAGTTACGGTAGCTAAACAGGGATAAATCAATAATCGGGTTATCATCGGTTAACTCCCAAATAATAAAAAATGAGAGAGTGATTGCAGCAATAACCGTTAAGGTAATAATCTCACTGGAGTTAAACCAACCCAACTCACGCCCCTGATCAAGCATGATCTGTAAGCAGGCCACTCCAACAACCATAAGGCTCAACCCCACCATATCGATAGGTTTATATTCCCGCTGTGTTTCACGCCCAGCCAGCACCTTACGGGTAAGTACGACCACAAAAATACCCACCGGCACATTGATAAAAAATATCCATGCCCAGTGGAAATTATCACTGATATAGCCACCCAGTACAGGCCCACAAATCGGGGCAACAATGACGGTCATTGACCACAATGCCAGCGCCGTTGCCCGTTTTGCTGGCGGATAATTCGACAACAACAGGCTTTGTGATAGTGGGATCATCGGGCCAGAAACCAGCCCTTGCATCACGCGGAAAAAAATCAGCATTTCCAGTGAGGATGATATACCGCATAACCATGAAAACAGTGTGAATAAGATGGTTGATACGATAAAGAGCTTTACCTCGCCAAAACGTTTGGCAAACCAGCCAGTGAGTGGCAGCGAGATAGCATTGGCGACACCAAATGAGGTGATAACCCAAGTACCCTGAGTGGTTGATGCACCCAGCCCACCTGAAATTGCAGGAATCGCAACGTTGGCGATAGACGAGTCTAGCACTTGCATAAATGTTGCCAAAGACAAGACTAAGGTTGCCCAGACAAGTGCGTTGCCCTCTAATGGCTTTTGCATATGTACCTCTTATTCCTGATTTTTAGTCAGGATAGTGGCAATACTCTGCTCTATCGGTTTCATATTAATATGCAGTGCTTGCGTGCTGTAGGTGGTTGTAGCGGATTTCTCTGCCAGCTCGTCACCGACATGATCACGGGTGTTCACATTAACGGTCATTGATAAGCCAACCCGCAATGGGTATTTAGCCAGTTCAGCGGCATCAAGTTGAATGCGCACCGGCAAGCGTTGCACGACTTTGATCCAGTTACCGGTTGCATTTTGCGGTGGTAACAGAGAAAACGCACTGCCTGTACCGGCGGATAACCCTTGTATTTTACCGTGGAAAACCACCTTATCGCCGTAGAAATCAGAGATCAGTGTTACCGGTTGCCCAATTCGCATATTTTGCAACTGCGTCTCTTTAAAGTTGGCATTCACCCAAACATTTTTCAGTGGGATAACAGCCATTAACGGCGTTCCCGGTGTGATATAACTGCCCACTTGTACTGAACGTTTAGCAATGTAACCCTCACTTGGGCTAACAATGGTGGTGCGCTGTAGGTTAATCCACGCCTGTTTAACCCCCTCGATAGCATGCTTAATGGCAGGCTGAGAAGCTAACGGAGTATTGAGTACCAGAGCTTGAGTCGCATTAAGTTGCTGCTGAGTTGAGGCTAACTCAGCCTGTGCCTGATGCACGGCATTTTGTGCATGTTGCAAATCTTGCTGTGAGATAGCATCTGTACGGTTTAGCGTACTTACACGCTTGAGATCTGATATCGCTTGCGACAGCGTTACTGCGCGGGCTTCCACATTCGCCTGTAACTGATGTACATCAAGTGCCAGCTTTTGGGTATTACGCACGGTTTGCGCTAATTGTGTTTTTGCCTGTTCCAGAGCCAGTGTTGCATCCGTATTATCGAGCTCAACCAACGGTTGCCCAGCGTGAACTTTGTCATTATCGCTGGCAAAAATAGCGGTAACACTGCCCGTTATCTGGGTATTGATCGGAATAATATTACCCGCAACATACGCATCATCTGTTTGCTGATAGTGGCGCAGATCCAGATACCAATAAGTAAAATAGGCAGCGGCGGCGAGAATAAACAACACCGATACCGCAAGCATGGCATGTTTACGGATGGTTTTTTTGCTGTTGATTGGCGGCGAACTTGGCGCTGTCATGGTGTTCATGTCCTTCTTAGATCTGTAACAAAAGTTTGTGAAGTAAATATTCAAATTGTGCCCGCTCATCAGGCGTAAACGGTGACCAAAGAGCACACAAACGTTCACGTTCTTGCGGCAAAATGGCGTGCATAAAAGCCAGCCCTTGTTCGGTTAACGTTAACTGAAAACAGCGCCGATCACCGGCAACTAAATGGCGTGAAATCCATTGGCGTGCTTCCATCTCGTCAGCAATGCGTGTTGCACTGGTACGTGATGTGTTTAGCAATGTACTTAAATCAGAAGGTTGCAAGGTATAACCTTCACTGGTGTACAGCAGTATCAACGCGGTAAAGAGTGAATCATTAATCTGATACTGCTTTAGAGCTTCATTGTGCTGACTGAGCAACTGGTTGTGCGTGTGCTGCAATAGGCGGCACAAAATAATCGCTTGCCGTGCATCAGAATGGTCTAACTGCCTTGCACGTTCTAACAAGGTTTCAATCGGAAGTTTGGGTTTTGACATAATAGGCAGTAATCTACGTACAGATTGGATGTTTTATCAGACAAATATAGTTGGCATAGAAAATAGTAACGTCTGAAACTACTGGGTGCAATTTGCCGATGGCATTATTTGGCCGCTAATTCGTTACAAATTACTAAATCGTAAGCAATACCAGTAATAACGAGGCTGCGGCAGAGTCTGTTACCATTACGCAATCTCTACCGGTATGCCGGTACACACCACGGACTATCAGAAAACGCAGTAATTGGATTTAACAATGCAAACTGAGCATAAAAAGAACATACCGGCGCTAACGCTGGCAGCGATTGGCGTAGTATATGGTGATATTGGGACAAGCCCGTTATACACCCTACGAGAGTGTATTTTGTCGATGGCAGGATTAGGCGTAGTTCCGTCGGTCATTTATGGCTTTCTCTCCACCATTTTTTGGGTGTTGATGCTGGTAGTCTCTGTGAAATATATCTGCTTTGTGATGCGAGCAGATAATGCAGGTGAAGGTGGCATTATCACACTCATGTCGCTGGCAGGCCGGCGTACGCAGCCTCGAACTACCGCGATTATTTTAGTGTTAGGGCTAATTGGTGCCGGTTTTTTCTATGGTGATGGCATTATCACCCCCGCCATTTCCGTGCTCTCTGCGATGGAGGGGTTAGCCCTCATTACTCCCGCATTTGACCCTTATATCTTGCCGATTGGTATCGTGGTATTAACGGCGCTTTTTATGCTGCAACGCTACGGTACAGGGGTTGTTGGAAAGGTATTTGGCCCGGTGATGTTGCTCTGGTTTTGTGTGCTGGCATTAATGGGTGTGCGTGGAATTATCATGCACCCAGAAGTGCTACAGGCCCTTGACCCACGTTGGGCGATTCATTTTTTCAGTGCTCATAAAATGCCGGCCTTTTTTGCATTAGGCTCTGTAGTTTTAGCCGTGACGGGTGCTGAAGCCTTATATGCCGATATGGGGCATTTTGGTACGAAACCTATTCGGTTTGCTTGGTTTATTTTAGTGATCCCATCACTGGTACTGAACTATTTTGGGCAAGGTGCACTGCTGCTGAGTAACCCTGCCGCTGTGAAAAACCCGTTCTTTATGTTAGCGCCAGAGTGGGCACTGTTTCCGCTGGTCATTTTAGCCACTTTAGCGACCGTTATCGCCTCACAAGCGGTGATTTCTGGTGCATTCTCTTTGACTCGACAAGCCGTGCGTTTAGGTTATCTTCCCCCAATGACCATTTTGCACACCTCAGAAGAGGAGGCTGGCCAGATTTATGTTCCACTGGTCAACTGGCTGCTGTTTATCGCTGTGGTGCTGGTGGTACTGACATTCCGTCACTCAAGTAATCTGGCTTCTGCCTACGGCATTGTGGTAACAGGAACGATGGTGCTTACTTCGATTCTGTTATCAGTGGTAGCACTGCGTAACTGGCGCTGGCCACTGCCACTGGTGCTGCTGATGCTGACACTGATGCTGATGATAGACTTGCCGTTGTTTGCTTCAAACCTGATTAAGCTTGAGTCTGGTGGTTGGTTCCCGGTACTGATTGGCTGCACCATGGTCGGCATTATGATGACATGGAAAAGTGAGCGTTTTCATTTAGTTCGCCGTTTGTGCGAAAACAACGGCGCACTCGATACCATGATCAATGCACTGGAAAAAAACCCACCGACCCGCGTACCGGGCACGGCGATCTTCTTATCGCGCGCGCCCAATGCCGTACCGTATGCTCTGCTACATAATTTAAAGCATAATAAAGTGCTGCATGAGCGTGTGGTGCTGATGACCATTCGCACCGAAGATGTGCCGTATGTAGCTGCCGATCAGCACATTGAAATAGAACAATTATCACCGAGCTTTGTACGGGTCATGGCCACCTATGGGTTTAAAGAGACCCCCGATGTCGAAGAGGTTTTCCGCCGCTGCTGTATGAAAGGCATGATGTTCAGCTTAATGGATACCTCGTTTTTCTTATCACGAGAAACCTTAATTATGGGGAAACGCTCACTGTTTGGGTTGGTTCGTGGCCTAATTTTTATGTGGTTGAGCAAAAATGCATTACGTTCGACTGACTTTTTCCATATTCCACCGAATCGAGTGGTAGAGTTAGGGGCACAGATAGAAATATAATTCTGTTAGGTGATAGCAAAGACCAACAGATAACGCAGACGTGAGGTGAGGAAGTGATTTGGTTTGCAGGCGATCCTCACGGCTCTTTAGCCTACTTATTGCCCTTGGTGCAAGCAGAAAAGCCCGATGCACTGGTTATTTTGGGTGATCTGGCTTTGCAATCGTCGGCAGATTTGCAGGCGCTGGAAGAGGTCACTGAGGTCTGGTTTATTCCCGGCAATCACGATAGCCTTTCGGTAGCCGCCTATGAGGCACTGTTTAGTGGCGCATTTGGCGGGCGTAATCTGCACGGGCGGGTGGTTGAGATTGCGGGTGTGCGGATTGCCGGTTTAGGTGGTGTGTTTCGCGGTCAGATCTGGATGCCCCCCTACAAGCCGATGTTTTTTGACCCTATCCACTACTGTCAGCACTTAGAGCAGGGCCAGTTATGGCACGGCGGTCTGCCTCTACGCCACCGCACCACACTGTTTCCCTCTGATCTGGAGGGATTAAGCCAACAGCAGGCTGATATCTTAGTCACCCACGAAGCGCCCGCGGCTCATCCGCGTGGTTTTCAGGTGATCGACAATGTTGCGCGCTCACTTGGCGTGCGGCAACTGTTTCACGGGCATCACCACATTAACCGAGAGTATGACCCTGCCGTGGGTTTTCAGGCCGTTGCGGTCGGTTATCGGGCGGTATGCGATCAGCATTTACGCTGGATAAGCCTTGGTGAAGAGGTTGCGCCACATCATCAACCACGTCAATCCCACCAGCTTGCAGTCGGGGATAAACCAACATCCCGCCGCTGATATTCACCGCTATTTTCATCTGGGTGCATACTTTTACCCTGCTGCTTAACCGATCCAGTTAAAAGTTTCGGTATAAAGTTAATCGTTTGCATCACACTTTCTCTGATCGTCCTTGTTGTTTGAGAGCTATGTGCGTTAATTATTGGATATCGAAACGTTTCGATGCCTGTTTTTAGCCTTTTGCTGCGAGTAACGGCCATGAAGAAAAGTTTTCTGTTAAATGCCGAATTATCCCACCTGATTGCCCGCCTTGGGCATACCGATGGTCTGACGTTATGTGATGCCGGTCTGCCAATCCCCGCAGATCCGCAGCGTATTGATCTGGCCGTTTCAGCCGGCGTGCCCTCATTCATGCAGGTAATGAGCGCCATCACCCATGAAATGCAGGTTGAAGCGGTACTAATGGCCGAAGAGTTCATCAGCGTCAACCCGCAACTGCATGCACAAGTGGTCGATCATTTGACTCAGCTCGGTGTGCAGCAGGGGAATACCATTCGCATTGAGTATGTGCCACATGAAGCCTTCAAAGTGCGCACCCGCAGCAGCCGTGGTGTGGTACGCAGTGGTGAGTGTACGGCGTATGCCAACGTGATTTTTTACTCCGGTGTGGTGTTCTGAGGAAACGGTTATGTCTGACACCCTGTTACTGCAATTAAGCGGTATTGATAAAGCCTTTCCCGGCGTGAAGGCGCTTTTGATTGCTTTGGATACATAGTCTGAAAGACTATGTATCCAAAGATTATACAACCCTAATTTACGTAGATAAAAGAAAAAAATTAGATTGATAAGAGACGAAGTTATTCGTTTTAAGCCGATTATTGAATGAAAGATATTACAAATTATATTTAAAGGTCTAAACTCTACAATTAAAACTATATTGATCATAATAAAAGATCTGATTAGGAAAATAGAAGATAACTGATAGTGGGCTATCCTGATTATCAAGAGGAAGAATCAGCTCTTTAAAGTACTCAAATGGATTGCAATATTTATAAATTCATTTAATAAATGCATTCTAGAATATATAATGCAGGTTCCTATTATTCTAGCAAAATGTTATTTGGTGGTTTAAATTTTGAGTTTATCACGAAGGGTATCACATATGATTAGCACTAATGATGTTTTATCTATTCATGATTATCTTGCAGAGCATTATGTATCTTCGGATGATCCTATATCCCCTCCTGGGATAAAAAATATGGATTTATTGGAGTCGGCCATTCATAGGCCATTTATGACGGTTGGGAGACTCGATGCGTACCCATCTGTTATTGATAAAGCCTCAGTTTTATTTCATGCAGTTATATCAAATCATTGTTTCCATAATGGTAACAAGCGAACAGCATTATTAATCACTATGTGTTATTTAGATGCAAATGGATATTGGATTGATAAGTGTGATGATAATGAGTTGTTTGAGTTTACACGAAAAGTAGCTGCCCATGAAATTACAGATAAAAGGAAAAATGAAATAAAAGAAATAAAAAAATTCCTCAAAAAGAACGCTCGAAAAATAGACAAACAGGATCGTCAGCTTACTTTTATTGAGTTAAGTCGTTTATTATCTCAAGCTGGTTTTTTATTAGAAACTGATGGGGATGTTTACAAGATTATGCGTGGAGAGAAATTTTACACAAAAATCATTAAAAAAGGTAGTGCTGGTGTTGAGAACTATGATCCTCAATATGTAAAGAAAATGAGGAAAAAACTTGGTTTGACCTCTATCAATGGTTGGGATAGCACACGATTTTACCGTAATGGTGTCGGTTTGACAGATAATATTGGTGAGCTGTTGCGTCTTCGTGGAGCTGTAATGGATCGTTTAGCGAAGATCTAATTATTACTTAGATTGGAATAAAATTAAGTTATAGAAGTAAAGAAGATCTATTGGGAAATTAGTTCACCGAGGTAACGAGTGTATAGGGGGATAAATTTAATAAATCGTCCTATCAGAGTAGCGTTAACTAGTATAGAACTTCAATAATTCCGTAATGAATAGCTCCTATTCTTCATCAGTTACTAATAACTTTACTACTATTAGTTTTTTGTCGTGTTTGTATGAATTGGATTCAAAAGTTTGTATGAATAGCCGAAAATTAGTGGTCTTGGGCAGTGTGAATGCCGACCATATTCTGTCAGTAAACCATTTTCCACGTCCGGGCGAAACGCTGACTGGCCGCCATTACCAGATAGTATACGGCGGGAAAGGGGCGAATCAGGCCGTGGCCGCTGGGCGTTTAGGCGCTCAGGTTGGCTTTATTGCCTGTGTGGGCGATGATGACATTGGTCTGCGGATGCGCGAGCAATTTGTACGTGATGGTATTGATGTTCAGGGTGTCAGTGCTATTCCGGGCATGAATACCGGCGTGGCGATGATTTTTGTCACTGAGCTTGGCGAAAACAGCATTGGTATTGCGGCAGAAGCCAACGCCGCTCTGACGCCAGATCGCCTGCAACCACATTTGCCGTTAATTGAAGAGGCTGATGCCCTGCTGATGCAACTGGAAACACCGCTTGAGGCGATTATCAGTGCTGCTCGTTGCGCCAAATCTGCCGGTACTCAGGTGATCTTAAACCCTGCTCCAGCCCGCCCATTGCCCGATGAATTGCTGGCACTGGTCGATATTATCACCCCGAATGAAACCGAAGCCGAGTGCTTAACCGGTATTAAAGTGGATGCTGATGCCGATGCCGCGCGAGCCGCTCAACTGCTGCACGCCAAAGGCATTGCAACGGTGTTGATTACCCTCGGTGCTCGTGGTGTCTGGGTCAGCCAACAGGGGCAGACTGGTGAAGTGATCCCAGGATTTAGGGTACAGGCGCTCGATACCACTGCTGCCGGAGATACCTTTAATGGCGCATTAGTCACTGCGATGCTTGAGCAAAAAACATTGCCTGAGGCGATCCGCTTTGCCCATGCTGCGGCAGCCATTTCGGTCACTCGCTTTGGTGCGCAGCCATCAATTCCATGGCGACATGAAACCGATCACTTTTTGTTGCAGCAGCACCCGAATTACCAGACGGTAGCCGATTAATTATGGCAACCATGAAAGATGTCGCCCGTTTAGCGGGCGTCTCGACCTCTACCGTATCGCACGTGATTAACGATAGCCGCTTTGTCAGCGATGAAATTCGCACGCGCATCATGAGTGCGGTTGAAACACTCAACTACTCGCCGTCAGCGCTAGCCCGCAGCTTGAAAGTCAACCAAACCCATACCATTGGTATGTTGGTAACGACCAGTAATAACCCCTTTTTTGCCGAAGTGGTGCGTGGCGTGGAGCAAAGCTGCTATGAGCGTGGCTACCAGTTAGTGCTTTGTAATACCGCTGGCGATCCACAGCGGATGAGCCACAGTGTCGATACCTTGCTGCAAAAGCGGGTTGATGGCATTTTGATGATGTGCAGTGAATCGCACGCCGATATTAGCTGCTTGTTCCGTCGGCACCCGAAAATTCCTTTGGTGATGATGGATTGGGGGCCGCAGGGCGCGCAGGCAGATCTGATCCGTGATAACTCTGAATATGGCGGCTATCTGGCTACGCGTCATCTGCTGACTCAAGGGCATCGGCAAATAGCCATTATTACCGGCCCGCTCGATAAGCACCCTTCATTGGGGCGTTTGCAAGGCTATTTACGTGCGCTGCATGAGGCAGGTATTACACCTGATCCGGCTTATCAGGTTGAGGGGGATTTTGATTTCTCTGGCGGGCTGTGTGGCATGACACAACTGTTGTCATGTAACCCAAGGCCTACCGCCGTATTTTGCGGTAATGATGTGATGGCTGTCGGGGCGTATCAGGTGCTGCATTACGCCGGATTACAAGTACCGGAAGATATGTCTGTGATGGGCTATGACGATATTGAGCTGGCCCGTTATCTTTCACCGCCACTGACCACCGTGCATCAGCCCAAAGAAGACCTTGGGCAGTTGGCGGTTGATACACTGCTGGCACGCCTGCATGATCGCAACCGTGATCCTGCTGTGATTATGCTTGAGCCGAGTTTAGTTAGACGAGCTTCCGTCACTGCATGCCCTTCTACGTAATAACATCTTGCGTCTATTGATTTACCCTATTGATAGATAGCTATTTTGATAAGTAGCTATTAATAATCAATAGGGTAATGTTTGTTAGTCAAAATCTGCATAAGGCGTTAACGGCTCTGGTGGCAATAGCAGATCACCATTCCAACCGCTAAAGCTGTAGCGCAGATATAATGCCCCATGGCTTGGTGTATATGTTTTGGATTTTTGAATATCCAATGCCGCACCAATAAACCAGTGTGGTGTGAGGCGATGCTCGGCCAGTAAACGAGCTTGATAACCAATGCCGGCCGTTCCGCCACCACTGTAAAACGGTGATACATCGGTTTCATCTACGCTATTTTGCGCTTGCTGTTGCAATGCAGGGGTGATTGGGTAATATGCGCCACCGTTTGATTTTGGCCACGAATAGCTTACTGATGTCTCCATATATAAAGACCAATCTTCCCAGCGTTGACTGTAGCTAATCGGCACAGAAACAGAAACATAACGTTGTGGGCTATAATACCCCCCTTGACCAAAGGTATAGTGGCTCAAATCTTTCCCAAAGGACCAATACATAGCATTTGTTCCAATGCGCAAGCGGCGTTGTGAATCATCAATGACTCGGTGATAGATGCCACTCATTAGGCGTAAACGGGTGTTATCTTCCACATTCTGACCGGTAAGCAGATGATATTGCAGGCTCGACCAAACACCATAAGGCCCACCTTGATCCCAGCTTAAGCCCAGTTTCCCTCCTGTAGCACGCACACCGCCCCAGACTTTGCCTGTATTTGGATCAATGGTTCCGGCATAAGCCAGCAAGGAGTTACTCAGTGGCCGACGTGAGAGCGTTGCAGACCAACCTAGCTGGCCAAGATCGCCTTTCGTGCTGATCCCCCCAACCCAATCTGTCACTTCAAAGCCGAGTGGGGTTGTACCAATATCTGCTTGCCAATTCTCGCCTTTCCAGCCAACGGCCAGAGCAGTACCTTGTGCTTGCTGATTACTGCTACCAAATTGACAATGCTTTTCAGGATGTAACGCAGTAGGGGCGCATAACAAGGCACTGCCAAAATCAGAAGCATTACGCGCATTGGATAAATCAGCTTTACCTGCGTTAAGATTGACTTGATCTACGCGGAAAAATAGGCGGCCATTTTGATAGGGAATGGCGGTCTCTAACATCACATTATTGGCACGTAGATCCGATGTACCCGGTGTTCCTTTACTGCCCCAGTGATCATATTCAAGTGTGACTGTTGGGTCTTGCTGCCGAAACAAACTTTCAGCGTCACTGCGAATACTGCGCTGTAGCCAGTCATCTTTTGGATTAACCCGTGTCTGTTTAGTGGCATTGAGGTATTGCTGCTCGGCATTGGTCGCACGAGTAGGCGCATCTGATATTGAGTGAGTTGAAGGGGCAATTAACTGTAATGCTCGCTCAAAATCGTGAATCGCTTGTTTCGGATTACCCGTCAACCGCTCTATTCGCCCTGCATCACGCAAAAGAAGTGGGTCTTTTGTCTCGGCAGTCAGTAACGGGATTAGCAGGTTTCTTGCACGTTGTAGATCACCAAGTTGCACCCAGACATTCGCCGCGCGCCTTTGTATCTCTGGTGTTATTGCTGCTGTATTGCCTTTTTTTGTACCTATCATGGCCGTTTTGTTTGGTGATAAATACTGGGTAGTAAATGTATTTAGTGCTTGCTGGGCCACTTGTTTGTGGCCTTGAGCAACATCCAACTCAATAAGACTAAGTGCAGCATCTACATTGTGAGGCTCAATGTTGAGTGCCTGTTGGTAATAGCGGTGTGCGTCTTGCCATTGAGTCGCCTGTTGTGCCCAATCGCCCAGTGTCAGTGGAATAGCAACCTGATTAGGGTAGGTTTTTTGTTGCATCAACAGATAAGCGATAGCGGTTTTATCTTGCCCACGGTTATACATCGCGCGTGCATTATCCATGATACTGCCAAATTCTAAGCGGTGAGCCAACTCACGCATGCGTGTATCCCACTGTGTTTCTGGCAAGGTGCGTAAGCTGCGAATCGCTTGTTGCTCTTGCCCTTGTCCAGCAAGAAAAAGGCTGTAGGCATAACGTAACTCAGGGCTCGTTGGTTTTTTCGCAAGCAGGGTTGAAAAGGTCTCGGCTGCATTTTTCTGCCCTAACTGCGCCCGCAGTGAGGCTAAATTGTAGGCAATCCAGACATCATCAGGTTGTAAACGTAATGCTTGGCTATATTTAGCTTCTGCACCAAGCAGTTGTTGCTGACCGATCATCTGCTCGGCCTCTTTTTGTAATTGGGTCGCCTCAATGCGGTTTAGGTCATTGGCAACACTTTTACGCTGCGCAGGGGATAAGGTTGCCAATAAACGGCGGGCTTTCGCAGGATCTGTCTCTATATAGAGATTAACCCGGCCACGCAGAGCACTGCTATTATTAGGCTGTTGGCGCAGAGCTTGTTGATACAGCTGATCGGCTTTGGCAATATCACCCCGTTTTGCGGCAACATTGGCTAATCCAATATTGGCATAAGGGTCTGTGGGCTCAATAGGCAGTGCACGACGATAAGCATTTTCGGCTTGAGTAAACTGCCCCTTATCGAAGGCGTTATCCCCTACCGTGATAAGTTGCCAGTAACGTGCAGTGTTGAGCAGCGTGACCCACTTGTTAGCATCATCTGCCGAGGTATCGAGTTTTTGTGCTCGCTCAAATAGATTAATAGCCTCAGCATGCCGCCCTTGTCGTAGCCGTAATAGCCCAAGCTCGCCAATCAATTGCGGATCATTTGGGTATCCACGTAGAGCTTTTTGTAGCTCTTGTTCAATCAGTGCATAGTTATTTGAATTGTTATCTAGCTGATGATAAGCCCGCATTTTGGCCTGAAAAGCAGGGTTTTTTAATAAAGTAGTCAGCTCTAAATACCCCTTTTTTGCCTCAGGGCTGGCATCAGGATACAAACGCAAATACTGTTGCCACAAGTTGGCGGTAGATTGTTGTTGTGGTAGCCGCTGCAGTTGGTTATACCATAACTGTGAGGCGTTATTGTGTGCAATAGGATCATTGGCCAGTTTACTTAGCAGAGCAAATGCAACGGCTGAATCAGGGGTTTTATTCAACAGTAATTGGGCATAAGCCAGTTGTACTGCTCCGTTGTTAGGATACTGAGCATTGAGCTGTTGTAACGCTTGTTGTGCCTGTTCTGTTTTACCACTGCGCGCAACGGTATCCCAATATTCTAGAGCCAATATCGGGGTTGGAAATACACCATGAAATAATGCTTGATACAGTGTCAATGCTTGTTCATAACGGCCAGCACGTGCAAACAAACGGGCTTGTTGCAATTGTGCCTTTTGCTGTGGCTGTGTCAGGCTGTAGTTAATTTTTGCTGTTTTATACGCGAGCGAATCAGGGGCAACATGCTTTAATTTTGCCAGTGTAGCGGCTGCCGCAGAGAGTTTATTTTGCCGTAGATCGAGGCGAATTTGCGCACCTAAACCTTCTGGATTATTGGGATCAATACTGAACAGACGGCGCAACGAGTCTTGTACTAAATCATCACGAAAACGCGACTCACCCAGTTGAACTTGGCTCAGTAACCAGTTTACCGGCGAAACTTCGACAAGAGGTTGTGCCGCATCTACTGACGGAATAGCCTGACTTAGGCTCACCGCCAACAGTGAATAGATCAGTGGTTTTAATCCTGACATGCAGCACGACCTTGTAAAATCAGCTCACCTTGTGGTGAAAATGCGTAGCGGTTCTCAAGCCAGCCCAGCCCGAAAAGAGTCAAGGCACTGTTGTAATACCCTTCTGTGGCTAATGGCGTGTTAGCAACATATTGATGCTGTTCTGCTAATGCTTTGTTAGCATTTGACTGTTTAAGCAACGGCAAGAGTGCTGCCGAAAAACCTACTGGTGGATTACCACTGACCTGCAATGATTGAATATCGATTTTTTCTGGCGGCTTTTGGTGCTCGCTGACATAGTTGACCATCGGCTGAAAATGGGCAATGAGTGTCGTAAACTCTGGTGCATCAGGGTTAAGCATACCTACCCACAGATAGACCCGAATTGCATCGTAGCTTCCAAGCCAAGAAGAGCCTGTTTTAGCTTGCCACTGTTGCTGTTTCGTCCAATTAACCCAATCGGGTGCAAAACCGTGTGGAGAGCTCTGCATGAGCAGTGTATTGGCCGCTTTTCTGATTGCAGGCCAGCGGCTATCTGGGTAGCTGGTGGCCAGATTCTCAAGAATAAACGGGGGCACATAACTTGGATTAAGTGTCCAGTAATCTGGGTGTGTAAAGCCAATGCGTCCTGGCAATAACATCGGGCCTAATTGAGGTAAATTGCTCACCTCTTTTTGGACGATTTTTTGCAACATGAGGGCAGATTGGCTCTGATAATCCCGAATATTCCATAATCTGCCCGCCTCTTTGAGGCTATAGGCTATCCACAAGTCTGAATCAGCCGCAGAGTTTGGATCAAGAATCTGCATATGGCCTTTAGGGTCACGTCCCCATAACCACGCTGGCAAGTGATCACCTAAATCACCTTGTGCCAGATGCGTTTCGGTCCAGCGTAATATTTGGCGAAACGCTTTCTGATCTCCAGCAACCAGTGCAAAAAACAGCCCATAGGATTGCCCTTCTGACGTGGTAATCTGGCGCGGATCACTGTGATCAATTACCCGCCCTGATTCATCTAAAAAACGTTGTTTAAACAGCGTCCAGTCAGGCCATTCACAAGGGGTTGCATGCAACACAGGGCTAACCGCCAGCATAACAGTCAGCAGGAGTGTGATCAGCGGTTTGTTCACGGTTATCCTTTTCATGTGGAGCATCACTCTTTCTCTATAATATTTTAAAGTTAATAATGGCTTAACGGCGATCATCATCTAAACGGCGGCGCGTTACCCAACGCAGGGTATTCCAAAGCGCAATCGCGACAAGGACAACTGAAAGAGCGGCAACCAGCGCCAAGACAACAGGGTAGTGTGATAGGTGATACCACAACAACATCCACCACGGTAGTTGGCCGACATAGTACATCTCACCGACTCTATCACTGTGCAATTGGCCATCTCGGAATACCACAACAGAGCCATTCATGGCCGCCACTTTGCCCGAATTATTTAAACTTTGGGTGATCAGATTAAAGTTAGCTGAATCTGAGGCCATCATCGCAACAACGCTGCGCTGTGAGCCATACGGCGATTCAAAACCAATCATAGCTGCAATATCACCCTCAGATTGAGTATCAACACGGCTGGCCGCTTGCACACTTGGGTTAGGTGCTTGTGATGGCGTAAGTTGCAGATCGTTAACTTGGCGCATTGGCTGACTGATCCATGCACGGGTCTGTTGGATTAATCCACTGTGATCTTTACTCAGCAATAGCTCATCAGAAGGGAGTTGGCCTATTAGCAACAGATCTTTATCTGCAGTTTTGGCGTGTTTCCAATCGTCTGTCAGGCTAACATTGATTACCGGATAGCCAGTTGATGCCCCCATTCGCCCCATCAAACTAAACAGTAAATCAAGCTCTGCACTGCTGGGTTTGGTTGGCATTAAAACGAGTGTCTGAGATAAATCGGCTAAACGAGTAAACGGAAAGCCAACATTGGCAAAGGCGCGCAGATCGGGCATCGCGATATAGTGATAATAGCCACTAAAATCGATAGTTGAGCTAGGTTCAATCGCAGCTTGTACATTTGGTGTCATGTTAGTGACACACATCCCCTTCGGCCCTCCATTTGCGTATGAGCCAAATGAGAAATCAAAGCGTAACTGGTTACGAGCACCAATTTTCAGCGCAGGGATCATCACATTATTGTTATTTGTGAACATATCGGTCAATACCGGCAGACGCACCCGCTCAGTGCTTCCGCCTTGGCCAGAATCGCGCAACAAAAATGCTTGCACAAACTGATCATTAATACTCACATTCAGCCGTGAACTGTCATTCGTGACAGGGGGGGTGTAACGGTATTGCAAATTAAGTGGAATACCAGGGCTACGCCATGTGAACAGATCGGGCGGCACATTCATGTTTAAGGTGATTGGGCTTGGTGTCAGACCTGACACTTGTAGCTGTTGTGGGTACTCCATTAAGTCACTAAATGGAATAGGGCGATCAGTCCTAATCCAATTTGGAGCATCGTAGGGTTTACGTTTGACCAATAAATCAACCTGTTTAATGGTGGTTGATTGCCCACGCAACAGTGTATTTCCTAGTGCAATACCTTGGCTGGCAGTCAGTAAATCTTCATCATTACGGCCTAAAATGAGCAAAAGTTTCACATAGGGGTTATTGGGGTGGCTGATCATCTCAACGGTGGGTGCATTGACCAACGGATAGTCTTTTAAAAAGTCAGGTCGGTTGCTGTTGGTAGCAAACACAATCGCGTTATGTTCAGGTAACTGATTAAATAACACGGGAAACTGTTGCCCACGCCAAGCTGCTTGAATACCAAACCAAGAGGCAAGTGTTGCCGCTGCTTTTTGGGTGGTCAGAGACGGTGTCTGCTGAAAGACAAACGGTAAGTTGAGTGTGTTGATATCTTGTGGATCAAAAAATGGCTCAGGGAACATGGCCAAATTATTGTCTAAAGCCAGTGATTGTACGGTTAAATCTAAGGTACTTTTACGGCTAAGATCCGTCCACAATGCATTGCTCATGGGGTCTTCACAACCCGCTTCATAGTGGCCGATTAACTCAAAATGTAGGGTGTTAAAATTTTTAATAAATTTAGGATCAAGCGCAATAGTTTGATTGATCTCTTTTC
This sequence comes from Plesiomonas sp., assembly GCF_051652165.1. Taxonomy (GTDB): domain Bacteria; phylum Pseudomonadota; class Gammaproteobacteria; order Enterobacterales; family CAMTGL01; genus Plesiomonas. The sequence continues at coordinate 77,070 of NZ_JBOFTR010000002.1, forward strand.
CCATCTGATTTTGAGTTATTGGAATAACCTGCATCAGCTCATCATTCATATACACTTTAATCTGTGATAATACCGGGATCATGGCCGGAGAGGGCGTAAAGATTAAGTGTAAATTGGCATTGGTGATAACCTGATCACCCCGAACACCAAAATCGAGTTTGATGCTTTTTAGGGCGTTTCGCAGTTCAAGTACACCCGCAGGCAGCAGTTGATTAAATGTAAACTGCTCATTTTTAACCGGAGGTGCATCTGCCGTGGGTGCTGCAAGTGCCGTTGTTGAGACTGCTGGTGTTGTTAGGAGTGGCGCAGTACTCGTTTGTGCTTCAGCAGGGATTGTCGACAGTGGCATTGTTGTTTGCATTGGCACTGATTGATTTGCCGTTGCTTGATTGGCCGAGGTTGTGTCAGCGTATGCCAATACCGGAGTGACCCCGATCAGGGAGAGCGCGATCAGCATGATTTTTTTTGAAAGTTCAGTCATGATTTAGCTTCTTGCTTCGAGTTAACAGGGTCCGCAACTGGGCTCATTGTCGGTGTATGAGGCATAAATGTTCCAATCCATTCGGTTATCCATACCAAGGCATTGATCAGCCAGCGAATAGAGGCGGGGGCTTGTTTAGCCATTTGCTTATATCCACGCAGGCCGACTTCAAAAATAGCGCGAATACTGCGCATTGGCTGATCAAGTTGATAGCTCTCTTGCCACATAGCCCATGTGTCAGCTCTGGCAAAAGTACACTGTACAAACTGGATATGAGACTGCAAATCCATATGCTCAAGTTGTACACCTAAAAAAGTATTACGCTGATTACAGACACGAGCTTTAAACAAAAACTCTTGCGTACCCCGTTTGAGCATTAACTGTACGATTTCACCGGCATCAAATTTCTGAACTTGTGGCATTTCAATACCTACACCGCCATCAGAGTAGTCAACCATCGTACAAGGGTAGGCATGGCCATTGTTACGATAAATTACGGCCGGTAAGGTAATTTGCACGCGGTGAGTGCGTCGAACCTGTTTAACTTCAGAAGCCACAGCCACTGCGCCACCGAGCAGTAGCAGGTTGTAAAATGTCCACAATAAGCTGACAAATACAGTGACGATCTCATCACTTGGCCCCCAAATAAAGCGGTAAATAGCAAAACCAACACCGAGCAGGTTGATCATTGCGAGCACCAAAAAAGGGCGTGAAATATCCCAGTCAAAATATTGATGGTCGATTAACCCCCCTTTTGCAGTGACATTAAACTTCCCTTTGTGCGGGTTAATCAATGCTATCGTCGTTGGGCGGGCGATATACCAAGAGAGTACGGTTTCGTAGATCTCACTCCAAAAAGAGTAGCGGTATTTTCCCTGAATGCGTGAGTTCGTTAAGCTGGCGTGTACCATGTGTGGCACAACATAGAGCAAGATCATCACCGCAGGTGCATAGATGATATAAGCGTGGAAAATCAAAAAAGCCAAAGGGGCAGTTAAATACACTAAACGGGGAATACCCGATAAAAAGTGCAGCATGGCGTTGCTATAACAGATACGTTGTGCCCACGATAAGCCCTTTCCAAACAATGGGTTATCAAGGCGAAATATCTGCACCATACCGCGAGCCCAGCGAATACGTTGCCCAACGTGTGCTGAAAGGCTTTCAGTCGCCAGCCCTGCTGCTTGTGGAATACGGATATAGGCAGATCGGTAGCCGTGGCGGTGCAGCCGTAGTGAAGTATGAGCATCTTCAGTCACGGTTTCTACTGCAAACCCTCCAATCTCCTCCAGCGCCGAGCGGCGGATCACTGCGCACGAGCCGCAGAAAAAGGTGGCATCCCACGTGTCATTACCGTCTTGCACCAAACCGTAAAACAGGGTGTTTTCATTCGGTGTTTTGCGAAAGTTCCCTAAGTTACGCTCAAACGGGTCGGGTGAAAAAAAGTGGTGCGGTGTCTGCATAACACCGAGTTTGTCATCTTTAACAAACCAGCCAAGTGTCATTTGTAAAAATGAGCGAGTAGGAATATGGTCACAGTCAAAAATGGCGATAAATTCACCTTGGGTGATCTTCATCGCCGCATTGAGATTCCCTGCTTTTGCGTGAGCGTTGTTATCTCGAATCAGATAGTGCACACCTACTTCTGTGGCAAAGTCAGCTAAATAGCTGCGTTTCCCATCATCTAAAATGTAGATATTGAGCTTCTCTTGTGGCCAATCTAAGCCCAATGCTGCATACACCGTTGGGCGAATAACTGACAGATCTTCATTATAGGTTGGGATATAAATATCAACCGAAGGCCACGTATCCATATTAGTCGGTAATGGGTAGGGTTTGCGTTGCAATGGCCAGATAGTCTGGAAGTAACCGAGCATCAACACCAGCCATGAATAGGTTTCCGCGGCCAATAGACCTAGGCCAAAAAAGAGATCAACGCTGTTATCCCAATTTAACGTTGCGGTATAGCGCCACCATAAATAACGGCAAGAGATAACAACAGAGAGCACGATCATCATCATGCTGGAAAAACGGCCTGGAATATTGCGAATGAGCAGCGCCATCACCCATAAAATGATCACAAACGTTAATTGCGCTACCAACCCAAAAGGCTCGGTAATACAGAGTACAGCCAGTAATAGCGCAATAATCAGATAACCCCAACGTAGTGCAGCAATAAGCCAGTTATTGGTCTGATACCATGGGCCTTTTTCGCTCAGTGAGCGTAATAATGGGACACTGTAATATTGAAATGTGCTGATTTTATGGTATAGCCGCTGCTTAAATGCCAAAAGATGACCGAACAAGGCAGCAGATAAGTGGCTGATTTTTTGCGCAATATTAGGTTTATAACTGTATGCACCACGCAGCAATAACCAGAGTGTTTGTATTAGTAAGCGAAGTGGATCAGCGAACTGCCGTTTCGGTTGGCGCAATAATGGGTAGAGCGTCTGTTTATTTTGGCTTAACCATTGGCAAGCAGGAGATTCAAACCGTATAAGAACCCACATCAGTAACCATAGCACCACACCGCACAATGCAAGTGGGCTACGCCAATTGCGATGGTAACGCTGATAGCGAGCTTGAATACTTGCTGTAAATTCAGGGGTAAATATTCCACGCAATACCGAGTCAAACATCATGGCTGCTCCAGCAGGGCTTTACACCAGATAGCCAGTGATAAAAAGTCTTGCATAGCCAGTGAGCCTGGTGCTGAATGGTTGATGAGCTGCTTTTTTGCCAGAGCCTCACGCAGGGCTTCATCTTGATGAATAGCACTTGGGATCAACCACTGACCGAGTGTGGTGTGCCACAATTGCCAAATATCACGCGATAACTGAGTGGCAGTATGGTAGCGGTTTACAAGCCAATAACGTTGCCGAGTTTCGAGTGAGCTCTCATATTGATGAGCGGGTTCTTTGGCGTTATCAGACTTATGATCTTGTGTATCATCTTGAACCACAGGGTTTGTGGTGGATGCATGTTTCTGAGCGGGTAATCGGTTTTGCATCAGAGCATGGCAGGCCGGATCGGCTTCTGTCACCTGTAACCAAATATCTGCAACTTGCTCTGCTTGTTGGCTCAGAAAGTGTGGATATAACGGTGTGTCTAGAATAACCCAGCTATTACGGGGTAACGCTAAACTTGCCAGTGCGTCTGTTAGCCAATTGGCAGAGAACGAATTGAGTGCTTGAACGTTGTCGATAAGACCAAAAGGCAATAACTGAATACCCGCTTGTTCAGTCGTAAACGCAGCATGATGCCAAGGTTTGCCTTGAGTTAAGGCACTTGCCCATCCTGTTGGCTCATTAAAGGGCAACCCAATATGTTGACTGAGCAGGTTGTTTGGGCTCAAATCCCACAATAAAACCGGAAAATGTAAGCTCTGAAGTGCAGCTGCCAGCCCTGCGGCAACGGTAGTTGTACCGCACCCTCCGCGGATCCCTTGAATGGCTATCACTGGCATAGCGTATATCCTTTGTGTTCAGTTGACGGTGCAAGTACGGGTATTATGCGTTGCTTTCTTCGGTGCTTGATGGCGATATGATGGCGTTATCAATAGACTCGGCAAGTAGCGGCCAACGTTGTGTAATCTGTTTTATCGCCTGAATATCTTTTACTTCAAGATACTGCATTTGATTCATACTGTAGCAGTGGATCAGATTAGCCACATCATCGCCGACGACATATTGTTTTGTTATTTTCGTCATGGTTCACCCCTCAAATGCTTACGGATTTCCTGTTAACTCAACACCCAACGGCCGCATATGAATGGGAAAAGCGTATGAAATGCTGTTATTAAAAACGTCATTATATTTACAGATTATACACAATCTAAGGTGAATATAGGCTTTAATGGTACTATGAATCGGATTGTTTTGTCGGTGTGTTATGTTGATATACAACATAGTGTTAGCGAAAAAATACAAAATAACCATGATATTTTATTATTATTGATATGAGAGTAAAACGCACAGTTATATTTTATTTATTAAACTGCATTTTTGTTACAAATGGTTGTTTAATAAGCTTGTCTTGTAGATAGGCCATATGCATTGAGAACAAAAGAGAATGAATGAGATGTTCCAATTAGCCATTGATGGCTTACCTATGAGTTTTACAGAGTTGCGTGAAGGTGGCGTTTACTGGGTAACGGCAGATCATCCACCGATTGCCGAGCGGTTAATTATCACGTTTTTAGAGCGTGTTGAACCGAGTACCCGTTACTACTTCTCTACCGCATTACCTCTGGAGGAGTCATATCAGGCGGTTTTAAAAAATGACCAACTGGTCGGGGATATTTTCCAGCTTGCACAAGATAATCAGGGGAAATGGCTTCAATGTCTACCAGATGAAATGCGTTGGTTTGGAATCAAACGGGTAGATATTATTATTGTTCAGTATCAAGCTGCGACGCTTGAAAACACTGAGATAGCACAATTACAAAAAGATATTCAAACGCTCTCTCGTTGGGCAGAAGACAACCAATTAACCCTATTAGTTGTGGGGGTTGGAGCCAATGTGCAACAACAACGCCAAGGGTTAAATCAGTGTAATCCGTGGTTAGCTGGCTGCGTGCACTTACGTCGTCAAGCGGAGTTGATTGAGTACGATTTGGCCTACTGGCGTAATGCTAAAGGTGTGTCTGCAGGGATTAGTGTAAAACTCTCTGTACAACAAGAGAGGCTGGCCTTACATACAGCTGAAAATGATCTGGTACTCGGCTCATTAGCCGATGAAGATCAAATTTTAGCCATACAAAGTGTATTGGCAGGTACAGTTGCTCCCTCTCGCCACTGGAAACTGTTTGTTGATAAGCCTGCATTATTAGCCGCTGCGCGTCAGGCAGTGAATGCTACGGTCATTTTTGCGATCACTGAAACAGCACAAACCGACAGTTTAGCGCGTGATATTTATCAGCTACGCAGTGAGCGTGGTGCACGATTAAAAATTGTCGTACGTGAAACAGCCAACTGTTTGCGTAACCTTGATGACAGCCTCTTTTTGTCAGCGGGGGCAAATATGGTTATGCCTTTTTCTTGTCATGTATCACGCTTTATTGGTCTGCTACAAATGGTGCAAGGGGTGATTTTTCCAAATATGCTCCGCCCAAGCATTGACAGTTTATTGGCATCATCACAACCTTTACAATTGAAAGGTTATATTCCTGCCCGTGATTTTTACCCACTTTTACAAGATGAAATTGATCGTAGCTTAACGGCAGAAACGCGCGGATTACTGATTATTTTGCGCCCCGTGTCTAGTCTTGGTTTAGTCGACATACTTGCACAGTGTGAAATGCGTCGCCAAGGGGATGTCATTACAGTGGCTGATGACCAAATTTATATTTTCTTTTTTGCATGTCGGCCAAATGATGCTGATCGTGCGTTGCAAAATACCTTTCATCTTCCGATCAGCACGCTGTTTACCGAGTCACAGGTGATTAATGGGCAAGATGCCCTGCAAACGGAGTTAAAACGTCTATCATGGTTGCCAGAGCCGAAAGATTATACCAATGAATTGTTAGCACAATTAGGGGTGCGAGATACACAGATCCAAGAGCAACAAAAATTGGATATCGTTGAATTAGAACGTCGTCGCTCAGGTGTAACCCCTGCTATTTTACCATTGAGAGCGTAAGTATGGATTTACAATCTTTTGGACAAGTTGTACTACTTACCGCCATTATTGCCGGTTTAATTGGATTTTATATTCGCCCACTTTTTGTATGGGGTAAAAAGATCATACGGCATACGCTCATTCGCCCGCGTTACCAAAAACGTATTATGATTGCGTCACGGGGTAAAATAGAACATATGGCTGAATTTTCACAAAAGAAAGAGACACAGAACAAAACAACAGAAAAACCAGACACGGCACTGTAATTATCACTGCTAATCAGCACCGTACTCTACACCCATACCATAACAATACTGCGATAACTCACAGAGTAACAGACCGATCATGACCAATAGAATGCACAATAAGGGATTAGTATGAATGACGTAACGCTATCACCGTTACCAACAGCTTTACGCCACTGGCGTGGATTAGGTCTGTGGAATTTCTACTTTATCACCAAATTTGCACTGTTTGGATTTGGGTTGATTAATTTTCACCCTTTGTACAATCTCGCCCTTGCTGCGTTTTTGCTCTTTCCATTGCCTCCTGTTTGGCTACACCGATTGCGGCACATATTGGCAATACCGGCCGGTATTGCCTTGTATTATTATGACTCATGGTTACCGCCTTTTAGCCGCTTAATCGCGCAATCATCGGCGGTAGAGTCATTTTCTTCCGATTACCTGTTTGAGTTGGCAGGACGGTTTATTAATTGGAACTGGTTAGCCATTGGCTTAGTACTTTTGCTCAGTTATCTATTTTTGAGCCAGTTTGTCCGTTTTTCTGCCCTGATTTTTGCTTATTTACTGTATATTGCAGTAAGCCCTTACTTACCTGTATTTATTCGTCATACGGTGGAAACGGTTGCCGATGATCGCACCGTCCCACAAACGGCGTTGCGCTCGTCAGCAACAGTAGGCTCGTCAGCAACAGTAGATAGTGGTAATACAGATGTTGGTGCAGATAATGTACCTGCCCAATCGAGTGGGACACCTGATGATCAGGTATTAAACAACGCACTGGCTGCCTTTTATCAGCAACAGAGCCAGCAGGCGACGACTTTCTCGCCGATCCCCGCGAACAGTGCCCCGTTTGATGTGTTAATCCTCAATATCTGCTCATTAAGTTGGTCAGATATGGATATGGTCGGATTACGTGATCACCCACTGTGGAACTCATTGGATGTGGTGTTTGATGCTTTTAACTCAGCATCAACCTACAGTGGCCCAGCGATGATCCGATTACTGCGCGCAAGCTGTGGGCAAGAGTCAAATGCAGGCCTATTTAAACCGGCTGATTCGCGCTGTTATCTATTTGAAAACCTAAAAAAAGTGGGTTTTAACGAGTCATGGGCAATGAACCACGATGGCCATTTTGGTGATTTTGCACAAGAAGCCCGTACGCTGGGGAATTTACAAACTACACCAATGCCATTTACTGGTTTAACACCGGCAATGACATCATTTGATGGTTCACCTATCTACCGTGATATTTCGGTGCTAGATACGTGGTGGAAAAATCGCCTTAAATCAAATTCTGCACGTGAAGCACTCTACTACAATACCATTAGCTTGCACGATGGTAACCGAGTCATCAACGCACAAACAGGCAAAACAGCCCGCGCAGATTACAAACAGAGCTTACGAACACTGTTTGATGATCTCAATACCTTCTTGCAGCAGCTTGAGAAATCAGGCCGACCTGTCATGGTCGTTATCGTGCCAGAGCATGGCGCGGCGCTAAAAGGGGATATGATGCAAATTTCAGGTATGCGTGAAATTCCAAGCCCTTCGATTGCAAATGTACCTGTAGGGATAAAATTTATTAATGCTAAATCGGTCTTAGCAGAACATCCACTGCATGTTACTAAGCCAAGTAGTTATTTGGCAATTTCGCAATTGGTTGCCGATATGGTCAGCAGTGAAGCCTATTCACAAAATAATGTGGATTTAGCCGCGATGATCAAAGCACTGCCAGAAACAACCCCAATGGTTGCGGCTAATGAAGGCAGTGTCATGATGCGTTATAACAACAAAGAGTACTTGAGTTTAGATATGAAGAGTTGGCTGCCGTATCCTACAGCACCATAACTTAAGTGATAGCCACCCTATCGCTATTTGTAAGATAGCTATTACGAAATAGCTATTATGAGAGATAGGTTGCTCGTGTAGTTGTCACAGTCATAATAATGGTTATAAACCGCGATGGTTATTGTATGCCACCGCGGTTTATTTTTTCATTTAATGCATGTTGAACTCAGCACATTTATACCGCTTTTAAGCAGTAACAGACTGCGCGTTTTATCGGTTATTCATCGACGATAGGGTTACTTTTTGAGGCGTGCATATTCGCCCCATCATGGGGTTTCATCAGCATAAAGATCACACTGGATAATAAAGTGATCCCCGCTACGGTTAAAAATGTGTGATGAAAGGCCTGAGTCAGCAAAAAACCATGATCTTTATACAAGCTCAAAATGGAAGCACTGCCTGCAATGCCAAAACTTATCGCCAGTTGTTGTGCCACGCTTAATACTGCATTACCGCCGCTGGCATTATGTTCTGACAACCCACTCAGTGCGAGAGTGTTCATTGAGGTCAACTGTATCGACATCAACATACCAAACAGTAATAACAGGGGGATCAGAACCCAAATAGGGTATGACGCGCGATAAAACCCAATGCCTGCAATACAGATAGCGATCAGCAGTGTTGTGAGCAGTAACGTAGTACGGTAACTGAGCCGCTGTAAGAGTTGGGTAATAAAGGGCTTCGATAAAATGGCAGCAATAGCAATCGGAGCCATCATCCAGCCAGACACTTCAGCACTGTAGCCTAAACCGACTTGTAACATCAGTGGCAACAAAAAGGGGATCCCACCCGTGCCAAGGCGTGAAAACATATTGCCTGCAATGCCAATACTAAAGGTACGAATACGAAACAATTTTAGATCAATTAACGGATTACGATGATGAGTGGCATGCCAGCCATAACTGAGTAACAGTAAGATACCGCCACCAAGGGTTGCATACGCAATACTGCGCTCAAGTGAGTGCTCACCAAACAGTTCCATTCCCAGTGTGACCAGTACAAGCCCTAACCCAAACAAAAGAAATCCACGCCAATCTAAGGGGTGTGTTGGCATGCGGATATCGGGCATGCAACGTTTTGCATACCATAAGCCAAGTAGACCAATAGGCAGGTTAATGAGAAAAATCCAATGCCATGACGTATAGGTAACAAGCCATCCACCCAGCAGAGGGCCAAGTACCGGGCCGACTAACCCTGGCATAGTGACAAAATTAAGTACGGGCAGCAGTTGTTCGCGTGGATACGCTCGGATCAGTGCTAATCGAGCAACGGGCATCATCATTGCGCCACCCACACCTTGTAAGATGCGTGAACCAATGAGCATGCTCAAGTTTACAGAAACGGCACAGCTCAGTGAGCCAAGAATAAACAGCGAAACAGCAGCCAGAAAGACCCGTTTTGTCCCAAAACGATCGGCCATCCAACCACTTATTGGGATCAGTAGAGCGACAGTTAAGGTATAACTGATAATAGCCGATTGCATGGCAATCGGTGAGCGTTGCAGACTAGCAGCCATCGCGGGCAGCGCGGTATTTAAGATGGTGGCATCTAATGTCTGCATGAAAAGTGCCATGGCGGCAATCCATGGCAGACCAGCCATACTTCGTGGCGGTGTCATGCAGTAAACCTCAGTTGTTACAGGTATCTATCTGGTTAAAACCTAACGGAAGCCCTGATTTTACCTTAAACAGGGCTTCTCGGCAGCCTTTTGCCGCTAAGGTGAAGAGGAATTAACGAAACAAAATGTCAGCCCAGCGGGTGAGGCCTGCGGTTACTGAGCCAAAATCGTTGCCACCAACTAGCGGAATGCCGGGTAATTGTTGTTGCAATACATGGCGTAATAAGGGGGATCGAGCACTGCCGCCGGTGATATAAATAATATCTGGTTGACGATGGCTAGACGCTAAGGCTTCGAAAACCAGTGCCTGAATTTTTTGTAATGGTTGTTCGATAGCCTGTGCCAGTGCCGCTTCAGTAATCTGATGCTGTAACTCTGTGCTGATAAAGCCCAGATCAACGGTGGTTTGGGTTTGCTGGGAAAGCGCAATTTTACTCTCCTCTGCTGTACGGACTAAACGATAACCTAGCCGCTGGCGATACACTTTGACGAGGCGAGAAAAAGTGATGGGATCTGCGGCATCACGCAACAAAGCTTGTAACACTTTACTGTTGGCGCTGCCGTAAAAATCAGCTTGAGCAGGCACATTATTAATGGCGATGGCATTCCAGTATGGTAGCGTCGGTAACGCAGTGCCTTTTTCAGTCGAACCGCCCATGCCCAGTAACGGCATCAGTTGATGAAAGGTCAGTGCAATATCCAGATCATTACCCCCAACTCTGCATCCACTGTGCCCTAGCAAACTATGTTGACGATCAGCTTGCGCATGCCATTGTGGGCCCATAAGTAGCAGTGAGCAGTCTGTTGTTCCACCGCCAATATCGACCACTAAAACCACCTGTTCTTTTTGCAAAGTGGCTTCAAAATCTAGCCCTGCGGCAACCGGTTCAAATTGAAATTCAATATCTTGAAATCCGGCACGCTGCGCCGCACGCAGTAAGATCCCCTGTGCTTGCCGATTCGCCTCTTCACCGCCTGTACCTTGAAAGTTAATTGGACGACCAATCACAGTCTGACGAATGCTTTGGTTGAGCTGCTGCTCTGCTTGCTGTTTGATGTGATACATCATGCTGCATACCAGATCTTCAAATAGCGCAATCTGTTGGTTTTTTAACCCGTTTGCGCCAAGAAATGATTTAGGTGATTTAACAAAATAGACATCATCAGGCTCAAGAATATAGTGTTGCAGTGCGTGCAAACCAAAGCGCAGGCAGTCGGCACTAACGTGAATATCTTCATCGCGATTGGTGTTAATGGCTGTACGCAGCAGTTGTTGGCTGGCTTTATCGGGTGTTGGCCGTTGCCAATATTTATGCAAGTACTCACTGACTGATTCGCGGGTGGGTGCACAGATCATTGATGGAAGGTAAGGCGAATGTTGCTCTAGAGGGAGCAGTTGTGGCTGACCGTCTACCATATGGCCGACAGAGCAGTTGGCCGTGCCGTAATCAAATCCAATATGCATTCTGTAAAATCCCCGTGAGTACGTGGCAAAAGTGGGTGACTTTACCGCAGCAAATTCATTTCGCCAAGCCAATCAATACACGGTAATGCGTTAAGGTATCTCATCGGTTATCAGATAGCCTAACCCCCACTTTTATCCGCGCACAGCGGATAAAAGTGGGCAGTAAAAAGCTTAATAGGGATCGTTAATCAACGCCTCTACTGCGGCAGCAGCAGCAACAGGATCTGAGCGTAAAATCGCATCAATAATGGCTTGATGGCACTCTAAGCGCACAACAGAGTCACGCGTAACGGTACGAAAATAGACCTGAAATACCGCTTTAAACAGATTACCAAATGGAGTAAGGAACGGATTACCGCTTGAGAAATAGATCATTTGATGAAACTGAGTGTCAACTTCAATCCATCGCTCTTTATCAAACTGTTCGTCTAGGGCACGCATCTCACCCATCAGTAAAGAGAGCTGATGCCGATCTTCAGAGGATGCATGCAGTGCTGCCATAGATGCTGCTTTAGGTTCAAGCATTTCACGCATGACATGAAATTCTGCAACCAGTTTTTGTTTGTCATCTTGCTCTGCCCACCAAGTGAGTAAGTCTTGATCAAGAAAATTCCAATTTCGGCGTGGCATCACACGAGTACCAATACGTGGACGTGGCAATAACATCCCTTTGGCAGCAAGCATTTTTACTGCTTCTCGTACGGCAGTGCGGCTAACGCCGTACATTTCGCCTAGCTCCATTTCACCGGGTAGAATTGAGCCCGGCTCGATTTGGCTGTTTAACATCTGGCGACCAATACTTTCAGCTAATTGATACGACAGATTACGCTGGGCTGCTTTTTGATGGTGGTGGTGATTCATGTGTCCTCCCAACCGAATACGGTGGTGTCATGGTGCAATTATTATGTTGTTATAGGTTTTGCTGTTGTGTTGCAATGCGCGTATCGACCCATGATGTGGCACACTTTTTTGCAGTTTACGTTTTTGCCGTTTACCAACACACAGTGAAACGGGCTTAACCGCTCAGATTAAGCAGGTAATTTCAGCCAAGTTTGAATGAAATCGGCAAATTGTGCGGGTTGATTGATATCCAGAACCGGAACTGAAAGAGCACAAGGCAGTGCAGTTGGGTTATCCGTACCCAATGCAATCAGTTGTGAATCGGTCGGTATCAGTAAACTGGCCAGTGGTTTGTTTACCGTTTCACGATAGAGCATAATTTTAGGGATAGGCTCATGTTTAAATCCCTCTACTAGCACCAAATCCAGCAAAGATGCATCCAGTTGAGCACATAGCGCAGCCAGTAATACGGGATGTTGTGGTGTTTCAGTCATCAGTGCCCAGCGTTGGTCACACACTACAATGGTTTGGTCTGCACCCGCTTTGCGTAGCTCAAAGCTGTCTTTGCCTGGTGTATCAACATCAACATCATGGTGTGTATGCTTAATCAGTGCGGGTTTAATTCCCCGTTGGCGTAGCAGAGGTAGTACCCTTTTTAGCAATGTGGTTTTGCCACTACCGCTGTAGCCAACAATGCCCAGTATTGGCAGTGTCATGTATCACTCCGTAACAGGGGCTCTATCATCATACAATTATCAGGCGTGTTTACATTACAAAAAGCCATCGCTTGATCAGAGAAATCAACCGTTACACAGTGTTGCAGAGCAAAAAATAGCATAAGTTTGCGTTCATCTCTCTGCAAAAAGTGCTGTAATGCGGGAATGAGTCTGCGATGTAGCAGCGCAAAAACAGGGTGTACCTGCTCGCCATCGGTGACTATTGCACAATCAGCAGTGCCTACTGCGTGTAATAAGCGTGCAGCAAGATCAGGGGGAAGTAGAGGACTATCGCAAGGCACACATAAGATCCAATCTGTGTGTGCGTGCTGCAATGCAGTGAGCATGCCTGCTAACGGGCCAGGATATCCAGCCAGAGAGTCAGCATAAACTGGATAACCGCTGCGGCGATATTCAGTAATATGTCGATTAGCATTGATCAGCAATTGGCTGACTTGTGGCGCTAAACGTTGTGCGACATGCTGATACAACATCTTGTCTGCAACAACGATCAATCCTTTGTCTATTCCTCCCATACGCCTTGCTTTTCCACCGGCTAAAATGACACCGGTAATCGGCTCTTTCACTGCGCACTCCTCTATGTTTACCGCACTTATTCTACGCATAACCAGTATAATTGAAATGTTTTCATACAAAATAGCGGTAATAAAGCCATTGCGTAGCACTAACTTCGAGCATGTTGCTCTATGAAAGGGAAATATTACATACTGATACGCAGCGCCATTAAATCTTGCTGCCTTTGGCGGCTAACCATGTTCGTGGTGGATGTACAGCTTGATGTGCCACTTAAATAGTGAATATGGGGATCCTTTAATACAGTGTGAGGAGTGTGAGAATGAAGTGTCATCGCGTGAATGAGTTAATTGAGTTACTGCATCCTGCATGGCAGAAAGACCCTGATCTGAATCTGATCGCGTTTTTGCAAAAACTGGCACAAGAGGCTGGGTTTCAGGGGGCGTTGAGCGATCTGACCGATGATATCTTGATTTATCATCTTAAAATGCGTGAGTCAGAAAAAACAGCGCCAATCCCTGGGTTAGCAAAAGATTATGAGGATGATTTCAAAACTGCACTGTTACGCGCGCGCGGTATCATTAAAGATTAATGCATGTAGCGGTATGTTTGTGTAAAAAACGATCCTAAAAGATAAATTGTGCTGTTTTTAGACACGCAGGGCTTACAAAAAGTACAGTGTTAGCAAACGTGTGTGTTATACCGCTGGAAGAGGATCGCCAGCGGTAGTTTGTTTTTCTGTTTTGTTGTGATTATCGATGTCGCGCACATGCTGCTAAAAAGTAATCAAAATGTGTCTTTGTTTTCGGTTGGCACGCCGTATAATTATGTATATGAGCTAAACATGTCTGTCTGAGCAGAGAGTGCTTTTGATGCAGCCAACACCTGATATCCCTGTAAAAAATAGGTCAACGAAACCCGAACCGTTTGACCCAACCCAGCGGGTGTATGTCCGTGCAATGCGGGGTGTATATCAGCGTTTACGCCGTAATCTGGGCTGGATACTGATGTTGCTGTTTTTTGGCCTGCCATGGCTACGCTTTCACGGGCAACAAGCAATACTTTTTGATTTAACTCAACTGCGATTTACCTTTTTTGCGACCAGTTTATTCCCACAAGATTTAACGCTATTGGCGTGGCTGCTGATTATTGCAGCATTTGCGCTGTTTTTTATCACAACGTTTTTGGGGCGGGTGTGGTGTGGTTTTCTCTGCCCGCAGACGGTCTGGACCTTTATTTTTATCTGGTTTGAGGAGCGTTTTGAAGGCAGTGCCAATCAGCGGCGTAAACGGGATCAGCGGGAATGGGATCGCGATAAACTGCTAAGGAAAATGGCCAAGCACCTGTGCTGGCTGGGGTTTTCATTGCTCACTGCGCTGGCGTTTGTCAGCTATTTTGTTCCTGCACAGCAACTATTTCGTGAGTTTTTTAGCGGGGCAAGTAACGGTTGGGTGCTGTTTTGGGTACTGTTTTTTATGCTCTGCACCTATGGCAATGCCGGTTGGATGCGGGCGATTATGTGTACCCATATCTGCCCGTATGCCCGTTTTCAGTCGGCGATGTTTGATCGTGATACCTATATTGTGGGTTACGATGCCGCCCGCGGTGAAACGCGTGGGCCACGTAGCCGCAAAGCGGACCCCAAAACACTGGGTTTAGGTGATTGTATTGATTGCAAACTTTGCGTTCAGGTGTGCCCGACAGGTATTGATATTCGTCATGGGTTGCAATATGAGTGTATTAACTGCGGTGCTTGTGTTGATGCTTGTGATAATACCATGCAAAAAATGGGTTATGCCCCTGGGTTAATCAGCTATACCACCGAACACACACTGGCTGAAAAATTGGTTGGAAATCAGCCAATAGTACACTCTCCATCACGTGTATTACGGCCAAAATTGCTTGGTTACGGCTTGGTATTACTGGTGATGATCGGGTTGTTCACCCTTAATTTGCTCAGTTTAAGCAGTGTGAGCCTCGATGTGCTGCGTGATCGTAATCAGCTTTATCGCATTAATAATGATGGTGATGTAGAGAATACCTTTATTCTCAAAGTGCAAAATAAAACTCAGCAGAGCGCACAGTATCGCTTAAATGTGGTGGGTTTACCGGCAGGCATACAGTGGTATGGTCCACAGACTATTGCGGTTGCGGCAGGGGAGATTTATACCCAACCCATTAGCGTAGCCGTTACACCTGAAAGCCTGAGCAAAACGGTGACAGATATTGAATTTACCGTAAGCCTTGTAAGTGACAATAACACAGTAAAAGCGCGTGCAGAAAGCCGCTTTTTTACCGAACGTTAACGTCAATTAATAATGTACTCTAGATAAACACCGCACAGGAGCGTGGTTCTGTGCGGCGTTTTTTGTCAGGCTCAACTCTGCTATGCTGCATGCATAAACCTTCATCAGAGTTGATCATTATGACCCATCATACGGGCAGTGCCTTTGCTTTCCAGACTCTCTCGCCTGATCTTATTATGGATGCGCTTGAAGCTGTTGGTTTGCGAGTAGACTCTGGTCTGCTGGCTCTTAATAGCTATGAAAATCGGGTATATCAATTTTTAGATGAAGATCGTCGCCGTTATGTGGTGAAATTTTACCGTCCAGGGCGCTGGAGTGAGGCACAAATCCTCGAAGAGCACCAGTTCGCACAAGAGCTGGCTGATGCAGAAATTCCCGTTGTTGCAGCATTGGTACTGCATGGTCAGACACTTCATCAATATCAAGGTTTTTTGTTTGCCGTATTCCCAAGTGTGGGTGGCCGTCAATATGAAGTGGATAACCTTGAACAACTTGAGTGGGTGGGGCGCTTTATGGGGCGTTTACACCAACAAGGGCGCAAGCAGCGTTTTGCTGATCGCCCAACAATAGGTCTGGATGAGTATCTGTATCAACCGCGCGATTTTTTGCAGCAGTCAGCATTTATTCCTGATGGCCTGCGCAAGGTATTTTTTTCTGACCTTAATTTACTGATCAGCGAAATAGAGCAACGTTGGTATGCCGATTGGCAGCCGCTACGTCTGCACGGTGATTGCCATCCGGGTAATATTTTATGGCGCGATGGCCCACTGTTTGTTGATTTAGATGATGCCCGTAACGGTCCTGCAATGCAGGATTTATGGATGCTGCTCAATGGTGATCGTAATGAGCGGTTGATGCAGTTAGATCTGCTGATTGAAAGCTATAGTGAATTTAGTGATTTTACTGCCCGTGAAGTGCAACTGATCGAGCCTTTACGTGGTCTGAGAATGGTGCATTACATGGCGTGGTTGGCACGCCGCTGGGAAGACCCTGCATTTCCACGCAGTTTTCCGTGGTTTGCCGAACCGCGCTACTGGGAGCAGCAAATTTTGGCTTGTAAAGAGCAAATTGCTGCACTGCGCGAGCCTCCACTGCAATTGATGCCAATGTATTGAGAGTAGCGGTAGTGGGGGCGTTATCCCTATAATGTCGCTGTTGATAAAAATAACTGATTGTTACTTTAAGAATTAAAAGGATGATTCTACATGAAAAAAATTTGGCTTACGTTGGCCTCGCTGGTGCTGGCTGCAAATGTCTCTGCGGCACAGTTTAAAGAGGGAAAAGAGTACACGGCGCTTGATCGTCCAGCTTCAGTACAACCCGAAGCCGTTGAGTTTTTCTCCTTTTACTGTCCAGCCTGTTTTGCCTTTGAAAGTACCTATCACATTCCGCAAACCGTGCGTAGTGAAGTGCCAAGCGGCGGCAGTTTCAAACAGTACCATGTGGATTTTATGGGGCCACTGGCAAAAGATTTAAGCCGTGCATGGGCTGTTGCGAATGTGCTTGATGTCCAAGAAAAAGTAGCTCCTGTGCTGTTTGAGGGTATTCAAAAATCACGCAGTATTAAGACACCGGCTGATATTCGTGCTGCGTTTGAAAAAGTGGGGGTCAGTGGTGAGGAGTATGACGCTGCACTCAATAGCTTTATGGTTAGCTCGTTTGTGGCGCAGCAGAGTAAAGCAGCACAAGATTTTCAAGTTGAAGGCGTACCGGCTTTCTACATTAATGGCAAATTCCGTGTTGATGCCCGTGGAATTGATGCGAAAAGTAATGAAGATTTCACCAAACAGTTTGGTGATATTGTGAAGTTTTTGCTGACGCAAAAATAAGATTTTAGTGGCGCTATCACCATTGGTAATATTGTGATAACCGCCTATTCATGCTTATAGCCTGCATAGTTGCAGGCTATAAGCGGTATTACAGACATAATCTCTCTTTTACAAATCTGCCTTCTGCTGAATTTCTGATTTATGCCCTCTTTTGATGCAGGGAATCCCTCTATTTTCTGTTACCTATGCTTTACAAAACTTTATCATTGGTGCTATTGCTGGATCAGTCATGCTTGCCTTAAAGTAGCGGTTAACACACGCTAAGAATGATTATTTCAATAATGAAATCGAGGTTATACATGAAAAAAATAGGCACTTTGCTCATCGGTTTACTGTTAAGTACGCCTCTTTTTGCAGCTTCAGCAGCAGCCGCTACTTTTACCGATGGTAAGCAGTACACAACCTTTGATAAACCGGTGACAACTGAACCGCAAGCGATTGAGTTTTTTTCGTTTTATTGCCCACATTGCTATGATTTTGAGTTTTCATACCATTTCCCTGAACAAATTAAAAAAGCAGTACCGGAAGGGGGGGAGTTTTTGCAATATCACGTCGATTTCTTAGGCCCACTCGGTAAAGATCTAACCCGTGCTTGGGCTGTGGCGATGGTGATGGGGGTTGAAGCAAAAATTCAGCCAGTGCTGTTTGAGGGGATTCAGAAAACCCAAAGCATCAAAAATGCTCAGGATATTCGTGCTGCATTTGAGAGTATTGGTGTCAAAGGCACAGAGTATGATGCTGCACTGAATAGCTTTATGGTGAACTCGTTGGTCGCTAAACAAGAGCAAGCAGCGAAAACCTATGAGATCCGTGGTGTACCGGCCGTGGTTATTAACGGTAAATATCAGATTAATATGGGGGGAATTGAAGCGAAAGATACTGCAGAATTTACCCAACAGTACAATGGCTTAGTGAAATTCCTTCTTCAACAGCGTTAAGTATACCACAGGCAAGCCGGTATCATCGGCTTGTCTGTTTTTTCGTTGCGCAGTGCTCGACCATTTTTAGCCTATTGTTACATACAGCCTCTTCTTGCTGGCCTATCACAATCCATTGCTATCACTGACAGTCTGAAAACGATAACAACACTTGACGAATTAATGCATCGTGCAAGCTGTTCTCTGGCCAGATAGCATACAAGGTAAAAGTCAGAGGTGGAATTTCATTAACCACGGTTAACCCATGCAAACTAAGCTCTGCCTGCATACTGATTGGCAAAAAAGCACACCCCTTATGTTGATATAGCTGCTGTAAAACCTGCTGCATTGAGTGGCTATGCAATCGGGGGGGGGGCTCTGCGGTAAACCATGCACTCTGCTGTTGCATAAAATGGCTACCCCACTCAATTAAGCTATAGTGTTCAGCTCGGTTTTTTGAGGTGTGTAGCGAACTATCAGCAAACAATTGTAACGAGATCTCTGCACAAGGCTGTGCGATAAGGTCACGGTTGTGCACGTGATCAAAACTAAAGGCTAAATCAATATTCTGCTCAAACAACGGGCGCAATAACGTGCGTGGCGGGCTGTACTCGGTTTGCAGAGGTAGTGCCGGATATTGCAAGGTAACATGCTGTAGAAAACCACCGAGTACCGACTCCCACAAACAGGGTGATGCCACAATCCGTAATGGTGCGATTTGAGGCGATTGGCTGACATCTTGCTGCGCTTGTTGCCAAGTTTGCAACAAGTTGCGTGCATACGGTACTAATCGCTCACCGGCAGGGGTGAGCTGGATATTATTACGATGCCGATTAAACAGTGTGGCATTGAGTTGAGTTTCTAGCTGGCGAATACGGAAACTGACCGCCGACTGGGTCAGAAACAGAGATTCTGCGGCCTTACCGAAGTGGCGGGTTTTACTGACCACGATAAAGGTTTTCAGTAATTCGGTATCCACTGCATATCTCCAAAAAAACTTATCATAACGATTAAAATAATTTGTTTTACATCAGCGTCAAGGCTCAATAATACTCCGCGCCATAGACCCTTTGACCATGATAGTTTAGGAGCTTGTCTCAATATGGCGGAAAGCTTTGTCACAACACGTCGTTTCTTCGATAACAAGCATTATCCGCGTGGTTTCGCCCGTCACGGCGATTTCACCATCAAAGAGGCGCAACTTCTTGAGCATTTTGGCTGTGCGTTTGATGAGCTAGACTCAGGCAAGCGGCAGGCTGTCACTGAAGAGGAGCAGCTCTTTGTGGCGGCATGTCAAAATGAGCGTCAGCCAATAACGGATAATGAAAAAGTGTGGATTAAATATCGCGATCGTACGCGTCGGCCAAAACGTTTTCACACCTTATCTGGCGGGAAACCACAGGCAGATGCAGTAGAAGACTACACTGATAATGATGAGTAAAACAAGATGAGTCAGACAACAGGAGCCGCTGGCTCCTGTTTTTTTTAAGGTAGGATAACCCGGTTTTCCAACATCATCTTCTCGGCACGATGTTTTTACGTGCTTTCTCTTCTACACACTATTACACCATTAGGTTTGCTGGGTTAGGCGTTGTAGCAATCTATCCATCGCACGGTATCCGAGTGCTTCTGCTAAGTGTATGCGTTGAATCTGATCTTCGGCGGCTAAATCAGCAATCGTGCGGGCAACTTTTAAAATTCGGTGATAGGCCCGCACTGATAAACCAAGACGATTGAGCGTTTGCTCAAGAAAATCACTGTCAGCATCGCTTAGGTGGCAATCATGCTCCACTTCACGGCTACTGAGCATCGCATTGAGCTTGCCGCGCCGCTGTTTTTGCCGCTGCTGTGCTTGTAATACCCGTTCACGAACTTGTTGGCTGCTGTCACCACGTTGTGGGTTTTGTGTCAGGCTGCCTTGCGGCAGCAAAGGGACTTCAATGGAGAGATCAAAACGGTCTAAAAATGGGCCGGATAAACGGCTTAAATAGCGCAACACCTGCTGTGGATTACTGCGGTTGTGTACCCCCTGATAGTGTCCGGTTGGGCTGGGGTTCATCGCAGCAATTAGCTGAAAACGAGCCGGAAAACAGACTTTTGCCTGTGCACGCGAGATAACAATTTCACCCGACTCAAGCGGCTCGCGCAGCGCATCAAGCACTTTACGTTCAAACTCTGGCAACTCATCTAAAAACAAGATCCCGTTATGGGAAAGCGATATCTCACCGGGGCGCGGCATGCTGCCACCGCCCACCAGTGCTGCGGTTGAGGCACTGTGATGCGGCGTGCGAAATGGCCGCTGTTTCCAGTTTCCACGATGAATATCCTGATGCACTAAACTGCCAATAGCAGCGGTTTCCAATGCCTCTTGATCACTCATCACCGGCAGCAGATCACGCAGGCGGCTGGCCAGCATGGTTTTTCCGGTTCCCGGCGGGCCAAGTAACAGCAGGTGATGCTGCCCACTGGCGGCAATCTCCAGTGCGCGCTTGGCCTGCTGCTGACCGATAATATCCTGCAAATCTAGCCCTGATCCGTTCTGATAGCTGTTTGCTGCCGCCTCTGAATGTTGTTGTTGCGGCATATCAAGCGTGGCCTTACCGTTGAGATAGTCACACACCGCCTGTAGTGAATGGGCAGAGAGCGGATTGGCATGCGCCACCAGCTGGGCTTGTTCAGCGTTGGTGGTGGCAAGGATCAGCCGCCGCTGTACCTGATGTGCCGAGAGCGCGGCGGGGATCACGCCGGTGACTGCACGAAGCTCACCCGACAGTGCCAACTCCCCGATAAATTCGTGCATTGGCAGCTTATCGGCGGCGATTTGCCCTGAAGCGGCCAAAATGCCCAGTGCTATTGGCAAATCAAAACGGCCACCCTCTTTGGGAAGATCGGCTGGTGCAAGGTTAACGGTTATCCGCCGCGCTGGAAATTCAAACCCACTGTTGAGCAATGCGCTGCGTACCCGATCTCGTGCTTCTTTGACGGAGGTTTCGGCTAATCCGACTAATGTTAACCCCGGCAAACCCTGACTGAGGTGTACCTCAATCGTAACGGCAGGGGCTTGTACGCCAATACTGGCGCGGCTGTGAATAATGGCCAATGACATAGCAGGTTTCCGACATTAAAGAGAAAAATGTTGTACTGCTCACATTGAATAAACACACCGCCTATTCTTGTGGCTAACAGTTCGGTAAAAAACTGTCTTGTAAAAAAGTGCAGTACAAAAAGAGATAAATAAAACCGGCTTTAGTTTTACCTTTTAAAATCAGTTTGTTATTCGGGATGAATCCAAAAGCGGGAAGATTTTCGCAAAAAAACGTTGTCAAAAAGTAAACAGCTATGGTAACTCTTTTACTATGCCAAGCCTAAGCAAGGTATTAGCCCTATGGCATGGTGCTTCTGACTGTATGCGTTTCGGGCATAAGATAACAAAAACAACAAAACAAAAAGAATTAATAACATGATGCTATTCGGCCAAGTTCTGACCCTCATTCTTCTACTCGTGGTGGTGATTATTCACACACCATGCGGGGTCGTATTTGGAAAACGAAGGCTGAACAGATAGAGAAGCCGGAAACGAAAAAGCCCCCGCACCGAAAGGTTCGGGGGCTTTTTTATCGACACTCACACAAAAAGTAACCTTATCAAGGGATGTAAGCCGGATGTTGTGGTGCAGGCTTTTCGCTGAAATCGCAGGATCAACCATCGCAGGAACAACGATAGCCCCTACGGTATCACCGGTGTAGCAACAGGAGTGCAGCAAATGAATCAACCACAACCCGATCAGATGGCAACCGCCCGATCAGATCGTTATCCGCCCGGTTCATTTCGGGCTTTTTGTAGACAGGCGGGGTAACGGTATGACAGACACACACTCGCATGCAGACATGCCGCAACAGGAGTTCATGCATTTAGGCACCGATGTGCCGGTTAGTGAGAGTAAAACCGGTGCACAATGGGTTGTTGAGATGCTGCGTCAGCATGCGGTAACCACGGTATTTGGTTATCCGGGTGGCGCGATTATGCCGGTGTACGATGCCCTGTACGACGGTGGCGTTGAACATCTGCTGTGCCGCCATGAGCAGGGTGCGGCGATGGCCGCGATAGGTTATGCCCGTGCCAGCGGCGGAGTCGGTGTGTGTCTGGCAACCTCAGGGCCGGGGGCAACAAACCTCATCACGGGGCTGGCCGATGCGCTACTTGATTCAGTTCCGATAGTGGCGATTACTGGACAAGTTGCCCGCCCGTTAATCGGTACGGATGCGTTTCAAGAGATTGATGTGCTGGGTATGTCTTTATCCTGTACCAAACACAGCTTTTTGGTGCGTGAGCCTGCAGAGTTGCTGACGGTATTGGCCGAGGCATTTGCGTTGGCCAAAGAGGGCAGACCGGGGCCTGTGTTAGTGGATATCCCAAAAGATATTCAGATGATGGCGATCAGCGCGGTGAGTGCAGATTACATCACCCGCACGAATACCAGAGAGCCTGACCACACAGTGTTCCCTGCAACACGGCTACCGAGCGATTTGTCAGATGATGAGCAGCAATGGCTGCCGACAGAGACGTTGATCCAGTTACGTAAAGCCCAACACCTGCTGCAACAGGCGCAGCGGCCGATGCTGTATATCGGCGGTGGGGTGGCACTGGCAAAAGCCACTGAACCTTTACGGGCATTTAGCCGCCGTACTGGTATGCCGAGTGTGGCGACGCTAAAAGGGCTGGGTGCGCCCGCGCCGGATGATGCTGGCTATCTGGGTATGCTAGGGATGCACGGCACAAAAGCGGCGAATCTGGCTGTACAGCAGTGCGATTTACTGGTGGTGGTCGGTGCGCGCTTTGATGATCGGGTCACGGGTAAGCTTGATACTTTTGCTGCCGATGCGCGAGTGATCCATCTGGATATTGATGCGGCTGAACTGGGCAAACTGCGGATGCCTGATGTGGCGCTGTGCGGTCATCTGACACAACTGCTGCCCGCGTTAACGGCCGGACTACCAGTATTGCCCGATACCTCAGCATGGCGCGCACAGATTGCTGCGCTGAAAGCTGAGCATAGCTGGCGTTATGATCACCCCGGTGAGCCGATTTATGCCCCGTTGCTGCTGCAACAGTTGTCGGCTCGTAAACCGGCCAACACGGTGGTGACAACCGATGTCGGTCAGCATCAGATGTGGGTCGCGCAACATATGCAATTTGAGCAGCCTGAAGATCTGCTGACATCGGCAGGTCTTGGCACAATGGGTTTTGGCCTGCCTGCAGCCGTCGGCGCTCAGGTAGCACGGCCGCAAGATACGGTGATCTGTATCTCGGGTGATGGCTCTTTTATGATGAATATTCAAGAGCTGGGTACGATAAAACGCAAGCGGCTGCCGGTAAAAATTGTGCTGATCGATAATCAGCGTCTTGGTATGGTACGGCAGTGGCAAACCCTGTTTTTTGATGGCCGTTATAGCGAAACCGATCTGTCAGATAACCCTGATTTTCTGGCACTGGCGGCAGCATTTATGATCCCCGGCCAGCGTATTGAGACAAAAGCACAAGTTATTCCGGCGATTGAAGCCTTGCTTGCCAGTGAAGGCCCGTATCTGTTGCATGTGCGCATTGATGAGGCAGAAAATGTCTGGCCATTGGTGCCACCAGGAGCCAGTAATGCCGCCATGATTGAGGCGCTGCCGACATTGTTATCGAACAACACGGCAGATGCCGCACAGGAAAACAGCACCGGTATGGCCGGTAAACGGCAGGAGGCCGCACAATGACAGTATCCATGACAATGCCCCATGACAGTGAATCTCACACTCCCCGTTACAGCCTGACTATTGAGGCACGTTTTCGCCCTGAAGTGCTTGAACGTGTACTGCGTGTAACGCGGCATCGTGGTTTTCAGGTCTGTGCCATGAATATGGTGCTGGCAGAGGCTACAGATCGTGTCACTATTGAGTTGACTGTATCGAGCTTGCGCCCGTTACAATCGCTATGCTCACAACTAATGAAACTTATTGATGTGGTGAATGTGCATCAACCGGCCGCAGTGTCGCCGGTAGCGCAAGCTTGCACCTTCACCCAACCACTAATTCGTGCATAGTGCACGGCAAGGATGACCACCATGACAAAGAAAGCTGATTTTATCTGGTTTAACGGCGAAATGACCGCATGGGCAGAGGCAAAAGTACACGTAATGTCGCATGCACTGCACTATGGCACATCGGTTTTTGAGGGCATTCGTTGCTATGACACCCCGCGTGGTCCGGTGGTTTTCCGCCACCGCGAGCATATGCAGCGCCTGCTGGACTCAGCCAAAATTTACCGCTTCCCGATCCCCTATTCATTAGAGGGGTTAATGGAAGCTTGCCGTGAAACTCTGCGGGTGAACAAACTGACCAGTGCGTATATTCGCCCACTGGCATTTATTGGTGATGTCGGCTTAGGTGTGAATCCACCTCCGGGTTATCAGTGTGATTTGATCATCGCTGCGTTTCCGTGGGGCGCATATTTGGGGGAAGAAGCCCTGAAAAACGGGGTGGATGCAATGGTCTCTTCGTGGAATCGTGTTGCGCCAAACACCATTCCGACGGCGGCAAAAGCCGGTGGGAACTATCTCTCCTCTCTGCTGGTGGGTAGTGAAGCGCGCCGCCACGGTTATGCCGAGGGTATCGCACTGGATGTGCGTGGGTATGTCTCTGAAGGGGCGGGTGAAAACCTGTTTGTGATCAAAAATGGCGTGATCTTTACACCGCCATCAACCTGCGCCTCACTGCCGGGGATCACCCGTGATGCCGTCAGTACACTAGCCAAAGATCTCGGCTATGAGGTGCGTGAAGAGGTGCTGGCCCGTGAAGCACTGTATCTGGCTGATGAGGTCTTTATGACCGGTACGGCAGCCGAGATCACCCCAGTACGCAGCATTGATGGCATTGAAATTGGTGCAGGTTGCCGAGGCCCGATTACCGAGCGGGTACAGCAGGCATTTTTTGGCCTGTTTAACGGTGAAACACAAGACAAATGGGGCTGGTTAGATCCGGTTAATGCCTAAATTAGGCATTATCGCACCGTGCCGCTCACGGTAACAGCAACAGCTATCCACACTATTGAACACAGGGATGAGAGTCATGGCAAAGTACCGTTCAGCAACCACCACGCACGGGCGTAATATGGCCGGAGCCCGCGCCTTATGGCGGGCAACAGGGATGCAAGAGAGTGATTTTGGTAAGCCGATTATTGCCGTTGTGAACTCGTTTACCCAGTTTGTACCCGGCCATGTCCATTTGCGTGATATGGGCGCACTGGTGGCCACTGAAATTGAAGCTGCTGGCGGTGTCGCAAAAGAGTTCAACACCATTGCGGTGGATGACGGTATCGCGATGGGGCATGGCGGCATGCTGTATTCACTGCCCTCACGTGAGCTGATTGCCGATTCGGTCGAGTATATGGTCAATGCGCATTGTGCCGATGCCATGGTCTGTATCTCGAACTGCGATAAGATCACGCCCGGCATGCTGATGGCGGCATTGCGGCTGAATATTCCGGTGATTTTTGTCTCTGGCGGGCCGATGGAAGCGGGAAAAACCAAGCTCTCGGATCAGATCATCAAACTTGATCTGGTCGATGCCATGATTCAGGGCGCTGATCCCAAAGTGTCTGATGAGCAAAGTCTGCAAGTTGAGCGCTCCGCATGCCCGACTTGCGGCTCGTGCTCAGGCATGTTTACCGCCAACTCAATGAACTGCCTGACCGAAGCACTGGGGCTGAGTTTGCCGGGGAATGGTTCACTGTTGGCGACCCATCTTGATCGTAAACAGCTATTTTTGGAAGCCGGACGGCGGATAGTCGCGTTAACCAAACGCTACTATGAACAAGATGATCTCAGTGCCTTGCCGCGTAATATCGCCAGCAAAGCCGCTTTTGAAAATGCCATGGTGCTTGATATCGCCATGGGTGGCTCAACCAATACCGTCTTGCACCTGCTGGCTGCTGCGCAGGAAGCAGAAATCGATTTTACGATGGCCGATATTGACCGTTTGTCGCGCCATGTTCCGCATCTGTGCAAAGTTGCGCCGAGCAGCCAGAAATACCACATGGAAGATGTGCACCGTGCGGGTGGCGTGCATGGCATTTTAGGTGAGCTTGACCGTGCCGAACTGCTCAACCGCGATGTCTGTAATGTGCTTGGGCTAAATCTGACCGAAACACTGGCACAGTACGACATTATGCAGACTGACGATCAGGCCGTGCATACCCGCTACCGTGCTGGCCCTGCCGGTATTCGCACCACTCACGCCTTCTCGCAAGAGTGCCGCTGGCCACTGCTCGATCAAGACCGTGAACACGGTTGTATCCGTGCTATTGCGCATGCTTATAGTCAAGATGGCGGCTTGGCGGTATTGTCGGGCAATCTGGCAGAAAATGGCAGCATCGTGAAAACCGCCGGCGTGGATGCCGATAACCTGCTGTTCCGTGGTCCGGCGCGTGTTTTTGAGAGCCAAGACAGTGCAGTAGAGGCGATTTTAGGCGGCGCGGTACAAGCTGGTGATGTGGTGGTGATCCGCTATGAAGGTCCAAAAGGCGGGCCGGGCATGCAAGAGATGCTCTATCCCACCACCTATTTAAAATCAATGGGGCTGGGAAAAGCCTGCGCCCTGATTACGGATGGCCGTTTTTCGGGCGGTACATCGGGTCTATCTATCGGTCATGTTTCACCGGAAGCGGCCAGTGGCGGCACGATTGCACTGGTGGAAGAGGGCGATCTGATAGCCATTAATATTCCACAGCGCAGTATGGTGCTAGAGGTCAGTGAGACCGAGCTGAATGCACGCCGCAGTGCAATGCAGGCGCGGGATGCGCAGGCTTGGAAGCCGCTTGATCGCCAGCGCCCTGTTTCAATGGCGCTGCGTGCCTATGCCAGCCTTGCCACCAGTGCTGATCGTGGAGCGGTGCGTGATCGCAGCAAACTTGAGGATATGTTCTGATGTCTGACTCAGCGCCCCTTAGCGGGCAACCCTGTGCTGCTGAATATTTACGTGCCGTGCTGCGTGCACCGGTTTATGAAGTGGCGCAGGTTACGCCCTTACAGCCGATGAGCAAATTATCCGCCCGCCTTGGCAATACTGTGCTGGTAAAGCGTGAAGATCGCCAGCCGGTACACAGCTTTAAATTGCGTGGTGCTCACGCAATGATTGCGGGGTTAAGTGCAGAACAAAAAGTGGCCGGTGTCGTGGCCGCCTCTGCCGGTAATCATGCGCAGGGAGTGGCGCTATCGGCCAGCAAGCAGGGAGTGAAATCTCTGATTGTAATGCCGCGTACGACCCCTGAGATTAAAGTGGATGCCGTGCGCGGGTTTGGCGGTGAAGTGCTGCTGCACGGCGCAAACTTTGATGAGGCGAAAACCCGTGCCATTGAACTGGCCGAACAGCAGGGGCTGACGTTTATTCCGCCGTTTGATCACCCTGCGGTGATTGCCGGACAAGGCACACTGGCACTGGAGTTATTGCAGCAAGATGCCCACCTTGATCGCATTTTTGTGCCCGTTGGTGGCGGCGGTTTGGCCGCTGGTGTGGCGGTGCTGATTAAGCAATTGATGCCGCAGATTAAAGTCATTGGCGTTGAGGCAGAAGACTCCGCCTGCCTGCATGCTGCATTACAAGCCGGCCAGCCCGTTGATCTGGCACGGGTTGGCATGTTTGCTGATGGGGTTGCCGTCAAGCGCATAGGTGATGAAACCTTCCGGTTGTGTCAGCAATATTTAGATGATGTGATTACTGTTGATACCGATGCAATTTGTGCGGCAGTCAAAGATTTGTTTGAGGATGTACGGGCAGTGGCAGAACCCTCAGGCGCACTGGCGCTGGCGGGGCTGAAAAAATATGCGCAGCAGCATCAGTTACAGGGCGAGCGGTTGGCGCATGTGCTATCAGGGGCAAATCTTAATTTTCATGGCCTGCGCTATGTCTCCGAGCGTTGCGAGCTTGGTGAACAGCGTGAAGCACTGCTGGCGGTAACGATTCCTGAGCGTAAAGGCAGTTTTTTGCAGTTCTGCCAACTGTTGGGCGGCCGTTCAGTCACCGAATTTAACTACCGATATGCTGATCCGGATCGGGCGGCGATTTTTGTCGGGGTTCGGCTGACCCGAGGTCTGGCCGAGCGTGAAGAGATTGTGCAAGAGCTGCGGGCGGGGGGCTATGATACGGTTGACCTCTCTGATGATGAAGTGGCTAAGTTGCATGTACGCTATATGGTGGGTGGTCGTCCGGCACAACCGTTAACCGAACGGTTATACAGTGTGGAGTTTCCTGAGTGTCCGGGGGCGCTGATTAAGTTTTTGCAGATGCTCGGTACGCGATGGAATATCTCGCTGTTTCACTACCGCAATCACGGTGCCGATTATGGTCGGGTGCTGACGGCGTTTGAGTTGCAACCCGACGATCAGAGTGCGTTTGATCAGCATCTGAATGAGCTAGGTTATGTCGCGCATGATGAAACGGATAATCCGGCATTCCGTTATTTTCTGGCCCGTTAAGATCAATGATTAACATCAATCGCTAACATCAGCTTGTTAACCTTAGCTGCTTACTTTGTAGCGGTTCGGGTGGGGGTTTTCCTCACATTATTGCGGTTATAGCATCTGCCAGAATGCGGCAATTAGCGGCTCATGTAGCCGCTTTTTCTGGGTGCAGACCCCCAGATCAAGCGGTGCAAAACCGCTGATATCTCGCCGCTCTATCCGATCACGCACTGGGCTGTTATCCACCACCACCGTTGGCATGGCTGCGACACCGCAACCGAGCGCCACCATTGAGACAATCGCCTCGTGCCCAGATACGGTCGCATAAATATGCGGATGAGTAATCTGTTGGGCGCGCAACCACTGTTCAATTCTGCGTCTGGCTGGACCATGTTCGGGCAGAATAAACGGGATCTGCGCCCACTCAGGCTGTGTCTGAGTAGCTAACTCACGCACTCGACAGGGAATGGTCGGAATAATCAGTGCCAGTGCAATTTCCCCCAGCGATGTAAATGCAGCAGAGGTTGGCAATGGCTCAGGGCGTGCTGCAATGGCCAGATCAGCGTCATCCCCCAAAACTTTGCTGATTGCATCGGCAGCATCACCGGTGGTCAGTTTAATGTCTACTTTTGGATAGCGGGCGCGAAAACGGTCGAGGATCTGCGGCAGGTGGCTGTATGCGGCAGTCACCGAGCAAAATAGCCGCAGCTCACCCAGCAAATCATCGGCCTGCGGGTGGACGCTGGTGTGCAGCTGTTGCCACTGCTGCAGAGTCTGTTCGGCAAAACTGCGCATTTTTAACCCGGCATCGGTCAGCGTGACGCTACGGTTATCGCGTACAAACAGCGGTTGCCCAAGCTCCTCTTCTAAACGCTGGATCTGGCGTGATAAGGTTGAGGGGCTAACATGGCAAGCCTGCGCACTGCGGCCAAAATGGCAGCTATTGGCAAGGTGTAAAAATAGCTTTAAATCGCGTAAGTCCATGCGCGCCTCGTGGTCAGATTTCCTTCTGATACCGATAAACTGCGGTGCAGTTCATGTTTCATATCCTGCAATATGGTCTTGTTAATATATCAATTTAAGCAATGCGCGTCTTAGCCTACTATCAAAACAGTAGCGTCAAAAATAGTCGGGTGGAAATCACACCCTAAAGCGTCTGTAACGCCACATAACATGCTTGCACTAAAAACTACTGAATGCGTGTGGGCATGTTGGTTTAATAAAAAAATTTTTTCACCTGACGGTGACAGCCACAGAGCGCTAAATACAGAGAAAAAAGAGAGTATTAGCGCAAAAGGTTAGCCAGTCAGGTTCAACGGAATAATCGGTCAGAGTAAGGGAGCAACACATGACAAACTACTTTAATACCTTGAATTTACGCCAGCAGTTGGCACAGTTAGGCAAATGTCGTTTCATGCACCGCAGTGAATTTGCCGAAGGCGTCAGCTATCTGCAAGGCAAAAAAGTGGTGATTGTTGGGTGTGGCGCGCAAGGGCTCAATCAGGGCCTAAATATGCGCGATTCAGGGCTGGATGTGGCCTATGCACTGCGTGATGAGGCAATTGCCGAGCAGCGTGCTTCTTGGAAACAAGCTACTGCGAACGGTTTTACCGTTGGCACGTATGCGCAGTTGATCCCACAGGCGGATTTGGTGGTTAACTTAACACCGGATAAACAGCACTCAGCGGTGGTGCAGGCGGTGATGCCGTTGATGAAGCAAGGGGCTGCACTCGGTTATTCACACGGATTTAATATTGTCGAAGTGGGCGAGAAAATTCGTGCTGACCTCACCGTGGTTATGGTGGCACCAAAATGTCCGGGCACTGAAGTGCGTGAAGAGTATAAGCGTGGTTTTGGTGTGCCAACGCTGATTGCGGTTCACCCAGAAAATGATCCACGTGGCGATGGCTTGGCGATTGCAAAAGCGTGGGCAGCGGCTACGGGGGGTGATCGTGCTGGTGTGCTGGAGTCCTCTTTCGTCGCAGAAGTTAAATCTGACCTGATGGGTGAACAGACTATTTTGTGCGGCATGTTACAGGCCGGTTCACTGATCTGCTTTGATAAGTTGGTGGCAGAAGGCACTGATCCTGCCTATGCCGGAAAGCTTATTCAGTTTGGCTGGGAAACCATCACCGAAGCGTTGAAACAGGGCGGGATCACATTGATGATGGATCGCCTGTCAAACCCTGCAAAGCTGCGTGCGTTTGAACTGTCTGAAAGCATGAAGCAGAGCCTGCGCCCGCTGTTTGAAAAGCATATGGACGATATCATCTGTGGTGAGTTCTCAGCCGGAATGATGGCAGATTGGGCTGAAGATGATATTAAGCTGCTGACATGGCGTGCAGAAACAGGGTTGAGCGCATTTGAAAACTCGCCACAATTTGGCGGAAAGATTGAAGAGCAAACCTATTTTGATCAGGGCACGCTCATGGTAGCCATGGTGAAAGCGGGTGTTGAGTTGGCGTTTGAAACCATGGTTGCATCGGGCATTTATGATGAGTCGGCCTATTATGAATCACTGCACGAGTTGCCGCTGATTGCCAACACCATCGCCCGTAAGCGCCTGTATGAAATGAATGTGGTGATCTCAGACACGGCTGAGTACGGTAACTATCTGTTTGCCAACGCTGCCGTGCCTTTACTGCAAGCGACGTTGCTGCCGCAGTTGCGTGCCGGTGATTTGGGGCAAGCGGTTCCAGCCTGTGCGGTAGATAATGCCCGTTTACGTGATGTGAATGATGCGATTCGCCAGCACCCGATTGAAACTATCGGGCAGACACTGCGTGGCTATATGACTGATATGAAACGTATTGTGGTTGCCGGTTAATTTTTCGGTATACAGACCTTTTACAGACAAGGCTTTTTTATCGCTAACTTCATATGCAATACTTTGTATAAAAGACAACCCAGCGTTCGTGCTGGGTTTTTTATGCTCTTTTGCGGGTTGATAGAGGGAAAACTGCGGGTTTTCCGTGATCCAGCACTCTTCTTGTTGGTCAACAATTGCTGTTGTACTGGGTTGGCGGTATGCTCAGAGCGTTAAATTCTCAGGGCGGGGTGGAAGTCCCCACCGGCGGTATCTGTAGGCAATTTAAATTGCACTACAGCAGCCCGCGAGCGTTTGTCATCGTGTGAATCATTATGGCAAAGTCAGCAGATCCGGTGAGATGCCGGGGCCGACGGTTATAGTCCGGATAGAAGAGAGTAACGACACTGACGGGTTATTCGGATAAAAATCGCTGGCGCATGTCAGGCTGACTTTTTATCGGGAAACCGTACCCAGCTGTTCGGCTGCCACCGGTGATCGCTTCAGACAGAATGTTGCTGTGCTGCAATGTATCCCTTGTTTGAACGTCGATTGTCGGTTTGTTGCAGTAACTCCTCTTGTTGTGCCCTGATTCTGGTAATCCATTACAGTGTATTAAGGACGTTTTTTACCATGAATCAGTCACTGCTTAGTGCTTATGGCTCCCCCATTGAACGTGTTGAACGCGGTTTAGCGGCATTGCGTGCCGGTAATGGTGTGTTGGTGTTAGATGATGAAGATCGTGAAAATGAAGGCGATCTGATTTTTTCGGCCGAGACGATTACCCCTGCGCAGATGGCGCTGACTATTCGTCATGGTAGTGGCATTGTGTGCCTGTGTATTACCGAAGAGCGCCGTCAGCTATTAGAACTGCCGATGATGGTTGAGGTCAATTCAAGCCAAAATCAGACCGCATTTACGGTGACGATTGAAGCGGCTGCCGGCGTGACTACCGGTGTTTCCGCGCAAGACCGTGTGACAACGATTCGTGCAGCGATTGCGGATGACGCACAGCCACAGGATATTCACCGCCCAGGGCATGTGTTCCCGCTGCGTGCACACAGCGGCGGCGTACTCGCACGCCGTGGCCATACGGAAGCGACCATTGATCTGATGCAACTGTCCGGTTTTAAACCTTATGGTGTGTTGTGTGAGTTGACCAATGATGACGGCACCATGGCGCGTATGCCAGAAGTGGTTGAGTTTGCTAAACAGCATGATATGCCAGTTCTGACGATTGAAGATTTGGTGGCGTATCGTTTAGCGCAGCAAATCGAGGCATAATTTTGCCACGGCATTCGCTGCTGAGCTGGCCGCGCAGAACTCACTGCGCGGTCAGTTGTTTTTATACTCTTAATTTTACCGACACTTTTTGTGGATTTAGACCGGATTCGGCTCTGTTTTCACCGGTAAAAAGCGTGCAATATCAACCTCATCAATCTGCTCTGGGCGCATGTACCGACAGGCATAATCTCGCCAAATCCCACTTTGTAAGAACAGCGTAAATAGCTCGGCATCTAAGTGCTGCCCTTTGACCATACCCGCCATAATGCCAAGTGATTCAGTCAACGTTTTTCCTTTTTTGTAAGGGCGATCAACAGCCGTTAGTGCTTCAAATACATCAGCAATTGCCATCATTCGGGCTGTCAGGCTCATCTGCTCTTTTTTCAGACGGCAAGGGTAGCCGTTGCCATCAAGACGCTCATGGTGGCCACCGGCAATCTCAGGTACATGCGACATGGTACGGGGGAACGGCAGTGTTTTGAGCATCACGATGGTTTGGACAATGTGCTCGTTGATCTTATAACGCTCTTCATCGGTCAGCGTACCACGCCGGATTGAGAGGTTGTAGATCTCTCCGCGGTTATACAGGTATTTCGGCTCTTGCATCTGGAAGCCATGACCTTCTGGTAGACGATCTCGTGCCTCGCGGTAGAAGATGTGATCTTCGCGATCAGCCAGCAGAGGTTCCCACACTGGCAGAGAGGGTTGTTCTACCCGCGCTTTACGTTGCTGCTCTTCGTGCGATAAGCCAACCCGATCATCAAGTGTCCGCAACCAGCGGCGCTCGGCAATTTTATTGATGCGCGCCAGCCGCTCATCAGACATAAATTCACCGCCAACGTTTGATTCAGCCAAAAACAGGAAGTCATCATCGAGCTCACTAATCTGCTGCTGATATAACGCCTCAATGTGTTCGTTAGGAATCCCCTTAAGTTGTTGCTCAAGCGCGCTGATTTTGGCATCTCGCTTGAGCACTTCAATACGCATTCTAATTTCATTGAGACGGTCGTACATGGTTTCGAGCTTGGTAGCTTTATCCACCACAAATTCAGGGGTGGTGACTTTACCGCAATCATGTAACCAACTGGCGATATGCAGCTCTTCACGCTCATCATCACTGAGCGTAAAATCAGCAAACGGCCCGCTTTGTGCTTGAACGGCAGCTTCAGCCAGCATTTCGGTAATTTCTGGCACGCGCTGGCAATGGCCACCCGTGTAGGCACTTTTTGCATCAATTGCGCCTGCCATCAATTGGATGAAGGCATTGAGTAGATTTTTTTGCTCTAGCAGTAATCGCTGCGTTTCAACAGAAACGGATAGGCTACCGGCAAGTGCTTCCACTAATTTTAGTTTCGCCGGTTCAATCAGTTGGTGAGTACTGTGTGGATTGAGTAATACTAATAGGCCAATAAGCTGATTATCTCGGTTACGCATAGCAACCATTACAGCGTCTAAATCACCCAACTGTTGTGTAAAACCGGCTAACTCTACGATGGTGCTATCATCAGTTAGATGCTGATGAACAACATGCCCTTGCAGTGCCTGCTGCAAGGCTGCGTGTTTCATACTCGGGATATGAATGGTTGGGATATCCTGCAGCGACTGCGGCTGACCTTGCCACTGCCACAGTGCTGGTGTCAGGGTGATGCTATCACGGTCGGGCAGATAGATAACCCCGCCTTCCATATCCACCAATTTAGTCGTTTCCTGCATTAAGCGTGAAAGTAGGGTGGTGAAATCACGTTCGGCAGCCAGCGAGTTACCAATATTCAAAAACTGTTGGATAGTGCTACGCATCTGGCTCATGGTGCGTGCGAGTGCATCAATTTCCAGCACGACAGAGTTAATGGGTTTAGGGGGTTCAAAGTTAAAACGGCGGATTTGTTCGGCTTCTTGCCGCAATTGGCGTAGCGGGCGCGAGATGCGATAAGAGATCCACCAGACAATGGGCAATGCAGTAAATAGCACTAAGATAGCAATCAGGGTTGATTGATTCCGAATTTCAATAGAGCTGGCAAGCAGTACGGCAGAGGGGGTCGCAATGGCTAACCGGAAAACACCTTGTGAGTTTTTGATAGGAATAACCGAGCCAAACCACATCTGCCCCATACTTTCAAATTCAAGGTTATGGCTTTTGGTGTAGGGCTGCCCTTCTACTTGCCGCAAGAGCTTTGATAAAGCAGGGTTTGGCAGTGTATCTATTGAAGACATACTGATTTTACGATCAGCATTCATACGAAAAACTTCACGTGGGTCGAGGCTGGCAACCACTTTATTTTGTGGGTTAATCAGCGCCATTTTACTGCCTGCAGGGAGTTGTTGCTCTTTAAGTAGATCACTGAATGTTTTTAGTGAAACATCAATACCAATAACACTACGATGATTTTGTGCTGCACGGCTAATAGTGGTACCAATTTCGCGGGAAGCAGCAAACACATACATTGGGGCCATTTGTAACCCCGGTTTTTCTATAGATAATTTATACCAAGGGCGTACACGCGGATCGTATAAAAACTCAGGGGTATCAACGCTGCGCAATAGGTTAAGATTGTAGTCAAAGTAGAGGTAGTTTCGCCGAACGGTATTACCCTCATGATCCACACTTTGTACTATCCATGCCGTGCCTTCTGGGGCATTCCACTCGTTGAGTGCATGCTTTGCGACTCGGCGCATCAAGAACATATCACCGTCTGTGTATCCGCAGTAAACGGCATTGGCATACGGGCTACTGAGTAGGATCTCACGCAAACGTGGCAGTGAATCAAAACGCTGCTCTAGCGTTGAAAAGGTGGTAATAGGCATGGTGGTCAGTAAGTTAACTGCAACCCCAAGTGAGCGGGTATTTAACTCTAGCTCTGATGCAGCATTATCACCAATGTAGTTATATAAGATATGTGTATTTTCAATATTGAGTTTATTGGTGCGATAGTAATTAAAACTTATCAGCACTATCCCAATGAGAAATAGCAGTAGACTAAATAAGCTGGCTATCTGAATTTGTAGCGGATAGCGCCTGTTACGCCAAATTGAGGCCATCGTCTTTATTCTCATTATTATATCTATCGGAAAATACGTTGGCCGTTAACGGTGTTATGTATAACGGCCTTAATGAGAAAATGTAGTCACGAATTGCGTTTTTTGCCGTAATATTTTCTTGAAAATTACGCTATACATCGAGGTGGCACAGCATATTTTCTTAATTAAACAAAGTGTTATTGTTAATACAGTGCCATGATTTACAGCAGGGCTAAACTGATTCCCATAACAGCCATTCCGCACAGTACGCCGTGGCTAGGGTTAGTTTTAGGGTCAATCTCTTTTGCCAACGGCATTAATTCATCCACAGACAGTGCCACCATAATGCCTGCTACTGCTGCCATAATCATTGCCATACCCATAGGGTTAATATGTTCACCAAACACAAAAGCGGCCAATAATCCCCCTATAATTTCAGCAACACCGGATAATCCTGCCCAAAACAGTGCTTTTCGTTTTGAACCTGTCGCGGCGTATACCGGTGCTGCAACGGCTAATCCTTCAGGAATATTATGAATGGCGACTGCCAATGCAATACCTAAACCTAACTCAAGGTTAGTGCTGGCTGTAACATAAGTGGCAATGCCTTCTGGGAAATTGTGCAGGCTAATACCTAAAGTCAGTAAAATAGCCGCACGCTTAATGTCTTTTGGTGGACGCGGTGCACTGTGGTCATGGTTGTTAAGCATTAAATCATGGGCATGATCATGTGGCAGTAAGCGATCAAGTGCAAAGTAACCTAACAACCCAACAATAAATGCACCATAACCTGTCAGCGCACTCACACCAGGAGTTGCCAGTGTTGCAGGTAGCATCTCCATTAATGCGATTAACAGCATAATGCCAGCAGCAAAGCCAAGTGAGAAACTCAACACGCGGTTTGATGGCTTACGCCCAATAACACCGCCAATTGCACCGATAAAGGTCGCACTACCCGCTAAAATTGTCAGTATCAGTGCTGTTGACATAAGAATATCCCACCGCTTTTAATTGATAATGATTATCATTTCTTTTTTTATTGTAGCGGGTTTTAATAAAAAATACAGTCTGTGTGATAGATAATATCAATAGGAATTAACAATCGATAAGGTGTGAGTTTTCTATTTTGTTTTTGCATTTAATCACGATAGCGTACGGAACAATAAAAACAGCGCAGATAAAAGAGGGGTTTGCGCTGTTTTGAACATGGCTTAACTGACAGTGGTTATTCGTTTTTATCGTCGAACGTTTGACTAGCAGTAGGTTGAGCCATTAGGCGAGCTTCTAGTTCTGCTAAACGAGCTTCACAGTGAGCCAGTTTTTCACGAGTACGCAATAAAACCTGTGTTTGCACATCAAACTCTTCACGACTAATCAGATCTAAGCGGCCAAGCTGTGCTTGCAGAGTTTGGCGGATTTTTTTTTCAGCCTCTTCACCGAACTCGCGAATGCCTTTTGGCATCGATTCGTGAACTTGGCGGGCAAGTTGCTCAATTTTTTTTGGATCAATCATTAACGTTATCCTCCGAAAGTGCACTGTGCATTGTACGGCAAGCGCCGTGAATAGGTAATAAAAAAGGCCAGCGACAATGCGCTGGCCTGTGTGAGCAATACCACAGTTATGGCGGTTTAACCGCGTTTATTGTGGATCACGGCTTTCACGGTTTTGTTGGATAGCCGCACGCGCTTCATCAACCCGTTGTAACTTTTCCAGATCTTTATCTTCAACAAAGACAGGCAGTTGTTTGTGCTGGCTGGCTAAGAAGGTGTAGATAACTGGCAGTACAAACAGGGTAAACAGCGTACCGATAGCCAAACCTGCTACGATAACAATCGCCATACTGAAACGTGCTGCTGCACCCGGCCCTGAGGCGTACAGCAGTGGGATCAGACCGGCAATCATCGCCGCTGTGGTCATCAAGATTGGGCGTAAACGTACTTTTGCGGCCGCCATAACAGCGTCCATACGGTTGCGTCCATGCGTTAACTGCTCTTCTTTAGCCACTTCACAAATCAAAATACCGTGCTTGGTGATCAAACCCACCAAGGTGATTAGTCCGACTTGCGAGTAGATGTTCATGGTCGCAAAGCCCCAGGCCAATGCAATCAGTGCACCACAAATTGCCAGTGGTACAGAAACCATGATCACCAATGGATCGCGCAGTGATTCAAATTGAATAGATAGAACCAAGAAAATAACCGCCAATGCTAAACCGAAAGTCCCCATCAGGGCATTACCTTCGTTAACAAACTGACGAGATTCACCGGTAAAGTTATAGCTATAACCTTGTGGTAATTTCTCAGCGGCTTGGCCTTCAATCCATTTCACGGCATTACCCATTGTCACACCCGGTGCCAGTACTGCACTTAATGTGGCCGAGTTCATCTGGTTAAAGTGTGACAGTGATGGCGGTGCTGATTGAACCGTCATCTTCACAAAGTTGCTCAGTGGCACGGATTTATTGTCAGCGGCACGAACATACAACTGATTGAGTAAATCAGGGTTCAGACGGTATTTACGCTCAAGCTGCGGGATCACTTCATACGAACGGCCATACAGGTCAATTCGGTTGACATAACCATCGGTCAGCATAGTTGAGAGTGTAGTACCGATGCTTTGCATCGTCACACCATATGCCCCAGCTTTGTCTTTATCAATCTGGATATTGACAGTGGCCGAGTTAAAGTTCAGATCCATAGAGGAGTAAACGAACATACCGTTACTCTTGATCTGATCTAACATATCAGACGCAATCTGGAACAGGCTTTCAAAGCTGTTTGGTGTGGTAATAACAAACTGGAATGGCAGACCGCTTGATGCACCCGGTAGGGCAGGCATCTGGAATGCGGTGACTGACATGGCCGGTAAGTCTTTCACTAAACCTGTCACACGGTTAGCAACCTCTTGTTGAGACGCTTTACGCTCACTCCACGGTTTGAGTGTTGCCAGACCAAACGCCTGATTTGCGGTTGGAATACCTGAGAAAATTTGCGAGAACTGCACTTCTGGCTGGCTAGACAACACTTTGTTAACCGGAGCCATACTCTGCTGAATATAATCAAGGTTAGCATTTGAGGGGGCTGTCCCCATCAAAACCACCAAGCCGTTATCTTCATTCGGTGCCAGTTCGCTTGGAATGAATTTAAACAGCAGTGGCAGTGATAAGAATACCAATACCGCAAAAGCAATCACCACTGAACGATGCTGCATAATCGCATGTAAAACACGATCATAACGCTCAGTAAGATTATCCAGTTTCGTGTGTACAGTCAGTTCAAATTTACTTGGTTTTTCATTCGCTTTGAGGATATGCGCACACATCATCGGCGACAAGGTTAGCGCGATAATACCAGAAACCAATACCGCACCGGCCAGTGTCAGCGCAAACTCTTTAAACAGTGAGCCTGTTAAGCCACCCATGAGTGCAATCGGTGCATATACTGCGCCAAGTGTTAGCGTCATGGCGATAATCGGTACGGCAATTTCACGTGTACCAATGATTGCGGCACGGAACGGTGATTCACCCTCTTTAATATGCCGATCGACGTTTTCCAGTACCACGATCGCATCATCGACCACCAAGCCGATAGCAAGCACCATCGCGAGCAGTGTCATCAGGTTAATGGTAAACCCAAAGAACTGCATCATCATCGCCACACCAATGAGTGATAGCGGAATGGTAACAACAGGGATCAGTACAGCACGGAAAGAGCCGAGGAACAGTGTAATCACCACCAGTACAATCACACCCGCTTCGATAATGGTTTTTACCACTTCATCGATAGAGTCATTGATTGCGATGGTTGAGTCATACATCACATTCATCTTAATGGTGCTT
Source organism: Plesiomonas sp. (assembly GCF_051652165.1). Taxonomy (GTDB): domain Bacteria; phylum Pseudomonadota; class Gammaproteobacteria; order Enterobacterales; family CAMTGL01; genus Plesiomonas. The sequence continues at coordinate 116,930 of NZ_JBOFTR010000002.1, forward strand.
GGCATGTTACGGGTCATATCCGGTAACAGTTTAAGCACATTTGCCGCAACGTTGATTGGGTTAGCCGATGGTGCGCCGTTAATTGCCGCAACAACTGCTTCCTGACCATTTGCAGAGGCGCGATACAAGTCATGGCTTTTTGCCATCGTGACTTTTGCAATATCACCTAAGCGGACAACTTGGCCATTTTTATTGCTGTTAATCACCAGATTTTTCATGTCAGCGACATTATCAACCTGGGTATCGGCATTCCCGTTATAAAATACGAAATCACCGTTTACTTGACCTGCCGCAGACTGGTAGTTGTTGGAGGTCATCACTTGTACTAAATCGCTTGATGTAATCCCAAATGCGGCCATTTTTGCCGGATTAGGCCATACACGCATCGCGTACTTTTCACCACCGTACAGGTCAACTTTTGCGACCCCATCGACAGTAAACAGCATTGGCTTAACAACGCGATCAAGGTAGTCAGCAATCTGGCTAGAGTTCAACTCTTTACTGGTAAAGCCTAAATAAAGAATACCGGTACTTGAGCCGGTTGAACTGGTAATCGTCGGATCTTGCGCCTCTTTTGGAATTTGCGAACGAACCGAGTTTACCTTTGCCAGAATATCTGACATTGCCGCATTAGGATCGGTATTCAACTTCATGTAAACCGTAATGGTCGAAGAACCCATTAGGCTGCTTGAGGTCATAAAGTCGATGTTATCCGCTTGCGCAATAGCTTGCTCAATTGGGGTGGTGATAAAGCCCTGAATCAGGTCAGCACTGGCACCGTAGTAACTGGTGCTGACCGTGATCACAGTATTGGTCATGTCAGGATACTGACGTACCTGCATTTTTAACAACGCTTGCAGGCCGAGCAATGCGATCAGAAAACTGATCGAAATCGCAAGTACCGGCCGGCGTATAAATATATCGGTAAAGCGCATTATTACACTCCGGTCTTATAGCATTGGTGGCTGTGCAGGTGTGACTAACGGATCACCGTTCACAACATGCACTTTGCTGCCATTACTCAGACGAACCTGACCTGTGGTTACCAGACGTTCGCCTGCTTTTAAGCCGTTAAGCACGTGCACGCTATCGCCTTTACGATCGCCTGCAGTAACGGTGACTTGTTCAGCACGCAAAATACCGTCTTTCTCTTTCAGGATATAGGCCGTCTCACCGTACAACGTAAAGGTGATTGCCGTTTGTGGGATAACAATCTGATCGGTCAGTGTTGGCAGAATAATTTTCGCTTGTGCAAACATACCTGAACGTAAACGGCCATCGTTGTTTGGAATATCTGCTTGAACTTCAATCAAACCACTTTGTGTGGTAACAACCGGTTCAATAGCGGTAATTTGGCCTTTGAACGGAACTTGTGGGTAGGCATCAACATAAATGTCGATAGGCTGACCGGTATGTACGCGAGAGATTTCAGTTTGTGGGATAGTGAAGCGCAGCTTCATCACCGACACATCTTCTAAGCGCACAATATCGGTACCGGCTTGTAAGTATTGGCCTAGGTTGATATTACGAATACCGACAATGCCGCTAAATGGCGCACGGATTTTATAGTGCTCGATGGTCGCTTTTAGGCTCTCGATCTGGGCAAGCTGGGCTTCATAGTTCGCCTGTGCTTCATCTAAACTTGATTTAGAGATAAATTTAGTTTTAGCTAGCTCTAAATTACGCTGATAAGTAGCCCTTATCGACGGTAACTTAACCTGTGCTGCTTGCAAATTGGCGCGTTCAACTTGGTCATCGAGCTGTACTAGCACGGTTCCCGCTGCCACTTTATCACCAGAGTTAAAGTTAATCTGTTTTACGATACCTGGAGTTTGTGTTGAAACAACAACCCCTTGGTTTGGATCAATAAAACCGATAGCTTCAATAGTTGGAGTCCAACTGGTTGATTTAATGGTTGTTTCCGTTACCGGATAATCCGGCTCAGGGCGGTTCGCCAGTGCGTTGGCGATCATATGCTCTTTAAATATGTTAAACCCGATGACGCTGCCAAGAAGGACAACCACCAGCAATAACATCCCTGCGACCCATTTTTTCATCTTGATCTGATGCTCCGTATTAAAAATATTGTTCTATTTATTAATTCGCGTTCCGTGTGCTTATCCCTTGCAGGGTTGGTTTCACAGATTTAGGGTGCGAATAATCATTTTAGGTGTACACATTAGGGTATATTGATTCCGCTTGTTATACAGTTATTGCGCTTTAGTCAGTTGGCCGTAAAATAGCGCGCCAACTCGCTTCAATAGTTTGCTCTATAATTTGCGGGCTAAAGGTAGCGGTATCACCGTGGATACTCATGCGCCGAAAAAGCCCCTGCGCAGTTTCCAAACTGAGTGTAGATAATACCTGTTGCGGTAGATCAATGAGCTCACCGCTTGCCACCCCCTCTTCTAATACCTGAAACCAAACCGCGTAGCGTTTTTGTTGTTCAATCCATAATGGGCGATCAAAACCAGGCACATTGTCATACTGATACTGGTTATTAATTTGGTTCGGGTTTTCACAACAAAACTGCCATAAATTCAACCACAACTGGCGATAACGCCCATATAGCGGCCCTTCAGTTGTAACCCCTGCGCAGATTTGATTAGCAATTCGGGTACGAATTGCCTCTGCAAGCTGAATAAGCAAGTCGTGTTTATCTTTAAAGTGGCAATAAATTGTGCCTGCCGCAACACCCGCTTGCTGCGCGACTTTCTGCATAGAAAGCCCTTGGAAACCGTGGGTAGCCAAGATAATTTCAGTTGCCGCAAGGATCTGTTCTCGGGTATCGAGCATGGTAAATTCGGAGTCCATGAAGGGTTGATATTCTCATACAGCGCGGCAAGCTGCTCCCAACACGGGTAAAATAGCACCGATTCTGAATGAACGTTCAGTTCACATTATTGTAAGCGTTATTTGCGTTTGTGCAAACAAAACTCAATGTTGCCACATAAAAACACACTTTTGATCGGCGTGAATGTTACGTGTTGTTTACGGAATAATCGCCTGAACGTAGTCGTTTGTGGCTTTTTAACCCGTTTGAATAGAGGAGGTGCTAAAATCGGCACAGCCTTTTGTCATGTATTCTCGGAGAAGTGGTATGCGTTTAAATCCCCGTCAGCAGGAAGCGGTAGAGAGTGTCACCGGGCCCTGTCTTGTTTTAGCCGGTGCAGGTTCGGGTAAAACACGGGTGATCACCACCAAAATTGCGCACTTAATCCGTGTGTGTGGTTATCAAGCTCGACATATTGTGGCTGTAACATTTACTAACAAAGCTGCGCGTGAAATGAAAGAGCGGGTTAGCCAAACACTGGGCCGCTATGAAACTAAAGGGCTATTAGTCTCAACCTTTCACTCACTTGGGTTAGAGATCCTCAAGCGTGAACATAAGGCCATTGGCCTAAAAAGTGGCTTTTCACTGTTTGATGATCAAGACCAAATGGCACTGCTCAAAGAGCTAACCGAAACCCAGCTTCAAGGGGATAAAGACCTACTCAGCCAACTGGTTAGCCAAATATCGAGCTGGAAAAATGATCTGATCTTGCCAGAACGTGCCAAAGTGATCGCACAAGGGGAGCGGGGCTTTTTGTTTGCATATTGCTATGAGCAATACGATAAACAACTGCGCGCCTGTAATGTGCTCGATTTTGATGATCTCATTTTGCTGCCAACCTTGCTGCTGCGCAACAACGTAGAGGTGCGCGAACGTTGGCAGCAGCGGGTACGTTACCTGTTGGTGGATGAGTATCAAGATACCAACACCAGCCAGTACGAGCTGGTAAAGCTCTTGGTGGGAAGCCGTGCCCGTTTTACGGTGGTGGGGGATGATGACCAATCAATCTACTCATGGCGTGGCGCGCGCCCGCAAAACCTAACATTGCTGAAACAGGATTTTCCGGCCCTGCAGGTGATTAAACTTGAGCAAAACTACCGATCATCTGAGCGGATCTTAAAATCGGCCAACATTCTGATTGCCAACAACCCACACGAATTTGAAAAGCGGCTGTTTTCTGAACTGGGCTACGGTGATCCGCTGCGCGTACTGCAAGCCAACAACGAAGAGCATGAGGCCGAACGCGTAGTGGGTGAGATTATTGCTCACCGCTTCCTGAATAAAACCCAGTACAGTGATTATGCCATTCTATACCGTGGCAACCACCAATCGCGGACACTGGAAAAGTTACTGATGCAAAACCGCATCCCCTACAAAATTTCTGGTGGCACATCATTTTTTGCTCGCGCCGAAATTAAAGACATTATGGCGTATCTGCGTCTGCTGACCAACCCTGATGATGACACCGCCTTTTTGCGTATAGTTAACACCCCGCGCCGTGAAATTGGCCCCGCCACACTTGAAAAGCTCGGCAGTTGGGCAAATTGTCGGAATAAAACCCTGTTCGCGGCCAGCTTTGATCTGGGGCTAGAGCAGCACTTACAAGGGCGAGGTTTAGACGCATTGCGGCAGTTTACCCGCTGGATAGTTGAAATGGGTGATCGCGCCGAGCGTGGCGACCCGGTGGCTGCGCTGCGCGATTTGATTCACGGCATCCACTATGATGTGTGGTTGAATGAAACTTCGCCTAGCCAGAAAGCGGCCGAAATGCGAATGCGTAATGTCTCTACCCTATTCGGCTGGATCACCACCATGCTCGAAGGTGATCAACACAACGATAACGAGCCGATGACTCTGCCACAGGTAGTACAACGCCTGACCCTGCGCGATATGCTTGAACGTGGTGAGAGTGATGATGATGCCGATCAGGTACAACTGATGACCCTGCACGCCTCTAAAGGGCTAGAGTTTTCGCATGTGTTTTTAATCGGCATGGAAGAGGGCATTTTGCCGCACCAGAGCAGCATAGATGAAGATAATGTGGATGAAGAGCGCCGATTAGCCTATGTAGGGATTACCCGCGCGCAGAAAACTCTCACCTTTAGCCTGTGTAAAGAGCGCCGTCAGTATGGTGAACTTATCCGCCCAGAGCCAAGCCGTTTTTTACTTGAACTGCCACAAGATGATCTAAATTGGGAGCTGCGCAAAGAGCCTGCAACAGCCGAACAGCGTATGCAAACGGGGCGAGCCGGTGTTGCCGGATTGCGCGATATGCTCGCAAAAGCTAAAAATAAACCGAACTTATGATATTAACGGCGAGGTTTACGGGTTTGTAGATAGTGAGCGTTAAGCAAATTAACCAACAGGAGCGAACGCTTTTCGCCATCAGGCTCAAGGTTAATCGTAGAGAGTGCTTGTAACCATAACGCCTCTTGGTGCGCTGTATCTGCCACACGAACCTGATGATCGCAAGCCTGCTTATGATCGGCACTGTGTTCAGGTAACAAAACCTCAGCCTGTGGCGCAGAAGAGTGCAACGAGGCTGACGTTGTTGATGCTGGTGTTACCGGTGATAACTCAGCAGGTAAATCAGCTCGGTTGGGGTTAAAATTAGCATAAGCACACTCAAGACCCTGCATAACATCATCAGGCACTTTGGCTAACTCGTCACCAAAACGGACCATGCGTGCAACACCGCGGGTTGCATGCACTTTTGTGACACTAAATACATCTGGATCAAAATACACAAATAAGTAGTTAGGAAACAGCACCTCTTGCTCTTCACGCCAGTGCCCACGGCGTAATTTTTTCACCGTTAGCACCGGGCAAAAATGACGAATCGCCTGCATATCTAAATGCTGCACAGCCCGCGATTGCTGCCCGCGTTTACAATAAAGAAGATACCAAGCGTCCATAAGTGTCTGAGTATATTAAGTTCATGCTGTATTAATAACAATTATGTCATAAATAACCAGATGCTAATAAGGGGGAAGATACGTAAATTTGATAAGGGGTGACGATAATATGTAATAAGAGTTGTACTCACCCTTTACTAACACGTGGGCATACCGAAGTTTGGCTGTTTTGTGAATGCCCGATTCACACAGCATAAACACTCAAGCATTCACGCATGGATAAAAATACCTACCTACCTCTACTGAGCACAGCACAGACAAAACTGTGCTCAGTACATAGAACATGCGGTACGCATGTTAACGATAAAAACTCAGTTACAGCCCTTGAGTCATATATTCAATGGCCGCTTTTATCTCATCATCACTGCAATTGGTGCAGGTTCCACGCGGTGGCATTTGGTTTATGCCACTGATGGCATGTTTTTGTAGAGTCTCAATACCCTGTTTCAAACGTGGTGACCACATTGCTGCATCTCTAAATTTAGGTGATCCTAATACGCCTGTGCCGTGGCAAGCTATACATGTGCCGTTATACACCTGCTCACCGGTTCGTGGGCCAGTAGGTTGAGTTGTAGCACTTTTATCTTCAAGGTAAACATTACCAACAGGTTTAATGCGCTCGGCAATGGCCTCGTGCGACATATCGGCGGCCGACACAACGGATGAAATGCTCACAAGCAGTACTGCTAACGTTTTTATTAACGGAGTGACCGGTATTTTCACTGTATTGCCCCCAACATAAATAGGTTTGTACTTGCCTGCTTTTTGCGCGATATTACCTTAGTTTCTTATGGATGACCGTGTGATGCTATCGGGTTTGAAGGCATGACCTTATGCGCAAACAATGAGCGTGTTGTTGCGTGATTATAAGTTAACTGTAAATAAAATGAAGTGAATAATGATGTTACTTACTGTCATTATTGTGGCTAAAATGTCATGTCAACGATGGATTTACAGATTAATACGGACTATTTCAGCGTTACATTTGGCGCAGCTCGCACATTCCCTTATAATTGGCGCGCAAAATTTTCCAAGTAGATCACATTCATACCGAGTAAGTTAAGCGGGATACTGATAAGGGCTACGGCCCAAGGAAGAGCCTTTTTATGGATATTTCCTTCGCTTATCAAAAGGTTATACATAACACTCAGCATTTTAGGAGCTGCAACCTAAGGGCGGTAGCGTATGTTTTTATCACACTGCGAGTGTCATTGTATTCTTTATATTTCACTGCATAACGCTTAACTCCTCATATTTTACTCAATATATAGAGTTACCTACTCATGCAAGCTAAAACTATTCTCGTTACCGGTGGGGCCGGTTTTATTGGTTCATCTGTTATTCGGCATATTATTCAAAATACGCAAGATAGTGTGATTAATGTCGATAAGCTAACGTATGCCGGTAATCTTGAGTCATTAGAGTGTATTGCAGAAAACCCTCGTTATACGTTTGAGCAAGTTGATATTTGTGATCGTGCAGCTCTTGATCGTATTTTTGCGAAATATCAGCCTGATGCTGTGATGCATTTAGCCGCAGAGAGCCATGTTGATCGCTCAATTACTGGCCCTGCAGCATTTATTGAAACCAATATTATTGGTACTTATACACTTTTAGAAGCCGCTCGCCAGTATTGGAATACATTAGCAAATAAGTCAGCATTTCGTTTTCACCATATCTCAACGGATGAAGTTTACGGTGATTTACCACATCCAGATGAAGTATCGGGTGTATTACCATTATTTACCGAACAGACTGCATATGCACCGAGTAGCCCATATTCTGCATCAAAGGCTTCTAGTGATCACCTTGTTCGAGCTTGGTTGCGTACTTATGGTTTTCCAACACTGATTACAAACTGTTCTAATAATTATGGGCCATATCATTTCCCTGAAAAATTAATTCCTTTAGTGATTTTAAATGCGCTGGAAAATAAGCCTTTACCTATTTATGGGAAAGGCGATCAAATTCGCGATTGGCTCTATGTGGATGATCATGCCCGTGCTTTATACAAAGTGGTTACTGAAGGAAAGGTAGGTGAAACCTATAACATTGGTGGTCACAATGAAAAACAAAATCTAGATGTTGTATATACCATTTGTGATTTGCTTGATGAAATAGTTCCAAAAGCAAACTCTTACCGTGAGCAAATTACATATGTTACTGATCGCCCAGGCCATGATCGGCGTTATGCCATTGACGCAAGTAAAATGAGTGCAGAGTTAAACTGGCAACCACAAGAGACGTTTGAGTCTGGTATTCGTAAAACAGTGCAGTGGTATTTAGAGAACACAGTGTGGGTAAATAATGTGCGCAGTGGCGCTTATCAACATTGGATTACGCAACAATACGGAGAGTAACTTGACATGCGGATCTTATTATTAGGTAAAAATGGTCAAGTTGGCTGGGAGTTACAGCGTGCTCTGGCCCCGCTGGGTGAGGTTGTTGCAGTTGATTTTGATTCTACAGACTATTGTGGTGATTTTAGCCAGCCAGAAGGGATTATAGAAACAGTACGCTGTGTAAAACCGGATGTTATTGTCAATGCCTCGGCACATACTGCAGTTGATAAAGCAGAAAGTGAAGTTGATTTTGCACGGTTACTGAATGCAACAACCGTTGCTGCATTGGCAAAAGAGGCGGCTACGCTTGGGGCTTGGTTAATTCACTACTCAACGGATTATGTCTTTGACGGTGCTGGTGATACCCCTTGGCGCGAAACAGATGTGCCTGCACCACTGAATGTTTATGGTCAAACAAAACTTGAAGGTGAGCAAGCAATACAAGCAACATGCGATAAGTATCTGATTTTTAGAACCAGTTGGGTCTATGCTGCGCGTGGGAATAATTTTGCTAAAACCATGCTACGTTTTGGTAAAGAGCGTACCACAATGTCAGTGATTAATGATCAATTCGGTGCACCAACCAGTGCTGAGTTACTGGCTGACTGTACGGCTCATGCTATTCGTACTGCGTTGATTCAGCCTAGTGTTGCAGGGTTATATCACTTGATTGCATCAGGCACTACCACGTGGTTTGACTATGCCCAGTTAGTGTTTGCACAAGCGCGTAAACAAGGTGTTGAGTTAGCCGTGACACAGTTAAATGCTGTGCCTACCAATGAGTTTCCAACCCCAGCCAAGCGTCCGCATAACTCCCGTTTAAATACCACTCACTTCCAACAGACCTTCGGATTAAAACTACCGCAGTGGCAGGAAGGGGTAAAGCGTATGTTAATTGAGATTTTAGGTAAATAATCATTATGAACAACCGTAAAGGTATTATTCTTGCCGGTGGATCTGGCACGCGGCTATACCCTGTAACAATGGCAGTCAGTAAACAACTGCTGCCGATTTACGATAAACCAATGATCTATTATCCACTAAGTACCTTAATGCTGGCGGGGATCCGCGATATTCTGATTATCAGCACCCCGCAAGACACCCCACGCTTTGAACAACTGTTAGGAGATGGCAGCCAATGGGGATTAAACCTGCAATATAAAGTGCAGCCAAGCCCAGATGGGTTGGCACAAGCCTTTATTCTTGGTGAAGCGTTTATTGGTAATGACCCTTGTGCATTAGTTCTGGGTGATAATATTTTTTATGGCCACAGTTTACAAAAGCAGTTGGCCGAAGCGAATCAACAAACCCATGGTGCAACAGTATTTGCTTACCATGTGCACGACCCTGAGCGTTATGGTGTTGTTGAATTTGATAAAACAGGAACTGCCATTTCATTGGAAGAGAAACCACGTGAACCGAAAAGTAATTATGCGGTAACGGGCCTCTATTTTTATGATAACCGTGTTGTTGAGCTGGCTAAGAACTTAAAACCTTCAGCCCGTGGTGAGCTTGAAATTACTGATATTAACCGTTTGTATATGCAACAAGGTGATTTATCAGTAGCCATGATGGGGCGCGGTTATGCCTGGCTTGATACCGGTACACATGAGAGTTTAATTGAAGCAAGCAATTTTATTCAAACTATTGAAACACGCCAAGGGTTGAAAGTGGCTTGCCCAGAAGAGATTGCATACCGCATGAAATTTATCGATGCCGAGCAAGTTAAAAAACTGGCGCTACCATTGGCTAAAAATGCTTATGGGCAATATTTATTAAATATGATTAAAGGCCAAGAGTAACCATGAATATTATTAAAACAGACATTCCTGATGTGTTAATTATTGAGCCTAAAGTTTTTGGTGATGAGCGTGGTTTCTTTTTTGAAAGTTTTAATCAAAAACAGTTTGAAGAGGCGGTAGGTTATCCGGTTACGTTTGTACAGGATAATCATTCTAAATCTTCGAAAGGGGTATTGCGCGGCTTGCACTATCAGTTGCCTCCTCATGCCCAGGGTAAGCTGGTGCGTTGCGTGGCAGGTGAAGTGTTCGATGTAGCAGTGGATATCCGCAAAAGTTCACCGACTTTTGGTAAGTGGGTCGGAGCTCATCTATCTGGTGATAACAAGCGGCAGTTATGGATCCCGGAAGGATTTGCTCATGGTTTTTTGACGTTGAGTGATACTGCCGAATTTTTGTATAAAACAACGAATTATTATGCACCTACTCATGAGCGTTGCATCGTATGGAATGACATCACAATTGATATTGATTGGACTTCAGAGCTACTACCGCAACTCTCTCTTAAAGATCAAAGCGGAATAGAATTTAAAAATGCGGAGATGTTTGATTAATGAAGCATTTTTCTTCCTCACCCAAAGCAATGCTTACTGTATTATGGTGTAACAAGGCTCTAATAATAGCATTTGTAAAACGCGACATTTTAGGACGCTATAGAGGTTCTATACTCGGCATGTTGTGGTCTTTTTTTAATCCACTTTTTATGCTGGCAGTGTATACCTTTGTGTTCAGTGAGGTATTTAATGCTCGATGGGGTGTGGGAACTGGCTCCAAAGCAGAGTTTGCACTAATCCTATTCGCTGGCATGTTAATGTTCAATCTTTTTTCAGAAACAATTAATCAGGCGCCAAATATAATATTGTCCAATACAAATTATGTAAAAAAAGTTGTTTTCCCTTTGGAAATATTACCAGTTGTTAATTTACTATCGAGTTTATTTCATACTAGCATTAGTTTGATTGTATGGATTTTGGCATATAGTATCTTGATTGGTATTCCTCACGCATCATCTTTGTTTATACCATTTATAATAATTCCCTATATGTTCTTCATTTTGGGGTTGAGTTGGATTATTTCATCATTAGGCGTTTATCTACGAGATGTATCACAGATCATTGGGGTGCTAACTACTGTATTGATGTTCATGAGTGGTGTTTTCTATCCGATCTCATCATTACCAGAACATTATAGGTCTATTCTATATTTAAATCCTCTTGTGCCATTTATAGAGCAAGCAAGGGATGTATTGTATTTTGGTAAGTCACCTGACTTACTGATGAATGGAGTTATTTTCATCATATCACTACTTATTGCATGGGTAGGATTTGCTTGGTTCCAGAATACACGTAAAGGTTTTTCTGATGTCATCTGATCTTGCTATAAAAATTGAGAATGTTTCGAAGTGCTATCATATATATGAAAAACCTCGAGACAGATTAAAGCAATTTATATTTCCCCGTATTCAAAAAATATTTCGCCTCACACAAAGAAAATATTTTAGAGAGTATTGGGCTGTTAAAGATATTACTTTTGAAGTAAAAAGTGGGGAAACGGTTGGTATTATTGGGCGCAATGGTAGTGGAAAGTCTACATTATTACAGATGATTTGCGGCACTTTAAATCAAACTACTGGTGAAATACATACACACGGAAGAATTGCGGCACTACTTGAGTTAGGCTCAGGGTTTAATCCTGAATTTACTGGTAGAGAAAATGTCTATTTGAATGCCGCTATCCTCGGTTTAAGCCGTGAAGAGATCGATGAGCGATTTCAAGATATATTAGAGTTTGCCGATATAGGAGAGTTTATAGATCAGCCAGTAAAAACCTACTCGAGTGGAATGATGGTGAGATTGGCCTTTGCTGTCCAGGCTCAATCTAGCCCTGACATCCTTATCGTCGACGAGGCTCTTGCTGTGGGAGATGCAAAGTTCCAAGCAAAATGTTTCGATAGGCTAAAACAGCTAAAAGAGAATGGAACTAGTATCCTGCTGGTTACTCATTCAAGCGAACAGATTGTTACGCACTGTTCTCATGCCGTGTTGATTGATAAAGGGAATATGATAGAACAAGGCCATCCAAACACTGTAGTAAATAGATATATGGATTTGCTCTTTGGAAAAGAGGAAATAGTTAATAATGATACATCGCAATTAGAAAGTAATAAGTTAGAACTGCTCAAAAATCATATGCAAGTAAATTGCGCAGCAGATGTATATGCAACACGCGCAGGTTACAACCCGTATGAGTATCGATGGGGTGATGGTGCTGCAAAAATTTTAGACTTCAATCTATCAGCTGATGATGTCATTTATCCTTCTGCTATTAGTCCTGGCCAAAAAGTTTCTTTAACTCTAGCGGTTAAATTTATAAAAACAGTAGTTTGCCCTATCTTGGGGATAACGATAAAAACTAAAGAAGGGGTTACTGTTTATGGAGTTAATAGTGAAAGCCTTGATTTTAATGAGTTTAGACAGTATGGACGACCAGGAGAAGTAGCAATTGTAAATGCTAAATTTGAGTGCAAATTGTCTTCCGGTGATTATTTTATTTCCGTCGGTATAGCAACAAAAAATGGAGAGGAAATCGTACCGCATGATCGGCGCTATGATTCTATACATCTGCAGGTAAAACCAGACAACACCTTCTTTGGATTAGTCGATTTGGGTCTACAATTTAGCGTTGAGGGGGGGGAATGAGAGTTAATAAATTTTTAGTTGGGTATACAGCTGATGAAAAAAACGGGGTTTGGTGTAAATCTGATTATACGAGTATAGCTTATAATGATGGAGATGATGTTGAAAATAGAATTATAGAGATTTTGAAAAATTGCAATAATATCGATGTTTACTCTAGTGAACTTAAAGAGCATTGCACAAACTGGCCTCAAACTTATCATTTTTCACCAGAGAGATCTAATATCTTAAGACCCTTCGGTGAGGAATTTTATGGTAAGGATGTATTAGAAATTGGTGGTGGTTGTGGCGCTATATCAAGGTACCTTGGTGAATGTGGAGCGAACTTACTAACGCTAGAAGGTTCAATAAGACGAGCCTCAATTGCAAGAGAGCGAACAAGAGATCTTGACAATGTCACAATAGTAGCTGACTCCTTTGAAGGCTTTAATGTAGAGAAAAAATTTGATTTTGTAACATTGATCGGTGTATTAGAGTACGCTAACGTTTTCAGCAGCGATGAGAATCCAATTAAATATATGTTGGATAAAGCTAAGTCATTTTTGAGGCCGAATGGAAAGCTAATCATCGCGATTGAAAATAGGCTTGGGCTTAAATATTTTGCTGGTGCGGGGGAAGATCATATTGGAACACCCATGTATGGTATTGATGGTAGATATAAGTCTACTGAAGCAATTACCTTTGGTAAGATTGAATTAACGAATCACCTTTCTGCTTCTGGATTTGAAAGCATTGAGTTCCTTGCACCTTTTCCTGATTACAAGTTCCCGAGCTTTATTTTAACTGAACGGGCTATTAAGTTAAGCAGATTTGATAGCAAAATTTTCCCCATATTAAGCTCTCGAAGAGATCCTCTTCTGCCAAGAATTACTAATTTCAATATAGAGAGAGCTTGGGAATATATTGATACAAATGGATTAACATTAGACCTTTCTAACTCTTTTCTTTGTATAGGGCGATTAGAATCAGCCGATGATGATAATGGGTCACCTATTGCGTATAGTTATTCAACAAATAGAGAAAAGAAATTTTGCAAAGAGAGACGGTTTTTCTGTAATGAAAATGAAGAAATATTCACTGTAGTAAAATTCCCGTTTTATGATGAGAAATATAAAGATCATCGTAGTGTGGTTGACTTAATAACTGTTGAAGATACAGAGTATAAGAGCGGAGAGTTACTGATTCTCGAATTTATAAAGATTGTTACGGATAGTGATTTTTGTAAAGAGAAGTTGGTTTCATTTTTTGAAAGATATATTAAAATTATTGGATTGGAGAGTGGAATTCCTTATAGTCAGATGAGTATCAACACCTTGCTGCCAGGTAATTTGTTAGATGCAATCCCACAAAATATCGTGGTCATTGGAAATGAGGAATACTCTATCATTGATAGAGAGTGGGTTTATAAAGCGGAGTTAGAGCTTGGCTATCTCATTTTTCGTTCACTCATATCTATTATTAATCTTATAACTAAGATAGGTAAACCTGAAGGAGCTAGTTTACGCACTATTCGAGATTTTGTGTTCTATTCTTTTAGCGTTATTGGTTTATCTCTTGATGAAGAAAAATATAATTCATATGTGTTGAGAGAAAAGAAACTACGTCAATCCGTTACTGGATGTGATAAATTTAATTTATCAGATGAGATTCAGCTAGTATTCAAAAACGCTAACGATATCGTTTTTGAAAATAGTGTGTATGAGCATCATAATCTTTTTGAAATCATCGATAAATCCAGATTGGAAACTGATAATTTAAAAGTTCAGGTAGAGAGCCTTAAATCATCGCATGATGAAATCATCGATAAATCCAGGTTGGAAACTGATAATTTAAAAGTTCAGGTAGAGAGCCTTAAATCATCGCATGATGAAATTATAGATAAATATAGATTAGAAAATGATGATTTAAAATCCCAGGTAGAGAACCTTAAGTTATCGAACTATGCAATTAATAAAGAACGTGAACTTTATTTGGCAAGTATTGAAAGAATTACAGGTTCTCTTTCCTGGAAAATTACTATGCCTCTTAGAAAAATAAAATCATTTATCTCTAGTCAATCATAGTATTTGAGACAATAATTAAATGAAGCATCTTATTAAAAAGCCATTAAGAAAAATTTACTATTCATTAAGTCCTAAATATAGAACGATTGCTCTATCAACTTATCAACGAACTAGTGATTTTTTGAAACCAAAGAAAAAAATTACATATGCAAGTACTATTGCTAATGAGCGATCAGTACCATCAGTACCATCAGTACCATCAGTACCATCAGTACCATCAGTAATTGGTGAATTATCCTATTTGCATGAATTTGATGAAGTTAATAAGCTCATATTCTTACTTCCGGTTATTGATTGGAATTTCAGGATTCAGCGGCCTCAACACCTGTGTAAGCAGCTTGCAGAGTTAGGAAATGGGGTAGTCTATTTTTCAACAACATTCAATATAACCAATCAACCTGGATTTACAATTATCGATTCTCCAGCGAAAAATGTAATTTGCTGTAGATTGAATATGAATGTTAATGTTAATCTCTATAGAGATAGCTTGAGTGACGAGCAATCAACATTTTTGGCAAAGAGTCTTCTTGCTGTGAGCAGGGCATTCGGAAAGTCAGATGTTTACTCAATATTAAACCTTCCTTTTTGGCATAGTGCCGTTAAAAAGTTGCCTAAAAATAAAATAGTGTATGATTGTATGGATCATCATGCTGGCTTCTCTACTAACAGTTCCGAAATGTTAGAGCAAGAAAACTCTTTGCTGAAAGATGCGGATCTCGTAATAACTACTGCTGAGTTATTATCCCAGAATATATCTGTAGTTCGCGAAAATGTAATAATACGAAATGGTGCAGAAATAGACTTTTTTAAAGAAAAACCATCTGAAGAGCTGTTAGCAAAAAGTCGGCCAATAGTAGGTTATTATGGTGCTATTGCTGAATGGTTTGATACTGACTTAATTCTTAAAACTGCTAAATTATTGCCACAATACGATTTTGTCTTAATAGGAAATGTTACTACAGATGTGTCTTGTTTGAAAAAACAGTCTAATATTAAGCTATTGGGTGAAGTTCCATATAAAGATTTAACCAAGTACTTGGTATCATTTGATGTCTGTACTATTCCTTTTATTATTAACGATCTTACCTTGTGCACGAATCCGGTTAAAGTCTATGAATACTTGGCTGCAGGCAAACCTGTTGTAGCTACGGCTATGCCGGAAGTAGTTTTGATAGAGGATAAGGTGTTTATTGCTTCAGATGCGGATAAGTTTGCATTGTGCATCGAAGAGGCGATGAAGACGAAACACGATGAAAAATTAGTTGCTGACAGAAAAAAATGGGCGGAAAGTCATGATTGGATGGAAAGAGCAAAGCATCTAGAGCGTGAATTGGATGCATTGACTAATCGAAATGAACAACCAAAGGTTAGTATAGTCATTCTAACTTTCAACAACCTTAAACTCACAAAGGACTGCTTGGAAAGCATTGAGCGTAATACTACATATAGCAACTTCGAAGTTATACTTGTCGACAATGCATCGACGGATGGAAGCAGAGAGTATCTTGAAAAATATTGTTCTCTTAGGGAAAACTACCTATTCATACCTAATGAAAATAATTTGGGGTTTGCAAAAGGCAATAATGTTGGGTTGGATAAAGCGACCGGTGAAATTCTCGTTGTATTAAACAATGACACATATGTAGGCCCTTACTGGTTAGAAGGGTTGGTCGGTGCTTTAGAGAATAATCCAACGCTTGGTATTGTCGGCCCGGTAACGAATAATATAGGTAATGAGGCAAAAATAAATATTTCTTATGATAACTGGGTTCAGCTAAATAATTCGGCCGTCAATTATATTATCGAAAATAGGAATAAATTATATCCAGTTGAATGCCTAGCCTTTTTCTGTGTGGCAATTCCACGAAGTGTTTACCTGGCGGTAGGTCCTATATCAGAGGAATATGGATTAGGTTTCTTTGAGGATGATGATTATTGCATGCGAGTAAAAGACGCTGGTTGGAATATTGCTGTTGTAGACGATGCCTTCGTTCATCATCATCTTTCAGCTAGTTTTAACAAGTTGAAAAATAATCATAAAGAGGAACTGATGAAAAAAAACAAGGCGATCTTTGAAGCTAAGTGGGGACAATGGACACCACATCGTTATCGGAAAGGTGTCAATTAATATGCGTTTGGTGTATTTATCTCCAGTACCTTGGCATAGTGTTGCACAACGTCCTCATTTTTTTGCCAAAGCTGCTCTTCGGAGCGGCTTTAGCTCTATATTGTGGGTAGAGCCAACTCCATCTAGGCTCCCGCAAGTGAAAGATTTTCGGTCAAAATTATTTTCTGTTGAAGCTGATAGTTTTAGTAAGCCAGAAGGGATCGAGATCTTAAAATTAAGATGCATTCCAGTTGAGCCTTTGGGTTCGATATATGACTTTGTTAACCGAAAAATGATATTAGGTGCACTGAAAAGTATTCAGCAGTTCAGTTATAATGGCAAAGATACAGTTCTCGTAATTGGAAAGCCGAGCCGCTTTTCCATAGAAATCATGTCCAGTGTAAAGTTTCATAAAATTATTTTCGATGTGATGGATGATTTTCCTCAGTTCTTCCATGGGATAGCGGCTAGAAGCATGGACATAGCTCTTCGCCGAGTTATTCAAAATGTAGATGTGTGTCTTTTTTCCTCGCATAATCTTCAAGAAAAGTATGGTTACCTAGCAAAAAAATCTGAACTTGTTTTAAATGCATGTGATGAGGAGTTTCTGAGGAAGTGCCAATCTCTGTTACATGAAAGAAACTTGAGATATCTAAGCAAAAGAACATTCGGGTATGTAGGGAGTATTGCGGAATGGTTTGACTGGAGCTGTGTGATTAAATTGGCAAAAGACAACCCGATGGATAAAGTTGTTATTGTTGGGCCTAATTACTCTAGAAACATTCCAAAACTACCTGGGAATATTGAGTTGCAAAAGGCAGTAAAACATTGCGAAATCCCTAAGCTACTTTCTTCTTTTGATTTTGGCCTGATTCCATTCAAGTTAAATGAGCTAACTAACTCAGTTGACCCTGTGAAGTATTATGAATATGTTGCCGCTGGATTGTGTGTTATCACTACAGAGTTTGGTGAAATGAGATTCAGGGTTGCTAATGGGAGAGCTGTAAGTTTTCTCCAGTTTAAAAAAGGAATAACTTCAGCTTTAGATCATACTATTACATGGGATGAAAGGTTTCATAGTGTTTTTGAGGCGTTGCTACATGATGTAGCAAAAAATTAGTATACACCGTAATTTTATCTTAGTGTTATATAGACTACATTTGGAAAAAGAGGTAGAGGCATATTTTTTTAGTTCATAATCTAGCTAGATGTGATGATTGAGTGCAATTATCAGAGTAGAGGGATTGCTAACTGCTAGATCCAGTGACACACTTCATGGATATCATGTTTCCTTTCCCTGAGAGTAACTATAGATTATCAAAGATGTAGTGCTATTAGGAAAAGTCATTTAGATATGTATATCTCAGTGCTTTTGGGAAAGATAAATGTATTTATATAATAAATAGCTAAATAAAACCTATCCCGCTACATATTTAAAATACGGAAATAAATAATGATTAGTGTGAAAAAATTTGGCCGATATTCCTTATTGGATTAGTTATGAGTCTCGGGCTATTTATAAATCCTGGTTATTTTAGTTATGATGAAATTGGATGGGGAGTAAAAGCAACATTTGTGGGAGCATTGTCAGATATTAAGTATTACAGTGTTTTTCATTATAATGAATTTCATTATAGGCCTCTTAATTTTAACCCGTGGCTTTTGACATCCTACTATTTATTTGAACATCCTCAATTATATCATTCATGAGTTGTCTTTTTGGGTTTGGTAAATGTAAGCTTAATGTACTCTTTCTTAAAGAAAGAGGCTGGGTGTAAAATTGTATTTCTTACTGCCTTAACATCAACTATCATGTCTCCAATAGTTTTGTCAATGTTGGTCTCATATCTTGTTGTGTCTTCTGGTTATGTAGCAAGAGATTTCTTAAATATAAGTTTAAGAAATGATTATTCATATGGATACTATCTATACGCATATCCATTTTCTCAACTATCATATATTTTTTCTCTGAGTATGGATTTTATTACTATCTAATATTTATAGTCATACTTACAATGACATTATCTTATATGTCTTGGCATTTAATTGAAAAGACTATCAAAAAATTGGCAAGGAAAAAATATCACAAAAATAAATAGCTTTATTTCAAGTGCTGCTGTCAAGTAAAGAAATTTTTTATAAAGGGGGGTGCAATGGTTAAGGTGAAGGTGTTGTCAGTTTTTGGAACTCGCCCAGAAGCTATCAAGATGGCTCCGGTTGTGGAGCAACTTAAAAAAGATAATCGTTTTGAAAGCAAAGTATGCGTAACCGGTCAACATCGCCAGATGCTTGACCAAGTCCTTGAACTTTTTAATATAAAGCCAGATTTTGATTTAAATATTATGAAAGCGGGTCAGGATCTTACTGATGTGACGTATTCTATTCTGCTTGGGTTGCGTAGCGTATTTAATGAGTTTAAACCAGATTATGTGCTGGTACATGGAGATACGGCAACAACGTTGTCTACTACCTTGGCTGCATACTTCCAGCAAGTTAAAGTTGGTCACGTTGAAGCTGGGTTGAGGACAAATAATATTTACTCTCCATGGCCGGAAGAGGGAAATCGCAAAGTTACTGGTTGTTTGGCGAATTTGCATTTTGCACCAACTCATACTTCCAAAAATAATCTTTTGATGGAAAATATATCGGAAAATACTGTCGTTGTTACAGGAAACACAGTTATCGATGCGTTATTTATGGTTCGTGATAGACTAAGTTATGATCAGGCCCTAAAAGCTAATTTAGATTTGCGGTTTGATTTTTTAAATTCAGAGCGTAAAGTTGTTTTGATTACTGGCCATCGTAGAGAAAGTTTCGGTGGAGGCTTTGAGCGTATATGCCAAGCGGTATCCAAGTTGGCTGATAAGTTTAGTAATGTTGACTTTGTCTATCCTGTTCACCTTAATCCGAACGTGCGAGAGCCGGTTAACCGTTTTTTATCTGGACGTTCAAATGTTTTTTTGATTGAACCCCAGGACTATCTCCCATTTATATATATCATGGGGCGTGCTCATATCATTTTAACCGATTCCGGTGGTATTCAAGAGGAAGCACCTTCTTTGGGTAAACCAGTTCTTGTTATGCGTGATACCACTGAGCGTCCTGAAGCTGTTGAGGCCGGAACGGTTAAGTTAGTTGGTACTGATGTTGATAAAATAGTTGGTGAAGTCACTACATTGCTGACCGATGAGCATGCATATTGCTCCATGAGTATGGCGCATAACCCTTACGGTGATGGAAAAGCCTCTATTCGTATATTAAATTCGATATTTGATGCGTGCAATCGAATGTAATATGTATATCTCAATGTAAAGTAACTAACTAGTGTTTTAGTTAGCACTTATCCCATTACACTGAACGTTAGTTCCAGTGTAATGGGGATAGATAACGCCTGCTTCTGCATCTATTATTTTAATCCGTATTTTCGTTTAATTAGGTTTGCTTGGGTGAAAGAAAATACTCTCTCGGTGTCTATTGTTAATTACCGATCTAATTTGAGTATGCTAAAAAAAACGTTATCGACGTTAAATATAGCTGCTCATGTTAGTAAATTAAGTTCCATTTTGTATGTGGTAGAACATTCTCCTTCGTTCGCAGAAATGTTAAAGGTGGAGGATGTATTACCATGTTGGTCTGCGCCTTATAAGTCAATAGTTGATGCAACCAATCCAGGTTTTGGTTCAGGTCATAATCGTGCATTACACAGTGATACCAAATACCACCTTATTCTCAACCCTGATCTTGAAGTCGCACCAGATGCTCTTCAAAAAGCCCTTGAATTTATGAATAATAACCCTCAGTGTGGTTTATTAACACCTTATGCTACATGGGCTGATGGTCAAGTTCAGCGGCTTTGTAAGCGTTATCCTACCGTATTTGATCTATTGCTGCGTGGTTTTGCACCTAATATGGTAAAGCGTATTTTTCAGAAGCGTTTATCTTTGTATGAAATGGGTGATGCGTTAAATAGTACAGATGTTTATTGGGATCCACCCATTGTAAGCGGCTGCTTTATGCTTTTTCGCACAGAGGTATTAAAACAACTTGGTGGATTTGACCCTCGATTCTTTTTATATTTTGAAGATTTCGATATCAGCTTGCGTACAGCAAAGATAAGTCGGATTGCCTATGTGCCTCAAGTTAAAGTAGTTCACCATGGCGGGCATGCATCACGTAAAGGATGGAAGCATATAAAAATGTTTGGCCGCTCTATGGTCACTTTTTTTAATATCCATGGTTGGCGTTGGTGGTAATGAATAAATTACAAAAAGTGATGGTTACAGGGTCCTCAGGCTTTGTCGGCTCGGCATTATGCTATTATCTGCATCAACAAAAAATATCAGTAATGGGTGTTACTCGTAAAAAGAGTACACAGCCTTGGCAAGTAGTAGGGCCAGAGCTTTCTGATCGTGCAAATTGGCAACCCTTATTAAAAGGCGTTGATACGGTAGTGCATTGTGCTGCCCGTGTTCATCAGATGAACGAAAAGGAGTGTAACGCGCTACAGCAATATCGAGAGATCAATACTGCAGCGACACTTCATTTAGCAAAGCAAGCTGTACAATCTGGCGTTAAACGCTTTATTTACCTTAGTTCAATAAAAGTAAATGGTGAGCTAAGTTTATTGAATCAGCCATTTTGTGCTGATGATAATCATATTCCAACAGACCCATATGGGCTAAGTAAATATGAGGCGGAACAACAACTCAAGATTTTAGCGCAAGAAACGGGTTTAGAGGTTGTGATTATTCGGCCACCATTAGTGTATGGTGAAGGTGTAAAAGCAAACTTTCTTTCTATGATGACATGGGTAAAAAAAGGGATTCCACTTCCCTTTGGGTGTATTGATAATGTCAGAAGTTTTGTCTTTATCGATAATCTCATTGATTTGATAGTCACTTGTTGTTCGCATCCTGCTGCGGCAAATGAAACATTTTTAGTTTCAGATGATAATGATGTCTCCTTGACTCAATTACTTCAAACTATTGCCATGCAAATGCAGATAAAAAGCCGATTGCTTCCTATCCCTCAATCATGGTTACAATCTGTTTTCGCTATATTAGGAATGAAAAGTCTGAGTCAGCGCCTTTTTGGTGACTTGGCATTAGAGGTAACAAAAACAAAAAAAGTATTACATTGGCAGCCTCCGGTGACGTTTGAACAAGGTATTAAACGCACTGTTGATGACTATCTATTACACCATGTTAAGTGATAATAAATGATATGCTGAGAGTTATTGATTTCATTTTTGCTTTTTTAGGGCTGTTATTTTTATGGCCAGTGTTTGTGTTGATTGGTATCGTCGGTTATTTTGATACTGCTTCGCCTATTTTTTTTCAACAACGCGTTGGCCGTGATCAGAAACCATTTACCTTAATTAAGTTTCGGACTATGTCGGTAGATACAACGTCTGTAGCAACACATTTAGTGAATACAGCGTCAATCACTGCCTTTGGGCGATTTCTACGAAAAACGAAGCTTGATGAGTTACCACAGTTAATTAATGTACTAAAAGGGGAGATGAGTTTTGTTGGCCCTCGCCCTTGCTTGTTTAACCAACATGAGTTAATTGCTGAACGTGAGTTACGGGGCGTTTTTACTGTATTGCCAGGTATTACCGGTTTAGCGCAAATTAACAGTGTGGATATGTCTACACCAGTACAGCTTGCCGAGCTTGATCAGCAAATGATAAAAACACTGAATTTAAAAAATTATATCAGCTATATTATACAAACCGTATTAGGAAAAGGCAGCGGCGATAGAATACAACCTTAGTTGTTTTGATAAAACAACGAGTATTTTAATGTGTAGGTGAATAATAACCTGTTGTTGCAATATATTATTTGATACTCAGCATTTATTTATGATGAGAAAAGCTATGAAGCCATCGGGTGGTAATTATTTACTTGATTTTTTAGGCACGCTTTCACGCACGAATAAAAGATTGATCTCAGTATGTACAGACAGTGTATTGATTACACTCACCTTTTGGGGTGCATACTGGATTCGATTAGAAGATGCTTGGCCAATTGGTAGTATACACCATTGGTTATTATTAGCTGTATTGGTCTTTTTTAGCGTTATTATTTTTGCACGCTTAGGATTATACCGTGCAGTGCTGCGCTATGTTAGCTTTCGTGTTTTGTGGACGATCTCTCTTGGCGCTTCATTGTCTGCGGGTTTTCTTATTCTCACCGCGTTTTACTTTAATGTCTTTTTACCACGCACGGTCTCTGTCATTTACTTTACCTTTTTGGTGATTTCAATTGGCGGGGTTCGTCTGTTTTTCCGTGCGCTATTGAATACGACAAAACTTGCACGGACACAGGTGATTATTTATGGCGCAGGTTCGTCGGGTCGCCAATTACAGGTAGCATTATTGCAGGGCAGTGATTTTTATCCTGTTGCATTTGTTGATGATAATCCGGTTAAACAAGGGTGCATGATTCAAAACTGTTCGGTATACCCAAGCGCCCAATTGCCTGTATTAATTAATCATCACGGTGTCAGTAAAATTTTATTGGCAATGCCAAGTTGCTCTAAACAACGCCGTTTAGAGGTTATTAATAGTTTAGAGGCATTTCCTTGCGAAGTACTCTCTATTCCCGGCATGGTTGATTTAGTCGAAGGTCGGGCGCAGATTAATAATTTAAAGAAAATTTCTATTGATGATCTGTTAGGGCGAGATACCGTTTCCCCAGACGCAGCGTTATTAGCACGTAATATTACCCAAAAAGTGGTGATGGTGACAGGGGCGGGGGGCTCTATTGGATCGGAGTTGTGTCGTCAAATTGTGCGCCAAAAACCAACCCGCTTAGTGCTTTTTGAATTGTCAGAATATGCACTGTATGCAATTGAAAAAGAGTTAGCTGAAATTTGTAAAAATGAAGCATTGAACGTGGCGCTAACACCTTTATTAGGTTCAGTGCAACGGCAAAACCGTTTACAAGCGGTGATGAAATCGTTTGGAGTGCAAACCGTTTACCATGCAGCGGCGTACAAGCATGTACCGTTAGTTGAGCACAATGTGGTTGAAGGGGTGCGAAATAATATTTTTGGTACTCTGTATTGTGCGCAATCAGCCATTGCTGCGGGCGTAGAAACCTTTGTGCTTATCTCAACAGATAAAGCTGTTCGCCCAACCAATACAATGGGTACAACAAAACGTTTAGCCGAGTTAGTGTTGCAGGCGTTGTCTAAAGAGCAATCTCATACTCGCTTTTGTATGGTGCGTTTTGGTAATGTACTTGGCTCATCAGGTTCAGTAGTGCCTTTGTTTGAGCGGCAAATTAGCCAAGGCGGGCCTTTGACACTCACACACCGCGATATTATCCGTTACTTTATGACCATTCCTGAAGCCTCACAGTTAGTGATCCAAGCGGGCGCAATGGGCAAGGGGGGGGATGTATTTGTATTAGACATGGGCGAGCCTGTTAAGATTTATGATCTGGCAAAGCGGATGATCCGTTTAAGCGGCTTAACTGTACGTAATGAGAATAATCCAGAGGGTGATATTGCCATTGAGGTCACAGGTTTGCGCCCAGGTGAAAAACTGTACGAGGAGTTATTAATTGGTGATTCAGTCAAAGGAACAACGCACCCACGTATTATGACTGCCAATGAAGTGATGCTGAATTGGGCTGAGTTGTCAGTGCTGCTTAAACAACTAGATGAGGCTTGCCATAATTTTGATCATGAGTACATTCGGCAATTGCTATTAAAAGCACCGGCAGCTTTCCAACCTACTGATGGCATTTGTGATTTGGTATGGCAGGCAAAGCAAAAGTCTGACACATTGAGTAATGTGGTGCATTTATAATTTTGTTATTAAATAGCAGCAATCTTTTCTATGGTCGAGATTATATTTGGTTGCTGCTATTTTACACACAAAGATTTCAGTATTGTTGATAGCCTAAGTTTATTATTACATCCTACCTTCATTACTCTATACATCGGTTTCTTCCCAACCACACCCGTAATGCATCAATTTGCATTGGCTTTGCAAACAGAAAACCTTGCAAAGTTTGCACGCCTTTCTCTTGTAAATACTCACGCTGTTGTAAGCTTTCAACCCCTTCTGCCACTACCGATATTTGTAGGCGCTGTGCAAGGTTGATAATACTGTCGAGTACCGCAGTACCCATACCTGGGTTATCAATACTGCGGGTAAAGCGTTTATCAATTTTAAGATATTGCGGCTGAATACGCTGCAAATAACTCAGTGAGCAGTGGCCAGTACCAAAATCATCTAATGCCAGTGCTATACCGCCAATATTCAGTAGCGCACCAAAGAGCTTTTGTTGCGGCTCACTAAATGATAACGGCGAGCTTTCAGTGATCTCAAGCACCAGCAATATCCCTGCGGGTAAATGTTTACGCAGTTTATGGGTATGTGCCAGCAGTGCACGATTATCAAAGTGATCTGCTGAGATATTTACTGACATTCGAAAATGCGCAGGTAACTGCTTAACGGGCAGTAACAATGCATCTTGTGCAATTAGCTTCATCAGATAATGGGTTAAGCGTGGCATTAAGCGATGTTGCTCAATCAGTGGAATAAAAATCTCAGGTGAAAGCAGCTCGCTGGCACTGTAATGCCAGCGTAACAGCGCCTCTACACCAATACAGCGCCCACTGTGGCTATCAATCAAGGGTTGATAGTGCATTTGTAGGCGTTGCTGGCGGATAGCGGCACTTAACGCAAGGCTAACATGTTGGCGCAGGCTGTAGAGTCTAAATGTTAGCATTGCGCCACACAGGCCGATGAGAAACGCTATCTGTAATGGCATGCCAATCAATAACGGTAACAGTTGGATACCGCTTGGCCCATATAAGTGCAAAGAAAACTCATGGCTCTGATCTTTCCAGCTAAAACGCGGTTGTGGCAGTGATGCCGCATCAACTAAGCGGCCACTTTGACCCAGTGCAGCGAAAGCCCCAATTTGCAGTGCAAGCTGATCAACAAACGGTGGGCGAGGTTGTAAGAGCTGATGGGTTAGTGCATAAATATCGTGGATAGAGATAACACCCTGATCCGTTTTACCCGGTGAGAGCTGCCAGTGCACAATCAGTGGGCAGCCTCCGACATGATCGTAACTGAACATCAACCCATGCGCCTGTTGCAATAATTGCGGCAAAATGGGGTTAACAACTTGGCTCTCATCGTGAATATTGGCAGAAGAGCAATAAATTTGCCCTGCTTTGATCAACAGATAACTGCGTACTTCGCGATCACGCGTAGCGGCTTGCTGCAAAGAGCCCCGAATATCATCGCAAGGTTGACCAATTTGTTTACGTAATGATTGATGCCAACGTTTGTTAAATAACCGCTGATTAAGAATATCGCTGCTTATTTGGCTTAATGTGAGCTGTTGCTGTTTGCGAGCTTGCTCTTGCAACTGCAAAAAACTACTGAGTAGAGATAACAGTACACAAATGATACCAATCAAAAGAGCAATGCTTAAACGACGCAGTGTGTAGTGTTTATGCAGTACTGAATCGTTATTCATAACGCGAGGGCCTGTAGCTGTCATCATTGTTCACTATATTTACCGTGCGGTTTACAGAGAGACGGCAAGCGCGGTTAATGCGCGAGTAACTAACGGAGTGTAACAAATTGAACGTGCAACGGGAATTGTAGGGCATATTTTGTTGACCCAACGCTGAATTTTTCGCCATAGATTACTGATAGTTATGCACGACGCACTGTTTTGCGAGTATGCAACAGTTGTATGTTAGCAAGAGTTGATGTACATCAAGATGTTTTAAAACAGCCTGTTTTTTACTGATAATAAGCCATTAGGTTATCAGTGCGTTGCTTCATGAAGGTAGAAAGAGAATGAGGTGATGCAATACATCAAAAACAAGATCAACGGCTGAAGAGGAATAGATCAGCCGTTTGCACTCATCTTAAAGGGGAAAATAATCTCTTGTAGAGCTTGTATTGACCCTATTGTGCTCGTTAAAGAGTTTTTGCCAGATAATTCAGAGCGTATTACTCAAATCTGATTATAAGGCCTTATTATTTAACTCGCTATTTCAGATATTTACTCTGGAACAATCCAGTTAACACTGAAATAGCCGGTGCCTTCTGGTGTCATGGCGGCGCTCATCCATGGCAACAGGGTTTGCATTTGGCTTTCAAGCTGCCACGGCGGGTTGATCACTATCATGCCAGAGGCGGTCATGCCACGCTGATCAGAGTCGGGTTTAATGCCTAATTCAATTTGCATAATGCGGCGAATACCGGTCTCTTCCAGTTGGCGCAGCATACGTTTGATATTCTGTCGCAATACAACCGGATACCAAATAGCATACACACCGGTAGCAAAACGCTTATGCCCTTCAACAATCGCCTCGACCACGCGCTGATAATCCTCTTTCAGCTCGTAAGGCGGGTCAATCAGCACCAATGCACGGCGCTCTTTCGGTGGAAGTTGTGATTTCAACTGTGGATAACCATCGGTGCGTTTTGCAGTAGCGCGCTCATCACGTGAAAACTCACTGCGCAGCAGCGGAAAATCACTTGGGTGCAGCTCGGTTAGCAGCATACGATCTTGCGCCCGCAGCAGATGTTGGGCAATCAGCGGCGAACCCGGATAGTGGAACAGTTGCGGGCCGCGGTTGACCGCTTTTACTGCCGAAATATACGGTGCTAATAGCTCAGGAATATCATCACGTTGCCAAATCCGCGCAATGCCCTCAAGGTACTCACCAGTTTTAGTGGCATGGTCACTTTTCAGATAATAACGCCCAGCACCTGAGTGAGTATCAAGATACAAAAATGGCTTATCTTTCTGCTTGAGTGCGTCAATAATCAGCGATTGAACGCTGTGCTTGAGAACATCGGCATAATTGCCGGCATGAAAACTGTGTCGATAACTGAGCATGATAACCTCTCTTTATGATCACACATTATGCCTGAGTCACCATTGAATTTCGCTTGTTGTGTCGCCATCTTATATAAAGATAATTTATTTGAAGGATAACTGACCATGAGCAACCCGCTGTTGAACTTTAACGGATTACCGCCGTTTTCCCAGATCAAACCGGAGCAGGTTGTTCCGGCAGTTGAGCAGGCGATTGCCGAATGCCGTGCTGAAGTTGACCATGTATTAGCGCATGGCGTGCCTTTTACGTGGGAAAACTTGTGCGAGCCGCTGGCCGAAGTTAATGATCGCCTTAGCCGCTTATGGTCACCGGTGGGCCATTTAAACGCCGTTAAAAACAGCCCTGAACTGCGCGATGCTTACCAGCAGTGTTTGCCGCTGTTGTCAGAGTACGGCACTTGGATGGGGCAACATGCCGGTTTGTATCAAGCCTACAAAAGCTTGCACGATAGTAAAGCGTTCAGTCAGTTAACCGGCGCGCAACGCAAAGCAGTAGAAAACAGCCTGCGCGATTTTGAACTCTCAGGTATCGCACTAAACCCCGAACAGCAACAGCGTTACGGGGAAATTATGGCACGGTTATCGGCGTTGTCGAACCAGTTTAGTAACCATGTGCTCGATGCCACCATGGGCTGGAGTAAGCTGATTACTGATGTTGCTGATCTCAGTGGCATGCCAGAAAGTGCGTTGTTGGCAGCGCAAGCTGCAGCTAAGGCCAAAGAGCAGCAAGGCTATCTGCTGACGTTGGATATTCCAAGCTACCTGCCAGTAATGACCTACTGTGACAACCGCGCACTGCGCCAAGAGCTGTATCAGGCCTACAATACCCGCGCCTCCGATCAGGGCCCGCAGGCTGGCCAGTGGGATAACACCCCGCTGATTGAAGAGATCCTTGCCCTGCGCCACGAGCTGGCACAACTGCTTGGCTTCCCAACGTATGCTGATAAATCACTGGCCACCAAAATGGCCGAAAACCCGCAGCAGGTGCTCGACTTTTTAAACAATCTGGCTACTCGCGCCCGTACACAGGGGCAAAAAGAGCTGGCCGAATTGCAAGATTTTGCTCGTCAGCACTGTCAGGCCGAACAGCTTGATGTGTGGGATGTGGCCTATTACAGCGAAAAACAAAAGCAGCACCTGTTCTCGATCAGTGATGAAGAGCTGCGCCCCTATTTTCCGGAAGACCGTGTGATCAGCGGGCTATTTGAAGTCTTGCAACGCGTGTTTGGCATTCAGGCGCGTGAGCGTGCCACGCACACCGGTGACACGGCCGCGAACGCCACAGAAAACAGCATTGATGTATGGGATAACAGCGTTCGCTTCTTTGAACTGGTTGATGCACAAGGCCAATTGCGCGGCAGCTTCTACCTTGACTTGTATGCCCGCGAACATAAGCGCGGCGGCGCATGGATGGATGACTGTATTGGTCGTAACCGCCGTTTAGACGGCACACTGCAAAAACCGGTCGCCTACCTCACTTGTAACTTCAACAAACCGGTTGGCGGCAAACCGGCGCTATTTACCCATGATGAAGTCACCACACTGTTCCACGAATTTGGTCACGGCATTCACCACATGCTGACCGAAGTGGATACCGGCGCGGTCTCTGGCATTAACGGCGTACCGTGGGATGCCGTTGAGCTGCCAAGCCAGTTTATGGAAAACTGGTGCTGGGAAGCTGAAGCACTGGCCTTTATCTCTGGCCACTATGAGAGCGGTGAACCGTTACCGACTGATAAACTGCAAAAATTGCTCGATGCAAAAAACTATCAGGCCGCCATGTTTGTGCTGCGTCAGCTTGAATTTGCTCTGTTTGATTTCCGTCTGCACCATGAATACCAGCCTGAACAGGGTGCGCGCGTACTGGAAATGCTGTTTGATGTGAAAGACAAGGTCGCGGTGATTGAAGCCCCGCGCTGGCAGCGTTTCCCGCACAGCTTTAGTCATATCTTTGCCGGCGGTTACGCCGCCGGTTACTACAGCTATCTGTGGGCTGAAGTACTGTCAGCCGATGCCTTTGCCCGTTTTGAGGAAGAGGGCATTTTCAACCCGCAAGTTGGGCAAGATTTCCTGCACAACATTCTTGAACGTGGCGGCTCAGAAGCGCCAATGGCTCTGTTTAAGCGTTTTCGTGGCCATGAACCGCAGCTTGATGCTCTGCTGCGCCACAAAGGTATTGCGGGCTAAATTCGGCTGGGTGCAATGCCAGCGCGTAGAATCTACCGCAATAAAACCTTTTTGGCGGGATACAAACCAAGAGCAGATACCGCCACAGACTAGGTTTTGATCACAGGCACGCTATAATAGCGTGCTTTTTTTTGCCTTTTGGTTTTGTTGTTGTGTGGTCAGAAATTGCCGAACTCGGTCATGCTCTGCTCGCCTATTATCGCTGATGCAGCCTCCCGCAGGTGTGCCGCGCCGATGTTCAGGAGTCTGCTTTGTACCCGATCCAACTTATTTGCCCATGTCCTGCCGATACCGCACGGCTGACTGAACTTGCTGCGCGCTGGCAGTTGGTTAACACCCCAGATGCCCCTTTTGCCTTGGTATTAACTGAACATCGTCTTGAGCTACAAAAATGTGATGAGCCAAAACTTGGCGCGATTTATGTCGATTTTGTGGCCGGTACGCAGGCGCATCGGCGCAAGTTTGGCGGCGGACGCGGTGAAGCGGTGGCCAAAGCCATCGGTATCAAAAAAGGCTATCTGCCGGATGTGGTCGATGCGACCGCAGGTTTGGGGCGCGATGGTTTCGTACTCGCCAGCCTTGGCTGCAACGTCCGGCTACTAGAGCGCCATCCAGTCGTGGCTGCGCTGCTTGATGATGGCCTGCAACGCGCGTATGCCGATTCGGAGATCGGTGGCTGGATGCAGCAACGCATGACACTGCTGCATGCCTCAAGCATTGATGCACTGCATAACCTCACGCCACCGCCCGATGTGGTCTATCTTGACCCTATGTATCCGCATAAAACCAAATCGGCGCTGGTGAAAAAAGAGATGCGGGTATTTCAGTCATTGGTTGGGGCCGATCTGGATGCCGACTCCCTGCTTGCACCGGCATTACAACTGGCTACTCGCCGTGTTGTGGTAAAGCGCCCCGATTATGCGCCACCACTTGCCGGACAAAAAGCCAGTGCTGCCGTGCCAACCAAAAGCCACCGATTTGACCTGTATGTAAAAAGTGCCATGTAGCTATTTTCATGTTTCATGGCGCTGTTTGCATGCGGCTGTCTTGAGGTTGCCAGCGCCCTGTTGTGGTTACATAGCACTGTGAGATATGGCAGAGATATATCAGTACAATCAATCTGCCCATACACCCGATAAGCACTTGCTGATTTTCTCAATTACGGGTATTACTCGTAGAGGCAGCAACCCGTTTGCACGATAAATAATAATGAAATCAGAGGGTGTTATGGAGATTCGTCGGCTCTGTAAGTGGGGAAGAGATGAGTACAGTGAGCATTTTAGTCTGCTGTGTGAAATTACCCGTAAACCAAAGTTTAGCTGTATACGCTGTGGGCGCAGTGCACGTAAAAAACGCTACTTATGCAAGCCGCAAAAGCGTGAATAACCCTCTGGGGTAGTTTAGTTTTATTGAACGACATACAGCTTTACTAAACCAAATGTAGATCCCATATAGCGTCGCCATTAGGCGGCGCTATAGTCAGTGTGCCGTTGCTGCATCACCGCAGATCGTTGAATCTGAGCGCGGTTACTCATCATCGCGTAGCGGTACAATCAGCATATCAATTGGGATATTGTTCATCAGTTGGCGTGCCGATGACATGAGCTTACTCCAGAAATCCTGATGATGGCCGCAGACCAGTAAGTCCACATTATACTGCTTGATAGCATCAATCAGTACCTGCCCTAAATCACCGCTTCCGCTCAGGGTTTCGCTTATTGGATAGCCACCACTGAGTGCCAGTTCACGCAAAGAGGCATGGGTCTCTTCTGTAATTTTCTGCTTCATATCCCCTAAATTGACATCAATCAACCCGGTGTACAGATCCGAATAGTTGACATCAACGTGGATCAGCGAAACTTTGGCGGCATTTCGTTTAGCAATGCTGACGGCTTTTTTCACCAAATAGTGGCTTTCTGGTGATAGGTCAACGGCCACTAAAATATGTTGATAGGCCATGATGATGCTCCTGTTTATACCGTGGACTCTTTTGATGGTAGCACCGGCCACCGTTGCAAAATGTCTTACCGATCACAGGCTGTTGTTGAACAGTGTCACCAGTAAAAGCAAAAAATGAGGGCATTTTGAGTACAAATATCGTGCGCGGGTATGCACGCAATACATCAAATCAGTGATGAGAGACTGCACATTATCATTTTTGGCCAGAGATCTACGCTGACACAAGGGCTAAAAATAAGATAAATAAAAAAAATTAAGCACTGTTTTTTGGCGGATTGATGGGTTGTTTAATTAGCATTTTCCTTAATAAGCAGTTTGTCGGTCTGATTTTTATCCAAAAAATAAAGTGATCTGTTGTTGTTTTGATTTGGGTGAAATTTGCCGCGATGGGTTTCCGGTGTCATTGATAACGGTATGCGCTGATACACGGCAGAACGTGATCAGGTTTACAAACTTATTTATTACGATCAATGCAGAGCAGGTGCAGGAGTGATGCAATGAAAAATAAAATCTGTGTAGTAACCGGTGGTGGTCGTGGCATTGGCCGACAAATTGTGAATACCTTAGCCGATGCTGGGGCAGCGATGGTGATTGCCTGTGACCTTGATCCTGCCGCACTGGAAGAGACCGCCAGCGGGCGGGCCAATGTGCGTGGTTATGTGCTCAATGTGACCGACCGCAGTGCGATTCCAGTGTTTATCGAATCAATAGTTAAAGAGTTCGGCCAGATTGATGTGCTGGTGAATAATGCCGGTGTCACGCGCGATAACCTGATTCAAAAAATGACCGAGCAAGAGTGGGATTTGGTGCTCGATATCAACCTCAAAGGGGTCTTTAACCTGACACAAGCGGTTGCACCAGTGATGATAGAGCAAGGCAGTGGTGCGGTGGTCAGCCTCTCTTCGGTGGTGGGGATTGACGGTAATATTGGCCAGAGTAACTATGCGGCCAGTAAAGGTGGGGTGATTGCGATGACCAAAACCTGGGCGAAAGAGTTCACCCGTAAGGGGGCGAAAGTCAGGGTTAATGCAGTTGCACCGGGATTTATCCGCACCCCGATGACGGCGGTAGTGCCTGATAAGGTGATTGATTATATGGTGAGCAAAACCCCACTTGGGCGCATGGGAACGGCAGAGGATATTGCACAGGCGGTGCTGTTTTTAGTCAGTGATCAGTCAGTATTCATCACCGGACAAGTGCTACGGGTAGACGGAGGCTTAACCGTTTAACGGCTGTTTGTCTGTCAGTGTTAATGAGAATATCTGAGTTAGCCCACAATGCGATGGCGCAAATAAACATAATAATAACAATCCGTGTATGATTGCCCCGCGCTGCGGGGCTTTTTTTACCTGCAGTGGGGCCAGTTATGCGCACTTAGCGCGTAGTTGTCATCGGGTTTGCCTGTATAACAGCTCAACATGCAAACTGAGCAGATAAAGCACAATTGATACCTAGAGGGTATCCTTGGAGGATTGAACCATAATGATAAACAAAGGGTGGGTCTTAGGCCTGATCATCAGCGCATTAGCCAGTTTTAGTACACAAGCTATCGCGAAAGAGAAACTGTACGTCTATAACTGGACCGATTATATTCCCGCAGCACTGTTAGAACAGTTCACTAAAGAGACCGGCATCGATGTTATTTACTCGACCTTTGAGAGTAATGAAGAGATGTACTCAAAGCTGAAACTGACACAAGGTGCAGGGTATGATCTGATTGTTCCCTCTACGTACTATATCAGTAAAATGGCCCGTGAAGGGATGCTGCAAACTCTCGATCACCGTCAGCTGAAAAATTTTGCTAACCTCGACCCAAGTTTATTATCCCAAGATTTTGATCCTAAAAATCAGTTTTCGATTCCCTATGTTTGGGGGGCGACTGGTATTGCCGTGAATCGTGCAGAAATTGATCCCGCAACAGTAAATAGTTGGCAAGATTTGTGGAAGCCGGCATTTAAAGATCATCTGTTGCTGACCAATGATTCACGGGAAGTTTTTCATATGGCGCTATTGGTGAAGGGGTTCTCCCCTAACACGACTGATCCTGACGAGATCCGCCAAGCTTATGAATTGTTGCGTCCCTTGATGCCAAATGTGCGGGTCTTTAACTCTGACGCGCCAGATGTACCTTATTTGCAAGATGAAGTGTCTGTTGGGATGATCTGGAATGGCCCAGCATGGCGTGCCGCGCAAGAGAACCCTGATATTCAATTTATCTATCCAAAAGAGGGAGCCATTTTTTGGATGGACAGTATGGCCATTCCTGCGCAGGCAAAAAATCCACACGCGGCCTATCAATTTATTGATTTTCTGCTGCGGCCAGAGAGTGCGGTAGCGATTATGAAAGAGTTGGGCTATTCAGTGCCAAACCGCGCGGCGCTCTCACTACTTGATAAACGCATGGCAGGTAATACCACCTTGTTCCCACCTGCTGTGGCTATGCAAAAAGGTCAGTTTCAGCGTGATGTTGGGGATGCAATTACACTGTACGAAACCTATTGGAATAAGTTACGCTCAAGTAAATAAATGTCTGTGTTAAACGGTAACGTGGCCGTTACCATTTTTTAGTACTTCACAGTATTCGTGTGTAATCATGATTATTATCTGTTATCAACAGTAGAGATCCCATTCTCAACATCAAGGAGTTTGTATGTTGGCACAA
This sequence comes from Plesiomonas sp., assembly GCF_051652165.1. Lineage (GTDB taxonomy): Bacteria > Pseudomonadota > Gammaproteobacteria > Enterobacterales > CAMTGL01 > Plesiomonas. The sequence goes on from NZ_JBOFTR010000002.1 coordinate 151,382, forward strand.
GCCATGATTGATAAATTAAATGAGCAGTTGAATCTGGAGTTCTTCTCATCCAATTTGTATCTGCAAATGAGCGCATGGTGTGATCACCACGGGTTTGATGGTGCGGCACTGTTCTTGCGTCAGCATGCTATAGAAGAGATGCAGCATATGCAGCGGTTATTTAACTATGTTAGCGAAACCGGAGCGTTGCCGCTGATTGGTGCGATTGCTGCGCCAGATACGGAATACCGATCACTGTCTGATGTGTTTGAGAAAACCTATGAGCATGAGCAGCTTATTACCCGCCAAATCAATGAACTGGTGCATGTAGCATTCAGTACACAAGATTACTCTACGTTCAGTTTCTTGCAATGGTATGTGGCCGAGCAGCACGAAGAAGAGAAGCTGTTTAAAAGCATTCTCGATAAGATTGAATTGGTGGGTGAAGATGGGAAAGCATTATTCTTTATCGATAAAGACCTGCGTGCTCTGGCGCAAACTGGCAGTGTTAATGCGGTGACTAACAGCGCAGAGTAAGTGAGTACAGCGAAAGAGGAGTGATCAGAGCCTACTTGTCGCATAATATAGACGTGAAAAAATAGCGCAGTACGCAATAGATCCTTTGCAAAAACTGCGCTATATCTATTTTGTTATGCAGAGATAATGAATTGTATATGTAAGACTGGGTTTTGCTCTGGTAACAGCCTGCAATGTTACGCCACAAAAATAAAAACAGAACACCGTAAATGGAATACGGAAGAGAGTGAGTAGATGGATTTACACTGGGCTATTTGGGGTTTATTACTGATCAGTATCGTGAATATTGCACGCTATATCTCCAGTTTGAAAGTGCTGCTGTTTATTATGCGGGAAAGTGACCCGTATCTGTATCTGCAAGTTGATGGGCGTGGTTTTTTCCGTGCAACTGGCGTGCTATCAAAACAAATTCGGCTGTTTCACTATTTGCGTGAACAGCGTTATTTATCCCACCATGATCCGCTATTTATCGATAAATGTGCCAAAGTCAGGCAGTTATTTATGTTGACCAGCAGCTTATTATTGCTGATGTTGGCTACACTTTTGCTCACTCTTTTTTTGCCAGACGCGGCAATAGTAGTCGAGTAGTGCTAAAACAATATCGGCAACCCGAAGGCTGCCGATAATGATCTGATGATGGAAAAAGTGTACGGTCAGAGGATAAGGTAGCTCGCAATCCAAAAGAGAGCACAAGAGAGTAGCATGGTCGCAGGCAGGGTAAAGACCCATGCCATCAGGATGCTTTTTACTGTACCTGATTGCAGGCGGTTTTTATTTGCCAGCATAGAACCTGCTACAGCAGAAGAGAGTACGTGCGTAGTTGATACCGGCATACCTGTAATACTGGCAATCCCAATGGCTGAGGCTGCAGTAATTTGTGCCGCCATTCCTTGAGAGTAGCTCATACCACGCTCACCAATTTTCTCACCTACTGTCACGACAATCCGCCGCCAGCCAACCAGTGTACCTAAACCTAGAGCCAGTGCGACAGCAACAATCACCCATGTTGGTGCATATTCCGTTGTTTGGTTTAGATCAGCACGCAAGGTATTTAAGCTATGCGCATCTGATTTCGACAGCCCTGGCTGTACAGCCATTTTCTTCGCCGTATCATCAATACACAGAATCAAGCGGCGGGTCATCCGGCGTTGTTCAGTATCGAGGTTATGGTAACTGTTGACCCCGCGTAACAGTGTTTCTAATTCACCTAACGAAGCTTGGGTCTGTGCTGGGCTACAATGGAATGAGCCTTGTGGGATAGCATTGTCTTCAGCACTGCGCGGATGGCTTGCAATAAACGCATTTAATACCGCAGGATTATTAGCATAAATGCTGGCAATGTGCTTTGTGGCATCGGCTGTTTTTGCAATCTCATATTTGCTGGCAGCCATATTAACCACAAATTGCGAGGGAGCAATACCGATAAGCACCAGCATTAATAAGCCAATCCCTTTTTGTCCATCATTAGAACCATGTGCAAAGCTGACACCAAATGAGGAGAAAATCAGCATCATACGTGGCCAAAATGGAGGGTGCTTCTTTCCATCAAGCAGTTGGCGCTCTTGTGGATTCAGATGCATGTGTGATGTTGGATATAACTGCTTCAGTATTAGCAGCACCACCGCCGCAATCGCAAGCCCGACAAGCGGAGAGACAACCAATGAAAGCATAACATCCAGTGCTTTTTTTAGGTTTACACCATCACTGATGGAGGTGTGTGTCATCAAGGCATTTGCAATACCCACCCCCAAAATCGAACCGATTAAGGTGTGTGAGCTTGAGGCGGGTAATCCGAGATACCACGTTCCAAAATTCCACACAATGGCGGTCAGCAGCATCGAGAATACCATGATCAAGCCATGTGTTGAGCTGATATTGACTAGCAGATCAATGGGGAGCAGGTGCACAATAGCATAGGCGACACTCAGCCCCCCTAATAACACCCCAAGGAAATTAAAAAAACCCGACAGTACAACTGCAAGTTGTGCTGGCATTGCTTTTGTGTAGATAACCGTCGCTACCGCATTGGCAGTGTCGTGAAATCCGTTAATGAACTCGTAAGCCAACACAAATAATAGCGCCAGTCCAAGCAAAATGGCGATATGAGTATCAAGACCGGTAAATATATCAAACATAAAATAAGCCATAAACCGTCATCAGACTGGCGCATTATCAATATAAATAGCGACTCTACAAAGCGAAAATTCGAGTTATTTTTAAAACTGCCGCAAAAAAGTGAGGGTTAATTGCATACTGACAGGCATGATTTTAAGTCAATTACATTATTAACGTATTGATTTGTATTATGTTTGTGTTTGGTTGCATCGTCATTTGTTTTTTTGGCTGCGCGATACAGAGTTTGAGCATAAAAGTAATTTTTTTTACGAGGATAGCGCCATTTCATCACGCAATTTAGCGTTTTCCCGCTTTTTCCATACCATTGCGATCAGTACAGCATGTTCAATATACCGTTTAATGGTGATGCGTGTTAATCGTGGTGTGCCTGTTTTTCTGATGGCTCTGATCTGTTCTGATATAAGTGGCTGAACTTTTGGCATGTTGTACGCATAAAGCAGAGGTATCCGAATTTTTCTGCTCAGAGTGGTCGCACAAAGTGAGGCTCTCTGGTGGAGAGTCTTAAAGACGATTACAATCCGCCGACAGTGGTTGTGTGGTCAGTGACCAAACGCTAAGAGAACACCGGAAATCGAGGCAAATGTGAAGAGTGAATTTGATGTAGTGGTGATTGGTGCAGGAGCCGCGGGGTTATTGTGTGCAGCAATGGCTGCCGAGCGTGGGCGACGAGTGCTGGTGGTGGATAACGGTAAAAAGGCAGGGCGTAAAATTCTGATGTCAGGAGGAGGCCGCTGTAATTTCACCAATTTATATATTGAGCCTGCAGCTTACCTGTCTGAAAATCCGCATTTTTGTAAGTCGGCACTCTCGCGTTATACCCAGTGGGATTTTATTGCGTTGGTAGCAAAACACAATATTGCCTATCATGAAAAAACGCTTGGTCAGCTATTTTGTGATGATTCTGCCGAGCAGATCGTGGCGATGTTGTTGGCTGAATGTGCCGAGCATGGCGCGCAAATTCGCCTGCGTTGTGATGTCAGTGCCGTTGAGCGGGCAACGGTTGAACAGGCAACAGAGAGTGCTGATGTACGCTATTTAGTACAAACCAGCAGCGGGGCCATTTGTTGTCAGTCGGTGGTGGTGGCCAGCGGTGGGCTATCTATGCCAGGGTTAGGTGCAACACCACTGGGTTATCGGATTGCCGAGCAATTTTCGCTGCCGATTATTCCCACCCGTGCTGGATTAGTGCCATTTACCCTGCACAAAGCCGAGCTCGATGCCCAGCAATCTTTGGCAGGAATTGCGATTCCGGTGAGTGTTGAATCACAGCAAGGGGTGGTATTCCGTGAAAACCTGCTATTTACCCACCGTGGTCTATCAGGGCCGGCGATTTTGCAAATCTCCAGTTACTGGAGAGCGGGGGAAACAGTCAGTGTGAATTTGCTGCCCGATCTTGATCTGCTGGCCGAGCTGGAGCAGTTACGGCAGACACAACCAAATCTTAGTTTGAAAAACGCACTGTCGCGCTGGTTGCCAAAACGTTTTGTCGAGTGTTGGATTGAGCAACAAAAGTTGCCTAATCCGGTACTATCGCAACTGAGTAATGCGCAAAAAGCGGCACTGGTCAGTGCGCTGCAGCAGTGGGCGGTGCAGCCAAATAGCACAGAAGGTTATCGTACCGCAGAGGTTACGCTCGGTGGAGTTGATACACGGGTATTGTCATCAAAAACCATGCAGGCAAATGATATTCCCGGTCTCTATTTTATCGGCGAAGTGGTAGATGTTACGGGTTGGCTTGGCGGATATAACTTTCAGTGGGCATGGAGTTCGGCTTACGCCTGCGCTCAGGCGTTATAAGTTATCAAGAATAAACAATGCTGCTATTTGTGTATATAAATAGCATATTAACATTAGATAATAATGCAAGTGTCATTGATCGTGCTGTTAGCTGAGATATTGGCCAAGTGAATATGCTAGTTAATACCCTTAAGCATAAACCTGAGCAGACAAGTACAACAGTAAAATCTTAGCGATAATAAGCATACTGATTAGGCATGACCTTGGTTTTGCTGAGATCTGGGAAAATGAAGATTCAAGCTGCCAGTATCAAACTGAAATAGAGCGATAAGTGAAGGAAGGTGTTGCGCACTTTATCAGGCAAATACCTTGTTTATCACAAAAATTGACGATATGCGGTTATTGTTCATTTACAATGCTAATGATAATCGTTATCATTAATTTGTGTTGATGACGTTGTTTACAACAACATTAACGCACGACATTGCTCACATATTGCTTCCAAAATGCACTTTGGCCAGCTTATATCCCATAAGCTGGCCATTTTTTTATATCAAGTATGGCAATAGCTGTGAGCGATGATCTTTTCATTATCGTTTTTTCTCTTTTCTCTTTTCTCTTTTCTCTTTTCTCTTTTCTCTTTTCTCTTTTCTCTTTTCTTTGTAACTAGGCGACATTTTTTCTGATCTTTAAGAAGAGATCAGAAATATAAGATCATACGCTCTGACAGCATAGTATACCCACACGGGTAGCGTATAAATATTGCACGCATTTTGTGTGAGACGGGTACATCACATGCTTGTTTTTTATTCAAATGGCGTTTTTTTACCAAAATACATATTCAGAATAGCGTAGCCTTTTAGGTTGTGTTTAACGCGCCATCACATATCTGCTCTGGGCTTGATAAAAGTCAAGGACAAAAACAGTATCCACAGCAGATGATCATATAAAGATCACGCCCCGATCAGTAAAATAATCAATAACTATATGATTAATAACTATATTTAATAGGCTTCATGGTCGATTTATAAGGATGATCACAAAACTACGTTTTATTGTTCACAAACTTATCCACAGATCAGAAATCGCTAAAAAACATGCTTGAATAGCTGTTTGTGATCATCTTTTGTGTGAGCATTCAATCTTAATTGAGTACATCGTGCTGCTTTATCCAACATATTGCCCTTTGGTTTAAGCGAAGAGGCGATTTTTTATGATGTAGATACGTAAGGTGAGCAACATGGTGTGCTGTGATTCGCTTCTGGGCGCAGGTGTGGCATTCTTTAGGGTATTGATGACTGACCGGATACCTTTATTATGGCTGAGATTGCACCCAATCCGTTGATCCTCGTGGATGGATCATCTTACCTCTACCGTGCCTACCATGCTTTTCCACCGCTGACCAATGCACACGGAGAGCCGACCGGTGCAATGTACGGTGTGCTGAATATGCTCAAAAGCCTGTTAAATCAGTATGCTCCCAGCCAGATGGCGGTGGTGTTTGATGCCAAGGGCAAAACCTTCCGTGATGAGATGTTTGCCGAATACAAGGCACACCGCCCGCCGATGCCCGATGATCTGCGCAGCCAGATAGCGCCGCTGCACGAAATGGTGCAGGCGATGGGGTTGCCGTTGCTGGTGATCAGCGGGGTAGAAGCGGATGATGTGATAGGTACGCTGGCGACTCAGGCAGCCGCCGACGGGCGTGATGTGCTGATCAGCACCGGTGATAAAGACATGGCGCAGCTGGTGAACCCACGGATCACCTTGATTAACACCATGAACAACACGGTGTTAGGCCCGCAGGAAGTGCAAGATAAGTACGGTGTTGGCCCCGAGCTGATTATCGATTTTCTCGCACTGATGGGGGACTCTTCCGATAATATTCCGGGTGTTCCAGGCGTGGGTGAAAAGACCGCGCTGGCGCTATTAAACGGTATCGGCAGTATTAAGCAGATTTATACCCAGCTTGACGCTATTCCCGCGCTCGGTTTTCGTGGGGCAAAAACCCTGCCAGCAAAACTGGAGTTACACAAAGCCAATGCTGATCTCTCGTACGCATTGGCAACAATCAAAACCGATGTGCCATTAGAGCAAGATCATCTGTCGCTCGATATTCAGCCTGCCGATACCGACAGCCTGATCCGACTGTTTGGCCGTTTTGAATTTAAACGCTGGTTGGCCGATTTACTTGACGGTAAAGATATCAGCGCGCCCGTACCGCTGGCGGCGGCGCGCCGTACCGGAACAGGCTCAAGCAGTGAAAGCAGTAGCTACTCAGTAGCACAAGCGGCGGTGACTGAGGCAAAGGTTACAGCGGTGAGTGTTGATCGCAGTGCGTATGACACCATTCTGACTCAGGCGCAGCTTGATCTGTGGTTGCAAAAATTGCAAGCGGCCGATCTGTTTGCCTTTGATACCGAAACCGACGGGCTAGACTATATGACGGCCAATCTAGTCGGTGTCTCTTTTGCCTGTGCAGCTGGTGAAGCGGCCTATCTGCCACTGGCCCATGACTACTTGGATGCCCCCGATCAGCTTGATCTAACCGCGGTGCTGGCACAGCTCAAGCCGCTACTGGAAGATGCGCAGCGGCAGAAAGTGGGGCAAAACCTGAAGTTTGATCAGAGCATTTTGGCGCGTTACGGCATTGAACTGCGCGGTATCGCCTATGACACTATGCTTGAATCTTATGTGCTCAACAGCGTCGCCGGTCGCCATGATATGGATAGCCTTGCCGAACGCCATCTGGCGCACCAGACCATCAGTTTTGAAGAGGTGGCCGGTAAGGGGAAAAATCAGTTAACCTTCAACCAAATTGCCCTTGAACAGGCCGCGCCGTATGCCGCGGAAGATGCCGATATCACCTTGCGTTTGCATCAGGCTCTGTGGCCACAGCTACAGGCCCAACCGAGTTTGGAAAAGGTTTTTCGTGAGATAGAGATCCCGCTGGTACCCGTATTGTCACGCATTGAGCGCACGGGCGTATTAATTGAGCCGATGCTGCTCAATCAGCAGTCATCTGAATTGGCGCAGCGTTTGGCTGAGCTCGAAACCGAGGCCCACACGCTGGCGGGTGAGCCGTTTAATCTGGCATCGCCCAAGCAATTACAAGCTATTTTGTTCGATAAACTCGGTTTACCGGTTCTGAAAAAAACACCGGGCGGCGCACCATCTACCAATGAAGAGGTGTTGGCTGAACTGGCGCTTGATTACCCGTTACCGGCAATTTTGCTTGAGTACCGTGGCATGGCAAAGCTCAAATCAACCTATACCGATAAACTGCCGCAGATGATCAATCCGCAGACTGGCCGTTTACACACCTCGTACCATCAGGCGGTTACTGCAACAGGCCGTTTATCCTCAACTGATCCTAATTTGCAAAATATTCCTGTTCGTAATGAAGAGGGCCGTCGTATCCGACAGGCGTTTATTGCGGATACAGGATATAAAATTCTCGCGGCTGACTATTCACAAATTGAGTTACGGATCATGGCGCATCTGTCTGGCGATCAGGGGTTACTGATTGCTTTCAGTGAAGGTGCCGATATCCATCGTGCTACCGCAGCAGAAGTGTTTGGATTAGCGCGCAATCAAGTCAGTGCGGATCAGCGCCGCAGTGCCAAAGCCATTAACTTTGGCCTGATCTACGGCATGAGTGCTTTTGGTCTGGCGCGTCAGCTTGGTATTGGCCGTAATGAAGCCCAACGTTATATGGATCTCTACTTTGAACGCTATCCTGGCGTGCTTGATTATATGGAAAGCACCCGTAAGCAGGCTACTGCGCAAGGGTATGTTGAAACCCTATTTGGTCGCCGTTTACAACTGCCAGACATCAATGCAAGTAATGGGATCCGGCGTAAAGCTGCAGAGCGGGCAGCAATCAATGCCCCTATGCAGGGCACGGCGGCGGATATCATCAAAAAAGCAATGCTGGCGGTTGATCACTGGCTGCGTGAAACCCCTGAGCTGGGTGTACGTTTGTTGATGCAAGTACACGATGAACTGGTGTTTGAAATTCCACAGCAGCATGTAGAGCACTGTACTGCCCAGATCAAACAGATTATGGAGCAGTGTGCTGCGCTGAATGTTCCGCTGGTGGTCGATGTTGGTGTGGGTGATAACTGGGATCAAGCACATTAAGTTTATCACGGTGGTTTTTACTGAAAATACCTCACTGGGTGCTTTGGTATCAGTATTAGGCAACCGTAAACAAACGAAACGGACCATAGTCAGAGCGAGTATGGTTATAAAGTAATTTTATATTGAAAAATAACTCACAAATTAATGTTATTTTTTGTGATGAAGTGCAACAAAAAGGTGAAAGTAAACGACAGAAAGCCCTTTACCTACACCGCTAAAGTACTGTAAAGTTTATCACGTAGGGTACAGAGGTAAGATGTTCTATCTTTCAGACCTTTTACTTCACGTAATTGGATTTGGCTGAATTTTTTAGCCGCCCCAGTTGTTATGACTGGGGCGTTCTTTTATGGATAAAATCCAAAATAGTGGGCTGTTTTCTCTTCGTATTGTGTTGATATATGGCCACTACTTCTCCTCGGCTTTCCCTCTATTTCCCCTTTTTTTGCGCCTGCTATTGCATTCCATTATATTATTTTTTGTTTATTTACCTTTCTGTTTTATTACCTTAAGTTACTCTTTTAAAAGATAAATGATTTAAAATGTGCGATATACATCACTGATTTTCACGTTTAAATTAGAGTAATTACTTTAATTTAAGCGTAGAGTCTATATAATCAACAGGCTCTTCTTATTTATCTTAGATTGTGCAGAGTTGACTCTGATACTGTGCAGAGAAAACCAGCAGTGATTCTACTGTATTTTCAGGCCAGCTTTTGCTGGCTTTTTTTATTGCCATTGTTATTAATTGGTGGTTTTTTTGTTTATTTTAAGTAAAGATCGTAATAACTATTGCAGTTATTTATGTATCAACGAGTATGCAGAAGAGCACATATATGTCGTTATAAAAAAACAGCTTTATTGAACTTATTTATTGTTGCGAAATCATGGATAAGATGAAAGAGAGCCATGTTATTGTGGGTATAATGGGTGACATGTTGTAATAATAAGAGTGAAAAGAGTCGATCTAGCACAATATATACCGTGTAGTGCTCTTTTTTGCATAAAGATCTTGCGAAACCATGCAGGATCGAAGATCCTAAAAAGATAACGATAAAAATCTCCTATTTCTCTCCCGTTGCCCCATCGCACGATGGGGACTTTGTTTTTTCTGCGATATACCTCCCATCTGTTTGAGTCTATTTTGTACTGACTTTTTTGCTGAGAAATCATGACATTTAGTCACATTAACCATAAATAGACAGGGTATTTCGCATAAGATAACAATACGTACTCTACAAAAAATCCTCAAAATGGATAGTTACCAATACCGGTTATTAGAGAGCAGAGTGGTTGAAAACCCATTTTTGAGCCACTCACTGTGTGATAGCGTCATTATTCATGGGTTAATCAGGGCAATTTTCCTGCTTTTTATTCATTTGCAGGGCCGAAAGCCTAGAATGTTCTATTTCTGAGCGTAAACACTGGCATAATATGGCCTACTGATCCCGCATCACAATGGTGTTGATATGACCCGCGAAAAGAAAACCCGTAAAGCGCCAAGTGGCGTTAAACTTGATTCATCAAAGCCGAAAAAAAGCCGTGCCGAACTTGATCAAATGTCACGTGATCAAAAGCGACTAAAAAAGCGTAAAGGCCTTAACTCAGGTACACGCCAAAATCCGGAAGGCTCTTCACGTAAGGCAGATAGCCGTGCAGATAAAGACCCGCGTATCGGCAGTAAAAAACCGGTGCCACTGATGGTTGAATTTGTAAACCGTCAGCCGAAAAAAGCAGCCGTTGTTAAGCCGGTAGAAAAAGAGACTCTTTCCCCAGAACTTGAACTGGCACAACTGGAAGCTAATGAGCGTCTGCACCTGTTGTTAGATCGTGTTGATAACGGTGAAAGTATCAGTAAAGAAGAGCAACATTATATTGATAGCTGCCTTGATCGTGTTGATGAACTGATGCAACTGCTTGGTTTGTCTGATGAAGAAGAGGACGAATCTGAAACGCCTGCACCGGTAAAAAGCAGTGATCCAGAAGATTTGTGGGAGCGTTTTAACAACAGTGATCCGAAGTCATTCTGATGCTGTGGCAACAGGGATTAGTATTGGCAGCAGTGATGATACTGCTGCCATTAGCCTTATACGCGGGTTGGTTACTGAGCAAACTGTGGCAACAGCGGCAGGCACAGCACCATCGGCAACAGCAACGTAACCAGACACTGGCCGACAGCATTCAGACCATCGCACTGGCGATGCAGTCTGGGCAGTGTAATTTATCAGAAGGCGTGTTGCGCCTGCACCCTCTACTTGAGGCAGTGAATCAGGCAGATACCCCGCAATTATCTACCCATTTTCCGGCAATGCAGGCTCTGTTTGAGGCTGTTGCTGCCATGCCAACACATGAAGCCCGCAAAAATTACAAACGTAATCAAATTATGAAATGGGATCTGGAACGCGAGCTGGCAGAAAGCCGCCTGCAAACAGAGATCGAAGATGAGCTGCCAACTCTGCTTGCCTGGTGTTCTCGATTACCGAAATAAAAGCAGTTTTAAGCTGCGGTGAATTGGAAGGAATGAGCATGTCTGTGATTGTGAATAACCCCACTGAGTGGGATTTGGCGTTAATTCAGAAGTATAACTACTCTGGTCCACGCTATACGTCGTATCCTACGGCACTTGAATTTCATGAAGGTTATCAAGAGAGCGATTTTAAGCAGGCCGTTGCCCGTTATCCAGAGCGCCCGCTATCACTGTATATTCACATTCCTTTTTGCCACAAGCTTTGCTATTTCTGCGGTTGTAATAAAGTGATTACCCGCCATGTGCACAAGGCCGATCACTACCTTGATGTGCTAGAACAAGAGATTATTCAGCGCGCAACGCTGTTTACTGACCGTCAGGTTTCCCAGATCCACTGGGGTGGCGGCACGCCGACCTTCCTGAGTAAAACACAAGTCAGCCGTTTGATTCACCTGCTGCGAACCCATTTTAATGTGCGTGCCGATGCTGAGATCAGTATTGAACTTGACCCGCGTGAAATTGAGCTCGATATGCTCGATCACCTGCGGGCTGAAGGCTTTAACCGCATGAGCATGGGGGTGCAGGATTTCAACAAAGATGTTCAGCAGTTGGTTAACCGTGAGCAGGATGAAGATTTTATCTTTGCGCTGATTGCCCGTGCTCGCCAGCTTGGGTTTGCTTCAACCAATATTGATTTGATTTACGGCCTGCCAAAACAGACACCGGAAAGTTTTGCATTCACCCTGCAAAAGGTCATTGAGTTAAACCCTGATCGCCTGAGCGTGTTTAATTATGCGCATCTGCCTGCACGTTTTCCGGCACAGCGAAAAATTCGCGATGAAGACTTGCCAAATCCGGCACAGAAATTGGCCATCCTGCAAGAGAGTATTGAAACCTTGTGTGGGGCAGGTTATCAGTTTATCGGGATGGATCACTTTGCGCGTCCGCAAGATGAGCTGGCTATTGCCCAGCGTCAGGGCCAGTTGCACCGTAATTTTCAGGGTTATACCACGCAAGCAGAGTGTGATCTGCTCGGTATGGGCGTATCAGCCATCAGCATGATTGGCGATCACTATGCACAAAATCAGCGTGAGCTTAAACACTACTATGCGCAGGTTACTGAGCAGGGGCATGCGTTGAATAAAGGCCTGCGGATGAGCGATGAAGACTGCTTACGCCGTGATGTTATCAAAGCCTTGATCTGTAATTTCCAGCTTTCGTTTGCCGAGATAGAAGCGCAGTACCCGATTGATTTTAAACAGCACTTTGCAGAGGATTTGGCTCTGCTTGCCCCGTTAGCCGCCGATGGATTAGTGACGTTGAGCGATGAGGGGATCACTGTAATGCCACGCGGTCATCTGCTGATCCGTAATATCTGTATGTGTTTTGATACCTATTTGCGTCAACAAGCGCGTCGCCAGCAGTTCTCGCGAGTGATTTAACCGATAAAAAATGCCGCCGTGATGCACCAGCATCCGGCGGCATTTTTACGTTATTAAATACCTACAAAAAGTGTGCGTGAAGATTACGCTTCGTCTGCTGCCGCTTGCTGTGCGTTCAACGCTTCAATTTCATGGGTAAACCAGGTATCAAGCTTAATGCGCAGCAGATCAACACCGAATTTTTTCAGTGATGAGAAGGCCTCAACCTGAATATCACCGCCAAAAGTAACAACCGCATCACGCACCATTTTTACTTGGTTTTTACGTGCGCCACTGGCCAGCTTGTCGGCTTTAGTCAGTAGAATTAGCACGGGTAAACCGGCATCAACTGCCCACATCACCATTTGCTGATCCAGATCTTTTAGAGGGTGACGGATATCCATCAGCACGACCAGACCACGCAGGCATTCGCGTTTTTGCAAGTATTCGCCCAGTGCTCGCTGCCACTTTAGCTTCATCTCTTCAGGCACTTGTGCATAGCCGTAACCGGGTAAGTCGACTAAACGGGCTTGTTCGGCCACTTCAAATAAGTTGATCAGCTGGGTACGGCCTGGCGTTTTACTGGTACGCGCCAGATTTTTTTGGTTGGTTAAGGTATTTAGCGCGCTGGATTTTCCGGCGTTTGAGCGGCCCGCAAAGGCAACTTCAATAGCATTATCCATCGGAAGGTGACGGATATCCGGAGCACTGGTGACAAAATGTGTAACATGATAATTAAATTGAGCCACGGAACGATCTCCACCCTAGTCAAATGTGGTGCACTGATTTCTTTTATGTGAAAATGTGTAAAATATCTGTTGTAATAATTCAGGGGAAAGCGTGAACACTTCCCCTTACTGTAACGGACAGGATTATCCGTTATCGGCATAACAACAATCATATAGCTAAATGGAACGCCATGAAAAAATTTGCGCTCGTGATGTCAATGATGCTGGGTGTTAGCGGTATGGCGCAGGCACAGGGAGATGCAGAAGCGGGTAAAAAAATTGCTTCTGCGGTTTGTGTTGCTTGCCACAATGCCGATGGGAATAGCACCATCACTGCCAACCCTAAATTGGCCGGACAACATAACAAATATCTGCTCAAGCAGCTAAAAGAATTCCAATTAGCTGCACATACCAATGCCCAACAAGGGCGCGCTAACCCGATTATGCAGGGGCAAGTGGCTACACTGTCTGAGCAAGATTTGGAGAATCTGGCCGCATGGTTCTCACAACAAACACCAGCACCTGCCTATACCCGTAAAGATAGCGTAACGTTGGGTAAGCAACTGTATATGGCAGGTGATAAACAACGCGGTATTCCGGCGTGTGTAGCCTGCCATGGCCCACGTGGTAACGGCGCTAATCTTTCAGGCTTTCCGAAAATTTCGGGCCAACATGCTGATTATATTATCGCACAACTTAACGCGTTTCGGGCTGGGCAACGGCAAAATGACCCAAATAGTATGATGCGTCAGATTGCCGCATCACTCACAGATAAAGAGATCAGTGCATTAGCGGGCTATTTAGGTGGTTTACACTGAGTTTTAGTGTGTAATTACAAATGATACAGTGGCCTGTTTACAGGCCACACAGCACACAGCGAGTCTCCGTATGCATTGCAGATGGTTCTACCGCTAATGCACTCAAGCATTGCGTACGTGAGTGGCTCATTTTATAACATTACATACTGCGTGCACGCGCTTTGGCACGTAAAGCGGCTTTATCACTTGCACTTAAAAATGCTTGTGTCATGCCGTTTTCTTGCGCTTGGCGGATTTGTGCGGTTGACAAGCCTGCGGCAGGTGCAGCAACAAGATATTCATGGCGAATATCAATGCCCTCTACTGCGGGATCATCCGTATTCAGGCTGGCTAAAATGCCGTGTGCCAAGAACGCTTTCAGTGGATGATCACTCAACGTACTGACTGTTGTGGTTTGTATATTTGAAGTCAGTGCTGATTCAATACCGATTTGGTGTTCAGCGAGGTAATCCATCAAACGGGGATCTTCAATCGCTTTGACCCCATGCCCAATACGCTCGGCACCGAGTTGATTAATCGCTTGCCAAATGCTCTCTGCACCTGCAGCTTCACCTGCATGTACAGTAATATGTAACCCAGCATCACGGACTTGGTGAAAATGTGGTACAAACAGCTCACCAGGTTGACCAAGCTCATCACCGGCCAGATCGATTGCCACTAAATGCTGGCGGCAAGCAAGCAGTGCATCTAACTCTTGCTGACAGGCCACTGTGCCAAATGTGCGGCTTAAAATCCCAATTAAGTTCGCTTGTACGGTGAAATCTTTCTGCCCTTGTGTAATGCCATCAATGACCGCTTCTACCACGCCTTGCAGTGGTAAGTTGTGTTTCATTGCCATGTAATAAGGGGAAAAACGCAGTTCGGTATAATCTAACCCAATCTTATCGGCATCTTGCATATTTTCATAGGCAACACGGCGACAGGCATCAAGATCAGCAAGCACACTCACACCCCAATCAAGCTTTTGTAGAAAGCTGACTAAGGTTGGCGCATTATCAGTAATACTAACGTAGGGTAGCAATGCATTCAGATTATCCGCAGGCAGTGCGATACCGTGCTGCTGACCTAATGCCAAGATAGTTGCAGGGCGGATATTGCCATCAAGGTGGCGGTGTAAGTCGGTCAACGGTAAATCACGAGCGATCATTCTGCATTCTCCCATAATAATATGGTGTGAGAGTATAGGCATCCGAATGTAAAACACCTAGGTTTGTTGCTTTTTTTATGTGACAAAAATCACATCGAGGGGGCGGTGTTGCAGAGTGTTTGGTTTTGGTGTGTGCAGGTATTGTGACTTATCTGTTTAACCGAGATTAACAGAGCAGAACAACCTATTGTTCGAGGGCCATTTGTAGCCAGATCGCGCATATATTCTGCTATGATTTATCTATTTTTGTGGTCATTACCGCGATTATTGAGTCGTGCTTGCGCAATACTCACACTGAATAATCGGTATCTAAATCAAACTCTTTGAGTTTACGGGTAAGAGTATTGCGCCCCCAGCCCAGTAAGCGCGCCGCTTCTTGTTTATGCCCTTGAGTGTAGTGCAGTGCGGTTTGTAATAGAACGCGTTCAAATTCAGGTTGTGCATGGGTCAGAAGTGATTGTTCACCCTGTTGTAAATGTTGTAATGCCCAGTGCTGAAGCTGCTGTTGCCATGCAGTGTGCAGGCTAAAAGCCGATGAGTCTGTAGTAGGAACACGTAGCTCTTCAGGTAAATCAGTCGCTAAGATCTCTTTTCCTGCGGCCATAACCGTTAGGCCACGGCAAACATTCTCTAATTGGCGCACATTACCAGGCCAGCGAAAGGTCCTCATCAGTTGCAGTGCCGCAGGATGTAGGCTTTTTGCCTCTACGCCCAACTCACGGGCTGCCAATTGTAAAAAATGCTGCGTTAACACGGCAATATCTTGCGTGCGTTCACGCAGGGCCGGCAGTAAAATTTTAATCACATTGAGGCGATGATACAGATCTTCACGAAAGAGCCCTTGCTGCACCTGTCGCTCTAGATTTTGGTGGGTGGCGGCAATAATACGCACATTCACATTGACGGCTTGATGTCCACCTACGCGGTAAAATTGCCCTTGGGCTAAAACACGTAGCAGACGGGTTTGTACATCAATAGGCATATCACCAATTTCATCTAAAAATAGTGTGCCACCATTAGCTTGCTCAAAGCGCCCTTGACGCACGGTGTTTGCACCGGTAAAGGCTCCTTTCTCATGGCCAAACAATTCAGATTCAATCAAATCTTTGGGAATAGCGGCCATATTGAGCGCAATAAATGGCGCATGCGCACATGGGCTGTGCTGATGCAGCGCATGGGCGATTAACTCTTTACCTGTGCCTGACTCACCATTAATTAATACACTAATAGATGAGCGTGATAATCGGCCAATAGCGCGAAATACCTCTTGCATGGCAGGAGCTTCACCAATAATAGCAGGGCTGTGCGGATGGGTGGGTGAAGAGGGGATAGGCGGTACGCGACATAACTCACGGCGATGTAAAATAGCCCGCTCAGCCAAACTTACCGCGTCATCAATATCAAACGGTTTGGGCAGATAGTCAAATGCGCCGCGTTGATAGGCGCTGACTGCCGCATCTAAATCAGAGTGCGCTGTCATAATGATGACCGGCAGATCAGGATATTGAGTCTGCAATTGAGTGAGCAGTGTTAAACCATCGATACCCGGCATTCGAATATCAGAGATCAGTACATCAGGGCTGCGAGTTGTGAGTGCGTGCAACACCTGCTGCGCATCTTCGAACGTTTCACAATGTATGCCACTGCCAGAGAGTGCTTTATCTAATACCCAGCGGATGGCGCTATCATCATCTGCAACCCAGACTTGCCCTGTACTCATCGTTTGCCTCATTAATCTGCCTTAGGTCTCTCTATTATTTTCGTAGCGGCAAATACACTGAAAATTCAGTATGGCCAGGCCAACTGCTGCACTCAATTTTCCCTTGATGCTGGTCAATAATATGGTGTGCAATTGATAGCCCAAGCCCAGTGCCGCCCTCACGCCCACTGACCATCGGATAAAAGAGAATATCTTGCAGGTGTGCTGGAATACCTGATCCGGTATCAATAATATCAAGCCGTATCACGAGCCGATAGCGTTCGCCGTGCAGCATCTGCTGAAAGGCGGTGCGTGTACGGAAGGTAATACTGCCAGTGTGTTCGCCAAGTGCTTGTAGGGCGTTACGCGCCATATTTAAGATGGCTTGTTCAAGTTGCTCGGCATCATGCTCAAATTCCGGTAGGCTTGGGTCATAATCACGCAACAGTGTAATATGAGGCGGTTTTTCTAGCTCAATGAGTTGCCGCACCCGTTCTAGTACAACATGCAAATTCTGCTCTATCCGTACGCCTGGCCGCTGTGGGCCGAGTAGACGATCAACTAAGTTTCGTAGCCTATCTGCTTGGCTAATAATTATCTGGGTGTATTCAGTCAGCTCAGGGTTAGGCAGGGCTTTTTCTAGCAGTTGTGCAGCTCCCCGTAATCCCCCTAGTGGATTTTTAATCTCATGCGCCAGACTACGGACTAAATCACGTGCCGCAACTTGTTGCGTTTGATGCAGTAACTCTTGGCTAATTTTTCGGTGAGTATCGAGCGGTTGTAACTCAACTAAAATAGCTGAACTTTCCGGTGTGATCAGTGGTTGGGCCGTTAGCGCCAATGTGTGGGCTCGCCCATCAATCACCAGCATCACTTCGTTATCGGTAAAACTCTGTTGGCTATCAAGCGAGATCTGCATCAGTGTCAGATCAAGTGAGATATAACTAAACAGTGAGGCAAGAGGTAAACCGATAAGTTTACGGGTGCTGTGTGCCAGCAGTTGTTCTGCCGCGGGGTTAGCAAACTGAATGGTTAAATCATCATCAAGCAGTAAGACACTGGTTTTGAGGTTGTTGAGCAGCAAGTGGGAGTAGTGCAACATATCTCGCCTTAATGATGTCAGCCTGACAGCAAGCAAAAGCAGTGTACACGGACTTGAGGTTTAACAGATACCTCTTTGCGCCAAAAAAGTGCCGATTGTGCACCCAAAAGTGCCACTGTGATGACCTTTTGATGCGTGATTAAAAAGAGCGTATGAAACGTGTGTAAATCAGGCTATGTTAGGGGGGATGCGTGCAGAACCCCTTTTGTACGGTAAGCATACCCGCTTATTTGTACCCAATATGCTGGTGAGTTTGGTGAGTTTGGTGAGTTTGGTGGGGAAGTGGCAGGGGCAGGGGCAATTGGGTAGAGGCAGTGATGTCAGTACACAACAGATCACGATGATAGAGATTCGTAATCGTGGTCGCTCTTGTCAAATAACAAAGCCATCTGAAGCGATGGCTTTACTGTGTTTTGCCTAGAGTGGTTAGTGTTGGTACTTAATCTTCCCAGTGCTGTGCGCGGCTGACCGCTTTTTGCCAGCCCTTATACAGGCGTGCACGTTCACCGTCAGACATGGTCGGTTCAAATACCCGATCAATGGCTGCTTTGCACTTGAGCTCATCCAAGTTCTTCCAAAAACCAATTGCCAGACCCGCCAGATACGCCGCACCGAGCGCGGTGACTTCACGCACTTGTGGCCGCTCAACCGTGGTGCCCAGAATGTCAGATTGGAACTGCATCAGGAAGTTGTTTTGTACTGCACCACCGTCAACCCGTAGGGCGGTCAGCGGAGTACTGGAGTCAGCTTGCATCGCATCGAGCACATCACGGGTTTGATAGGCGACGGATTCGAGCGTGGCGCGGATCAGATGGTCACGGTTTGCACCGCGGGTCAGACCGAAAATTGCGCCACGGGCATACGGATCCCAGTAGGGAGCGCCAAGGCCGGTAAACGCCGGTACAACGTATACGCCGTTGCTGTCTTTAACCTTGGTGGCGAAGTATTCAGAGTCGAACGAGTCACCCAGCAGACGCAGCTCATCACGTAGCCACTGAATAGAGGCACCGCCGATAAATACCGCACCTTCAAGTGCATAGTTTGGTTCACCTTTCGGGCCACATGCAATGGTCGTGAGCAGACCGTGGTGCGAACGTACCGCCTCTTTACCGGTGTTCATCAGCAAGAAGCAGCCCGTTCCGTAAGTATTTTTTGCCATACCCGGATGTACGCACATCTGGCCAAACAGCGCGGCTTGCTGGTCACCGGCAATACCGGCAATCGGGATACGGGTACCGCCTTTACCACCAATGTTGGTTTGGCCATAAACTTCGGAGGATGGGCGTACCGCTGGCAGCATTGCACGTGGGATATCCAGTGCTTCAAGCATGCGGGTATCCCAGTCTAGCGTGTGGATATTAAACATCATGGTACGTGAGGCGTTGGTGTAGTCGGTAACGTGTGCACGCCCTTGGGTCATCTTCCAGACCAGCCAAGTGTCAACCGTACCAAACAGCAGCTCTCCACGCTGGGCACGTTCACGTGAACCTTCAACATGGTCTAAAATCCACTTCACTTTGGTGCCTGAGAAGTAAGGGTCAACCACTAGACCGGTATTGTGGCGGATGTACTCTTCTAGCCCTTGCTCTTTAAGTGCTTCGCAGATAGGCGCAGTGCGGCGGCACTGCCAGACAATGGCATTATAAATCGGCTTGCCAGTCTCTTTTTCCCACACAATAGTGGTTTCACGCTGGTTGGTGATACCAATACCGGCAACCTGATCAGAGGTGATACCGGCTTTTGCCAGCACTTCGACTAGCACGGCACTTTGTGTACCCCAGATCTCCATCGGGTCGTGTTCTACCCAGCCCGCTTGTGGGTAGTGTTGGGTAAACTCGCGTTGTGAAACACTGATAACATTGGCATCGTGATCAAGAACAATCGCACGTGAACTGGTTGTGCCTTGATCCAGCGCCACCATGAATTTTTTTTCAGTCATCGTCGACTCCATTGTTCTATCCTAGGTCAGTTATTCTTAATTTTACGCATGAATGCGTCATTATTCAGTGGATTATAGGGTCTTTTTGCCATGGGCTTAAAAATAATGCTGGCACGGCAGCTCAACGGTATCAGGCATCGTAATGTGATTGATATCACCCGTGTTATTGCGCTGTTTTGGTCACAGGGCTCTTATCATCAGTTAATGCACAACGATTACAAGGCAGATTGCGGCCAATCATGGCGCGATAACCAGCAGCACCCAAACATGCACCAACAATCGGGGCAATAATTGGGATAATAAAATACGGAATATCACGTCCCCCTGTCAGGGCGATATCCCCCCAACCGGCGATAAATGCCAGCAGTTTCGGGCCAAAATCACGTGCCGGATTCATCGCAAAGCCAGTGAGCGGGCCCATTGCGCCACCAATAATGGCAATGACTAGACCAATGAGCAGTGGCGCTATTGGGCCGCGTGGCAAGCCGTTACCATCGTCAGTCAATGCCATAATTAGCGCCATTAGAACGGCGGTAATCACCAATTCAACCACAAAAGCGTGGCCGACACTGATGGCAGCATGTGGGTAGGTTGAGAATATACCGGCTGTTTGTAGGCTCTCTACGCTGCCGCGTACGATGTTGTGGGTTGCCTCAACGTTGGTAAACAGATTGCCGTACAGGAAGTAGATCAGTGCAGCAGCACAAAATGCGCCCGCAACTTGCGCAATAATAAATGGGATCACGCGCTTGCGATCAAAACAGGCAAATAGCCACAAGGCAATAGTCACCGCAGGGTTAAGGTGTGCGCCAGAAACACCGGCAGTCAGGTAGATGGCCATTGCCACGCCCACCCCCCAGATAATACTGATCTCCCATAAGCTCATGCTTGCGCCAGCTAAATTCGCTGCAGCCACACAGCCAAGGCCAAAGAAGATGAGAAGTCCGGTTCCGATAAATTCAGCGGTACATTGTGCGGTAAGCGTAGGGTGATGAGTTGTAGGCATAGTTGCAGTCCTGTTGTTATTGTGGAGTCCGCAATGGGGAGTACTTAATGGGATAGACCAGATCAGTTGTCCTTGGTGTAAAGATAACGTTAAAGTTCGAATGCGAAAAATAAGAAAGATAGAATGTGCGCTATCGGTCAAAATTTATGATTTTTTGCACATTTTTTAGTGAACAGGCTCAAAATTTAGTGATAAGTAGCAAAATATGCTCTTTACGCATTTTCTGATAGCTGAATCAATTAAGCTAAAAGGGGTGGGGATCAACACCAAGAGTGAGTGGAATGTAACTGATGATGGTGTAATGTTTGTTTTATGTTTCTTTGGCGAATATGGGCCTGTTTTCGTGAATATTGGGTAGATAACAAAAAGGGTTTGGTATACGTGTTGTGGTATAAATGGCTTGCCGTATCAAAGGGATTAGTGCGTTATTAGACTCCCCTTTCCTAAGGATATGGCTGAATAAATCATAATATATACGAAAGAGAGTAAAAAGCTGTGTGGATAGGGCTGTGGTCTATGCAGGCTGTGGGGTACAATCGATAATACGTATAGTCGCGATAGTGCGATGATTAAAGGAGTCTTTATATGTCTTTTGAAGTATTTGAGAAGTTGGAATCTAAAGTTCAACAAGCTGTTGATACCATCCAGTTACTGCAGATGGAAATTGAAGAGCTTAAAGATCAAAATCACACACTGGCACAACAAGTTCAACAAGGGGCATCTTCTCATGATGCTCTGCTGCGTGAAAATGAGCAGTTACGTTCTGAGCACCATGGCTGGCAAGAGCGTTTACGCGTACTGCTCGGTAAGATGGACGAAGTGTAATATAAAAAAACAGAGCATTTATGCTCTGTTTTTTTATCTCGCTACCGTGCAGTGGCGACTTATCACAGATAACAGAGAGTGTAGGCTTATCTCTTCGTCTTTTCAGCAATGAATATGAATCGGTTGATAGGCAAAGCTAAAAAGTCCGTTAGTCGATCTCAAGAGGCTCTGGCGATAAGAGTATCCCCGTACTATCAGCATAAACATGATCTTCAGGTAAAAACGTTACCCCTCCAAAGTTCACCGGAACATCGGTTTCACCGTGCCCTTGCTGATCTGCACCTACAGGGATAGGAGCAAGTGCTTGAATGCCAATATCGCTCTCTTCAAGCTCATCCACTTGGCGAATTGCACCGTATACAATGATACCTTCCCAAGCGTTATCACAGGCTTTACGTGCTAAAGCTGCATCAATCAAGGCTCGACGTACTGAGCCGCCACCATCAACCAGCAATACACGACCAAGGCCGTTTTCCTCGAGTACTTCACTGATCAATTGGTTGTCTTCAAAACATTTAATAGTGGTGATTTTTCCGCTAAATGCACTGCGACCGCCGAAGCTGGAGAACATAGGTTCAACCACATCAACTTGATCTAAATAGATATCGCACAGTTCAGAAGTATCATATTTCATAAAACATCAGCTTAGTGATTGAGTGTGCTCAAAGTATAACCTTGAGCAAGCTGATTGCAAAACCACCAACATCGGCAGATGCAACGAAAGTCTGTTTTTTTCCACAAAGGTATTATGGCCAAATGAGTGCCCGATATGATAAACGAGCATATCTCTGAGGTTTTAACACAAGAGTGCAGGTGTTAACTGAGCACTAATCCAATTGCAAACAAGAGGTTCGTTAACAGCGCCCCTTTGACGACTTGTTCAAGTAATGGGCGCAGTGCTGCACCATTGGGTTCGCGCCACACTGCGATGGCATGTTTAATCAGCAACGGGCTGGCCAGTAAAAATAGCCAGATCACCCGCGTCTGCACGGTAAATAGGGCGTACAGGGCCAAACTTAGCAGCGCCCCGCCAATCAGCATCAGATGATAGCGTCTGCCCCATAATGGGCCCATGCGCACAACCAGTGTATTTTTCCCACAGAGCCTATCAGTTTCGATATCACGTAAATTATTTACATTCAGTACCGCAGTAGCCAGTAAGCCGCAACCTATTGCTGGCAGTAGTAACGTGGTCTCAAATGTGCCTGTTTGCAGGTAATACGTACCACCGACCCCCAGTAAACCGAAGAAAGTGAGTACTGAGATATCACCTAACCCCATGTAACCATAAGGTTTATTGCCAACGGTATAGGTAATAGCAGCAATAATTGCCACTACGCCCATCAGCAGAAACCCGATAATGTCTTCTGGTTTACGGCAGGCTAAGAAAATTAATGTACTGCCACTGATTAACGTGAGCAGGAGAGTGAGTAGCATAGCCCGCTTCATGCTCTGTGCTGAGATTAGGCCACTTTGTACTGCCCGACGTGGGCCCACCCGATCTTTATCTGTGCCTTTGACGGCATCTCCGTAGTCATTGGCCAAGTTGGAGAGGATCTGGAGCAATGTGGCTGTGAGCAGTGCCAAAACAGTAATGGTGGCCTGAAAGCGCCCTTGCCACATTGCCACTGCAGCACCAGTAACAATAGAGGCTAAAGCCAGCGGTAAAGTGCGCGGACGTGTCGCTTCCAACCAGATGGCAAATTTGGAGTCACTCATGGGTTTGGCTTCAACATAGTTAAGGGTTAAAAATGGCCGGCAGAGCAAGTCATGCGATAACGCAAGAAGGCAGTGCGAGGAGTGTGAACGCGGTAGTTTACCGTATCTTATAGGGATGCGGGTATGGCTGTTTGGTTAAATTCACAGCATAAGCTGCGGTATAAAGAGAAAAACAGAGCGCAAGTGCGCTCTGTTTTTGAGAAGCAAAAAGCGGTGCAAGCCTATTATGGATAACATACCAAAGCATGATGAACCATGATTGCCACCGTTTTGTTTGGCTGATTACAGAATAAAACGGCTGAGATCTTCGTCTTCTACGACATCAGCCAAGTATTTGCTGACGTAATCGGCATCAACGGTGATGAGCTGACCTCCGCGCTCACTGGCATCAAAAGAGACCTCTTCAAACAGGCGCTCCATTACCGTGTGTAAGCGACGAGCACCAATATTTTCAGTGCGTTCGTTCACGGTAAAAGCAGCATCCGCTAAACGGCGAATACCTTCTGGTGTGAACTCAACATTCAGACCTTCGGTTGCCAGCAACGCTTTATATTGCTCAGTCAGTGAGGCACTTGGCTCTGATAAAATGCGCTCAAAATCAGCACTGGTCAGGGCATCAAGCTCAACACGAATAGGCAGGCGGCCTTGTAGCTCAGGCAGCAGATCAGACGGGCGAGCAACCTGGAATGCACCTGAGGCAATGAACAGGATATGATCGGTATTCACCATGCCGTGCTTGGTCGATACAGTACAGCCTTCAACTAACGGCAGCAGATCGCGCTGAACACCTTCACGTGAAACATCAGGGCCAGAGCTTTCGCCACGCTTACAGATTTTGTCTATCTCATCGATAAAGACAATGCCGTTTTGCTCAACAGCGTGAATCGCTTGTTCTTTGAGCTCTTCAGGGTTGACCAGTTTAGCGGCTTCTTCTTCAATCAGTGCTTTAAGGGCTTCGGGCACTTTGAGTTTGCGTTTTTTCTTTTGCTGACCGGCCAGATTTTGGAACATAGATTGCAACTGGTTAGTCATCTCTTCCATGCCTGGTGGTGACATGATTTCAACACCAGCACTGCCAGCTGCCGCCGTCTCAATCTCGATCTCTTTATCATCGAGTTGGCCTTCGCGCAGTTTTTTGCGGAAGATTTGGCGAGTGTGTGATTGCTCGTCAGCTTTTTCTGTCTGGCCCCAATTATCACGAGGAGGCGGCAGCAGTGCATCTAAAATACGATCTTCTGCTAACTCTTCAGCGCGTACTCGATTTTTTTCGATTGACTGCAAACGCACCATTTTAATGGCTGCATCGGTCAGATCGCGGATAATAGAGTCAACTTCTTTACCCACATACCCCACTTCGGTGAACTTGGTTGCTTCCACTTTGATAAAGGGCGCATTAGCCAGTTTTGCCAAACGGCGAGCAATTTCTGTTTTACCAACACCGGTTGGGCCGATCATCAGAATATTTTTGGGTGTGACTTCATGACGCAGTGCTTCTGGCAACTGCATCCGCCGCCAGCGGTTACGCAGCGCAATAGCAACCGAACGCTTGGCTTTATCCTGACCGATGATATGACGGTCAAGCTCGTGGACAATTTCACGGGGGGTCATTTCAGACATGGTCAGGCCTTAAATTTTACTTGGAAGTTCTTCGATGGTTTTGTGTTGGTTGGTATACACACAAATATCACCGGCAATAGTCAGGGCTTTTTCCACGATATCGTGGGCGGAGAGCTCGGTATTTTCCAGCAGTGCACGTGCAGCAGACTGGGCAAACGGGCCGCCAGAACCAATGGCAATGAGATCATTTTCTGGCTGCACGACATCACCGTTACCGGTAATGATTAAAGAGGCATTTTCATCGGCAACGGCCAGCAGTGCTTCTAGTTTACGCAGAGCACGATCAGATCGCCAATCTTTGGCCAGTTCAACGGCAGCTTTAACCAAATTTCCCTGATGCATCTCTAACTGACGCTCAAAACGCTCAAACAGGGTAAATGCGTCAGCAGTACCGCCTGCAAAACCGGCAATCACTTGATCGTTATATAAACGGCGCACTTTGCGCGCGTTGCTTTTCATGACCGTGTTGCCAAGAGAAACCTGCCCGTCACCGCCAATGACGACTTTACCATTACGGCGCACACTTACGATTGTTGTCACTGTGTGTTCCTCATCGAAAAATAGTGTAAAGCCCTGATCACTGTCAGGGCACTTACTGCTTAGATGGGGATTTAGGCAAGGAGTTTCAACCCTTAACAGGAAGAATTAAACAACCGGACATACCGCTGCTTTTTAAACGGCTCTGTTGTTTGTCTGCGGCAGCACGGCTGCTATAAGGGCCAAGTACCACACGATGCCAACTATTACTGGTGCGTAAGTTAGCCTCAATGCCTTGGAATGCAAGGGTGGCTTGCACTTCTTCTGCTTGAGCACTGGTACGGTAAGCGCCGCACTGAACCAGCCACTGTTGTGGTTTTTCATCCACTTTTTTGGCTGTTTCAACTTTTACCGCTTCACTTCGCGCCGTTTCTGCGCCACGTGGAATAGGAGGAGGTTGTACGAGTGTTGGTTTACTCTCTTTTACCGTTGGTGTGGTCTGGCGAGGTGGCGGCTCAACGTTTGCGGTTGGTAACTCTTGGTGAGTACGTGTTGAAGCACTGTAATCGGGGACGCTTTGTTGTTTTACGGGTGGTTTACCATCAACATTACCGTTACGATCAGCCCGTGGTAAAACTTGTGGCGATTGCTGCATTTCAGTTTGCAGTTGGGTTAAAATGGCCTGCTGCTCTGCGGTTAACTGAGTTGGCGCGGTGCGATCTTGCATTGGGTTATGCGGATCACTGATCACTACCTCTTTATTTTCCAACTCTTTGATGTAGCTCCAACGCTCTTCGGGTTTTACCGGCAAACCATTTTTATGCTTACTTTGCTGATGTAAGTTGAGTGCTGCATCGGCATCACGGTTTTTGGCGTAATAGACTCCGCCCGCAATACCGGCAACCAATGCAGCAGCAAGACCGATAGCCATAATGGGCAACGGGCGAGGCGTTGTTTTTGTTTTTCGGCGTGCTTTTGCTTTTGCCGCCGCGCGTTTACCGCGGGATACGTAGTCTCGTTGTGCCACAATGAATATCGAGTCTGACTGTTTAACGGAATAAGGCAAACATGTTACTTAACTGAAGCAGACTTGACCAGTTATGGATGCGAAAAGCGGGCTATTTATTCATCGTATTTTGCATCAAAATCAATCATCACAGATTTTTTGGATGTATAGCGTACAATCTTGCAGATGATTTAATCATTTTTGTGAGCAACAACGGCAGTCATAACCTGATTGGCAAAATAGACCAGGTATAAAATTTGACCGACAATGCCGGCCAAACGGTAGTGATAAGGTGACAATAGAGCGTGTAATACGCTCTAAATAACCGTCAATAATCAAGGAAATGTGATGTTAGCGGCGCGGTGGTGCAGTACTGGCACGTACCACCAGTTTGGCATCGAGCAGCCGTGAGCTCGTACCGATATCTTTGCCTCTGAGCATATCAAGCAGTAATGTCATTGACTGGCGGCCAATCTCATAACGGGGTTGAGAAACGGTGGTCAGTGGCGGATCGCAATACTCTGAAAACTTAATATCATCAAAACCAATGATTGATAAGTCTTGTGGTACGCGAAACCCCAGTTTTTTTGCTTGCTGTAATGCGCCAATTGCCATGACATCACTGTGGCAAAAAATAGCCGTTGGAGGAGAAGGTTGTGCCATCAGTTGCGAAACAGCTTGTGCACCAGCCTCAAAACTAAAATTGCCATAGGTCATGTACCTGTCTTCGACGGCAATTCCGACACGGCGCATCGCCTGAATATAGCCCTGAGTTCGGTAACTACACAGCGGCATGCTGCTTGGCCCGGCAACGCAGGCAATGCGTTTGTGGCCAAGTTGCGTGAGGTAGTGCACGGCATCAAATGCGGCAGTCAGGTTGTCGATATGTACCGTGGGCAGTTCAAGTTCGGGTGAGAACTCGTTGGCCATGACAATCGGTGGTAAGTTTTTTTGTTCCGGTTTACTGATATCAAACGGTAGATTTGAACTGAGCAGCAGCATGCCATCAGCTTGTTTGGTGAAAACCAGATTCGCAAACGAACGTTCGCGGGCATTTTGTTGTGCACAATCACCTAATAATACTAAATAACCTTGTGCGGTTGCGGCCTCTTCGATCCCACGGATCACATCCGCAAAAAAGGGATCACTGATGTCGGGCACGATCACAACGATAGTTTTCGATTCATTTCTGCGCAGATTGCGGGCGAGCGAGTTTGGGGAGTAACCCACCTCGACGACGGCTTTTTCGACACGTTGGCGAGTGGCTGTTGAAACCTTATCCGGGTTCATCAGCGCACGGGATACCGTGGCAGTCGATACGCCTGCAAGCTGGGCAACGTCCTTCATTGTTGCCATATACCATTCTCCTACATTTCTGAGGGTTGTGTTCTCCCTGTCAGCAACAGGCTGCTAAATTCGCAGCGAAAGAAAAATGCTGCTGAACACCAACATTGTAAACAGCTGTGACAAGATGAAAAATGCGCTCGATTACGGAAATTACATTTTTTTCGTGATGTAATTCGCTTTTTGAGCGCAAAGATCGATGTGGCACGTTAAATCATATCGATAGGATCGACATCCAGTGTCCATTTTACTTTGCGCGAGAGCGGTAACATTTCGCAGGCAGGCCGTGCTAAGGTTAGAATTTGTTGCAGCATTTTGCGTGAAGGGTGTTGGATCAACAGTTGCCAGCGATAGCGTCCGGCCCGTTTGCTTTGCAGCGAGGGTGCAGGGCCAAGCAGCCATAAATCGTCGGTTTTCAGCGAGCTAGCATCTAAAACAGTGCGGATTTGGGTCAGTAACTGGCAGGCTGGGTCTCCCTGATGATCTTCAGCCCGAATCAGCACATGGTAGGTAAACGGTGGCAGCCATGCGACCTGTCGCTCTCGCAGTGCTTGACCGGCGAAGGCCGGATATCCCTGGGTTAACAGTGTTTGCAATAAGGGGTGATCTGGCTGGTGGGTTTGCAGTAACACTTCCCCTTGTTTTCCGGCACGCCCTGCACGCCCAGCGACTTGTGTATACAGTTGAGCAAAACGCTCGGCAGCACGAAAATCGGCAGAAAAGAGTGCACCGTCAACATCAAGCAGTGCTACTAAGGTTACGTTAGGAAAGTGGTGGCCTTTAGCCAGCATTTGCGTACCAATTAAAATCTGGCTGCGCCCTTGCTGTATATCCTCTAAATGCTGTTCAAGTGAGCCTTTTCTGCGGGTGCTGTCGCGGTCAATACGGGTGATGCTAAATTCTGGCATCAGTTCACCGAGCGTGTGTTCTAGCTGTTCTGTACCTACACCCACCGGTATCAGCTGGGTTGAGCCACATTGTGGGCATTGTGGTGGCACAGGGTACTGATTATCGCAATGGTGACAGCGTAGATTGCGGCTAACCTGATGAAAGGTATAGGGGCGATCACAGCGGGGGCAGTGGGCAACCCAGCCACACTCATGGCACAAAAGAGCAGGTGAAAAGCCGCGCCGGTTTAAAAATAGCATCACCTGATTACCCTGTTGCAGATGTTGGCGCATACGCACCAGTAACTCTGCCGACAAGCCAGCATGTACGGGTTGGCCTTTCATATCCAACACAAATTGCTTAGGTGGTTTGGCATTGCCCGCCCGTACGGTCAGATGCAGGTGGTGGTATTTTCCTTGCTGACAGTTGTGCAAACTTTCTAGCGCAGGGGTGGCCGAGCCCAGTACCACAGGGATCTGCTCTTCATAGCCACGCATCACTGCCAGATCGCGCGCGTGGTAGCGCCAGCCCTCTTGCTGTTTGTATGAGCTATCGTGCTCTTCATCAATTACCAGCACGCCAGGGCGCGCTAACGGGGTGAACAGAGCAGAACGGGTGCCGATCACAATGGCACTTTCGCCTGTACGCGCACGTCGCCACACTGCCAGCCGTTGGTTATCGTTGAGTGCGGAATGCAGCACATCTACCGGTACATTAAAACGTTCACGAAAACGGGCGATGGTTTGCGGTGTTAGGCCAATTTCGGGAACTAACACCAGAGCCTGTTTACCTTGTGATAGGGCTTGCTCTATTACGCTGAGATAGACTTCTGTTTTGCCAGAGCCTGTGACCCCTTCAAGTAGCCAGACAGCAAAATTACTGCGGCTGTTGATTGCAGCCACGGCGGTGGCTTGCTCGGTATTTAGGCGTGGGCGGTGCTCGCTGGCGCGATAGGTCGGCCGCCAATCGTGGTGCGATGGCATTTGTAGCTGAACATCTATCAGCCCTTTTTGCCGCAGTGTATTAAAGGCGTTGTCACTGCAACCCTGTTCTTGCAGTGCGGTTTTATCAAGTGGCCCGTTACGCAGTGCTTGAATGATCTGCCACTGTTTTGGCGCACGTTTGAACTGAGTTTGTAGGCTGATTTTACCCTGTTCGGTCAGTTGCCAGTATTGCTCGGCCGCCTGCTCAGTGCTGTGGCCTTGACGCAATAGTACTGGCATGGCTTGAGTTAGTACATCGCCAAGCGGATGCTGATAATAGGCGGCCGCCCAGTGCAATAAGCGCCAAATAGGTGCTGACCAGAGAGGATCGTGATCGAGCAGTGTGGTGATCGCTTTGCACTGATCATGTGGGATCTCGGCGCTGTCAGTTAGGCTCTCTACTACCCCGATTAGCTCGCGTCGCCCAAATGGCACTTTAACCCGCATACCGGGCAATATCGATTGACCGGCTATCTGCGCAGCAGGCAGCAAATAATCAAACAGGCGTGGCAGGGGAACGGGCAGGGCAATTCGGGCTACAGATTCAGTCATTTGGGCAAGCGGCTCATTGGGTCAGAGAATACAGTGTAAGGGGAAGCCGAGAGTAGATCGATCCTTTGTATCAAAAAGGGTATGATTAGTGGTGAAAAAGGCGGCAGCCTGCTTGAAAGGTGGGGATGAATGCCGTATTATTTTGCGCCTTATAACTGTGTTATTAATCCTCGTGTGGTGTTTGGCAAATTACTGTGTAAAGCGTGGTAAGGTTGACCAGATAGCGACACGGCCTTTACTGAGGTTTCCCATGAAGCAAGGTATCCACCCAGAATACAAAGAAATTACTGCAAACTGTTCTTGCGGTAACGTTATCAAAATCGGTTCTACTGGCCGCGACATTAACCTAGACGTGTGCGGTAACTGCCACCCGTTCTATACTGGTAAGCAACGTGAAGTTTCTACCGGTGGCCGTGTTGACCGTTTCAACAAGCGTTTTGGCGCACTGTCTGGGAAGAAGTAATCTTTCTTCTTTCTGCAGTATCGCGAAAGCAAAAAAAGCACCTTTGGGTGCTTTTTTTATATCTCAGATATAACACTGCAATATAACCTGTTCCGTAGTGATTTATCTTCTTGCTGACACGTTTTTTCAGATGTATCGGCTGGGAATCCCCCTTGAGATTGCTTATCATCAGCGTACGTTACGTTCCGTAACACAAAAACGAATAATGATAGGAATGTCTGATGTCTGCCGATTTGCGCCAACAAGCTCTCGATTATCACGCTTACCCGATCCCCGGAAAAATTGCTATTGCTCTGACCAAACCTGCGGATACTGCGCATGACTTGGCGCTGGCCTATAGCCCCGGTGTGGCTGAACCGGTGCGTGAAATTGCGCGTGATCCAGAAAATGCTTACCGTTATACCGGTAAAGGTAATCTGGTTGCGGTGATCTCTAACGGCACGGCAATTTTGGGTTTGGGGAATTTAGGCCCGTTGGCCTCTAAACCGGTAATGGAAGGTAAGGCGCTGTTATTCAAACGTTTTGCAGGTATTGATGCGGTTGATATTGAGGTAACACACGATACGGTTGAGCAGTTTATTGATACGGTTGCCAATATTGCAGATTCGTTTGGGGGCATTAATTTAGAAGATATCAAAGCGCCAGAGTGTTTTGAGATTGAGCAGCGTTTGATTGAACGCTGCCATATTCCAGTTTTTCATGATGATCAGCACGGTACGGCGATTGTTACGGCGGCCGGTGTGCTCAATGCACTGGAGATTCAAGGGAAAACCTTGCCACAGGCCAAAGTGGTCTGTCTGGGTGCAGGCGCGGCAGCAAGCGCTTGTATGAATATGCTGATCAAGTGCGGTGCGGCGCGTGAAAATATCTATATGCTTGATCGTAAGGGCGTGATCCACGCTGATCGCAGTGATCTCAACGAATTTAAGGCGCTGTTTGCCAATAAAACCGACAAACGTACATTAGAAGATGCGATGACCGGTGCTGATGTTTTTATCGGTGTTTCTGGCCCTGACTTGTTACCGGCGAAAGCTCTGGCGCTGATGGCAAAAAATCCCATTGTGTTTGCTTGTGCTAACCCTGATCCGGAGATCAAACCAGCACTGGCATTTGCTACCCGTAGCGATCTGATTATGGCAACGGGTCGCTCTGATTACCCGAACCAGATTAACAATGTACTCTGCTTCCCGTTTTTGTTCCGTGGCGCGCTTGATGTGCGTGCCCGTGCGATTAATGATGAGATGAAATTGGCCGCAGTTGAGGCAATTCGTCAACTGGCAAAAGAGCCTGTGCCACAAGATGTACTTGACGCGGCAGGGGTTACATCGTTAGCTTTTGGCCGTGATTATATTATCCCTAAGCCAATGGATTCACGTTTGCTTGAGCGTGTTGCCCACGCCGTTTCTACCGCCGCGATAGCGTCAGGTGTTGCTGGGCATATACCTACGTCTTTGTTGTGCCGTACGTCTAACACCTTGAACCCAATGAGTGTTGCAGAAGCTATAAATTAATGATTATCACTCACTCTATTGTGTGTATAAGGCTCTTTTTGTGATTATCGTTTAACAAAATATCGTTTAACAAAAACGCCCTTCAGAGAGAACTCTGTCGGGCGTTTTTTTATGCTCAATACCCTACTTTTTATGCTGACGATGCAGCAGAGACGGCGTCGAGATGTGAGTTGGCAATATATTGTTTGGGTTACTGTCAGGACTTTCGCTCATACCTAGAACTTCAAATATAATCACAGGCTCTGGTGGTGTCGTCAGGCTCTCTGCGCCATTCGGTAAGAGGGCTGATCCTGGCAAAGGATGATCTTGTGCTACAGGGTATTGTGGATGCTTTTTCGCCGAAGCAGTATGCGCCGGTGATATCTCAGAGTGTGATGGCTCTGCCGACGGTTCAATGATAGGCCCAGGCTGATAGAGGCCACGTGATGTCTCTGTCGCATGTGGTCTTGTTGCTGTGTGATCGACGACAATCTGAGATGATGTGCCTTTACCAACCGGTTGTTCACTGTGTGGTTTTTGTGTTGGCAGTATCGATGAGGTATGTGATTTTGCATGAACGAGTGTACTCAGTGATACGAGTTGAACACCACGTGGTAAACGAGATAATCCGGCTTGTAAGACTTTAATCGTATTCGGGCGTGGGTGACCAATTGCGATAGCCCAGCCTTTGTGCTGTGCCATGTTAACGGCGCGTTGAAACTCTGCTTGCACTTGTGTCAGGCTGTTATCGTCATCTAAAAATACGGTACGACGCAACGCAGGAACACCGAGCTGATGAGCAGTCGACTCAGCGACTGAGGTGCTGATAGTTCGGCTATCTAAAAAAAGCAGTTGTTGCGCTTTGAGTTGTTGCATCAGCAGTTTCATCAATGCAGGATCAGAGGTTGCCGCACTCCCCATATGGTTATTGAGACCAATAGCATTGGGAACAACCCGCATAGCCTGCTGTAAGGTGCGTTGCACTTCACTTGCGCCCATGCCGGTATGCAGTGCTCCCGCTTCCACTTTTTGGTGGCCAAGTGGCTGCATTGGCAAGTGAATAATGGTTTCACGCCCTTGTTGCGCCGCTTGTTTAGCCATATTTGCAGCGTGTGGTGCTGTTGGCAAAACGGCAACAGTGACTGGCAGGGGTAAACGCATCACTTGATGATCTGCAGCACGATAACCAACATCATCAATCACAATGACCAGTTGTCCTGCCCATGTACTTGTGATATATCCAGATATTGATAAGCTGATAAGTAGCAAGATAGGCGTGCGTAATACAGGTAAGCGTTGTAGACGTGCAAAAGAGAAACGGCATAAAAGCGGGTGTAGCGGGCATAACAACATGGAAGATTCTCGGTTAAGGTATTAACCGCCCAGCCAAGGACGCGGATTAACCGCCTGACCTTGCCGACGGATTTCAAAATAGAGGCTAGGTTCACCTTGACCACCACTATCACCAACCAGTGCGATAGTTTGCCCCGCTTTAACATTATCACCGGGTTTAAACAGTACAGTTTGGTTGTATCCGTACAGGCTCATATCACCTTTTCCATGGTCGATAACCATCACTAATCCATAGCCTTGTAGCCAATCTGCCAGCAGCACTTTACCCGCGGCAATGGCGTGGACTTCACTTCCTTCTTTGGCTGCAATGACCATTCCTTTCCAACGTAACTCACCCTCTTGGCTATCACCAAAACGGTGCAGAACAGAGCCATTAACAGGCCAGCGATGTTGGCTACCAGGGCGACCTAAGCCACCATTTTGTGCCATTAGGGCTTGTTCATTGGCATTAGGAACGTACGGTTTTCCGGTGCGTTTCTCTTCGCTGGCGCGTTTGCGCGCCAGTTCACGCGCTTCGCGTTCAGCGCGTAGTTTGGCTTCCCGCTCGGCACGGACTATCTGATCACGCAGGCGTTGTTCATTGAGTTTAAGTTGCGCTAATTGTTGCTGATTTTGTTTTAAATCAGATTCAAGTGCACTGAGGGTTTTTTTACGTTCAAGACGTGCCTGTTGCAGTTTACTCTGCTGCTGCTGTTGGGTACTAAGCAGTGTTTTTTGCTGTTTTTGAGCTGCATTTAGCTGGTTTTTTTGTTGTTGCAACTCATGGCGATTAACACTTAATTCATCAATTACGGCGGCACGCTCTTCGTTAATCGCGCGGTAATAGTGCAATAAACGCTCTGAACGAGCAGGATCATCAGAGGATAAAATTGCCTGTAATTGCCCCTGCTTACCCAAACGAAAAGCGGCATCAAGTTGTTGTGCTAGGCGTTGTTGATGTTGTGTTTGTGTCTTTTCCAGCGTGGCAATTGAAGCTGCTAAACGGCTTAAATCGCGCTGTAAGCGGCTGAGTTGTTGCTCGGTCTGCCTGAGTACGTTACTGGCAGCACCAATAGATTGATCTTGTTGTTGCAGTGCTTGTTGCAATTGTGCCCGCTGATCTTTTTGCGCAGCCACCTTGGTCTCTTGTTGTGCAATATCTTGCATGACACCTTGCAACGCCTCTTTGGTTTTCGGCGCTGCAAGGGTAAATGACGACCACAGCAACAGGCCAACACTGAGTGTGCCGACAAGTTGTTTTTTGAGGAGTACGTCATTTTTTGTTTTCATATGAAAATTATTTCACGATAAACAGCGGCTTGCCAGTCATCTCTGCAGGAATTTCCATTCCCATCATACTTAGCATTGTCGGAGCAAGGTCAGATAACTTACCACCGTGCACCGTTTCTGCTGGTTTACCGACATAAATCAGCGGTACAGGTAAGTTAGTATGTGCTGTAAATGGCTGGCCTGTCGTTTGGTCTTTCATCAACTCAGCATTGCCGTGATCGGCGGTAATCAACAGTTGACCATCAACGCGGCGTACGGCCGCAACAACTTGCTCAATGCAGTGATCCAGCGTTTCAACGGCTTTGACGGCAGCATCAAAAATACCCGTATGGCCGACCATATCGCCGTTCGGGTAATTACAGATGATAGCATCATATTTACCGCTCTCAATTGCACCAACCAATTTTTCGGTCAGTTCGGCAGAGCTCATCTCCGGTTGCAGGTCATAAGTCGCCACTTGCGGGGATTGGATCAGAATACGGTCTTCACCGGTGAACGGCTCTTCAACACCGCCGTTATAGAAGAAGGTCACGTGTGCATATTTTTCAGTTTCTGAGATACGCAGTTGGGTTTTCTGGTGCTTTGACAGCCACTCACCCAGGGTGTTGACCAGATTTTCCGGCGGATAAGCACAAACGGTTTTGATGTCGGCCGCATACTCGGTCAGCATCACGAAATCACCGAAATTCACCACTTTTTCGCGGGTGAAACCGTTGAAATCAGCATTGATGAAGGTGCGGGTTAACTGGCGAGCACGGTCAGCACGGAAGTTCATGAAAATCAGCGCATCGCCGTCATTCATATCAGCAGCGGTTTCGCCGTCGGCTTGCAGCACGGTCGGTTTGACGAACTCATCGTTTTCACCGCGGGCATACGCCGCTTGCAGGCCATCAAGCACATTGCTGGCGTGGAACTCAGCTTTGGCTTGGGTCATCAGATCATAGGCTAGCTGTACGCGATCCCAGCGGTTGTCGCGATCCATGGCGTAGTAGCGGCCAACCAGTGATGCTACGCGGCCTTTGCCCAGTTCGGCAAAGTGGTGCGCGACACGGGTCAGGCTATCTTCTGCACTGCGTGGCGGGGTATCACGGCCATCAAGGAATGCGTGCAGGTAGATTTTCTCTGCGCCACGCTGGGCGGCCAGATCGATCATCGCCAGAATATGCGCTTCGTGGCTGTGTACACCACCGGGTGAGAGCAGACCCATGATATGTACGGCTTTACCGGCAGCCACTGCTTTATCTACTGCGGCGGTCAGTACAGGGTTGTGGAAGAAGTCACCGTCTTTGATCTCTTTATCCAAACGGGTCAAATCTTGGTACACAATACGGCCAGCACCCAGATTGACATGGCCAACTTCAGAGTTACCCATTTGGCCATCAGGCAGGCCAACATCCAGACCTGAACCGGAGATTAAACTGTGCGGACACTCGGCCCACAGCTTATCCATGACCGGTGTGTTAGCGTTTAAAATTGCATTATCCTGTTTATCTTCGCGGTAGCCGTAGCCATCAAGGATGACCAAAACCATCGGTTTCTTCACGTTAGCCATGCAAGACCTCTCGTTGAGAATACAAAAGTGTGCTGTGATACTTGAGCATATCAGTTTAGTAATTTTACTACATAACTGACTCGTGTCAGCTATTGAATATCACAGAATCAAAGAGAATCGTGATGAAGGTTTTATTCTGTATTAAACATTGATGCTAGATTTCTACACTACTATAAGGTGACTATGTATCACTTTCACCCTTAAGTGTTACCATTCTTGCTTAAATATTTGGTATAACCTGCTTTAGGTTTTTCTTCTGAGAATAACTAATTTTATGCGTCAGCACATTGTTGCTAAACTTTTTACGCTGTTGTTAATCTTTACCGTTGCAGCGGTTGCGCTGCACCCAATGATTACACGCCGAGTTATTCGGGTTGATGCCAGTAATGTGCAGCTCATTGAGCCGATGGATGATCGGGCTCGCGGTGGCGCAACAGAAGCGCAGGTCAGTGTTGATGATAATGGCCACATTAATTTGTATTGCACACTAAAAAATGTCTATCGTTGGCCATATTGTGAAGTGTCGTTGATATTGAGCTCGCCCGAAGATGGCCTTGATCTCTCGGATTTTAACCGTATCCAAATTCCGATTCGCAGCACTGGTGTTGGTCCACAGTTTTGGCGTGTGTATTTGCGCAATTACGATCCTGCTTATTCACGCCCAGATGACTCACTCTCGCACAAAGTGAATCAACTGATCGTGCAGCCAAGTGATACCCATAATTTTCTGGATATGCCGCTAAGTGCTTTTCAGGTGGCTAGCTGGTGGGTCAATGATAAAAAAATCCCGGTAACACAGGCATTGCCACAATTTAACCGTATTTTTCAGATTGAGCTTGCCTCAAGTGAATTGATGCAAGAGGGTGAACACCATGTGGCGTTTGATTATATTGAATTTCATGGTTCGTGGATTAGTGAAGAGTATTACTATCTACTGATTATTGCGATTTGGGTGATCTGCACATTTGCGTATTTACTTGGAATGCAGCTACAGATGCGCCGTGAACTGACGTTTTCGCAAAAACGCCAACAGCAGTTAACGGATCTGAATACCATGTTAAAACTGCGCAATGAAGAGGTAGAGTATCAAGCAAAATATGACCCATTAACCGGGGCATTTAATCGCTATGGTGCGCGAACCTTGATGCTTGAGATGCTGCGCCAAAGTGAGTCGCAAGAGCCCTCAGCCCTAATTTTGTTAGATATTGACCACTTTAAGCACATTAATGATACCTATGGCCATCTGGTGGGTGATGAGGTTTTACAGCATTTGGCACACCGCTGCCGCAGCTTGATCAATCCACGTTGTCGCTTGGTTCGCTGGGGCGGGGAGGAGTTTATGCTACTTTGCCCTGATTTTAATCGTGATCAGGCACACGAACAGGCTGAACTGCTGCGTCAAGAGTTTGTGCTAACTCAGTGGCCTTTAGGTATTCGAGTCACAGTATCGTTGGGGGTAGTAGAGCTGGCATTGCATGAAAATATTGCTGATACGATAAATCGTGCCGATATTGCACTGTATAAAGCGAAAAACTCAGGACGAAATTGCGTGGTGGTTGGGTAACTGAGTTTGGTTTAGCGCACCGCGGTATGCTGTCATTCTTGGTACAGCATACCGTGTTCAATGCTCATACAAAGAGCACGATCATTCGCGTGTTAGGGGATAAGTTTACCCGTTTAGCAGGGTACTCAATAATCTGATACGCTATTTTTACCCCTTCTTATCTTGAGTGTTGTGGTTTTTTAGCCACGGCCACTGTTATTGTCATGTTTTAATGCTGCTTAGTGGCAGTTTATACTAATAAGTGCACTATTTTCAGATTAAGCGGCTCGTTTCAGCTCTCAGAAATGCAATACTATCGGGTTATTGCCCGGTAAATACATTCCCACATTGTCAGTAAATCGTTATCGTGGCGTTAAATTGATAAAGACCAATCGGTGTGATGACCAATAAATGGGGTATTACACACAGTATGATTGATCCCCGATAAGGATTGTTGATATGAGTGATGTTTCGTTACCGCAAATGCCCCGAACGGTGCTGTTTGGCCGTAATCCACTGATTTTAATCGCCAATATTGCCCTGTTTATTGTGCTACTCAACGTATTACCGTTTGAGCCGACAGCCAATAAAGGTTTGGCGCTGATGGTTTTTATCGGTGTGTTGTGGCTTACCGAGGCGCTGCATGTCACGTTAACGGCTTTGCTTGTTCCCATTATGGCGGTAGGTTTAGGGCTGCTAGAAGCCCCCAAAGCCCTATCAATGTTTGCTGATCCGATTATTTTTCTATTTTTTGGCGGGTTTGCACTGGCCACGGCACTGCATATTCAAGGAATTGATCGCCTGATTGCCAATCAGTTGTTGGCTGCGGCGCGTGGACGAATGAGTGTCGCCACGATGATGCTGTTTGGCGTATCTGCACTGCTTTCAATGTGGATCAGTAACACAGCAACCGCTGCGATGATGCTGCCACTGGCAATGGGAGTATTGAGCCAACTTGATCAAGAGCGTGAACATAAAACCTTTGTATTTGTACTATTAGGGATTGCTTACAGTTGCAGTATTGGTGGGTTAGGCACGCTGGTAGGCAGCCCACCAAATGCCATTGCCGCGGCACAGTTAGGGCTGGATTTTGCTGGGTGGATGAAGTTTGGTATTCCGGTGATGCTCGTTACTATGCCACTGATGATAGGTTTGCTATATATGCTGCTAAAACCTAACCTTAAGCACACATTTTCGATTAAAACCGAACCGCTGATCCTTACCCCACACCGTATAGTAACATTAGGCATTTTTTCATTAACTGTGATTTGCTGGATTTTTAGCAGCCAAATCAGCGCGGCACTGGGGGGCGTGAAGCAGTTTGACTCACTCGTGGCGCTAAGTGCGGCTGTGCTAATTGGGGCGACGGGAACAGCAAGCTGGGGGCAGATTCAGAAAAATACCGAATGGGGTGTACTGATGCTGTTCGGGGGCGGTTTAACCCTTAGCGCGGTACTGAAAGAGTCAGGGGCCAGTGTGGTGCTGGCCAATGGCATGGCAGATATTTTTGGGGCAAGCCACTGGTTTATCATTATTTTAGCGGTTGCCACCTTTATTATTTTCTTAACTGAGTTCACCTCTAATACTGCCAGTGCTGCACTGCTAGTGCCGGTATTTGCTACAGTTGCCGATGCACTCGGTATGCCTTCAGCCCTGTTAACGCTGGTTATTGGAATGGGGGCCTCTTGTGCTTTTATGCTGCCTGTTGCTACGCCACCTAATGCGATTGTATTTGGTTCAGGCCACATTAAACAAAGTGAAATGATCCGTGTAGGAGTTGGGTTAAACCTGATGTGCGTAGGAATTGTGACCTTATTTGCTTGGTTTGTGTGGATGTAACACAACAAATTTGTGGATGTTGCGCGTATTGCTATCTGCATTATTCAAGAGAGCCTGATAGTATTTAGGCTCTCTTTTTTTGTCTGGCACAGCCGTTATGCGTTTGGTTGATCGTGAGTTTATTTTCTGTCATTACCGTGCTTATCACGCGTTACGGGTGGGGCTCGCATTCTTATTGACACTGATTTTGCTGCACTATGCCCCGCTTGGGCACAGCCCATGGGTACTGGTGACACTCCTCGTGGTGATGAGCAACATCCCGTATCTTGGAGGGGTGTGGCAAAAGGGCTTACACCGTATTTTAGGTACGTTAATTGGTGCAATTGCTGGCCTTATTGCATTGAAATTACAGCTAATTTCACCGTGGATAGCTTGGGGGTGGATGAGTCTAATGGCCATGGCATGTGGCTATTACGGTGTTGGAAAGCGCCCGTATGTGGCGATGTTATGTGGCATTACGCTGGCCATGATAGGTTGGGGTGGGGTCGACGGTACGAGCGAGGCACTGTGGCGCGCGGCAGATGTACTCATTGGCACATTGCTTGCGATTTTATTTAGCAGCCTGTGGCCACAACGCGCCTCTCGCCGTTGGCAACTGCTGCTCAGTGATAACCTCAAAGCCATGGCACAACTGTACCAAGCGCACCGCTCAACAGAGCAACTGCAAGCAATCGATAGCGATTATGCGATCAAAACTATCTATGATCGCGCAATTTCGATGCGCCCACTGTTAGCGCCAGCATCACGCGAACACTTCTTGTCAGCCGATAAGCTCAATGAGATCCAAAGTTTGTTGCAGTTAATGCTCAGTACACTGGAGTTACTTGTCGGCACACACAAATCTTACTCTGAGGCACATATTCACTGGGAATTACCCAAACTGAAAGCAGAACAAATGCAAGTTGCCCGCGCAATGAATGCACAAGCAAGCCGTTTGCGGGGGCTGCGTGCTTCTCGCCCAGATAGCGGAATGTTTGAAACTTTTGTTTCCCCTGACTTTATTGTTGATCGCACCGATGATCGCATTCCCCTTAGCCCGTTTGGTTATTTGTGGTTAAACCGTGAGTTAGCGCGTCAGTTCACGCGTTTACAATTATTGTTGCAACATGCTGAACCCCCGCTCAAAAAAGATCAGCCGATAAGAGTGGAAAAATCAGAGCAAACAGCGCAAATACCTTCGGCTGAAGATCAGCAAAAATAGGGGTGCTTTATGGATGTAATATCAGATGCTGAAACACAGCAAAAGCGATATGCAGCTAAACACTGTAGATTGTGACGTTAACATGCATCATCTATTTGAAAAAGCGTGTTAATTTCGCAATACACTGAGCAAATCAAGCATGAAACGGTGGTTTCATAGCATAAGAGAGCGAACGGCAAAGGAGTGCAACATGCGGTATTGGGTGCGCAAAAAAAATAGCTTATCCATTCAGTTACTATTAGGACTTGTCTGGGGTGTTAGCCCGATACTTAAAGTGCAGGCTGACATTCCGGTGCTCTAT
The DNA here is from genome assembly GCF_051652165.1 of Plesiomonas sp. GTDB lineage: Bacteria > Pseudomonadota > Gammaproteobacteria > Enterobacterales > CAMTGL01 > Plesiomonas. The sequence goes on from NZ_JBOFTR010000002.1 coordinate 192,660, forward strand.
ACAGAGAATGAACCCATGAATGGGCAGTATACGGCTTCCGCTTCCAGGCAAAAATCAGGCTTTACGGTGCGTGAAGAGCGTGTTGCAGGGGGCTATCAAATGCCTATTGCTGGGCCTTACTCTGCGCAGGTTATTCCGCCAGAGTGCCACGCTGATTTACTCAGTAATCAATACGATGTTTTAGCGGTTCAACCACTCTATTTTGCATTTAATCGCAGCGAAATTACCGCTGCCGATCAGCGCGTACTTCACTGTTTAGTGCAAGTGATGCAGCAAAGTGATTTACGGGTGGGTGTAGTTGGCAACACTGATAGCATCGGTTCGGCTGGCTATAATCACACCTTAGGCTTACGCCGGGCACACGCTACGATGACAGCACTGGTACAGCAAAATGCACCGGTTGAGCAAATTGATGCTGTGCGCAGTGCAGGTGAATCAGCACCGATTGCCAGTAATAGCAGCATAGAAGGCCGTGCATTGAACCGTAGGGTGCAATTTGTGCTGCAAGTACCGTGATTTTCTAGTCAATGTAACATATTTACGTTAGCATCAGATCAGTGTTACGACAATGTGACATATACAAAAAGGGCGAGTAAGCCTATATCAATAACTCTAATAATAAATAGCATTCAGTATCGCGGATATATTTGCGATAAGGTATGTCGTTACCTGCGCAAGTTATCTTATGTCGAGCGAATGCCTCATTTTTGGGATGCATAATTATGGTGCAAGGATGTGTTCTACGCAGGGCTTCTTGCCTACGCGGTGGTTCGATGTTACTTAGCATGCTGTTATTAAGTTACATGTTGTTAAGCTACAATGTAGGTGCAACAAATGCCCTTAGTGTAGCCACTGAAAAGAAGCCTCTAGTAGGCAGTGAATTGCGTCATTCAAATCATTCATCGCCACCGTCTGTATTATCATCACCTGCGCCTTCTTCTTTACCCACAGAAAATACAGCACAATTAAAGCAATGTTTATCGTTATGGCAAATAACGCCAGCACTTTCTGATACCGCCTTCTCCCAACAATATGCTCAGATTATGGCCATACCTGAACAGGTTGGGGAGCTTAAAGAGCAGCAACAATTTCCACAATGGAATATAACGCAGGCAACATTTCATAATGGCCTTGCTGTATTAATCAAACAAATGGATGTTGTACCCGATCGGGTCTATATACAGTTACGCGCCCGTGGTGGCATGCGATCACTACCACCAGAGTTGCTGGCAGCCGCAAAGTTATTATCATTAAAAATGAATGCAGATGAGCAAATTGACCTTCATCAGAATGATTTTTTGCACAACTTCATTGTGCAAAATGGTATTAAATTACAACCTATTATCACAGCCAGCCAACATGGTATTAGCGGTTCTGTTGAGAAAACACACCTTGATACGTGGTTTGCCCTTGCTCGTCAGATACTTGTCGCACCCTTTTTTAGCGAAACACTGCTGTATCGCGTACAAACGCAAGAAGCACGCGCAATAAGCCAGTATTTGCAGACACCCAAAGGGCTTTTTCAATCGCACCTGCAGCAGTATTTGTTTCCAAACAACCCATATGTGCGTTTTAGCTCTCCGCGTGATGTGCAAAATGTCAGTGTTAAACAGCTTAATGCTGTACATACACAGCTTCGCAATGCATTGCAAGATGCAGAGCTTGTCATTGTCGGTAATGTTGACCCACAACAGGTGTTAACCCTTGTTGGCAACTATTTCGGAGGGCTTGATTTAGGCAGTAAACCCTACTGGAATAGCTACCCGTTTTTACTGAAAAAAAGTGCACCACTGATAGAGGCACACAATCCCGATGATCGGGCATTGGTGGTGATTACCCGCCTTTCTGTTCCAGCCATAACTGATGATGTGGAACACCGTTTAGCCCATAAAATGCTGCAATACATCTTACAGCAGCGTATGCGTCAGGCGCTTCGTGCAACGGGAGGAGAAGCAGTGCATGTTACGGTGGATATGACATATCCTGCCACCGATATGCAGATGAACATGCTACAAATACGGGCAACTGTACCAGCAGAACAGTATGCTGAGGCTGAAATGATCTTGAAAAAACAGCTCAATCTTTTACTTGTTGAAGGATTCAGTGCAAAAGAGATGGATACGGCAAAGCAGCAGGTAAACCAGCAAATCATGGCACTCTGGCAAGATCCTAAGCGCAGCACGCAAACGCTAAGTACTTATTGGCTGGCGGGCTATCCAATAGAAGATATTATGCAGATGCCAACTCTTTTAGCCGGTATTTCTGAACAGGTTTTGCGCGATTTAACGCTGCACTATCTTAATGCACCAGGGCAACTGACAGCGGGCTTTCTACCAAAGAGCGTATTCCAAGATGCCGCGCAATAACAGGGCCTCTTTGGTCATTGGTGTTGGGGTGATACGTTAACCGACAAGGTAAGTGCCTGTACCAAACGCAATGTGCATACCCTCTTCATTGTGTAGCTCCATACGGGTGACTGCCACTTTATTACCCGCTCGGATTAAGTGGCCGGTGGCAATAAGCTGCTGGCCACGTCCAGGGCGCAGATAATCAATACGCAGATCAATTGTGCCAACTTTAGTTAAGCGAGCGCCCAATTGTTGCAAGGTCTGTTGCTCTTCGTGGGCCAGTGCAGAGGTGGCTGCCAAAATACAGCCAACCACATCTAAAATGGCCGCTGTTACCCCACCGTGTAAAATTTTTTGGTGTGTATTACCGATGAGCTCATCACGCATTTTGACTTGCACTTCGACAATATCAGGTGCATTGCGTGTTAGTGTCATACCGATTAAGCGGTTAAATGGCATTTGCTCCATAAATAATTGGCCGATAAAATCACGTGCATCAGTGGGGCTGAGGATGAGATCAGGTTGTGCTGATAACATAAATACCTTTGTTGCTAAATTGTTTGCAAGGTGTTTTTACTGTAAAGCAACCACACTAAAAAAATGTTATCTGCATCACGGGTTCACAGTATTTTTTCTCACAGAAAAAGAGAGACATCTGCTAACAGAATCAGTCATTCGTTGGTAGGATGCATATATATAAAGTTAGCGTAGTCGCTATTTAGGCAGATACGCGTAAGATTATCAGTATTCTTGTAGGCCGGTGTGGATGCATTGTGAGGCCACATCGCTTATCGTGTTAGCAAGCTATTTAGAGAGATGTCATTTGCTTGTTTGCATTGAAGATCAATCACATGGAGATGTTATATATGTTAGGTAGTCGTTGGGCAATTGGCGCGAGTGCATTGCTCTCTGGGTTAGCCATCAGTCAGTCAGTTGGTGCGCAAACTGTGCCAGAAAGCGAGACGCACGCGGCTTCCGTATCCGCAGAGACGCAGAGCAATAAGCACAATTATGCCGGGCGTATTGCTAATTTGCTTGAGGATCATGATTCACCTTTTTTACTGATCCCCTATGACACTAACTATATAGTGTACTCTTACAGCAATAATATTAATAAAGAGATGTATGCAAATCGTGGCTATGATGCCAATGATTTACGAAAAGATAATATTAAATTTCAACTCAGTTTTGCCTTCCCAATCTGGCGTGGTATTTTCGGCCATAACTCAGTGTTAGCCGCGGCGTATACCCAAAAGTCATTTTGGCAAGCAACTAACTTCTCCATTTCAGCGCCTTTTTTAGAAACAAATTATGAGCCGCGCGTATTTACTGCTTGGAGCACCGATTACACGCTGGCAGGCTGGCACTTTAAAGAGCTTGAATTTGGTATGGTACATCAATCAAATGGCCGTGGTTACGACTATTTTGATGAACACAATGAGAAGCATGATACATCGCGGAGCTGGAATCGTGTTTATGCGCGGGTCATGGCACAGCGAGGCAACTGGATGGTTGATCTCGAACCTTGGGTGCGGATTGACTCGAAGAAAAATGATGATAACCCAAATATTGTTGATTATCTGGGGCACTATCGTCTGCAAGTCGGCTATAAAGCCGGTAAGAGTGTATATAGTGTTGAAGGGCGTTATAACTGGAGTTCAGATAAGGGCAGCGCACAAATAGGTTGGAGCTACCCTATTACCCCTAGTGTCCGTTTCTATACGCAGTTATTTACCGGTTATGGTCAAACCATGATTGATTATAACTTCCGCCAGACTTCGTTTGGTGTCGGGATTATGCTTAACGATATTATGTAAAAAGCGTGTCTATCCAGTGACGGTGACAGTTCCGCCACAGTGGTAGTCACAATGGCAGTGCTGTGTGAAGGTTACTGCACTGCCATGCACGGTGAGCGTTTGGCTCTGTTTTGAACGCCACAAATTTAGGTGATGTCAAGACAGGTAATGTAAAACAGGCAGTGTAAACCGGTGGTGTAAAAACAGTAGCATCACCTTCACTGTCTGGCCCATGAGCAGATTATGCTTTCCCTCATCTGAGTAAGACAACCGCTACCGCAACAAAATAGCGACAAACCCCAGTACTCTTTCTACAATAGCCACTCTTTAGTCTGTTACTTTATCGCTTACTTTAAGGATCACAGCGTGTCATTGGCGGAACGTCCCCTAGAACCCTCAGCGGCCGCGCATGTTTTGCGTGAGGTCTTTGGCTATCAGGCCTTCCGCCCCGGACAAGCGGTGATTATTGAGCAGGTGCTCAACGGCAATGATTGCCTCGTGATTATGCCTACCGGCGGTGGAAAATCGCTCTGCTATCAGGTTCCGGCGCTTATGCTGCCGGGCGTTACGCTGGTGATCTCTCCGCTGATCTCACTGATGAAAGATCAGGTCGATCAGCTGCGTGCCAATGGTGTTGCTGCGGCCTGCTTAAACTCCACCCTAAGCCGTGAAGAGCAGCAGCAGGTGATGCTAGAGGTTAAAAACGGCAGCATTAAACTGCTGTATATCTCACCAGAACGGTTACTGGCTGGTGGGCTGCTACATCGTTTGGCTGATTGGCCTCTTTCCATGTTGGCAGTAGATGAAGCGCACTGCATCTCACAGTGGGGGCATGATTTTAGGCCAGAATATCGTGCACTGGGCGAGATAAAGCAGCGTTTTCCGCACTTACCGGTAATGGCATTGACCGCCACTGCGGATGAGACCACCCGACAAGATATTGTCCGCCATTTAGCGATCCCCAACCACTTTTTGCATTTGGGCAGTTTTGACCGGCCGAATATCCGCTACACATTGGTGGAAAAATTCAAACCGGCCGAGCAATTACTGCGCTATGTGCAAGATCAGCGTGGTAAAAGTGGCATTATCTACTGTAATAGCCGCACCAAAGTTGAGGATACTGCCCAACGTTTAAAGACCCGTGGGCTCAGTGTTGCCGCTTATCATGCCGGTTTGCCGACTGAGCGCCGCAATCAGGTACAAGAGGCGTTTCAGCGTGATGATGTACAGATTGTGGTGGCTACTGTAGCATTTGGCATGGGCATCAATAAGCCAAACGTACGTTTTGTGGTGCATTTTGATATCCCACGTAATATTGAATCTTATTACCAAGAGACTGGGCGAGCAGGGCGCGATGGCCTACCGGCAGAAGCCGTGCTGTTTTTTGATCCTGCCGATATGGTGTGGCTACGCCGTATGCTCGAAGAGAAAGAGCCAGGGCCGGTACGCGATGTGGAAACCCATAAACTCAACGCGATGGGTGCATTTGCCGAAGCGCAAACGTGCCGCCGCTTGGTGCTGCTGAACTACTTTGGTGAGGGGCGTCAGCAGCCGTGCGGGAACTGCGATATCTGCCTTGATCCCCCCAAACGGTATGATGGGTTGCAAGATGCACAAAAAGCCTTGTCGTGTGTTTACCGTGTTGGCCAACGTTTTGGGATTGGTTATGTGGTCGAGGTGTTGCGTGGTTCGCTCAATCAGCGTATTCGCGAACACGGGCACGAAAAGCTATCGGTGTATGGCGTGGGGCGCGATCAGAGCCATGAACACTGGGTGAGTGTGTTACGCCAACTGATCCATCTGGGGTTTCTGACACAAAATATTGTACAGCACTCGGCCCTGCAACTGACAGAGGCAGCCCGACCGCTGCTGCGCGGAGAGGTGAGCTTGCAGTTAGCCGAGCCACGTACCTCATTGTCATCACTGAAAAACAGCATTAAAACTGCGCTCAGTCACTATGATCGGCAGCTGTTTGCCAAGTTACGCAAGCTGCGCAAATCGATTGCTGATGAAGAGGGGATCCCGCCATATGTGGTGTTTAATGATGCCACATTGCAAGAGATGGCCGAGCAGATGCCAGTTACCGCGCGTGATATGCTGGCTGTTAACGGGGTAGGCCAGCGTAAGCTGACCCGTTTTGGCTCACCATTTTTGGCGATGATCCGTGATCATGTTGATAGTGAGTAACCCCTGCAAAAAAGTATCGTACTGCCAACTAAGGCAGATCAAACAGTAAAAATTCACTGTCACTCTGGGCGGTGATTTGCAGTATTTGTTCATCCCAAATCGCAAGCCCATCGCTGTGTTGTAACGGCTGCCCGTTAACCTCTAACTCACCGCTAATGAGCTGTAGCCAGATATGCCGGCGTTCGGCGATACGGTAGCAGGCGGGCGTGTGTGTGGGTAGTATCCAGCGCCACAGTGTCATATCTTGAAAAACCTGAAGTGAGCCTTTGTCTCCATTCGGGGATAAAATCAACTGCTTACCTTGTTGTGGCGCGAAGTGTTGCTGCGCATAGCGTGGCTCAAGCCCATGTTGTTGCGGTAAAATCCAGATCTGAAACAGGTGCAATGGCATGCTTTCACTCGGATTATACTCTGAGTGGCGAATGCCTGTGCCGGCGCTCATGATCTGGAACTCACCGGCTTGCACTTCCGTCATATTGCCCATGCTGTCTTTATGTGCAACGCGCCCTTGCCGCACATAGGTCAGTATCTCCATATCTTTGTGTGGGTGAGTCGGAAAGCCGGAATGGGGCGCAATAATATCCTCATTGATCACGCGCAGCGCAGAAAAACCCATATAGTTAGGATCAAAATAGTCGGCAAACGAAAAGCTGTGCCAACTTTGCAACCAACCATGATTATCGTACCCGCGCCGATCAGATTGACGAAGCTGTAGCATATAAACCTCTCTTATCCTCAATGTAATAGATGCAGTGTAATCGTTCAAAAAGAGAAAAAAAGCGCAAAAAATCACCAGAATGTATCAATTTTTACGAATGATGACGCTGTTAGGCGGGCGATACGGTGTCTTAATGCGAGTTGAGTGAGGATAGCGATACAAAACAAGCTATTTATGATGATAAAACCCATTGTTGTGTCATTGAGGCAGATAAATATGGCATGACAAGCTTGAACACAGAGCAAGTAATCAGCGGTTTTACTACGGTAAGGATGAAAAAACGGAGCAGAAAATCTGCTCCGTGGGGGTATTGCACAAAACAATAAGATGACGTTAAGTTATGTAGCGTATTACAGGGTGAAACGGTTCGTCATCTGCTGTAATGAAACGGCCAATTGACTGAGCTCTGCACAGGCTTGTGCCGTCTGGTTTGCGCCTTGTGCCACTTCATCAGACGCGTTATGAATATTCACAATGCTGCGGTTGAGCTCTTCGGTTACAGAATTTTGTTGCTCGGTGGCGCTGGCAATCTGGGTGTTCATATCAGAGATTTGAATAACCGACTGATTTATCTGCCCAATGGTTGCACCTGCATGGCGAGCTTGCTCTACACTGGTTTGCATCTGCTGACGGCTCACTTGCATTGCTTGCCCAGCTTCTGCAGCACGGGATTGCAGTACATCGATAATTTTATTGATCTCAGCCGTTGAGTCTTGAGTGCGCTGGGCCAGTGTGCGAACTTCATCGGCAACGACGGCAAAGCCACGCCCTTGTTCACCCGCACGTGCTGCCTCAATCGCCGCATTCAGCGCCAGCAAGTTGGTTTGATCGGCAATATTGCGAATAACATCAAGCACCACACTGATGCTGGCACTGTCTTGCTCAAGTTGCTGTACCACTGAGCCTGCTCGCTCAATCTCTTGGGCCACTTGTTCAATACTGCCAATCGAGTTATGAACCACTTTACTGCCACTGTTTGAAGCATCAGTGGCTTTATGTGCTGCGGTTGCTGCATCGGTGGTGTTACGTGAAACTTCTTGTACAGTTGATTGCATCTCATTCATGGCTGTTGCCAGTTGTGATACTTCACTTTGCTGCTGCTGCATACCTTGTGATGACTGCTCGGCAATGGCCCCTACCTCTTCAACTGCACTACTGAGCTGCGAAACTGAGGTGCTGATCTCATTAACTAACTGGCTTAACCCCTCTTTCATTTGGCGAATCGCGCGGGCAAGTTGGCCAATTTCATCGTTAGAGAGTTTGCCTGAATCAAGGTAATCACACAGTGCGCTGCGGCCCAGGTGTCCGCTGGCAATCTGTTGTGCTTGTTGCACTAATAAAATCAGCGGATCGCGGATTTGGCGGGTTAACATAGTGGCAAATACCACCACTAAAATAATAGAAAGTACAATACAAATGGCAATGTTGATTTTGGCTGCGTTATAAACAGAGACAGAATCTACACGTGCTATATCAGCATATTTTTTATTGATCTCGATTATTTGCCCTACATCATTGAGCATTGCGTTATAAATAGTCATTCCTTGGCCAAGTAGAATATTACTGGCTTGACTTGTTTGACGAGTGTTTAACAAAGAAATGATTTGTTTGTGGATTGTATAATATTGTGACCATTTTTCTTTAATGCTGTTGTATATAGGCGGCTCTTCATCATATGACATCAGTTTGGCATATCTATCGATAGCGGTATTTATAGTCGTATTTATTTGTTCGAGTATCTGTAGATATTCTGCAGTACGCACTGGATCAGATTCGACCAAAAATAGACCGAGTTCATAACGGCGAAAATTAGCCATAGCCTGATCGATATTGGCCGCAGTACGAATGCTGGGAATAATATTGTTGGTAAGATTAAATGATTCAGTATTCATTTTGTTAAATTGGGAGAGAGAGAATATTCCTATCCCAATCAATACTAAGCAAAGAGTGGCAAATGCTGCCGCAAGTTTTTTACCAATGTTTAAGCTGGGTAAGAACATAAAATCACCTTGTTGCCAGAGGCATTGCAAAGCCACCACTTATGCGGTGGAAACCATAAAAGGCGGTAACACTGCGGAATTTCGATATGCGGCTTATTCAATGGCATAGTTCAACGTGTCGCAGTGCAGGTTGTCACAGTCTGTTTTAGCGGCTGACTCTGGATAAAATGAAGGGTAGATTCAAATTTTTTATGCATGTGTGATGTAAATGCCATGCAACAAGGCAATCAGGGATCGAACCAGAGGGAAAAGAGATGGTATTAAGTGTGTATTGCCGTGGGCTTGATGTTGATAATTTTGCTGAAAAAGTACAGCCGTTGTTAGAGCAGGCTGAGTTACAAGTGATCGATCGTCAGTGCGATGCCGATCTGCACACATGGCGGGTCGAATTTGAAGGTACGCCACTGCTGCTGCGTGGTGATCACTACACCCAGACTCTTTGGCTAGAGGCGTTATGTGATGAAGGCGTGGCCGTGTTGCAGTTTTTGCTAACGAAGCAAGCCATGTTCACTGCTGTGCGGGACAATAGCTGACAGTTGCGCAACACACAGGTATACTCTGCGCCGTAGGTTAGTCTATGCCGGTGTTGTATATTTTGTTTTGTAGGCAAAACCGGCTGTGGCTGATAAATTTCTGGTATTGGGTTCCCTCACCCCAACTAACAAAAAGGTGGATGTGTCATGCTCTCTTTTAGCCGCGACCAGCAGCGCCATGCGCTGATCTGGCTGGTTTTGTTTCATGTTTTTATCATCGCTTCAAGTAACTATCTGGTGCAGTTGCCGATCACGATTGTTGGTTTTCATACCACGTGGGGCGCATTCTCGTTTCCGTTTATCTTTTTAGCCACTGATTTAACGGTCAGAATTTATGGTGCGGCAATGGCGCGCCGGATTATTTTTGCTGTGATGTTGCCTTCGTTACTGATCTCGTATGTGGTTTCTGTGCTGTTTTTGGCAGGAAGCTATCAGGGGTTAGCTTCACTGGCGACATTTAATCTGTTTGTGGCGCGGATTGCGGTTGCCAGCTTTATGGCGTATCTGCTCGGTCAAATCCTTGATATTAATGTTTTTAACCGTTTACGTCAGATGAAGGCGTGGTGGTTGGCACCGATGGCATCTACGCTGTTTGGTAATATCAGTGATACCGCATCGTTCTTCTTTATTGCCTTCTATAAAAGCCCCGATCTGTTTATGGCCCAGCATTGGGTAGAGATTGCGCTGGTGGATTACACCTTCAAGTTGATTATCAGTTTGGGGTTGTTTGTGCCAGCATACGGTGTATTGCTCAATTTTCTGCTCAAACGCCTGACGCATACACCAGAAAAAGCGGTGTGGGTGCAGCAAAACTAACGCTGTCTGTATCGGCCGAGTAAACAACAAAAACGGGCAGCGGAGGGCATGCCCGTTTTTGTTTTAGCCTGTTAGCGAGGTTATTAGCGACGTTATTCACAGCGTTATCAGGCCAGTGCTTGAGCCAATACGGTGATCGGGTGTTCACAGCGTTTGCTGGTCGACATTTCAATCTGCCATTTGCAGGTTTCACAGTCAGACACCACAAAATCAACCCCACTCTCTTCAATCTGGCGGAACAGTGATGAGCCGATAGCTTGTGAGGTATCGTAATTCTCTGATTTAAAACCGTATGTTCCGGCAATACCGCAGCATTGTGAGTCGAGCATAATCAGCTCTATTCCCGGAATACGTTGGAGTAAATCAAGGGTATAGGGAACCCAGCCCATTTTTTCCATATGGCATGGCGTGTGGTAAGCCACTTTCAGCGGAGTGTGTTTGAGCGGCAAGGTACGGCCCGCGCTGAGTTCACGGTATAAAAAGCGGGTGACCAGATCGATGTGGCTGCGCACTTTGCTGTTGTCTATCCCCAAAATATGCGGGTACTCATCGCGCAGCGTGAAGGTGCAGGTGGAAGAGGTGGCCACAACCGGCAACCCTTTTTGTTCCACGGCGGTTTCCAGATGCTTGACGTTGAAGCTGGCCTGTTTTTTTGCTTTTTCGGTAAACCCGTTGGCAATCAGCGGTACGCCGCAGCACTTCTCTTTATCCAGCAACTGTACGCCAAGCCCCATGGCATTAAATACGCGGATCAGATCTTTACCCAGTTGTGGATGGTTGTAGTTGACATAGCAGCCGTGAAAATAGGCGATCTGCTCGGCATACTGGGCCTGCTTGTCTGCCGCATGTTTGCGATACCAGTTACGAAATGTACCGTGTGAATACTTGGGCAGTTCACGGCGGTGATCGACTTTCAGTGCGCTGTCGAGCAGTTTGCGTACGGGCTTTAAGCCGGTAGTTAGGTTGATGATGGGGGCAAACGGGGTTGAGAGTGTGCCCATCAGATCGGTATGGCTTAAAATCGCATCGCGCAGTGTCGGTTTTTTCTGGCTGTATTGGGCACGGGCGCGTTGAATAATGTCACCAATTTTGACATCAGACGGACAAGCTACTTCGCAGCGTTTGCAGTTGGTGCAATATTTCAGGGCTTCATCATACAGATCAGGGTCTTTGAGCCGTAGGCGCTCACCATCAGGGCCGGCCTGCTTAGGGCCAGGATAGAGCGGGTTGACCTTCGATACCGGACAAAACGTAGTACAGGCGGTACACTTTATGCAGCTTTCAAAGCTTGAATCGGGGGTAATGCTCATGCGTGGGCCTCCTGACGTTGCAGGATCTGTTCTGCTACGGTAAGTGCAGTGGTGACGGACACACCGGCACCGCAGCCAAGATAGATAGGATCATAGCCACCGAGCACCGAGCCGATGACATATAAATTCTCAATGGTTTTTCCTGCTTTGCGGGCGCGTAACTGATTATCAACCTGTGCGCCGAACTGTAAAAACGGCTGACTGGTCAGAAACTGTGGGTTGCTCCACTGTGCGCGTTCTCCGGTATCAACCACATCCAGCCCAAAAATAGGCTCACGAATACGGTCAAATTCGGCAACTAAACCGTTGCTGAAAAAGCTGCCGCTGGCCAGCACGACATAATCGGCTTGTACCGGAATATCCTCATGATTTCGGGTATACAGTGCCTGCACGCGGCCGGACTCAAGCGTTGCGCTGCGCACCTGATCGCCGTTCATCAGCAGACCGCCGAGCTGTTGAAAACGGCGTTTCAGAGCCTGTTGTAGTCGAATACCCAGCACTGAGGGTGGCAAGGTCGGCAATTCGAGCAGTGTTAAACCGGTCAGAGTTTGCAGACGAGCCAGCAGATCGTGCTGCTCAAGCCCCAGTACTGCCGGTAAAATCACAGTTTGTGCTTGTTGCGCGGCCCGTTGCAGCTCGGCGGCCAGCGGTGCTAGGTCAGTGAGCTGTTCGAGCACGCGGGCAATATTGACGGAGCGAAACTCACTGGGGTTTGTGCGCAGCAGATCAAGCTGCGGCAAGGTCAGGTGGTCGGTAACGATATCGCAGTGACGGTACAGCGGGTGTTCGCGCAGTGTTGCGGCCGCCATTTCCGGCTGGAAATCATGGAAGCCTTCGATGCCAATCAGCGCAATTTTACTGCGCATAGCCACAGAATCATCACTGTGCTCTGCGTGGGAAGATAACGGATGTACCGGCACTGACGCTGGGCTTAACCAAGTGCTGCGCAGGCTGCCAAGCGGGGTCATCCGCAGATGATTGTGTTGTGCCGAGCCGTGCATCAAGATACCGCTGTCGGCCAGCATCTGGCTGAACTGGGTGGTAGCCTGTGTAATCGCCTGATAGCCGATACGGGTATACGGGTGCTGTGGCGCTTGGGTAGCCAGTTGATCAAGTGCTTGCAGTGGCGTCGCTACGGCGTGGCCGTTGGGCAATCGGCTGAGTAAATCGAGTGAGCCAGACGAGAAATTCAGCGCACACTGCCCTGAGCTAATAATGGTGCAGCGTTGTCCGGCTTGTGCCAGCTTGATCCCGCAGGTTAACCCAGCTAAACCGGCACCAATGATAGCCACATCAAATTTCATTGGCGTTCTCCTGTTGAACGGTCTGGGTTGTGGTGGTGTTTGGCACTGTATTTACGGTATTTAACGAAACGGGCGGCACATCATCAAGCCCGCATAACCCCTGATAAATCCAGTTGGTAAATTCCGATTCGCGCAGCGCATCCCCCCACGCAATTGGGCGAATGCCTTTCCAACGCTCTTCCAGAAATTCGCGCAATTGTTGGGTTGATTGTTGCGGTGTGGTCTGGCCAAAACGGGCCATAACGCCCGCGGCGCGGCAGGCACACAGCTCGCCCTGACAGGGCCCCATGCCAACCCGTGTACGGCGGCGTAGATCGATAAGATTGTTCACTTTCAGCTCGTTTACCGCATAGCGCACTTCGGCGGCGGTGACCGCTTCACATTCACACACCAGTGAGCTGTCGTAACGGTTGATACTGACAAAACGTGGCGCGCGGTCGCCGTGGCGGTAAACCGCTGAACCGCGTAACGGTGCGGGTAGGCTGATAATTTTGCCGTGCGTCTCTTCGGTGCGTTCATTTGAGCCGGGCAGCGGTTGTTCGGCGGTGGTGCAGCGCGCTTGGTGGTTGAGTTTTTCGCATACCAGATCGGTTGTCCACTCGGCCATCAGCCGGTAGGTCATCAGTTTACCGCCAGTAATGGTGACTAGCCCATCGAGCCCGTCGCGCTTGGCATGATCAAGCAGCACAATACCACGGCTGACGTTACGACCAGAAGGGTCGTTATCGGTTGCCACCAGAGGCCGTACTCCGGCATAGGCACGCAAAATGCGGGTTCTTTCCATAATCGGTGATAACTTAATTCCCTCACGGATTAAAATATCAACCTCTTCTGGTGTTACCCGCATATCATCAATTCGGTCATACGGGATCCGGCTAGAGGTTGTACCGATCAGCGAAATGGTATCACCCGGAACTAAAATATCGGCATCTGCCGGTTTGCGGCAACGGTTGATGACCTGATTGTTGATGCGGTGGCCCATGATCAGCAGCGCCCCTTTCGCGGGCAGCATCCGAATGGTTAAGTCAGCATACTCAGCAATACGTTGCCCCCAGATCCCGCCAGCATTCACCACGATTGGCGCATACACTTCAACCACCGTATGGGTTTGGTGATTAAATGCGCGTACCCCAATGACTTTCGTACCTTCTCGAATTAAACCGACCACCTCACAGTAAGTAAGCACTTGCGTACCATTCTCGCGCGCATCGAGCATATTGGCAGCCGTCAGGCGAAATGGGTCAACCGTGCCATCGGGAACGGTGACCGCACCAATCAGTGTAGGGTTCACGGAAGGCTCTAAACGGCGAGCCTCTGCTGGGCTGATAGCATTGGCATCAATACCGGCAGTTTGGCAGGCGCGGATAAAACCGGCCTGAAAATCGAGATCATCTTCTGGCAGCGTAATAAACAGCCCCCCGGTCGGTTCGACACAGTGGCGGGCAATTTTTTTAAGAATTTTGTTTTCGCTGATACATTCACGTGCTGACTCTTCATCAGTCACGGCATAACGTGCGCCGCTGTGCAACAGACCATGATTGCGTCCGGTAGCACCGGTTGCAATGTCATCGCGCTCAAGTAGCACGCAGCGCAGGCCGCGCAGGGCGCAATCTCGGGCGACACCGGCGCCGGTTGCACCGCCACCAATAATGGCAACATCAGTTTCAATTCGGGTTGCGCTGTTCATCATGGTCACATGTCTCGCAAGTTAGCGGTAGAGCATCAAAGAGGAAATAAGCCTCTTTTTTGTGCGCAAAAGTATGGAGATCTTGTGTGCCTGTTATGCTCATTATTGATGTAAATATACGGTTATTATGAGGTTATCTAGCATTTTATTTTGCACGCATTTTATACAGGACACTCTTTTGGTGTGGGAAGTATCACGGTTTTTTACTCTAAAATGTTTGATATAAACCATAAATGAGCAAAACCGAAAGTTATCATTGGCTTTTTTTGTGGTTATTTGTGATTTTTATCACAAGATATCATCGTTCGTAATGCCACTGTAACCAAGTTGTGATCGATTGATGTGGGTGCAGCGGTAATAATAGACACATTGTCTAAAAACACCTTCGTTATTGATGACTTTTTACAGATGAACACGAGGTGAATGCCAGCATATTTTGCTGAAAGGTTACAGCTAACTAATTTATTTTAAAGGGAAAATTAATTTTATATTCAACGAAGTGTGTTTGATCTCACACCATTATCTTTGTATTGTCACTATTATTGCGTTCGATTTCGAGCGCATCGCGCATCTCCTACTCACTTTTGATGACACTCTTCTTAATCAAATGCGCTTTTATTCACAATGGCAATAACAATAACAAGCTCATCTCACTCATAAAACATATCGAGGACCTGATTATGTTGCGTTTTTTTCAACCTGCAGCACACAGTGCCCGTTTGCCGGATGCGCAAATTGACAGCACTTACAAACGCATGCGTTGGCAAATTTTCGCCGGTATTTTCTTTGGTTATGCCGGTTATTACTTGGTGCGTAAAAACTTCTCACTGGCCATGCCCTATCTGGTTGAACAGGGCTTTTCGCGCGGTGATTTGGGGTTTGCCATGTCAGGGGTGGCGATTGCCTACGGGTTATCAAAATTTCTGATGGGCGCGGTATCTGACCGCTCAAATCCGCGGGTATTTTTAACGGCTGGTTTGCTGATGTCAGCGGCTATCTTCCTGTTTATGGGTTTTGTGCCGTGGGCAACCTCAAGCATTACCATCATGTTTGTACTGCTGTTTTTGAACGGCTGGGTACAGGGGATGGGTTGGCCACCGTGTGGCCGGACAATGGTGCACTGGTGGTCGCAAAAAGAGCGTGGTGAGATAGTTTCAGTTTGGAACTGTGCGCATAACGTGGGCGGCGGCATGATAGGGCCACTGTTTATTCTCGGTATGGGTTGGTTCAATGATTGGCGTTCTGCTTTCTATGTTCCGGCAGCTGCTGCGGTGGGCGTGGCTATTTTTGCTTACCTGACAATGCGCGATACGCCACAGTCATGTGGTTTACCGCCGATTGAAGAGTACAAAAATGACTATCCGGAAGATTACAGTGCTAAAAATGAGATAGAGCTGACAGCAAAAGAGATCTTCACCAAATATATCCTGCCGAACAAACTGCTGTGGTATATCGCATTTGCCAACGTATTCGTCTATCTGCTGCGCTACGGTGTGCTTGATTGGGCCCCAACTTATCTTAAAGAAGTTAAACACTTCTCGGTGGATAAATCCTCATGGGCTTACTTCCTGTACGAGTGGGCGGGTATTCCAGGCACGCTGGTGTGCGGTTGGATGTCAGATAAAGTCTTTAAGGGCAACCGCGGTGCAACCGGTGTGTTCTTTATGATTTTGGTTGCCATTGCGACTACCGTGTACTGGTTAAATCCGGCAGGAAACCCGACGGTGGATATGGCCGCGCTGGTTGCGATTGGCTTTTTGATCTACGGGCCTGTCATGCTAATTGGTTTGCATGCGCTTGAACTGGCACCGAAAAAAGCGGCAGGTACGGCAGCCGGTTTCACCGGTCTGTTTGGTTACTTAGGTGGCTCGGTTGCGGCCAATGCCGTGGTGGGTTACACCGTGGATCGCTTTGGTTGGGATGGCGGCTTTATGTTGCTGATCGGTTCATGTGTGATGGCGGTCATTTTGCTGGCATTAACCATGTTCCACCACAATAAAGTGCAGGAAGATAAAGCTCGCGGGTAATGGATTCTACCGCGTTCATTGCTGTTGCCCCTACTGGCATTAAATCATGGCAGCTTAGGCTGTCATGATTATCCAGTGAGGTGACAGAGGCGGTAAGTCGGTTGCTTTTTATCACCCCATATTTATCACCCATTGTCATAAAGATAATCCTAATCAATTGTTTTATATAAAAATTATTTTTCTGTTAATAAAAATAACACATTACCTTTGTACCCTACTCTGCAACGCACATAAACTAAGAGCACATTCACGATGAAAAAAACATTGCTGGCACTTATGACTGGAACGTTGTTAGCTACACCGTTGTTTGCATTGGCTGAAAATGCGGCCCCATCTGATAAAACGGAAGGTAAAATTGTGGTTGCCCACCGTGGTGCGAGCGGTTACCTGCCGGAGCACACGTTGCCGGCAAAAGCGATGGCCTATGCAATGGGGGCGGATTATCTGGAACAAGATGTGGTGATGACGAAAGACAATCAGCTGATTGTGCTGCACGACCACTATCTTGACCGAGTGACCGATGTCGCAAAGAAATTTCCTGACAGGGCGCGTAAAGATGGCCGTTTCTACGCAATAGATTTTACTTTGCCTGAGATCCGCCAATTGAGCTTTACTGAAGAGTTTGTACTGGATAAAGATGGCAAAATGAGCCAGAAATTCCCGAACCGCTTCCCGATGTGGGCTTCTGATTTCCGAGTGCATACTCTGGCCGAAGAGATCGAGATGATTCAGGGAATGAACCACTCTACTGGCAATAATGTCGGGCTTTATGTTGAGACGAAAGCACCGTGGTTTCATAAAACCGAAGGCAAAGACATTTCAGTGGCCGTACTAGAGACGCTGAAAAAGTACGGATATACCCAGAAGGGCGATAAGGTGTTCTTCCAGAGTTTTGATGCGCCCGATTTACAGCGAGTGCATGATGATCTGCTGCCAAAAATGGGTATGGATATCAAACTGGTACAGTTGATTACGCCAACCGATGATCAAGAGACGATGGTCATTAACCCTGATGGCTCATTAACCAACTACAGTTACGACTGGATGTTTAAGCCCGGTGCGATGGCCAAAATTGCCAAGTATGCCGATGGTGTTGGCCCGTGGTACCCAATGGTCGTGGAAGAGAGCTCTACACCGGGTAATATTAAAACCACCATTATGGTCAAAGAAGCGCATGAAAACGGTTTAGTGGTGCACCCGTATACCTTCCGTAAAGATCCGGGCAAAGTACCGGCATACGCAAAAGATCTGAATAATATGCTGGATATTTTCTACAATACCGCTGATGTTGATGGTGTGTTTACCGATTTTCCTGATATTGCGGTCAAGTTTTTACAAAAGCAAACTGCCGTTAAACAACCGTAAAAATGAATCGAACCATTGGGCATAATGGGAGTATGTTTGGCTTACGGCCCTCATACTTTGCGGTTTTAACGCGCAGATTAAACGCAAACCCAGCCGATGCGCTGGGTATATCGTTATCTGAAACCTTTAAGGCCAGAGATAGCGTATAAGGCTCATACCCGCAAACGTCATCAGCAGTGATCCACCTAAATGCAAAATAATCCCACCGAGTACCCACAACGTTTGCCCTTTTTCAAGGCCAGTGATCATCTCAGCGGAGAAACTTGAGAACGTGGTCAAACCGCCCAGAAAACCTGTAATGATAAACAAGCGCAGATAGGGTGAAATATTGGGGATCCGCAAAAAAAGCTCGATGGCCAAACCAATTAAAAAACCACCAAGCAAGTTAACCGTTAATGTACCGAGCGGAAGCTGTGGCAAAAAGTCATTCAGTTTTGTTCCAATCCACCAGCGAAGTGATGCGCCAATCGCCGCGCCGCCACTGACAGCCAATAATGAGCTAAACATTGGGTGACTCCTCTAATTAAAAGATAATCACAACAAAGAAAAACAGACCAAAATAATAATTCTCTGATTATCGCTGAAAAAAAGAGGATAGGGGTATTTTAAAGGTTACTGTTTGTCGCAGAGAAACAGAAAAAAGCTACTCTGTGAGTATAGAGCAGCTTTTTTAATACTAGATATCGACATGGTATTAGATTATACCGAGTATAAGAGACAGCTTGAGATTAAACCGCGTTAGCTCAAGAAGAGTTTACGCAGATAGTGTGCGACAGCCTCAGTACTGTTTTCACCGATCACTTCGCACTCAGGCAGGGTATCTTTCAGACGTTGATGTGCATTTTGCATAACACAGCCTTTGCCGACCATACTCAGCATTTCAACATCATTCATACCATCACCAAATGCGATACACTCTTGCAGTGTCAACCCTTTGAGCGGCAAAATTTGTTCTAGCGCATGGCCTTTTGACACACCACCGGCCATCACTTCTAAACATTCAGGCAGTGAAAAACTCACATTAACCTGATCACCAAAGCGAGCATTGATGGCCTCTTCCAATGCCACCAGAAGTTCATGATTGCCTAAATAGAACACTTTGGCGATATCGTTATGGTTTTCAACCATGGCCATATCGACAATGCGACAGCAAAAACCGGTCTCTTCGTGAAATTTGGCTAACCACTCTGCATCACGATCAATGCACCAGTTATCACCTTGATAGATATTGGTCATAATATCTGGGTGATTATGTGACAGTAGCATCAGATCGCGGGCAATATCAGCAGGCAAATCATGTTTGAAGATCAGCTCTCCGGCGGTGTTGTGTACTCGCGCACCGTTCGAGGTGACCATATAAGCGTCGATACCCAGATTATCGCGGATACGTGCTACATCAACATGATGACGGCCCGTAGCAAAAATAAAACGAACCCCTTTCTCTGTCAGTAGATGTAACGTTTCTGCGGTAAAAGGCGAGACACGATGATCAGGGGTGAGTAACGTTCCATCCAGATCTGAGGCGACAACACGATACATAGTGACATACTCTGGTAACCGAAAAAGTGAGATCTACAGTATACCCGCTCAGGTGAGGCTGTCTGTTGATATGACAAATTCTCACTCGATAGGGTGATCGACCTCACTAAACTTATCGGCTAAGTCGCGCACTTAATGGACAGCAGAGTACAAGTTAAAAAAGTTTAGCACGTACTGCAGTGCTTGTTTTCGCATTGCGTCTTGTTCAAATAACAGCTCATGATGTGCCCCTTGAATAGTGATTGGCGAACCGTTGGCACAAGGGTGGTTAGCTTGTTGCATCACTTCGCAGAATGCACGGTGAGTCTGATTATCGACTACGGTATCATCACCACCTTGCAGCAACAGCAGCGGTGTGGTAATCGCCCCTGCTTGTACAATGGCCTGTTCTGCACCTTGCACACTTTCACCGATCCAATGCAGCGTGGGGCCACCAAGTTGTACTTGCGGATGTGCCGCATACAACTCACGAAACCACTGGTAACGTGCTTGGCTATGGGTCAGATCATTTCCAGCAAATGGCGTTGCTTGATAAGGGCCGGTACTCGGCGCATAACCTTGATCATAACGGGTAAATAATTTGGCAACCGTGGTCAGGGTTTTGACTTGCCACATCGGCATAGGGAATACAATACCGTGCATTGGGGCTGAAAGGGCTGCGGCAGTAAAATCGTGTGGATAGCGTGCTAGATACAGGCTTGAAATAGCCCCGCCCATGGAGTGTGCCAGCAGATAACGGTGCTGATAAGGTTTGCCACGAGCTTGCTCTGCCTGTGTGATGAGCTGATCACGCACTGTTTTCATATCACTGACATAATCACTAAAGTGCTGAACATAGCCTTTTTGCGGGTCTGGCAACAACCGCCCAGATAGCCCTTGTCCGCGATGATCAAACAAAAATACATCATAGCCTTGCAAGAACAGATCGTAGGCAAGCTCTTGATACTTTAGGTATGTCTCTAGGCGGCCATTAACAATCAAAATGGCGTTATCATGGTCAGGCGCGGTAAAGCTCATCGAACTCAAACGAATGTTATCTTTTCCCACGATAGATGATGTTACCCCTTGTTGCCAAAACGGGGCAACACGCTGCTGCATGAAGGCTTGATAATCAGCCTCACGGGTGAGCAAATCAGCCGGTAAACGGCTAACAGCAGAGGGTTTAGAGCCGGTTTGGTACTGCATTGCTGAGGTGGGTGTGGTTTTATCATGGTGTATTTCAGTGTGATCATTGGCGCTATTGGCCTGTGCAGAAGAACTCATCATCAATAACCATAAGCTAAAAAAAAGAGGGCGTGCAAATCTTGCCGTATTTTCGGATTGACAGCACGTTTTTGGGTTGTCATTTATTATCGCCATGTTCGCGTGGCTCATCTCTACGTGTTGTTTTGTCTGCTGTTGGCAGAGAAAAGAGAGTATTTTTTTCTGTAAGATGATGCCCTGATCAACGCTGAATACGCAATGAAGATGATGCAAGATTTGATTGCAATGTCATACTGGCTTGATTAGCACTGGCTAATAAATCACGCAGTTTCATGGCATCTGGCAACTTGGTATTCGTTAGCCAACCAGCATTGCCACGTAAAATAAGTTGGATACGCGGAGCATCTAATGTGCCGTTTGCTTCACCGTTGGCATGAACACTGATCTCATCATACACACAGGTGGCTGATGCGACTTTACAGTGTGTCAGGCGAATACGATTATCGACACTCGATGGTTCAATTGCACTCACCTGATAGAGCTGATCATCAATGACAATAGAGACTTGCTGAAACGGGTAGTTCTCTTGTTGCCAGTGATCTTGCTCTTCGAGAGTTTCAAAACTTGCTGTATTTTGATCATAAAATAGCGTAGCACTAAATGCACTACCGCGCGCATGACCAAAAAAAGGGGTGGCGAGCGTCCCTTTAAAATCAAGGCTTGCAGCAAAAACAGGCGTAAACCCGTTTAGGCTGAAAAGCATCAGAGCGATAACGGCAGGTTGCCACGGTATTTGCATGGGTTGCTTTCTCATTGTTCAGAGTCAGAGGCGGGGTGATGCGGTGGTTATCTGGTCTCTTTTTTTCAGGCTATCTTGTATGATTACGGTTAGATTAACCCTATTTAGCCATTATGATGCTCACCCTTTTTACCAGTGTAACAAAGCCATTGGATATGCACTGAGGAAACCGCCCGTAACGTTAGCTTGCTCTCAAATTGCGAATGTTAATAAAATGTTTTCAAACATTGTGGCGGGAACCATCGATTTTTTGCTCAATGCGTAGCACATCGTCAGAGGATATGGCTAAGGCATCACTTCATATTGCTCAGTTATCACTTAAAAAATTATGGTCATCACCCAGTACAGCGTTATTGAGTGTGGCGCTATACTGGGTGTGCGGTTTTTGGCGCAACCAACAAAATCCCACATGGATATTGTGTTGTAAGAGATTAAGTGCGCAGTAAAACGTGTAGCATACGGCGCAGTGGTTCTGCTGCACCCCACAATAGCTGATCACCGACCGTAAAGGCCGACACATATTCTGGCCCCATATTCAGTTTGCGCAGGCGACCAACCGGTACAGACAGTGTGCCAGTAACGCGCGCGGGGGTAAGCTCCTGCATGGTGATCTCACGCTGATTGGGGATCACGCTGACCCAATCATTATGGGTCGCCAGCATCTGCTCAATACTCTCAATACTGACATCTTGTTTTAACTTCAGGGTGAATGCCTGACTGTGGCAACGCAGTGCACCAATACGCACACATAGGCCATCAATCGGAATCGGCTTGCCATCAATACCCAGAATTTTATTGGTTTCCGCCTGACCTTTCCACTCTTCACGGCTTTGACCGTTATCGAGCTGCTTGTCAATCCACGGGATCAAGCTGCCAGCCAGCGGTGCACCGAAATTATCCACCGGCAGTGTGCCACTGCGGGTTTTTGCCGTGACTTTACGCTCAATCTCTAAAATTGCCGATGCCGGATCGGTTAACTCTGCGGCTACCTCATGCTGCAACATTCCCATCTGTGTCAGCAGCTCACGCATATGGCGTGCCCCGCCACCAGAGGCGGCCTGATAGGTGGCTGCTGAGACCCACTCGACCAGATTATTGGCAAACAACCCCCCGATTGCCATCAACATCAAGCTAACGGTGCAGTTTCCCCCAACAAATGTTTTCACACCACTATCAAGGCCTTGATGAATAACATGCTGGTTGACCGGGTCAAGAATGATAATCGCATCATCATTCATTCGCAGTGTTGAGGCAGCATCAATCCAGTAACCTTGCCAGCCGCTTGCACGCAGTGCAGGGTAGATCTCACTGGTGTAATCGCCACCTTGACAGGTAATAATAATATCCAATGCGTTGAGTGCATCGATATCATACGCATCTTGCAACAGGCCGCTTTTCCCTGCGACAACGGGTGCAGCTTGACCTGCTTGTGATGTAGTAAAAAAGAGTGGATTAATGTGAGCAAAATCATGCTCTTCTTGCATACGCTGCATCAGCACAGAGCCCACCATGCCACGCCATCCAACAAGCCCTACATTTTTCATCACGCGTTCATCCTAAGCTGAGTGAGTGAAATTTTGAGTGTAAACCTTACGTATTATTATGGATGTACCTTTTGCACACCTGAATACAAGAGGTAGATATACCCTCAAATGAAGAAAATCCCAATGAGAAAATCAACATAAACCCGTATGTCAGTGATGGGCCACAATGGGCCTTTTTGTCAGCACAACGGGTTAATTATGCTTAATCTGCTACATCTCACCTTACTGATTGAGCGCGCAGGCGCAAGCCCCGAACAGTGGATTTTATACGCTTCAATAAATAATACAGAAAAATAGCAATCGCCTTAGTTTTTCTGACTGTTTTACTTGCATTATTAACCATAAAAAACTGTCTTACGGCGATGCATCGCCAGCTCAATCAGCATGTTGTGTATGATTAGCCGGTATATTTTCTTCTTTTATTTCATTGTCATTGTCGGTATCAGTATCGCTCTCATCACCGTGGCGAATATATAAACGGTATGCCACTTGTCCGGCGATTTTCTCGCGGTGCAATTGCCAGCAAGCAGGAACGGCCAGATGGCCAGCATCAACTTCAGCTTCTACATAAATATATGCGCCTGCGGCAAGCCAGTGGTTATTCTCAAGATATTGGCAGCAGGTGGTTAGCATATCGCGCCGGAATGGGGGGTCAATAAACACCACATCAAAAGGTTTTCCATTTTTATTCAGATAGTTAAGCGTATCTGTGTGGATAACCTCAGCGTGAGTACTGCCCAACTCACGGATATTTTTTTGCAGGGTCTCTGCCACGTGGCGTTCAAACTCAAGTAACACAACATGGTCAGCATAGCGTGATAGTGCCTCTAGCCCAAGTGCCCCACTACCGGCAAAACAGTCTAAACAGCGTGCACCGTGCAGCACAGGGGCAAGCCAGTTAAACAGCGTTTCACGCACCCGATCAGTCGTTGGGCGTAAACCGGGGCTGTCGGGAACAGGCAATTTGCGTCCACGCCACTGGCCACTGATAATTCGGATTTGACCGAAAGATTTTTTTGTCATACTCGGAGATCGTTTAGCCATACAATTTTTCGACCGCAAGGAAAGTGGTAAACTATACAGTTCATTAAAGATGATATTCTAATTGCGCAGGGTCGTATTGCGAAATGACTAAAGAAAAGAAACGTGGATTTTGGTCTTGGTTGGGGTTAGGGCGTAAAGAGGCCGAGCCTGAGTTACCGGCTGAACAGGCCAACGAACCTGAGGTTGATACTCACCACACTGAGACTCATACGGATATCACACCTGTTGTTGATGCTATCCCCCTCTCGACAGATGAGCTTGCCGATACGCCTCATCGCCCTGTGTCAGAACCGGTTACTGAGCCTCAGGCTGAACCTGTAATAGCGGTTGCTGAAACTGAAGTTGTTGCACACAGCGTTGAACCTACTGTTGAACCTGTGCTCGCGCCCACAGCAGAGTTAGAGCCAACAGCAGAGCCAGAACATGTGCAGGATAGCGAGCCTGTTACTGAGCCTCAGGCCGAACCGGCAATAGCCATTGCTGACGCTGAAGTTGTTGCACACAGTATTGAACCTATTGTTGAACTTGTGCCCGTGCCCACAACAGAGCCAGAGCCAACAGCAGAGCCAGAACCAACAGCAGAGCCAGAACATGTGCAGGATAGCGAGCCTGTTGTCGAGCTTCAGGCCGAACCTGCAATAGCAGTTGCTGAAGTTAAAGTTGTTGCACACAGTGTTGAACCTATTGTTGAACCTATTGTTGAACCTATTGTTGAACTTGTGCCCGTGCCCACAACAGAGCCAGAGCCAACAGCAGAGCCAGAGCATGTGCAGGATAGCGAGCCTGTTGCCGAGCTTCCGGTTGAACCTGCAATAGCGGTTGCTGAAACTGAAGTTGTTGCACACAGCGTTGAACCTGTGCTCGCACCCACAGCAGAGCCAGAGCCAACAGCAGAGCCAGAGCATGTGCAAGAAATCGAGCACACTATCGAACCCCACGCGCAGCACGTGGTCGAAGAGAGCATTGAGAACATAGATATTGTCCTTGCAGAGGCTTGCAACGAAGATGAGGAGAATATCGGTAATGATGAAATTCAACCTGAAGTACAAGAGCGCCCAACCAAAGAGGGCTTCTTTGCTCGCTTAAAGCGCAGCTTGCTAAAAACCAAACAGAATATCGGAACCGGATTTTTTAGCCTGTTCCGCGGTAAAAAAATTGATGATGAGCTGTTTGAAGAGCTAGAAGAGCAACTGCTGATTGCGGATGTTGGCGTTAACACAACCCGTAAAATTATCGATAAACTCACTCAACATGCCAGCCGTAAACAACTGCGTGATGCAGAAGCTCTGTATGGTCTTCTAAAAGAGGAGATGGCTGAGATCCTCACACCAGTTGAAGCACCACTGAGTGTTGAGGGGCAAAACCCGTATGTTATTTTAATGGTAGGTGTTAACGGCGTAGGCAAAACCACAACTATCGGGAAACTGGCCCGCCAGTTCCAAGCCGAAGGCAAAAGTGTCATGTTGGCAGCAGGTGATACCTTCCGTGCTGCTGCCGTTGAACAACTGCAAGTGTGGGGGCAGCGCAACAAGATCCCGGTGATTGCCCAGCATACCGGTGCAGATTCTGCCTCGGTGATTTATGACGCGATTCAGGCTGCCAAAGCGCGCAAGGTAGATATTTTAATTGCTGATACCGCAGGGCGCTTGCAGAACAAGAGCCATCTAATGGAAGAGCTAAAGAAAATCGTACGGGTGATGAAGAAAAGTGATGAAAACGCCCCGCACGAAATCATGCTGACACTCGATGCCAGTACAGGTCAGAACGCCATCAGTCAGGCTAAACTGTTTCAAGAAGCCGTTGGGCTAACCGGTATTACCCTGACCAAACTTGACGGTACGGCTAAGGGGGGGGTGATCTTCGCCATTGCGGATCAGTTTAGCATTCCGATTCGTTATATCGGTGTCGGAGAGGGGATTGACGATTTACGCCCATTCCATGCCAAAGACTTTATTGAGGCACTTTTTGCCCGTGAGGAGTAAAAAATGATCCGTTTCCAGCAGGTCAGCAAAGCCTATCTGGGTGGTCGACAGGCATTACAGGGTGTCTCTTTCCACCTACGTGCCGGCGAAATGGCCTTTCTTACCGGCCACTCAGGGGCAGGGAAAAGCACATTATTAAAGCTGATCTGCGGGATAGAGCGGCCAAGTGATGGCCAGATTTGGTTTGACGGGCACGATATATCACGGTTGAAAACCCGTGAAGTGCCATTTTTACGCCGACATATCGGGATGATTTTCCAAGATCATCGCTTATTGATGGATCGTACAGTATATGAAAATGTGGCATTGCCGCTGGTGATCACCGGCAACACAGCCGATGACATCAAGCGCCGCGTCAGTGCAGCACTGGATAAGGTTGGGTTGTTAGATAAAGCCCGCTGCCTACCGGTTCAGCTTTCCGGTGGTGAGCAACAACGGGTAGGCATTGCGCGTGCAGTAGTGAATAAACCCGCACTGCTGTTGGCCGATGAGCCAACCGGTAATCTGGATGATGCGTTGTCAGGCAGTATTTTACATCTGTTTGAAGAGTTTAACCGTGTCGGGGTCACGGTATTGATGGCCACGCACGACACCCAACTGATTGCCAGTCAGCCATACCCTGTCTTGACCCTTGAACAAGGGCGGATCAGCACTAACAGGAAGGAGTCTGACCGTGGCTAAAAGTGTCAGTAAAAAGAGCCAACCAGAGAAATTGCGCCCAACCCGCGCGCGTGGTGGGTTACGCGAACAGTGGCGGCATGCATGGCACAATTGCCTACAAGATATTCTGTTGCAACCCATCGCAACACTGCTGACCGTTGTGGTTATTGCCATTGCATTGACCCTGCCAGGGGTGTGTTATTTAGGGTGGAAGAACGCCTCGTTAGCGGCTGACCAGTGGTATCCTGAGCCAGAAATTACAGTGTATCTGCAAAAATCACTGAGCGACTCACAAGCAAAAACACTGGCTGACTCGATTCGTGCGATTCCCGGTGCAAGTGAGTTAACCTATCTTTCACGTGCTGAAAGTTTAAATGAGTTTCGCCAGTGGTCAGGCTTTAATGATGCATTAGACATGCTCAAAGATAACCCGTTACCTGCAGTGATCATTGTTCGCCCACAAGGTGAGTTTTCACACGGTACAGCATTGGCTGGTTTACGCGATGTGCTGGCTGCCGAAAAAGGGGTTAGCGAGGCAAAACTGGATAACACGTGGCTCGATAGGCTCACTGCATTAACTGAACTGGTGGCACAAGCGGCCTTGATTTTGGCTACGTTGATGCTGTGCGCCGTATTTTTGATTATCGGTAACAGTGTGCGGTTAAACATCTTTAACCGCCGCGACAGCATTGAAGTAATGAAACTGATCGGGGCAACAGATGGCTTTATTCTGCGCCCATTTTTGTATGGTGGTGCGTTGCTAGGGTTGTCAGGTGGTTTGCTTGCGTGGTTGTTAAATGCAGTGATTACTTGGCGATTACAGATTCAAGTTAACTCAGTTATGCAAGTTTTCGGTACACAATTTACACTACAGGGTTTCGGAATAGATGAAGTGCTGATTATGTTGATCGTGTCGACCATGATTGGCTGGAGTGCTGCATGGTTAGCCACTGCGCGCCATCTGCGTGATTTTGTGCCCAATTAATATTTATTCACGATGCCATAACACATTGTTCTTTATAAATGGCTGCTTAACCATTGAGTACACCGGCTAAGTTTGGGTGTATTCCTATAATAAGCGGCATGTTTATCAGAAGAGCAGAGTACTGGGTTAAATGATGAAAAGTGATTACCAAGCTTGCTCTATTTCGTTGAGCGAGAGCAAGTAAAAGGGTTAACACAGAGTTGTACTGCACCATGGCGTTTGGTGCGTACAATCAAGTGACATTAAGATTAACTCACGGTATAAAAAAGGCCAGTCAGTAATAACTGACTGGCCTTTTTAAGTAGATAGCAGATAAATTAGAATGAGACGCGGTAACTCACGCCACCATTAACTTCTCCAGAACCAAAACCAACATCGCGGTAGCCAGAGTAAAGCGTGATATTCTGATTCGATTTCACTGAATACGAGTAGTAGGCTTCCATCTCTGGTAGTACTTTGTTCACTTTCTTGATCTGGTATTGTGTCGATAACCCACCAAATCCATCCATGACACTGGCAACTGCATTAGCATTATTGATGTGCAGGTTTTTACGCA
>NZ_JBOFTR010000003.1:0-275460 GCF_051652165.1 Plesiomonas sp.
ATAACTAGCAAATAAATTGTCAGTCACTCGTTTAACTAAGTATCTTTTGGATAGTCAGCGTCTTCAACGAGTGCCCACACAGATTGTCTGATTAATTTTTTAAAGAGCAGTGTCAACGCTTTCACGTTAACAGGGCGCGAATTATTCCGCATTTCCCTTTAGCTGTCAAGGTCTGTTTTTCACATCCCTTAAAAGCGTTTTATTCTTTACTGTTAGCATTCAGTGATTTGCATCACGGTTGCCGTGTCAGTGGGGTCGCATTATAGGGAGTATTTACAAAGAGGCAAGCAAAAAAGTTAATAAATCTTTTGCTTGCTCATTTTTTACTCTTTTTGTTTATTTTATACGTTTTTTAAGCAGCGCGGGTACATCAGCAAGGCTATCGAGGACGTAATCTGCTAGGGCTTCGGCTTCTGCGGTGAGGGGTTTTCCACTGCGAACCAGAATCTTGGTGCCAATGCCAGCCGCTTGTGCCGCTTGCATGTCTTCAAGTTTATCACCAACCATATAAGAGGAGGCCATATCGAGGTCAAGCTCTGCTTGTGCTTCAAGAAACATGCCTGGCTTCGGTTTGCGGCATTCACAGTCAATTTTGTATTCACCCTTACCGTGCTCTGCGTGATGCGGACAGTAGTAGATACCATCAAGATCAACGCCTCTGTCAGCCAGTGACCAATCCATCCACTCAGTTAAGTGGGTAAACTGAGCTTCGGTAAACAAACCTCGGGCAATGCCAGATTGGTTGGTGACTAAGACCAGTGCCAGCCCCATCTCTTTAATTTGGCGACAAGCGTCAATCGCGCCTTTGATGAATTCAAAGTTGTCACTTTCATGTACGTAGCCATGATCAATGTTCAGTGTACCGTCACGATCAATAAATAGTGCTGAGGTTGCCATGTGAAGATCTCCGGCGGGTCTGGATTTACGGTATGAAGTATGTGCTGATTATCGCCTGCCTGTTCTTATAATGTAAGACGAGAGGCGTTTTTGAGGATAAATGTGGGGATATACGGGTTTATTTCCCTTTCTTTTAGCCGTCTAGACGTAAAAACTGTTGACTGTAGCCATCCAGACATCTTAGCATCTGTGTGTTCGCTCTGCTGTCTATCCCTATATATTGTTTAGGATCTGTTTTTGTGCGATAGAAGTAAGCATCTGTTTCAGCATGGAGAGCATGACGTACCATGATTAGGCTTAATCACATCAGTAAAATATTTCACACGGAAGGGCGAAGTATCAGTGCGCTTTCAGAGGTGAGTTTGCATGTTCCGGCTGGCCAGATTTTTGGCGTGATAGGTGCATCGGGAGCAGGGAAAAGTACGCTGATTCGCTGTGTGAATCTGCTTGAGCGCCCCTCTTCAGGTGAGGTATTTGTTGATGGGCAGGATATGATGGTGCTGGATGAACCGGCACTCGAGCGTGCAAGACGTAATATTGGGATGATTTTCCAGCACTTTAATCTGCTCTCTTCACGTACGGTGTTTGGTAATGTGGCTTTTGCTTTGGAGTTACAAGGCTTAAATAAAGAGGCGATTGCCACACGAGTGGATGAGTTGCTGGCACTAGTTGGCCTGACAGATAAGAAGACGGTGTTTCCGGCAAATCTTTCCGGCGGGCAAAAACAGCGAGTGGCGATTGCCCGTGCGCTAGCCTGTAATCCGAAGGTATTGTTGTGTGATGAGGCCACCAGTGCGCTTGATCCGGCAACAACGCGGTCTATTTTAACGCTGTTGAAGGATATTAATCGCCGTTTGGGGCTGACGATTTTACTGATCACACATGAAATGGATGTGGTAAAGCGAATTTGTGATCAAGTTGCGGTCATCAGCGCCGGTCAGCTGATTGAGCAAGGTTCGGTGGGTGAGGTTTTTGCACACCCGAAAACGCCGCTAGCACAGCAGTTTATTCGCTCAACGCTTGATTTAAGCATTCCCGAAGATTATGCCGCTAGGTTAGTGACAACACCGCAGCCATTACATTTTCCGTTGATCCGTTTGGAGTTTACCGGACAATCTGTTGATGCACCGCTGCTGTCAAAAGTGGCACGGGAATTTAATATTGATTGCAATATTTTAAGCGCGCAGATGGATTATGCTGGCGGAATTAAATTCGGGGTGATGCTGGCAGAGTTGTTTGGTGATGAGGCGCGTTGTGCGCAGGCGATGGATTATCTGCATGAGCAGCATGTCAAGGTGGAGGTGTTAGGCTATGTCGCAAGCAATGATTGAGCTGCTGTTTAAGGCATTGGGCGAAACACTGATGATGGTGCTGGCTTCAGGGGTTATTGGTTTTGCACTGGGGATCCCACTGGGAGTGATCCTGTTTATTACCAAACCTGGACAAATTAAGGCAAATGCGCCGATAAATAAAGTGTTAGGTGCGGTGATTAATATCGGGCGCTCTATCCCTTTTATTATTTTGATTGTTTCTATTATTCCGTTAACCCGTTTGCTGGTTGGTACGTCTATTGGTACGGCGGCAGCGGTAGTGCCGTTGGCCATTGGTGCAACCCCATTTATTGCCCGTTTAATTGAAGGGGCATTAATGGAAGTGCCTGCCGGTTTGATTGAGGCAGCAAGAGCGATGGGGGCAACCCCGATGCAGATTATCACTAAGGTGATGCTGCCTGAGGCGCTGCCGGGGATCATTAACAGTATTACTATTACGTTAGTGACCTTGGTCAGCTATTCGGCGATGGCCGGTGCTGTGGGTGGCGGTGGTTTAGGTGATGTGGGTATTCGTTATGGTTATCAACGTTTTGACGGTACGGTAATGCTGGTTGTCATTGCTATTTTAGTGGTATTAGTACAGTTGATTCAAAGCGTAGGTGAACGCTGGATTAAGGCAACAGATCATAAGTAAGATGTTGCTTCCTCTATAGCCATATAACGTTTACGCTGTTTTATTAAACAGTTATTTTACAACAATATGATTTGTGATTGGTGTTCACGCACCGCAATAAACAAGGATGGTAGATACGATGGCATTACAATTTAAAACATTAGCCCTAATAAGTGCATTGGCAAGTTCTGTATTACTTGTTGGCTGTGGGCAAGATAGTGATACAAACAAAATTAAAGTGGGTGTCATTTCTGGTGCAGAAGAACAAGTTGCAGAAGTAGCAAAAAAAGTCGCCAAAGAGCAATATGGTTTAGATGTGGAATTGGTAAGTTTTAGCGATTATATCACGCCAAATGCGGCGCTGGCGGATGGTTCATTAGATCTGAATGCATTCCAGCACAAGCCGTATCTTGATCAGCAAATTGCTGATCGTGGATATAAGCTCGCTATTGCAGGTAATTCTTTTGTCTATCCAATTGCCGGTTATTCAAAAAAAATCAAGGCATTGTCTGAGCTAAAAGAGGGTGCGACAGTATCATTACCTAATGATCCAACCAACCTTGGCCGCTCTTTACTGCTGTTACAAGCACAGGGATTGCTAACGCTCAAAGAGGGCAGCGGCCTGAATGCAACGGTATTGGATATTGTTGCTAACCCGAAACAATTAAAATTAATCGAGCTAGAAGCACCGCAATTACCACGTTCACTTGATGATGTGGACTTAGCTATTATCAACACCACATATGCCAGCCAGATTGGGCTGACACCGCCAAAAGATGGTTTATTTGTGGAGGATAAAGCCTCTCCGTATGTGAACCTGATTGTGGCACGCGACAATAATAAAGATGAAGAGAACGTAAAGAATTTCGTCAAAGCGTTCCAAACTGAAGAGGTCTATCACGCTGCGAACCAAATATTTAAAGGTGGTGTTGTCAAGGGCTGGTAGCTCTTGCTCTTTCTCACCAACTTTGATTAATTTATGATTATTTTTTTGCAAGAGCACCCAAGGGTGCTCTTTTGTTTTACTATCTGTGATAAATGACGTGTTTTAATGCTCTCTCGCGCGGTATATCTACAAAGTAGATTAAGAGAGTAAATCTCATTCTTTAATGTATGGATACAGTATAAATGCAAAAAATCATCCTAGTTTCGACCGCATTATTATTAGGCGGATGTGCAACACACTATAATGTAGACAGTAATCTGAATCCCCAAAATGTAAAAACGTATTTTGCGCCCACCACCATTGCGGTATATGAAAAAACAGAGCAGCTTAATAAGGTTAATTATCAGAATATTGGCCGTGTTCAAGGAGAGGTTTGCCAGGCCAGTGATAATGAGAAGCCCGCCAGTATTCAAGAGGCTCGCAATACTGCACAGCGACATGCCCAAGAGATGGGAGGTAATGCACTTTTGCTAAATCAATGTCTCATTCTAGATAATGTCCCCGGTTGTAAGCAACTCGCTCTTTGCCAAGGGTCTGCGATTATTATCGCCCCTTAAATATCCACTTAATTTATGTAGAAAAGGCTGATGCTGTTAGATACCCCACAAGAAGCGGTGGCAATGACACCTATTGGTATTATTCACTCACCTTATAAAGAGAAGTTTGCTGTTCCACGTCAGCCGGGTCTGGTTGAGGATGGTATCGGTGAGCTACAACTGTTGCCGCCCTTCAATCAGCTTGATGCAGTACGGGGTTTGGAGCAATTTAGCCACTTGTGGCTGATTTTTGTCTTTCATCAAACCCAAGATCAGGGCTGGCGCCCCACGGTTCGCCCCCCACGCTTAGGCGGCAATGAGCGGATTGGTGTTTTTGCTACCCGCTCTACTTTTCGGCCCAATCCGATTGGTTTATCAAAAGTGGCTTACCACGGTACGGTATGCCGCAATGGTGAGATTTTTTTGAAGCTGGGTAGCCTTGATCTGGTTGATGGCACGCCGATTCTCGATATCAAACCCTATCTGCCCTATGTTGATAGCCAACCGGATGCCAGCGCCGGATTTGCACAGCAAGCGCCTGAACCACAGATGCCGATTCGTTTTAATGCAGCAGCAGAGTCGGTTTTACACGCCCAGCAGAAAAAGCTCCCCACATTGCGCCGTTTTATCAGTGAGGTACTGGCACAAGACCCCCGCCCGGCCTATCGAAAACAGCAGGCAGATAATCGCCACTATGCGGTACATTTGCTCGATTTCAATGTGCGCTGGGTGGTGCACGAGTCAGAGGCTGAAGTCATTGCGATTGAAAAGCGCAGCTGATTTAACCAAAGAAGCTTTTGAGCGACCGATCACGCTGCTACACTAATACCCTTGTGATTTTGTTTGAATTATTTACGGAATTTTATCCATGCGTACCAGTAATTATCTGCTCTCTACTTTAAAGGAAACTCCGTCTGACGCGGAAGTGATCAGCCACCAGCTGATGCTGCGCGCCGGTATGATCCGTAAATTGGCATCAGGCTTGTACACATGGCTGCCGACCGGTTTGCGCGTACTGAAAAAAGTTGAAAACATTGTTCGTGATGAAATGAACAAAGCGGGTGCAATTGAAGTCTCGATGCCGGTAGTGCAACCTGCGGATTTGTGGGTAGAGACTGGTCGCTGGGAGCAGTATGGCCCAGAGTTATTGCGCATTGCTGATCGTAATGATCGCCCGTTTGTTTTAGGCCCAACACATGAAGAGGTCATCACTGATCTTATTCGTAATGAAGTGTTCTCTTACAAACAGCTTCCGCTGAATTTATTCCAAATTCAAACAAAATTCCGTGATGAAATTCGCCCGCGCTTTGGTGTTATGCGCGCCCGTGAATTCCTGATGAAAGATGCCTACTCTTTCCATACTTCACAAGAGTCTTTACAGATCACGTACGAAAAAATGTATGCGGCTTACAGCGCCATTTTCAGCCGTATGGATCTCGACTTCCGCCCAGTACTGGCAGATACCGGCTCTATCGGTGGCAGCTCATCACATGAGTTCCACGTGCTGGCAAAAAGCGGTGAAGATGATATCGCTTTCTCTAACACCTCTGATTATGCCGCTAACGTTGAAATGGCTGAAGCCTTGATGCCTTCCGGTGAGCGTGCAGCGCCAAGCGAAGAGATGCGTCTTGTCGATACACCACATGCTAAAACTATCGCTGAACTGGTCGAGCAGCATCAGTTACCGATTGAGAAAACAGTGAAAACGCTGATCGTTAAAGCTGCCGAAGAGTCTGGCCATACACTGGTTGCTCTGCTGGTTCGCGGCGATCATGAGCTAAACGAAATCAAAGCACAAAAACTGCCACTGATTGCCGACCCATTGGTGATGGCTGAAGAAGACGAGATCCGTGCGGCTATCGGCGCAGGCCCTGGCTCACTTGGCCCAGTTGGTTTAAGTATGCCAATCATTGCAGATCGCAGTGTTGTAATGCTCAGTGATTTTGGTGCCGGTGCTAACCAAGACGGTAAGCACTATTTCGGTATCAACTGGGAACGTGATCTGCCTTTAGCTGCCGTTGCCGATATTCGTAATGTGGTTGAAGGTGACCCATCACCTGATGGTTTGGGCTCTATCCAAATCAAACGAGGTATCGAAGTGGGCCATATCTTCCAGCTAGGCTACAAATACTCTGAAGCCATGAAAGCGTCTGTGCAGGGTGAAGATGGCCGTAATCAAACCATGATCATGGGCTGTTACGGTATCGGTGTTTCCCGTGTGGTTGCTGCCGCTATTGAGCAAAACCATGATGAGCGCGGCATTATCTGGCCAGATGCCATTGCGCCGTTCCAAGTAGCGATTTTGCCAATGAACATGCATAAGTCTTACCGTGTTCAAGAGGCGGCTGAAAAGCTGTACAACGAACTACAAGCTGCAGGTATTGATGTCATCATGGATGACCGCAAAGAGCGTCCGGGTGTGATGTTTGCAGATATGGAACTGATGGGTGTTCCACATATGGTTGTGATTGGTGATCGCAACCTTGATGCCGGTGAGATTGAGTACAAACACCGTCGTGGCGGTGAAAAGCAGCTGATTAAAATTGACGGCATCCTCAGCTATTTGCTGGAAAGCGTAAAGCGTTAATCGCGAAACGTTAGTAGCATTAGGCTGTTTTTAACGACTGGATTTCATCCTGATTAAACCCGCTTTTTTAGCGGGTTTTTTTTCGTTTTTTGCCATGTGTTATGGTTATTTTCCGCACTCGATACGTTGAATGAAACGTTCAGCCAAATACAAAAAAGCCCTGTATACACAGGGCTTTCAAAAATAAAACTCGTTAACGAAATATCAGCGTGTTTTGCTTATTCAGCACATTGACACTAAGTGGTTATTCCCACTCAATGGTTGCTGCTCATCACACTTACTAGTAAGTCATTGTTCTTAATAGAATAGTGAGCAAGCATGACTGTACAACACTGCTTAAATAAAGAGTTAGGTCACCACAAAGGTCACCATACGGGTCACCACTCTGCTTTTAACCCTCACTATAGAGATAGTTCTACAGAAAACACTTTTATCTACTTCACGATACTAAAGCGTGAAGCAAAAGGTTTTTATATGAGGCTGTCGTATCGTGGTCATAAAGGTGTTTACCTTTCGTCCTGCACTATATCTCTTAGAACAAACAAAAGGAGTGTTGCGGTGGTCAATGCAGAATACTTAAAAGATGCGCTACTGAAACAAGCTGGTTCATTTGCTGATTTTAATGCAATGAGGGCTTATATTCGCTCATTTGCAAAAGAACTATTAACTACAAAGCAGCCAGATTGGTTTTATAAAGGTCAATTAATGGTTGCTCAGGAAGCACAACACTTAGCCTCTTCTATTGAGCAGCATGAGTTTCTTAAACAATACAAACAGGTATTAACCCTAGGACAAACTCAACAGTATAAATCTCTGCTAGACATGACTAATGACTGTCCATCACGCCCTGATAGAGTCCCCACCAG
Organism: Plesiomonas sp.; assembly: GCF_051652165.1. Taxonomy (GTDB): domain Bacteria; phylum Pseudomonadota; class Gammaproteobacteria; order Enterobacterales; family CAMTGL01; genus Plesiomonas. The sequence goes on from NZ_JBOFTR010000003.1 coordinate 7,777, forward strand.
CGATATTCAATCACTAGTGATAAATGTACAAACAACAAATATTACTCAACTGATTGACACATATATCAATGAAAAAATAGCTAACAATGAATGGTCAACTAAGACACTTGATAACCGCAAAACATCATTCAAAGTAACTCTGATTCAAGCGTTTATGGCTTGTGGATTACATGAAAAAGACATCAATGACTTTACCCGTGCTGACTTAATCAACGTGAGGGATAAACTTACAGAGAAACTAAAGACCTCAACACTAAATTCTAGAATGTCAGATATTACTAGCCTGTTTAGTTATGCGGAGATGTGTCAATTGTTAACAGGTAAATCACCTGCAATTAAGCTCAACATTAAAGACAAAAATAAAGCAGTAGATAAGTATATACCTGAGGATGAGTTAAACCGATTTATCCAATATATGCATAATGACTTTCACCATAACTCCACACAAGAATTTGCCCCTTATTTAAAATGGGTTGTCTCATTGGCAGCAATAACAGGAGCAAGACAAGCAGAAATCCTTCAACTACGCAAGACTGACATAAAAACCATCGATAATGTTATTTATATCTCAATTAACGCTGACCATGAGGGTAACACTCTTAAGAATGCAACAAGTGAACGCTGTGTTCCCTTAGTGGATGGAGCTTATGAGTTTAATCTACAACAATTTATGGAAGATGTTGTTGTAACTTGCCAAGATGATTCTGATTATATTTTTAGATTAACCAAAACAACAAGGTCTATCACTCAGTTATTTAGCAAGGTTTTTAAACGTTATAAAGAAGCCAATAAATCGTTTCCTGAAACAGCCACATTCCATAGTTTACGACACTCGATGTCAACGCTATGTCTAAATAAAGGAATGCCTGAAGCCTTTACAGGAAAGCTATTAGGACATGCACAGAGTATCACTTATGGTCGCTATGGTTCATCAGGTGTCGATATGGTCACACTTCATAATGAGCTAAAGAATAGAGTATTTTGTTAATGCGAATGGTTATCACTTATGTTGTATATCTGACCATCTGTATGTCTAACTTATAGGGTTCACTACGTTAATCATAGCTTCAGTTATTAATTGAGAAAGAGTAAACGTTATGCAGACTTTAAAGAACAATAATACTTATTACACTGGTTGTTGCTGACTTCCTGATGTGTCATGTGGTCTTACCTTTAACCATCATATTGGCAATACCAACTGTAGAGATAAGGTTAAACATCATGGCTAACGTTTCCAACATGACTTTCGCTGATCAAACTCTACGTGTACTTACTGGACACCCTGAGCATGACATTCTGTTTGTCGCTGGTGATGTGGTAAAGATGGCTGGGTTAGATAAGAATGCTACTCTGAACACTGTAAACCGTCATGGTGATGTCTCTAATAGCATGAAGTTAAACAGTCTATTAGAGTGTGGACTTCAAGTTGAAGCCTTAAGTTCTCTTAAGTATCACGGTAACTGGAAAGCTCAGTGGCTATTCTCTGAGTCTCTGACCTATCAGATGCTACTACGTGGTCACGCTAAACAATCTGAGCCTTTCCGTAAGTGGGTCACTGAGGAAGTCTTACCGTCAATCCGAAAGATTGGCACTTATGACATCAAAGAGTCGAACACAGCAGAAGCTAAGATGTTTACTGAAGAGTTTGCAGCCTTACGTGGTCAGATTGAAGCATTGACCCCTGAGATGTTGCCAGATTGTTACCGAAATAGCTACATTCTGAATTAACCCTCACTATAGGGAGACCACATAACTAAAACATATAATTTAGATTATCCCATTCATTCATGCAGTATCAGCTGCTCACCCTAATAATAACAGTAAGCCAGTAACGGAAACCTAAAGGTTTCGCAGCGAAAGCCCACACTGAACACATGACGTATGAAACATTGAACTATCGGTTGAGGTAGACATTGGGAATTACTATCAAGCATGTGAGTTATTAGACCATTAACGTAAGCTTAGGGAATTGAGACCACCCTTCATAGCTGAATAACAAAGACATGAGAAGTCTATAACATTAGTATCAGGGAGACCTGAGACACTAAGAGCTTATGACTCTGTAAAAGAGCTTGAGACATTAAGTTCTACACAGATAGAAGACTCTTAGTGAATAGAATTATTATTTTAATATAAGAATATATCTCTGACATAAAGAGAGCATATGAATAGACATTAGAGGTACTTGATGTTTAACCATATGACTTACTTTATGTCTCACCTAAAGACTCTCTCTCTCTTCTATGGTCAGCACAACCACGTAGTGGCTCTAACACTAGCTCAAGCAATGAGTGCTTTGTACTACATCAACGCTGAGGTGTTCACTACGACTTTTCAGGGTCTACATGAAGTAATGCTAATGAAGTCAACGGAAGGCGTTGTTAAGTAAATGTTAACTGAATAACCTCGTTATGAATTAACCCTCACTATAGGGAGACAGAGACAATCTTGGTTATTCAAGGGTGTCATTTCAACCTACCCCATGATTCAGGCAAGGTTTTAACTTGCAGTTCTCCTTAAGTTAAGTAATCAGCCTTGTGTGACACCCAAGTGTACATGGAAAATCCCGTATCACTATCAAAGACCACCTCAACGGTCACAATCAATCACACACAAACGATTTATATCAGTTCTCCTTACATCACTGCTGACGCATTGTGCTTCAGTTTGTGGGTGTAGTCAGGTGAGGCTTTGGTGTAATGAGCCCTAATATAAGGAGCACCATTCTATGACTAATAACAAACTCTCTCTATTTAAATTCCATACTTCCAGTGTGCGTACTATTCAATTGCCTCATGATACTAATATTTGGTTTATTGCTAAGGATGTTACAGACGCACTAGGCATTAAGCGTGGGTATGACTCAGTTAATAAAACTGTAGATGAAGAAGACCGCCAAAAGGTTAAGGTTTACGACTGTACAATATGTGACCCCGCTAATAGCGACATCAGCTCTAACGGTGTACGTAAGGTTGAAAGTGTACATGGAAAATCCCGTATCACTATCAAAGACCACCTCAACGGTCACACACATTAATCAGAGTTATTCAATGAATACATCAATTGCAGGCACAGTGATTCCTATATCTCTGAGGCTGTGACCTGATGAGGCTCTTGATGTATTCATTAAATAGAAGGAATCAATTATGAAAACTACTACTATCGAACTATCAAGCATTCTGTCTACCATTCAGTCCAACCAAGGTCATATGCCTACTCATGAATTAGCAATGATGTTAAATAAACGTCACTCGAATCTATTGCGTAAGCTTGAAGAACAAGGAGTATGTTTACTCAATTTGAGCACACATAAAATTGATGTGCCTATGCCTAATGGCGGGATGAAAACTACCGATTCTTACTTACTGGATGAACGCCAAGCTGTAGCCCTTGCAATGTCCTATGACATGAATCTAGGGATGTTGGTCTGGGATGGTTTTAAGGCTGCCTTAGAGGTTGTCGATGCAGTTAACGCTGGTGAGACCCCAGAAGAGATTCAACGCAAGGCAGAGGACGTAGCTTATAAACATTTGGCCTCAAGTATCATGTGCTTTGTATGCCCTCAAACTGCTCTTAAGAATAAGGCTACCAAGGAACTGTTTAAGATGATTATCAAAATGGCTTCAGTAGCTTGTGGTGGTGTTCATGCATCACTAAGTAATATCGGAGTGTTTTACCAGAAGTTTGCAGTACAGGCTTCCCTACATGGATTACCTTTACGTCATCATTGGCAAGAGCAAGCAACACTAATTATCAACCCCGCATTTGGTCTGACGCTTCAGGCTGAACACGCCAAGATTAAGCATGATGCTGTCTTCAGTAGCTGGGTATAAACAACAACAGGAGGTGCATCATGTTAAAACATATTAAGGGTGACACATGGTCTTTCTTAGGTACGACCTTTACAACCGAATACATGAACCGTGTACATATTCCAATGCTATTGGACGTATTAGGCTGGTCGGTATCTTATGTGGCTAACATGATTGATGACTCAGGGTTTCCAGCAACACGTCACCCTAAGCTAATTAATCATTATGCTGATATTCAAGAAGCTAAAGAGACTGCTGAACGTCAACGTTTAGAGAACGAAGCACACTATCGCATGATGAACCCCACACAAGAAGAGATTAAACAACGTCAAACAGACGAAGAGGCTTTTCGTGCTCATTGTCTGCGCCAAGCTGCTCTAGTTAAAGGTCGTAAAACACATAAGTCAGCTTATGGCACTAACTATGGTGGGGGTATTAATCGCTCTGGTGACTGGGAATAACCGCGCTTAACCGATAACGCTGTGTGTGTGTTAAATCTGAAAACCCCTAAGGGTCTTCCTTGGGTCTTTCATGCAGCGTCACCAATAACATATTCAATAAGGAGAGACCAATCATGACTAATATTGTAATCGTAGACCGTGAAACTGAATCACAATTAAATTTTAAAGTAGCTGGTGATAGTTCATCTTTAGATGTTACTAACTCAGGAGCTTCTACTCGTTATTGCTCTATGTTAGCTAACCGAGTATGCGACACATTGAATAGTGTAGAAATGAAAACTGAAATGGGTACAGACACTTGGATTCGTTTTCACCCTGAAGGCACTGAGCCTGCACCTATTGCAATGCCCTCTTTAGCTAGTCGTTCCGTGGCGATTAACATGAAAGACCCATACTCTGAGAACGCTATGCCTGTTAAAGCTGTTGCACCTATTGGTTCTAATATTTACAGCAAACCTACAGACTCCGCAATGCTGATTAGTCTAGCTGTAGAGAAGTATGATGCTGATTGTGATGGTTTTATTACTGACTTATCACTACAACAAGAGGCACAGCAAGTCTTCCTACAACTTGACCGAGAAATCACCACTCAGATTATGGAAGAGTTAGAACGCTCTGATTCCACAGGAACAAAATACTTTACTAATATGAAGTTGCCTAAGCTGCCTGTAGGTAATATTTCTACGGTATTCGATACATTAGAAGGTGGTATGTATGGTGCTGTAGCCAAGCTAAAACAATTTGGTACATCTATTGAGGACTTCATATTCGGGGTCACTCCTAGCATCTATCGTGTGCTTGAGCGTATGAGTCGCCGTGCTGGTCATTCCACTATCGAGGACTTTATGGGTACTAATGTTTATCAGTACTACGTTAACCAACCTATTGATTCTGGTAAGGATGCTGTCTTTGTTGTCCCTAAGACTGTATGTGCAGTGTCATTCCGTGAAGCTACTGATGGTACAGTGTTCACACCAAGCGTAACCCGTATGCCAAGCAAGCAATCTACAGTCATTGAATTTAAAGCTGTGTGCGACCTGTTGGTTGATGGCTTCACAGAGGTGAAGGCTGATGTGGATGGTGAGCTGGTAAAGGCTGACATCAAGTTACCTCTTGTAATCAAGGTTACTTTTGATGATGAGGAAGTGACAGTATGAGACCTTTAAGGCAAGTGGTTATCAGCACACTTGGATTAATTGCCTTACTCACTGCCAATGACCATGACATAAGCGCGGCTATACTTAACGAGGTCATTAAGCTATTGAGTGATAACCCCTTTGTATAAACATTAGAAAAATCTGAGTACCTATCTGATATATGAAGGAAGCAATATCCCCCCCTATAGGGACACTAAATGTAACAAACAAAAGCCTTGACGGTCACCACAAAGGTCACCACAATGAGGAAATCAATCAAGGCTTATCTTTAAGTTACAATGAGTTACCAGTAGGAATTACTCTAATCTTATTCCCACTCAATGGTTGCTGGCGGTTTTCCTGACACATCGTAGACTACGCGTGAAATACCGCTGATTTCATTGATGATGCGGTTAGACACTTTACCCAGCAACTCATAAGGCAGATGTGCCCAGTGTGCGGTCATAAAATCAATCGTCTCTACTGCACGCAGTGAAACAACCCAGTCATATTTACGGCCATCACCCATAACACCCACTGAACGTACCGGCAAGAAGACCACAAAAGCCTGACTCACTTTATTGTACCAATCCGCTTTATGCAGCTCTTCAATGAAAATCGCATCAGCACGGCGCAGAATATCGCAATACTCTTTTTTCACTTCACCAAGAACGCGAACGCCCAAACCTGGCCCTGGGAACGGGTGGCGATACAGCATGTTATACGGCAAACCCAGCTCTAATCCGATACGGCGCACTTCATCTTTAAACAGCTCTTTAAGCGGTTCAACCAGACCCAGTTCCATATCATCCGGCAGGCCACCCACATTGTGGTGCGATTTAATTACATGCGCCTTGCCGGTTTTTGAGGCTGCAGACTCAATCACATCCGGATAGATAGTTCCTTGCGCCAGCCATTTCACATTTTTAAGCTTGCCCGACTCTTCATCGAACACCTTGATAAACTCATGGCCAATCGCTTTACGTTTCAGTTCCGGATCGGCAATACCGCTTAGAGCATCAAGAAAACGCTGTTCAGCATCAACGCGAATAATGTTCAGACCAAACTGATCACCGAACATCTCCATCACCTGATCGGCTTCATTCAAACGCAGCAAGCCGTTATCAACAAACACACATGTCAGGCGCTCACCGATAGCACGGTGCAACAGCAGTGCCGTTACCGAAGAGTCAACACCACCAGACAGGCCTAAGATCACATGATCATTGCCAATCTGCTCGCGCATACGAACCACGGCATCTTCAATGATGGTTGCCGGAGTCCACAGTGCATCACAACCGCAAATATCACGAACAAAATTTTCCAGCATACGCTGGCCTTGGCGGGTGTGCGTCACCTCTGGGTGGAACTGCACGCCGTAAAAGCGTTTTTCTTCTTGTGCCATTGCCGCAAACGGACAGGTTTCTGTCATCGCAACAGTGGTAAAGTCAGCCGGAATAGCCGTAACTTTATCGCCGTGGCTCATCCATACATCCAGCTGTGGCTGACCATTGGCAGAGAGTGTATCTTGAATTCCCGCAAATAAACGGCTGTCAGTCAGTACATCAACGCTGGCATACCCAAACTCACGCTCGGTAGATGACTGCACCATACCACCAAGCTGCATCGCCATGGTTTGCATGCCATAGCACACACCCAATACCGGAACACCGGCAGTAAATACATACTCAGGCGCACGTGGGCTGCCTTGCTCGGTGGTGCTTTCTGGGCCACCAGACAGAATAATACCCTGTGGGTTAAATTCACGAATCTGCTCTTCGGTCACATCCCATGCCCATAATTCGCAATACACACCAATCTCTCGGATACGGCGTGCAATCAGTTGTGTGTACTGGGAACCAAAATCAAGGATAAGAATACGGTGGTCGTGAATGTCTTTGCTCATCGGTTACTCTATCTACGTAGTTTAACAGGCAGTCAAAATAAAATCGGTGGAAGCTGCATCGTGCCTAGCATTACTAGGCGCACAGAGAGCAAACGCTTTCTGGGGATGCAAAGCAGGGTAAAATATCAACCCATGCGCTATTAACCCATGCGATAGTTCGGTGACTCTTTGGTGATAGTCACATCATGCACGTGGCTCTCTTGGATCCCCGCACCGGTAATGCGAACAAACTCAGCTTTGGTGCGCAGCTCTTCAATCGTGCCGCAACCGGTTAGCCCCATACAAGAGCGCAACCCACCCATTTGCTGATGAACAATCTCTTTGAGCTTACCTTTATAGGCGATACGCCCTTCAATGCCTTCCGGTACCAGTTTATCGGCTGCATTATCACTTTGGAAATAGCGGTCTGATGAACCTTTAGACATTGCACCCAATGAGCCCATACCGCGGTAAGATTTAAAAGAGCGGCCTTGATACAGCTCTATTTCACCCGGCGACTCTTCTGTACCAGCCAACATTGAGCCCACCATCACGCACGATGCACCCGCCGCGATTGCCTTGGCAATATCACCTGAGAAACGGATACCACCGTCAGCAATAACGGGAATACCCAGTGGCATTAACGCTGTTGCAGCATCTGATACTGCAGTAATTTGTGGTACACCCACACCCGTTACAATTCGTGTAGTACAAATTGAACCTGGGCCAATACCCACTTTTACCGCACTGCAACCGGCTTCCGCCAGTGCTAATGCTCCGGCGGCAGTAGCTACGTTACCACCAATGATTTGCAGCTCAGGGTATTTTGCGCGTGTCTCACGAATACGCTGCAATACGCCTTCGGAGTGGCCGTGGGAGGAGTCAATCAGCAGCACATCTATACCCGCTTCAACCAGTGCATCAACGCGCTCTTCATTGCCCGCACCTGCACCGACTGCCGCGCCTACACGCAAGCTACCCAGCTCATCTTTACAGGCATTCGGTTTACGTTCTGCTTTTTGGAAGTCTTTCACGGTGATCATGCCTTTCAAGCGGAAACTGCGGTCAACTACCAGCACTTTCTCAACTCGGCGCTCATGCATCAAAGCCAGCACATCAGTACGCAGCGCACCTTCAAGAACGGTCACCATACGTGGTTTTGGTGTCATCACCTTAGTCACTGGCTGATCTAAGTCAGTCACAAAGCGGACATCACGACCGGTAATAATACCGACCAGCTCTTTTTCGTCAGTCACCACCGGATAACCAGCAAAACCGTTCTTTTCAGTCAGCGCAAGAACCTGACGAATAGTAGTGTCTGGGCGAACCGTAACCGGATCACTGACCACACCACTTTCGTATTTTTTAACTTTACGAACTTCGTCGGCCTGACGCTCGATAGACATGTTTTTGTGGATAAAACCGATTCCGCCCTCTTGCGCTAAAGCAATGGCCAGATCCGCTTCGGTGACGGTATCCATCGCCGCAGAGAGCATAGGAATATTCAGGTGGATGGTTTTCGTTAACCAGGTTCCAAGATTGGCAGTATTGGGTAAGACAGTAGAATGGGCAGGTACTAGCAGTACATCATCAAAAGTCAGAGCTTCTTTCGCTATTCTTAACATCGCAATATCTCACCAAGGCAAGGAGGTTTAAAATTAGATAAAATATTGCCGTGGCATTATACAGAACGAAAACGATTAGCCAAACGTTTTTTCAGTATTCTTGCTTGTACTTTGAGCATGTTTACGTATTATGGCTCGATCACTACCGTGGGTAAGCCAGACTTTATTTACCAGAAATAAGGGTGCTATTTTGCTAGAAAATCGCGCTATTTTTACTGTTACACGTTTAAATCAAACTGTATGCCAACTGCTGGAAACCCAATTAGGTCAGATTTGGGTGAGTGGTGAGATCTCTAATTTATCAATCCCCGTTTCTGGACACTGGTACTTCACTCTCAAAGATACCCAATCACAGGTGCGGTGCGCGATGTTTCGTAATAGCAACCGCAAAGTGACTTTCCGCCCACAAAATGGCCAACAAATCTTAGTCCGCGCAAATATCACACTGTATGAACCGCGTGGTGACTTCCAGATAGTCATTGAAGGGATGCAAGCGGCTGGTGATGGGCTACTGCAACAGCAGTTTGAGCAACTTAAAATGCAACTGGCCGCTGAAGGACTGTTTTCCCAGCACAGTAAGCAAGCTCTGCCTATACACCCAAAACAAATCGGGATCATTACCTCATCGAGCGGTGCGGTTCTGCACGATATTTTACAGATCTTACAGCGTCGTGATCCGCAACTCTCAGTGGTGATCTATCCGGTTGCCGTGCAAGGGCAAGATGCAGTAGTCCAAATCACACAGGCCATTGCACTGGCTAATCAACGGGCTGAGTGTGATCTCTTGATTCTTGCGCGTGGGGGGGGCTCACTGGAAGATTTACAGGCGTTTAATACTGAAGCCGTTGCGCGTGCCATTTTTGCAAGTACTCTGCCATTGGTGAGTGCCGTTGGCCATGAAACTGATGTGACGATTGCTGATTTTGTGGCCGATGTTCGAGCGCCTACACCTTCAGCGGCGGCTGAAATGATCAGTACCGATCAACACATACAGTTTCGTCATCTTGATGATCAGCGGCAACGTCTACAGCGTGCTTTGATACATCAACATAGTCGGCAATTACAGCGGTTAGAACGCCTGCAACACCGCTTACAGCAGCATCACCCACAAATTCGTCTGCAACATCAGCAAAATCGGCTGGATGATGTAGAACATCGTTTACAGCAGTTGATCACTGCGCAACAGCAAAAACATACCGGTGTATTAGAGCATTTACAACATCGTCTACAACAGCAGACCCCATTATACCGTGTGGCCCGCTACCAGCAGCAAACAGATTACCTACTACAACGTTTACAACAGAAAATGCAACAAACACTACAAGTACAGCAACAAAAACTCGGTACATTTAGCGCACGCTTACATGCTATTAGCCCATTGGCAACACTGTCACGCGGCTATGCCGTAGTACAAAACGATCAGAAACAAATGATCACCTCCCCCTCACAGGTCAAATCCGGTGAACAACTACATATTCAGGTAGCTGACGGTACTATTTACAGTCGGGTGGAGTAAGCTTAGGCTTTTATATGCGCAGAGATAGAACTACGCACCTATCCTAATTTATGTAGATGTATAAATACACAGCAATCCCATCAAAAAGGCATCGGATTAACCGATGCCTTTTTGGAATCTATCGTTCAGAAATGCGCTACTCAGCAATACACTACATTTACTGACTAAATTGAATCTTACTTTTTACCTTGCTTGATGAATTTCATCAGACGCTTGCGTTTTTGCATCTGAGTCACACTCAGCAGGTTACGTTTCTGACTGAACGGGTTTTCGCTCTCTTGGAACTGAATACGAATTGGCGTACCCATGATCTTCAGTGAACGGCGGTAGTAGTTCATCAAGTAACGTTTGTAGGAATCAGACAGATCTTTCAGCTGATTACCGTGAATCACGATAATTGGCGGATTATGTCCACCGGTATGCGCATATTTCAGTTTAATACGGCGACCATTAACCATCGGTGGCTGGTGATCTTGTACTGCCATCTGCATAATGCGGGTCAGCAAAGAGGTGGTAACACGCTTAGTGGCTGACGTGTACGCCTCTTGGATAGAGTCAAACAGATTACCCACACCGCTGCCATGCAGCGCAGAGATAAAGTGAATACGAGCAAAATCAACGAAATCCATTCGGCGATCTAGCTCTTCTTTGACGCGATCTTTAACTGATGAATCAAGACCATCCCACTTATTCACCACAACAACCAGTGAACGGCCAGCATTCAGCACAAAACCGAGCAGAGACAAATCCTGATCGGAAATCCCCATCCGCGCATCAAGCACGAGCAGCACGACATTCGCATCTTCAATCGCTTGCAGTGTTTTGATAACCGAAAATTTCTCAACCGTTTCAGTGACTTTACCACGGCGGCGAACACCGGCTGTATCAATAATCACATATTCACGACCATCACGCTCCATCGGGATGTAGATACTGTCACGGGTCGTTCCCGGCATGTCATACACCACCACACGATCTTCACCTAAAATGCGGTTAGTCAGGGTTGATTTCCCCACATTTGGTCGGCCAACTAGCGCAATTTTGATTGGACGATCGTCAGGTTTTATCTCTTCTTCTGGCTCATCTGTTTCAATCAGATCACCATTTTCATCGAACTCTAAGCCTTCTGGTTCAGTCCAACCATCATTCTCTTCATCCAGATCAAGCTGCTCAGTATCTTGCTCTTCTTCTAACTCTGCTGCTAACGGAGCAAGCGCCTGATCAATCAGTGCAGAGACACCACGGCCATGGGCTGCAGCAATCTGATAAACACTTCCCAAACCTAGCGCATAAAACTCGGCACTGTGGGCATCTCCATCGAGACCATCAACTTTGTTTGCCACCACAAAAGTGGGCTTTTCACGCATACGTAAGTGCTGGGCAATACCCTGATCAGCGCTGGTCATCCCTGCGCGTGCATCAACCAAAAATAGAACAACATCAGCCTCTTCAATCGCCATCAGCGATTGTTCAGCCATTTTGGTTTCTACACCATCTTCTGTTCCATCAATACCACCGGTATCGATCACAATAAACTCATGGCCGGATAAAACCGCACGTCCATATTTGCGATCTCGGGTTAGGCCGGGAAAATCAGCAACCAACGCATCCCGCGTGCGGGTAAGACGATTGAACAGCGTGGACTTACCCACATTCGGACGTCCTACTAGAGCGACGACAGGAACCATAGAGACCTCTTTATTTCTTATAGATAAAACGGCTCCTGACCAGATGATCAGGAGCCGTAAAGCAACTAAATATCAGTATTGCACTTATTTTTTCAAGGCAACAACATCACCATTGCGCGTTTGAACCAATAATGTGTTATCAGCGACAACAGGCTGTACATATAAGCCACTGCTGTTGACTTTATTTTGCGCAGCAAAATGCCCATTACCTAAATCTAACCAGTGCAAATAACCTTCGTTATCACCTACTACCAGATATCCTTCATAGATAACCGGCGCAGTAACACCACGATGCAGTAACTCGGTTTGACTCCACAACTCTGTACCACCACGAATATCAACTGATACAATACGGCCTGTATTATCAACAAGATACAAGGTGTTTCCATCAATCACGAAATCATTTACAGAGCCAAAATTACGCCGCCAAATTTGCTGACCGGAACGTAAGTCGAGTGCGGCAAGATCGCCATTATACGCTAATGCATACACTACATTGTCTACGACAATCGGCGTTGCATCAACGTCTGAAAGACGATCAATCTCTGTAGCGCCTCCGACTTTAGCAATCCGTTGCTGCCAAATCAGTTGCCCCTGATCTAACATAATCGCGGTAACGCGACCACTATCGCCACCAACAAGCACAGCGCCGTATGCAGTCACCGGGCTAGACTCACCACGGATAGAGAGGCTTGGAACATCAAGATTTGCAGTCCAGAGAATATGGCCATCTTCAGCATCGAGTGCTTGCAACATACCGTTAGTGGTATGAACTAAAACCGTATTATTATCAACTGCAGGGCTTGATAATACTTCACCGGCTACTTTTGCGACCCACTTAACACTGCCATCTTCAGCATTAAGCGCATAGACTTCCGCTTTTTCACTTGCGACATATACAACGCCATCAACCGCAAGAACACCACCGGCTAACATAGCTGACGGGCTACTAGAGAAAAAGCTCGATTTTTCAGCCACGTTAGTGCGCCATTCACGCTTACCTGTTTCAGCATTTAATGCATCAACAATACCACTACGCGAAGCAGCGTATACTTTACCATCAAGATAAGCCGGACGCAGGCGAGAAAAGAAATCACCTACACCACTTCCGACTGATGTATCCCATATTGTTTGAATCGCGAACTGGTTTTCTACAACAGGAAGAGGTGAGGCTTTCACAACATCCTCTTCACCACGAAATAATGAACAACCGCTTAACAGTGTTGCAGTCAATAGACTCACTGCGAGCAGACGACAACGCTTTGCCATGCCAACCTCTCTTTTAGCTGCCAAACTAGTTGGATAAATCATTTAGTTTCATCTGCAACATCGTTTGCAGTGTCGGGTTTGCATCGGCAGTCAATGCTTGGGTATATGCAGTTTTTGCCCCTGCAATATCTCCTTTACTCACTAAAATATCACCACGGATCTCAAGTGCTTTACCTTTCCACGCAGCCGCAGTCACTTTATCTACACTTTGTAGTGCTTGATCAAATTGGCCCAATTGTAGCTGTACACGTGCTAGGCGTAATGTCACCATAGGCAGCAATGTTTGATCTTTTGTATTGGCTTGTGCCCAGACTAATTGTTTTTCAGCAGCAGAAAAATCGCCTTTTTCAATCAATTTTTTACTCAAATCAAGCGCAGAAAAAATACCGTATGAGGTCTCTGGGTTTGCACTGATAAACGTTTGAGCGTCTTGTAGAGCTTTAGCGTTATCAGTACTTAGCTCATTTTGCAACTGTTCATACTGCACTGACATGGCGCTAAAATTACCATGCTGATGGCTTTGCCAGTACCGCCAACCATATAAGCCACCTAACCCCAGCACCGCACCAATAATCACAGCACGGCCATTGTCTTTCCACCACTGACGAAATGTGTCAAGTTGTTGTTCTTCTGTGGTATAGATGTCCACGGATTCCATCCTTTATTGATTAAAACAGCGCCATTATTTAAAACAGCGTCGCTAAACGCGCTACCGCAGTCTCTTGTGTCAGGGTTTCTTGCTCAGAGGTGTGTAAGTTTTTTAGCACGACCTGCTGATTTGCGACTTCGCTCTCACCCAATACGAGGGCAAATTTAGCCCCTACTTTATCTGCACGTTTAAATTGCTTTTTAAAATTGCCACCACCGCAATGTGTCATGATGCGTAGCTCAGGCAATAAATCACGTAAATTTTCGGCTAAACACATACCGGCAGTGAGTGTACCTTCTCCGGCACAAACAACATAGACATCAACTGGATTTTGCACCTCAATATTCTGGTTTACGGTCTGAACGAGTAATACTAAGCGTTCTAACCCCATCGCAAAACCAACAGACGGTGTTGCATGGCCACCCAGTTGCTCAACAAGGCCATCATAACGGCCACCGCCGCAAACGGTACCTTGTGAACCTAAGCTTTCGGTAATCCACTCAAATACAGTGCGGTTGTAGTAGTCAAGACCACGTACCAAGCGGTTATTTAAGGTATACGCAATCCCGGCAGCATCAAGCAGCGCACATAAACCATCAAAATGCGCACGAGATTCACTATCAAGATAGTCAGCCAGTTTAGGTGCATCTTCTAGTAATGCCTGAATCTCCGGGTTTTTAGTATCAAGCACCCGTAATGGGTTGGTATACATACGACGTTTACAGTCTTCATCAAGTACTTCAGTGTGCTGCTCAAGAAAAGCGATTAACGCTGTACGATACTCAGCACGAGATTCCAGTGAACCAATAGAGTTCAGCTCTAAACGCACGTGATCAGCAATGCCAAGCTCACGCCATAGGCGAGCTGTGAGCATGATCAGCTCGGCATCAATATCAGGCCCTTGTAAACCAAAGACCTCAACCCCAACTTGATGAAACTGACGATAGCGCCCTTTTTGCGGACGCTCATGGCGAAACATCGGCCCGATATACCACAGGCGCTGTTCTTGATTGTACAGCAGGCCATGCTCAATACCGGCACGAACACAGCTTGCTGTGCCCTCAGGGCGCAAGGTCAGGCTATCGCCATTGCGGTCTTCAAACGTATACATCTCTTTTTCAACCACATCGGTGACTTCACCAATAGCACGGCAAAAAAGTGGGGTCATCTCAACAATCGGCATGCGAATTTCGCTATAACCGTAACTCGATAGCACATTTTTGACGGTTGTTTCAATTTTTTGCCATACCGGTGTTTCGACAGGTAAACAGTCATTCATCCCACGGATAGCTTGAATTTGCTTGGCCACGTTAGTTCTCTTCTTCGTGTTTCTCACACGCTAAAATTACGATCGCATTTCATCAGTATCAGGTTTTAGGCTACTTACCGTAGTCGGTAACTGTATATAGCCTTCCCGTATTTTTCTGTGGTATTCACATTCACCATAAGGGTTTACGATCAAGCGTGTGAGGTCATTAAAATTATGCGTTGCGATAAGTATAATAAGTTTATCAGAATTGATTCAATCATCATGACTGGCACAAATGTTACAAGTAAACTCACAATCACACGAATACAAAACTACACCTACACACTATAAATCAACGACATTTGCTTTCGTTAACCTTTAAGGTACGCAATGTGTGCCTTATTGACACAAAAGATAACGATAGGTTTAGGTGTAATAAAGTATTAACGCACTAATCAATCTGGTTGATATCTATACGATTACGTTCATCAATCATTGCCGCTTTTGCCCGAATTTTCGCTTCCAGTTCATCAACTAAATTATCATTATCAAACCGGAATTTTTGGCGAACACCACCTTCGTAAAACCCACTTTTATTGCTACCACCTGTCACACCGATATCTGAAACTAACGCTTCACCGGGGCCGTTGACTACGCAACCAATAATAGAGACATCCATGGGTGTAATTAGGTCTTCTAAACGTTGTTCCAGTGCATTTACGGTACTTATCACATCAAACTCTTGACGCGAACAGGTTGGGCAAGCAATAAAATTAATGCCACGAGAGCGAATTCGTAAAGATTTAAGAATATCAAAGCCTACTTTAATCTCTTCAACGGGATCGGCTGCCAGTGACACGCGCAAAGTATCACCAATACCTTCAGCAAGTAGCATACCAAGCCCGATAGCGGACTTTACTGAACCACTTCGAGCGCCTCCGGCCTCAGTAATGCCTAAATGCAAAGGTTGTTCTATTTGAGTAGCCAGTAACCGATAAGCCTCTACCGCAAGAAAAACATCAGAGGCTTTTACACTGACTTTGAAAGCGTCAAAATTAAGGCGATTTAAAATCTCAACATGGCGTAACGCTGACTCAACTAGTGCCGCTGGGGTTGGCTCACCGTATTTTTCCTGAATGTCTTTTTCTAAAGAGCCTGCATTTACACCAATACGAATCGGAATATTTTTATCTTTAGCACAATCAACAACCGAACGAATCCGGTCTTCACGCCCAATATTGCCAGGGTTAATCCGTAAACAATCTACCCCATATTCGGCCACTTTAAGCGCAATACGATAATCAAAGTGAATATCTGCAACTAATGGAACATTCACTTGCTGCTTTATCAGTTTAAATGCCTCTGCAGCATCCATGGTTGGTACTGAGATACGTACAATATCAGCACCTGCTCGCTCAAGTGCTCGAATTTGCGCCACTGTTGCATCCACATCAGTGGTTCGAGTATTTGTCATTGACTGCACAGAGATAGGTGCATTACCACCAACAGGAACATTCCCGACAAAAATCTGTCGGGAGTGGCGACGTTTAATCGGCGATTCTTTATGCATACAGCTATTACTCCGTTAAAGGTAAGCTAAAGCGAGCAACACGGCCGCTCGTAGCATAACGGCGTAGATCAACCGGTTTTCCATTGTAATCAAGGCTAACTGCGGCTGGAGCACCAATAGTTAAGCGATAAGGCTCTGTACCTGACAATGTTAATGTTGCGCCTTGCTTTTGTAAGCCACTGGTCAACTTCTTACCGGTTGCATCTTTAACTTCAAGCCAACAGTCCCCCGTAAAATGGAGTTTTAACCCTGCAGTTGCTGCCTCTGTAGTTGCAGGTATCACTTGCTCTGTGGCTGTGCTCTCTGTTGCCGCACTCAACGATGTTGAAGGCATATTTGGTGCTTGAGTAACTTGTGTGTTAGCAACAGGGGCACTTGTTTGAGTTTGAGTTTGTGTTGCTGCTATACCCGCAGTGTTCACAACCGTGCCAACTGTTGATGTCTCTGCAGCGGATGCAGATGTTGGTACAGATTCTACCTGTGCAACACTGTTTGTCGTTCCGCTCTTTTCACTGAGTTGAGCCGTAATAGGGCGACTATGTTTACTCATCTCTTCAGTGCTTTTGTCTGTATCCCCTGAAATAGAGGCTTCAAGAGGTAAACTACTGGTCATTTTGTCTACATCAGCTTGCTGTGCTTGATGATTTTGCCACCACCATAAGCCGGTTAGACTGATCACGACAAAAAGTAATACCCAAGTAAATAGCATTAACCGATTATCATGGCTACGACGCTCTTTTTTACTGGAGAAACTTTGCATCGAGACATGTGGTGTTGGCTCTGCAGGTAATACTGCATTAATTGCTGCAACCATCTCTTTTTCAGGTAAGTTGACTAATCGTGCATATGATCGCACATAGCCACGAATAAATGTGGGTGCTAAACCAGAGGCTAAATTATCATCTTCCAATGCACGTACAACGGAGTGTTTCAAACACAAACGCTCTGCCACTTGTGCCTGAGAATAACCGAGTTTTTCACGCGCCTGGCGCAAACGCTGACCAGGTGTCAGCGTATTTTCATCATATTGGGCTTCAGTATTCATTGGCTAAAAACTGCTGGTAGCGTTGAGATTGAGGGAACTCGCGAGCCATTTGCTGACCGTACTGATTCACAAGATTTAACGCACCTTGTTTTTTTGCTATACGGATATGCATCCATAAACTATCAGCTGTGACTGGCAATACGCGATCATAGGTAGTAAGCATAAATTCAGCATACGTAGACCTGCCTGATTTTAGCTCATTTTCAGCTAATAACATGAGACGGGCCCCTTTTACCGGTTCGTGCTTAAGTGCACGAACAAGATAATCTTCTGCTTTTTGTTTATTACCTGCACGCATCGCACATAAGCCTAAATTCTCTAGGCTATCTGCGGTTCGGTAATAATTCGGAACACTCAATGCAGCATTGAATTGCGCTTCTGCTTGGGTATATTGACCTTGTGCACACAAAAAAGCACCGTAGTTATTGAGTATATCGCCATTTTTAGGGGATAAACGCAATGCCTTAACATAATCGAGTTCGGCATTTTTGACTTCACCAACACGCTGATGATAGTAAGCCATTGCCATGTATACCCGATAATCGTTGGGTGCAAAACTTAGCGCACGCTCTAAATTCTGTCGAGCTAAGACCATCTCGCCCTGATTCAAATACCCTAAACCAAGATTGATGCGCGCTTGCGCGGCATCAGTCGCGTTAATGGGATCTTTATCCGCTGCCGAGCTTACACACCCTGACAGTAAAACAGAAAAAAACGCTGCATGTAATATAGGCTTTAGCTTCATGCTTTATTATCGCTACCTTGCTACTATACAAACAGAAAATACAGTGTCTAACAATCAGACGGATTTCACACTAATAGGTTCACCAAGCGTTTGCTTCTTCAATACCCGCTTTGTTCGGTCAATAACCTCTCCGGCAAGTTGACCACAAGCAGCATCAATATCATCACCCCGTGTTTTACGTACAATAACGGTTAAACCATATTCCATTAACACTTTAGAGAAACGGTCAATCCGGCTATTTGAGCTACGGCCATATGGCGCTCCCGGAAACGGATTCCATGGGATGAGGTTAATCTTACACGGTGTGTCTTTCAAGCACTCAGCAAGCTGATGTGCTTGATCAGTACTGTCGTTGATATGATCCAGCATCACATATTCAACCGTAACACGGCCTTGATTTGCATTCGATTTAGCTAAATAACCACGTACAGAGGCTAAAAATGTTTCGATATTGTACTTACGATTGATTGGGACAATTTCATCACGTACATCATCTGTAGGTGCATGCAGAGAAATAGCCAGAGCCACATCAATAACATCCCCTAACTTATCTAATGCTGGAACAACGCCTGACGTAGATAGAGTAACACGACGTTTTGATAGCCCAAATCCGAAATCATCTAACATGATCTCCATCGCAGGAATCACATTATTAAAGTTCAATAATGGTTCACCCATCCCCATCATTACCACATTGGTAATAGGGCGCTGACCACTATGATGTGCAACAGGGCCCACCGTTTTTGCAGCGCGCCATACTTGGCCAATAATTTCAGAAACTTTTAAATTACGGTTAAAACCCTGTTGGGCCGTTGAACAAAAAGTACACTCCAAGGCACAACCGACTTGTGATGACACACATAGGGTTGCGCGATCACTCTCAGGAATATAGACAGTCTCAACTCTTTGATCCCCAACTAACAGTGCCCACTTAATTGTACCGTCAGCAGAACGTTGTTCTTCTACAATTTCTGGCGCTCGAATTTCTGCTTTCTCTTTCAGTTTACTGCGCAACACCTTGTTGATATTGGTCATGGCATCGAAATCATCGCAGCCAAAGTGATAGATCCATTTCATGACCTGATCCGCACGGAACGGCTTTTCGCCCATTTCAGCAAAAAAAGCCCGCATGGCTTCACGGTTTAGATCTAAAAGATTAATTTTGGTGTTGGACATAGTAGCCTCGTTATTACACGTTATGGCGTTGAAAGGAAAAACAACGGCGCTTTGCAAGCAGCAAAGGCGCGGCATTGTACAAAGTTTAGGATAGGCTTTCCACTGAGATACTAAAAAGTCTTGAACATAAAATGGTAAACCTGTGTCACTTATGCGTGATATCAATGTCGTGTTGCTCAATGATCACGGCCTAATAGCACTACCACTATTATACTAAAGCAAAATTATATTGTTCAATTTTCATCCATATCACTCAATAAACAACAAAAAACCCCTCTGCGATATACCTTCATATTTAATTACACACATTAAAATACTGCGCGATTTATGGCTCATCAAGATGAGATAGCGAACACGGCTCACTATCAATAATTAAAATGAATATAGAACACTCTATTTTTATGGATTTATCACAAAAGAAAATGAAGAGCGCGAAAACTTATCATGTCGTTTATGAAGCACTTGGCAAATTTCATAATAAATAAAACAACAAATAAACAGTTAACACTCACACGAGTAACATGACCGTGTCTAACGTCATGTTTTTTGTCTATCAGTAAAAAACCAAATTAGATCTTATGATAGATGGAGAACTAAGTGTGAAATAGCGTAGAGTATAAGCAGTTTATAGAGAGTGTGAAAAATATACTTTGCACGAACACCGTTATCCCATAATACCCACATGCCCATTGAAAATACGATAAAGGATTTTCTCTATGCTAAACCACTCTCTATTTTTTACATTTATATTATCGGTATTACTGTTGTTGTTAACACCAGGCCCTGTTGTCGCGCTCATTACCGGAACAGCAGCCACACAAGGCCGATTAGTAGCATTAAAAACAGCACTAGGTACAAATGCAGCATCTTTAATTCTTATTGCGTTTTCAGCATTCGTATTGACCGGCATTGTTTCTGTTAATAACCTTTTTTTGTCTGTTTTAGGTATTATAGGGTCTCTCTACATTGCTTACTCATCAATACAGGCTTTAATTTTATCTGCACGAGAACAACATGAAGAGGCACATGAAAAACATTATCAGCGAAGTGGATTTTCGCATGTTTTTTTAGTGGCAATATCAAACCCTAAAGATATTCTTTTTTTTGTCTCATTCTTTCCTCAATTTATAGCGATAACAGATAACATGACAATAAGCTTAACGATATTGTCTATCGCCTGGATGATTTTAGATCTTTCTATTCTCTCAATGTATATAATAACGATCAGTTACTTTTCAACAGGAAAGTCATCGAAAATACTCGGTATTGTATCATCGCTTTCGCTTATCATTATTGCCATAATTGGGATTATATATAACTCTCACGCATTATTAAGCAGTACACGACAACGTGCTTTACCATAAAATAAATGATTGCCACCAGGGAAAGCAAAGATAAACAACACATTGATTTTAATACTAAAAAATCACAATAAAACGTTTCTGTGGCTAAAGAGATGAGAGATAAAAGAATAAAATGCAGTAACTCACCTAAAAGCATGCATGAAAAATGCGTACAAAAACATATTGGCTATTTTTATTGAGTGAACCCGGTAATAAAAACAAAATATTATTTTAAGTCAGTGTGGAATGAGTCTGTTTGCTATGGTAACACAAGAATTTAGCTAATCTTTAAAAGCATACAAACCCAATGAGACTATCATGAGGCTTGTATGCTTAAGCTCTTAATATTGACAAAAAGAGAATATATCAATATCTCTTTTTGCAAAATGTATTAAGTACGAATAATTTTAGCGAGTGAACACTTCACTTTCTGCAAAAAAGTACGCTATTTCACGTGCAGCTGAAGCAACAGCATCAGAACCATGTACTGCATTACAACTCATGCTTTCAGCATAATTAGCACGCAACGTTCCTGCTTGTGCTTGTGCGGGATTAGTTGCCCCCATAATTTCACGATGACGACGCACAGCATCTTCACCTTCTAATACTTGAACCATAATTGGGCCTGAAGTCATAAAAGTGACTAAATCATCGTAAAACGGCTTCCCTTCATGCTCTGCGTAAAAACCGCCAGCTTGTTCTGAAGTCAAATGAAGCATCTTTGCTGCTACAATTTTCAAGCCTGCTGCTTCAAAACGAGAGTAAATAGCGCCAATAAGATTTTTAGCAACAGCATCTGGTTTAATAATAGAGAAGGTTTGTTCAAGAGCCATGGGTGTGATGTCCTATTTTAAATTCATCATAATTATTATCGGAATATATACGATACGCAGCATGATGCATTGAAACAAGAAAAGTTATTTGATAATTGTGTTTATATTATTCAAACAACACCAAACTGACTTTTCGCACCTGCATAGAATACATTATACAAACATAAAATTAACGTGAACAATTAATTTAATCACATAATGTTATTTTTATTATAGAAATTAAAATAGGGTCTACGTCTAATCATATGACCCTATTTATTATGAAAATAGCAAATATCAGCACATAATAGAACACATAGTTATACTATAATGTCTATCGCTTATACTGACATTGAATGCGTTATTTGCTCAGTACGCTTTAAGAGCAGATTTGCTAATGAGCGAACACCAATACCTGTAGCACCGACAGACCAAAGATCAGTCGCTGATTTCCGATACGTTGCCGAACAGTCAAGGTGTAACCAGTTATGCTTATAATCATTTAAGAAATGTGACAAGAAGCCTGCTGCTGTGCTTGCACCGGCAGTATATGCTGCTGTTGAGATATTGCATAAATCTGCAAAATTCGATGGTAATTGCTGACGGTGAAACTCTGCTAATGGTAAACGCCAGAATGCTTCATGCTCTTCTTCAGCAGCGGCAAGCATTTGTTGACTAAGCTGATCATCAAAACTAAAAACAGCGTGATAGTCATTACCTAATGCTGTTTTTGCTGCACCTGTGAGTGTTGCACAATCAATAATAAGAGCTGCATTTTGCTGATCAGCATCCAGTAAGCCATCAGCTAAAACCAAACGCCCTTCAGCATCTGTATTTAAAATTTCCACCGTTTTGCCATTACGGTAGTGAATGATATCTCCTAGTTTGTAAGCACTACCACTGACCATATTCTCAGCACAACATAAATACAGTTTTACTCGCTGACTCAGACCACGAGCAATAGCCAATCCTAAAGCACCTGTTGCTAATGCAGCACCACCCATATCTGATTTCATCGAATCCATAAAACTGCTTTGCTTTAAACTATAACCACCGGAGTCAAAGGTAATACCTTTCCCTACCAAGCATGCCATTACGGGTGCATCAGCCAGCCCTGTTGGGTTAAAATCAAGCTGCAGCATAGCGGGAATACGATCAGAACCACGACCAACAGTGTAGATCCCGTGATAACCTTGTTCACGTAAATCAGAACCAGTAATCACTTTAAAATTGATATGCTCACCGCCTATACTTTTTAAAAAGCTTCCAGCACGTGACGCTAATTGTTGCGGGCCTAACTCTTCTGCTGACAAATTAATGGTATCACGTACCCAATCGGTACAAGTTATACGAGCAGTAAGCTCATGATGTTGATCTGCAGGTAAAGAGGGAAATGTTAGCTGACGCTCACCTTTACTTGCACGAAACCCTTGATGAAATGCCCAGCAATACTCACTCGACCACTCATCCCCTAACAAAATGACATTTCGAATCCCCTGAGAGTCTAACTTACGTGCAGCACGCTGTACAGTTTCGTACTGCTGATCACCGTTTAAGTGAATGTTGATCCCCTGCTCACTCATACTGATCAGGGCTTTTTCTCCCCAACAACGGGCCGCAGGTTCATACGATAAAAAGACAGACATTACATCAGACATGGGGCATCCTTAGCTAAGTTTGTGTATATATTCATACTGATATGATGAAACATCAGTAAAACTGTATGCGTTAATATTCGCTATGAGTAGCACAAATCCTATAGCAGGTTGTTTATTGTTAGCATAATTTCCTGAATAATGTGACACTCTTTTGCAAGCTAACATAACACTAACAAGCCTATTATGAGGATATATAGCACTGTTATTTGAAAATAGAGTGACTCTTTAATCATTATTATCGAAGCGACATTCTCTGTAATATAGATAACATCTATATTTAGATATAAAAAAACCGCCTATTTTGTACTGCATCCCTAATGCCTATTATTAGAAATACAATTTAAAACGGCGGTATATTCGATCAAAAAAATCAGAAGTTCAAAAAAATAAAAACCTAGTCGTTTTCATCCATCCAGCACAATAAAATAGCTTCGAGTATTGCCTCATTTGAGCGTTGTGGATCATCATTAAAGCCATCAAGCTCACAGATCCAACGGTGTAAATCCGTAAAACGCACGGTTTTCGGATCGGTATCTGGATAGATATCGAGCAATGCCAGTGCGATCTCTCGGCTGTCACTCCATGTTAATTGCATATTACACTCCCTGTTCTGTGCCGTGACTCAGTTATGCTCGCGTGCATGGTTTACAGTATAACGTGGAATATCTACCACTAAATCTTCATCGGCCACACGAGCCTGACAGCTTAAGCGGCTTTCCGGTTCAAGACCCCATGCTTTATCCAGCATATCATCTTCTAGCTCATCACTTTCGGCCAGTGAATCAAACCCTTCGCGCACCACGCAATGACAGGTGGTACAAGCACAGGATTTTTCACACGCATGCTCAATTTCAATGCCGTTACGCAGTGCAACGTCAAGAATGGTTTCGCCGGCAGCAGCATCAACCACCATGCCATTAGGGCAGAGTGATTGGTTAGGTAAAAATACAATTTTTGGCATACTACATCTCGTCCACAGAGTGACCCATCAATGCATGACGGATAGATTCATCCATACGGCGAGCAGCAAAATCTTGGGTTGCCGCATCAACGTTTTTAATTGCTTGTTCAATCGCGCTGCTTATCGAACCATGCCGTACAGCACGTAATTCGGTAAGTGCTTGAGTGATAGTGGCAAGCTCATCGGCAGAGAGCAGATTGGCATCTTTTTCCAGCGCCGCAACCACACTCTCAATCACACGATCGGCATCCACCCGTTGCTCGGCGAGCATGCGAGCCTGCACATCATTTTCGGCATGTGTCATCGAATCTCGCAGCATTGCTACGATCTCGTCATCACTCAGCCCGTACGATGGCTTAACCTGAATGGAAGCTTGTACTGCCGATGATTTTTCCATCGCCGTGACACTGAGCAGCCCATCGGCATCAACCTGATATGTCACGCGAATATGTGCACCACCCGCCGGCATAGCGGGAATGCCGCGCAAGGTAAAACGGGCCAGTGAGCGGCAATCTGCCACTAACTCCCGCTCACCCTGCACCACATGAACCATCATGGCCGTTTGGCCATCTTTGAAAGTGGTAAACTCTTGTGCTCTGGCCACTGGGATCGTGGTATTACGCGGGATGATTTTCTCAACCAGCCCCCCCATGGTCTCAATGCCCAGTGAAAGTGGGATCACATCCAACAACAGCATTTGGGCATCTGGTTTATTACCGACCAAAATATCGGCCTGAATACCAGCACCAATAGCGACCACTTTATCTGGATCAATCGCGGTTAACGGGGTTTGGCCAAAAAAGTGCCCGACTTGTTCGCGCACCAGTGGAACACGGGTTGAACCGCCGACCATCACCACAGCCTGCACTTCATCACTGCTGACCGCGGCATCTTTCAGTGCTCTGCGGCAAGCTAACAATGTTTTTTTAACCAGCGGCAGAATCAGGGTGTCTAGCTGATCGCGGGTCAACTCACCCTGCCAGTTTGCGATAGCAACGTTGACGCTATCAGCATCACTCAGCGCGATTTTAGCGCGAATAGCTTCATCGAGCAGTTGCCGCTGTAAGCTGGCATCTGCACTGGTTAATCCTGCTTGTTCACGTAGCCAATCGGCCAGCAGATGATCAAAGTCATCACCACCCAGCGCAGAGTCACCGCCAGTTGCCAATACCTCAAACACACCGCGCGATAAACGCAAAATAGAGATATCAAACGTGCCACCACCCAGATCATAGACGGCAATAACGCCCTCTTGACCTGAGTCTAGCCCGTAAGCAATCGCGGCCGCCGTTGGTTCGTTGAGCAAACGCAGCACATGCAAACCCGCAAGACGCGCCGCATCTTTGGTGCCTTGACGCTGTGCATCATCAAAGTAGGCCGGAACGGTAATCACGACGCCACTCAATTCACCACCAAGGGTCTGTTCGGCACGCGCAGCCAGTATTTTTAATATCTCAGCAGAAACCTGAACCGGATTGACCGAGCCTTGTGCAGTTTCTATTTGCGGTAAGCCATTTTCACTGGCACTAAAGCGGTACGGTAAACGCGGGTAACGCTGCTGGATATCAGCCAGTGAACGCCCCATAAAACGTTTAACCGAGATTAGAGTATTTGCAGGGTCTTGTGCAGCTTGCGTACGGGCATGCCATCCAACCAGTGGACCGTTCATTAGCGATACGGCAGCAGAGGGATTAGCCTCTGGCGTGGTTGCCACATCAACATGGCCATAATACACAGCAGAAGGCAGCAAATGACGCCCCTGATCATCAGGCAGGGTTTGTGCCTGACCACTGCGTACCGATGCAACCAGTGAGTTTGTGGTGCCTAAATCAATACCCGCTGCCAGACGATGCTGATGCGGCGCAGCCATTTGCCCAGGTTCAGCAATTTGTAATAACGCCATATTATTTTCCGTTATTACCCCAACAGGTTATCTTCTAACCGCTCAATTTCCTGCTGGAGTTTGGCTAAAAATTTAAGTTTACGCACATGATCAGCGGCCTGATCCCACTGCGCCTTTTCCAGATCATCTTGCAACTGCTGCATACGCGTACGGTTCATCACCGTGAGGCGTTGCTCAAATTCGCCCAGCAGCGTCTCAATGTCTGCGGAGCTCGCCTGCTCAATCTCTTCGAGCTCTTCACGCAGCATCATTTGCTGCATCAAAAACTCAGGATCACGCAAGGTCTGCTGCTCTGCATGCAATGAAATCCCATTTTGAGCCAGCAAATATTCTGCTCGCAGCAAAGGATCACGCAGTGTTTGGTAACCTTCATTGATGTTGGCAGCATTTTGAACCGCCAAAAGACGATCACGCTCTGATGCTGTTGCAAATTTATCAGGATGATTCTGTTTTTGCAGCTCACGATAGTGAGATGTTAAAAGGCTGCCGTCGACCTTAAAGCAGACTGGCAGCCCAAATAATTCAAAGTAGTTCATGTGGATACAACCCAGCGTTGACTACAAAATAACACGGGTAAGTGGCCGCTTATACATTAAAACTTTCACCACAACCACATTCACCTGTCACATTTGGGTTATTGAATTTAAACCCTTCATTTAACCCTTCACGCACAAAATCCAACTCTGTGCCATCAAGGAATTGTAGGCTTTTTTGATCAACGATCACCTTTACATCGTTTGTTTCAAATACGACATCGTCATCATTTAATACATCAACAAACTCAAGCACATACGCCATGCCAGAACAACCTGATGTTTTCACACCTAAGCGTAACCCTAGCCCTTTTCCACGATTAGTTAAAAACGTGCGAACTCGGTTCTCTGCGCTTTCGCTCATGGTGATCGCCATTACTCTACAACCCCTTTGACTCGTTTTTGTGGTTATTCTGCGCTGTTATGTTTGCTTTTATAATCAGCAATCGCGGCTTTAATTGCATCTTCCGCTAAAATAGAGCAGTGAATTTTTACCGGAGGCAGAGCTAGCTCTTCTGCAATATCGGTATTTTTAATGGCCGCTGCTTCATCAAGACTTTTGCCTTTTACCCACTCTGTGACCAGTGAGCTTGATGCAATAGCTGAACCGCAACCATAAGTTTTAAAGCGTGCATCTTCAATGATGCCGTTTTCGCTGACTTTAATTTGCAGTTTCATTACATCGCCGCACGCAGGAGCGCCGACCATACCGCTACCAACTTGCGCATCGTTTTTATCAAACGCGCCGACGTTACGTGGGTTTTCATAGTGGTCAATGACCTTTTCGCTGTATGCCATGATCTCTATCCTCAATCCTGTAAGAAATTAATGGTGCGCCCATTCAACAGTGCTTAAATCTACGCCTTCTTGGTACATATCCCACAGAGGCGAAAGTTCACGCAGCCGTGTTACCGCTGTGCGGCACAGTTCAATGGCATAATCGACCTGCTCTTCCGTGGTATAACGGCCAATTGAGAAACGAATAGAGCTGTGTGCAAGCTCATCATTGAGGCCTAGCGCGCGTAAAACATAAGAGGGTTCAAGGCTGGCAGAAGTACAGGCAGAACCTGAGGATACAGCCAGATCTTTGAGCGCCATGATCAATGACTCACCTTCAACATAGGCAAAGCTGATGTTGAGGTTTCCGGCCATACGCTGTTCAAGACTGCCGTTCACATAGACAGCTTCCATATCTTTGAGGCCATTAAGCAGACGGTCACGCAGTGTGCGGATACGCGCCATTTCAACGTCCATCTCTTCTTTAGAGATACGGTAAGCTTCACCCATGCCAACAATTTGATGTACGGGTAGCGTGCCGGAACGCATGCCACGCTCATGTCCACCGCCGTGCATTTGTGCTTCTAAACGAACACGCGGTTTACGGCGGACATACAGTGCACCAATACCTTTCGGGCCATACACTTTGTGTGCAGAGAAGGCCATCAAATCAACTTTAAGAGTTGAAAGATCAACGGGAATTTTACCCACACTTTGGGTGGCATCAACATGGAATAAAATTCCACGGCTGCGGCACATTTCACCGATAGCCGCGATATCTTGAATCACACCAATCTCATTATTCACATGCATGATAGAGACTAAAATGGTGTCATCGCGCATTGCTGCGGCTAGTTTATCAAGATCAACTAAACCACTTGGCTCAGGATCAAGATAGGTGACCTCAAAACCTTCACGCTCCATCTGGCGGCAGGTGTCTAGCACGGCTTTATGCTCGGTTTTACAGGTAATGATGTGCTTACCTTTTTTACCGTAAAAATTAGCAACGCCTTTAATTGCCAGGTTATCTGCTTCAGTTGCACCTGAGGTAAAGACTATCTCACGCGGATCAGCGTTGACCAGCGCGGCAATCTGATTGCGCGCAATATCAACGGCCTC
Organism: Plesiomonas sp.; assembly: GCF_051652165.1. Lineage (GTDB taxonomy): Bacteria > Pseudomonadota > Gammaproteobacteria > Enterobacterales > CAMTGL01 > Plesiomonas. The sequence continues at coordinate 36,709 of NZ_JBOFTR010000003.1, forward strand.
TTCTGCCTGCCAACCGAAACGATGCGAACGCGACGCTGGATTACCAAACGTGCCATCCATCGTCATAAACTGCATCATTTTTTCGGCAACACGCGGGTCCATTGGACAGGTTGCAGAATAATCAAGATAAATAGGCAATTTCATCTCATTGCTCCAAAACATTTCGTTAGGTTTTATTATTTTAAAATTAATTTTAAAATCAAACGCTTAAATTTATATTTTGCACATCGGTATTCAGTGATGTTTTTTGTGCAGGATGACGAAGTGCACTCTCTTGGCGATCAGCGACATGTAAAACATCTTGATTTGCCATCAACTCGGCTAACGTAATGTTATTTAAAAAACTGCTAATCCTGTCGCTAAGATCGCGCCATAATGTGTGTGTCAGGCAACGAACACCACCTTGGCAGTCACCTTTTCCTAAACACTTAGTAGCATCAACCGATTCATCTACCGCAGAAATCACCATACCTACTGCGATACTTTCAGAGGGTTTCCCCAATAAATATCCACCACCAGGGCCACGAACGCTGTTGACTAAACCTTGTTTACGCAGCCGTGCAAAAAGCTGTTCAAGGTATGAAAGAGAGATCCCTTGGCGCTCGGAGATCTCAGCAAGTGTTACAGGCCCTTGCTCTGAATGCAGTGCCACATCTAACATAGCGGTCACTGCGTAACGTCCTTTTGATGTCAGTCTCATGCGGCACTTCATCCTCTAATAAATGTAGGGATATTGTGCCATTCCCGACTAAAACAGTCAAGTATAAGCCCGACCATTTTACTCAGGATTATTATCTTGTTTACGCTTGTTTTTTTGTACTGCTGTTAGCATGCCGCGCAAGATGTTTAGCTCTGCCGCTTCTGGGCGCGCGCGGGTATACATGCGGCGCAATTTGCTCATTACCGCACTCGGCGTTTCGGTACGAATAAAATTCACTTCTGTGAGCACCTGTTCGAGGTGTTGATAGAAGCGTTCTAGATCATCACTGAGTGGATAGACACTCTCTTGTTGAGTGTAATCTGTTTTAGAGGTGCGTGTTTGCTCAAGAAAATTCATACGAATTTCATACGCTAACAGTTGTACCGCCATCGCCAAATTCAATGAACTATATTCAGGATTAGCAGGAATGGTGACATGATAGTTGCACTTTTGCAGCTCTTCATTGGTGAGCCCAACACGCTCACGGCCAAACACCAAAGCAACAGGATGATGAACTGATTCACTGGCAATACGCTGACCACATTCACGTGGTTCAATCAGCGGCCACTGTAGCGTACGTGAACGGGCGCTGGTGCCGATAACCAGACCACAGTCACCAATAGCTTCATCGAGTGATGCGACAATTTTAGCTTGGCCGATAACATCGCTCGCCCCTGCTGCCAGAGCAATTGCTTGTGAGTCTGGCTCAACTTTTGGGTTAACCAGATATAAGTTGGTCAGCCCCATGGTTTTCATTGCTCGCGCGGTAGACCCCATGTTGCCGGTGTGGGAGGTTTCTACCAGGACAATTCGCACATTCTCTAACATGATTGCTCTAACGTGGTTAATCAGACGATGGGTGAGTTGACCGAGGTGACGATAACGCCCCAAGATCAACACGCTCAAAAAAGGGAATTATATTAGCATATTTCCAACAGGTTGCGCAGTGATTCAGAGCCCATGCTATGCATCTAGGATGCAACACAAGAAAAAACACTCTTTGCTTTTATACTAATTAGCTTGCTATACTCCGCCACCGTTTTCCCGTTCTTTAACAACATCCACCGGAAGAGACCTATGCATCCGATGCTGAACATTGCCGTGCGTGCTGCGCGCAAGGCTGGTAACGTTATTGCCAAAGCTTACGAACAACCAGACTCTGTTGAGGCAACCCAGAAGGGTGTAAACGACTTTGTCACCAATATTGACAAAGCGGCTGAAAAATCAATTATCCACACCATTCAAAAATCATACCCTAATCACACAATTATCAGTGAAGAGTGTGGTGAACATATTGGTGAAGATGCTGATGTACAATGGGTTATCGATCCGCTGGATGGTACAACTAATTTCATTAAACGTATTCCACATTTCTCAGTCTCTATCGCTGTGCGCATTAAAGGCCGCACCGAAGTGGCTGTGGTATACGATCCTATCCGTAATGAGCTATTTACCGCAACACGCGGTAGCGGCGCACAACTGAACGGCTATCGTTTACGTTGTGGTGATGCAAAAGACCTGAACGGTACTATTCTGGCAACAGGCTTCCCATTCAAAGCCAAGCAACACGCCAATGCTTATATGGCAATTTTATCGACAATGTTCACACAGTGTGCAGATTTCCGCCGTACGGGTTCGGCTGCACTGGATTTGGCTTATGTTGCTGCGGGTCGTGTAGACGGTTTCTTTGAGTTAGGTTTAAAGCCGTGGGATACTGCAGCGGGTGAACTGATTGTGCGTGAAGCCGGCGGTATTGTATGTGATTTTATCGGTGGGCATAATCACCTGCTGAGTGGCAATACTGTTGCCGGTAATCCACGTGTGGTTCGTGCCATGCTTGCAACAATGCGTGATGATTTGAGTGAAGCTCTCAAGCGTTAAGCAATTATCGGCGAAGACTGATTAAAAAAAACCGCATTAGCCTTGGCTGATGCGGTTTTTTATTATGTTGCATACGATAAGGTCATTATGAGTATTGCATCATTATCACCTATCTATCTGCTGCTTGTTACCGATTGAACCGCTGCACTTACAACGGCTCAATCAAACTACTGATACTCACAATACATATCAGGTATCACAGTGTACAGATCAGCGGTTAGGGTAGACGCTCAAGATCAGCACCCTCTTTCTCGACTACCGGTGGCAACATATGCTCACGTTTAACACCCAATTTCAGTGCTAAAGCAGATGCTACGTAGATAGATGAGTAAGTACCGATACCCACACCAATGAGCATTACGGTCGCAAAACCGTGGATCAGTGCACCACCAAAAACAAACAGTGACAAGACAACTACCAGTGTTGTGCCTGAGGTCATCAGTGTACGGCTCAGGGTTTGTGTCAGTGATAGGTTTAGGATCTCTGCCGGTGTACCACGGCGTACTTTACGGAAGTTCTCACGGATCCGGTCAAATACAACGATGGTATCGTTCAGTGAATAACCAACCACTGATAGCAATGATGCGACAATGGTCAGATCCAGCTCTATCTGGAACAGAGACAATACCCCTAGCGTAATGATGATATCATGCGCTAACGAGAGCACTGCACCCATGGCTAAACGCCATTCAAAACGCACACCGACATACAGCAAAATACTTAATAGTGACACTAAAATAGCCATGCCACCCGCTTCTGCCAGTTCACTGCCGACATTTGGGCCAACAAATTCAATACGATGAACTTGTGCTTTTGTGTCAACGCCACTCTGAACCGCAGCCAGTACACGCTGCCCTAGCTCTTCACCTTTAACATCATCTTTTGGTGGCATACGCACCATGACATCACGCGAAGTACCAAAGTTCTGTACGATGGCATTTTCAAAGCCTGCTTTTTGCAGTTCATCACGAACTTGACCGAGATCAGCAGGTTGTGAAAAGTTGACTTCAATGAGCGTTCCACCCGTAAAATCAAGCCCCCAGTTAAAGCCCTTGGTGAAGATAATCCCAAGCGAAACAACCATTAACACCAGCGAAAATACAAACGCTGCCGGACCAAGACGCATAAAGTCAATGATCTTTGGCTTATTGTCGGGAATGTTACTTTTTTCAGCTACCACGTCGGCACTCCTTAGATTGATAGCTTATCAATGCGCTTGCCACCGTAAAGGAAGTTTACGATAGCGCGGGTACCGATAATGGCGGTAAACATTGAGGTCGCAATACCAATGCTGAGGGTGATAGCAAAGCCTTTCACAGGGCCCGTACCCACGGCATACAAGATCAACGCGGTGATCAATGTCGTCACGTTCGCATCGGCAATACTGGAGAATGCATTGCTATAGCCTTCGTGAATCGCTTGTTGAATCGAACGACCATTACGCATCTCTTCACGTATCCGCTCAAAGATCAGTACGTTCGCATCGACTGCCATCCCCACTGTTAAGACAATACCGGCAATACCTGGCATTGTCAGGGTTGCACCCGGCAACATTGACATAATCCCGATAATCAGTACAAGGTTTGCTAACAGTGCACTGATTGCAATGAGACCAAACTTACGGTAGTAAATTGCCATGAAGATAACAACGGCAGCTAAACCCCACATACAGGCATCAAGACCTTGCTGGATGTTTTGTGCACCCAGTGATGGGCCAATGGTCCGCTCTTCTACTATTTGGATAGGTGCTATCAGCGCACCAGCACGCAACAGCAAAGAGAGGTTGTGAGCTTCAGCTTGGCTATCAATTCCGGTAATTCGGAAACTACGGCCTAAACGTGATTGGATAGTTGCAACGTTGATGACCTCATCGTGCTTTTGCAAAATGACTTTACCGCTGGCATCGCGCTTACCACTGTCTTTGTATTCACTAAACAGAGTAGCCATCGGTTTACCGATGTTATCTTTGGTAAAGTTAGCCATCTTAGTGCCACCTTCCCCATCAAGGGAGATGTTCACTTGTGCACGGTTGTACTCATCAACGCTGGCACTAGAGTCAGTAATATGATCACCGGTCAGTACGACTTTTTTATATAAAAGTACAGGGCTGCCATCACGCATACGCTGAATTTCAGAGTCGCCAGGAACACGGCCATTAAGTGCGGCTTGCAGATCAGCTTGGTTATTTACTAACCGGAACTCAAGTGTAGCTGTTGCACCTAAAATCTCTTTTGCACGTGCAGTATCTTGAATGCCCGGCAGTTCAACAACAATGCGGCTTGCACCTTGACGCTGTACAATCGGTTCAGCAACACCTAGCTCATTAACACGGTTTCGCAAAATAGTGATATTTTGCTGTACCGCATATTCACGTGCTTCTTTAAGCTTTGCCTCACTGAGTTTTGCAGTAAAGGCATTTTGATCATCTAGGCTGTTAAAAACCAGGTCACGATGTAAAGGCTCAAGATAGGCTAAAGCGGCTTTTAAATCTGCGGCATCACGAAAACGCACTTCAACCGCACCAGAGTCAACTTTACGGACAGCACTGTAACGAATACGCTGTTCACGCAGTTCTGAACGGAAGCTATCTGCGGTTTGCTCTTGCAGTTTATCCAATGCTGCATCCATATCCACTTCCATTAGGAAGTGTACGCCACCACGCAGATCAAGACCGAGTTTCATTGGGTTAGCACCAATGTCTTCTAACCAACGTGGCGTTGCTGCAGCCAGATTGAGTGCGACAGTATATTTATCGCCTAAAGCATCGGCAACAATATCACGCGCAGTCAACTGCTCATCAGTGTCTTTAAAGCGGACTAAAACAGTGCCATCTTCTAATGCAATAGCTTTGATTGGAAGCTTTTTGCTTGTGAGAAGTTCTTTTACTGTATCTAGCGTTTGTACATCTGCAGATGCACCACGAACACCCGAAATTTGAATTGCCGGGTCTTCGCCATAGATGTTTGGAAGTGCATATAAAGCGCCAATGGTGACCACGAAGGCCACCATCAGATACTTCCATAAAGGATAACGGTTTAACACGACGATCCCCTTAGGGAAGTATTAAAATTACAGAGACTTCATCGTGCCTTTTGGCAGAACGGCAGTCACAAAGTCTTTCTTGATGGTGACTTCTGTCGTGTCATTTAACGCAATGGCTAAATAACCCGTTTCAGCATTCACCTTAGCAACACGACCAATTAGACCACCGTTGGTCAGCACTTCGTCACCTTTGCTGATAGAGTCCATCAGGTTTTTGTGCTCTTTAGTACGCTTGGCTTGCGGACGGTAAATCATGAAATAGAAAATCAGACCAAAAATAACCAGCATGAAAATCAATTGTAGGCTGCTTCCCTGTGCCGGCGCTCCGGCGGCCGCATAAGCGTCAGAAATGAACAAACTCATCGGTGAATCTTCCTCATCTATATTATTGGTGATTTAAATTACACGTGTCTCAACGTTATTGCTGATTCAGTGGTGGAACAGGTTTTCCAATTCGGGTATAGAATGCTGTTACAAACTCAGCAAACGCCCCTTCTTCAATCGATTGGCGAATGCCAGCCATCAAACGCTGGTAATAACGCAGGTTATGGATGGTGTTTAAGCGAGCACCCAGAATTTCGTTACAACGATCTAAATGGTACAAGTAAGCACGCGTATAATTGCGACATGTGTAGCAATCACACTCAGCATCTAAGGGCGCTAAGTCGTCACGATACTTGGCATTACGAATTTTTACTACGCCATCAGTAACAAATAAATGGCCATTTCGCGCATTTCGTGTCGGCATCACACAGTCAAACATATCGATACCACGACGTACGCCTTCGACCAAGTCTTCAGGCTTACCTACACCCATTAGATAGCGGGGTTTATCTTGCGGTAATTGTGGGCAGGTATGCTCCAAAATGCGGTGCATATCCTCTTTAGGTTCACCGACAGCTAATCCACCGACAGCATAGCCGTCAAAACCAATTTCGGTGAGCCCTTTCACTGAAATATCACGCAGATCTTCATATACGCTACCTTGTACAATACCAAATAGGGCATTTTTATTCCCTAATTGATCAAAGTGTATACGGCAACGATCAGCCCAACGCAATGACATCTCCATTGAGCGTTTTGCATAGTCCCAATCTGCTGGATAAGGCGTGCATTCGTCAAAAATCATGACAATGTCAGAGCCTAAATCATACTGAATTTCCATTGATTTTTCAGGGCTTAGAAAGATTTTGTCACCATTCACAGGGCTACGAAAGTGTACGCCCTCTTCGGTGATCTTACGTATATCGCCTAAACTGAAAACTTGAAACCCCCCTGAGTCAGTCAGAATTGGGCCAGGCCATTTCATAAAGTCGTGCAGATCACCATGCTTACGCATAATATCTTGCCCAGGACGCAACCAAAGGTGAAAGGTATTACCAAGCAGGATTTGAGCACCTGTTTGTTCTACCTCTTCCGGAGTCATCCCTTTGACTGTGCCATAGGTCCCCACGGGCATAAATGCCGGGGTTTCAACAACGCCACGCTCAAAAACCAGTCGTCCACGGCGAGCATTGCCTTCAGTGCTAATCAGTTCGTACTTCACTTATCCTCCTGACATCAGAGAAACAGTCTGATGTTGTCTTGCTATTATTGCGACACGACAGTGTGGTGTCGTAATTATACCGATAATCTGCATTTAACACGTCAGTTATTATGCTAACTGACGATTCGTTGAGAATTGAATGACTTTTTTATGCTTGACGCGTGATAAACATCGCATCACCGTAGCTGAAAAAGCGATATTTATGCTCAACAGCCTGCTGATAGGCATACATCGTATGTTCATATCCGGCAAAGGCAGAAACCAGCATGATTAAGGTTGATTCTGGCAGATGAAAATTGGTAATCAACGCATCAACGACTTTAAATTTGATACCTGGATAGATAAAAATATCGGTATCTTGCTGGAATGGTGCAATGAGTCGATCATCTCCAGCAGCTTTTGCTGCACTTTCAAGTGATCGAACAGATGTTGTCCCAACGGCGATAACCCGATTACCACGGGCTTTACAGGCTAAAACCGCATCAACAACATCTTGTGAGACATCGGCATACTCTGAGTGCATGTGATGTTCTTCAAGCGTATCTACCCGCACCGGCTGAAAAGTGCCTGCGCCTACATGCAGGGTAACAAATGCCAGTTCAACATCTTTGGCTTTCAGTTTTTCAAGCATGGCATCATCAAAATGCAGCCCCGCAGTGGGCGCAGCCACAGCACCTGGGGTGGTGTTATACACTGTTTGATAACGCTCTTTATCGCTCTCTTCATCGGGGCGATCTATGTAAGGCGGCAGTGGCATATGGCCGATTGCATCGAGTATGCTAAATACGCTGCGCGGATCATCAAAACGGATCTCAAATAGTGCATCGTGCCGTGCCAGCATTGTTGCATGTACACTTTCATCATCCCCTAACAGCAACTCTGTGTTAGGTTTTGGGGATTTAGATGAGCGCACATGTGCCAAAATACGTTGGTTATCGAGCACACGTTCAACTAATACTTCAATTTTGCCACCTGAGGCTTTGCGACCAAACATACGGGCAGGGATCACGCGTGTATTATTAAATACGACCAGATCACCGGCTTGAATATGATTCAGTACGTCAGAGAACATACCGTGTGTTAATGCGCCTGTTGTACCATTAAGTGACAACAAACGGCTTGCTGTACGCTCAGGTTGCGGATACCGCGCAATCAGCTCTTCAGGCAGAGAAAATGAAAAATCAGCTACACGCATGACCAATACCGATAAATAAATAGGTAAGTAGTCTAGAGCTGCCTGCCCGTGTCTTCAAGTTGTTATCTGGGGTTTCTTCTGAAATTGCCACACTTTTAATGGCTATGTGATACGGTAACATGGCGACATTTCCGCAAAATATGCGCATGTTGATGCTACGGAATACGAACTGTGGCTTGCAGTATAATCTCAACAGGCCCTGGGTTTATCGCTGTAAAACGTAATTTATCAGCTGTGCTGGTGTTTGTTTCTGTGACAGTTGTTGGTAACGGTACTCCTGAGCTTGCGCCATTTTTGTGCAATGTTAAATTTGCTGCATTGTTTGCGCTGATAAGGGTATACGATATTTCTCGTGCAATATCTGTAAGACACTCACTTTTTTGCGTTAGTGTAGCATCAGTTAGCTCTCCGACTGTTAAGCTACCTAACTCAATCAGGCTTGAGAGATTACTGTACCAACAAGCGTTATCACGCTTTAACGACAGCCTTGCTTCTACAGGTATTCGAGTACCGGTAATATTATTATCTATTCGGTATGAAAACTGACCATCATACGCTGCTTGCCCTGCACCAATAACGTTACGTGTAAATACAGAAGGGCTTACCGTAATATCTTGCCCTCTATAGGTATAGGCAATATTGACTGTTTGTGTACTTTGATCGGGAACATCTACTGTACCACTGCGTGATGAACAGTGCTCATGTAAAACTGTTGTACTTACTCCGGTTAATGCCTTACATCCTGAATAAACAGTATATATTGATCTAGGTGAGCTTTGATTTGATGTTCCACTCCAATGGTGTGTACTTGGATTTGGCATAATGGCCAATGAAATAGTCACATTTGAATTGGTATCCATTGGATTATAAGAGCTGGTATCTAAGGTAATGGTATTTATTGCATACATTTGCTCAGGATCATCGTATTCATATATAGCGTGAATACCATTTTGTGAGGCTGTTTTTGTGACTGCATATGTTGGCGTAGTATAGATAATAAACAAACACAAAAAAAACGTGCATTTAATACCGTACATTAATATCACCGCTGGGTTATTTTATTGATATCTAAAGTGAATATTCAAGCTATGAAAGAGGTATTTGCTTTACTCATAGGCTATTTTAATTGTTGCTACTGCAGTAAATATTCCAGGCGTCACGGCTATACGCCCACTCTCTATTAATAAAGAGGTGAATGAAAATTGTGTGCCAGTAAACTCATCACTATTTAAATCAACCGCGATATTTAATGGTAATGCATGACTTGCATCAACATAGTGACCTTTATATAAAGCAATACCGAGCCCCTCACTCTCTTTTGTAGTGCTGAGTATATTTGCGTTACCAAACTCAGGGCTAATAACACCAGAAAAAGTAACCTTTGGTGTACCGGTATGATAAGCACACTCAACTGGAACCACGGTGATTACTTTATACAGACCATCACGAATACTTTCAGTATTAACGTTACCAAACTCTACATTAATATCACTATTGTTATTAATAATACAAGCTGGAGCAAATGCCACCCCGGTAATAGTATACGTCATCATGCTATTTACAGCCAAAGTTAGTGGGTGATACAATAGCGCGTTAATAAATATAAATGTGATAACTATTCTACATTTCACTTATCACCCCTCGACCCAATCAATACGTATCTTCTGTTGAGTTTTTTATTTATAGCAATGGAGTTTTACTTTTTATCTTGCACTTGGCACGTTTGTTTTTCACATGAAAAAGTCAATTCAACCTCACCACCATGATCATTAATGTATGATAGCGTCGGTGTTCCATTCAGTAATAGATGGCCAATTGGGTGCTCACTAAATGGTGAGATCATCACTGTTTTAAATACATTATTAACTGCTAATCGCTTATCTGAACGGGCATCAGTAAGGGTAATATAATAAGGTGTTGGATTAATGACTTTTGCGCCGACCTCTTCTTGTTTTAATACTATTTCATGTTGCCACGGTTTATCATTTCGCGATACAACAAGAGAAGCAGGACGATAAAAAAGTTTTATTTTTGTTTGCAATGCTATTTGTAAAACATTCTCTTTTTTTGTTTTAGGTGGGATCTCTCTGACATTAAGATAAAAAACGCTCTCTCTATCTTGAGGTAATAACGATAAACCTGGTAGTGCTTGAAACTTTATTTGGCTTTTGCTCTTTGCTTCAATCCTTTGCAGTGGGGGAAGCACAATGATACGATCTGTCGATTTATTCCCTTTCTCATCTTCGATCCAACTTTGAGCTAAGTAAGGCTGTTTCTCATTATTGTTTTGAAGTGTCATCCCCATTGTTGAATCTTTCCCGTTAAAAATAACTCTTGTGCGGTCAACGGATATTGTTGCATTGGTGGTAGGTGCAGTTAAAATAATAATTAAAGCCACACCCATATAAAGGTAATCTACACCACGTGGAGTCATTGTTATCATCTCATTATTAATAATAGGCTTGACATCATCGATATTTTATAAAATATGAGTTATTTACAAAGTAACAACAAAACTTGCTGATTATCCTTTTTAAAAGTATCAGGTAATTTTATTTGGCACTGTGGTTTTCCATTCCATGAAACCGAAAGGATTTGTGCTGGTTTTAATCCACTCAAGTAAGTCATACCATCATCACCAACAATACCAACTTGGTGTAATTCGCTGTTAGTCACCTCTGCACCAAGTGGCGGTGTACTGTGATCTCTTTTTTTAATGGTTGCCATTATTTTTTCACCGGATACAACTGGGAAAGTACGATAACCTATTGCCCCTTCAGTTAAGGAAGCGTGCACAACAGACTGTATAACTTCAACATCATCTGCTAATTTATTGATATTCACCGTATAACTGTTTCGATTAAAACTGTTAATATCATTGACTACAGCTTTACCAAATAGATTTGTATGAGTATCAGCCCCTAACGTATTAATGGGTATATTAGAAATGCGGTTTGTATCAATTAAAAGTCGAGTGCTTCCTATTTGGTTCATTCGATGCAGAGCACCTCCCTCTGTTGTTAATGTCACTCCTCCACGTAAATTCATACTCACTGCATTATAGTCACCTGCAGCTTGACTTGCGTTAATATTCAAATCAAACACACTACCTTGATAAATAAATGATCCTGATGATGTAATTTCCCCTCCATGACTTTTTACACCAGTACTCAAGTGATAACTACTGCGATCATTTATCTTATCGTAATAACCTATGCTCTGTATCCCACCTTGTGATATATCACTCGATAGTGTGATCGACCCATTATCTCTAAACGGAATAGACAAGGATAAGTACATACCATTATCATCAATATTATCTTCATACTCTGTCGTAAAGGCTGAGATATTTACACTTACATGGCGAAAATTCCCTAACTCCATCATTTTAGACGCAGTAATATTATAACGGCTGTCACTTTTTTGATTCCAATAGGTTGAGCGACTATATGAAATGTATGTACTCAAATCTATATCTTCAAACGTTTTACTTAATGAGAGGTTATACATCTCTTTGTTTTGTTTTTGTTGTATATCCTCACGATATTTAGCGTCTAAATAGTCAGACATACTCATAAAATCTTGGTCAGAAAATCGATAGCCTGCAAATGATATTTGACTATTATATTCATCAAACCGTTTAGCATAACTCAGCCGATAAGATAAACCGTGTAATTTCTTTTCCTCAGGCTGACTCCAAGAAGCACTCATATCTGCAGATATTGCACCAAATGCCAACAAATCACGCCCAAGACCTAATGAAGTTGCTTGGTAGTGTTCAGAGGCAATAATACCACCATAAAGTGACCAACCATTCGTGACTCCCCAAGAAAATTCACTGTTTGCAAAGGGCTCACCTTGTTGGTTATTTTCCCATTGAGATGTTTTTCCCATTGCCAATTTATACCTCACTTGTCCTGGCCGAGTTAAATATGGGATTTTCGCTGTATCTACTTGGAATTGTTGAATACTGCCATCTTGCTCTTCGACTCTAATATCAAGTGTACCTGATACTGCGCTATTTATATCTTGGATTCGAAATACACCAGGAGATACTTGCGTATCATAAATAACTCTTCCTTGTTGTGTAATAATGACTCTCGCATTTGTTTTTGCCACCCCCGAAATTTCAGGTGAATATCCACGTAAATGAGGTGCGACCATACTTTCATCAGACGCAAGACTTGCGCCAATAAAACGAAATGCATCAAACAAGGTCGAGTTAAGATAACTTTCACCCAAAGTAAGTTTTGATTTTATGCCTCGAAGAGCACGGTAAGCATAAATGCGACTCCAGTTCATACTATTATCAATATCAGTCGCGTGTGAATATGCTTGCCAATCTGCTCTAAACCGCCAAGGCCCTAAATTAAAACCGGCAGTTCCATTTCCATTAACGCTTTCACTGTTATCTTCTCTTCTTTTGTGAAGAGCTTGTGCAGTAATATTATAGTCAAGTAATATACCGGGTATACCATCATCCCAACGTGCGGTGGGTTCCCATACTGCAGAGGAATACTCAAGCTCACCATAGGGAATAGCGATATTCAATGTTGCACTGGCTAAATCAACATTCACATTTAACCCTGGTAGGCTTGCCAGATTTAAACAAAGGCTATGAGTATCCCATTGAATATCGCTCATCGCTTTTTGTGTTAAGCCAAATTTATTCACCATATTAGATGTAATACAAGGTAACGCAGAATGCTTAGTATTCTCATCTTGCTTAAAGTTAACACTAAAATAACCCACTTCTTGTTTATTCACATTTAATGTTAAAATATAATCCCCTGCAACAATATCACCAGAGTGAGAAAAGCGACTCAGGTCAATATTTTTTTGTTCTTCTTTACTTAGAACATTTGAATTAAATTCAACTTCCTCTGCACACACAACCTTCAATAAAACCATCGGTACAAGTAAAATAATTGCGCGACTTTTTTTTATAATAATCATATTAACCTTTAACACTTCAGTTAATAGCTTGCTATAAATGATGTAAAATTAATCGATAAATTGTGCGAACATTCAAAAGAAATAGATCATCTTATAAGCAGTAAGAACGATACCGAGCTCTTACTGCTTACCTTCTGCACTAATTGTCATGAATAAGTAATAATAAAGGTAGCAGTAGCACTAATTAAACCGGGAGTCACATTAACCTGATCTTTTAAGTATTGTGCTTTAAATAAAAGCTCATTACTCCCCGTGACTAATGCTGTACTCTGCGATAATGTGCCTAAATCAATTTGATTCCCCACATTATCACTAATTTTAATTGCACCACCGGCTGTATCACCATTTGCAAGCCACGCTGGGGTTGTGCTTGCAGTTCCATTAAATGTAACCGCTGCATTTTTTAATGTAGTAACATCACAGGCTGTTAATTTAATAGAGAATGGTACTTCATTTGAGACACCCGCGTTAACATCCTCTGCATTATATGTTCCCATTGGAACAGTCAGTGTTTGGCTGACAGGATCAACAGAGCACGGCGCTGCAACAACGGTTCCTGTAAACGTAATTGTGCCTAATCCACCTGCAGCCATTGTTGTAAATGAAGAAACAGATAGCGTTGTTGTAACGATCAAAGAAGCTAATGATAGCTTATGCATATTAGTACCTTACCTTTTAAAAGGTGATTTTTAAAATTGTATTTGCACTGCTGAGATTGCGGAAAAAAAAGATACCAAGCAAAAAAACACAAAGCTAATGAAAAGATATATCCAAACCATGAAAAAAAATGAAAAACACAATTTCAAACGAAATAAAAAAGGATTAGCAATAATAATCAACACGTTAATTTCAACACGGAATATAGCGTTTAAAATAAAAGGCGGACATCGTTTCCGATGCCCGCCTTTTATTTTATTAACTCGCAAGTATTAATGCTGTATTAAGTAAAATTACAACTTAATATTTAACAGCGAGGATAACGGAAATCACATTAAAACTGATCTTCTTCTGTTGACCCTGTTAACGCTGTTACCGATGATGCACCGCCCTGAATCACATTCGTGACTTTATCAAAATAACCGGTACCAACTTCTTGCTGATGCGCGACAAAGGTATAACCTTTCTCTGCGGCAGCAAATTCAGGTTGTTGTACTTTTTCAACGTAATGTTTCATTCCCTCACCCTGTGCATAAGAGTGAGCCAATTCAAACATGTTGAACCACATGCTATGAATACCGGCTAAGGTAATAAATTGGTATTTATAGCCCATGTCTGACAATGCCTGTTGGAAGCGAGCAATCGTCGCGTCATCAAGGTTTTTCTTCCAATTAAAAGAAGGGGAACAGTTATAGGCAAGTAACTTACCAGGGAATTTGGCATGAACCGCCTCTGCAAATTGACGAGCTTGCTCAAGATCGGGTTTAGAGGTTTCACACCACACCATATCAGCGTACGGACAGTAAGCCAGAGCACGGCTAATAGCCTGATCAATACCGGCACGTGTGCGGTAAAAACCTTCACTGGTCCGCTCGCCGGTCACAAAATCAGCATCGTACGGATCACAATCTGATGTCAGCAAATCAGCAGCATCGGCATCAGTACGCGCAACCAGCACGGTCGGCACACCGCATGTATCTGCAGCTAAACGCGCGGCCACCAGCTTTTGTATTGCTTCTTGCGTTGGGACTAGCACTTTTCCGCCCATATGCCCGCATTTTTTGACTGACGCTAACTGGTCTTCAAAATGCACCGCACCCGCACCCGCCTCAATCATTGATTTCATCAATTCAAACGCATTGAGTACCCCGCCAAATCCGGCTTCAGCATCGGCAACTACTGGCAGAAAATAGTCAATAAAACCTTCATCTTGTGGCCCGATACCATTGGCCCACTGAATTTGATCAGCACGTAAAAAAGCATTGTTAATTTTCTCAACCACCGCCGGCACTGAGTTGGCTGGATAGAGTGATTGATCAGGATACATAGATGATGCCAAGTTAGCGTCGGCTGCCACCTGCCAACCCGACAGATAGACCGCTTCGATACCCGCTTTTGCCTGTTGCACCGCTTGTCCGCCAGTCAGTGCGCCAAGGCTGTTTACATAACCTTTTTTGGCTTCACCGTTAATCAGACGCCACAGTTTATCTGCACCGCGCTGTGCCAGTGAGTGTTCAGGCACAAAAGAGCCACGCAGACGCACAACTTCAGCCGCAGTATAAGGACGACGCACTCCCTGCCAACGAGGATTCTCTTTCCACTCTTTCTCTAACGCAGCAATTTGTTGTTCACGTGTCATGCCCATCGTAAAACTCCCTCTTCTTTCGCCTTTATCGGAACGGTTATTGCCTCATTGATGTATGGGCAATACTGCGGTGTTTAATCAAGATAACGGTAGCCCGACAGGGTCAGGAAATTAACCAGATCATCAGAAACTGTAATCTGCTCCATTAATCCAGCCGCTTCACTAAAACGGCCGGCATCATACGTTTCAGTGCCCAACTCATCGCGCAGTGTGGCCAGCTCTTCACGCAACATGTCACTGAACAGCGCATTGGTCACCAACTTGCCATTATTCAACCGCTTTTGGTGGCGGATCCACTGCCAGATAGAGGTTCGAGAAATTTCAGCGGTAGCGGCATCTTCCATCAGGCCATAAATCGGTACACAACCGTTGCCTGATATCCACGCTTCAATGTATTGCACGGCCACACGAATGTTCGCACGCATGCCCTCTTCGGTACGCTCACCGTCACACGGCCTCAGCAGTGTCTCGGCGGTAATCGGTTCATCATGCTCTCGGCGCACATCAAGCTGATTGGGTTTACCATCGAGTACGCGATCAAATACCGCCATTGCAACATCAGCCAACCCTGGGTGGGCAACCCATGTACCATCATGGCCATTACTGGCCTCAAGCTCTTTATCCGCACGCACTTTATTAAGTACCCACTCATTACGCGCGGGATCTTTACTGGGAATAAATGCCGCCATTCCCCCCATGGCAAACGCACCGCGGCGGTGACATGTCCGCACCAGCAGGCGTGAATATGCACTTAAAAAAGGCTGATTCATGGTGACAACTTGACGATCTGGCAGCACTCTCTCTGGGTGATTTTTCAGTGTTTTGATATAGCTGAAAATGTAATCCCAACGGCCACAATTTAGCCCAACAATATGATCTTTAAGGTGATATAAAATCTCATCCATCTGAAACACCGCCGGCAGTGTTTCTATCAATACCGTGGCTTTAATCGTACCGAGCGGCAATCCGTAACGAGTTTCAGTAAAGCTAAAAACCTCACTCCACCATGCCGCTTCTTTATAAGACTGCATTTTAGGAAGATAGAAATAAGGGCCACTGCCTTTGGCCAGCAAACGCTGATAGTTGTGATGAAAATACAGAGCAAAATCAAACAAGTTACCGGGGATAGGTGCATGCTGATACTGAATGTGTTTCTCTTGCAGGTGAAAACCGCGCACACGGCAAATCAGCACCGCATGTTTGGCATTTAGACGATAATTTTTACCGTTCTCGCCGCGGTGTTCGATTGTACCGACAACAGCATCGCGCAGGTTAAGTTGCCCCTGCATCACCTTTTCCCATGACGGGGCTAACGAATCTTCAAAATCAGCCATGAACACCTTTACGTTGGCATTCAACGCATTGATGATCATTTTGCGCTCTACCGGGCCGGTAATCTCAACTCGCCTATCTTGCAGATCAGCCGGTACACCGCGAATTTGCCATTCACTTTCACGGATGTTTTGCGTATTTGGCAAAAAATCAGGCAAACCACCTGCATCAATATCAGCCTGCCAAATTTCGCGTTCAGCCAACAACGGGGAGACTTGCGGTGCAAACTGAACCACTAACTGCGCTAAAAATTCAACGGCATCAGGGGTTAAAATCGACGCGTATTCGCGGGTAAGAGGTTCAGTACATGTCAGTATTGGGTGCGTTAAGGTCTCTGAATATCCGTTCATGCCCTGCTCCTTTCATTCGATTAACGCGATGCTTTTTAAATGTAATGAATATAATGTTAATACGGCTCATTAATAGCCACGCATGGGATTAACACTGCGATATGAAAATGGCTAATCACATACTGCCTATCAAGGTGAACCTTTATTTACGTGAATTGTTATCAGTACATTTCACTATTTCACGATTTGCTGGTGTATATCAAAATATACCGCAGAGAGTATTAGCTATTTTGATACTTTTTTACTGTCTATCGGTATTTTGCCTCTGTTTTTAACGTTGTAATTTTATAACTTACCTATGCAATGGTTTTTTCTCTTGTTTATACTGCGGTGTATCGTGATTTTATCGTTATACTCTGCCAATCAACATGCCATTATCTACCGTTGATATGAACAATTGACAACAAAAAATAAACATTCCACGGCAAGATACAGTGCAAAAAGAGTGAAAAAAGGTTTCAGTATTAGCCGTTAAAATAATAAAAAATACAGACTAAGAATTAAAATATCAGCTAAAAATCACTCTATCACATACGTTTTTCATATTTTGTTGCTAAACAATGAAAGCTGCGTAGTAATTTAATGACATATCCCGTTTAAGTCCGGTAATTATCACTACATCGTATCAAACATGGTAATAGAAAGGGTTAGCGATCAGAGAAAAAAGATCCAATAAAACGAGGAGTTATAAAAAAATAATAGCAAAACGATAAGCAGTAATAGGTTCAGGATATAAAAAATATCTCACATCATTGAATTATTTCTATATCAAGGGCAGCATAATCTGGACCTATCAATGCAGCATAATAAAAAGGTTAATAGCGAAATTTCCCATATATTCATTCGGTTATCAGATTTGACACCACTTCACCTAATTTAGTGAATGTTTTAATTCGGCTAGAACTTGGCCGCCAAACTAAACCTATATCACGATAAGCAGGGCTTTGCGGTGGGTCAATAACCACTAAATCTAACCCCTGTATCAGCCCCTGCTTTAATGCCATATGTGGTACAAATGTTGTACCCAACCCATTAGCCACCATTTGTACTAATGTATGTAAACTTGTAGCAGTAAAAGGATTTATTTTACTGCTATAGGCCAAATGGCAAGCACTCAGAGCATGTTCTGTGAGACAGTGCTCCCGCTCTAACAGATATACTGAGTTATCTGGCAGTTGATTAAAATCAAGTGGCATGACCAGTTTCTTAGCCAGTGTAGCAGGCAAGACCATTTTAAAGTGATCACGCCCAATAATTTTACTGTGCAACCCATGAATATCTACCGGCAATGCCAGCAGCAGTACATCAAGCTGCCCACTTTTTAATGCATCAATGAGCATACGGGTAGTGTCTTCACGTAAAACTAACTCAAGGCGCGGGTACTGCGCTTGTACTTGCTTGACCAGATCACACAATAAAAAAGGGGCAATAGTCGGAATACAGCCTACCCGCAATTGACCTTCCATTTCAGCAGTTTGGCTGGCAGCAAAATCGGTTAAATCAAGACTGCGAGCCAGCAGTTCACGTGCACGAATTACCACCTCTTCACCACTGGGAGTAAAAATAAAGGCTTTGTGATCACGCTCGATTAGTGTACAACCCAGACGCTCTTCAAGGTTTTGAATCCCACTGCTTAACGTAGACTGGCTGACATAACAGGCACGGGCTGCACGGTTAAAGTTCCGAACATCATGTAAAGTCACTAAATAGTGCAGTTGTTTTAATGAGGGCCAGTTATTTGTCATCATTGTCTATGATTATCTCTTATGAGAGGTGCGGGATTAATCGATTTATTTAGATAATCGAAAAAATCGATTACAACAATCGTTTTTTTTCGCTTTCCTCAATGTAACACCTTCCATAAACTAAATCGCGTTGTCTGAGAATATTCTCATCACCTCTTAAATCAAATACACGGGAGTTGCTAATGGTTCTGGTAGCACATCAAGCCCCTGACTTTACTGCTTCAGCAGTACTGGGTAACGGTGAAATCGTTAATAATTTCAATCTAAAGCAGTACATTGCCGGTAAAACTGCAGTGATCTTCTTTTACCCACTCGATTTTACTTTCGTTTGTCCTTCTGAACTGATTGCTTTTGATCACCGTATCGAAGAGTTTAAGAAGCGTGGTACTGAGGTGATCGGTATTTCTATCGACTCTGAGTTTACCCACAACGCATGGCGTAAGACACCTGTAGACAAGGGCGGTATCGGCGAAGTTCGTTATCCTCTGGTTGCTGATGTTAAGCACGAAATCTGCCGCGCATACGGTGTTGAGCTGGAAGCTGCTGGCGTTGCGCTGCGCGGTTCTTTCCTGATCGATACCCACGGTGTTGTTCGTCACCAAGTGGTGAACGATCTGCCACTGGGCCGTAACATTGATGAAATGTTGCGTATGGTTGATGCGCTGCAATTCCACGAAGAGCACGGCGATGTGTGCCCTGCACAGTGGGAAAAAGGCAAAAAAGCAATGCAAGCTTCTCCGGACGGCGTAGCACGCTTCCTGTCTGAGAACTCTGCTGATCTGTAATTGGCAGCTGAATAAAAATTGCTTTTATCGTGGCAGACAATTTTTTTGTCTGCCCTTTTTTTGCCTGTTACTTTTCTGAAGAAGTATCAAAAAACAAAATGTGTTAAAAGATCGAACGCCCCAAGCGTTGAGATAGCAGTTCAAGTGCTGCAATACCGGCCAGAGAGTTACCACTAGGGTCAAGCTCAGGTGACCAAACGGTGATGCTCATTTCGCCCGGAATAATGGCAACAATGCCCCCGCCAACACCCGATTTCCCAGGCATTCCGACACGGTAAGCAAACTCTCCCGCGCCATCATACAGACCACAGGTTGCCAGCAGTGCATTAATCTGGCGGGTCTGTTTTCCTGAGATAACAGGCTCCAGCGTACACAGTGATTGCCCCTGATTGGCAAGATAGGAGAAGGTTTTTGCCAGCTCAACACAGCTCATCTGTAGCGCACAATAATGAAAATAGGTTTGCAGCACTTCGATGACATCATTATTAAAGTTGTCGAAAGATTTCATCAGGTAGGCAATGGCTGCGTTGCGAGCTGAGTGCTCAAACTCTGATTTGGCCACGACACTGTCGTAACCAATATCGGGCTGGCAGGCCAGTTGGCGCACCAGATCTAGCATGCGCTGTTTTGGGGCACTCAAACGGCTTTGCAGCAGATCACAAACAATCAGCGCGCCGGCATTGATAAATGGGTTACGCGGTTTGCCCTTTTCTAACTCAATTTGTACCAGCGAGTTAAATGGCTGACCGGAGGGCTCTTTGCCTACGCGTGACCAGATTTCAGCTTCAGAATAACGGGTCAGCGCCAGTGTTAACGCCAGCACTTTTGAGATGGATTGAATAGAGAATCGCTCTTGTGCGTCACCGGCTTGATACACTGTGCCATCAGACAGGCACACCGCAATACCCAGTCTCTCTGCCGGAACGCTGGCCAAAGCCGGAATGTAGTCGGCCACCTTTCCTTGCCCGATCAGCGGGCGTACCTGCGTTAAAATATCATCCAACAGTGCGTTACTCAGTATCACTCGAATTCCCCTGTCTTAATGGCGGTTGTTGCAGGGCGCAAGAATAGCATATTGCAGGGAAAGAGGCGGTAACTGTGCCACCCTATCCCATATATTCAATTTTTGTGCGAAAAAAGGATAAAAAAACGGATACCCTGCGGTATCCGTTGTTGCTGTAAGCTGTTATGACAAACGTAGGGGGATTAATCCCACCAAACATCCAGCAGGTCACTGACGTCGATATCGTTCAGACCTTGCTTTTCGGCCCAGCTTTTTACCAGCTGACGATGCGCTTCGGTACATTTACCGATTTTTTGCAGCACGATCAGGCCTTCCCAGTTCAGGTAGCCGCTGCCATCATAAGAGAGACCATTTGGTTCAATGACTTCTGCAATAAAAGCGTCGAGTGCGGCATCAATCTGTTCTGCGCTAGTGCCTTCCGGAAACTGCCAACTTGCGGTAAAGCCCAGTTCTTGGAACTCATCCACATGCAGTTTTTTGCGCAGACGTGCGCTACGATGTTTAGACATTACTCTGTCCTCTCGAACATTAGATCCCAGACTCCATGCCCCAAACGGTGCCCGCGCCGCTCAAATTTGGTCAGCGGACGCTGCTCTGGTCGTGGCATAAAATCCCCAGTAGTGGATAGATTACGATATCCTGGCGCAGCTTGCATGATTTCCAGCATATGTTCTGCGTAATTTTCCCAATCGGTGGCCATATGGAACACGCCACCTATGGCCAATTTCACTCGCAGTTGCTCGGCAAACGGCAGTTGAACGATACGGCGCTTATGGTGACGCGCTTTGTGCCATGGGTCAGGGAAAAACAGTTGCATGCCGCTGAGACTTGCATCTGGGATCATTTTTTCCAGCACTTCGATAGCATCGTGGCACATGACCCGCAGATTAGTCACGCCCATTTCATGGGCCAGTGACAAGCATGCACCTACGCCAGGGGTGTGCACTTCTATCCCAAAAAAGTTCTTCTCTGGTGCGTTTTTTGCCATTTCAACCAGTGAAGCGCCCATTCCAAAGCCGATCTCTAACACCACCGGTGCATCACGACCAAAGAGAGCTGTAAAATCAAGGGGTTGTTCTTGGAAATCAACACCCATTTCAGACCAATAGCTTTCTAATGCCAGCTCTTGCCCTTTTGTTAAACGACCCTGACGACGTACAAAACTGCGAATTT
Organism: Plesiomonas sp.; assembly: GCF_051652165.1. GTDB lineage: Bacteria > Pseudomonadota > Gammaproteobacteria > Enterobacterales > CAMTGL01 > Plesiomonas. The sequence continues at coordinate 58,740 of NZ_JBOFTR010000003.1, forward strand.
TACGCAGATAACGACCTTCATCATCAAATTCTGGAATGGTGACCTCACCCATGGCTTTATCCTGCTGAATAGAGTTTTAATCAATATTTATGAAAGGCGCATTATGCAAAGATGGCTCAACTTAGCAAGTAAAGCCGCAGTAGAATGTTGATTCCCTGCATCATGATCGGGTTTACAGCGCGCTGCGGGTATGCTGCAATCGCCGCCTTGACTGTTAAACTGAGCCTGTTATGCCGATCCCTGTTCTTGATGCTACTGCATTTTCACAAGCCGTTTTGGCGTGGTATCACGCTTTTGGGCGTAAAACTTTACCCTGGCAGCAACATAAAACACCTTATAAAGTGTGGCTGTCTGAGGTCATGCTACAGCAGACTCAGGTTGCCACGGTTATCCCTTATTTTGAACGTTTTATGCAGCAATTTCCAACCGTGACTGATTTGGCGGCAGCGCCGATTGATCATGTGCTGCATTTATGGACTGGTTTAGGCTATTACGCCCGTGCGCGCAATCTACATAAGGCAGCACAAAAGATTGCGGCTGAGTATCAGGGCATCTTTCCTACCGAGTATGAGCAGGTTGTCGGGTTGCCCGGTATTGGCCGTTCAACGGCCGGCGCGGTGTTATCACTTTCGCTCAATCAGCACTACCCCATTTTAGACGGTAATGTGAAACGGGTGTTGGCACGCTGCTATGCAGTTGAGGGCTGGCCGGGACAAAAGGCGGTTGAAAATCAATTATGGGCGCTGAGTGAACAGGTCACGCCGCAGCAGGATGTAGCATCATTTAATCAGGCTATGATGGATTTAGGCGCGCTGGTGTGCACCCGCTCAAAACCCAAGTGCAGCCTCTGCCCACTGGCCAAGGGGTGTGTTGCGTATGCGCAAGAGAGCTGGGCTGCTTATCCAGGGAAAAAACCCAAACAGACGTTACCGGAAAAAGAGGGATATCTGTTGCTGCTAGTCGATCGTATAAGCATGGAGCAGACCAGTGAGCCCTCGATTGCCACCGAACAGGCGCAAGTCTGGCTTGAGCAGCGCCCGCCCAGCGGCTTATGGGGCGGCTTGTTCTGTTTTCCGCAATTTTCTACCCGTGATGACGCCCAACAGTGGCTGGCGCAGCGCGGATTACGGGTACAACGCCAGTTAGGTGCATTTCGCCATACGTTCAGCCATTTTCATCTAGATATCATTCCGCTGCTGGTTTTTGCTGACCAAACACAGGTGTGCATGGATGCAGGGCCGGGTCTCTGGTATAAATTAGCGCAACCACAGACGGTCGGGTTAGCCGCACCGGTCGAACGTTTACTGCGCCAGTTACCTGACGCACTATCTGACGAGGAGTAACACCATGAGCCGGACTATTTTTTGTGCTCGTTTACAGCAAGATGCCGAAGGGTTGGCTTTTCAGCTCTATCCCGGTGAGCTAGGTAAACGCATTTATGACTCTATTTCGAAAGCGGCATGGGCTGAATGGCAAAGTAAACAAACCATGCTAATCAATGAAAAAAAACTGAGCATGATGAATGTTGAGCATCGCCAGTTCCTTGAGCAGGAGATGGTGAAATTCCTGTTTGAAGGGCAGGATGTTCAGATTGATGGTTACACTCCACCGAGTGAATAATAATAAAACCACAGATGAACCAACAACTTGCGGTGTTGGTTCTCTTGGAACTGCTTGAACTATGAAGAAAAAACTTGCACTTTGTCTAATTATTCCGCTACTGGCCTCATGTGCCAGTAAACCCAAAGAGAACCCCGATCTTTACGTTAAAGATACCAATGGTTTTGATATTTTTATGGGGCAGTTTGCGGTCAATATTGAAGATCTTTGGGGCCTTAATGAGATGTTAGTGGCCACCCGTAAAGATTATGTGAAATATACCGATCATTACCAAACCCGTAGCCATATTGATTTTGAAAATGGCTCGGTCATTGTTGAAACAATTTCGACCCGTAATCCGCAAGATAAACTAAAAAATGCACTGGTTCATACATTATTGATGGGAGAAGACCCAACCGGTATTGATCTCTTCTCTGACAGTGATGTGCCTATTAGCAAACATCCGTTTTTAGCTGGACAAGTGCTCGATGATGAGAGAAAGTCCATTACAACCCCTTGGCGGGCAGAACGCTTTGCCGATGTGCTATTACGTACACAGCTAAAAAGCCGGGTTATTGGTAATCAAACCGTGTGGTACTTAGCCGTGCCGATGATTGCAAACCATTTGAATTATCGAGCAAAAAAATATATCCATATCGTACGAAAAGCCTCTAAGAATTATAATGTGGATGAGAGCCTGATTCTGGCTATTATGCAAATTGAATCAAGTTTTAACCCGTATGCTGTCAGTTCGGCAAATGCACTAGGGCTGATGCAGGTAGTACAAACAACGGCTGGTCGGGATGTTTATCGGTTGGTGAAAAATCAAGATGGCGCGCCAAGCCGCGATTATCTGTTTGATCCAGAAAAAAATATTGATACTGGTACAGCCTATCTACACATTTTACAAACGAATTATTTAAGCCAAATCAGTAACCCTGTATCTCGCCGCTATGCGATGATCTCAGCCTATAACGGTGGTGCAGGTGCAGTGTTGCGAGTGTTTTCGCAAGATAAACAAAAAGCGGTAGATATTATCAATCGTCTTAATCCTGATGAAGTTTACAATATTTTGACAACCAAACACCCATCAGCACAGGCACGAAATTATCTGTATAAAGTGAACACGGCACAAAAAGGGTATCGTGGGCGTATTGTGTAACGATAGTTACATGCTATCGCACATAACCTGCAAACAAAAAGCCCTGCTATTTTTTAGCAGGGCTTTTTGTTGTGCAGAAAACCATTTTTCGTACGCAATAACCCGCTAATGGCCTACTCAGTACACTGAATGGGATTAACCGACAAGCCGCTGAGTCATTTGCAATAAAGTAACAACATCCTGCGGGCGGGTCTGCCCGCTGGCCTTATCAATGATAGAGCTGTAAATATGTGGGATGATTTTTTCAACGCCGGCATCAAGTGCTATCTGTACAATCTCTTCAAAATTATCCAGATCAATCCCACCAGTTGGCTCAAGTGCAAACTGATTGCGCGCGCAAGCCTCTGCTACACACTGGTACTCGTCACGGTGCGTCAAACCGCCCATCGGGAAATATTTAATCGAGCTGCCCCCCATATCCTGCAACATGGCAATGGCGGTATCAACGGGAACGACGGCGGGGGTAAATTCACAACTGCGTGGGCCAGTTGAGATATTTACCCAACCCATTTTACCCGTTGGTGAAACCAAACCGTTCACGACGGTTTGTGACTGACGCAGCAGTGCACGGCTAGTTGCCACCCCCGTAAACACTTGATTAACGTGCTGCGGCTGTAAAATGCCGGCCAGCTCTGACACCATTGCTGATTGCTTTGGATCACCAGCGCCTAAACCAATGGAGAGTGCATTGTTGATCAATCCGGCATAGTCACGCATATCGGCTACCGCACTATCAATATCGGCATAATTTTTCGAGAGTACGCCGACTAACACGTGCCCTTGCGCGGCCTGATAGACCTCTTGGGCATTTTGCTTTGATCCGGCCAGTACATTTAGGCATACACGGTTACGGTAAAAATTAGGGGTGAGTTGCATGCTTTATGCTCCTTGTACTGACAAGAGGATCTGCTGAATAACAGCAAAAATTTGCGCAAGTTCAGATTGCTGTACGCTGCGCACATCCATTTCAATTTTGTTTTCGTTCATGCGGTACGCACGGCAGTAAATGGCTGGGGTGTGTTGCTGCATGCGGCTGACAATGTCAGGCGTGCTAATACCTGTGAGTGCAGGATCAAAGCCAATCTCGGTACGGGCGATATCACGCCCTGCGCTATCCCATACCGGTTTGGCGTTCACGCCCGTCAGGGTGTTAAGCTGGGTGATAAAATCAGCCATTTTTTCCAGCATCTGCTGTCCGCTCTCTTTTTCGCGCTGCAAATACTCTTCAATGGCTAAAGTCAGGCCCAGAACGCCCTCTTTTCCCACTTTCATGGCTCTGCCGATACCGGCTGACTGCTGTTTAACCCAGTTGATATACTGTTTCTTTCCCAACACTAAACCGCTTGTCGGGCCTTCAATGGCTTTTGCTCCACTGTAAATGACCAGATCTGCCCCTAACTGATAGTACAGTTGCAAATCTTCTTCTGCGGCGGCATCAACAATCAGTGGAAGATTATGCTGACTAGCGACACTGACAGCCTGCTCTACCGACAGAATACTTTTTTGCACACAGTGGTGTGATTTGATGTACACAATCGCGGCGGTATTCGGCGTAATGGCAGCAGCAAGCTGCTCTGCCGAACACTCATTGGCATAACCGGCTTCAACAATTCGCCCGCCCCCCAACGTGATCATAGTGCCTACCGGCGCGCCAAAATTGACGTTATGCCCTTTTGGTAGCACGATATCACTTGGCACAGGGTGGCTGTGCGCATGCAGATTCTCCAACCGGTAGCGATCACCACGCACAATCATCGCGGCAACTGATTGTGCTAATCCGGCCGAGGCACACGAGACCACAACGGCATCTTCTACCTTCAGCATATCCGCAATGTAAGCACCGGTTTTATCCACCAAATCTTTAATCTCAAAATAGTGGTTTAAACCAAAATCAACACGCTGGGCAACTGTGGCTGAGGGGGTTGAAACACCGAGTGCGGTCATTCTGCCGGAAGCATTGATGACCGGTTTAACGTTATATTGGTTATAAACAGAAGACATCGTGTGCTTCTCCTTCTTCGGTTATAAATATTTCACCTGCGCGAACAGCCGCGACCGGGGCAATGCGTAATGCACCACGTTTCTGCTGTTGTTCTGCATCGACAAAAAATGAGGGCTGTTCGAGCAGTTCAAACAGGGTTAAATCAGCATCAAACCCAATTTCTAATGCCCCTTTCTGGTCAAAATGCAGTACATCTGCTGCATGCTGAGTCACACAGGCAATCACCTGTGGCAGGGTAAGCCCAATGGCTAAGAATTTTGATAGGATATGAGCCAGCCCAAATACCGGCCCCTGAATACGGTTACGGCAGTAAATATCAGAACTAATGGTATGGGGAAGTATGCCTTGTTTGATGGCTTGCTCGGCAACGGCAAAACTGAAACTAGCACTGCCATGCCCGACATCAAGGTGCACGCCGCGCTCCAGTGCTTGCTGTACAGAGGGTTTCAACTGCCCCTGCGTATTTAGAATACGGTTTGGTTTTCCGTTGTAGCAGTGGGTAATAATATCGCCTTTATCTAGCAAGTCAGCGATATCATCCAGCGTAGGCGGGTTATTGCCGACATGCACCATCAGCGGTAAATGCGGGTGTTGCCGTTGGATTTTTTTTGCCCTGAGCAACGGAGTAATGCCGTTATGCTCAACCACACTACTGCTCATACGTGCTTTTAATCCCACAATAAAATCAGGGTGTTGAGTGATGGCTGAATGCGCGGCTTGTTCATTGATATCATCGAGTTGGGCCAGCTCATTTTGCCGCAGCAAGCCAATACGAGAGACATTCAGTAAGGCTTTAACCTCGGTTTTGGCTTGCCGAGTCAGACGGTAAAAGTCATCAATATCATCTGCGCCAGCACTACCAGCATCAACAACGGTGGTGACACCGCAGGCAATGCCCACTTTATCGGGCTCGTCATTATAAATCGGGGAGTGTGGATAACAGTGAACATGCAGATCTATCCAGCCGGCGCTCACGTAAACTTGGCCTTGCAGATCATGCTCAACCTGTGCACTGGCCGTTGATGGCACAGTACCGACAAGGGCAATTTTTCCTGCTTGAACGGCAATATCCAGTAATTGCCCGTCAACCGTGCGGCCACGGCGAAGAATTAAATCATAGCTATTCACAATGCTCACCTTTCCCTTGTGCGCTGTTTATCTGCTAAAAACAGCGCCTGATATTAATAACAGCCGGTTAAATTATGCCTACTACAGTGATACAGGAAAGAAAGCACCGAGTAACATTGCACCTAAAATAGCGCCACCGGTAATAGGTTTATTCCAGACATAAAAGCCCAGTGCACCTAATAATGAGCCGATACCAATTGGAATTGAGGCGGTCATGGCTGACAGAATAATCAAAGGGCCAAGAAAACGGCCTGAAGAGTTACCCGCCCCCATCATGACATCTGCACCATAAGTTGAGTTACTTTGATTGATGGTAAATTTACGGGTAGTGGTAATAATAAACCCGACGGCAACACCTAATGCAAAACCGGTTATTAATGACGCGATAAAATTTTCAACTGGAAAAACAATACCGGCACCCAACAATAGTGCAGGAACACCTAAACCAATACCGGTTTGAATAGCACCACCAATATCCAAAATACCAACTAGCGAGCCTTCAATAATACGTGCGAAAAGAAAACTAGCACCAAATGCGGCAACGGCACCATAAACACCGGTATCCATACCTGCACGCAGCATAGAAACAAATGCGACTTCGTTAAATGCGCCCATACCGTAGACATAATACATATGTGTTCCGGCAAAAACGCCTGATGATAATAATCCAACAAAAATAGGGAATGACCAATCTGCGTACCAGAAATTATTTTTTATACTCTCATCCATAATCGTTTCCTGCTTAATTACCGCGTTCGTTTGGAGTGATCAGAGCTAATTCAATACAAGAACTTGCTTATTTACTTTCTTATTTATTTGTTTATTTACTTTCCACTAATATTTATGTGCAATTGCTCAAGCCACATTGGAATATCAAGCTGGAAAGAGCTGAGTAGTTGCATATCAAATCCGCGGAAGAAAGCACTTAAGGCAAACAGAATAATCACAGCAATCAACATGCTTTTTGTGATTTTATTCCAGCCGACCTCTTCAACACCTTTACCGATTAAAATACCTAACACCAACCCTGGCACGGCATTACCCATAATCAGTTGCGCTAAACCACCAAAAATAGTGGCCCAAAAACCAGAACGTTTTCCAGCTTCAATCGCAGCTAACCAAAAAATAACGGGCATTACAGTATTAACCAGTAAATTAGCCGCCGGCACTAATACTTTAACCGCTGTCACTTGTAATGCTTCTGGTACGGCTGATGCTGTTGAATTTAAAAAGGCCACAACAATTGCACCAATAATACCGCAGGCAATCGCCATTTTTTTCGGATCATGTAATGTCGTTGCTATATTACGATCTTTAATTAACAGCGCAGAGACACCCCAATGCGGAATAATACGGTGGTCAACATCTTGGGTAAAAGCACCGGCAGCTACAGTAGAGGCCCACGCATTAAAGAAAAAACCCAAACCAAAAGAGAAGTGCGATGCAGGATCGCCTTCACACGAATTTAATTCACCTAAGGTTCTAAATGCCCCCATACCTTGCACAGTGGGAGCATGGAACATTCGTGCAGCACCAGCCCCTAATCCTACCCCGACCAGGCCACCAATAATGAGCGATTTAATTAATATAGCTAAAAACATCGTACTCCCCTTATTAAAGAGACGTGCAGATCATTTTACGTTAGTAAATGTTATTTTTTCCGGATCAATAATAGAAACATTTACCTTAACATCTAATGTCACTGAAAACTCATCTTTACGGCGTGATAAAAAGAAAAACAAAAATTTATCAGTAATCGTACGATAAGTTGCATTGATAATAGTGACATCAACAGGCTCAATTCGTAAAAGAACCTGCGATGACCCCTTTAGCATTTTATTTTGAACCTGACTCAGTGCAGCGGCAAATGCACTCTGTTTTGTATTTCCTTTGCCACTGACTGTCACTGTTGAGGTAAATTGTTCTTTCATTTAAACAATACCGTGTTTTTTAACAAAAGCGTCTACCAGTTTTTGGCCTAGCTCTTCTTTATCCATAAAACCAAAACCCAATACCGTACACCCTTCATTAATCGCAGTCACGCCTTCTTCAATTGAACGCATACCATAACGTGATTTATAACCATATTTTGTTTGTGCAGTAATAGCACCCGCGCCACCACTGCCACAAAATGAAATACCCAAATCAGCTTGTTCACGGTGCATCGTATCACCCAGCTTCATATCGGCAGCCATACCTGGAATAACAACCACTTGTGCACCAGCTGTTTCTGCACCTGCACCCACTTTTTGCCCTTTACCTAAACGATCACCAATCACAACTTTAATCATTTTATACGCCCTCATTCACTGTGCTTAATTCATTTTCTTTTGCAACTTCAAAATGAACCGAAAGGAGATGTGCTTCTTCAAAGGCTAAATTATCAAATAGCGCGACCACCTCTTTTGCCCGTGCTAATGAAAATTCCGAAATTTCATCAAATAGCGAGAGATCAATATCAGGAAGTGGCTCACCCGTTTTAGATCTACGCACCATCGCTTTAATATGTGATGCGAGCATTTGTTTTTGCACATCATCTTGATAAATACCGTGCTTATTCAGCATATTGCCAATTTGCAATAGCGTTAATTGTGTTTGAGTCTCAATCTCTTCTATTAGCGCAGTATCATCAGAAGTAGCAATACACTCACCTGTCATCAGCAAAATGTAATGTCCTTATCTTTAGGGTTATCAATAGACTTACATTAACGTATATCGATAAAGGGGTATATTTCCTCTTTTTCCAGTTAGAACTGGAAATTACGCCATTGAGATTGACCTAACTCACAGTTTTTTGCCTATATGCTTTAAAATCTAAGAGAAACAAATAAATTCTATTACTATCTTCAAATATTAAGACGAATGCGTTATGCCATGTGCTAAGAGGTGACATAAGATAATGTCATTACCTGCCACCAAGATCACATGTTGCACCACCACACTGCAGTGAATCACGAGATAACAAGATGCCTTATTTTTCACACCAACGATTAAATGACCTCTTTGAACATTTGCAAGAAAGAACGCTATCTCAAGAGGTATTATCAGAGCTTCTTGATGTCTCAACAAGAACAGTACGCAGTGACATTAATACGCTCAATGATATACTTATTAGTCAAGGTGCAGAGTTTATTCACCTGAGAGGGAAAGGTTATCAACTTCATATTACTCATGCAGATAAATATCAGCACTTCTTAACCCAAGGTTCACGTATAAATTCAATACCAAGAACCGCACCTGAGAGAGTAAAGAGTCTTTTAATCTTATTTCTTATCAGCCAAGATTATATAAAACTGAATGAGATTGCTGACAATTGGTTTATTAGTCGCGGTACATTACAAAATGACTTATTAGAAATCCGATCTGTTATTGAAAAATATCATCTCACAATAGAGAGCAAGGCAAAACATGGTATGTCACTCTTTGGTAAAGAAGAGTCAATACGCGCTTGTTTAGCTAATGTACTTTTTTCAGAGTGTGAGCACTCAATATTTAAAAATGAGTTCATTCAACAACACCTTGCTCACTTACCTATTTTACAACTATTTAATTCTGTTAATCGACTGTGCCATCATCATCAAATAAAAACAGGTATTGAAGGAGAAAAATATATCTCTATTTATTGTCTAGCTGCAATTATCCGCTATACATCTGGTTATGTTTTACAACAAAAACCCATTACACCTTCTCATCGTTTACACTCACCGATATACCTTGCAGCACAAGATATTGCGCGTGAATCAGGGTTAAATACCCTTGCGGAAATTGATTATCTTTGCATTCAAATTGCCTCTCGTTGCAAAGAGCACAACAATATAAACTTAGCGTCAGAATATAATGAGCACTTACAACTTGTCAGCCATTTACTAAACTATATTAATCAATATTATAATTATGACCTGCGCCATGATACACAACTTGAACATGATTTAATTGTTCATACCACCAGTATGATCACCCGTTTACAACACCATATTGATATTCAAAACCCACTGCGTGATCATATAAAACAATACTACCCACTCGCGTATGACATCACCTTATCTGCACTTTCAGCATGGGAGAAACAGACTACATACCGTATTAGTGAAGATGAAATTGGGTATATCGTCATTCATATTGGTGTTGGGCTTGTTCGGCACTATAATATAGGATATGAGCACTACCCTACCGCACTGCTTGTGTGTGATTCAGGTAAATCAACCACTCGCATGCTACAAACAATTATTAAGCGTAAATATCCAGAGTTAATAATTAAACGTCTTGAGTCAGTCAATGACTATCAATGTTTATCTTATATTGAAGAAGATTTTGTTATTAGTGTCGTGCCATTACCTGCAAAAGATAAACCTATTGTACAACTCACACCTTCCCAAGTGATTATCAACTCGAAGAGATTGGTTATTTAATGCAAAAAGATCGTATTAAACCGTATGTGCTCGAGCGTTTTTTTCACGAACAGCACTTTTGTGTTCTACAGCAAGAGATCACAAAAGATCAGCTATTTGTACAGTTATGTAAACAGCTTGAAAGCGAAGGCTATATAAACGCGGACTTCTACCCTTCATTAGTAGAACGAGAGAATATTCTCTCAACTATGTTAGGCGAAGGCATTGCACTGCCTCACTCACTTGGATTACTTGCGAATAAAACCACTGTGTTTACTGTGTTATCTCCACAGGGGATCGAATGGGGAAAAGGTGAAAAAGCTCATATTATTTTCTTACTGGCTATTAATAAATCAGAATACGAAGAAACCATGGCTCTATATGAACTGTTTGTCACCTTAATGAACGATAAAAAGACTAAAACGTTGCTAACAGCCCACAGTTTCACCCAATTTAAACTCATCGCACAGAGTAATTTGTATCAAAAATAACCAAACACTGACTAAGCATACTATTTTTCACTAAATAACATAAAAAAAAGATGACAGCAGTAACGAATACAGTTATAGTTCTGCCCGCTGTTTCGAGATGAAGTTCTCGTTGTTGTTCGTAGTACATTACTTTGAGTCTTATTTAAGTAATACACTATTAACAGTAGCCGCTTAACCTCACCCGGTGAGTTCAATAAACGGTAAACATCAACTCAATTCCTCCTTAGTTCAGTCGGTAGAACGGCGGACTGTTAATCCGTATGTCGCAAGTTCAAGTCTTGCAGGAGGAGCCACATACGAAAGCCCTGCTCAATGAGCAGGGCTTTTTTATTGCCCCCATACTAGCGAAAGCGTTATCCTCCCAGCCTTAAACACAACTTAGGGTATGAAATGACCACGCAAAACCCAAAACACAGCACAATATCCCCTATATCATCAATAAAACCGTGGGTTGAACCAGTGTTAGTCCTGACGATGCTGGGGCTGCTTTTTGGCTATCTTGGCCATGTGATGGGGTTATCAGCAATGGTCAACACCCTATTCAATACTGCGCATCAACTGCTACTCAATACCATTCTTTTTATTATGGGGATCACTGTGCTCTCTGGCGCATTGAGCCAACTACTCAGTGAATTTGGGGTGATCCGCCTGCTCGAAGTACTGCTTGCCCCACTCATGCGCCCGTTATATCGCCTACCAGGGCGAGCAGCACTTGCCGGATTAATGACCTTTTTCTCTGATAATCCAGCGGTCATCAGCTTGGCAAAAGATCCACGTTTTCGGCGCGGATTACGCCCATGGCAGCTGATCTCACTGACCAATTTTGGTACTGCTTTTGGGATGGGGCTGATAGTAGTCACCTTTATGGCCACGCTACAACTTAATACACAAGAAAATACAGTTAAAGCAGCACTGTTAGGGTTAGCGGGTGCACTGATCGGCTCTATTGTCAGTACACGCCTAATGCAACGCATGATCAAACCACTTGTTGGTGATCAGCCGCTTGATGAAACCTCACCTGAGCACTTTGTGAATATCGCTACAGCATCAACCGCCCCCGTATTACCTGCTAACCCTACCCATTGCACATTAGAAAATAGACCAATGGAAGAGACCACACCGCTTTGGTTACGTGTACTCAATGCCCTGCTTGATGGTGGTAAGTCGGGTGTAGAATTAGGAATGGCCGTGATCCCCGGCGTACTGATTATTAGTACCTTTGTTATGCTGCTAACCTTTGGACCAGGCGCACAAGGTTATACAGGTGAGGCCTTTCAAGGTGTAGGTTTATTGCCTGTATTAGCCGGTAAAGCAGGTTGGCTGTTTGATGCTCTATTTGGCTTTAAACACCCTGAGCTTATTGCATTTCCAGCAACTTCACTGGGCGCTGTCGGAGCAGCCATGTCACTTGTACCACCGTTTATCGGAAAAGGGCTTATTTCTGGTAATGAAATTGCAGTATTTACCGCGATGGGTATGTGTTGGAGTGGATTTCTCAGCACGCATACAGCGATGCTTGATGCACTCGGCTACCGTTTTCTGACCTCACGCGCCATTATTGCCCATACTCTCGGCGGTTTAGTGGCAGGGATCAGCGCACATCAGCTCTATTTACTATTTGCTTAATTTTTTTGCTACTGATTTTTAATAGATAGCACTTTTTGATAGATAACACTTAGCGCAGACAAACCACGTATGCGCTAAGTTATCAAGTAAGCAATTTTTTGCCTTTCGTACTTTATTTCACCACCTAGCTAATCTGATTTGCATGATAAATGTAAGTAAGCGTATTTTTGTAATACACTTCAAATTATGAAACCCCACATACAGTATCTTGCTTATTATTTTGTGAGCTGCATCGGTGTATTTTATGAAAATCCTCCACTTTCTGCTCGGCCTGTTTGTTGTTTTTGTTCTCGCCCTGCTTGTCAGTAAAGATCGTTCGAAAATTAAAATTCGCTATCTCATCCAACTGATTGGAATTGAGCTTTTCTTGTCCTATTTTTTGTTGCACTCGTCAATCGGGCTCGATTTAGTGACCGGTTTATCTAATGCTTTCAATAGATTATTGGCATATGCTGCTGATGGCACAAACTTCGTATTTGGGGGTTTACTCAATGTCGGTGAGTTTAGCTTTTTCCTGCAAGTACTGATGCCAATCGTGTTTATTTCAGTATTAATAGGGATATTGCAACACATCAAAGTGTTACCTGTAGTGATCCGTTTTATCGGCGTGCTGTTGTCAAAAATCAACGGTATGGGAAAAATTGAATCATTCAATGCAATCAGTGCCATGATCATTGGCCAGTCAGAAAACTTTATTGCCTATAAAAATATTCTCAGCCGGATCTCAGAACGGCGCATGTACACCATGGCGGCAACCGCAATGTCGACCGTATCAATGTCAATTGTTGGCTCATACATGCAGCTCATTGAACCACGCTATGTTGTTGCTGCCCTCATTTTGAACATGTTCAGCACCTTTATTATTTTGTCAGTCATCAACCCGTATGACAGCCATGAAGAAGATGATCTGATGGAGATTGAGTCAGAAAACAGTTCCCTGACCTTCTTTGAAATGCTGGGTGAATATATTCTGGCCGGTTTTAAAGTTGCGGTGATTGTCGCGGCAATGCTGATTGGTTTTATTGCACTGATCTCCATGATTAACCATATTTTCAGTGCTCTGTTTGGGATAAGTTTCCAAAACACACTCGGCTACCTGTTCTACCCCGTTGCTTGGCTGATGGGCATTCCACACACCGAAGCACTGCAAGCAGGCAGTATTATGGCGACAAAACTGGTCACCAATGAATTTGTGGCGATGATGGAGCTGAAAAAACAAGCCATGACTTTATCACCGCATACCGTTGGCGTTATCTCGATTTTTCTGGTCTCTTTTGCCAACTTTAGCTCTATCGGAATTATTGCCGGAGCCGTCAAAGGGCTAAACGAAGAGCGCGGTAATATGGTCTCACGGTTTGGCTTACGTTTACTGTATGGGTCAACACTGGTCAGTGTACTTTCCGCATTGATTGCTGGTTTGATGCTATAAAATAACCATTTCGTTGAAAAATAAGCCAAACGGCTGTATTAAACGGGATTTATTGCAAAAGGGTGTTGACTCAAAAGCCTAAAACCCGTTTAATACGCCCCACAACGCGCTGCCCGGATAGCTCAGTCGGTAGAGCAGGGGATTGAAAATCCCCGTGTCCGTGGTTCGATTCCGCGTCCGGGCACCACTTCTCATTATCACTCGGTGAACTGAGAAATTAGTTAAGCGTTGTAAGCTGTGAAAACAGCAAGAATAATTCCTCCTTAGTTCAGTCGGTAGAACGGCGGACTGTTAATCCGTATGTCGCAAGTTCAAGTCTTGCAGGAGGAGCCAAATTTATACGTGCTGCCCGGATAGCTCAGTCGGTAGAGCAGGGGATTGAAAATCCCCGTGTCCGTGGTTCGATTCCGCGTCCGGGCACCATCACGTATAAACGTACAAAATTCAATTCCTCCTTAGTTCAGTCGGTAGAACGGCGGACTGTTAATCCGTATGTCGCAAGTTCAAGTCTTGCAGGAGGAGCCATACAGAAAAGCCCTGCTCATTGAGCAGGGCTTTTTTTTTGCCTGTCATCATCTCTCGTATCATCCCCCTCTTGTATCACTACTCACATCTGAACCGTTCCCGCACTGTGTCCTATAGCCTGTTATCTATCGTTGTCTCTATTTTTTCTACGAATACACTCTGTTTTTCAAGCCGGTTTTTCGTGATATTCCTTATGTTCTCACCCGATAAAATGCCACAAGTTCGATACATTACAGACATATCGTTTTATCTCTATCCCTCCCCTTACTAATTATTCCACTTTCCCTGCATTTTATACTTTACGCACAAAACCCCTTTGCCTTAGTATGCGCATTGAAGACATTTATATTCACTATTAAGCATTATTATTCAAATAAAAATCTAGGATACGGAATTCATGAGCGAGCCTGTTGCTGAGAATAAATCGGTCGGTACTGCCAGCCGTTGGCAAATGCCAGATACCTTGGTCATTATCTTTTTTGTTGGGATCCTTGCTGCGGCGCTGACCTATGTGATTCCGGTAGGTTCATTCCAAAATCAAGAAGTGCACTATGTTATTGATGGTGCAGAAAAAACACGTAAAGTTGTTAACCCAGAGTCATTCGCTTATGTGACCGATGCAGCCGGTGAAACCGTTTATCAACCGATTAAAGTATTTGCCAGCGGCGGAGATATTGGTTTACTGAACTTCCCGTTTGAAGGGCTGGTCTCCGGTGACAAATGGGGCTCGGCAATTGGCGTGATCATGTTTATGCTGGTGATCGGCGGTGCATTTGGCATTGTTATGCGCACAGGCACTATCGATAACGGCATTTTGCGGCTGATTGATAAAACGAAAGGCAACGAGCTGCTGTTTATCCCCGTGATGTTTACGCTCTTTTCACTGGGCGGTGCAGTATTTGGCATGGGCGAAGAGGCGATTGCGTTTGCCATTATCATCGCCCCGCTGATGGTACGCTTAGGCTATGACAGCATCACAACGGTGATGGTGACCTATATCGCCACTCAAATCGGCTTTGCAACGTCGTGGATGAATCCATTCAGTGTTGCTATTGCACAAGGTATTGCCGGTATTCCGGTGCTCTCAGGTGCCAGTGTGCGAATTGTACTGTGGTGCTTGTTTACGCTAGTTGGTATGGCCTTTACCATGCGTTATGCCGCTAAAGTACGTAAAGACCCTACATTATCTTACAGTTACCGTACTGATGCTCACTTTCGTAACCAAACGGCTGAACTGCGCGATAGCCGCTTTGTGCTGGGTGATTGGCTGGTACTCGCGACCGTTATCGGGGTAACCATTTGGGTTATCTGGGGCGTAGTCGTTCATGCGTGGTATATCCCTGAAATCGCGTCACAATTTTTTGCTATGGGCTTAATTTCTGGCTTAATTGCCGTGGTCTTTCGCCTAAATAACATGACATTAAATGATATCGCCTCTTCATTTCGTGAAGGTGCAGCGGTGATGATTGCCCCTGCTCTGCTGGTTGGTCTGGCCAAAGGGGTGTTACTGATGGTCGGCAGTGGCGGTACGGATGAACCAAGCGTGCTCAACAGTATTTTGCACAGTGCCTCAGGGTTGATTGGCGGCATGCACGACTCGGTGGCGGCATGGTTTATGTTTACCTTCCAGTCAGTATTCAATTTCTTTGTGACCTCAGGATCGGGGCAAGCTGCCCTCACTATGCCGCTGATGGCGCCGCTCGGTGATCTGGTGGGTGTGAGCCGTCAGGTTTCGGTGCTGGCTTTCCAGCTTGGCGATGGTTTTACCAATGTGATTGTGCCAACTTCAGCATCTCTAATGGGGACGCTGGGTGTTTGCCGTGTTGACTGGGGCGATTGGGCACGTTTTTGCTGGCGCTTTATGCTGCTGCTGTTTGTGATGGCCAGTATCGTGGTCGTGCTGGCACAGTGGTTTGGTTATAGCTAATACGGCATCTTGCAGAAAGAGCTACCGATGACTATCTATGATAATTTTCTGTAAATGAGGTAAGTGTATCTGTTTACTCTCTCACTCTTTTTGGGTGAATGCGCCCGATAACGCGATGAGATAAAACCCTCAGATACAGATCTCAATCAGGTAAATTAATCAGATAAAAATATCGGCGATTGATACCGTAAGATGCTGAGTGTCTTACGGTATTTTTTATATCCACACGTTTATATTCACGCCATAATTTCTGCCCGAACGTTAGCCGATTGTCTTGATAACGCAGGCAAGATGCGCGTATCGTGGAAGAATAACGTATTACTGATGGAACACTGACCGTTATGTCTGCAACTTGTTTTACATCCGATATTATTGACGGTAAAAAGGTCGTCGCGCATTTAAATAGCGATGATTTACCGGCAGGAAAGCACCAGTTCTACTTCCGGCCACTGGATATGGCAACCGGCCAAGGTTGGTATATTCCCGTCACGGTGCTAAAAGGGACACTGCCGGGTAAACGCCTGTTGGTCACCGCCGGTGTGCACGGTGATGAGCTTAATGGCGTGTTAACCGCGCAGCAGTTAATGCGATCGTTAGAGACCGCCACACTCAGCGGTACAGTGACGATTGTTTCTGGCGTAAACTTGCCCGGTATTCTGGGCAGCAGTCGTGATTTTATTCCCAATGACCCCGATGCCTCTCCGGTGAATTTGAACCGTTTGTTTCCCGGAAATCACCAGCACAATACGGCGGCAGGGCGCTATTTAGCCAATTTGTGGGATCATCTTTTCACGCCGAATGCGGATTTCACGGTCGACTTACATACACAAACACGCGGTGCAGAATATCCGCTGTATGTATTTGCCGATTACCGCATTGAGCTGTGTGTGAAAATGGCCCGCCTGATGAACCCTGACTGTATTTTGGATGATCCGGGCGATCCGGGTGTTCTGGAGACAGAATGGAATCGCCGTAACGTGCCTTGTATTACTGTTGAGGTCGGCACAGCCAAACGTTATCAGCCTGATATGGTTAACCGCAGTGTAGAGGGTATCGAGAATATCTTGCGGGCTGAGGGCATGTTGGCAGGTTCAGTGAACGGTTTTGTGGCCGAAAACTGTTATGAAGGCACAAGTACAACAACATTACGCGCTAACAGCAGCGGTTATGCACTGCCGCAAGTACAACTGGGTGATACGGTCATTGCCGAGCAATTGGTCGCCATTCAGTGGGATGCTTTTGGCAATGAAGTTGAGCGTTATTACGCACCCACTGCCGGACAGGTATTGAGTATTAATAGCGATCCACTGCGCGAGGCTGGCAGTTTATTGGTCAGAATTTTACACCGCAGTTGATTTTTTGCGCGTTAGCGATGAAAAAAGCACCGAACACACTGTTTTCGCTGATTTTTGCATTTTTATCGTTGACAGAAAAGCTGAAAAACCGTTTAATACGTCCCACGAGCTGCCCGGATAGCTCAGTCGGTAGAGCAGGGGATTGAAAATCCCCGTGTCCGTGGTTCGATTCCGCGTCCGGGCACCAAAAGATTTACGCTGGCTTAGCTCAGTAGGTAGAGCAACTGACTTGTAATCAGTAGGTCATCAGTTCGATTCCGATAGCCAGCACCATATAAGAAAGCCTCCAGATATCTGGAGGCTTTTTTGTTTCTGCTTTATCCCACCCATGTAACCCCTGTTATTTACTCACACTATTCACGACCAACAAGTACGCAAGGGTTAGTAATAAACGCCTCTTTTTTTGCCTTACGCCACTGTTTAATTCGGTACTCTATCTGTAGAGCACTGCGCTGATTGTCGGTTTCCTGTTGCCAAACTAGCGTTAAAGGCCCTTTTCCGCGCAATGCTTTTGCCCCCTTTCCCTGTTGATGCTGTTGTACTCGGCGTGTCACATCGGTTGAAATACCGGTATATAAGCGCCCATCAGCCATTCTGATCATATAAACCGACCAGACTACCGCAGATAAAGCGGGTATTGGGTCTGTCTCTGACGGGCATTCAGATTCAGTACTCTGCGTGAGAGTTTGAGTATGAGAGAGGTGTGTGTCAAAACAGGTCTGTTCTTCTGGCATGCTGAGAGTGTCGTTGTGAGGTTGTGATTTATCAAGTGGTATCATACACAAAAAAAACGGCTGTAAGCGCCTCTCAAGCGCCATAAAAAACGCCCTTCGGTAGGAAGGGCATGGTGAATGCGATATCCGCGTTAGCCAATATAACGCTAACTGACTATGGCTGACTGACTTATTGTTTGATCATATACCCGTAAGCCCGTTGTGTGCCGTCAGGCTCTTGCTGGATATACACCCCTTGTAACTCAGGTGAGAAGCCCGGTAGCAGGTTAATCCCCTCTTCTAGCGCCAAGAAGTAACGCTGCGCCGCCCCGCCCCACACTTCGCCTGGAACAACACACAGTACACCCGGTGGATAAGGCAGTGCGCCCTCTGCCGCAATACGCCCTTCAGCTTTACACAGCGCCACTAATTCAACGTTGCCACGTACAAACTCAAGGTGTGCATCTTGCGGGTTCATCATCACTTTCGGGAAGTGAGACTGGCGGAACATCTCTTTTTGTAGTTGCTTAACATTATAACTAGCATACAGATCGTGCATCTCTTGGCAGAGCTGACGCAGGGTGTAGCCGCGATAACGGGTTTCGTACGCACGATAAATGCTTGGGAGTACATCACTCAGCAGTGCATCTTCGGCAACCAAATGTTCAAAGCGGGCAATCTGGGCAATCAAATGCTGCATTTTAGCCAGATCTTCTGCCGGTGTGAGCAGGAACAAAATCGAGTTCAAATCACATTTTTCAGGGATAATGCCGTTTTCGCGCAGGAAGTTAGCCAAAATAGTGGCCGGAATACCAAACTCAGTATATTCACCGCTGGCGGCATCAATACCCGATGTGGTCAGCAGAAATTTGCACGGGTCAACAAAGTATTGGTGCGCGGTATAACCTTCAAAGGCATGCCATTTTTCATTCGGCACAAAATCAAAGAAGCGCAGATCATTGGCCATGACATCAGTATCAAACGTTTCCCATTTGCGCCCGTCAATCATAGGCGGTACAAACGGTTTGATCATGCTACACGTGTTGAGCAGCAATTTACGTGCTTCGATACCGGTTTTCACGCAGTCCATCCACAAACGGCGACCACTTTCACCGTCGTGCATCTTCGCGTTGACATCTAGTGCCGCGAACAGAGGATAGAACGGGCTGGTTGATGCGTGCATCATAAAGGCGTTGTTAAAGCGTTTGTGGTTACAGTAGCGATCTTGCCCCTTAATATGGCGATCTTTTTTATGGATTTGCGAGGTTTGTGAGAAACCAGCCTGCTGTTTATGCACCGATTGGGTCACGATAATACCCGGATCATTTTCATTCAGATCGAGCAATAACGGTGAGCACTCTTTCATCATCGGAATAAACTGCTCGTAACCTACCCATGCTGAGTCAAACAGAATGTAATCACACAGATGGCCGATAGTATCCACCACCTGACGTGCATTGTAGATAGTACCGTCATACGTGCCGAGCTGAATAATCGCTAAACGGAACGGGCGCTGAGCGGCCGCTTTTTCTGGCGCAACTTTACGGATCTCATCACGCAAATATCGCTCATTAAAACAGTGCGCATCAATACCGCCAATAAAACCAAACGGGTTACGAGCGGTCTCCAGATAAACCGGTGTAGCGCCAGCTTGCAACAGAGCGCCATGATGGTTTGATTTATGGTTATTACGATCAAACAACACTAAATCACCACGGGTTAACTGTGCATTGGTGACAACTTTGTTGGAAGCAGATGTGCCATTAAGTACAAAATAGGTTTTATCTGCATTAAAGACTTTTGCTGCATGTTTTTGTGCAGCACAAGGCGCACCTTCATGGATCAGCAGATCACCGAGTTTCACGTCAGCATTACACATGTCAGAACGGAATAGGGTTTCGCCAAAAAACTCAAAAAATTGGCGACCAGCAGGGTGTTTGCGGAAAAATTGCCCCCCTTGATGCCCTGGGCAGGCAAAAGTTGAGTTCCCCATTTCTACATATTTTTTTAGCGTATTAAAAAAGGGTGGAAGCAGATTGTCTTCATAACGGGATACGGCTGACTCAAGTTGTTTACCGTAAAAATCAGTGCTCTCTTTACCTAGCTCAAAAACACCCTGCACCTGCGGCAACACCTCTGATGTTAACTCTTCGCCTTCGTGTACAACAGCAAATGCAGGGATATTTAAGCCAGTATGGTGCAGTTTATTTAAGATACCGTGCTTAATATCATTAAGAGAAACAACAATGGCACCAATATCAGAAAAATCAGTGTTGTTCAGTGAAGAGATTTCACGTTCACTATCAAAGCAAGATAAAGTACTGTCACTGGCCGCTATTTTTAATGATTTCATTATATTATTAACCGTATAATTTTTAAAAATATAGACAAACGTTCCCTTGCTAACTGTTATTAACAATAAATAGGAAGACATCTGTCGCAAATAGGATATGTCGCCAGCGTATAAGAATATTGATGTATGCCCTATTGATGCAATAATCTGTTATATCCATAACATCCATTTCTTTAGATAAAAATTATCTATTTAATGTATTTATGAATACATACATGTTTATTTACATAGACATGCAAATTCCATAAGTTTGCTTTTTAAATAAAGCAACCAACTTATAACCCAGATTATGCACTAAGCAATCGACAATAAGAGTCAATAAGGAATGACTGTAATAACTCTTAAAGGGATGATACGGCATACGATAATCAGCTCTGGCTTCTTATCAATATTCCGTCAGTATTACCTGCAGATAAAAAATGCGTATGTAAAATAGCTCCGGTATACAGGCATCATTAAATGCCTTGTCCGGCGGATATGTTTCATGATAGACAAGCCTTTCACATCCCCTCCTGAAGCATCTATTATTCAAAATAAGTTTACGATAAAAACTAGAGTAATATTTTATAGCATTTATTCAGCTTATATCAATATTTATTTAATGGGACACCATATCTCTACTTCACCAAGCCCTGTTTCTGCATCATATTTTTCAGTATAACGCTCAAAACTTGGTGTTTTTGCATCATTAAGCTTTAACGTAGGCATACGCTATTGCAGTATATCATCCCATGATGCGCCAATGGCTGAAATATGCCCACGGTGTAAAAAAACAGCATATTTTTGCTGAGGGATAATGATTTTACCTACATATTCAGATGCAAACTGCAAAGGTGAAACCTCTACACCACACATGTACTCTATTACATTTTCGTCTGCGCTACAAATAACGCCATATAAGGCGCTTCTTTCACATAACTTCTCAAATGTTTTTTTAAACTCTCTCCATTGGGTGGGAATGTCTTTAGGCAACTGAGCAAGTGTATGTTTTTGTCGAGTACCGACCAGAAACATTTCATTTCCATATTCTATGCGAAACGCGAGTTGTACTAACATTGCCCTACCTTATTTTGTACACTGCATAAATCACAGGTTACTTTTAAACATCTATTGTATAAACAACATGACATTGTAAATAATAGTATGTTTTTAAATATCTTACGCATCACCTAAATAATTAACTTGACCAAGATCACTTTTATTCTTATTGGCTTTAATACTGACTTTCTATGTGAATGGCATCACGAATAAATAAAAGAGACAAAAGAGTGTATTTAAACACAAGAAAATAGACAACATTACAATCAAAAACAATTGGCAATAAAAAAGCAGAGAGTCTATTCTTTTACTTCGCTGAACAGATAGATGTTCATATTTAAAAAATAATACTCTCTTAAAAAAACACTTATACTCTTATAGACCCATCACTAATATGCACTCAGATACAAATTTTTACTCAAGACGACCCCTCGTGGGCTAATTTGTGGTAAACCTT
The DNA here is from genome assembly GCF_051652165.1 of Plesiomonas sp. GTDB lineage: Bacteria > Pseudomonadota > Gammaproteobacteria > Enterobacterales > CAMTGL01 > Plesiomonas. Next base: position 80,933 of record NZ_JBOFTR010000003.1, read on the forward strand.
GTAATGTTGCACTGACGAGCCGTGTTTTAGTATCGTGAAACACAGGAACAAGCGGTGTTGATGTTAATAATAGCTCTTCTGCACGACGGTATAGTACCCCTCGTTTATCCGCGGTGGCCGATTGTGCACTGTCTAAAATCAGATCAAACTCTTTATTACAGTAACCACTTAAATTCGCCAAACTATAACAACGAAAATCATTCAACAAGGCTGAGGGTTCGTTATAGTCACCATAAATATAAGTGGCAACCGCATCATAGTGATTGGTGTACCGTGTCGCCCGAAAAGCGGGATCAGTTAAGCGATTCATCTCAACTTTTACGCCGATCACTTTCCACATAGAGGCAACGGAGTTGACCAGACGCTCTTGTTCATCATCATCGCGGTATGAGAGGGTAATTTGCAGCGGGTTATCCGGCGTAAAACCGGACAGTGCCAGCAGTTTACGCGCTTGATCTTGACGTAAACGAAAAGGCTCATTAGCAAATTCAACACTCACCGGAAGGTACTCTGGCACATTATCGGGGATAACAGTATAGGCCGGTTTCACAAGCTGACCACTGAGCGTATCTGTGACTAACTCACGATTCACAGCCATAGAGAGTGCTTGACGGATATTTTTGTCCACCAGCGGAGGGCGGCGGTTGTTGAGGCTTAATTGGTATAACCCAAGTAAATTAAAAGGGCGTAATGATTCTGGCACACTGTTTTGAATTGCTCGATATTGGCTACCAGGAATGCTATCTGTCATGTGCAATTGCCCACCATCAATGTGTGCAATATCGTTTTTTATAAATGGTTTTGGTAGATAAATCACGCTTGTCAGTACGGTTTTGCTGCTCTCCCAATAGTGGTTATTTTTGTTTAACCGTAAAGATTTACCATTCACCCACTCTGCAAGCATAAATGCACCATTACTTAAAAACGGAGCTTGTGGGTAGCTAATACCACGTTTGATCTGGTGTAGAGGGGCAGGCATAAATGCCGGTAATGAGAGCATCGACATAAAAAATGGCATGGGTTTATCAAAGGTCACTTGCAGCACTTTTGGCTCTAATGCACTGACACCCAGTTTATCAGGGCCCAATTTTCCTCGACCAATCAACTCGGCATTGGCAATCCCGGCTTCAGCCATGTAGTTTCGGTTACTTAATCGAGTTTTTGGGTTAACTGCGCGCTGCCATCCGGCCACAAAGTCAGCCGCTTCTACTGGCGATCCATCAGACCAACGGGCATTTTCACGCAGCCAAAATGTCATTGATTTACCATCGGGTGAAGTAACCCAGCGTTCAGCTTGAGCTGGCATATTTTCACCGTTCGCGCCCTCTTGCACTAAGCCTTCAAACAGGTCTGATAGCACAGCTTGCGTTGCAAAATCGGTATCGGCGATATTAGGATCGAGCATGGACGGATCTTTCCCGTTTGCCCGCACAACCACTTGCTGTTTGGCAAGGTCGGTGCCTAAAGGAACATCTGCGGCAACCGCACACAGGGGTAACATCCCCCCTAAAAGCATGCCAAACGTTGTTTTCATTGTCTCTCCTCCCTGAAAAGTCTTTATTTTATGGAGGTGCTACAACTTAATCGCTGTCAATTCCTCAGTTTTCGATCGCGCTAACAAAACGGTTGATAAGCTTTACATGATCAGACAACCAGAAAAAAAGCCTGCTCGGAAAAGAGCAGGCTTTTGCTTAAGTTAAAGAGGAACGCTAATTAGATAGGAGTGTGTGTCGATATATTGTTGCGCGCGACATCTTCTTGTAAAGCATTATCAAGTGCATGGCTTGCTGCATCAGGGGAGTCGGTATTTTTAGCCAATAAAGCGTACATTGCCGGTACAATATATAAGGTTAATACCAGCGCGATACTCATCCCAAAAACCACAACAATACCAATCGCTTGTCGCCCTTCTGCACCTGCACCACTGGCAACAATCAGAGGGATCCCACCGATAATGGCCGTCAGAGCTGTCATCATAATTGGGCGAAACCGCTTTTCGGCTGCTTCTAAAATTGCATCCGCACAACAGTAGCCGTTATCGCGTAACTGATTGGTAAATTCCACCAGCAAAATACCGTTTTTTGTTACTAATCCAACCAACATAATTAGCCCAAGTTGGCTATAGATATTGAGCGACATACCGGTTATCCATAATCCAAACAGACCACCTGCAATTCCTAGTGGTACAGTGAGCATAACAACAAACGGGTGCACAAAACTCTCAAATTGTGCCGCTAAGAACAGGTATACCACCACCATCGCCATACCAAAGGCAAACATAATATTGCCTTGATTGGTACGATATTCGAGCGATTCACCTTTATAGTCAATCATCGCCTGTGGTGGTAGTAACGTCCGTGCTTGTTGATCAAGATAATCCAGTGCCTGACCTAAATCATACCCTGCGGCAAGATTCGCCGATAAGGTGATCGATTTGTTGCGGTTATAGTGATAATAGGTCGATGCAGAGGCCTGCTCTTGCCCATGAATTAAGGTCGACATTGATACTAATTGGCCATTTTTAGCGCGTAAATAGATCTGTGCTAAATCTTCAACACCACGGAAATTTTGCTTTAAACCACGCAAATAGACATCAAACTCCTCTCCATTTTTGGCAAAGGTTGTCACGTTTTCACCGCCGAGTACACTTTGCAGTGTGCTCGCAATATCAGAAACTGAAATACCCAGTTGGTTTGCCAAAGAGCGGTCGACATCCAATATCATCTCAGGCGTAGTTTCCCGGTAATCAATATCAATATCGGTTAATCCTGGGTTGGCCCTGGCCGCTTGTTGTAATTTATCCATCCAGCCTTTTAATTGGGTATAGTCAGGCCCACCCAGTACAAATTGTACAGGATTATCAGAGCCACCACGTAGACTAGAAGGCAGTACAGGTACAATGCTTATTCCAGATAAATCTTGTGTGGCTTTTGCAATAAACCCTACCAAATCGCCCGCTTTTTGGGTTCGTTGATCCCACGGTTTTAAGGTAATCATCGCCATTCCGGTATTCACACCCCCACCAAAACCAGGGGTACGTACGGTGATGTTTTCAGCTATACCTTGCTCTAACAGCGGATGTAGGCGCTTTTCTAGCTCTAGCATGTTGCGCTGCATTAACTCTGGACCTGCACCTTCTGCTGCACGAGTCATCACAAAAATACTGCCCCGATCTTCTTTCGGCGTAAGGGCTTGTGGGATGTGTTGATACAATAGATAGCAGCCGCCAAGGAGCAATACCAGCACTACCGGAGCCCACCATGGATGACGTTGTGTCATTTGCAATGAGCGGCGATATTGAGCTGATGCCCAGCTCACGCCTTGCCCAAATGAGCGGGTCAGCCTGTTTTGTGACATCTGTGGACGCAGCAGTTTTGCGCACATAACAGGAGTCAACGTTAAGGCAATAACACTGGAAAACACGACCGCGGCACTGAGTAACATGGCAAATTCGGCAAAAATACGCCCAACTGTCCCTGTCAAAAAGAGAACCGGAACAAAGACAGCTACCAACACGGCAGTGGTTGCTACCACAGCAAACCCGACCTCTTTTGTACCATGCCACGCAGCAGCCAGCGGTGAACGCCCCATTTCAATGTGTCGATGCACGTTTTCTAGTACAACGATGGCATCATCCACCACCAAACCAATGGCTAAAACCAGTGCCATTAAGGTGATTAAGTTAATTGAAAACCCAAAAACCAGTGCAGAAATAAACGCAGCGACCAGTGATACCGGTACGGTAATGGTTGGGATCAGGGTGGCACGTGGGCTGCCCAAAAACAGGTAAATAGTGAGGATAACCAAACCAGCAGTGATAGCTAATGTGCTATAAACTTCATCAATAGCACTTTCAATAAACTCTGCACTGTCAAAACCAATCGTGATCGAAACCCCTTTTGGTAAGTTGGCTTTTAGGTGTTCAAGTTCAGCTTTAACGTTTTTGGTGACAGCAACGGTGTTCGATTGAGATTGACGAACAATCCCCAATCCAACCACGTTTTGGCCATTAGCACGGTAGAGCGAGTCTGAATCGCGTGCGCCCTCTTCAATACTGGCAACATCACTTAAGTAGATTGGGTGTTTCGCATCGCTACGCACCACAAGGTGTGCAAAATCATTCACCGAGTTGAACGCACGGCTAATACGGGCTGACATTTGTAAATCTGCGGTACGCAACTCACCAGCAGGGCGCTCAACGTTCTCTTTGCGCAGGGCATTATCAATATCTGCAACGGTAACACCTCGCGCAGCCATCGCTGCTGGATCAAGGCGAATGTTCATCACCAAATCACGATAACCTGACATATTGACAGAGCTAACACCGTCTACCAGCAGCAGGCGCTTTTCTAGCACTTCGGTGGCATACCGTGATAATGCGACAGGATCAAGCGTTGAGCCTGCCAGTGAGATCCACATGATCACATCATCATTATTCCCTGATTTCGAGACTATTGGGGTATCGGCATCATCGGGTAATTTGCGGATAGCACGCGATACGGCTTCACGCACATCATTAGCAGCATCATCTAACGTACGAGTGGGTGAAAACTCAACGTTGATGTTTGAACGCCCATACCGTGAACTTGATTGAATAGAGCTTAGACCTGATAGCCCTGATAGCTGATCTTCAAGTACTTTAGTGACCTGGCTCTCCATCACTGCCGCAGATGTACCGCTGTAAGAGGTGCTGATGGAGATAATCGGTTTTTCGGTTTCAGGCATCTCGCGCACTTCAAGTTGCTTAAATGAGACCAAACCAAAAACCATCATCAGTAAACTGATGACCAGTGCCAGCACAGGGCGACGTAACGAGATGTCGGCTAATTTCATGGCTACACCTGCCCAACCGATGTGGAAGAGGTTGCTACAGGCGCGGCACTCTGTGGTGCGCTATCTGCGTTTGGCGTAGAAGGGGTGATCAATTTTGCCTCTACCGCCATGCCATTACGTACCTTTACAGTACCATCAACCACCAGTAGCTCACCCGCTTTCAGGCCCTTTGCAACTTCAACCTGATCATCGTAGATGCGCTCAACGTGGATCTGGCGCTGTACCGCTTTTCCCTCTTCGATAACAAAAACATACCGCTGGTTGCCTTGAAACAGCAGTGCACGTGCAGGGATCACTGGCCGTTTTTGAGTATCTAACATAATCTTGGCTCTAACGAGCATACCAGGGCGTAATTGTTGTTGCGGGTTATCAAAACTGACCCGTACTTTACCGTTCAGCGTGTTTTCATCAAGCCGTACATCTTTGCTCACCACCGTACCGGTAAAGTTCTGTTTTGGCAGAGCTTCTGTTGTAGCTAAGACTTTTGACCCGATACTCACTTGTGATAAAAACTTCTCTGGCACACTGATATCGAGCGTCATTTGAGCCAGATCATCGAGTGAGGTAATGACAGTATCTTTACTGATAAGTTGGCCTACAGTCAGGGTATATAGCCCCACTTGACCACTAAAAGGGGCAGTGATTTTATAGTTATTTACCGTAGATTGTGCAGAGGCCACTTTAGCTTTTGCCACTTGTACTGCGGCGCGCTGTGACTCTAACTCAGTATTGGATATCGCTTTTAGTGCTGCTAATCGGGATAACTCTTGCAGTTTACGCTCGGCATCGACGGCATTCGCCTGAGCTTCAGCCAATGCTGCTTTGGGCTGTGCATCATCTAGTTGTATTAGCCATTGCCCTTGTTTCACTTGCCCACTCGGTTGCATGTTTATGCCCGTCAGCGTTGCTTCAACTTTTGACTGTAAACGTAACCCTTGGCGTGCAATCAGATTACCAATCAACGGGAGCTGGCGGTTTAGTACCTGTTCGGTAACCGGTTCAACACCTACTATAGTTGCTTTTTTTATCCCAGCAGCCTTGTCTGGGGCACTTGCCCACACTGAATGGCTTAATAGGCCAAACATAATGGCTACACTAAAACGGGTAAGAGTATGAGTAACACCGGTTATCGCTGTCATGTTTTGGGTATCTCGATCCATAAGTAAGCTCAGGCGACAGTGTAGCCTCTGTCGCCCGATATTTATGTCAAGATATGTAAACTTTATGCAAAGTATTAATATTACAGCTGATTAAATGGCTCGGCATAGGTAACTTGTGTAATAACCAGATCGTCTGGCTGATTAAAACTGTCAAGTTTGAGCAATTGAAAAGCGTGCTGATACTCACCCCATGGGCAAGGCAGTTGTGCTACGGTGGTCGGATGAAAACCAAAACGCTGATAATAAGCGGGATCACCAAGCACAACCACTGCTTCATAACCAAATTCATTGAGGCTATTAAGCCCCTCTTTTATCAATGCTTGGCCAATACCTTGACGCTGATAAGCGGAATCCACCACCACGGGTGCGAGCGCAACCCAATGATAATCATCACCATTAAGCAGTAAGCGGCTAAACGCAATATAACCAATGCATTGCCCGCTCTCATCAACAGCAACCAATGACAGTGTTAGTTGCCCATTCTCACGCAGCTGATTGACTAAATTAGCTTCTGCTGGGCTAGGAAAGGTACGAGATAACAGCGCCGTAATTTGTGGCGCATCAACGGGTATTTCAACTCGAATCAGCATGATGTTATTACCTGTTTCGTTGCATGGCTTTTTGCCAATGCATCTTGAGCCTGCCCGCGCTGAATAAACTGAGCCAGATGTTGCAGTGCCATTTGCAAAGGGGTTGGCATTTGTGTCATATCCATTGCATCGAGCAGATTTTTCACATACAGCCCCAGTTCGGTATCCCCTTCAATCACTAAGCGACGCTGAAAAAATAGGGTGTCGGGGTCTTCACAACGGGCTGCAATTAAGATCAAATCATTGGTTTTACCACGAAAAGTGACATCGGCCTCAGCATGCGGAGCAACCACCAAGCGATTACCCTGTACACTGATAAACCAGACCAGATTCAGATCTTCAATATCGACTTTTAACCAGCGCGACTGTAAAAACTCCAGTTCGCCATCTTCCATTGCCTGATTAAACATCCAACCAAGCAGTTGTTCAAGGGCATGCTTTTGCACCCCAAATGGCACCCACTGTAACGGGATTCGTAAAAAACGGGGCGCATCATTAACTAAGCGTGCAGGTAATTGCGTCAGCACCTTGACCTCTCTGTGGTTTGTTTCGAGACAGTTAACCTTAACATTTGCATTATCGCCTCTATGCGTCGCGATTTCCCGATAAAAATATGCTCGTTAAAGTCTATGGCCGATTTTATCGCAGACAAACTCATCGCATAGCGGTCTGTATCAATAAAATTGAAATTTCGCACTGTGTCACGAATATGACATTTAGAATCTTCCTTATCTGCAAATCACATATTAATTTATTCCACAATGAGCCGTTAACCTACCGACAATAAGTAATAAAAACGATAAAAAAATCGGGGTAATCCCTCTTTTTTCAGCGCGTAAAACTTAACATTGCCCATATTTTGGCCATTGGGGATATCTGAATGCCGCTTTCAACGTTAACAGCTCATGTCACTATGCTGACTCAGCACAGTTCATTTATGTTTGCTGTTTTCGATTTACAGCTTCATATTCAAATGGTTAATCATCAGTTTTGTACTGTATTAGGGAAAGATACTTCGGAACTGGTCTCACAACCCCTAGCACACGTGCTCTCTCCAGCACTGTTTCAGTATATGACTCCTTATTTTGTCCGCGCAGGAAAAGGGGAGGCCGTCTATGGTGAGATCATGTCATCAGAAGGGGTATCCCCCTACAGTTACCATTTTTGTATCACCCCTATTATCAATACTGAGAGACAACACCAAGGGTATTTGCTGCAAGGCTGTGATATCACTGAGCGCCACCGCTTGCTCGATACCTTGCAAGAGACACAGCGTTACTGCCACCATTTAACGGCAATGCTCGATGATGGAGTCTGTATCCTTGAAGAGGGCACGATTATCTCGGCGAACGAGTCAGCGGCTAATATACTTGGCGTAGCTAACGCAGCGGCGCTACTTTCCCACCCTCTGCACGATTTTTTGCGTGATCCGCACTCTGGCCATATTCCTGACAATTTACATATCACTTTTCAGCAGTGCCAAACCGTAGCATTGAATACGGCCCCACGTATTGGCCCACGTAGACGCTTAAGCTTACAAGCTGCCAACATTATGCAGATGGGCAACCCTGCTCAATTGGTTATGCTGCGCGCCGAAACGCGGCTAAAAGATGAACAACAACAGCGCGATCCGCTTACCGGTTTGCTCAATCGCCACAGTACGTTGCGCCAATTACAAAGTTTAATTCGCCACAATACGCCGCTCTCAATGCTCTATCTAGACTTAGATAATTTCAAAAGTATAAATGATTCACTTGGCCATCATATTGGCGATAAAGTGCTGATCGAGATTGCCGGGCGTTTACGTAACCATCTGCCAGAGAATGCGATTCTTGGCTATTTTGGTGGCGATGAATTTGGCATTATTTTATCCAATACCACACAAGAGTCGGCCAAACAGTATGGCAATAGCTTGATCCGTGCCATTCAACACCCTCTTGATCTGCAACAGATTCGTAAGCAGCTCTCATGTTCCATTGGTTGTGTCAGCTTTCCAACTGATGGCAGTCAAGCGCACCACTTGCTGCAACATGCTGATACCGCTATGTATGATGCTAAAGCACAAGGGCGTAATCGGCTGGCCTGTTATCAGCCGCAGATGAACCGTGAAGCGCGCTTGCGCTTGTGGCTAGAAGTTGAGTTGCAAAAAGCACTGACTCGTAATGAGCTGGATATCTACTTCCAGCCGAAAGTGAATACCCGCGATTTTCGCATTATCGGTATGGAAGCACTGGTGCGCTGGAAACACCACAGTGAGGGCTTTATCAGCCCAGCTCGCTTTATCCCTGTGGCTGAAAAAGGGGGGTTAATTGACTGGCTTGGGCGCGTAGTCATGGAAAAAGTGTTTGCTACTCTGCAACGCTGGCTGATGCAAGGGTTAAACCCCGGTTTGGTTTCCATTAACTTATCCCCCCGACAGTTTGCCAATCCGGGCTTGTTTAATGAAGTGCTGACACTGCAACAACGTTATCAGATCCCCCCACAGCGTATTATTCTTGAGATCACTGAAAACGCGGTGATGACCGATCAAGCCCATGCCGCTAAACTGCTCAATGATTTCCAACAACACGGTTTTATTCTTTCCATTGATGATTTTGGTACGGGTTACTCTTCACTCGCTTATCTGGCCAATTTTCCGTTTGATGAGCTGAAAATTGATCGCAGTTTTATCCACGATATTTTGCATAATCCGAAACAACTGGCGATTGTTGAAAGTATTATTAATCTGGGAAAGTCGCTCAATATGCATGTCATTATGGAAGGGGTTGAAACGCATGAAGAGGCCACGCTGATTGCCGGATTAAATTGTGATGGTATTCAAGGCTATCACTTCTTCCAGCCTATGCCAGAGGTGCAAATCGTACAGTTATTGCAGCCTACATTAAAAATTTGTTCGGTTGGGTAATCATAAAAACAACAAGGCGTTACATCATCTGTCATGCAAAACTCAAGGCTCATATGCATGTGGTCGCTAATCATCGTGGCGTTATTTATCGGGCCTAGGTTGTCTAACCCTGCATTATTTTGAGTAAATTGTCTCAATTACTGTTAAATATCAATATTGTGTGAGGATAAAGCCCTTAGGATCAAGACTTTGTCTTTTTCATCAATAGGACATCGCTCACATGGAATTGCTTTGCCCCGCGGGTAATCTTCCAGCCCTCAAAGCGGCAGTCGATAATGGCGCAGATGCTGTGTATATCGGCTTCAAGGACGACACCAACGCCCGCCATTTTGCAGGTCTGAACTTTACTGAAAAAAAACTCGAAGAGGCTGTTGCCTATATCCGCCGCCATCAGCGTAAACTGCACGTGGCCATCAACACCTTTGCTCACCCCGACGGGTTTGTCCGCTGGCAGCGCGCGGTCGATACCGCCGCACAACTGGGGGCCGATACCCTGATTTTGGCTGATATTGCCATGTTAGAATATGCGGCCGAACGCTATCCGCACATTGAGCGGCATGTTTCAGTGCAAGCCTCGGCCACTAACAGTGAGGCCATTCGCTTTTACGAGCAAAATTTTGCCGTTTCACGCATTGTTCTGCCGCGCGTACTCTCTATCCATCAAGTTAAACAACTCGCACGCAACAGCAGTGTGCCGCTGGAAGTATTCGCCTTTGGCAGCCTGTGCATTATGGCCGAAGGGCGCTGCTATCTCTCTTCATACCTAACTGGTGAATCCCCCAACACCGTTGGTGCATGCTCACCTGCCCGTTTTGTGCGCTGGCAGCAAACCCCTAAAGGGCTAGAGTGCCGCTTAAATGATGTGCTGATAGACAGCTACGCCGACAACGAACATGCCGGCTACCCGACCCTCTGCAAAGGGCGCTACCGCTGTGATAACACCCATCAGGAAAAAAGTGCGCTCTACCATGCGCTAGAAGAGCCCACTAGCCTCAACACCCTTAGCCTATTGCCTGAGCTGTTTGCTGCCGGTATCGCCTCGGTAAAAATTGAGGGCCGCCAGCGCAGCCCAGCCTATGTCAGCCAAATCACCAAAGTCTGGCGACAAGCCATTGATACCTATCAGGCCGATCCGCAAAACTTCACCGCCCAACCGCAGTGGATGCAGGCACTTGATGCGGTATCTGAAGGCCGCCAGACCACCCTCGGTGCGTATCACCGCAAATGGCAATAAAGGGAGCTCCACATATGAAATATGCATTAGGGCCGGTACTCTACTTCTGGCCAAAAGCACAAATGGAAGCCTTTTACACTGCCGCCCAACACGCCGATGCCGACATTGTTTACCTCGGTGAAACCGTCTGTAGCAAGCGGCGTGAGCTGAAGGTGCAAGACTGGTTTGCACTGGCACGAGAGTTAGCCAGCAGCGGCAAACAGGTGGTGCTCTCAACCATGGCACTGCTCGAAGCGCCCTCTGAAATAACCCAGATGCGCCGTCTGATAGATAACGGCGAGTTTTTAATCGAGGCCAATGATCTGGCCGGTGTGACCTTGGCAGCCGAAAAAAAACTGCCCTTTGTCGCCGGCCCAGCATTGAACTGCTACAACGCACATACCCTGAAAATTTTGCACCGCCAAGGCATGAACCGCTGGTGTATGCCGGTTGAGCTTTCACGTGATTGGCTGCAAAACCTGCTCGAACAGTGCCGTGATATCGGGCTGCAAGATAAGTTTGAAGTGGAAGTATTCAGTTACGGCTACCTGCCGCTGGCGTACTCCGCCCGCTGCTTTACCGCACGTGCCGAAGACCTGCCAAAAGATGAGTGCGCCACCTGCTGTATCAAATACCCGAATGGCCGCGTGCTCTACTCACAAGAAGAGCAAAAAGTCTTTACATTAAACGGGATACAAACCCAGAGCGGTTACTGTTACAACCTTGGCAATGAGCTTAATGCCATGCAAGGGCTGGTGGATATTGTCCGCCTCTCCCCTCTGGGGTTAGAGACGCTTGATATGCTGCGCCGTTTTCGCGCTAATGAACAAGGGCAACAACCACTGCATCTAGAAGCCGAGCACGACTGTAACGGCTACTGGAAAAAAGTGGCGGGGTTGGTGTTGAGTGAGTAGCGTGGGTTAATAGGGTTAATGCGTAACCTAACTAATTGTAAGATAAAACAATATGTATAATTGATAGTTGTTATCTCTCTTTACACTCAACATATTATTTTAAAGCAACACGCTTTTTGGAATACCGCGCTAACCACAAAAACTGTGCCCATTTTAGGGCATAAAAAAAGCCCGCATTCGCGGGCTTTTTTTATCAGATGTTACCGTTATAACGATTTATAACAGTTAACTAAAAGTTTTAGTGCTTCTGGATTAGTGCCGATGTTACTCAAGTACAATGTTGTTGTTACGATCAACCAAGTCATAGCGATTACCCGCCAATGAGCGATAGTGAGCCATAGACGCACCATCAAGCTGTTTATCCCAGCTCTCACCCAAACGACAGTTTTAAAAAGTCACGCCAATATTCAGCACCAACACCAACACGGGTGTGGCCTGCTTCAATTTCATGATCTAAAAACAGGTTATAACCCAACATGTCTTTATCTTCAGCATTGAAGTGACGCTGACCTAAACCGGCATTGACAGTGGTTCGATCTTCTTTATGGCGTAAACCTAACTGAGTAAATGAGAAAATCTCTGGCGTATCTTTTAAACTGACCAATAAATCAGCTTCAGAGTCCGTCAGATTAAAGTCATCATCAACATTAATGTTAACGCGCGCAGTACCGTACTGCTTTAACCACTCTTCAACTGACTGGTTCGTTTTTGATAATGCCGCCGAACGCAAGCTGCTTTCCACAGAGCCTGTTGCTAAAATGGTTGCTGCATCTGCAATCAGTTGTTCTGTATCGCGCTCCATTTTCACAGCAATACTGTGCGCAGGCTTACGTTCACCTAAACGTAAATCAGGCACTAATAAGCTATCGCCAATTTGCAGTGAGTCTAATGACTTATTTTTATACGCCTCACTGTTAAGTTTTTTAACTCTTCTAGCGTTAAACCAAATTGTTTGGAAATAGATGTGGCGGTATCACCCAATTGCACTTGATAAACAACCAGTGAATCAGTACGTGATTTTGTTTCAGTAATAGCCGCATATACTGCCGGTGATAGGCTTAATGAAATAGACAGCAGTGCTTGCACCGCTATATTTTCCCACGCCATTAAGGTAACCGCACGATTAGGAGTTGTCGTTAACTTCGTTGTTTTCATAATAAGAGTAATGAGAGCCTAGAAAATAGATAATCGCCACAAAATAAACCCGAAAATATAAAAGAATTTATTTAAAAAGGCTTTTAACACCATTATTTATCGGAGTTATTCCACATTCCATTTTAAAAAGTCATGAAGAAATAAAGCGTATTTTTATAGGAGTGATGTGTTGCTTGCTTAACTATGAAGTGATTATGTCAAAACAATTAAAATTGTTACAGGAAATTAATCAAATACTGACTTTCAGTTAATGGATAGGTGTTGCTCTTATTAAATCAAATAATAATTAATTAAAAATAAAACACTAAAATCAAAATGTTAAATATAAATATGCATTAAGATAAGCTTATGAAATGGAATGAAATAAATAATATTTCAAATACAATCAAAACAGACTCAACAGAGCAATTTATTGTCATAAATAAATGACATTACTCCTTTTATTTTCTGACTGTAATAGAGCCATTAATCATTATTTTCATTATGTTTAACAGCACATGACTTAGCGTTGTTTACAGCACTCTATAACAACACACTGTTTTTTAGGTATAAAAAAAACCGCCGACAATGTAAATTAACGGCGGTTTTAGAATGTATTGATTATTTGTGTAATCTTATTTTTAACGCAAGAAACTCTAATTAATGACGGGTTGGCGTTGTATCCTCAGTCTCTTCATCATCATCATCAAAATCCTCGTCATCTTCAGCATCAGGATCTTCAAAATAGGTGCCCCAACCATCATAGTTCACACCACATTTCTCAGCCAGTTTCACCAGTTGCTCGACTTGCGCATCAATCAACTCTGCTTTTAATGGCACTTCACAGCTCATATCACAGCAAACAAGAATCGAGCCGTCTTCTACTTCTAGCTCTTCAGCATCGCTCACTTCATAGCTCATTTTAAATGCTTCAACAGCGGCTTTTTCTAAATCTTCGAACTGCTCGGCAGAGAAATGGTGTTCTATGGTATACAGTGCCTCTGGATCACTCCCATCTTCCAACAGTTCACTGATAATCAGTCGAGTTTCTTCCTGCTGGGCTTCTAGAAATTCACGGTTTGACATATAGCCTCCAGAGAGTTGAATTATTCCTGTGTATTGTCACACACTCACACGACACTCACCACCGCTGTTTTATTAATTAACATAAATGCCACACATGGCTTGATAATGCATGAAAACTCAAATAAATTGAATATAAAATCAAATCAAGCCGCTTGTTAATCATGGATATGCGAACAGGGATGCATTTATGGCTTTTAACTTACGTCACAAAAACCTACTGAAACTCTCTGATTTTACGCCAAAAGAGATCCACTATCTTCTTGATCTTGCCAGTGAGTTAAAAAAAGCAAAATACGCCGGTTATGAGCAACCGCGCTTACGCGGCAAAAATATTGCACTCATTTTTGAGAAAACCTCAACAAGAACCCGTTGTGCATTTGAAGTGGCTGCATTCGATCAAGGTGCACATGTTACCTACTTAGGCCCATCGGGTTCACAAATGGGTGAAAAAGAGTCAATTGCTGATACAGCTCGTGTACTAGGACGTATGTACGATGGTATTCAGTATCGCGGATTTGCCCAACATACCGTGGAAACACTCGCCCAATATGCAGGCGTACCGGTTTGGAATGGTTTAACCGACAGTTTTCACCCCACCCAAATTCTTGCTGATTTTCTGACAATGCTCGAACACGGGCAAGGCAAATTGCTCACCGAGATGAAATTGGCCTATTTAGGTGATGCCCGCAATAATATGGGTAATTCTCTGCTTGAAGGTGCTGCGTTAATGGGTCTTGATTTGCGCTTAGTAGCACCGAAAACCTACTGGCCAGAAGAGGCTCTGGTGACACAATGTCAGGCAATTGCAAAACATACCGGTGCCAAGCTGACCTTAACCGAAGAGATAGCCAAAGGTGTACAAGGAGTAGACTTTGTCTATACCGATGTTTGGGTTTCTATGGGCGAACCTGAAAGCGTCTGGGCAGAGCGAATCTCGGCACTCAAACCTTATCAGATTAATATGAATACCCTTAAGCTGACCGGCAACCCACAGGTCAAATTTATGCACTGCTTGCCGGCTTATCATGATACGCAAACGGCGATTGGAAAGAAAATTAGCGCACAATACGGTATGGCAGGGTTAGAAGTTACTGACGAGGTTTTTGAATCAGTGCACTCCATTGTTTTTGATGAAGCTGAAAACCGTATGCACACCATTAAAGCGGTGATGGTTGCAACACTTGGTACGTGAAAAGCGCCTTACAACATCATCGTGTCATCCTATATATAAGGTATTTCGTAAAAAATAAATTTCATTTTTCATCTTACGTATAACAATAAATATTGTTAAAAATGAGACAGTACGCAAACGATCAACCGCTTGATATGTATACCCCTGCACACATCTTGCAGGTAAAAGTAAATAACGTATAATTCGCGCAATTCATTTTATACTGCATATGACAGGACATCGCCACCCATGCAACGATTTTGCGTAACACAGTACCAAAGCACCACAACTATCGTGGCAACCGATGTCTATCCGATCATATACGTGGTAAAAAAAGCCCCTTTATGAAGGGGCTTTTTTTCGTCAACATCTTGTACTACTTGAGCAAAAAGCGAGCACCACGCAATACTGTGCAAACTTGCAGCATATCACCCTATTCACCTCGACCGGATGCAGAGGATCGTACCATGGCTAACCCGCTCTATCGCAAACACATCCTATCCATTTCTGAATTTACCCGCGAAGAACTCGAATTAGTGGTAGATGCCGCTGCACAGCTCAAAGCTCATCCGCAGCCTGACGCACTCAAACGTAAAGTCATTGCCAGTTGTTTTTTTGAAGCCTCAACACGCACACGTTTATCATTTGAAACCGCCATTCAGCGTTTAGGTGGTGATGTGATTGGTTTTTCTGATAGCAACAACACTTCACTGGGTAAAAAAGGTGAAAGTTTATCTGACTCTATTCGCGTTATTAGCAACTATGTTGATGCTATTGTAATGCGACACCCGCAAGAAGGGGCAGCCCGTTTAGCCTCTGAGTTCTCTAACGGTATTCCCGTGTTCAATGCCGGTGATGGTGCAAATCAGCACCCAAGCCAAACGTTACTCGATCTGTTTACGATTCGTGAAACACAAGGGCGGTTAGATAATATTACTATCGCCATGGTTGGTGACTTAAAATATGGCCGCACAGTACATTCACTGACACAAGCATTGGCCAAATTTAAGGCTAACCGTTTCTACTTTATTGCACCCGATGCACTGGCGATGCCCGATTATATTCTTGAAGAGCTCGATAGCTTAGGGATTACCTACAGCGTGCACCCAAGTATTGAAGAGGTGATGCCGTTTATTGATATTTTATATATGACTCGCATACAAAAAGAGCGTTTTGACCCCTCAGAATATGCGAATTTAAAATCACAATTTGTACTCACAGCCGCTGAACTACACGAAGCAAAAAGTACGATGAAAATTCTACATCCATTACCACGTATTGATGAAATTACGGTTGATGTTGATGCCACACCACATGCGTACTACTTCCAGCAAGCAGATAACGGGGTATATGCCAGACAAGCCCTATTAGCGTTGGTACTCAATGCCGATTAAGTTATTAGCAAAGTAAAGAATGCCGATCTGATTTGGCAATAACACAGACCTGATGAGTCTATTTGCACGCAAAACGGCACATACACATTGTTATCGAATACAAAGATAAGGAGCTGTGATTTATGGATCGCGAAAATAAACTTCAAGTTGAAGCGATTAAAAACGGTACGGTCATCGATCATATTCCCGCCCAAATTGGTATTAAGATCTTAAGTTTGTTTAAGTTTTCTCAAACTCGTCAGCGGATCACCGTGGGTTTAAATTTACCCTCTGCGGCACTTGGCCAAAAAGATTTGATCAAAATTGAAAATATTTTTCTAACAGAGGATCAAGCCAACCAGTTAGCGATCTATGCACCCGATGCTAGTGTGAATCAAATTGAAAACTACCAAGTTGTGCGTAAATTAAAACCAACACTGCCTGAGTTTATTGAGCGGGTACTGAGCTGCCCAAACAGTAATTGTATTAGCCACAGTGAACCGATTAACTCCGGCTTTAGTGTCCGCAAGCAGCAGAACCATATCCTGTTAAAGTGTAAATATTGCGAAAAAGTGTTCGCCAGTGATGTTGTTACCGAACAATCGTAATGTGAACATCGCAACACACCTGATCTTACACAAGAAATTGGGTTTCACAGACAACAGCCTTTATACTGACAAACATATTGTTGGTATACTGAAAAAGGAAAACAGATGAGCCACGTTATCAATACAGCAAAAGCCCCTGCCGCCATTGGCCCGTATGTACAAGGTGTTGATCTGGGCAGCATGATCCTGACCTCTGGCCAGATCCCTGTTAACCCAGCAACCGGTGAAATTCCTGAAGATATTGCAGCGCAAGCTCGTCAATCATTAGAAAATGTGCGTGCTATCGTTGAAGCTGGCAGCTTACGTGTTGCTGACATTGTCAAAATGACGGTATTTGTCAAAGATCTTAATGACTTCGCTACTGTAAACAGCGTTTACGAGGCATTCTTTGTTGAGCACAATGCCACATTTCCCGCTCGCTCATGCGTGGAAGTTGCACGTTTGCCAAAAGATGTGAAAATTGAAATTGAAGCTATTGCACTGCGTCGTAGTTAAGCACTGTGTTTACATACCGTGTATGCGCTAAGTAGGCTATTTACTTAATCTGTCATTAGCGTTGTAGCCTTGTTTTGCAAGGTTACTGACTATGTGGTGAACAGATAAGCTAAAGTGAAAACACAATTTACAGTGTGTGCTGAGCATATTGAGATAACGCATATAGCATTAACTAAAAACGCCACATGTTCAGGAATGCTGAATATGTGGCGTTTTTAATGATTTATCCGTTTATTTTTTAGCTTACAGAGCACTTATCATACTTAATACTGAACTTACACTGTACTAACCACTAATTGCCCCATACAACCTGCATCAGCTAACTCAAGAATACCACTGCGGTACCGGAAAGGATTTTTAACGGTCGAAGGTTGATCAAAACGAACAACTAGCTCAACCTCTTTCTCAACCCACACAGTATCCTTCCAACCCATATCTTCCGCTTTTGGCGGTAATCCGTTCACTGATTGAATCCTAAAGGCAGCACCGTGCAAGGTAAAGGGTTGTGGTGTCAATGTACTTACGATCCAACGCTCAACTGCGCCTAAACGTGTAGTAATATCGACCCGATTAGCATCCCACAGCGCACCATTGATCCCTGGGTTTTTAGCATCACCTAAACGCAATGTGCGTGTGCGCTCAATATTTGTCAGGCCAAAATCGTCTGATGGTAAGGCTGCAGGCAGTTTATCTGTCATCAATGGTAATAGGCCTTCTGGTTTTAAAGTTAAAACCAGTGAAGAGACTAATGTCGAAGAGTCCTCAAAAAAGCCTTTAACACGCTCAATCATACTAGCTGCTTGACCTGCGGTTAATGACACCTCATTACCATTGGTTAAATCAATCAACACTTCTCGACGCTCACCGGGAGCGAGTGTAAATTGCGCGACACTCACCGGTGCAGGCAATAACCCCGCATCCCCTGCAATCACTTGCATCGGACGGCCATCACTCAATTGCAGTGTTAAATGGCGTGCGTTTGATGCGTTAACCAAACGCAAACGTACCCAACCGCGCGAGACCTCAATAAACGGTGATTGCACACCGTTAACCAGCAAAATATTACCTAAAAACCCGCTTTCATCAGGCTCATATTTGGGATCACCAAAAGCATTAAAACGTTTATCTTGTAAAATTAACGGCAGATCATCTACACCATAATGTTTAGGCAGATGCAGATCACGGGAGTGATCGTCGTCAACTAACCATAATCCGGCTAAACCACGATAAACTTGCGGTGCCATTTTCCCTATTGTATCTGCATGATACCAGCATGTTGAGGCCACTTGCCGAATAGGCAAAATCGGTGCCCACTCTTTTTTAGGGGCCATTAGCCACGCATTACCACCATCAAGAATACCCGGTACGCGTAAACCCTGCACACACATGGAAACCGCTTCATCCAACCGATTACTGTAGATCAGTTTGATATTGTCACCACGGCGAACTCGCACCGTGGGCCCAAGATAACGGCCATTAACTCCCCACACTAAAGAGGCCATCGTGCCATTAAAAGCCCACTGTGTAGATTGCAAAGTCAAAAAGAGTGGTCGCCCATGGCGATACTCTAATAAGGGCGGAATAGGCAGCCGTTGGCCACCCACGTCTGACTCTGCTTGCACTTTTAATGCAGGGTAGGCCGCACCTACACACAAGGTTGCCCCTGTAAGCTGCAAAAAACGTCGACGGCTGACAGACATCTTTCTCTCCGAATCTAAAAACGGTTTACACAGTAAAATCATTAATGAGCATTATAAATGTGCGTATACCCGATGCATCAAATGCTCATCAATGACTAAAGAACCTGTATAAATACAGGAAAACAACCTTGAATTAACAAAAAATATTGTAGATTTCGCTCATACTAAAATATGCGTTAAGGCAATTGACGAGCTGCTACCTCAGCATTTAACTGCGAAATTTTTTCTGCCATTAATTGATGACAATGGTCGGCTAACTCACGCACATTTTCACGGCTATAACCGGTAGTATCAATCGGAGGTAGCATTTCAACAATAACCTCGCCATTATTCCAACGATGTAAACTGACTTTATTTGTCTGCTCTGAGGCACAAATTAAAACAACAGGCACACCTGCTGCAATGGCAGCATGAAATGCGCCAGTTTTAAACGGTAATAACCCGCGGCCACGGCTGCGAGTACCTTCAGGAAACATCCACACAGAAATACTGCGATTTTTTATTTTTTCGACAATTTGCGCGATAGTATCGTGCGCTTTTGAGCGATTTTTCCGGTCAATTAAAATATTACCGGTTAACCAATATAATTGGCCAAAAAACGGTATCCACAACAAACTTTTTTTCCCGACAGTCACCGTACGCGGCATCACCATGCCTGATACAGTAACCATATCGTAATTATTTTGGTGGTTAGCAATATAAATACAGTTACCAAATTGATCAGCATTATCAGCAAAACGCCGTTCAACGCGTAACCCCAAAATACGATCGAGCTTACTAAACAAGCGCCCAAAAGTATAAACATGGCGCGGATTACGTGGGCTAAACAAACAATATAAGCTGCCGCCAATGGAGACTACCAAGGCATACAGCACGACAATAAGGGTACGGAAAACAACAAGCATAATCACCTCAAGTTCACAGCTGTAAGCTAGTATACTCAGTTCGACAAAAAACTCACCGCGGAACTGATCGGTTTCTCATAACTTGTGGCTAAAAAGTGTATGCAGGTAGCCTACTGCATGCGCTGCGGCTTATGACGCATACAGCAATAATAACCTTTATTCTTATCTTTTATAACGTACTCACACAGTATCAAATACCGTGATATCTGATATCAGTACGGCACTCTGTTATGATACTAGGTGGCTAATCATGTAAACTGTTAGACCAGCAGTGATGTAAGAAAAGAAGCAATAAGGGAAAATAATGCGGCGAACTGATTTAACGCTTTTGTACTATTTTAGTGTGCTCTATCAAGAGCAAAATATGACACAGGCAGCCAGTAAAGCGTTTGTTTCGCCACTTGAGCTATCACAACAGATAATGAGCTTAGAACAGCACTATAACCAACCTCTGTTTGAGCGGCGGCAAACGTATATGTTGCCTACGGAGTTTGCCGATCATATTTATCTGCATATAAAGCGTATTTTACAGGAAGTGGATTCACTCGATCACTGTGTGGATAATTACAAAGGGGAAACGCAGCAACATTTGCATATTGGCGTTGTTCAATCTGTTGAGCCGGTGATCAATAATTTACTGCGTTATGCACTGCAACAACCGAAATTATCAATTACGATCACTGAAGCGCCTATTGATACGATGCTCGATAAACTTAATCAGCATCAATTAGATATGGTCATTGGCCACTCTGTTCCTTTATTAGCCAGCCAAATTGAACAACAACCATTTTGTGATGATCAACTAATGGTTGTTTTGCCACCACATCACAGTTTAGCCAACCAGCCACAGATCTATTTTAATCAGCTATTAGATCAAAATCTGATTTTATTACCAGAGCCCCACATTACCCAAACAACGCTTTTGCAAATAGCGCGCCAGCACGATCTTCCCTTGAAGATCTCCGCGACATTAAGCCAGATCACCGCCATTATGGCTGCTGTTAATGCACATTTGGGGATCTCGGTACTGCCTGCCACGGCCATGCAACTATTGCCTGATAATACACTGGTCTGGCGTAAGCTCGCTGATGCAGATGAGAGCCAACCTATTTGGGTTTATTACGCACGAGATAATAAACACCATGAGCAGATACAAGCGTTAATCTCAACCCTACTAACACCATGCTTATGTTGAGTAGCTTGGTAATATTTTTGCGATAACATAACAGAGTAGCAGCAATAACAGCGCATAGCTGCTCTGTATGCCAATAATCCAAAACAGAAAAATACTGCACAACAACGCCCCTATTAATGACATTATTCGGGCCATACCGCGCAATAAAACAACACCAGAAAGCATCGCTAACAGATAAATCAACACAAAAATGGCATTGGCATAGATGATCAAACTCGATAACGAGAGGTTTACCCCATAAATGATGACGGTACACAGCGCACATATTCCAACAACCCATAACAGCGCATGGCTTGGCACTTGGTGAACCGAAAGCTGGGCAATACGATGATGTGGGGTATATTGGCGTGTTTGTGACCACACTAAACGGGCAAAGCTTTGTAGATAGATATTAATACTGGCAAAGCAGGCAAGATATCCAATCAAACACGCTATTTGTTGTGCTGTTTTGCCCAATAATCCTCCGACAATCGTTGGAATAGAGGCAGAAGGCGCAAGTGTAAGGTCATATACCTGAAAATGTAGAATAGCCAGTGTACATGCCCAATATACACTGCCTGCCAGCAGTAATCCGCCTAGCAAGGCTCGAGGAAAATCACGAGCAGGCTGGCGAAATTCTGAGCCTAAATGCGCAAAAGCTTCAAGCCCAACAAAGCACCAAAACATCACCGCCAACCCAGCACTTAAGGGCTGGTATTTGGGCCATGCTGGAAACGTGAGATTTTGCCAAATTTGGCCGTAATAACTGATTAATATCACCACAGCCACAATCAACAGAGCAATCAGTGTTTGAATATTTGCCGATGAACCAGCACTGCGCATGCCAAACCCAAGCACTACAAGCAGTGTCAATAGTTCAATACCTAACGCCTGCTGTGGGTTAAATCCAAATGCTGCTATCCAAAACCCCGCTGCAATCTGTAACGCGGCGGGTAAACCTACCGGAATAACCAGCAAAAACAACCAACCAGTTGCACGCGCTAGATATGCACCGAAAGCAAGCTCAACAAAATGTACCGTTCCACCTGCATGTGGATATGCTCGCCCCAGTGCGGCAAAGCCAATGGCAATAGGAAAAACCAGCATGATTAAGAGTGGCCATAACCAGAGTACGCCTGTTCCTACCAGTGTCACCGCCAGTGCTGGAACAGCAAAAACCCCCGTACCCAGTAGTGATGTGGCTAATAAACCAATCCCCTGCAGTACCCCCAACTCGGGTTTCAATCCAGATGTGGTTTTCATTGCAAATACAGGTGGTAATTGGGTGATGTTTGTAAGAAAAAAACAGAAAAAAAAGACATTTATGGCACATCCTTGTGCTCAAAAGCGTAGGGTATAAAAGTATGTTGTATAAAAAGAGCGTATTAACCGTGTTCTCATCAAAAAAAGATAAGATCAACAGCGTTATACTACAACATGTTATATGGATATAACCCACTTATGTGGTATAGCATATTGAATAACACATTGAATACAATACGCTCAACTTACCCGCGGCCATTCCGAATGGCAGCGATGATAT
Source organism: Plesiomonas sp. (assembly GCF_051652165.1). GTDB lineage: Bacteria > Pseudomonadota > Gammaproteobacteria > Enterobacterales > CAMTGL01 > Plesiomonas. The sequence continues at coordinate 103,737 of NZ_JBOFTR010000003.1, forward strand.
TACTCGTTGAACAACCATCTTCAAAATTCAACACTTTCACTTCCCCTCCTGCGGCAATAACCTCTGCCCCCCCAGCAATTTGCTCTGGCAAATAATCACCGCCTTTGACTAATAAATCAGGCAGCACAGAGGCAATTAAACGCTGTGGCGTCTCTTCATCAAACGGTACAACCCAGTCTACTGCACCTAACCCCGCAAGTACGGCCATACGTTGCGACAACGGATTGACCGGGCGGCTCTCACCTTTTAAGCGTTGTACTGACGCATCAGTATTTACCGCCACAATGAGTCTATCACCCAGTTTGCGGGCATTTTCCAAATACGAAACATGGCCTGCATGTAAAATATCAAAGCAGCCATTCGTCATTACCACCCGCTCGCCACGACGACGTGCCTGTGTCATTACTGTTTTTAGTGTTGCCTCGGTCATCACACCAAAACCGCTATCAGTACGGCCACGGATAGCATTTTCCAGTTCAAGGGTCGATAACGTTGACGTGCCCAGTTTGCCGACAACAACACCCGCGGCTGCATTAGCCAAAAAGCAGGCTTCAGCCAATGACTTACCGGCAGCAAGGCTGGCTGCGAGCGTACCTATCACGGTATCGCCTGCACCGGTGACATCAAACACCTCTTGAGCTTGGGTTGGTAAATGCAATGGGGCATGCCCTTCACGCAGTAATGTCATCCCGTTTTCTGAACGCGTAACCAGTAATGCATCTAATTCAAAGCGGCGCAGTAACACCATACCGCGTTCAACAATATCTTGCTCTGATTTACAACGGCCTGCTACAGCCTCAAATTCTGATAAATTTGGTGTCAGTAAGGTTGCACCACGGTAGCGTTCAAAATCACTGCCTTTAGGGTCAATCAGCACAGGAACACCCGCAGCACGTGCCAGTTGAATCATCGGTTGTACGGCATTTAGTGCCCCTTTTGCATAATCCGATAAAACAAGTGCACCGATATGAGGTAAGGCTGCAGCAATACGATCAAACAGAGGTTGAGGGTCAATATTCTCAAAACCCTCTTCGAAATCTAAACGTAGCAGTTGTTGATTACGCGATAAAATACGTAATTTAGTGATAGTCGGATGAGTAGGCACTGCCACAAAATCGCACTCAACCTCTACAGCACTGAGTGCATGCGATAGAGCCATTGCAGCATCATCTATCCCTGTTAAGCCGACTAAATGTGAACGTGCACCAAGAGACGCTATATTCATAGCTACGTTAGCTGCACCGCCTGGTCGCTCTTCAATATTCTCAACTTTTACGATAGGAACAGGGGCTTCTGGTGAGATTCGGTTAGTTGGGCCAGTCCAGTAGCGATCTAACATGATATCCCCTACAACCAATACACCGGCGCGAGAGTAATCAGGCAACATCACATTCATGCTTTGCTCCACAGACAGCAAAAATAATTAGATTATGCCTGAGTGTATCACAAGGGAAAATAACAGACATGCAAGGTACAGCATATGAAGGTAAACTAACTAAGTCCACGTTATTTATTATGAAGTGCATCATGGTTAAATCTCAATTTCGCTCTGCCTTTTTTCATCCACGTTATTGGTTTACGTGGTTGGGGATCAGTACTTTGTTTCTCGTAACCCTGCTCCCCTATTCAGTGATCCGAAAAATCGGGTTTGGTCTTGGCCGTCTGTATATGCGTGTTGGAAAACGTCGAGTAAAAGTCGCAGAGCGTAATTTAGCACTCTGCTTTCCAGATATGAGTGATGAAGCTCGCCAGCGAATTTTACACGAAAATTTTGCATCAACCGGAATGGCCATTATGGAAACCGGTATGGCATGGTTTTGGCCAGACTGGAGAATCAAGCGTATTTTTCATGTTGAGGGTGTAGAGCATATTTATGCTGCACAAGCCCAAAAACGCGGTATATTGCTGATTGGTGTTCACTTCCTAACTCTCGAACTCGGTGGCCGGATTTTAGGTATTGATACGCCCGGTGTTGGTGTCTATCGCGCGAATGACAATGCGCTGCTTGACTGGTTGCAAACATGGGGTCGGCTACGTTCGAATAAATTTATGATAGATCGTAAAGATCTTAAAGGTATGATTCGAGCTCTGCGCCAAGGTGAGCTGATGTGGTATGCCCCTGACCATGATTACGGCCCACGCCGCAGTGTTTTTGCCCCGCTATTTGCCGTAGAAAAAGCAGCAACAACGACAGGTACTGGCATTTTAATGCAGGCAGCAAACCCGCTGATTATCGCGTTTGCACCCATTCGTAATCAAGATAGCAGTGGCTATCATTTAATTGTTCAGCCACCTGCGCAAGGTTTCCCAATGGAAGATGAGGTAGCAGCAGCAACCTTTATGAATAAAATTGTGGAACAAGAGATTTTACGCGCACCAGGCCAGTACATGTGGTTGCATCGCCGATTTAAAACGCGGCCTGATGGCGAACCTTCACTGTATTGATAATGTTCTATTCGCCAAAATTCACAATACGTGTTCACCGTATCTTACTCTTGTTACCTGTTTGGTAATGTCAGTAATAACGCTGTAAAAACAAGGGCCTATAATCAGGCCCTTCTGTGATACTCCTGTCGTTATATGATCATTATTACATGGCCATTATCACTATTTTATGACAACAACTATGTTGTAGGTTCTGCAAGCCATGTTTGCCAACTGGCTAATACTTGCTCTCGTTCGGCAATAAATTCCGTCATTTTGACTTTTCCAGTTTGCTGTAACAGAGCTAAACGGTGGTTCTCATCCCGTAACCGGCAATAACACTGTGTTAGCGCATGTGCTTCTTGTGTCGGCATCAGACCGTAACGGGCTAACTGCTCAAAAATTCGTACATTATCAGACCAGAGTGTCACGGCTGGCTGCTCGGCAGCAAAGCGAAGCACCAGATATTGCGCAATAAACTCAATATCGGTAATCCCCCCCGGATCAGCTTTTAAATCAAACCACGCGGGATCACGGTTAGCGAGGTGATCTTGCATTTTATGCCGCATGGTTAGCACATCGTGTCGGAGTGCTGACTCATGACGAGGTTGGCATAAGATATTTTGCCTAACTTGCGTAAATCCGGCGCGTAATATCGGATCACCATACACGACGCGGGCACGGGTGAGTGCCTGATGCTCCCAGGTCCAAGCCTCTTGCTGCTGATAGGCGTGAAACGCATGCAAAGGGCTAACTAATAACCCTGCTGCACCCGATGGGCGTAAACGGGTATCGATCTCGTACAAAATACCGGAGCCAGTTCGTGTACCAAACAAGTGCATAATCCGCTGCACTAAACGCAGATAAAACTGGCGACCATCAATTTTCCGAGGGCCTTGTGTGATTACATCTGCTGGGCAATCAATCAAAAAAACCAAATCCAGATCCGATCCATAACCAAGCTCCCACCCACCCAGTTTACCGTAACCGACAACAGCAAAGCCGCGGCCTCCACGTTCGTGCAAATGTTCAGGCTCACCAAAACGGGCACAAACATGACCCCATGCCTGTTGCACAACCGCTTCAATCATCGCTTCTGCCAACGAAGTGAGATGATCGCTGACTTTCATCACTGGCAATGCCCCTACAATATCGGCCGCAGCAATCCGCAACAGTTGTGCCTGTTTAAACTGGCGCAACGCTTCCATTTGTTGCTCTTCATCCTCTTCGGGAACGCGCAGTAAATATTGGCGTAGCTCATCAGGGTAGTGCTGTAAAGAGAGCGGTTGGTAGAGCGTATGTGGGTCTAACAGCTCATCAAGCAAAATAGGGTAGTGTGCTAATTGCGCAGCCACCAGCGGTGATGCCGCACAAAGGGTAATCAGGTGCGTTAATGCCGAACGATGCTCAAGCAACAGTTCAAGGTACGTTGTGCGGGTCGCAATTTTACTCATCAGATGAATAATACGTGCTAACAGTTCTGTAGGCTGTGTATGTGTTAGTACCGCATCTAACAAACACGGCATGAGGCGATTAAGCACTTCTCGCCCGCGTGGGCCAAGCGTTCGCTTATCCATTTCGTGGCGAAAATCAGTGATAGTACGCCGCACTGTCTCTTGCTGATCAATAGCAACGCCTGCTGCACACAATAATGTTGTGGTTTCAGAATCACTCAAATGGCCCAACCATAATTCAAGGTAACAGTGTGCTTCGCTTTTGACTTTTACATGATCTTTTTTATCCTGATGATGAACATCTGCTTCTGCTACCGAATGTTCATCATCTTCGCCAATAAGCTGAGTAAAAATTTTCCGCACTGCGTCAGTATGTTGGTTGAGTGTTTGTGTCAGTATCGACCAATTATCGTGCTGCATTGCCCATGCTAAACGCGCACGATCTAGGGTGTGCGTTGGTGAATCTTGCATTGGCAAGGTTTGAGTTTGTTCATCACGGATGGCCTGCAATACATTCTCTAACCGCCGTAAATACAGATAAGCACTGTGTAACTGCTGCACATCAGCAGGTGTCAATAGCCCCATTTCACCACAAGCATATAACGTTGGCAGCAGTGAACGCCCTTGTAATGCGGGTTCACGACCACCACGAATGAGTTGAAAGGCTTGTGCAATAAATTCAATTTCACGGATACCGCCTGCGCCAAGTTTAATGTTATCAACTAACCCACGCCGCCGAACTTCACGCGCAATCATGCCTTTCATATTTCGTAGCGATTGGATCACACTAAAATCAATGTAACGACGAAATACAAATGGCCGTAACATCTGCTTCAATGTCTGCGCATATTGGCTACCATCTTCCCCCAACAGCCGCGCTTTGATCATCGCGTAGCGTTCCCAATCACGCCCTTGCTCTTGATAATAATCCTCTAATGCCGCATAGCTCATTACTAACGGGCCACTATCACCAAACGGGCGTAATCGCATATCTACCCGATACACAAAACCATCCGCAGTAGGATGATCTAATACTTTGATTAAACGTTGCCCTAAACGGGTAAAAAACTGCGCATTAGCCACTGAGCGCCGACCACCTTGTGTCTCTCCGTTTTCAGGATAAGCGAAGATCAGATCGATATCAGATGAGAAGTTCAACTCACCACCACCGAGTTTTCCCATTCCTAAAATCAAAAGAGGTTGTGGCTCACCCTGTGCATTGCAAGGTGTACCCATTTCACGGCAAGCGGCTTGATAGAGCCAATGACGTGCTCCCACAATTAAGGCTTCAGCCAGTAAACTCAGTTGTGTCAGTGTTTGTTGAGTCAACTGTGGTAATTCGGCATGACAGCACCGTGGGCTACCGGCCAAAAGAGGGTCTTTTTCAGGTAAACATAGGTTATCAGATGCTGATCGCACAGCAACTTGTAGCCATGCAATTTTGGTTAACTCAGCGCGCCGAAATTGACGCAATACCCGCATCAAACTGGCTTCATCAAACACCTGAGACAGTGCTTGCTCAAGCTGTGTCGTATAGTGTTGTTCACGCCCATAAGCCGGTAGTTCAGTACACAACGCGGTCAGTACATCAGGTTGTAATAGCAGTGTCTCAGCCGCAAATTCAGACAACGCTAACAGTTGCACCAATGAATGACGCACATCTATCGACGCAGGCGCTGATAACATAGCCAATGTTGGTAGATGTACCGCAGCATCAGGCTGACTATACCGCTGCACCATACGTTGCAACAAAGGTTGTGTTGCATGTGCAAGTGGTTCTGGCAACTGCGTACAGGCCGTACTCATGGCTATCGCAAAATCACTCAATATGGTGGTAGTTAATGTGTTAGGAGTCTGGGTCATGGCGGCATCCAATCCGATAAAAACAGCAGAACAATACCTTCTAAGCTAACAAAAAAGCCCTGCTTCATCACTATGAATACAGGGCTTTTTATGCTCAGTGAAGAGAATAGCGAGACAATCTTAACTTAATGTTTAAAACGAAACTCACCAATCTCCGCTTGTAATTTCTCAGCGTGTGATTGCATCGCATCGGCTGTTTCAGTCAGCTCCGTCATCACCGTAACAGCACCTAAAATCAGCTCACGCACGTTGCTCAGATTTTTACTCATCTCTTGTGCAACCGTGCTTTGTTGTTGGGCCGATGACGCTATCTCAAAGTTCATTTCACTAATACTGAGTACACTAGCTTCAATTTTTGTAAATTCACTGCCTGCTTGTGTAATCTGTGCCGTTCCCTCTGCCGCTTCAGTAACACTCTGTTCCATAAACTCAACGGCTTGACTTGCGCTACTTTGCAATTGCGAGATCATCTCTTGAATCTCAACCGTTGCAGTTTGGGTACGTTGTGCAAGTTGTCGGACTTCATCTGCGACCACCGCAAATCCACGCCCTTGCTCCCCTGCGCGTGCCGCTTCAATGGCGGCATTTAATGCCAGCAAATTCGTTTGTTCAGAGATACTCCGAATCGTTGAAACAACCGAACCAATTGAACCCACCCGCTCTTCAACCTGATTTACCGCGTGGGCTGACTCACGAATATCCGCTGACAATTGGCAGATTACCTCCGTAGTACGCCCAACAAATTGGGCCCCTTGCTTGGCTTGTTCGGCGCTGATCGTTGTAGTTTTTGAAGCCAACTCTGTATTTTGTGCGACATTTTGCACCGTAGAGCTCATCTCGCTCATGGCAGAGGCTAACTGATCTATCTCCGCAAACTCCTCTTTAGTCGCCTCACCCGTTTCACTCATGGCTATCGACATCACTTCAGCAATTGCCGTTAACTCCTGTGCCGTTGAGGTTTGAATCGCCACAATATTATGCAAGTTTAATCGGGTCCGCTCTAATACCTGAGCCATATCCCCAAACTCATCACGGCACGGCATTACGATGGGCAATGTCAGATCTTTATTCGCAATAGCGTTAATATTTGTAGTTAAGTAGTTAATCTGTTTATGCATCACTCGCACAACACTGACCAACAAACCAATAAATAATACTATCATGGCTAACGTCTGCCACACGATTCTTAGCAGAAAATCTTGATACGCCTGATCGGCAAATTGTCGGTCAAGCTCTACGCCAATCACCCAGCCATGATGATTGAGTAAATATGTTTGCTGATTACCCTCGTGCACCCAGCCTGATAGCACCCCTCCAACACTCTTTTGCCAACTATCGCGATCATGAAAACGGGGGTTTCCCAATAATTGCCCTTCAGGCGTCAACACATAAACGCTTTTTTTCTCTTGTTGTAACAGACCAGAAAGCGTAGACAGTTGCCCAGTGGTATATAAACTATTCAGTAAAGTGGCCACTGTATTGGCTTGTTGCTGTGTATTTTGCTGCGCGGAGAGCAGTAAATTTTGCTGCAGTAAGTGAGCATCAAATAATTGTTTTCCTGTTAATAATACGGTACTGCCTACCATCAACAGTACAATCTTGGGTAATAACCGAATATTAACCAACCAGCGTTCTACAAAATTAAACCGTATTGTACTCATGCCAATCCCTGTGTCTGCCTATCCCTAGTTGTAGCGGAAAATTTTTATCTACAGCTCTATCGGCAAACAGCAGCAATACATAATTTCATCGACAAAAATAAGCGACTCATGTCACAAAAATCACCGCCAAGAAAATAATTTGGGGGAATAAAGACGAACGGCCTCGCAAATAAAACACATACTTCTCATTAAACTGAGGTAGAAAAATTGCCGGCACCGCTCAAAACTCAACATAACATCTCTTTTCCTACACACCCATTATCCAGCTAGAAAAAAAATCAACATGTTACGCGGTAAAAAAACACAATGTGAACGTTTATCAGCCCAGCTTTTAGGCTTATAACGTCTGTATTTTCTTGTCATGGTCGGCTTATTATTTATCTCTTTTCTTGATTGCGTATTTCAACGTATCTTGTAATGAAATAGCAGACCCGAAGTACTGCTATTTCACTCAAAACGAATATATTGACTTAAAACCAATACGTATCTTGGGCTAAAAGATGACGTCGCGCCTGTTCTAACTGCTCAACAAGATACGTCTCTTCGGCATTTAAGCTATTTAATAACGAAACACAGCATGTCATCTGCGCAGTCGCAGTATTGCTTTGCAAATCTGATGTTTTCTGTTCCACCTCTTCTGTCTTGTTTGCAATCAGCACATTGTCAATGTACTGCTGGACAAAACGGCGTACTGCATCATGCTGTTGTAACGTTTGCTGCAATGCCCATACCCGTTGCCACGCCTGACGAAACGATAAACACGGCTCGGCGACATACAGCCCCCCTAATGCCCGCTCGGTTTGAGCATAACGCTGTACCCGTGGTATTTGATCTAAATAGTTTTGTCGCGCCAATGGCTTTGCGCCAACCAAAACACTTTTTACCTCAGACCACTGACGTGCCAATTGAATATCAGCAAATCGTTTAATTGGCGCAGCCAAATCCTGCCGGCTTTTTGTATCAATAAAACCTTGCCAGCGTTGCTCAATTAACCATTGATTAAACATCAGCACTAATTGGGCGTAGCGCGGGCTGAAGAGCAGTGCCTGATAGTGTGTCACTGATAATGGGTGTAATGCCTTTTCAACCGCATCAAATAGGGCTGGCGCATTAATATGCAGAGCAAGATCTGGTTGTTGTAGCCATACAGCTAATGGGCTCAATGCCTCAATAACGCCCAGTTGTTCATCAAGCCACAATAACTCATGCCGTAAAGTCGCCGTAGCTTTGCGGGGAATGTGCCGCCCAAACAACGTAAACCAGTGGCGGATAAAATCAACCGCACAGCGCACCTCTTGCAATGCAGACCATGCTAATGGGGCATGATAAGCGGGCTCAATGCCCGTTGTTGAACATAATGCAGTGTGAAACCGTGCCTCATTGGTCTGCCAATGTGCCAATGCTTGCTCTAATGCCTGCGCAAATGCGTGCTCTAAATTTGCTTTGCGCGATATCGCCATCAGTGATAACGGTGCGGCTATATCTGCAGTATGTCGTGCTAAAGTACCCGTGTATGATAAAGCGACTTGCTGTGCTAAACGGTAGCCACGTGCTGCCTTACTCTCACTGCCTTGGCGTAATCCCCCCAACTGACATAACTCAGTCGCCAGTTGAAACAGCGCACGTGGCTGACCGCTCACAAGCTCAAGTTCTATTTCACAAATGGCTTCTCGATGCTCGCCTGCAATTACCCAACCTTGATCAAATGCCAGCTCTATCTCCGAAAATTGATTGCACGGCTTGCCATTTTCATCGAGATCTTCGCAATAAATAAGCCATTGCTGACGCAAAAAATCAGTATTAAATAGCGGTTGTAATTGTGCATTCACGGCACTGACATCCCACTTCGCTGGCCAAATGCCGACATCAAACAGTGTTAAATCGGGCACATCTTGCATAATAGCTACATTAAACTCTGGCCGCTGATGCAACCCTGCAACGACTCGACCCTCTGTTTTTAACGTCTGAGTATGAACATTATCTGCGGTGCGTACACGTAATCCCATTTTGGCACTACGCAAAAGTTGTGTGGGCGTATCATAATAGGTGTTGGTCAGTTGTTGTTGATGGTGTTTGCTGACGGCGTGTTTTTTTACTAACTGTAACAACGGGGCTTCAATCGCCGGTGACACAATAAATTTCAGCTCAATTTCAGTATTCATAATGGGAAACCCGATGTTGTCACATAAATAGCACTGCTTTTTATCTTAATGGCAGCAGAAAAATGAGGTTATTTGATGTCAAGCGGATGAAGTCTGCACTGACATACGATAACATGCGCATCCTCTGACAACTGTTGCGCAATGAAACGCCAACATAGGTGCATTGGTTATGCCAGTTAATACTATTTTAGGTCTTTTTGCCAAGTCTCCAATTAAACCTTTAGGTGAGCATGCAAAAAAGGTACATGAGTGTTGTTTACAGCTCGTGCCTTTTTTTGAAGCCACTGCAAGCAATGATTGGGAAAAAGCGAATCAGCTGCGCGAGCATATTTCTCAACTTGAGAAACAAGCTGATACGCTAAAACGTGAGATCCGCCTTAAGCTACCCCGTGGCTTATTCCTGCCTGTTGACCGTACTGACATGCTTGAATTGCTCACTCAGCAAGACAAACTTGCCAACCGTGCGAAAGATATCTCTGGACGCATTATCGGCCGCCATTTACGCATTCCCGATGAAATGCACTCTGCTTTTATGAACTATCTGCAACGCTGCTTGGACGCAACAGCGCAATCACACCGAGTTATCGCCGAAATGGATGGTTTACTCGAAACCGGCTTTAAAGGCCGTGAGGTTGCACTGGTAGAAACGATGATCACGGAGTTGGATCACATCGAAGATGATACAGACCACCTCCAGATCCTGCTACGTCAGACACTATTGACGCTGGAAGATCAATTCAATCCGATTGATGTGGTGTTCCTGTACAAGACTCTGGAATGGGTGGGTGATTTAGCCGATCAAGCACTGCGCGTAGGCGCACGTTTAGAATTGATGCTAGCTCGCTCATAACGTAGCAAATAATAGGTAATACAATGGAAATTTTGGCACAACACGGCTCACTTATCGTGCTGGTCGCGGCTCTTTTAGGCTTATTGATGGCTGTAGGTATCGGCGCAAACGATGTTGCCAATGCAATGGGTACCTCTGTCGGCTCAAAAGCGGTCACTATCAAACAAGCGATTATTATCGCAATGATCTTTGAGTTTGCTGGCGCTTATTTGGCCGGTGGTGAAGTAACCCAAACTATTCGTAACGGAATTATTGAGACTTCGTTATTCAACCATCAACCGCAAATTTTGGTCTTTGGCATGATGTCAGCACTGCTGGCAGCCGGAACATGGTTGATTGTGGCCTCATTTATGGGCTGGCCTGTATCAACTACGCACTCTATTATCGGTGCGATTATCGGGTTTGCTTGTGTGTCTGTTGGGCCACATGCGGTCGATTGGAGCAGTGTAAAAGGTATCGTAGGGAGCTGGCTTATTACCCCATTAATTGCAGGGGTACTGGCTTACGGCATATTTATCAGTGCACAACGGCTGATATTTGATACCGAAAACCCAATGAAAAATGCTAAACGTTATGGCCCGGTGTACATGTTTTTGACCGCACTGGTTATTTTCTTAGTAACCATCAAAAAAGGCTTAAAACATGTTGGTCTGGATCTGAGCGACAGCGAAACACTGCTGATTTCCGTGTTATCGGCCTTCGCCGTAATGGTTGGTGGCTACCTGTATATCTCCAGCAAAAGCTTTACTGCCAAAGCTGTCTCTAAAAATGGGTTTGCCGGTGTAGAGCGGGTCTTTAGTGTCCTGATGGTGATTACCGCTTGTGCAATGGCGTTTGCCCATGGTTCAAACGATGTGGCTAACGCTATTGGCCCACTTTCGGCGATTGTTGCGGTGATAAATAGCGGCGGTGATTTACAAAATACTTCACCTATCGTCTGGTGGATTTTACCGCTTGGTGCAGTAGGTATTGTCATTGGTCTTGCGTTACTCGGACATAAAGTGATGGCAACAGTGGGTACAGGCATTACCGATCTAACACCGAGCCGTGGTTTTGCTGCGCAGTTTGCTACCGCGACAACTGTAGTCATTGCCTCAGGAACAGGCCTACCAATCTCTACAACCCAAACACTGGTAGGGGCAGTATTAGGTGTTGGTTTTGCCCGCGGTATTGCCGCACTGAACTTAGGGGTAGTGCGAAATATTGTTGCATCGTGGATCATTACCCTACCTGCCGGTGCTTTCCTATCAATTATTTTCTTCTATTTTTTCCGCGCGGTATTCTCTTAATCGCTGGAAAACAACTTAAAATATAACAATAGTATTGGGTGGTACGTCAAACAGGCGTACCACCGATTTGCTTCACTTTGACAAACCCTCTACTATTGCCTCATCTTGAACACGTACAAAATTTAACCTTATGCCTAACAAACGATATCTACACCTTGCAGCCTTGCTGCTTGCTGCTTGTTCATTCAATACACTAGCGGCTGAAACACGTTATATTTCAGATACATTACAAACATATGTGCACTCAGGCCCAGGAAACCAATACCGCATTGTTGGTACACTCAATGCCGGAGAGCCTGTCACTCTTGATGCCTCAAACGCACAATCAGGCTACGCTCAGGTTACAGATAGTAAAGGCCGCCAAGTCTGGTTACCGGCGAACCAATTAAGTACAACACCGAGTTTACGTACCCGTGTGCCAGAGCTTGAAGCACAGGTCAAAACGCTAAGTGAAAAACTCAGTACTATTGATAACAGTTGGCAAGAGCGCACCAAAGAGATGCAACACAAAGTGAGTAACAGTGATGCTGATCTGAGTGCCTTAAAAAATGAAAATAATCGCCTAAAAAGTGAATTAAAAAATACACAAGACAAGATGCTGTTACTCAGCACACAGTTAAACGGTGAAAAACGCGAAATTCTAATGCGTTGGTTTATCTATGGCGGTGGTGTTGCGGGTATTGGTTTGCTCATCGGGTTAGTGTTGCCTAGCATTATGCCAACACGTAAACGAAAAGATCGTTGGATGAAATAATCCCGGTATTGCCATGTTGTTATAATATTATTGATGATAACGAAAACACTGGCGGTTACAATCAAGCACATTCTAATGAAGCGTCTTTTTGTATTATTCGATAAAAGAAAGTATATAATACAAATCGACAACATCAGAAGTGAAAATAACCGTCAGTTTTTATGATGAAATCGAATATAAATAGTATGATTCACCAAAAAAATAACACGGTGCAATAAATTAGTTTACACATGAACTCACTAGATGATTTTCAGTTATCAAAAATCATCTGTTTTTAATTTCTTTCAGCGTAGCAATCTCTTTTGCCAATCTAGCTGTATTTGCCAGCATCTGTAGCGGACGATTTTTTTAATCTTTTACAATCTTTCACACTCAGCATTGTTAAATTGAGTACTAACAAAACGGGTATTTATTAAACTTGCACCATCTAGATTCACATCTTTAAAATTTGCAAAATCGAATACTGTACTATCTAATGTTGCACCACAAAAACTTACACTATCTAATGATGCATTATTAAAATTTGCACCACAAAGAGACACACCATTAAAATTCATAGCGTATAGATGCATACCACTTAAATCTACATTATTAAGATTTATCGAGTTATCGATAGTGTTTTGTTTAAGAAGGTGTTATTTAAGAAGGTATTGTAACGCATTATATTTTCTTTCTTTTAAATCTATTTTCCCATCAATAGAGCTTACCTCTGAAAGTTTTTTAAGTAACACCGTATAGTATTCATGATAAATATCTCTTTCCTCATCAATATCCTGAATTATTTTATTGGGATTTATTGTATGAATGTAAGTATCACTCCCTACAAACATAGCCGCTCCTCATAAAAAACACCCGTTTAAATAACAACTATACCGATACCGATACCGATACCGATACCGATACCGATACCGATACCGATACCGATATTTATTCAAAAAAGTTGTTTATAATAAAGTTGTTTTTAATAAATGGTTTTCAACGTTTCACAGAAGCCACACATTAACTACATTGTGTAACGCGATATGCATAATAAAATATGACTCTCAATGACAATTATGTATTAGTGATATCATTTGACTATAAGCAGATGTAAGTGTGATAAACAACATTAAAAAGAGCAATACGATAATAACACGAGATAATAGCAATGCAGGGTTATTAGCACCCATGATATTGATTAAGCACAATATCTCACTCTATATTGTGCTATCAGAAAATAACTTAAATCCAATCTTGAAGCGCATTTAACGTTGCCTCTTGCCCACGAACAGAGAGCACAACACGCCCAGCCTCAATGCGTGTTAAGACAACGGAGTCAGCCAGTTTTGCGCCAGCACGGTATACATTACCGTTAAATTTCACCCACCGCTTTTTAGGATCAGAAACATAATTGTGTACTTCAAAATGCAGTGAAGGGATCATCTTACGGCTTGCTGCAGGTAAATCTGCCAAACTTGGCAATCGTGTAATGTCTGTTTTACTGATATCAGTTTTAGGTGAAGAGGGTAACGGCTGCAAATGGGTATTACGGCGAGTGCCTTGAGTGCTTTTTTCAGCATCTAATGCACTGCGAAATGCCAATGCCAGCTCTGGTGATACCCCACTTAAATCAACCTGTTCAGTGCGTATATTAGCTACTGCACCAAGGTGTTGACGGTTCTTTTGACTACTGTGACTTGATACCGGTTTACGTACAGGATCTGTTGGTAAAGGGGGGGTAGGCAAGATATCTTCTGGTGAAATAGTGTCGCTTTCAGACCATGGTGCAGTTAATGGGTAAGCATCAATGTTAGTCAGTGCCGTGGCTTGTTTTAATTCAGTGATATTGACACTCTCTGTATCAAGTTGTGGAAGCGGTAAAATTTTCCGCCCATCAACTTCAAGTGGATTAACCCGTTCAGAGGGAGCTCTTGCTCTCACTGCGGCAGTTGCCGATTCAAGCATGCGAGTATCAGTGCTGTTCATCTCTAATAGAGGTTTATGCCACAACAACATGATTCCTGCAGTACATCCCCCTCCAACCAATAGCCCTATACCTACTAATATCGCACGCCGACGCATGGAAATCTGCAAAGAAGGCACAGGTAAAATGGGAGCTGTTAGATGCGGGGCCATCAATGAAGCTGGCTCTTTCCCATTACGCAACTGACGCTCACGCTCAGAGCGACGCAATGCTTCTAATATGCTAGACACTACTCATCCTCTTTGGCTGTTAATGTTGGCCCAGCATTGCCGAGTGCGGCATTTAACGCAATCAGTGTCATTGGGCCCGCCATCCCATCAGCATGCAAACCAAAACGGGTTTGAAATTGCTGTATTTTATTTGCCAGTGTGCTATCAAAGCGAGTGACTGTTCGTTGGGGTGTTTTCAAAATCAGTGCTAATTGATTGTCAAGCCACTGCACTGACTCTCCGCTATCACCCTGACGTATTGTTTTGAATGCCCCGCTATCTTGTGGTTGCCACAACAGTGTAAATTCACCTAACCAATGCTGTTCAAGCCAAGAGCGGCTCACTCGCCAACGCATATTCCCCACCAACAATTCCGCCTCTTGTGGTTCAAGGGCGTACAGTACAGCATGGTAATCTTGATCATCTTCACGTAATGACAACATTACCGGATGGTTTAAGCTCTCTAAACGCGCGAGTGAGGTCGTTCCCTTATAACAGCGTAGTGCTAATACATCAGCAGCAGCACAGTCTACAGCAGCATCTTGCCACTGATATCCCCATACTCGATACAGTGCACGCATAGCACTTTCAGGCTCACGTGCAAGGGTTATTGACTGTTTTAACTGCTCTATAGGTTGCATTGTTTTATTTTGTAGTAAAGCAGTCGGGTTATTTTCTGTTGATCCTACCAAAACAGACTGCTTTGGTGATGATCCTGTGGTGGTTGCACCGTTAACTGTGCCTGTCATTGGTACAGAAACCGGTTTCACTAAGGCTGATATTGAAGACGTTAACGGTTGCCACGCAAACCATTCTGGTTTTTCTAGATATAAAGCACATGTTAATACGCTCCCAATACACCCTCCTAGCAATGGCCAGCGCCACAGAGCCCATGGGGTACTTATTGTGGTCTGAGGCAATATACCTCGGATTTCGCGATCAGCATTGAGTACATCTTGCCGGTGTACTTGGGGTGCTCCTTTGGCATATGCCAACATTAAACAGCGATCTGATAACACATTGACAATCCGCGGAACACCGCCACTGGCCTTATGCAATGCTTGCAGTGCCTTTGGGCTAAACAGAGCACGCTCGCACCCTGCAATTTTTAGGCGAAAGGCAATATAATCGGTTAACTCAGATAAACTCAGTGGCAACAGGTGATAGCGAGCGGTAATTCTCTGTAACAGTTGGCGCAGTGCTGGTTGTTCTAAACGCTGTAACAGCTCAGGTTGCCCAATTAAAATGACTTGTAATAATTTGGTTTGATTGGTTTCAAGGTTGGTAAGTAAGCGTAACTGTTCAAGCACAGGGGGTTGTAAATGCTGCGCTTCATCAATCAATAAAATAGTTTTGCGCCCTTGTGCATGGTTATGCAATAGGTGCTGATATAAGCGATCAGAAAGCTGTTTTAAACTAGCCTGTGTAGCCGAATTAGGCGATATATTGTCTAATTTTAGTTCATCACAAATTGCGGCCAGTAACTCACGGGCATCTAACATAGGGTTGAGGATTGTTGCCAATTGAAACTGGTTATCAACCTTTTCAAGCATCGCGCGCGAAACGGTCGTTTTCCCTGTACCAACTTCACCGGTCAGTAGCACAAAGCCTCCCCCATCACGCAGGCCATAAAACAAATGCACCAGTGCCTCACGGTGTCTATCGCTTAAAAACAGAAAATGCGGATCGGGGACAATTGAAAAAGGTGTCGCGGTTAACCCGAAAAATGTTTGATACATTGACTCTCCAACCCTAATTAAATTAGGCAGGTGTGTATATTTCCCGCGGGTAAAAACCAGTCTGCATGACCTTTGTACGAAAGTCACACACCATTTAAGTGTCACATTTTACTGTTACATACTGTTTCAGTCTGTATTTTTATTACATTCAATTAATTGCACAACCTGTTGCGTTAATTGTCTAGATCCTGTTTATCACTGAATCAGGTATACTGATGAAAAGAGTGAACAAGAGGAATGTAGGGTGCAAGTCTATCTGGTCGGTGGTGCAGTGCGTGATCAACTACTCGGTTTACCTATTCATGAACGAGATTGGGTAGTTGTTGGCTCAACGCCGGAAGATATGCTGACCAAAGGCTATCAACAGGTCGGCAAAGACTTTCCGGTCTTTTTACATCCGCAAAGCCGTGAAGAGTACGCGTTAGCACGTACCGAGCGCAAACAGGGTGTAGGTTATACCGGTTTTATTTGCCATGCGGCTCCTGATGTAACACTAGAGCAAGATTTGATCCGGCGCGATCTCACCATCAACGCTATTGCGCAGCATATTGATGGCACGTTGATTGACCCTTATAACGGTCAGCACGATCTCAAGCTACGGCTCTTACGCCATATCTCACCGGCATTTAGCGAAGATCCACTGCGGGTATTACGTATTGCCCGCTTTGCTGCACGTTTTGCCGATTTAGGCTTTCAAGTGGCCCCTGAAACACAGCAATTAATGCGTACAATGGTGGCTGCAGGTGAGTTAAATCATCTGACACCAGAGCGTGTCTGGAAAGAGACCGAAAAAGCCCTCAACAGTGCAGCCCCACAGGTCTATTTTCAGATTTTGCGTGATTGTGGCGCACTCGCCTGCTTATTTCCTGAGCTTGATGCTTTGTTTGGTATTCCTGCTCCCGAAAAGTGGCATCCTGAAATTGACAGTGGTGTGCACGTCATGCTGACGCTGCAACAAGCGGCCCGTTTAAGTCTATCTCTTGATGTTCGTTTTGCCGCATTGTGTCACGACTTTGGTAAAGCATTAACCCCGCCACACTGCTGGCCAAGCCATCATGGGCATGGCGAAAAAGGGGTGCCGCTCATTCGGGCATTTTGTACCCGATTAAAAATTCCCAATCATCTGCGTGATATCGCTATGCTAGTAGCACAGGTACACGGCCTGATCCACACCGCCTTTGCGTTGCGCCCTGAAACCCTGCTGAACATGCTCGATAAACTCGATATCTGGCGTAAACCTGAACGTCTTGAATTTGCTTTACTGGCCACTGAAGCTGACTTTTGCGGACGAACTGGTTTTGCCGAGAAACCCTATCCACAAGCTGATTATGTCCGTGCCGCTTATCAGGCAGCAGCGGCCATTGCTGTACAACCCATTATTGCGCAAGGCTTTAGCGGTGCGGCAATCAAAACACAATTACACCAACAACGAATAACGGCTATTGCTGATTTTAAACATCAGTATCAAGCCACGCAGTAAACTGTAATTTTCGGCACGTGCTCCCTTTGGTACACGCCCAATCGCTGGCACATAAAAACGCTTAAAATACCTTTCATACAATTAAACGTATTCAAGTACAAAAATAGCGGGTATCAAACCCGCTGTTTTTTTCTCTTTTTTAGGATCATCAAAACAGATCACAACATCAGAATCTTAAAGATCGCGTTAACCGTGCTCTTAACCCACCACAATCCAAAATACCATTGCCGCCAAAATAAAACGGTAAATAGCAAAAGGCACAAACGAGATCCGCTTAATCGCCGCAAGGAAGGTTTTAATGGCAATCATCGCCACCACAAATGCGGTAATAAAACCCACTGCAAACATCGGCAGATCAGACAGACTCAAAATACTCCAGCTTTTCAGCAGATCCAGCCCGCTTGCTCCCAGCATCATAGGTACAGCCAAAATAAACGAATACTCTGCCGCCGCCTGACGACCTACACCAAGCAACAAACCACCAGAAATTGTTGAGCCTGAACGTGAAAAGCCCGGCCACAGTGCTAAACATTGGAATAAACCGATGCCAAATGCTTGCTTATAGGTGATTTGATCCACATCATGCGCAGTAGTTTTTGGCTTGAAAAATTCCGCCACCAGCAATAACACACCACCAACAACCAGTGCGTACATCACCGTTTGCGGGCCAAATAAGTTAGCTTTAATCCAGTCATGAACTAATAGACCAATCACTACCGCAGGAAGCATACCTAAAATAATGTGGATCAGTGTTAAGTGCCCACCGGCTTGCTGCACCGGTTTCTCACCAAAATGAATACCAATCAGGCCAAACATTCGCCGCCAAAACACCACAACAACGGCTAAGATCGATCCTAATTGAATGATAATCTCAAAAGTAGCTGCTTTTGCCCCTTCAAAGCCTAATAAATGGCCAACTAAAATCAAATGCCCAGTAGAAGATACCGGCAAAAACTCGGTTAAACCTTCAACCACACCGAGGATGAAAGCAATCAACAACTCATTCATGAATAACGCCTACCTGCGAAAGGAAAAACAATAACAAAACATAATGTTAAGCATTAATGCTCACATCATGCATCTTACATAAAACACACATTTGCTTAACACTTCACTTGTGCACTGCTTACCATACAAAAGGAATCGGCCACAATAGCTGCTCTGAACGCGCAAATTGTTGCCATAATATCGCAAAGGGCAACTGGTGTTCAGGGTGCAACAATTGCGGTGCTAAATCAGCTAATGGCTGCAACACAAATGCACAGTGTAAAATATCTCGACGCGGCAATATCGGTTTATCTTGGCGGCACATATTGCCATACAACAGTAAATCAAGATCGAGTGTACAGACATCGTGTCGGGCACGCCTTTCCCAGCGATTCTCTATCGCTTGCAAAAGCTGACTCACTGCAATCACATCCAACTCAGTCTGACACTTAGCCACCAAATTATAGTAATTATCGCTATGAACTCCCACCGCTTTGGCTTCATAAACAGGGGAAAGTTCAACCTGAGTAAATGCCTGTTGTAACTCTTGAACTGCAGCCCGCACATGCTTTTCACGCTCAGTATTGCTACCAATACCGATAAACAGCGTTACCATTACACACGCACTCCACGCTCAATAGTGACTCCAACACTCAATGCATTAACCACCGCGCCTGGTTTTTTTACCCGTAAACGTAACCAGCGAACACCAAATTGCGTCAAAATCAGCGCAGCCACATCTTCTGCTACCCGCTCAACCAACGCAAATTGCCGTTGTTGTACAAAACTCGTTACAGCATCGCTCACTGCGGCATAGTCTAAGCATAAGCGCACATCATCTTGTTCGGCAGCCGCCTGATTATTCCAGGCCATTTCAATATCAAACACCAGCTTTTGTTTGATGGTTTGCTCCCAGTCATAAGCACCAATCGTTGTAATCACACTAAGCTGTTCGATAAACACAATATCCATCACACTGTTATCCATAAAAAAGTGATCATCAAAAATAAAGAGAGGTCGGATACCTCAATGGGCTCATTTTGCGTATTATCAAGAGAATCTCTGGAATCCGGTTGTTATCGGATCATATTTCCTCGATACAGGAATTTCGCCATGAGTACACTTGCATTCGCAATGATAATCCTTGCGTATCTGCTTGGCTCAATCTCTAGTGCCGTACTGATTTGCCGTCTTTGTGGTCTACCCGATCCACGTGAAAGTGGATCGGGCAACCCCGGAACCACCAATGTACTACGCATTGGCGGTCGTATTGCAGCAATGGGCGTATTGGTTGCTGATGTCCTAAAAGGGGGGCTACCGGTTTGGGGAGCTTACAAACTTGCACTGCCTCCCCCGATTTTAGGTGTTATTGCCATTGCAGCCTGCCTTGGGCATATCTACCCGATATTTTTCCACTTTCGTGGTGGCAAAGGGGTTGCCACAGCTTTTGGCGCAATAGCCCCGATTAGTTGGGATATCACCGGGCTGCTTAGTCTAACATGGCTGCTCACGGCACTGATCACCGGTTATTCATCTCTGGCCGCTATTCTTACCGCACTGCTTGCACCGCTGTATGTTTGGTGGGTTCGCCCTGAATTTACCTTACCCGTTGCCATGTTATCGTGCCTAATTTTATTGCGACACCATGACAATTTACAACGTTTATGGCGCGGACAAGAGCCTCGCTTTTGGCGAAAATTCACCTCACATACTGATGATGAATAACCCCAAAATAGGCACATAAAAAACGGTGAGTCGGGGTTATCTACCCAGCTCACCGTTAAAATACAACACACATCATTGTCGAAACAACAACCGTTAAAATGTCAGTGGTTTTAGCTCTTCCATCGGCCAGCGCGGACGTGCAGAGACAGACAAATCCTGATACTCTTTATTTTTTAGCCGCATCATACCGGCATAAGCGATCATCGCGCCATTGTCAGTACAAAATGCCGTACGCGGGTAAAACACCTCACCGTTGAGTTGGGTCATCAACTCACCAAGCTGTGCACGCAAAGAGGTATTTGCACTCACACCGCCTGCAATCACCAATCGTTTAAATCCGGTCTCTTTTAGTGCTCGGCGGCACTTAATCGCCAGCGTATCAACCACAGCCTGCTGAAAGGCATGCGCAATATCTGCACGAGTTTGTGGATCACTCCCCTCACGGGCAATCGTATTGGCAGCAAAGGTTTTTAAACCAGAAAAACTAAAGTCGAGCCCCGGACGATCGGTCATCGGCCGCGGAAAAATAAAACGTGCTGGTGTGCCCTGTTCAGCCAATTTTGCCAATAATGGGCCACCAGGATAATCAAGCCCCATCAGTTTGGCCGTTTTATCAAATGCTTCACCAGCGGCATCATCAATTGATTCGCCCATTAGCGTATACTCGCCAATACCATCCACACGAATCAACTGCGTGTGTCCACCTGAAACCAACAGTGCAATAAATGGAAATGCAGGCGGATTATCCTCTAGCATGGGTGCAAGCAAATGCCCCTCCATGTGATGCACAGCCACTGCCGGAACATCCCATGCCATCGCCAATGCACGGCCAATCGTCGCCCCAACTAATAACGCACCGACCAACCCAGGGCCTGCGGTATAAGCCACACCATCAATATCTTTTGCCGTTAATTGTGCCTCTTTAAGAGCAGCTTGAATCAAAGGCACGGTTTTTCTTACATGATCGCGTGATGCCAACTCTGGCACAACACCACCATAGTCAGCATGTAATTTTATCTGGCTATACAATTGGTTAGCCAGCAGGCCGGCCTTATCATCATAAATTGCAACACCGGTTTCATCACAGGAAGTTTCAATTCCTAGAATACGCATAAGTGGCCTCAAGCTGACGTAGAAAGGCGAGTATGTTATCCTGTGCATTAAAATCGCGCCAGCAGATCGCGGTAACGCTTTACAATAGCTATGTGTTCGGATTAAAATTCCGCACCATTTTTAGTCAAGCTGGCGATTTGATAGTCAGCGGGTACAACCCGATTTCCATTGAGGTAAGAGGCACATGCCAGTAATTAAAGTACGTGAAAACGAGCCGTTCGACGTTGCACTGCGTCGTTTCAAGCGTTCATGCGAAAAAGCAGGTATCCTGTCTGAAGTTCGCCGTCGTGAATTTTACGAAAAACCAACTACCGAGCGTAAGCGCGCTAAAGCATCTGCTGTTAAGCGTCACGCGAAGAAGCTGGCTCGTGAAAACGCACGCCGCACTCGTCTGTACTAATACAATGGCGTACTCGGTTATTGTGTAGTCCACACTCTACAAACCGCTGAGTACGTTTAGCCTTCGGGCTTGTCTGATCCTTATGTAATATAATGATTTTTCACGATTAGTGATCTCTTATTATTTTCCATAACAGGAAAGACGATTTACGCTGTATTAGCAAAATAAAAAAGGGATTTATCCCTTTTTTATTTGCCACAAAAATGTTAGCTGATCAAACCGGCTTATTTACGTTGTGGCTAAAACAGAGTAGACCAACAGACTTCTGTTGCAGCACAGGCCGGGCATTCCGTTAGGAGCGCGCGGCTTTTGCTCGTTTGTGAACTTGCTTCGTCTGACTAACCAATTAACGAGGTGTCATGGCAGGTCAAATCCCCCGTGCATTTATTGATGACCTTCTTGCCCGAACCGACATCGTCGATCTGGTAGATGCGCGCGTCAAACTCAAAAAGCAGGGTAAGAATTACCACGCCTGTTGCCCGTTCCATAACGAAAAAAGCCCCTCTTTTACTGTCAGTGCAGAAAAGCAGTTTTATCACTGTTTTGGTTGTGGTGCGCACGGTAATGCTATCGGTTTTTTAATGGATTTTGATCGCCTTGACTTTGTTGAAGCAATTGAAGAGCTCGCTTCACAGCATGGCTTAGATATTCCACGTGAAATGGGCAGTAGCCCGCCGACGCAAGATCGCAAAGAAAAACGTAATCTGTATGAGTTAATGGCTGCGATTGCTGCTTATTACCGAGAACAACAAGCACAACCTCTAGCCACACAGGTACAACAGTATTTAGTACAGCGTGGACTTTCAACAGAGATTATCCATAAATTTGGCATCGGTTTTGCGCCTGATGGCTGGGATAATGTGCTACGCAAATTTGGTGGTTCGGCAGAGCATCAGCAAGCACTCTCTGATGCCGGCATGCTGGTGCATAACGATAATGGCCGGATCTATGATCGCTTTCGCGAACGCCTGATGTTTCCTATCCGCGATCGTCGTGGGCGAGTGATCGGATTTGGTGGGCGCATTTTAGGTACAGGTACCCCAAAATACCTCAACTCACCAGAAACGGCCATTTTCCATAAAGGCCGTGAACTGTATGGCCTTTATGAAGCCCAGCAAGCCCATCCGAAACTTGCGCACTTATTGGTGGTCGAAGGGTATATGGATGTGGTGGCACTCGCACAATTTAATGTTGATTATGCGGTTGCATCACTGGGTACATCGACCACTGCCGAACATGTACAGTTGCTATTTCGCAGTACCGATACTGTTATCTGCTGCTATGATGGTGATAATGCTGGGCGTGATGCCGCATGGCGCACACTGGAAACAGCCTTACCCTATCTCAATGATGGGAAACAGGTAAAATTTATGTTTCTACCCGACGGTGAAGATCCTGATACACTGATTCGAAAAGAGGGTCAGGTCGCATTTGAAGCACGTGTAGAACAAGCTATTCCATTATCTGCTTTTTTGTTTGAGCATTTGCTACAACAAGTAGACTTAAGTAGCCAAGATGGGCGTGCTAAACTCAGTACACTGGCTATTCCGTTGATAGACAAAGTGCCAGGTAATACATTACGGCTCTATTTGCGTAATGCCTTAGGGCAAAAGTTGGGTATTCTTGATGAAAGCCAATTAGAGCGATTATTGCCGAAGCAACACAGTGAAAAGAGAGCTAAAGCACCGCAAATCAAGCGTACACCGATGCGTATTTTAATCGGTTTACTGATCCAAAACCCTCGACTTGCTGCATGCGTTCCTTCGTTAGGTGGATTAGCACAGCTTGATATTCCCGGACTCCCACTGTTTATTCAGTTGATTAGGGCCTGTCAGGCTCAACCGGGGATCACCACAGGCCAGCTAATAGAACACTGGCGTGGAACAAAAGAGGGGCAACAACTTGAAATGCTGGCCATGTGGCACCATATGATCAGTGACGAGAACATTGATGATGAGTTTATGAATACGCTCGATCACCTATATATTCAAGGGGTAGAACAGCGTATGAATCAACTGATTGCAAAAGACCGCACACACGGCTTAAGTGCCGAAGAGCGCAGGGAATTAGCCCTGCTAATAACTACAGCCAAACCGGGCAATGGCTAGTAGAAAAAGCGCCCAAATGCTATAATCGATGGTTTACGCTGTTTGATGCAGTGCATTACACCACCGTAATTCGCGGTTTACACCGCCGTATACTAGTTTCTTCTTTCAGACCTTGAAGTGTGGATATCGTCTTATGGAGCAAAACCCGCAGTCACAGCTTAAGCTTCTTGTTACCAAGGGTAAAGAGCAAGGCTACCTGACCTATGCTGAGGTCAATGACCATCTGCCGGAAGATATCGTCGACTCCGATCAAATCGAAGACATTATCCAGATGATCAACGATATGGGTATTCAGGTGCTGGAAGAAGCCCCTGATGCCGATGATCTGATGCTGGCAGAGAGCCTTGCTGATGATGATGCCGCAGAAGCTGCTGCGCAGGTATTGTCAAGTGTTGAGTCAGAGATTGGTCGTACAACTGACCCTGTGCGTATGTATATGCGTGAAATGGGTACTGTTGAACTGCTCACCCGTGAGGGTGAAATTGATATCGCCAAACGCATCGAAGACGGTATCAACCAAGTACAGTGTTCAGTTGCCGAATATCCGGAAGCCATTACCTATCTTTTAGAGCAATATGACCGTGTTGAAGCGGGCACATCACGTCTTTCTGATCTGATTACGGGCTTTGTTGACCCCAATGCAGAAGAGGATATGGCTCCAACAGCAACACATGTTGGCTCCGAACTTACCGAAGAGCAGTTGGCTGACGAAGATGTCGACGACGATGATGAAGAGGGTGAAGGTGATGACTCTTCTGATGATGATGGCTCAATTGATCCTGAATTAGCACGTGAAAAATTCACCGAACTGCGTGAACAGTATGAAGTTACCCGTCAAGCTATCAAGCTTAATGGCCGTAACCATGCAACAACCAATGAAGAGATCCAAAAACTCTCTGAAGTGTTCAAACAGTTCCGTTTAGTGCCAAAGCAGTTTGATTATCTGGTTGGCTCAATGCGTTCAATGATGGAGCGAGTTCGTACTCAAGAACGCATCATCATGAAGCTGTGTGTTGAGCAGTGCAAAATGCCGAAAAAGAATTTTGTTACTCTCTTTGCTGGCAATGAAACTAACCCAAACTGGTTTGAAAAAGCACTGGCAGCCGGTAAGCCTTGGTCTATGCGCTTGACTGAAGTCGGCGAAGAAGTGCAGCGTTGCCTACAAAAAATGCGTCAGATCGAAGAAGAGACTGGGCTGACCATTGAGCAAGTTAAAGACATCAACCGTCGTATGTCTATCGGTGAAGCGAAAGCCCGCCGTGCAAAAAAAGAGATGGTTGAAGCAAACTTACGTTTGGTTATTTCAATTGCGAAAAAATACACCAACCGCGGTTTGCAGTTCTTGGATCTGATTCAAGAAGGTAACATTGGCTTGATGAAAGCGGTAGATAAGTTTGAATATCGCCGTGGTTACAAGTTCTCAACCTATGCAACGTGGTGGATACGCCAGGCGATTACGCGCTCGATTGCTGATCAGGCACGTACCATCCGTATTCCTGTGCATATGATTGAGACTATCAACAAGCTAAACCGTATCTCGCGCCAAATGCTGCAAGAGATGGGTCGTGAGCCGAGCCCAGAAGAGCTGGCCGAGCGCATGATGATGCCGGAAGATAAAATCCGTAAAGTGCTGAAAATCGCCAAAGAGCCAATCTCAATGGAAACACCTATCGGTGATGACGAAGATTCGCATTTAGGTGATTTTATTGAAGATACCACGCTTGAGCTACCGCTTGACTCTGCAACCTCAGAGAGCCTGCGTAACGCGACCCGTGATGTCTTAGAAGGCCTGACTGCACGTGAAGCCAAAGTGCTGCGCATGCGTTTTGGTATCGATATGAACACTGACCACACGCTCGAAGAGGTTGGTAAACAGTTTGACGTTACTCGTGAGCGTATTCGTCAGATTGAAGCTAAAGCACTGCGTAAACTGCGTCACCCAAGCCGCTCAGAAGTTCTGCGCAGCTTCCTTGACGAGTAAATTACAATTGTTATCGGTGCTCATTGCAATTAATGAGCATCGATAACACTGAGTGCTCATCGATAACCATCAATGATTAGATGATGCGGTGTAAGCTATACCGCGCCATCACAGTCAAAAAAAGCCCGTCATCTGACGGGCTTTTTTATTAGTATGCTGTTTCAAGCAGATTATTTCAGCGTGACACGCGCAAACTTACGCTTACCAACCTGATACACCGCAGTATTACCGGCGCTCAGGGTCAGTTTGGCATCATCGACCTTCTCGCCATCAATTTTCACGCCACCTTGCTTAATCATCCGCAGTGCTTCTGACGTTGATGCTACCAACTCAGCCTCTTTGAGCAAATTGGCAATAGCAATACCTTCACTGCCGGCTTCCAGCGTCAGTTCTGGCATATCTTCCGGCATTGCACCTTTTTGGAAACGGTTGATAAACTCTTGCTCTGCAGCATCGGCATCAGCTTGTGAATGGAAGCGGGCAATAATCTCTTTTGCCAGCCACACTTTCACATCACGCGGGTTCAGTGTACCGGCCGCTACGCGCGCTTTGAAATCCTCGATTTCAGCCAGCGGGCGGAAAGAGAGCAGTACGTACCAATCCCACATCAGCTCATCAGAAATCGACATTACTTTACCGAACATCTCAGAGGGTGCTTCACTTACCCCGATGTAGTTGTGGGCCGATTTTGACATTTTCTTCTCGCCATCTAACCCAACCAGCAATGGCATGGTGATGACAATTTGTGGTTTTTGGCCATAATCTTTTTGCAGTTCACGCCCCATTAATAGGTTGAAGCGTTGATCCGTTCCCCCAAGTTCAACATCAGCGTTGAGTGCAACTGAGTCATAACCTTGCAAAAGTGGGTACATAAACTCGTGAATCGCAATAGATTGGTTATCACGAAAACGGGTTTTAAAATCATCACGCTCTAGCATACGAGCAACAGTTTGGCGGGCTGCAAGGCGGATCATCCCCTCAGCCCCCATTTCACCTAACCAGCTAGAGTTAAACTCAATACGGGTTTTTTCAGGATCAAGAATTTTAAAGACCTGCTCTTTATAGGTCTCGGCGTTGGCTAATACTTGCTCTTTCGTCAGAGGTGGGCGCGTAGTATTTTTCCCCGAAGGATCACCGACCATACCGGTAAAATCACCGATCAGGAAAATAACCTCATGGCCTAGCTCTTGGAACTGACGCAGCTTGGTCAGAATAACGGTATGACCAAGGTGAATATCAGGTGCTGTTGGATCAGCGCCTAATTTTACCCGCAGTGGTCGCCCTTCTTTTAGCTTGGCGATGAGCTCATCTTCCGGCAGTAGATCATCTACACCGCGTTTAATTACCGCCAGTGCTTCTTCGATACGCACCATTCGGGTCTCCTCGATACGTAAAAACAGTCATTATGAATACTTCATCTTACTGGATTCAGCAGGCAAGGCAAACCGGAACACAAGGGAATCATGAGGATTATTCTGCCTGTAGCGCATAAATCTTCATAAAGCTGGGGTTTATTCTGTTTTTCAGATCTACAAACAAAAAAATACCCCGCAACGTTCACGGGGCACTTTTTAATAGGCAACGGGGTATGCCTATACGTTGACTCTGTTTTCGTTTAAATACTAAACGATGAACCACATCCACAGGTGCTTTTTGCATTCGGGTTTTGCACCACAAAACGCGAACCTTCCAGGCCATCAATATAATCAACTTCACCGTCAATTAAATATTGTAGGCTCATCGGATCAACGACCAATGCCACACCGCTGTTTTCAATGAGCATATCGCCATCGTTGACCACTTCATCAAACGTAAAGCCATACTGGAAACCACTGCACCCCCCCCCGGTAATATAAACGCGTAATTTCAGGTTTGGATTATTCTCTTCTGCAATCAGCGTTTTCACTTTATTTGCTGCCGCATCAGTAAATTGCAAGGGCAAGGCGGGTATGTCACTCATTTTTCTGTCTCCATCATCAGAAGCGGGGCGATTATCTAATACCTGACCAATGCGTTCAAGTATTGAGCTCGATTATTTCGCTATCGCCACGCATACAGCAGCAATACCCGCTCATTTTCTCAAGATATATCGACAAATAACGCTATTTTGCCGATGCTTCTTCAACATCCGTGCTTGCACTGACTGATGTTTGCTCAAGTGCTTGAGTTTGTGCTTGCTCTTGTTGCAACGCCTGTTGTTGAGCTTGCTTTTGTAATGTGCGCTCAAGCAATACAGTATACAACGGTCTCCCGCCAAGTGCTTGAGCAAGCAGTGTTGCACCTAACACCGTAATCAACATGGGTAAAATCAGTTGATAGTTCTCGGTCATCTCAAGAACAAGTACTAGCCCGGTCAGTGGCGCACGTACCGTAGCGGCAAATAGCGCCCCCATACCAGCAATAGAGAAAGTTGCAATTTCAAGGTGATACTGGGGGAATAACAGACTAGCAAATGTACCAAATGCCGTACCAAATAGCGTGCCAATGGCTAAACTTGGGGCAAAAATCCCCCCTGGTGCACCAGAGCAAAAACACATCAATGTGGTAATAACTCTGGCAGCAAAAATCAGTATCAGTGCCGTGATGGTAAAGTTACCTTTTGCAGCAATCATCACCAATGACATTCCATCACCGGAAACTTCTGGCACTAACAGAGCCAGCAAACCACATGTGCCACCAATAAGTGCACCAATCAAGACAAATTTACGCCGCTTCCCGCCGTGCAGTGCGGCAAATTTATCTTGCGACCAGAACACCATGCGGTTAAACAGTACACCAAATACACCAAAAAACATGCCTAGCACTAAAAATAGCCATAATGAGTCTAAAGGTACAAACCCAAGATCTCCTAGTGGCAATTCAGGCACTTGTCCGGTAAAAAAACGGACCATCAGGCAGGCCATGATCACACTCAAAAAAATCCCTTTAATTGAGATAGAGCTATAGCGAAACTGTGGGCGCATCTCTTCAATAACAAACAAAACCCCAGCCAGTGGTGCGTTAAAGGCCGCGGTCAGGCCACCGGCTGCACCCGCAGCAAGTAAGGTATTGCGGATCTCTGGATTTTTTCCCATCCGAAAGATGTCAGCAATCATTTGCGCTACTGCACCCCCCATCTGAACCGTTGGCCCTTCACGCCCAAGTACCATGCCTGAACCTAATGTGCCTAATCCGCCAAAAAACTTCACGGGCAATACACGCCACCAGCGAACTGGACGTAAGCCTTCCATCGCCCCTTCAATTTCCTGAATGCCTGAGCCGGCAGCTTCTGGCGCAAATCGATTCACCAGATAATAACCAAATGCAGCAAGCCCAGCGGAAAGAATAAAAACACCGATCCAAACCAGCACATCGTAGTCAGCAATAGATGCGAGAACATCAACACGTTCAAACTTGACCCATGTAACAAAGTGGTTAAATGCGACGCCAATAATACCGGCACACAGCCCTACCAAGGTGCATAATACCAAGATAATAATGGGGGTTTTATCGTGTCCGAACAGGCGGTGAACCCAACCTGTCTTTTCTTGCCTGACAGTGGGCTGTTCAGGTGTACCGTCAATCAAGCCACTCATAGAAGAAACTATCCTAATCTGGGGAATATAAAAATTGTAGTATGGACAATAGAGTGATCTGCAACACAGATCGCTGTGCTAAATCATTTCGATTACTATATCTGCTTTCCTTTTCCACCCTGTTTTAGTCTATTTGTGTTCGTTTGGTTTTAGCGTAATGATGTGTATGCCTACCGCATACTGTATGCGCCTTTTTTTTAGTGTCATTGCCTGAGCATAATGATCTTAGTGCAGTGCCCCGTATTCAGGAATTTCATATGACCAAATCAGAAGTTTTATTTGCTCAGGCTCAAAAAACCATTCCCGGTGGGGTCAATTCCCCTGTGCGCGCCTTTAACGGTGTTGGTGGTAGCCCGTTGTTTGTTGAGCGTGCCGATGGCGCTTACTTGTTTGATGTAGAGGGTAAACAATACACCGATTATGTTGGCTCTTGGGGGCCGATGATTTTAGGGCATAACCACCCGACTATCCGCCATGCAGTTATTGACGCGGCCGAGCGCGGTTTAAGTTTTGGTGCACCAACGGAAATGGAAGTAATCATGGCTGAGTATGTGACTCAGCTCATGCCTTCCATGGCGTTAATTCGAATGGTCAGCTCTGGTACAGAGGCTACCATGAGTGCGATCCGTTTAGCGCGTGGTTACACAAATCGTGACAAAATAATCAAGTTTGAGGGCTGCTACCACGGTCATGCTGACTCGTTGTTGGTAAAAGCTGGATCAGGGGCGTTGACACTAGGGCAACCTAACTCACCGGGTGTTCCAGCAGATTTTGCCAAACACACACTGACCTGTACTTATAATGATTTGGCCTCAGTACAAACGGTATTCGAGCAGTTTCCGACAGAAATCGCCTGCATTATTATCGAACCTGTAGCCGGCAATATGAACTGTATCTTGCCTGAAGAGGGCTTTTTACAGGGGCTTCGCGCACTGTGTGATCAGTTTGGTGCTCTGCTGATTATTGATGAGGTGATGACCGGTTTTCGGGTGGCATTAGGTGGCGCACAGGCCTACTACGGCGTGACACCGGATATCACCTGTTTGGGTAAAATTATCGGTGGTGGCATGCCAGTTGGCGCATTTGGTGGTCGCCGCGATGTTATGGCACATATCGCCCCAACCGGACCTGTGTATCAGGCCGGTACGTTATCGGGCAACCCCATTGCAATGGCCGCAGGTTATGCCTGTTTAACTGAGTTGGCGAAAGCGGGTAATGAAGCACGCTTGAACATGTTGACTGTACGTTTAGCTGAAGGGTTGCGTGCCGCAGCACAGCGTCAGAATATCGGGATAGTGGTCAATCAGGTTGGTGGAATGTTCGGTCTGTTCTTTACCGAGGCTGAACGAGTCACCTGTTATCAAGATGCCCTGGCATGTGATATAGAACGCTTTAAGCACTTTTTCCACTTAATGTTAGATGAGGGGCAATACCTTGCACCTTCTGCATTTGAAGCAGGTTTTATGTCTTTAGCCCATTCTGAAGCGGATATTGATGCAACAATTGCCGCGGCAGAACGCTGTTTTGCACAGCTTAAAAAATAACCAACCCCCAGATAATGCGAGTATCACCGTTTTAATATGGCACTCATGTTTTTAGTCAGCCAATAATGGTGGTTTGATAGTAATAGATCCTCACTCACCTTGGGCGAGGATCTATTACACTGTGGCTAATAACCTATTATTTACACTGCATATTTTATTTTAACAAATATCCTACCTATGCGGTTATAACCCCAGTACATTATGAATCCAACTCCCTAACTTATCGACGGGATGATTCGAGTCCGGTTGTGCTGCTGGATTGACGGGCTCAGGTTCATTCATTGGCTCTGAACGTGTACAAAATTGTTCAGGATCGCTACTCCAAACCGGCAATTTTTGCCCTGAACTGCAATCAAATGTACCACTTGAGTTCACTCCAATCCATGTAATGCCAGGTGGCATTTTAATCACCAGTGGCATCGGCGGTAAGTTCTCTAAATAGCGACGGTACAGTGTCAATGCCCCACTTGCGCCAGTAAGTTTGGCATCGCCGTTATCATCGCGCCCAACCCAAACTGTCACGACATTTTTACCGTCTACGCCGACATACCAGCTATCACGTAAGTCATTCGTTGTGCCTGTTTTTCCTGCTAATCCGGCATTAAAATGCTGGCTGAGCGAGCGAGCCGTTCCCCGAACAACGACTTGTTGCATGGCATACAAAGCTAAATCAGCGGCTTGCGGTGGCACAACGGTTTGCGCTTGAGGCAGGCTTTCAAAAAGTGACTGACCATTTTCATCAAGCACACTGCGCAGTGTCGAGAGTGGAACATGCTGGCCTCCACTGGATAGCGTTTGGTAAATTTGAGTGACTTCGATAGGTGTTAAGCTAATTGCGCCTAGCAGCATAGCAGGCAACTGCGGAATATATTGTTGCTCAATGCCCATTTTATGGATCATTGCGGCAATGGTCTCGACCCCAACCGCCATTCCTAAATTTACGGTAGGTACGTTCAACGAGTTCACTAGCGCATTTAATAGTGTGACTTGCCCACGGTATTGACGGTCATAGTTTTTTGGCTGCCAGAGCTGACCGTTTGGCATCCGAATTGAGAGTGGGTTATCGGCTAACTCGGTATTCAAGCGATAACGTTGTGGTGACATTAACGCTGTCATATAGATAGACGGTTTAACCAGTGATCCAATCGGGCGACGTGCTTGCAGTGCTCGGTTAAAGCCCGGATAACTGGTTTGTGCTCCACCAATCATGGCACGTATCTCGCCACTATAGCGATCAACCACCACCATTGCAGTTTCAAGCTGCTTTAGATGATGTTGACTGAGCAGTGCTGGAATACCCGCTTGTACTGCCTGTTCTGCCGCTTGCTGTGCAGCAGGGTCTAACGTGGTAAAAATCCGCATTCCAGCCAGATTCTCTACTTTATCTCCTAAGGCTTGCCGTAACTCTTGTCGCATCACCTGCATATAAGCTGGTTGGCTGGCAGTCACCTCTCCACGCGCTTGCACCCCTAACGGGCGGGCACTGAGTAGATCATACAGCTCTTGATCGATCACTTGCTGATCTTGCATTATTTTTAAGATCACATTGCGACGCTCTTTAGCTCGCTCAGGATAACGCCATGGGTTGTAGTATGATGGCCCTTTGACCATGCCCACCAATAATGCTTGTTGATCGGTAGTTAACTCGTTAACCGGTCGACCAAAATAGAACAAGCTGGCTAACGCAAACCCATGGATCTGATCATTACCATTTTGCCCTAAATACACTTCATTTAAATAGGTTTCTAAAATCCGCTCTTTGCTATAACGATAATCGATCAGTATCGCCATATACGCTTCACGGATTTTACGAATTAATGAACGCTGATTACTCAAAAAGAGGTTTTTTGCTAGCTGTTGAGTAATGGTGCTGCCACCTTGTACCGTACGGCCTGCCAATAAATTCACCCATATCGCACGCCCAATGGCCAGTGGGTTGATACCATCGTGGTGATAAAAATCACGATCTTCGGTCAATAGCAACGTTTCAATGAGCAGATCGGGAAAACCTTCACGCGGGGTAAACAGGCGTTGTTCATTGTGTGGTGACTGCATCATGCTGATCAATTTAGGATCAATGCGCAGCATTTGCATCTGCTCACCATTATCCAGATCGCGCATCGTCGTCAATTGATCATGTTGAAAACTTAACCGCAGACGCATTTGTGGCTCTGGGCCATCAGGAAAGTCAAACGGACGACGGAAAATATCAATACTGCTTTGCCCTATCACAATATCACCAGGTCGGCGCAATGCATTAACCGGGCGATATTGCATGCCTTGCAGGGTCTCACTCATCATCTTTAATGAGTAAGGTTCGCCCGGTTGTAAGGTGATAATACGGCTGTATACAGAGGCTGGTAGCTGCCAAACTTGCCCATCCATTCGATGGCGAATTTTATTATCAAGGTAAACACCCCAACCAACCACGAAGACTAAACCAAGCACTGCCAATTTCAGGCTTAGACTGAACAATCTGCGTTTCCATGAGCGCGAAGTAGCCATCAATGCCGACTCCGCGTTATCATCATCTTTTTCATCATTATTATCATTATTATCATTATTATCATTATTATCATTATTATCATCGTTATTATTACTGCTGCGGTTAGTGCGCAAAATGCGCGATTTCTCTTGTGTGGTAGGCTCAACCACATGATTCAGTGAGAGTGGTGGCTCGCTTCGCACATTATCACGCACAGCATGGGGTGTGCGCATTGAGTGGCGATCAGCGGTAATCTGGTTTCGCCGACCGATAGGTGTACGATCGTCATCCTTGTCGTCGTATTTCATTATCCCTGCCAGTATTTTTTGGTTTTACGTGTGGCATGGGTGTTTGCAGGATCATCCGGCCACACATGTTTTGGATAGCGCCCTTTCATCTCTTTTTGTACCTCTTTATATGCCCCCAGCCAAAAAGTGCTGAGATCACAGGTAATCTGCAATGGACGACGAGCCGGTGAGAGTAACTCAAGCACCAGCGCAACCCGCCCTTCAGCAATGCGTGGTGAGGTTTGCTCACCAAACATCTCTTGTAAACGCACGGCCAGTACTGGATCTGCACCCTGCGCATAACGAATAGGAATAGCCGATCCCGTTGGTACGGTATAAGTCACCGGCAATGCTTGATCTAAACGCTGGCGTAACGGCCAATCGAGCAGATTACGCAGCGCCTGATGAAGATCAAGCTGTTTTAATCCACGTACATCTTGCACTTGTGCCAGTGCTGGGGCTAACCACTGTTCAAGTGCTGCCAAAAGCCCTTCATCGGAGGCATCAGGCCAAGCCACTTCGGGTAGCCATGTTTGTGCACAACGTAACCGTTCGCGCAGTTGTACAGCAGCATCACTCCACGGCAACACCGCAATACCTTGCTCACGAATCCAATCGAGTAAAGCCTGTTGCATCAGTGCGGGCTCTGGACGGCTCATGGGTTGTTCGCTGAGTGTCAACGCACCAATTTTACGCCGCATAATCGCCCGTAGGCTACCGCGCGTGGCATCCCACTCTAGTGCCATGCGTGCCTGTATCCATTGCGGATATTGGCGTATGAGTGCCTCAACATCAATTTCGCAGGCCAGTAAAATACGCGCTTCTTGGCTATTCGCCCCGATAATCAGTGCTGGAGCAATAATCCAGCGTGCACCTTGCAAGACACTCTCATCTGCCAAACGTACGCCATTGCCACCAGAAAGCTGAAAACGCCCTTCAGCACTGCGGTTTTGACCTATCCGATCGGGATAGCCCGTGGCCAGTAAATGCGCAATAACAGTATCATCAACGGTGTCTTGTACCGATTTTTTTGTGGCAGAAATACCCAACCGTTGTAACAATTGTGCGGCACGCTGTTGTGTTCGCTGATTAGGTTGCAGACGTTGCAAATCATCACTTTGCCGTGGTGGGTCTTCGAGTAACGCAATATAATGTGCAGCTTGTTGCGCCGCAGCAAGGCTGTGTGCGATCCCCTCTAATAACATAGCCGCATGGCGTGGATCACAACCTAGTGCTGCCATCGCCCGCCCACGTATGCTTAATCGTTGTGTATCAACATCAAGTGCGCCAAGTTGTTCTAATCGTTGTTTTGCTGCCCGCTGATTCGCGATAGGGGGAATATCAAGCAGTGCGAGTGTTTGTATATCGTGGCAACCCCATTGCAACAAGTCGAGCCACATATGGCTTAAATCACTGCGGCAAATTTGGGCGCGAGTCTGCTCTGGTGCTCGTTCAGCCTGCTCTTGGCTGTATAGCCGCACACAAATACCGGCCTCGGTTCGCCCTGCGCGTCCGGCACGTTGGGTCATAGATGAGCGTGAGATCCTTACCGTCTGCAAGCGGGTTATCCCATTGTGCGGATCAAAGCTACTTTGCCGCTCAACTCCACTGTCAATAACCAGCCGAATACCCTCAATAGTTAGGCTAGTTTCTGCAATATTGGTGGCCAGCACAACTTTACGCCGCCCATGCATAGCCGGCGTAACCGCTTGCCGCTGCGCAGACAGACTGAGCGCGCCATACAGTGGGCAGAGATCGGTATCAGTATCAAGATTGCCCTGTAGACGCTGGGCTACTCGCTCTATTTCCGCCACGCCAGGGAGAAAAACCAATACTGAACCTGCTGCCTGTGCCAGCATATTCAAGATCGTCTTTGTCACAATATCTTCAAGATGAAGATGTGTTGCAATTGGCTGATAGCGTATCTCAACCGGATAGCTGCGTCCGGCAGATTCAATGACTGGCGCATCGGGTAGTAGCTGTTGTAATCGCTGATCATCGAGCGTAGCCGACATCACCAGCAATTTCAGATCATCACGTAGCTCACGCTGTACCTCAAGCGCCAGCGCCAATGCCAAATCTGCGTGCAAACTGCGCTCGTGAAACTCATCAAAAATGATCAGGCTAATGCCGTTCAACTCCGGGTCTTGCTGTAACCTGCGGGTCAGTACGCCTTCTGTCACCACTTCAAGACGAGTGTGAGCACTGACCCGGCTCTCTGCCCGCATACGATACCCGACCGTGTGGCCGGTGGTTTCCCCTAAATGCTCACTTAATCTGTCAGCAATATTGCGCGCGGCCAAACGGCGTGGTTCAAGCAGAATAATTTTTCCGGTTAGCCATGGCTGATTCAGCAACTCAATCGGCAGCCATGTTGATTTTCCAGCACCAGGCGGAGCTTTTAAGATCACCTGTAATTGCTGTTGTAGAGCCTGTAATAGTGTGGGGATCACTGTACAAATCGGCAAAGAGGGTTCAGATTTAATCATTTCTGCTTAATTTCATTATTAATGACAATAAATTCAATACATTATGAATAAATTCATCGTGTAGTAACACCAGCAGTATGCATGCAAAGTGCAGATGCGTTTCGCGTTGTTATATCACACGCCTATCTGTGTCATTGTTGCTTTTTAGTGTGGTTGTCTCATTGATCAACCCTGTTGTTACAACAACAGAGCGGTGGTGTATGTCATTCGTTATTGATGTCTATTTGGCAGGATACCGAACACATTAGCCACATTCAGGCTTATTCACTTTTATTTGCATATCGGTACATTTTTACATACTCGTCGTACGTCGTGGTATTGGCCATATTTCGAGCGTCTGTTTTATGCTCTTTTTTCTAAAAATGCAGATTATCCCTAAATATAAAAAATCATAAATAGCATTATGTTACTCACCTAACAGTTTGATTATTAAATAGTTAAAATAAAAAACACTGTAAGATTCATACACTGTTTTTCCGTATTTATACCGCAATAAAGTGACATTATTGCCGGATAAAAAAAGCAAAAATATGAATATCTTGAACATAATGCATGAAAATCAGTACATAAACATGATTTCAACGTAATGACCTGATGCATCTGTGCAACAGATAGGGTATGGTGTTGCGCCGCTAAAATGCGGGATACATAGTGTGAAAGTACGTCGTAGAGCAAAGCTCAACACGTGACATGAAAGTATGCACAGCGTAATACTGAGTGCCAAGGTAATATCAGCATACGCTGCTATAGTAAAAGGTGGTTTGTCACCTTACTGCAATATCAATGTGGATACTTTCCCGATGCCACCAGAGTACACGGTATAAGCACGGCCGTAGACTCATGCCTCCTATTTCAGGCATATCAATGGTGTCATGTGTTTTGGCCATGCAGACACAACATAACCTGTGTGGATATGTTAGTGGCTCTTTGCTGTTTTCGATTACAAATCGCGTTCGGCTATCACAAAACAGATATTTTGGGATTACATGACACTAATTAATAATTAGTCACATTAATCCGCTCACTCGGTGCTTAAAATGTCGCTATTTAGCGCAGAATAAGCAGGTAAAGTGCGTTTATCTTCACAGCATAGGTGTGAAAAATTGCCAAGCCTGTATCGTTCTGCTATTTATAGCGGCCTAATTTTACCCCCTAATCGGGGGTGGGTAGCGCGTATTTAGGAGAAGCAGCATGCCAGAAGGCCAAATCAGGAAATCGTCTCTGGGCATTCTTGCCATCGCAGAGGTTGAGCCTTATCAGCAAAAACCGGGCGAAGAGTACATGAATGCAGCCCAGCTCGCGCATTTCAGAAAGATTCTTGAAGCATGGCGTAATCAGCTCAGGGTTGAAGTTGATCGCACTGTCACCCATATGCAGGATGAAGCGGCTAACTTCCCCGATCCGGTAGACCGTGCTGCGCAGGAAGAGGAGTTCAGCTTAGAACTCCGTAACCGTGACCGCGAACGCAAGCTGATCAAAAAAATTGAAAAAACCCTGTTGAAAATTGAAGAAGATGACTTCGGTTTTTGTGAGTCATGTGGTGTTGAGATAGGTATTCGCCGTCTTGAGGCTCGCCCAACAGCTGACTTGTGTATTGACTGTAAAACACTGGCTGAAATCCGCGAAAAGCAGATGGCCGGTTAATTGATCTGCTCGCCTGTATGGTTTTAGTGCACACATCCGTTGCCCCGTCAGGCTACGATAAAAGAGGGTATTGCCCTCTTTTATCGTTTTACTAAATAAAACGATAAAATGCCCGCTGCTTTTGTGCCTTAATATCATTGCCTCATCTACACAGATTTATCTCGATAGCGAAAAACAAACCGTTATACTCCACCTATCATCTTCTTTGATTAATCAACACAATAACTGGAATGAATACGCCCCTCTATATTGGTCGTTTTGCACCTTCACCTTCAGGATCTTTACATTTTGGCTCTTTAGTTGCCGCGTTAGGCAGCTACTTACAAGCACGTAGCCAACATGGTTTATGGAAACTGCGTATTGAAGATATTGATCCGCCACGCGAGGTTGCCGGAGCATCGGCACAGATCCTTCGAACACTGGAAGCCTATCATCTACATTGGGATGGCGAGGTTTTATACCAATCTAATCGCCATGCAGCCTATGATGAAATGCTAGATCACCTGTTAACGCAACACCGTGCTTATTACTGCCAGTGTACACGCAAACAGATCCAACAAATGGGCGGGTTTTATAACGGTCATTGCCGCCAGCACCGGTGTCAGGCCAACCAAAGTGCCATTCGCCTCTATCAGCAGCAACCTGTTTACCAATTTACCGATACACTGCGCGGCCAGATTGTGGTTCCAAAGGCGCTGGCAGAAGAGGATTTTATTTTATTTCGCCGCGATGGCTTGTACGCCTATAATCTGGCTGTTGTGCTTGATGATATTTATCAAGGCATTACTGAAGTGGTGCGTGGTGCTGATTTAATTGAACCGACCGTACGCCAAATAGCCTTATATCGGGCACTTGGTGCTACTGTGCCGCAATTTTTTCATCTACCACTTGCGGTAAATACCGAGGGCAACAAACTCTCAAAACAAAACCACGCCCCCCCCATTCCCCCTAAACACCCGGTGCATACGTTAGCACAAGCACTCGGCTTTTTAGGGCAAAGATTACCTGATAACTGGCAAGATGCCCGCATAGATCAACTGCTCAATTGGGCTATTACACACTGGCAACTACGCGATATTCCACAGGAAAACAGCTTATTGCCACAAAGTTTTTTGTATCACAACCGATAATCGCCACGGTAATGGTTAGCCTAGGCAGCATAAACATTCGTTTAAAGTGACAAGAGCTGTACGATAATGTAGAGCTCGAATACACATCCTTTAACTCGATAGAGTCAATGCATATCGGGTGAGGATTTACAGCGTTTTTGCTAAATTACTGGGGGCTGCGCTATTATTAGCCACGATTTTTTATCCGTATGCCGAATAACGGCACTGAACATACGGTTTTTCTGTATACGTGTACTGCACACGATACAACTGTGAGGTGTACCATTTTTACACGAGTAGCCCATTTCTGCCGTAAAGTACTGGGTCAAACCGACACAGTAACGCCGACGGTTGAGGATTTAACACTGACCATTATTCCGCGCGATCAACACGGGATCTCACGCCAAGGCATCAGTGAAAATGCACTAAAGGTGCTCTATCGTCTGCATAAAGCAGGTTACGATGCCTATTTAGTGGGAGGAGGTGTACGCGATCTTCTGCTTGGTAAACAACCCAAAGATTTTGATGTCTCAACCAACGCCACCCCTGACCAAGTTCGTCGCCTGTTCCGAAACTGCCGACTGGTTGGCCGACGTTTCCGGCTTGCCCATGTGTTGTTTGGCGAAGAGGTGATTGAAGTGGCAACCTTCCGTGGCCATCACAACCACGATGAAGACGACAGCCAAACTGACAATGTAAAACCGGCCAATCAATCGGTACAATCTGATGGCGGCATGCTGCTGCGCGATAATGTCTACGGCAATATCGATGAAGATGCCCAGCGCCGTGATTTTACAGTTAACGGCTTGTATTACAACATCGCCGATTTCAGTATTCGTGACTATGCCAACGGCATGGAAGATCTGCACAACCGCGTGCTGCGCTTGATTGGCGATCCGGAAACCCGTTACCGCGAAGATCCGGTCAGAATGCTGCGGGCGATCCGTTTTGCGGTCAAACTCAACATGACACTGACTGCCGAAACGGCTGATCCGATCCCTGATCTGGCCTATCTGCTCAACAGCATTCCGCAAGCACGCCTGTTTGAAGAGTCACTCAAACTGCTGCAAGCCGGTTACGGGTTTGAAACCTACAAACTGCTGCGCCAGTATAATTTGTTCCAGCAACTGTTCCCTGTGGTGTCGGCCGGTTTTACCGAGCACGAAGACAGCCCATTAGAGCGTATGCTTGAGCGTGTACTGACCAACACAGATGATCGCATCCAGCAAGATAAGCGCGTTAACCCCGCGTTCTTATTTGCTGCCATGCTGTGGTACCCGCTGGTTGAGAAGGCACAAGGCATCGCCCAAGAGAGTGGGCTGACTTACTACGATGCATTTATGGTTGCCATGAACGATATCTTAGATGAGCAGTGCCGTACGCTGGCCATTCCACGCCGTCTGACTACACTAATCCGCGATATCTGGATGCTGCAACTGCGTCTGCCGCGCCGTCAGGGTAAAAAAGCCTTCCGCTTACTCGAACACCCTAAATTCCGTGCTGGATTTGACTTACTTGAGATGCGAGCCGCTTTTGAAGGGCGCGATCTGAAAGAGCTGGTACAGTGGTGGGCCGATTTTCAACTCAGTAACGGTAATCAGCGCGAAACACTGATGCGAGATGTTGAACCAGAAACCGACAGCAGTGGAAAACCTAAGCACCCACGCCGCCCGCATTTTCGCCGTCGTCGTACTGGCCCGCGGAAGCCACAGGCATGATCCGTGTTTACATCGCGATAGGCAGTAACCTGATCGAGCCTGTAACGCAGGCTCGTGAGGCAATAGCTGCCCTAAAACAGCTTCCTAACAGCCGCTGGATTGCCAGCTCTAGCCTCTACCGCAGCAAACCGATGGGGCCGCAAGATCAGCCCGATTACATCAATGCGGTTGTCGCACTCGATACCACGTTATCGCCACTTGAATTGCTCGATGCAACCCAACACATCGAACTACAGCACGGGCGGCAGCGCAAGACCGAACGCTGGGGCCCGCGCACACTGGATCTGGATATTCTGCTTTACGGCAATATGTGTATCGATCATCCGCGCTTAGTGGTACCACATTACGGTATGACAACCCGTGAATTTGTGCTGTATCCACTGGCCGAGATCGCCCCTGATCTGATCTTGCCAGACAACACCACACTGCAACACCATCGACAACAAGTTGCATGCAATGATTTAATCTGCTGGTTGCCTACGTAGTACCACGCCAGCCACTCTTGCACATCACAACAAAAGGAAGAGCGAGATAGCATGAGTCAGATAACCCTTACCCACCTACGTAAATGGAAACAAGAAGGACGTAAGTTCGCGTCAATCACCGCTTATGATGCCAGTTTTGCCAAACTCTTCACCGAACAAGGCGTTCCGGTGATGCTTGTTGGTGACTCACTGGGTATGGTGCTGCAAGGGCACACCGATACCCTGCCTGTCACCATTGATGATATTGCTTATCACACCCGCTGTGTTCGTCAGGGTGCACCTGAGTGTCTGCTGCTGGGCGATATGCCATTTATGAGCTACGCCACCCCTGAGCAGGCTTGTCTGAATGCTGCCAAGCTGATGCAAGCAGGTGCAAACATGGTCAAACTCGAAGGTGGAAATTGGCTGGTTGATACCCTTCGTATGCTGACCGAACGCGCTGTTCCGGTCTGTGCTCACTTAGGCTTAACCCCGCAATCCGTACACCTTTTTGGCGGATACAAAGTGCAGGGGCGCGATGAAGATGGTGCAGAGCAAATTTTGCATGATGCCTTGCTGCTGCAACAAGCTGGCGCACAAATGCTAGTGCTCGAGTGTGTGCCTGAAGGGTTGGCCAGTGAAATTACCCGCCGTCTGACCATTCCGGTTATCGGTATCGGCGCGGGCGCAAATACCGATGGCCAGATTTTAGTGATGCATGATGCACTCGGTATCTCGGCCAATTACATGCCTAAATTTTCGAAAAATTATCTGGCCGCCACGGGCGATATCCGCCAAGCCATCAGCCAGTATGTGGCAGAGGTGGAACAAGGAACATTTCCGGCCGAAGAGCATACATTTCGCTGATTCAGAGTGAGATTTCACCGGTCAATATACCGGTGAGTACACCAGTAAATATGCCAAGTTGTCTGTCATTCAAAATCTTTACTGGTGTGTTGCACAGCGAAAAAGCGCAAAACAAAAGAATAAAATCAGGCAAATTAAGGATAATGCGCATGTTAATCATTGAAACGACCACCGTGCTGCGCCGTGAAATTCGCCGCTTAAAAGCCGAAGGAAAACGGATCGCTTTTGTACCGACAATGGGCAATTTGCATGCCGGCCACCTCACTCTGATGCATGAGGCCCAGCGCCGTGCTGATGTGGTTATCGCCAGTATTTTTGTCAACCCGCTGCAATTTGATAATGCCAGTGATCTGACACACTACCCGCGCACTCTCGAACAAGATTGCACCCATCTGCAAGCTGCCGGGGTCTATGCTGTATTCACCCCGACTGCCGATATTATCTACCCCAACGGGCTGGATAATCAGGCGATTGTTGATGTTCCTGCCATCTCTGGCATTCTTGAAGGTGAATGCCGACCGGGCCATTTTCGCGGCGTTGCTACGGTAGTCAGTAAGCTATTTAATCTGGTGCAACCGGATATCGCCTGCTTTGGCCAGAAAGACTATCAGCAACTGGCGCTTATCCGCCAGTTAGTACAAGATTTAGCGTTTGATCTTGAGATTGTTGCTGTTCCCACCGTACGCGCGGAAGATGGTTTAGCACTGAGCTCACGCAACGGCCACCTGACTGCAACAGAGCGGGCCATTGCCCCCACTCTGGCCAAAGTCATGCAGCAGATGGCGCAAGAGTTGCAGCATACGCCAACCGACAGTACCGCTATCCTCGCGCGCGGGGCGGTAGCACTGACACAGGCCGGTTTTACCCCTGATAAGCTATTTATCTGCGATGCCAACAGCCTGCAACCGCTGCATACTGGCAGTAAGCAGGCGGTCTTACTGATGGCTGCATGGTTGGGGAAAACGCGTTTAATTGATAATACGGTAGTAGACATTACCTGCTGATTCATGAATATTATGCGGGGTAAAACGGGTGCGGATGCCCCTTTTTTGCCTGACCTATATTGAACTCGGTTTGCTGTACAAAGGATTGAAGTTTATGCAACGTACTATGCTCAGAGGTAAGCTACACCGCGTAACGGTAACGCAGGCAGATCTGCACTATGAAGGGTCATGTGCCATCGATCAGGATTTTCTAGATGCTTCCGGCATTTTGGAATATGAGGCGATTGATATTTACAATGTGACCAACGGTGAGCGTTTCTCGACCTATGCGATTGCCGCCGAGGCCGGTTCAAAAATCATTTCGGTCAACGGTGCGGCGGCGCATAAAGCCAGCGCAGGTGATCTGCTGATTATCTGTGCTTATGTGCAAATTGACGATGCCAAAGCGCGTCAGCATAAGCCAATGCTGGCCTATTTTGATCAGCACAATAATTTGCAGCGTAAAGCCAGCGCCATTCCGGTACAGATGGCATAATCGCAAGATACGCGCTCCTGCCACGCTGACCAAAAAAATGCCATTGTCACTGACAATGGCATTTTTGCTTGTATCCCACCCACGCTTTTATTGTGTTGTGAGCAGGCCACCTTAATAGGTGGCTCATCTACACCGAGGCTTAGGTACGTAAACCAATACCGCGTGAAATCAGATACCAAGCATAACCATATAAGCCGACCACAAACAGCACCAGCACACCAAAGGTCATCGGTAAACCGACATCTGAAATTCCGAGAAATCCTTCACGAAAACCGCTGATCATATACACAATCGGGTTTAAACGAGACACACCCTGCCAAAAAGGGGGCAGCAAAGTCAGTGAGTAAAACACACCACCTAAATAGGTCAGTGGGGTCAGCACAAACGTAGGAATAATGCTGATATCATCAAAAGTACGCGCATACACTGCGTTAATCAGGCCACCTAAGGCAAACACGACTGAGGTCATCAGTACGGTTACGGCCACAACCCACCAGTGTTGTACTTCAATTTGTACAAAAAACAGTGAAATCAGTGTCACCAGAATACCAACACACAAACCACGCGCTACCCCGCCGCCAATATAGCCGAGAATGATAACGTGCGGCGGAACAGGCGCAACCAGCAGCTCTTCCACATTTCGCTGGAATTTTGAACTGAAAAATGAGGCAGCCACGTTCGAGTAAGAGTTGGTGATCACCGACATCATGATAAGCCCCGGCACAATAAACTGCATATAGCTAAAACCGTGCATATCACCAATACGCGAACCAATCAGGGTGCCAAAAATTACAAAATAGAGCGACATAGTAATCACTGGCGGAACGAGGGTTTGTACCCAAATTCGCATAAAACGGGTGATCTCTTTGATCCAGATACTTTGTAGTGCCACCCAATATAA
Organism: Plesiomonas sp.; assembly: GCF_051652165.1. Lineage (GTDB taxonomy): Bacteria > Pseudomonadota > Gammaproteobacteria > Enterobacterales > CAMTGL01 > Plesiomonas. The sequence continues at coordinate 148,461 of NZ_JBOFTR010000003.1, forward strand.
ACGCATCATGCTTGCACTTCCTTTTGATCACCTTTTACTAATGTGACAAACAGCTCTTCTAGCCGGTTGGCTTTGTTACGCATACTTAAAACCTGAATTCCCTGCTGACTGAGTTGGCTAAATACGCCATTCAACCCCTGTTCACGTGCCACGATAACCTCGATAGTATTGGTATCAACAACCTTGATTTGATAACCATTCAGTTTTGGCAACGGGCTGTGCGGGGCAAGGTCTAAGATAAAGGTTTCGTTTTCAAGCTGGCCGAGCAAATTTTTCATCGAGGTATTTTCAATCAGCTCACCGCCCTGAATGATGCCGATATTACGGCACAACATTTCAGCCTCTTCCAGGTAGTGGGTGGTCAGAATGATGGTCGTTCCCTGCGCATTAAGCTCTTTTAGAAAGCCCCACATTGAGCGGCGCAGTTCGATATCAACACCGGCGGTCGGCTCATCGAGGATCAGCAATTTAGGCTCATGCATCAGCGCACGGGCGATCATTAAACGGCGTTTCATACCGCCAGAGAGCATGCGGGCACGTGAATCGCGCTTCTCCCATAAATCGAGCTGTTTGAGGTACTTTTCAGCGCGGATCAAGGCATCATGGCGGGTAATGCCATAGTAACCGGCCTGATTCACCACAATTTGCAGCACGGTTTCAAACGGGTTGAAGTTAAACTCTTGCGGCACTAGCCCTTGCTGGCGCTTTACATCCACCAAATCGGTATCCAGATCATGGCCGAAAACTTTCACACTGCCGGCAGTTTTATTCACCAATGAGGTAATAATACCGATAGTGGTCGACTTCCCAGCACCATTAGGCCCAAGAAGAGCATAAAAATCACCGGCTTCGACGGTCAGGTTAATACCACGTAACGCCTGCACGCCGTTAGCATATCGTTTTGTTAACCCTTGAATTTCCAGCGCATGCATAGGCTATTTACTCCTGATTTGATCCTAGTTGCTGTTTGTTGCGTTCAGATAAAACTTACTGTTTGTGTTTTTCAGTGGGTCTTTTATATTAAGCGAATCTAATTATACTCATGCTACACCGACTTAACAGGGGTGATACGAATGCACAACATCGAACGACTGCTGCAAAACAACCAGATCTGGTCTGAGAATATCAGCAACGAAGATCCTTCGTACTTTGAGCGTTTATCCCAAACTCAAAAACCACGTTATTTGTGGATTGGTTGTTCTGATAGCCGTGTTCCCGCAGAACGTCTAACCGGTATGGCACCGGGTGAGTTGTTTGTGCACCGTAATGTGGCCAATTTAGTTGTTCATACTGATCTTAATTGTTTGTCCGTTGTGCAATATGCCGTTGATGTATTGCAAGTTGAACACATTATTATTTGTGGGCATTACAGTTGTGGTGGGGTACAAGCTGCTATTGATAATCCAGAACTGGGGCTTATCAACAACTGGTTGCTGCATATTCGTGATATCTGGTACAAACATAGCCACCTGCTGGGTAAAATTCCCCATGAAGAGCGTGCCGATATCCTCAGTGAACTCAATGTTATCGAGCAAGTGTATAACTTAGGCAACTCGACAATTATCCAGTCAGCATGGAAGCGTGGACAAGATGTGATGGTGCATGGCTGGGTATACGGTATGCAGGACGGCAAGTTGCGTGATCTAAAAGTCAGCGCAACCAGCCGTGAAACACTTGAGATGAACTATCGTAGTGCCATGGCAACGCTTATCCAACAGCATCAACAACTTACACCGCGCGAAGCATAATTACGCGATAGGAACAACCTTACCGACGTAAGGCAGGTTGCGGTATTTTTGCGCATAATCGATACCGTAGCCTACAACAAACTCATCAGGAATGGTAAAACCAACCCACTCAACGGGCACGTCCACTTCACGGCGTGAAGGCTTATCTAGCAACGTACAAATTGCTAATGATTTTGGCTTACGTAAACTCAAAATCTCGCGAACTTTGCTTAAGGTATAGCCTGTATCGATAATATCCTCGACGATCAGCACATCTTTACCGTTAATATCATCATCCAAATCTTTTAAGATACGCACATCACGGTTACTGTTCATACTATTGCCGTAACTTGAGGCCGTCATAAAGTCGACCTCTTGTGGCAGATCAATTGCACGCGCCAGATCAGCCATAAACATGAATGAACCACGCAATAGACCAACGAGTACCAAACCCTGACTGTTGCTGTATTGTGCAGTAATTTGTGCACCGAGTTCAGTAATTCGGTTTCTTACAGCCTGTTCAGTAATCAAAACTTCAACGGTATGTTTCATACTTCTCACGTTTTCTGGCAGGAATTGAAAATAAAGTTTATCACAAGCCGCTCTATGTTCGGTATCTGCAATCTGCATAACCCATATGCATAACAATGCAGTTAAGTGCTATCCCTATTTTCTATCGTCGTAAATACTGTTAATAGCAATAATAATAGACGCTATCACAGTGTTAGTGTGTGGCAAACAGTACAGGTTGATCGCACTCTACAGATAACGTCACCCGCTGACCGGGCATTAAGTGTGTGGTTGAGTTGATAACCAAGCATACCCCCGCTAACTCAACATGATAACAACTCATGCTGCCGAGAAATTGCCGTTCAATCACTTGGGCAAGACCGTTATGATCTGCGCGTAACGTCATCTGTTGTGGGCGCAAGAGCCAATCAACAAGGCTCTCTTGCGCAAATGGCAATGGCTGTTGAAATGAAAACTTGCCAATCACCGTATTTATACGTTGTTTGTCGAGTATACAGGCACTTAAGTAATTGGCAGTACCCAGAAAATCGGCCACAAAACGGCTGCAAGGTTGGTGATACAGCTGTGAAGGCTCACCAATTTGTGCAATCACACCCTCATTCATTACTGCCATACGATCAGAAAACGCAAATGCCTCTTCTTTGCTATGGGTGACAAAAATGGCAGCCACTCCGCGCGCTTTCAGGATTTGTCGAATCTCTTGGATCATCGCAAAGCGCACTTGGGTATCAATATTGGAAAACGGTTCATCAAGCAGCAACAGTGCTGGATCGCAGGCCAGTGCACGCGCAATAGCAACACGCTGCTGCTGCCCGCCGGATAACTCATGCGGGAAACGATCATCAAGCCCGTCAAGGCGCACGAGCGACAACATCTCTTGCACCGTGGTATTAATCTGGCTATGTGGTTGGCCGTGTAGCCCGAAAGCCACATTCTGAGCTACGGTTAGATGTGGAAAGAGCGCATAATCCTGAAAGATCATACCAATATTGCGCTTCTCAGGGGCGATATTTCGCCCTTTGCTATTTACAGTTTGCTGGCCAATCACGATTTCACCATCACTCAATGGCAACAGTCCGGCTACTGCTTTGAGCAAGGTGGTTTTACCACATCCGCTTGAGCCAAGTAGACACAGGATCTCTTGTTCCATCACATTCAGTGAAAGATTTTCCAGTATTGCTCGCCCCTGATAATGGCAGGTCAGGTCGGTTACAGATAATGCGTACATATTAAGATTTCCGCTGTAACGAGAGGTTAAGCCAGATCACGGGCAACAACCCCACCAGCACTAAAACCAGAGCTGGCAATGCGGCCAGTTCAAGCTGTTCATCAGAGGTAAAGGTAAACACATGGGTCGCCAGCGTATCAAAGTTAAATGGGCGCAGCAGCAATGAGGCATTTAGCTCTTTCATGCTTTCGATAAACACCATCATGCCGGCAGTCAGTAAACCACGGCGCAACAGCGGCAAGTGTACGCGCCTCAACATCGACAATGGTTTACACCCCATCGTACGGCTGGCCATATCCAATGAAGGGGATATTTTACCTAAGCTGCTCTCAACTCCCCCCACAGCCATGGCCGAAAACCGCACGCTGTAGGCAAACACCAGCGCCAGCAGTGATCCACTAAAAATCAGCCCAGGCATCGGTAAACCTGCCCATTTAGCCATACCGTTTAGCCCATGATCAGCCGCGGTCAGCGGGATCAGTAAACCGATCGCCAACACCGTACCCGGTACCGCATACCCAAGTGATGCCATCCGCATTGGCACGGCGCTACGCGGGGTCTGGCTTAAACGGCGATAAAAATTGAGTAGCAGCGCCAACAGCAGAGTAACACCCGCAGCCAACAGTGAAACCAGCAGACTGTTACCGCTGTAGATCAAAAATGCACTGGTCCATGACTCACTAAAATAGTGCGTAACCCAGTAAAGAAGTTTGCCGACAGGTAAACCAAACGCCAGCAGTAACAGCCCCCAACAGTAAGTTTGTGCAGCCAGTGATCGCCAGCCCGTTAAGCGGGTCAACTCATGGGCTTCACGCCCCATCCCCTTTTGGTATACCTGCTGCCGCCGACGGCTATAACGCTCAATGCTGACCAAAAAGAACACCGCTAACAGCATCAGTGAGGCTAAACGAGAAGCGGAGCTGAGATCGCCATATCCTAGCCAAGTGTCATACACGGCAGTAGTTAATGTTGGCACAGCAAAGTAGGCTACCGTACCAAAATCACCCAGTGTTTCCATCGCAACCAGTGATGCACCTACGGCAATTGCAGGGCGTGCCAATGGCAGGCAAACCCGCCACAACACCTGCCACGGTGAAGCCTGCAACAGACGTGCCGATTGCAGCAATGAAGAAGATTGCTCCATCAGGGCTGTGCGGGTCATCAGATAGATATAGGGATACAACACAAACGCGAGGATAACGCACGCCCCACCGAGAGTACGGATCGGCGGAAACCAGTAATCTTGCATACTCTGCCAGCCAAACAGCGCGCGCAGTGATGATTGTACGGGGCCTGCAAAGTCCAGAAAATCGGTATACAGGTATGCTACCAAATACCCCGGCAGCGCCAGCGGCAAACAAAGCGCCCACTGCAATACGTTTTGACCAGGAAAACGGTACATCGCCATCAGCCATGCGGCAGGTAAACCAAACAGCAAGCTCAAAGCAACCGTGCCCAAGACCAGTAAAACAGAGTTACTTAAATAGACTGTCAGCACACTGTTCCACAAATGGCTGAACACATCACCTGAATCACTCAGGCTGGCTTCATAAAAAATTGCCCCAATTGGCATCACGAGCAGTAAACCGACTGCCCAACTGCTCCATCTCCAACCAAGGTTCACAGGTCTTATCATGCTAAAACTTCATCACTGATTTCATGAAGAGCAACATACCATACCCTGATAACTCACTGGCGATAACAAGATAAAAGTGTGCGCCCAGCATCAGGTTCACTATGCTGCTTATCGTATAAACTAAAAAACAAAAGGGAGATGACTGTATCACCCAGTCAAATCCCCCTTCTACACGTAGCTTTAAGCTGCCACGAAAGTGGCAACGTTATCAGGAATTACAGATCAAATTGCACTTCATCAATCAGCTTGAGTGCCTGATTATAATTATTGGCAATCGTTTCTAATGGCAAAGTATCAGCCTTAAATGTTCCCCACGATGCCACCAGCTCTGACGGTTTAACATCTGCTTTTACTGGGTATTCAAAGTTAGTTTCTGCATACATATGCTGCGCCGTATCACCACTGAGGAACTCCATCAGTTTTACTGCGTTCTCTTTGTTCGGTGCAAACTTAGTCAAAACCACACCGCTAATATTGACATGTGTGCCATCAGTTTGTTGATTAGGAAAGTTAATAACCGCCGCTTCTGCCCATGCCCGCTGCTTTGGATCTTCGATCATTTTACCCAGATAGTAGCTGTTGCCCAGCGCCAAATCACAAACACCCTCTTTGATGGCTTTGACTTGATCACGATCGCCGCCCTGCGGTTTTTGTGCCAGATTTGCTTTCACGCCCTCTAACCATGCACGGGTTTTTTCAACACCTTGATGTGCGATCATTGAGGCAACCAGTGAGACGTTGTAAGAGTTCTTACCTGAACGAACACACACTTTACCTTTGTATTTTGGATCAGCCAGATCAGCGTAGTTAAAGCTTATCGGCAATGCACCCATACGATCTTTTGAGGAGTAAATAGCACGGGCACGCAGTGTCAGCGCAAACCAGCGGCCTTCTGAATCACGGTATTGGGCTGGAATATTTTTCTCAAGAATGGGATCTTTTAACGGCTGTGCAAGGCCTGCGTTCACCACTTCCATCACACGGCTGATATCAACGGTCAATACTACGTCAGCAGGGCTTAATTCACCTTCACGTTTTAAACGCTCAACCAGCCCTTTTTCGGCATATACCATATTGACTTTAACACCGGTCTCTTTAGTGAACTCTTTGAGCATAGGCTCTATCAGATATGGCTGACGATAAGAGTAAACATTCACTTCATTGCTTGCTGCAAATGCTGAAGCGGAAATAACGCTTGCCGCCAACAGAGTCAGAGTACCGAGTGTACGTTTCATTAAATTCCATCCCTAAATAGAAGCACGCTTTATTCCACCTACATGGTGGCATAGGTTATAACACGGTTATTATGGTGCTATTGCTACACCATAAGATAACACGAGTGATAATTACTCTCATTGCGATTGATTATACGGATTTGAAATTAAGTGTCATCTGATTTATATCTTTATGCATAAAAAAACACGCGATGTGCATCGCGCATTCTATTTTATTGAAGGTATAGAGATAAATTATGCAGAAATGTACTACAAATTATCGATATTACTGACCCACGGTAAACGATAACATCATGCCGCTGTCTTCATGCTCAAGCAGATGACAATGCGCCATATAGGGGTGATCGACACCGGCAGGATGATTGAACTGTACCAGCACTTCACTGACCCCTCCTTCAACTTGAACGATATCTTTCCAACCTTGGCGGTGTGCCGCAGGTGGATGACCATTCTCTTTGAGTATTCGGAAACGGCAACCATGAATATGAAATGGATGCAACATCATGTCGCCCTGACCTGAGATAATCCAGCGTTGATACTCCCCTTGTGGAATATGAAAAGCAGGCGTGGTCATTGAGAATGCTTGTCCATTAATCCGATTTGCATTCATGAGATCCAGAGGTTGCTCTGCTGTTGTGTTTGCAGCTTTAGCAGAGTGGTTATTCGGCATCCCCTCTTTTGGCTGGCTATGCATACTGTGATCCATGCTTGCCATGTGATCACTTATGGTGCCCTCTGTTGAGGCTTTCGTTGCAGCATGCCCCATGCTGGCATGATCTTTTTCAATGCGATTATCTGAGTGACCCGAATGTTCTGCAGGCGCAGATGTTGTCATTTTTGTACGATTCGGTGGTGACATATGCTGCATCATCATCGAGTGATCCATATTGCCCATTGCGGCCATGCCGTAGCGATCCATCAAGGCTTGCATACCCTCGCGATCAAGACGTGAGTCCATACTCAGGTGCAATTTTTGTACTGGGAATTTTTGCCATGCGGGTAAAGGGGGCAGCGTACCGAGTGTCGGAGGTAAGGCAGTGACACCAGCTTTATCATTTGGGCGAATTTGCAACACAGGAAGCAGTTTATCAAAAGGGGGTAATCCCATCCCCATTTGCCCAACAGGGAGTGATATCAGATCAAAGGGCTTACCGTCAGCAGTAGACACTAAAACTTCAAAACGCTCTCCGGGTAACATACTAAGCTGCTTTAATGCTACTGGTGCTGCTAAAAATCCACCATCGCTGGCAATCACTTGCATATCGCGCCCATCACTACAGGCCAATAGCATACTGCGTGCATTCGCGCCGTTCAGCAGGCGTAAGCGCACCCAACCACGTGGTGCACTGTGTTGCGGGTAGACCACGCCATTTGTCAGCATAATATCGCCAAACCAACCAACGGCAGCAGTCATCACATCGAGTTGATAATCAATTTCACCACGCGCATTTAAACGGCGATCTTGCAAAATCACCGGAATATCATCAACACCCCATGTTTTGGGTAGATCAAGACGGCGGCTTTGCTCATCTTCAATCAGCAATAAACCGGCCAACCCCATAGCAACATGACGGCCGGTAATATGGTGTGGGTGCGGGTGAAACCAGCAAGTAGCAGCCGGTTGAGTAATATCAAGTTGCGCAGTCCAGCTTTTTCCCACTGGGATCATCTGATGTGGCCCACCATCTTGATCGCCTGGTATTTCAAGGCCGTGCCAATGAATAGTGGTACTTTCTGGCAAATTATTGGTGATCTGCAATGCGGTACGCTGGCCCTGTTGTAACTTTACCGCTGGCCCTAAAAAACCACCGTTAATACCCCACGTGGGCGTAGCCATACCCGCACGCCAGTACATACTGCCGGTTTGTAAATTCAATTTTACTGTGCCAGTGTTGTCAGCTTCTAACAAAGGCGGAATGGGTAGGGGTGTACTAAGCGGGGCAGATAGAGCCCCCCATGCGCTGCCAGACCAACTGGTGGCAACACCTAAAGCGGAGGCCAATTTAAGAAAATCTCTGCGTTGCATCGTGCTATCCGTAACAGGTGAAATGGCCGTTTAGACTAATGCCTCCCCTTACAGGAAGGTCAAGTTATTTTCACACTGCAGTTACACCAACTCTGAATATGCAACATGCTGCACTAATGGTTTTCTCACTTGACAATGAGAGATATAAATTATCTGCCACTTAAAAATGTATACTCTCATAAGTGGTTACATAGCCATTTTATTGCTGTTGTGCTGTTGTACTCTTGTGTCGTGATAACAATACAAACATGGCCTGTATTAATATCAAAAGAGGCACTTAACGCCCTTCAATCAAAAATTGCTGATAAGCTAACAGTGCTTGTTCAAAGTCCTCTAATCCGCACAAACTGAGGCTCTCTTCATCATAATATTGCATATCATCTTCGAGCTGATCGCTCTCAAAGCTCATGATGTTGGCACGCACCATGACCTCTTCGCCATCCATCAACAGGCTAAATTCGCGCCCAGTGTGTTGCCACTGCCGTTCTGAACCGCGCACGCTATCAATCGCCGACAAAATATCCGTCAGAAACGGCAGATTGCCGGCAATTTCATCATTAATCCAACAGGCTAGAGCTTCGTGCCCCATCGAAAACTGGGCTTTCACAGCCCCCATCAGGTCACGGCGAAATTCGTAATCCATTGGTATCCCCTTTAATTTTTGCAGATATGGCCATGCAGGGCGCACAGCATACGGTCAAACACAACAATGAGAGTATATCGTATCGCAATAACACGCGCCTACAGCACCACTTTCCAGACACCGGAAAACACCATATACCGCCAATAAGGTAAAAAAAAAGCGGGAAGTTCACCTTCCCGCTCAATCTATCGAGCACAAACAGCCGTTACTGAATGGCTAAGGCAGGGGTACACCTCAGACTTTCAGGCAGGGCCGCATTGTCATTGTTATGAGAATGACAATAGCTATTGTAGCGCCCTGTTACAGCGCAACCTGAAAAATCACGTTATCGGCTTTTTGTGTGTAATCAGACAACTGATTAAAGTTCAGATAACGGTAGGTATCTGCTGCCGTTAGATCAATTTCCTGCATCGCAGCCAGATACTCACTCACTTCTGGCAAACGCCCTAGCACTGCTGACAACGCTGCCAGTTCTGCAGAGGCCAGATACACGTTAGCGCCTGTCCCTAAGCGATTCGGAAAGTTACGGGTTGAGGTTGAGACAACCGTTGCCCCATCATGTACCCGCGCCTGATTTCCCATGCACAGTGAACAACCGGGGATCTCAATACGTGCACCGGAGCGGCCATACACGCCGTAGTATCCCTCTTCGGTTAACTGGGCGGCATCCATTTTGGTTGGCGGAGCTATCCATAAACGGGTTGGGATCTGGCCTTTGAATTTATCCAGCATTTTACCCGCGGCGCGGAAGTGGCCAATATTGGTCATGCACGAACCAATAAAGACTTCGTCAATTTTGCCACCAGCCACATCAGAGAGCAGGCGCGCATCATCAGGATCATTTGGCGCACACAAGATTGGCTCACAAATCTTGTTCAGATCGATTTCGATAATCGCGCTGTACTGGGCATCAGGATCGGCACTCATCAGTTGCGGATCAGCCAACCAGCTCTGCATCCCCAAAATACGGCGCTCTAGAGTACGGCGATCGCCATAGCCTTCAGCTATCATCCACTTGAGTAGCACAATATTGGAGTTCAGATACTCAATAATCGGCTCTTTATCCAACTTGATAGTACAACCCGCCGCAGAGCGTTCAGCCGAGGCATCAGCCAGTTCAAACGCTTGCTCTACTTTCAGTTGTGATAGACCTTCAATCTCTAAGATTCGGCCAGAGAAGATGTTCTTTTTGCCTTTTTTCTCCACCGTCAGCAAACCCTGCTCGATGGCGTAATAAGGAATCGCATGCACCAGATCACGCAGGGTGATACCCGGTTGCATTTCGCCAGAAAAGCGTACCAAGACTGACTCAGGCATATCCAGCGGCATCACGCCAGTGGCTGCAGCAAAAGCCACCAGCCCTGAACCTGCAGGGAAGGAGATACCCATCGGGAAACGGGTGTGTGAGTCGCCCCCCGTACCTACGGTATCGGGCAGCAACATGCGGTTGAGCCAAGAGTGAATAACCCCATCCCCCGGACGCAAAGCCACACCACCACGGTTCATGATAAAATCGGGCAAGGTATGGTGTGTCTGCACATCAACCGGTTTTGGATAAGCGGCGGTATGGCAAAATGACTGCATGGTCAAATCCGCCGAGAAGCCCAAACAAGCAAGATCTTTCAGCTCATCACGCGTCATCGGGCCGGTGGTATCTTGTGAGCCGACGGTGGTCATCTTCGGTTCACAGTATGTTCCCGGACGCACGCCCTGAACACCACAGGCTTTACCGACCATTTTCTGCGCTAAGGTATAACCTTTGCCGGTATCTGCCACCGCTTGTGGCAGGCGGAACACGGTACTGACCGGCAGCCCCAGTGATTCGCGGGCTTTGCTGGTTAAACCACGGCCAATAATCAGCGGAATACGCCCACCGGCGCGCACTTCATCCAACAACACATCGGTTTTCAAGCTAAAACGGGCCACAACCTGCTGAGTGCTGTGCAGACGCACTTCCCCTTGGTACGGGTAAATGTCTATTACATCACCCATTTTGAGTTGGCTGACATCCACCTCAATAGGCAGAGCGCCGGCATCTTCCATGGTGTTAAAGAAAATCGGCGCAATGTTGCTGCCTAAAACGATACCACCGGCACGTTTGTTTGGCACATATGGGATGTCATCCCCCATAAACCACAGCACTGAGTTCGTCGCCGATTTACGTGAAGAGCCGGTACCGACCACATCACCCACATAGGCCAGCGGAAAACCTTGTTGTTTCAGTGCATCAAGCTGTTTAATTGGGCCTACAGTGCCCGGTTGATCGGGGTCAATACCCTCGCGCGGGTTTTTCAGCATGGCCAGTGCATGCAGTGGAATATCAGGGCGCGACCACGCATCAGGGGCTGGCGAGAGATCATCGGTGTTAGTTTCACCGGTGACTTTAAAGACGGTTACTGTAATTTTTTCGGCTACCGGCGCACGCGATAAGAACCATTCAGCCTCAGCCCATGACTCAATAACCTGCTGTGCATACACGTTGCCATTACGGGCTTTATCTTCCACATCGTAGAAGTTATCAAACATCAGTAGAGTTTGTGACAGGGCATCGGCGGCAATCGAGGCAAGATCAGAGCTATCAAGTAGGTCAATCAGTGGCTGAATATTATAGCCACCCTGCATTGTGCCAAGTAGCTTTGCAGCATAAGCAGGGGAAACTATCGGTGAGTGCACATCTTGTTTAGCAACCGCGGCCAGAAAACTGGCTTTCACATAGGCCGCTTCATCAACACCTGGTGGAATACGGTTGGCGAGCAGATCGAGTAAAAATGCATCTTCATCTGCAGGAGGGGATTTGAGCAGTTCAATTAATGCCGCTGCTTGTGCAGCATCGAGTGGTTTAGCCACTACACCTTCGGCGGCACGCTCCGCGACATGTTGACGATACGCTTCTAGCACGACGAGTTCCTCTTTTATTATCCTAATATCGGGGTTATTCCCCCTGTCCTTGTGTTGTTGCAGGTCTTGCTTATCGTGATGAGCTGGCTATTTTTCATTCAGCTCAGAGAACAAATACATTACTGGAAATACGTGTCAGACTAGCAGAATTTAGGCCTAACTTAAAATAAATGTTACAAGGTTGTTGGTTATTTCTCAGTAACCTGCTAACTGCCACAAAATCATCATGCGAGGCCACTGATGTGTTTTACCTTCCCCACAAGCACACTCATGTAAAATAACCAAAAAAAACCAGCCATAAGAAACTTATGGCTGGTTATGTGACTTGTAGGCTATATAAAACGCACTATTTTAACACTATGTTGTATTGTGCGAATACTGCATCCTAGTATGTGTCTATTATTGTGATGTCTCTTCAAGAATAACTGGTGATGGTGTATTCAGTGCACTGTTGAGCATTTGAATATTTTTCTCACTCAATTGACCCACCGCCCCTTGTAATGTCAAGGTGTTGATCAGGTAGTCATAGCGCGCATTAGCAAGCTGACGATTTACATTGTATAGCGCGCGGGTACTGTTTAGCACATCAACAATAGTACGTGTACCCACTTCATAGCCCGCTTCCGTTGCATCTAAAGCACTTTTTGCAGAGACAACCGCTTGTTCATTAGCATTAATTGAGCTGATAGAGGCCACAATGTTGTTGTGTGCGGCACGAACACTTTTTTGGATACCGCGGTAAATACGCTCTAAATCTTCACTCGAGCTGACAAAAGCATATTCAGCCTCTTTCACCTTAGAGCTAGTGCCGCCGCCAGAGTAGATTGGAATGGCTAAGTTTAAAGAGACCGATGAGTTACTACCGTGGTTAGACTTCATATAGTTTGAGTTGGTCACTTCGTTATCAGCAAAACCCATAGAGCCTTGCAAGCCTAAAGTCGGCATATGACCAGACTCGGCTAAACGAATATTTTCACGTGCCAGCTCTTGGCCTAAACGCGCAACCATCAGGTTTAAGTTTTTCGAATCCGCCTCTTTCATCAACTGATCAATTTTCAGCGGCTTTTTCGTGCTGAACTTTTTAGTATCTAAGATATTGATTCGACTTGGTAAATTACCGGTAATTTCACGCAAGTTCTCTAAGTTATTATCCAGCGTATTTTGTGCTGTAATTTGGCTAGAGATCACCTGATCATATTGTGCTTGAGCATCTTGCATATCGGTAATCGCAACTAAACCCACGTCAAAACGCTGTTTAGTTTGTTCAAGTTGGCGATAAACGGCCTTTTTCTCGGCTAAAATAACGGTAAGATCATCTTGTGCACGCAGCACGCCAAAATAGGCGTTAGTTACCCGTACAATCAAATCTTGCTGCGCTGCCGTATAGTTAACATCGGCTTGGCTTCCTTTTTTCTCCGCTTGCGTCAACTTCACCCAATTTGAGCGATCGTACAATGACTGCGCTAAATTGACTTGAGCAGATGAACCATGCGTTTTAGTAAAACGGCTGGCATCGCGGTTATAGGTGACTGTACCTGCACCTGTCAGTTGTGGCAGTAAAGTTGCACGCGCTTGATTGATTTGCTCAACAACACCATCACGATCAGCAGAAGCCTTACGCAGTACAGGATCGTTCACTTTTGCTTGCTGATAGATATCCAAGAGTGAATCAGCCTGTGCTGCCAAACTCATGCTACCGAGGCTCAACCCGATTAAAATGGGAAGAATCTTTTTCATGGCTATTCCTTGTTCGATAATTTTATTTAAGTTGTGATGCAATCAATCACCGCAAAATTGTGCGTTAGTGTACCAAAGTCTTCGCAGAGAAATAGGGATTCTGTGCCATATTGATTAAAAATATAACAAAGCAAAGGAAAAAAGAATTAAAGTAATCCTTTAATTTCAGCATGTTACTTTAACTTAACGAAAGAATAATACGACTTTTAGGATAACAACTGCAAATGACTGATACAAACAATCCTGATTATTCAAATGCTTGCATGACTCCTGACGACATTGAGATGCTAGAACGTGACACACTCTACCAAGGTTTCTTCTCTTTAGTGCGTTATCGCTTTCACCACCGTCTGTTCAATGGCCAAATGAGCCCTGTTATTAGCCGAGAAATTTTTGAGCGTGGCCATGCTGCGGTGTTACTCGCTTATGATCCTAAACGTGATGAAGTCGTTCTGGTTGAGCAGTTACGCATTGCAGCACTCGATACAAGCCCTACACCGTGGTTATTAGAGTTGATTGCCGGCATTATCGAGCCTTCTGAACATCCCGAACAAGTGGTGCGACGTGAAGCTCATGAAGAAGCTGGCATTACTGTGCAGCGTTGTCAGCATATGCTCAGTTACTTAGCAAGCCCAGGGGGAACATCAGAACGCCTTGAACTGTACGTAGGGGAAGTTGATGCTACCCTTGCCAAAGGCCTGCACGGGTTGCCCGAAGAGGGCGAAGATATTCGCGTGCACGTAGTCAGCCGTACACAAGCTTATCAGTGGGTTACTGAAGGTAAGATTGACAATGCTGCATCAATTATTGCGCTGCAATGGCTACAACTGCACGGGCAAGTGCTGCGCGAAAATTGGAGCGCAAGCTGAAAAACAGAAATGTGTGCCATGCAACAGTTTTGACATTTTAACCTGGGGATTTATCACTGAATTAAACATTGTTCCGAAACATTTAAAATTATCAGATAAACTGCATATCAAATTACACCATAAAACGGTGTTCATATGGCACAGGCTAAATGCAATATTAAGTGCCTATTTACCTGTGGTATAAGGATAATACGGTATTTACTAAAGTATATTTCATTAATACCTCATACATTAACGTAATAATAGACAAAACGAAGGACACTACGTGGAAAGCCTGTTCCAACCGCCGGTTGCCTCTGAGCGGATCCGACTTTTGCAAATTACTGATACCCACTTATTCGCCTCAAAAGAGGGAGAGCTGCTTGGGATCAACACACTGCAAAGCTATCATGCGGTACTTGATCACATTCAAGCAGAGCAGCGCCCAGTTGATCTCATTGTTGCAACAGGTGATTTGGCACAAGATCACTCACAGGCTGCCTATAACCATTTTGCAGAGGGTGTAGCGCGTTTAGCACGCCCCTGTGTCTGGCTACCTGGTAATCATGATTTCCAACCGGCAATGGTCGATGGCTTACAGCGCAATGGTATTCAACCCTCAAAACAGGTGCTACTGGGTGAGTTCTGGCAATTAATTTTGCTCGATAGCCAAGTGTTGGGCGTTCCACATGGTGAGCTTAACGACTATCAGCTCAACTGGTTGGCTAAAAAAATAGATCAATATCCACAACGGCATGCTGTGATACTGTTGCATCACCACCCGCAACCTTCTGGTTGTACATGGCTTGATCAACACAGCTTGCGAAATGCGGGCGCACTACAAGAAATTTTGCGCCCTCGCCCACAAGCAAAAGTAATTGTTTGTGGCCACATCCATCAAGAGATGGATTGCTTGTGGAGTCAATGCCGTCTACTCGCTACACCGTCAACCTGTATTCAATTTAAAGCACACTGCACTAATTTTACCCTTGATCAACTGTCACCCGGTTGGCGTTATCTCGATTTACTGCCCAATGGCACCGTCGAAACACAAGTTCACCGTCTACCCGGCCAGCAATTTTGTCCAGATATGGAATCGGAAGGTTACTGATGGCGACCTTAATCTATCTGCATGGCTTTAATGGCTCAAGTGGATCGGCTAAAGCCGTCGCACTGCGTGACCATCTTGCAGAGCATCACCCTGATATTCAGATGCACATTCCCACATTGCCTTTTGCCCCACAAGCGGCCATTGATCAGGTTTCTGCGCTGATTGAACAGTGTCAGCAAGAAGGGGAAACACCAGCACTGATAGGATCATCATTAGGCGGGTATTATACTACCTACCTTTCCCAACACTATCAGCTACGTGCTGTTGTCATTAACCCTGCAGTGCGCCCTTTTGAGCTGTTACAACACTATTTAGGAAACAATACCAACCCTTATACCGGTGAGCATTACACCCTGACTCATCAACATATGGAACAGCTACTCGATCTACACCTTGATCCACTACCGTTTCCCACGTTACTCTGGTTACTACAACAAGAGGGTGATGAAGTGCTCGATTATCGGCAAGCAGTGGCTTACTTTCATGCCTGTCGTCAAAGCGTGGAAATGCAAGGCAATCATGCTTTCACTGGGTTTTCCCGTTACTTTGCTGCCATAATTGCCTTTCTCAGATTAACCACATCTTGACATTTCATGGTTCTCTGACGACCATGATGGCCAAACACCTGTAAATATATACATACCATGACTCAAACCAATAATTACAATGCCGATGCCATTGAAGTTCTCAGTGGCCTTGAGCCAGTTCGTCGCCGGCCCGGTATGTACACTGATACGACGCGCCCAAACCACCTTGGGCAGGAAGTAATAGATAATAGTGTCGATGAAGCTCTGGCCGGTCATGCAAACCGTATCGATATTATTTTACATACCGATCAATCACTTGAAGTCATTGATAATGGCCGTGGTATGCCAGTAGATATTCATCCTGAAGAGGGTGTTTCTGGCGTTGAGCTGATCTTATGCCGACTGCACGCGGGGGGAAAATTCTCCAATAAGAACTATCAGTTCTCCGGTGGTCTACACGGGGTGGGGATCTCCGTTGTCAACGCACTCTCTCGCCGTGTTGAAGTTACCGTTAAGCGTGATGGCCAGATCTACTCGATTGTTTTTGCCGATGGTGAAAAAATTCAAGATCTCACCGTCATCGGCACCTGTGGGCGTAAAAACACCGGTACCAGCGTCCATTTTTGGCCAACGGCCAGCTATTTTGACTCAGCAAAATTTTCCGTATCGCGCCTGACACATCTGCTCAAAGCCAAAGCGGTGCTCTGCCCAGGGCTAGAAATTGTCTTTACTGATAAAGTCAATAACACCGAGCAACGCTGGTTATATCAAGACGGCTTAAATGACTATTTAATTGATGCTGTTAAAGAGTTTATTACCCTACCGGAATTACCGTTTACCGGCACGGTATCATCAGATACCGAAGCGGCTGACTGGGCAGTGATTTGGTTGCCTGAAGGGGGCGAGTTGATTGGCGAGAGTTATGTCAACTTGATCCCCACGGCACAAGGCGGTACACACGTCAACGGCCTACGCCAAGGCCTGCTTGATGCCATGCGTGAGTTTTGCGAATTCCGTAACCTGCTGCCGCGCGGCGTTAAACTTTCGGCGGAAGATATCTGGGATCGCTGTGCTTACGTGCTTTCGATCAAAATGCAAGATCCACAATTTGCTGGGCAGACCAAAGAGCGCCTCTCCTCACGCCAGAGTGCCGCATTTGTCTCAGGTATTGTTAAAGATGCCTTTGGTTTATGGCTTAACCAGAATGTGCAATATGCTGAACAGTTAGCTGAACTTGCCATTAACAGCGCCCAGCGCCGCCTGCGTGCCGCCAAAAAAGTGGTACGTAAAAAGCTAACCAGTGGCCCTGCACTGCCCGGAAAACTGGCCGACTGCTCTTCGCAAGATCTTAGCCGCACTGAGCTGTTTTTGGTAGAAGGTGACTCTGCGGGCGGCTCAACCAAACAGGCCCGTGACCGTCAATTTCAGGCTGTTATGCCGCTGCGCGGAAAGATCCTCAATACGTGGGAAGTCTCGTCCGATGAAGTACTGGCCTCACAAGAGGTACACGACATCTCGGTCGCCATTGGTATTGATCCCGATAGCGATGATCTCAGCCAATTGCGTTACGGTAAAATCTGTATTTTAGCCGATGCGGACTCTGATGGTCTGCACATTGCCACCTTGCTGTGCGCGCTATTTATGCGCCATTTCCGCACGCTAGTAGAGCAAGGTCATGTCTATGTTGCCATGCCACCACTGTTTCGTATCGATCTAGGTAAAGAGGTATTTTATGCCCTTGATGAAAGCGAAAAAGAGGGCATTTTAGGCCGTTTAGCAAAGAAAAAAGGCAAGCCTAACGTACAGCGTTTTAAAGGTCTGGGTGAGATGAACCCATTGCAGTTACGTGAAACCACGCTCGACCCGAATACCCGCCGCCTCGTACAGCTCACCATTGATGATGTGCAGCAAACGCTCGACATCATGGATATGCTGCTGGCGAAAAAACGTTCGGAAGACCGCCGCAACTGGCTGCAAAGCAAAGGCGATCTGGCTGATCTTGAAGCCTAATAGATTGAATGGGAAAGCGTAATGACTGATACCCCACGTGATGGGCGCGATAATAATCATGATGGAACTGAGCAGCAAACCCTGCGCCAGTTCACAGAAAGCGCCTATCTGAACTACTCCATGTACGTGATCATGGATCGTGCCCTGCCATTTATCGGTGACGGCCTAAAACCGGTACAACGGCGTATTATCTACGCCATGTCTGAACTGGGGTTGAGCGCCGCGGCAAAATTTAAAAAATCAGCCCGTACCGTCGGTGATGTACTGGGTAAATATCATCCACACGGTGACAGCGCCTGCTATGAAGCCATGGTGCTGATGGCACAACCCTTCTCTTATCGCTACCCGCTGATTGACGGGCAAGGTAACTGGGGAGCGCCCGATGATCCGAAATCATTCGCCGCGATGCGTTATACCGAGTCACGGCTATCAAAAATTGCTGATGTACTGCTCGGTGAACTCGGCTTAGGCACGGTCGATTTCCAGCCAAACTTTGATGGCACCTTGCCTGAACCTAAATGGCTGCCTGCCCGTCTGCCACACATACTGCTGAACGGAACAACCGGTATCGCTGTAGGTATGGCTACCGATATTCCGCCGCACAATTTGCGGGAGATCGTCAACGCCACCGCTCATCTGATCGATCATCCAGATGCAACACTTGATGCGCTGCTGACCCATATTCAGGGGCCGGATTATCCGACCGAAGCGGAGATCATCACCCCGCGCAGTGATATCAAAAAAATCTACCAAACCGGTCGTGGCTCTATCCGCATGCGCGCCTTGTGGAAAAAAGAGGACGGTGAAATCATCATCACCGCCCTGCCACACCAGTGCTCTGGCGCGAAAGTCATCGAGCAAATTGCCGCTCAAATGCGGGCGAAAAAACTGCCGCTGGTTGACGATCTGCGTGATGAGTCTGACCATGAAAACCCAACCCGCTTAGTGATCGTGCCAAAATCGAATCGGGTTGATGCAGAGATGCTGATGAACCACCTGTTCGCCTCGACCGATCTGGAAAAGAGCTATCGGGTGAATATCAACATGCTGGGGCTCAATGGCCGCCCAGAAGTGAAGGGTTTACTGACCATTCTGAGCGAATGGCTGACATTCCGCCGCGACAGCATTCGCCGCCGGATACAGCACCGTTTAGAGAAAGTATTAAAACGCCTGCATATCCTTGAAGGCTTGCTCACTGCATTTATCAATATTGATGAAGTCATTGAGATCATCCGCCAGCAAGATGAACCCAAACCGATCCTGATCCAGCGTTTTGGCTTAAGTGAAACACAAGCTGATGCGATCCTCGATCTAAAGTTACGCCATTTGGCAAAACTGGAAGAGATGAAGATCCGCGGTGAGCAGAACGATCTGGAAAAAGAGCGAGCACAGCTTGAAGGCCTATTAGGATCAGAGCATAAACTCAACGCCCTGATGAAAAAAGAGCTACTGGCTGATGCCGAAACCTTTGGCGATGACCGCCGCTCTCCACTGGTTGAGCGGGGTGAAGCCAAAGCACTGACCGAGCGCGATCTCACCCCAGCAGAACCGGTGACTGTCGTACTCTCAGAGATGGGCTGGGTTCGCTGCGCGAAAGGGCACGATGTTGATGCTGCGGCCTTAAGTTATAAGTCGGGTGATGCTTACCGTGGGTTTGCTCGCGGCAAGAGCAACCTGCCAGTGGTCTTCCTCGATTCTAGTGGCCGCAGTTATGCGCTCGATCCACAAACACTGCCTTCCGCGCGCGGGCAAGGTGAGCCGTTAACCGGTAAACTCACGCCACCGGCAGGTGCTGTGGTTGAACAGGTGTTGATGGAAGAAGAGAGCCAGAAATTGCTGCTCGCCAGCGATGCCGGTTACGGTTTTGTCTGTACCTTTGCTGATTTGGTCGCTCGTAATCGTGCCGGTAAAGCACTGCTCAATCTGCCTGAAAATGCCAAAATTTTACCGCCACTGAATGTCAATCATGATGACGATCTGCTGATGGCTATCACCTCAGAAGGCCGGATGCTGCTGTTCCCAGTCAGTGACCTGCCGCAATTGTCAAAAGGCAAAGGCAATAAAATTGTCACCATTCCGGCAGCCCGTGCAGCCGCCCGAGAAGAGTTGTTGCAGCACCTGAGCATCATCTCGCCGCAGGCATCGGTCACACTGCATGCTGGTAAGCGTAAGCTGACCATTAAGCCTGATGATTTAAGTAAGTTCCGCGCAGAACGCGGCCGCAAAGGAACACTGTTACCGCGCGGTTTGCAAAAAGTGGATCAGATTGAAGTCAACTTGCCGCAAGGTGCTGCTGACGCGTCAGACTCTGCACAATCTTAAAAGACAATACTTTTGAGAGGATGCTTAAAAGCGATACTTAAAAACGAGACTTAAAAAACAAGTGCAGTAAGCGGATATGTAAGCTAACGCACTGAATAAGCAGATATGTAAGCTAACGCACTGAATAAGCGGGCTGTTACACAGACCCGCTTATTCACCGAACACTTCTCGTATAGCGCCTGTATAACGAAGTATCACTGAACATAAAAAAGCCCCACCAACGGATAAACCGCTGTGTGGGGCTTTTTATATTTAGCGGATAACTCAGTGGATAATCAACGGATTACCCACAGAACATCACGATAATGTTTTAATCAGCGCTTTTTCGCTTTCGCGTTTGGAAGGTCAGTAATCGAACCTTCGAACACTTCTGCCGCCAGGCCTACTGACTCATGCAGTGTCGGGTGCGCATGGATGGTCAGTGCGATGTCTTCTGCATCACAACCCATCTCGATAGCCAGACCGATCTCACCTAACAGCTCACCGCCGTTAGTACCGACAATCGCGCCACCTAAAATACGGTGAGTCTCTTTGTCGAAAATCAGTTTAGTCATGCCGTCAGCGCAGTCAGACGCGATAGCACGGCCAGACGCTGCCCACGGGAAGGTTGCAGTTTCGTACTTCAGACCTTCTGCCTGACACTCTTTCTCAGTCTTACCTACCCAAGCCACTTCCGGATCGGTATAGGCAATAGATGGGATCACTTTCGGATCGAAGTAGTGCTTCTTACCAGAGATCACTTCGGCTGCCACGTGACCTTCGTGCACCCCTTTGTGTGCCAGCATCGGCTGACCCACAATATCACCGATAGCATGAATGTGCGGCACGTTAGTGCGCATTTGCTTGTCGGTACGGATAAAGCCACGCTCGTCAACTTCAACGCCCGCTTTACCAGCATCAAGCAGTTTACCATTTGGTACGCGACCAATTGCTACCAGTACCGCATCGTAACGCTGTGGTTCAGCCGGTGCTTTTTTACCTTCCATCGTCACGTAGATGCCATCTTCACGCGCTTCTACTGCGGTAACTTTGGTTTCCAGCATCAAGTTAAACTTCTTGCTGACTTTCTTGGTAAACACCTTAACGATATCTTTATCCGCAGCAGGAATAACCTGATCGAACATTTCAACAACGTCAATGTTTGAACCCAGAGCGTGATATACCGTGCCCATTTCCAGACCGATAATACCACCGCCCATCACCAACAGACGCTCAGGCACTTCTTTGAGCTCCAACGCATCGGTTGAATCCCAAATACGTGGATCTTCATGCGGAATAAACGGCAGTTCAATCGGGCGTGAACCTGCAGCAATAATAGCGTTATCAAAATTTACGGTAGTCACACCATCAGCACCTTCAACAGCAATGCTGTTCGGGCCGGTGAACTTACCTAAACCGTTAACCACCTGCACTTTACGCATTTTCGCCATACCAGCCAGACCACCGGTCAGTTGGCTGATAACTTTCTCTTTCCACAGGCGAATTTTGGTGATGTCAGTGCTTGGCTCACCAAATACGATACCGTGTTCAGCCAGTGATTTTGCTTCTTCGATCACTTTTGCTACGTGCAGCAGTGCTTTTGACGGGATACAACCCACGTTCAAACACACACCACCGAGGGTAGAATAACGCTCAACA
The DNA here is from genome assembly GCF_051652165.1 of Plesiomonas sp. Taxonomy (GTDB): domain Bacteria; phylum Pseudomonadota; class Gammaproteobacteria; order Enterobacterales; family CAMTGL01; genus Plesiomonas. The sequence goes on from NZ_JBOFTR010000003.1 coordinate 170,578, forward strand.
ATAACGGTATCCAAACCTAAATCTGCGCAACGGAATGCGGCTGAGTAACCCGCAGGGCCAGCCCCGAGTACCACAACTTGGGCTTTGATTTCTTTACTCATCATGACCTCATTATAATCTTTATATCCCTGAACTCGGGTACGAAGCGCACCATGTAGGGTTTGTGCGCCACAAGTTTACAAGGTTGTTAACAACTCGCAAACAAGCTTCGTATCCGACATGCCAGATTCGTCGGCACGGTCACAGCTTATGCCGTAACCGTGCCAATCGATCATTGTTTACATCACCAAACGGCGAATGTCAGACAAGGCATTGTTCAAGAAGGTGATGAAGCGAGCACCATCAGCGCCATCGATCACACGGTGATCATAAGACAGTGACAGTGGCAGCATCAGGCGTGGTGCGAACTCTTTGCCGTTCCACTTTGGCTTCATCTCAGACTTAGAGACACCCAGAATAGCCACTTCCGGCGCATTTACGATAGGTGTAAATGCTGTACCACCGATACCGCCAAGGCTAGAGATAGTGAAGCAACCGCCTTGCATGTCTGACGATGTCAGCTTGCCAGCACGGGCTTTCTTGGAGATCTCCATCAGATCGCGCGATAGCTCAGTGATGCTCTTCTTGTTCACATCACGCACGACCGGAACAACCAGACCGTTTGGCGTATCCACTGCAACACCAATGTTGATGTATTTCTTCAGCGTCAGCTTCTGGCCATCTTCAGAAATAGAGCTGTTAAAGCGCGGCATCATTTCAAGAGCTTTACCCACAGCCTTCAGGATAAAGACCAGCGGAGTCACTTTCAGATCAGCTTTTGCACGCTCAAGCTCAGCATTTTGCTGCTTACGGAAGGCTTCCAGCTCGGTGATATCCGCGTCATCCCACTGGGTTACGTGCGGGATCATCACCCAGTTACGGTGCAGGTTAGCGCCAGAGATCTTCTGGATACGGCCCAGTTCAACCTCTTCCACTTCACCAAACTTGCTGAAATCTACTTTCGGCCACGGCAGCAGACCCAAGCCTGCACCACTGCTCATTGCCGCAGAAGAGGCCGACTGACCTGACTCCAAACGCTTAAGTGCGTTCTTCACATAGTCTTGTACGTCTTCTTTGAGGATACGACCTTTACGGCCAGAACCTTTCACTTTACCTAAGTTAACACCAAATTCGCGTGCTAAACGGCGTACAACTGGCGTTGCGTGGCTGTACGCAGCATCTTCAGTAAACTCGCTAGCCGCGGCAGGTGCGGCAGCTTTTGCTGTAGGCGCTGCGGCAGCCACAGGTGCGGCTTGTGCTGGCTGAGCAGCTGGCGCTGCACCGGCAACTTCAAAGACCATGATCAGAGAGCCGGTAGACACTTTGCTGCCCGCTTGTACTTTGATCTCTTTGATCACACCAGCAAACGGCGCAGGCACTTCCATAGAAGCCTTGTCGCCTTCCACGGTGATCAGTGATTGTTCAGCTTCTACGCTATCACCCACGGCAACCATGATCTCGGTAACTTCAACTTCGTCACCGCCGATGTCCGGCACGTGTACATCTTTAGCGGCACTCGCCACCGGTGCAGCAGCAACCGGTGCACTTGCCTGAGCCACTGGCGCTGCAGATGCAGCACCCGCCACTTCAAAGATCATAATCAGGGAACCGGTAGAGACTTTACCACCCGTAACCACTTTGATCTCTTTGACCACACCGGCAAACGGTGCAGGCACTTCCATTGAAGCTTTATCACCTTCAACAGTCAGCAGAGACTGCTCTTCGGTCACGCTATCGCCAACGGCAACCATAATCTCGGTGACTTCAACTTCATCACCACCGATATCCGGCACACACACTTCTTTAAGTGCAGCAGCAACAGATGCAGCCGCAGCAGCCGCTACTGGCGCTGCAACAGGTGCGGCTGCCGCACCCTCTTGTTCAAAAATCATGATCAGTGAACCGGTAGAAACTTTACCGCCAACTTGAACTTTGATCTCTTTTACAATACCGCCGGCAGAGGCAGGCACTTCCATTGAGGCTTTATCGCCTTCAACAGTAATCAATGATTGTTCGGCTTCAACTTTATCGCCGACATTAACCAGAATCTCGGTAACTTCAACTTCATCAGAACCGATATCCGGTACAAAAATTTCCATGCTCATGAATCGTGCCTCTTATGCGTACAGCGGGTTGACTTTATCTGCATCAATACCAAATCGCGCAATGGCATCTGCCACAACAGATTTAGCAACATCACCACGGCTAGCCAGCTCGGTCAGCGCAGCAACCACCACGTAATGCGCGTTCACTTCAAAGTGGCGACGCAAGTTTTCACGGCTATCAGAACGGCCAAAACCATCAGTGCCCAGTACGCGATAGTTAGCTGCCGGTACAAATGCACGCACTTGTTCAGCGAACAGTTTCATGTAGTCAGTTGCCGCGATAGTTGGTGCATCATTCATCACAGAAGTGATATGAGCCACACGTGGCGCAGCTTCTGGATGCAGCATGTTCCAACGGTCACAATCTTGGCCTTCACGAGCCGCTTCGGTGAACGAAGTCACGCTGTATACATCAGAACCGATGCCGTAATCAGCAGACAGGATCTGTGCCGCTTCACGAACATGGCGCAAGATTGCACCAGAACCCATCAGCTGAACTTTTGCCTTATCACCGGCAACAGTTTCCAGCTTGTAGATACCCTTACGGATACCCTCTTCTGCGCCTTCTGGCATTGCAGGCTGATGGTAGTTTTCGTTCATGGTAGTCAGGTAGTAGAACACGTTCTCCTGCTCACCATACATACGGCGCACACCGTCTTGCATCACAACAGCCAACTCATACGCATAGGCTGGGTCGTATGCAACACAGTTAGGAATTGTCAGTGCCTGAATGTGGCTATGGCCATCTTCATGCTGCAAACCTTCACCGTTAAGCGTCGTACGGCCTGCTGTACCACCGACCAAGAAGCCGCGAGCTTGCTGATCGCCTGCTGCCCAGCACAGGTCACCAATACGCTGGAAACCAAACATTGAGTAGTAGATGTAGAACGGAATCATCGGTACATCGTTGGTGCTGTAAGAGGTTGCCGCCGCCAGCCATGAAGACCCTGCGCCCAGCTCGTTAATACCCTCTTGCAGAACCTGACCGGCTTTATCTTCTTTGTAGTAAGAGACAACTTCACGATCTTGTGGGGTATAGTTCTGACCCTGCGGGTTATAGATACCCACCTGACGGAACAGGCCTTCCATACCAAAGGTACGTGCTTCATCGGCAATAATTGGCACAATGTGCTTACCGATATTTTTGTCTTTCAGCAGGACGTTCAGTGCACGGACAAATGCCATCGTCGTTGAAATTTCACGCGCTTGTTCATTCAGCAGCGGCTTGAACTCTTCAAGCTCTGGCGTGATGAACTCTTGGGTGAATTTCGGCAGACGGGTTGGTACATACCCTTTCAGGGCCTGACGGCGCTCATGCAGGTAGTTGTACTCTTCAGAGCCTTCTGGGAATTTGATGTATGGCAGGTTCTGCACTTCATCATCAGACAAGTTGATGTTGAAACGGTCACGGAACTGCTTCACGCTTTCCATATCCAGTTTCTTCACGGAGTGAGCAATGTTCTTGCCTTCCGCTGCATCACCCATACCGTAACCTTTTACGGTCTTGGCCAGGATCACAACCGGCTTGCCTTTGGTCTCTTTCGCTTTTTGGAATGCCGCATAGACTTTAACCGGATCATGACCACCACGGTTCAGTGACCAAATTTCGTCATCAGTCAGATCTTTAACCAGTGCTGCCGTTTCCGGATACTTGTTAAAGAAGTGCTCGCGCACGTATGCACCATCTTTTGATTTCAGGTTCTGATAGTCACCGTCAACGGTTTCACTCATCAGTTGCAGCAGCTTACCTGAGGTATCTTTCTGCAGCAGGGCATCCCACTTAGAACCCCAGATAACTTTGATCACTTCCCAGCCAGCACCACGGAACAGGCCTTCTAGCTCTTGAATAATCTTACCGTTACCCACTACTGGGCCATCAAGGCGCTGCAGGTTACAGTTAATCACATAGCACAGGTTGTCCAGTTTCTCACGGGCGGCAAATGTCAGCGCACCTTTAGATTCTGGTTCATCCATCTCACCATCACCCAAGAACGCATACACGGTCTGCTCTGCGGTGTTTTTCAAACCACGATCATTGAGATACTTCAGGAAACGTGCCTGATAGATAGCATTGATCGGGCCTAAACCCATAGATACGGTTGGGAACTGCCAGAACTCAGGCATCAGTTTTGGATGTGGGTAAGAAGAGACACCTTTGCCTTCAACTTCCTGACGGAAGTTGTTCAGTTGATCTTCGCTCAGACGGCCTTCAACGAAAGCACGTGCATAGATCCCCGGAGAAATATGACCTTGGAAGAACACCAAGTCACCGCCATCTTGCGCATTACGTGCGCGGAAGAAGTGGTTGAACGCCACATCATAAATGGTGGCAGAAGACTGGAAAGAAGCCATGTGGCCGCCCAGATCCAAGTCTTTCTTCGATGCATGCAGCACCGTCATGATGGCATTCCAGCGGATCGCAGAACGAATACGGCGCTCCAGATTATGATTACCCGGATAAACTGGATCAGCAGAAGCTGGAATGGTGTTGATATAATTTGTGTGAATACCGCTTGGCAGCGATACGCCACCCATACGTGCTTTATCCATGATCTGATCAATCAAAAACTGTGCACGCTCAACGCCTTCTTCGCGAATTACCGATTCGAGAGCCTGCAGCCAGTCGCTGGTTTCGATCGGATCCACGTCATTGCTCATCATGTCTGACATGGTGGTCTTCCTTATCTTCTTTAGTTCGGTCAGTTTCACTTTAATCGAGATGCTCTTCTATCAGTGCATGACTGCACAAAAACACCGTCTGTTTGTGTTACTTATTCTGTAACCTATTTATTGCTAATTTATGGTCTTACTTTTTAAATCATTTTCGCAGAACAGGTGAATGAACACTTGTCACTCCATGCGTTGTTGAAATCGCCGTAACGATCGCTCTTGGCGACTGTGTTCACGGCTAAGATCCAACAAAGTTTCCTCAATAAAGGCTAAATGCCGATGTGATGCTTCACGCGCTTGCTCTGGTGCACGAGCTAATATTGCAGTAATCACATCCGCACGGTGGCAACTGACTTGCGCAAGTTTTTCACGGCGCATATACAGTAGCTCAAAATTCTGTTTTACATTTTGCTCTAACAAAGGGGCTAAACAACGGACTAAATGTAACAACACCACATTGTGTGATGCTTCTGTAACTACCACTAAATACTGCATTACCGCCTCAGCCTCGGCAGCCGGATCATCTTTTTGCTGTGCATTAATTAGGGTTTGATGGCTTTCACGTAACCGCTGAAAATCCGCATCTGTACCACGCAAAGCAGCATAGTACGCAGAAATCCCTTCAAGGGCATGCCGTGTTTCTAACAGATCGAATTGTGATTCAGGGTGGGTAGATAATAATTCACTGAGGGGGTCACTAAAACTTTGCCAGAGTTGTTGTTGTACAAACGTACCACCACCTTGGCGGCGCAGTAGCAAACCTTTCGCTTCTAAACGCTGAATAGCTTCTCGTAATGAGGGGCGCGAAACATCAAACTGTACAGCCAATTCACGCTCTGGCGGGAGTTTCTGCCCTGGGCGGAGTGTACCTTCAAGAATCAGGCGCTCTAACTGCTGCTCAATCACATCAGAAAGTTTGGGCTGACGAATTTTGCTATAGGCCATCTAAGAACATCCATCCGCGTTAAACTATCTGCCACATTGAAATCAATTTCGCTGGCTGTCAATTGGTAATACCAATTTTACTATGTGATAAAAATTACCAGAGCTGAAAAACATTGTCCAGACGAAAATTGATCTGAATCATGGTTTCATCGCTTTGATAACAAAAACGCTTCAGCTCACACAACATAAATAATAATTTAATTGGTCATACCATTTAACGTTTAGCCTGTTTTTTTCAAAAAAAAGCGAACAAAATCAAGCTGAATCGAGTTAGCTTAAGCGAGAAAGATGACAAAAATACTGCACAGAGTGCATAAATGATATAAGCACACAGCTCACCGTATAAACTATACAGATTGAAGATAATTTAAAGAGAAAACTAATAGAGGATTAATAAAAAATAAAGCCTGTATTTTAACGCCTATAATATTGCATATTTTCTGATATATTCAGTTTATACGTTTCCATGGCACAGCACTGCTGCGCTATAATAAAACATTCCGTTATATTTATTTTTAATAACGCCATTGTATTACAACCCACAATATAATTTGCACATGGGCAATAACACAACTACGCAACATAACCACCTTGAACTCTTTTTTCTACTAAGACTATAATATAATCTTTCTTGTTGATATATTCGTAAATGAAAACACTCCTCACTTAACATCACACAAAGACATATTATAATGACAATCAAATTATCCACATCGCTTCGCACGAGCTTCGTTGTTTCACTCTTCGTACTCACCTCATTTTCTGCATTTGCAAAATGCGATATGCAGAAAGCGGTTCGTAACGAAGTACTTGATAAAACCCTTGGTGTATCGAGCAAATGTACGCCACAAAAAGCGATTAAAAAAGAAATTGATAATACACTCGGTATAAGTGAGAAAAAAGAGTCACTCAATGATACAAAAGAGTCAATCAACCACACTGCAGAGCAGATTAAACAACAAACCAACAGTGTTAAAAATAGCTATAACACCCTCTCTAATACACTTGAAAAGAAATGATTTTCTTGAACTCCCTCTAATATCCACCGTCGTAGATAAGAGAAATAGCGCAGGCATAGCATACCTTAAGTTAGGCTGCTTAAACAAAAAACAGGGCGTACAAATCACTGTACGCCCTGTTTTTTAAATTAAGCTACATTTAGCAAAACAATATTCACATCAATATTCATGATTGCTTATATCGACACTCTTGGCCTAATACCTAATGCTAAACTCCACAGTTTTTGAGTCTGCTTTTGACACTGTATTTGCGTTCGACCTTTTACATTTAAACGAGCGATTGTGGGGTCTTGCTGAATTTTATCTAAACTCTTTTTAGTAATACTCAGCACATTATACAGCGAGCTAAGCTCACACTCCATCTGAGTTGTTCTTATTCTAACAATATCATCATTAGACACCATATAATTAATATATTGTCTCAATTGCTTGCTGCTTAAATTAAAATGGCGTGCTATTTCATGGCCTAATACTGATCCTTTTTTTCCATAAATCCAGTAAGCCACTTTTAAATAGTTAGGTGTTGGATTAGACATAACTGCACCTTAAGACAAAATCATTCTCAATAATAGTTATAAATAATAATTATATGACAATATATTTGCTAAATTTAGCCCAGTCCATTAGCTCATCGTAGCGATATACAGCTCTATCACTATACAAATCCGACCACCAAACAACAAACTAAAAAAATGAAAATAAAAATTCACTTTTTGAAATAACATGAGCACTGCTAACACAGAACCTTACCAGTGTTGTCATGTTACCCCCTGCAAACTACACAAAAACACCTCTTACAAAACAGTGCGTAGCAATACAGGGGGAGGCGCACTAAACTAATAACCCATAGATTGTCAGCACAGAAACCACTACCACCAGCAATAGTGCCGATTTTCGTGCTAACGTTACTGCCGCTTGCGGCATATCTACCCATGAATCGCTATCTTGTGGTAACAAGGCTAAACGCGTTACCTTGCCTAATATCTGATACGCCGATGCATGCAGGTCAGCCACTGCCACCGCCCACATTGGCAGCGCCTTATCCCCTTTTCCAGCAAACACATAGGCTAATGAGCAGATACGAATAGGCAACCAATCAAGCCACCCCAACAACGTATCAACACCTGACTCTGCACGTTGTGGTATATTTTGCTCTGCCAGCCAACTTTGGTAAGCACGCAACACCGCATACCCCACCATAATAGCCGGCCCCCCTACAACAAACCAAAACGCGGGCGCAATATAGTAACGAAAATGTGTCCACAACAGTGCTGATTGCAACGCTTGTAACCGTGCAGCATCACCACCACCACATGGCAAACCATGAATCCGCGCAATATTTTCAGCTAATGCTAATGCATTTTCCGTTTCACCACGCCGCGCAGCCACTAAATAAGCGCGATAACGCATCCGCTTATACCCGGCACCAATACATAACAATCCTAACGCTATCCAACACACCAAAGAGACCAGCCCAAACACATGCCCTTTTACCAGCAACAAACCGGCACTGATTAATAGCACACTGACTAGCCATAACAGCGTACTTTTTATTAAAGAAGGCCGCGCAATTTTTCCCCAGAGTGGGTGCAACCAATGATCAATTTGCCAATGTTCACCCGTTTTAAACAACCGCTCCCATGCTAAAATCAGCAGTAAGCTAAATAACTTCATCCCTCAAAACCCCTCTGTATTTTTTTATCTTTTCTCTTAAGTGCAACATTCTGCAGCATTACCTAATAACTCAACCGTTTACTCAGTACTTACATCATCACATTGTTGCAAACACTGCATAAAATATGCCCAGTCAAACGCAATACCAGGGTCTGTTTTGCGCTGTGGTGCAATATCACTGTGGCCGGTGATCCGCGCATCGGTTATTGCGGGAAAACGCCGCTGTAACAACCGCGTAATCCGCGCCAACTGCTGATACTGCACCAACGTATATGCCTGTGTATCTGTGCCCTCTAGCTCTATTCCTATCGAATAATCATTACACTGTGTACGTCCAGCAAAACTTGATACCCCAGCATGCCATGCGCGCTGGCTAAATGGCACATACTGCACCACCTCACCATCACGCCGAATTAAACAGTGCGCCGACACTTGTAGCTGATAAATATCAGCAAAATAGGGGTGTGCATCAGGTTGCAAGCGCCCACAAAACAGATCATCAATATAGGGCCCACCAAACTCTCCCGGTGGTAAACTAATATTGTGTACCACCAACAAAGAGATCACCTCTCCCTCAGCTCGCCCATTACAGTGTGGCGAAGGGCAACAACGCGCCCCACTCAACCAATCAGCCTGTACCGGTAAACTTAGCCGTGGCATAACAACAACTCTCTGATAACTGAAAAGAATATTAGTGTGCGGGATAACCCCCCATACGGCAAGTTTTGCTCCACTTCCCTAACCTCGGCATGCATATCTGACTAAAATCAACCCCCTACTTTTGGGGATACACAGCCAAAACGGTTTTACATGCGAAAAAATCCCGATATTTTCAACGCAATCATCAAGCCCCGCATAAATAGTACGCACAGTCTTTTTGCACCCTCTTAGCTTGCTTTATCTTCATACAGTTTATGCCGCTATACAGAATAATCACTTTTTTTACGCAACCTGTTGCGCACCTTTTAGATAATTATCTTGTTTATGCCATGTTTGCTGGCTACTTTGCGCATATCACGCAATGTCTTGCTGGCTTGGCAGACTGCCTCATTGAAAAATCAACTACTTTATTGATTTAAAAGAACTTTTATCTTTGGCATGAAACATGCTCTGGCTCTAAACATCATGCAAGTGCTCATATAAATAGCCATGGCCATATCACACAGGATAGAACATCAAAGATGAAAATCGTCTACCCTATGCAACAAGGGGAAGGCAATACACCTCGCGAGGTTGCCTCACTCGAAGCCTTTATCGACAAACTTCATGGCCAGCACAGCGGCACATATCCCCTTGGGCGCAACCGGCTCTGGCACGGTGGCGTTCACCTCAGTGAAAAAGGCGGATGGCACTCAAGTGGCGCAGTGCGCACCATTGCTGATGGGGAAATTGTTGCTTATCGGTTAGCAACACAACCTGCCAAAGCAACCCGCAGCCCTGAACAAGGCCAGAATGGGCAAGATATTGATTTATATACCTCCCCCTCATTTTGTCTGATACGTCACCGTTACGAAACAGGTGATCAGCATAAAAATCGCCTGACTTTTTATAGCCTCTACATGCATATTGCTTGTGCCAACGCTTATCACGCTGAACCTGAACGTTATGTCATTACAGGTAATAGGGTCTCTATCTACAGTGCAATGGCTAAATTACAACTCCAAGCAGAAGATAAATTAGGTTTCGCACGTCAAGGGGCTGAAATCATTTTAATGGATACCCCCTCTGAACGGCGTAATCTCAAAAATGAAACTCACACATACCAACTCGTTCGCTATACCACCCCAAAAACCGGTGAGCCACCGCAGTTTTATATCGCAACACAATACATTTATGGGGAACAAAAAATAAAACCCAGCTGGATGATGCCACCTGAAAATAAACCGCTTCGTTATACAATCCCGAATAATACGTGGCTACGGCAAACACCGACACACACAACAGGAAGCCTTGGGCTTGCAGCTAAGAGCGAAGTCATCGTATTTGCAGAGCAGCAAATGATTATCACCCATGGCGGCCCTACTGAATTTCGTAAAATACAGGTGTTCAAGGCAGGCACTGGCACTGTTAAAGACTCAGCTAATCAAGTGATGACAAATGCACATAAAGGCGCTGTTGGCTGGGTGGCAAAAAGCAAAATAGGTGCAGCACTGGCCGCAACATCAAATATGCCCATCGTATTCGATACCGTTGTTGACTGTAGCCAAAACTCGATAATAGTACAGGCCGGAGAAACCATCGGCCACTGGGGTGAGCACCAAATAGCCACCTTAACTGCGCAAGGTTTTCACATTGACCCTGATCAGAAAGCCATACACTTTGAAGTGTTTATTGCAGAAAAGAGCAAACAAGATAGGCAAGCACTGGAAGATTGCATTCGGAATAAAGCCCAAGCCACGGGCGGTCAAAATTATCTGGTGCTCACAAAAGATAAAAAAGTCACAACCTATCGCTTAACGTATCACAATAACCAGCCGAGTTATAACAGTCTAGCAACCTTTGGGCCACTGGCTGCGCCTTTGGCCCTCAATAACGCAGATATTATCACCCATGGCGCTCAACAGTTTGCCAAAATACGCGAGCAAGCAGCAGCAGAAGGCGAACGGGCCGGAGAATTTGTATTACTCACGGGTGATGCTGCACTTATCAACCAGCACGACTGGGGCAAGCTCGGCGCAATGCTGATTGATGGCAGCCATGATCCCGATGGCTTTTTAGATAAAGAAGATACCGAAGGCAAAGAAGGCAGCACATTTTTCAGCACTCTCTACCAACAGCTTGTAGCAGACAAACACGGTGATCACAAATTAAGCAGTAACAACATTAAATCGGCATTAACCGACACTAACTTAACCTATACATTACGTAAGTTATTTATTAAGCACGAAAGTGAGTGGATAAAGCGGGGTGATAATTGGCCACGCCTTAAAAAAGAGCTCGCCAACCAGCCCAACTTGTATAAATACGCAATGCAAGTACACAACAATATGGCATGGGTTGAAGAAGCTAAAAATATATTAGGCAGCACTCACCTGTGGTTTATTCATCCTGCGGGGTTGATGGAGTTGGTAAAGAGTAATCAAAAAGGAGCTCTGTGGGTACTGGGTAAAACTTCGGAAAGATACGAATCTGCCGGAAGAGGCCCTGGTGTAGTGTCTTCAGGAAAAGGCGATTATGGTGGTATCTCATATGGTTGCTACCAATTGTCATCAAACATGGGTGTGCTGCAACAATATATTCAGTCGTCAAAATACAAACAATTTTTTGATGGGTTGACTCCTGCTTCCTCCCAATTTAACGATATTTGGAAGGATATTGCGTTTAAACATCCACAGGAATTCAGAGAGGATCAACATATTTTTATTAAAAAAACACACTATGACATTCAAATTAATCGACTTAAATCAAAAGGATTCATTATAGATCACTCACGCGCAGCCATTCACGATTTAATATGGTCCACCTCAGTTCAGTTTGGCGCAAAAACCAACTTAATCCTAAAAGTTTTAAATAAAATAAACTCAAAAGATATTACTGACAGAGAGCTAATTATTGCCGTACAAGACTATAAAAGGGATAATACAGAAACTCTTTTTAAGTCGTCACCATCATGGTGGAATGATTTAAAAAAACGAGCCATTTCAGAAAAAGAGTCATTGCTAGAGTTAGAAAGCCAATCATTGGAGGTAGATATAAAATGAAATATTTTTTTGTTTTTGTTGGGTTCTATCTAACGATTTTTCATGTTGATAAATATGCAATAGCTGGCAATAGCTGCGATAATATGCATGGTCTACATCAAGAAATGACTTCTTGTATTCAAAAAGAGACTGCAAAGTATGAATCGGAAATTAAAAATCAATTATCCTCCAAAGTTAGTGATTATAATTTTTCAAAAGACTTTTATAATAAACAACGACTCTCTATTCACGAGAAATGCATGTTATACTCTAATGTTGGCGGCCAACGTGGAGAGCTATTAACACTCCAGTGTGAACTAGATAGTGTAAAAGAGTTTGGAAAATACATTTCACAGTACATTGAAGATATAGATAACAGTTAAAACACTGGTAAAGCACACCATTTACGTCAAAGACCACTATCCAATAGGAGTAAATAGACTTAATATAAGACGATTAAACCTGATTCAATAGTTTCATATAGAATCACAGAGAATTTCATTAAATTCTTTTCACCAAAAAATTTAGTGCTCGATAGCTATAGATAAACCAGTATTTTTCTTGTTAATGGTTTATTCTTAGTTTCTACTATCTAATGAAAGAACCAAAAGTGACATGTACTATATATGTTCTATTCTTTATGAAAAATCAAATGGTTTAAAATGAGAGACACGACTTGTGTTCTAGAAACATACGAGTTAATAACAGGTTATAGTTATAACAGTATATACAAAAGTATCTATTAAAAATAAACACATGAGAGAATTATATTTTTAAAATCACTTTTTTATTAAGCCCCAGCCTCCCCCACACAACCGATAGATGCGAAAAATCTCACAGTAAGCTACCATCGGCATAACTTTTACCGCGGAGCAACAGAGATGCCACATCGCACACACAACTCGGCCCAGCGTCAGGCCACTTTGTTAACTCAACTACAACATGACATACCGGCCGCTGTGTATGCTGCCTTGTGCGAAGATCTCGGTGTGCCGGCACAGCGCCCCCCTTTTAGCAGCACATCAACTCCCCCTCTGACCAATGCCGCAACCCTTGCCCGGCGTGATCTTACCGCACAACTGCTGCCCGCAAACCAACAGGCACGAGCACGGGTGATCACCCGTGAACAAGGGGTTTTTTGCGGAAAACAGTGGGCAGAAGAGGTCTGCACCCAACTTAGTGCGCAGCACCCTAACCCAATCACACTTGAGTGGTTAGTGGCCGATGGTGATCGCATTGCACCAAACCAGTGCCTACTGCAACTGTCGGGTAACGCCCGCCTACTGCTCACTGCCGAGCGCACGCTGCTCAACTTTATTCAAACGCTCTCTGGTGTGGCTTCAACCACTCGCCGTTATGCCGATCAACTGCAAGGCTTGCATACTCGCCTGCTCGATACCCGTAAAACCTTGCCGGGGCTGCGCAGCGCAGAAAAATATGCCGTGCAGTGTGGTGGCGGCGTTAACCACCGTTTAGGCCTGTACGATGCCTTTCTGATTAAAGAGAACCACATTATTGCCGCAGGCGGTGTGCAACACGCCGTGGCCAATGCACATGTGCTGGCGCACAATGTGCCCGTTGAAGTGGAAGTTGAAAATCTGACTGAACTGCAACACGCTATTGATGCAGGGGCCGATATCATCATGCTCGATAACTTCACCACCAGCATGATGCACGATGCCGTCACCCTTACAGCAGGCCGTGCGCTGCTTGAAGTGTCTGGCAATGTAACCTTAACCACGCTGCCCGACTATGCCGCAACCGGCGTTGATTTTATCTCTGTCGGTGCGCTGACTAAACACATTAAAGCCCTTGATCTCTCAATGCGCTTTTATTAATTTTACCGGTTAGCACACCGCACAACCACGCTTTTACTTATGACAAACGCTGGCGGATATAAAATAACCACATGCTATTCTGTGGTTATTTTTTTTCGCATTAACAATGCTCGCTGCCATTATTCAAAAAAACCGAATAGCAAGAGTAAAATACCCACATAAAATATAAATAACCGCACACATTTTATAAAACCGACCACCGCTTGACAGCGCACACTGTTTCTCGCCACAATGCTGCACTATGCCCACATCATTATCGTGTCTTTATATTGGCAGATAACAAACCCAACATTTTGCATAGCGTTCTCTTTCTATTTCATCTTTGCTGTTTCATACGTGATATCTTTGCGATATAGATTCCAACTTCCTATTGAAGCAATGCCAAAATAAATAACCACGCAGCAAAATATGCCTGAGAGTCACTGTTTTGACTCCGCTTATTCTGGCCCTACGGCAGAGCTAAAGGCTAGAACGCCCCCAAAGCCCGCTCAAAATATATTGAGCGCAACAGAACACTTATTTCCCCGCCAGTAATGGAATACGGGTCAGAATCGTTAGGAGAACAGCATGAACAAAATAAAACAGGGTTTTACGCTCATTGAATTGATGATAGTGGTAGCGATTGTTGCTATTTTGGCGGCTATTGCGTTACCGGCTTATCAAAGCTATACACAAAAAGCAAAAATGACTGAATTAATGCAGGCGGCATCCCCTATTAAAACTGCAATTGAAATTTACGGTTTTGAAAAAGGGAAGTTTGATGGCATTAATGACACTGGTGCAAATGGAATTCCTTCATCAAATACAATCGCTGAAGCACCAAATATTGAAAAATACACAATAGACACAGCAAAAGATAATGCTGTCAAATTTACTATTACTGGAAAAAACGAATTAGAAGGACATGCATTTGTTTTAGATGGTGTGCAAACCTCTGCAGGCACTATGACATGGTATAAATCATGTACAGCAACCAAAGGGCTCACTGCTTTATGCACTGCTGACCAAAAAAAATCAGACTCTGGCTCTGGCTTGTAGTGTTTTTTTAATAACAGAATTAAAATGGTGAGGAAAAACCTCACCATTTCATTATTATGAAAATAGACAATACACTTGAACTTAAAAAATACTTACCCTATTCATCACTGATTAATAAATTCTTTGCTGTTCCTCTGTTTGAAAAAAACGATACGATTTATATCGCAACCCATACTAATCACTGTTTCAACTGTATTGATGCTTTTCGCTTTGCCACTGGAAAACAGATTGAAACTGTTTTGGTGGATAAAGAAGAGCTGCGCCGTGCAATTTTTGAAGTTACTGGTGAATATCCAGAAGATACCGAGCAACTGAACCCCACCCCATCAGCCCGTGATACTGATACCCTGATTGAACTTGCCGAGCTTGCTGATGAAAACAGCAATAGCCTTGATGAGCGGGCGTTAAATGATGATCAAGATGAAGCCCCAATAGTGCGCTTTATCAACCAAATGCTCAGTCGGGCGGTGCGGGTTAAGGCCTCTGATATTCACTTTGAACCGTATGAAAAGCAGTATCGGGTGCGTTTTCGTATTGATGGCGTATTACAAGAGATAGCTAACCCGCCGGAAAAATTAGCCGCGCGCCTTGCTGCACGCCTAAAAATCATGAGCAAGCTCGATATCGCTGAAAAGCGGATCCCGCAAGATGGCCGTATTAAGCTCAAACTAACAGAAACTCAAGCCATTGATCTGCGTGTCTCTACCCTGCCAACCCTGTTCGGTGAAAAAGTGGTACTGCGCATTTTAGACTCTAGCGCCGCCAGTTTAAACATTGAACAACTGGGGTTTACTGACCACGACAAACAGCTCTACCTCAATGCACTGGCCAAACCGCAGGGGATGATCTTAGTCACCGGGCCAACTGGCAGCGGTAAAACCGTCAGCTTATATACGGGGTTATCCATTTTAAATCAGCCTGAGCGCAATATCTCAACGGCTGAAGATCCAGTGGAAATTAACTTAGCCGGCATCAACCAAACTCAAATTAACCTTAAAGCAGGGCTCACCTTTGCCAGTGCCTTACGGGCCTTTTTGCGCCAAGACCCTGATGTGGTCATGGTGGGCGAAATTCGTGATCTGGAAACGGCGGAAATTGCCGTTAAAGCGGCACAAACCGGCCACTTAGTGCTATCAACCCTGCACACCAACTCGGCAGCCGAAACGCTCACACGCCTTGCCAATATGGGGGTGCCAGCCTACAACATTGCTTCATCTATTCACCTGATTATTGCCCAGCGTTTAGCCCGCAAACTCTGCCCAGAGTGCCGCCAGCCCTGTTTGCTGACAGAAACCGAGCAAAAGGCAGCAGGGTTTAGCCACCCACTGGCAACGGGCATGCACATTTTTAAAGCCAAAGGCTGCCCTAAATGCACCCACGGTTATAAAGGGCGCACGGGGTTGTATGAAATTATGCCGATCACCGCCACCCTGACCGAGGCCATTTTGCGCGGCGATCACGCCCCTGAGCTGACAGCCATTGCCCGTCAGCTCGGCATGAAAACCTTGCGTGAAGCGGGCCTTGCGAAAGTGGTTGACGGCATCACCTCATTAGAAGAGATAGCACGGGTAACAGGAGTGTAACCATGAACACACTGGCACAGCCAAAACCGCGCCGTTTATCGCCATATACATGGAAAGCGGTTAATCGTCAGGGGCAACCTGCCGAGGGCGAATTAGAAGCAAGCTCTATTGATGAAGCGCGTATGCAACTGATGAGCAAAGGCTTTAACCGTATAGAGCTGAAAAAAACGCCGGTGTCACTGTTTAGCCGTATCACAGATCGTATCAAACCGGCTGATATTGCATTTATGAGCCGCCAGCTCTCAACCATGCTGTTTGCCGGTGTTCCCATTTTACAAAGCCTAAAAATGATTGGAGAGAGCCATGCCAAACGCAGCATGCGGCGGTTGTTGTCCACCATCACCACCGATGTAGAGAGCGGTTTGCCGATTTCACAATCGCTGCGCAAATATCCACTTATTTTTGATGACCTTTACTGCGATCTGGTTAGCACTGGCGAGATCACCGGTCGGCTCGATATCGTGATGGATAGAATCGCTACGCACCGTGAAAAAATGGAGGCGCTAAAATCGAAAATAAAAAAGGCACTCTTTTATCCCGCTATGGTGATGGTAGTAGCCATTGGGGTCACGCTGTTGATGTTGCTGTTTGTTATCCCACAATTTGAGTCTATTTACGCCAGCTTTGGTTCTGAATTACCGGCCTTTACCAATATGGTGTTAGCCCTTTCACGCTTATTGCGGGAAAATGGGCTGTATCTTTTCGCTGCTGTGGTGGCGGTCGCGTTGGGGTATCGGCACCTATACCGCGCCTCTGCAAAAATGCGTTATAAACAAGATCAATTCATGCTCAAACTGCCTGTTATCGGTTTATTGCTGCATAAAGCATCCGTTGCCCGTTTTGCTCGCACGCTTTCTGTCACCTTTTCAGCAGGTGTTCCCTTACTCAGTGGGCTGCTCTCTGCATCGGGCGCAGCCGGAAACCTTGTCTACCGTGATGCCATATTAGCCGTACGCAAAGAAGCCGAGCAAGGTTTACCCATTTACCAAGCCATGCAAAAACAGAACTTATTTCCCCCTATTACCACACAAATGGTGATGATCGGGGAAGAGTCTGGCTCGCTTGATGGCATGCTTGATAAAGTGGCCGTGGTGTATGAGCAAGAAGTTGATGATATGGTTGATGCTCTGGCAAGCTTATTAGAGCCCTTTATCATGGTCATTATTGGTGGCATTGTTGGCTCACTGGTGGTTGCCATGTATCTGCCTATCTTCAATTTGGGGAATATTATTCACTAATGCACACGTAAACCGCAGCAAGACGCTGTTTATCTTTTGCGGTAATATTATCTGGTATCTCAGGAAGTTAACTGATTTTATACACGAAGATAAGCATGCAGCTATGCGCTTATCTCTTTTTTCTGCGCGTTGTGCGCCCTTAGGATAAGGTTTCCAGTGGACGGGATCATGTTGTTAGCGGCACTGTTTGGCTTAGTCATCGGCAGTTTTCTGAATGTGGTGATCTACCGCTACCCGATTATGCTTGAACGCCACTGGCGGGCACAGTGCAGTGCCCAGTTTAGCGATCTGCCCCCCACACCAAGCTCTTCGCGTTTTGATCTGTTGTTGCCTGCCTCACACTGCCCACAGTGTAAAACGCCCGTTCGCTGGTTTGACAACCTGCCACTGGCTTCATGGTTATGGCTACGTGGAAAATGTCGGCACTGCCAAGCACCAATCAGTGTTCGTTATCCCGCCATTGAACTGATAACTGCCACACTCTTTGCACTGCCAATCTTACTGTGGGGGCTTACTCCGTGGAGTCTGGCTATTATGCTGCTCAGTGCTCTGCTGCTGGTTGCCAGTGTGATAGACCTTGACACATTCTGGCTACCCGACAGCCTGACACACCCAATGCTCTGGGGAGGGTTACTGTTAGCCTGGCAAGGTGAAAGCCACCTTGACCTACACAGCGCCCTTGCTGGGGTAATGGTCGGCTATCTTTCGCTCTGGGGGTTGTTCTGGATATTTAAACTGCTAACCGGTAAAGAGGGCATGGGCCGCGGCGATTTTGCGCTGATGGCCGCACTCGGCGCATGGGTGGGCGCTGAAAAATTACTGTTAGTGGCTATGCTTGCCTCGTTCAGTGGCCTTTTTTATGCCGTCATAACCCGCCGCACTCAACAAGCTATTCCCTTTGGCCCATGGTTGGCACTTGGCGGTTGGATCACTTTACTGTGGGGCGATAATATTGTGCACACTTATTTTACCCTGATGGGTCTCTAGCACGTTAATCTGGCAGATTAACGTAAGGGCATCTCAACATATAGCACCATAAATTAACGTATAGCACCGTAATTTATGGTACGTTGATATACAATGCAGTGATATATAACACGTTGAATTAGGCTATCATTTCCCTAAAATCATTAAAATGAGCAGGCTATCTTATGCACATACTCCATGTGCATATTGTTGCGCTTTTAACCGTTTTATTGCCCCTATTATGGAGCTACTTGTGACCTACACCGTCGCGATTACTGGAGGCATTGGCAGTGGTAAAACCACCGTTGCCAATCTATTTTCCCAGTACGGTATTACCTTGGTAGATGCTGATATTGTAGCACGCGATGTAGTCGCACCCGGTTCATCGGCACTGCACAGCATCATCACCCATTTTGGCACACAAGTGCAGTTCGCCGATGGCAGCTTAAATCGCGCCGCACTGCGTGAAATCATCTTTGCCGATCCGCAGCAACAGGCGTGGTTGAACCAGTTATTGCATCCGCTAATCAACCAGACAATGCAACAGCAGTTAGCCGCTGTCACCTCACCTTATGCACTGTGGGTTGTGCCATTGCTGGTTGAAAACAACCTTTGCAAGTTCGCGCATCGTGTCTTAGTGGTTGATGTCAGCCCACAAACTCAGATCACGCGTACTTTGCTGCGCGATCAAGTCTCTGAACAGCAGATCAAGCAAATTCTAAATGCACAAGCCTCACGCAGTGACCGTTTAGCGGTGGCTGATGATATTATTGATAATGATCACCACGGTCATCACGCAACGGTAAGCAACACGGTTGCTGAACAGCATCAGCAAAATTTGCTCCACACACCACATCACAACAACACACACGCCCAGCCGGTATCAACAGCAAATTCCCTCAGCGCGCAAGTGGCATTACTCCACCAAAAATATTTGCAATTAGCGGCACACTATCAGCTTAATCGCCACACTACGGCTACGTAATACCAACAAGATCATCAGGAATAACAGACAAACCTTAGCACACTGGTTATACCAGATAGCCATGAATCAGTAGGTCACCCATATAGACGCTGCCCAGATTATTACTTAGTATTTAGCCCAATGACTTTTTCACTCTCAATGAATTAATCCATGACAAATGACGCAACTTGCCCAGTGATTTTTGAGCATCCCCTTAATGAGAAGATGCGAGCGTGGTTACGCATAGAGTATCTACTACAACAATTAGATGATAATCAACACTTAGCCGATACCGCGCAATCTATGGTCTTTTTCCGCACTATTGCCGATCTACTTGATGTGCTTGATCGTGGCGAAGTAAGAACCGATCTGCTCAAAGATCTTGAGCGCCAACAAAAAAAATTAGAGCAATTTATTGATACACCAGGGGTTGATATCAGCGTATTACAAGATCTGCGCACCCAATTAAAGCAACACTATACTGACTTGCTCAATGCCCCACGTTTAGGGCAAGCACTGCGTGATGATCGCTTTATTAACCCAATCCGCCAACGCTTGAGTATTCCCGGAGGCAGTTGCAGTTTTGATCTGCCTACTCTGCACCTTTGGTTGCATTTATCCCATGAGCAAAAAGAGCAGCAAGCCGTTCACTGGATGTCAACACTCGACACACTGCGTAACCCGCTGCGCCTGATTCTTACGCTAATTCGACAAACTGCAACGTTTCACCCATGCAGTGCAAATGCCGGTTTTTATCAAGATAATGGTGGTGATGCTGAAATGCTGCGTCTCTGTTTACAGCTTGATTTTATGGTCTATCCGCAAGTGTCTGGACACAAAAGCCGTTATGCTATTCGCTTTTTACCGCTCGACAGCGAACACGGTGAAGTACCACAACATCTGCCGTTTAAGCTGGCGTGTTGTTAAGCTCTGACAGTAAAAAACACCTAAAATAGGTGGCAGTATATCTGCCCATTGAAAAGAGAAACCCCAATGACGCAACCACTTTACGTTCCGTGCCCAACCTGTCAGGCGGCGGTTGAATGGAGCGAAAACAGCCCTTATCGCCCCTTTTGTTGTAAACGCTGCCAGTTAATTGATTTAGGTGAGTGGGCAGAAGAGGAAAAGCGAATCCCTGGCCCAGAAGATCACTCCAATGCAGAAAATTGGAGTGAAAACGATCAGTTGTAAATACACGTTCGTGTTGTAAGCCGCTCCCCGTTGTCAAAAACGGGGGCAGGCATATACTCTGCAGCCCTATTATCAGCACTGAGTGTTAACTGTGGCAACCTCGGCCAGTAATGTCTGAACAATGGCAGCATTAGCGTGAGGAAAACGTTCGGCCAGTAAATCGCGCTGCGCAACCCATGCTGAACGTTGGCCTTCGCGCCCAAAAGGTTCACCCTGATAATCTTCAACTAAAAAGAAGTGTAAATGTACAACACGGTCATCAAACTCCACACTGACATTATCAAACGGCACTGATTGTATCACCTCAATACCCACTTCTTCTTGTAGCTCGCGGGCCAATGCCTGTTGTGCTGACTCTCCGGCTTCAAATTTTCCACCAGGAAACTCCCAGTAACCGGCTAAAAAACTATCAGGTTTACGTTTTGTCAGAAAAATTTCACGATCAGCATTACGAATAATGCCCACGGCAACATGCATCTGTTTTTTCACGCTAATTTCCTCAAAAAATCGTTTATTTGTATGCATAACTCAACCTACATACACCTGCTCTACACAGTACCCTAACGGATGATTTAGATGAAAAATATCACGAAAAGAGTGTAAAAAGCTTTATGCGTTTAAATCATCAAAAACAGTACGTTATATCGATTTACTATAAAAGCAGGCACTCGCACTGATATTAACAGAGGAAAATTGACATAATGATTAAATAAACTGCCCACCTCTTAATTCAAGATTCAGTGTGTCATCATCAAACCAGTAGGCGTTCTCTTTTGCTAAAAGAGATACCCCTTGAAACAACACCACTTTTCCCAATGCTCGGCTGCACAAGGCTTCTGTACCTGACTGGCTAATCAGCCGCAAATTACCGCGCACTTGCCACCCACTACGCGCATAAAACTGCTGTAACGGAGGGTCACAAGTAAATAAACCAATATCAGCCTGACTGCTCAATATATGCTGAGTTGCCGCGTTCACGGCTAAGTGGCCAAAGCCTTGACGGGCTAAATGAAGATAAGTCGCTACACATACTTAATGCTGCCACACAAAAAGTCAGACCATGGTGCTGAATAGGAAACGTAAGCACACCCGCATAACTGGCTAACGCGCCATTCACATACACAGTGCAAGAAATTGGTGAATATTCAAGGCAATGCGGTGGGAAAATGCTGTCTTGTGGGCCACACAATGCATCCCCCCAAACATGATGCATAAGTATATTAATGTCAGCTTTCACATTATCAGAAAGAGCCTAATACGGCTCAACAGATATTACCGTTTCACACACAGCCATAAAAAATTTCCAATACACACCCTAAAGCGCCCTTTCTAATACGGCACATATTACGTGCCATGGTGATAATCAGTGCTCTTATTTTGTACTCGATATCAAATAAAATTTTGTTCTAAAAAAAGGGCGATTACTGATGTAATCGCCCTTTTTGCACAATGTAATACACCTACTGATACACAGAGACTCTCAGTAGACTATTAGCTTAACCTTGCAAAACACCGTGGCATTGTTTGTATTTTTTACCTGAACCGCATGGGCATAGCTCATTACGGCCCACTTTACGTTCAACACGCACTAATGAACCTGAACCATCAGGGCTTTCTGTAAGCTCAGTATCGATTTCGCTTTCTGTATGGCTATATTGCTGCTTTTGTGCAATCCGTTCAGCTTCTTCACGGCGTTGTACATCAACTTGCTCAACCTCTTCTGGCATGCGAACACGCACTTTACTTAAGGTGCTGATAACATCTAATTTTAGTGTTTCAAGCATTTCAGTAAACATCTCGAATGATTCACGCTTGTACTCTTGCTTTGGATTTTTTTGCGCATAACCACGCAGATGAATACCTTGACGTAGGTGATCCATTGCCGATAAGTGCTCTTTCCAAAGTGTATCTAGCGTTTGCAACATTACGCCTTTTTCAAAATGGCGCATCATTGGCTCACCAACAACATCCTCTTTTTCGCGATACAGTTTCAGAGCTTCTGCCTGAATGCGCTCACGCAATACCTCTTCATGCAGGCTATTATCCTCTTCGAGCCACTGACCAATAGACAATGTCAAATCAAAGTCATTGTGTAAACGATGCTCTAATCCTGGTACATCCCACATCTCTTCAAGTGATTGCGGCGGAATATATTGATCGATCACCGCGCCAACCACATCATCACGAATCGCATCAATGGTCGCACCCACTTCGTCAGCATCAAGCAGTTCATTACGCTGCTCGTAAATCGCTTTACGTTGATCATTAGCTACATCATCAAACTCAAGCAGTTGCTTACGAATATCAAAGTTACGGGCTTCCACTTTACGCTGGGCATTTTCAATCGCTTTGCTCACCCATGGGTGTTCAATTGCCTCGCCCTCTTGCATGCCCAATTTTTTCATCATGTTACTGACACGATCTGAGGCGAAAATACGCATCAGGCTATCTTCCATTGAAAGATAGAAACGGGATGAACCCGGATCACCCTGACGACCTGAACGGCCACGCAACTGATTATCAATACGGCGAGATTCATGGCGCTCTGTACCAATAATGTGCAAACCACCCGCCTCAACCACCAGATCGTGTTGCACTTGCCATGCCGCTTTAATTGCATCAATTTGGTCTTGAGTTGGCGCGTCAATCGCCTCGACATCCGCTTTCCAACTGCCACCGAGCAAAATATCAGTACCACGGCCTGCCATGTTAGTTGCAATAGTAACAGCGCCCGGTTGACCCGCTTGTGCCACGATATCCGCTTCAGAAGCATGGAATTTGGCATTCAGAACTTTATGCGGGATATTCGCCTTACGCAGGGCTTGTGAAAGTGCTTCTGATTTTTCAATCGATACTGTACCCACCAGCGTTGGGCGTTTTGCAATAACTTGTTGTTTAATATCTTCGATGATCGCGTTAAATTTTTCGCCTTCAGTCATATAGACTAAATCGGCCATATCTTTACGGATCATAGGGCGGTTAGTTGGAATAACCACCGTATCTAAACCATAAATTTGTTGGAACTCAAACGCTTCAGTATCGGCTGTACCTGTCATCCCGCCAAGCTTTTCATACAAACGGAAATAGTTCTGGAAGGTGATAGAAGCTAGAGTTTGGTTCTCATTTTGAATTTGAACCCCCTCTTTCGCCTCAACAGCCTGATGCAAGCCATCAGACCAACGGCGACCTGGCATAGTACGGCCAGTGTGCTCATCAACGATGACTACCTCACCGTCTTTCACAATGTAATCCACATCACGCTCAAACAGAGCATGTGCACGCAATGCAGCATTAGCATGGTGTAACAGGGAAATATTGGCCGGAGAGTACAGTGAATCCCCCTCTTTCATCAGTTTTGCACCAATGAGCAGCTCTTCAATGCGTAACTGACCACGCTCAGTTAAATGCGCCTGACGGGCCTTTTCATCTACACTAAAATCGCCTTCCCCCTGAAACTCTTCTGAATCTTCTTTCTCTTGCTGCGTTAGCTTAGGGATCAGCTTATTGACTTGAATATACAGCTCAGAGCTATCTTCTGCAGGGCCAGAGATAATCAGTGGCGTACGTGCTTCATCAATTAAAATGGAGTCAACTTCATCGACAATGGCGTAAAACAGAGGGCGTTGTACTCGCTCTTCTGGGCTAAATGCCATGTTGTCGCGCAGATAATCAAAGCCAAACTCATTGTTTGTACCGTAGGTAATATCTGCTGCATACGCTTCACGTTTGGCTGGTGCAGGCATACCAGGCAGGTTAATTCCCACACTCAGACCTAAGTACTCAAACAGCGGGCGGTTAGTCTCTGCATCGCGGCGAGCCAAGTAGTCGTTCACAGTGATCACGTGAACACCACGGCCTGTTAACGCATTGAGATATGCTGGCAGTGTTGCTGTCAGTGTTTTACCTTCACCCGTGCGCATTTCAGCCACATTACGGCCATTGAGCACCATGCCGCCGATCATTTGTGCATCAAAATGGCGCATACCAAAAACGCGCTTACTTGCTTCACGCACAGTTGCAAACGTTTCTGGGATCAAATCATCTAACGCTTCACCTTGCTCCAAACGTGCACGAAATTCAGCCGTTTTTGCTTTTAACTCATCATCAGACAGCGCAATAAATTGCTCTTCAAGCGCATTAATTCGTGCAACAACTTTACCTAAGCTACGTAAGGTACGGTCATTACGGCTACCAAAAATTTTTGTGAGTACTTTTGTCAACATAGTTAAATTACATCTTCTAGCAAGTCAATCTGCGGTTTTTCCGGCGGCCGGAGTAAAACCAGATATCCTAAGGGATACAACACAGCATAAAAACGGGTAGGACATCGCTTTTATTATGCTGTAGCTTGTGGCCCAGCTCGAATACCTTGCACTTGTGCTACCCACAAGCAAGGCGCATAACTTAACAATACGGGAACAAGCGGCAATAACATGGCTGAAACGGCGATTTCAATCGGTAAACGCTGTTCTGCCGCGAACAGTGTTATTGCTGCAAAAATTGGCCTAAAAACATCAGCACCGCTTTCAAGCGTAGGGGTAAGATTGTGGGTGCTATAATACTGTTGCTCTGGGCTAAAAACGACATCAGTATCTGCCGCAAGCACCTGTGGCGCAAGAATACGAGCTAAACGGACAAAAAAGCCAGAAACAGGATTCCAGCTAGACTCCGTTTTTTGCTCTGCTTGAGGAATAACAACGCGTAACGCAACACCTGTTGCAGGAAGACGTTGCGGTGCAATCAACTCATTACGTAAGCGAACTGCTGTATTTAAAAAGAGTGGTTGAGCAGATCGGCTAATTGTCTGGTTCGTTGTGTTATCAGCATGGATTTCGAGCGTGGTACTGGCTGTACCGACACCGGCAGCTACCACACCTAATAAAAGGTGCGGCCACAGGTAACGACGGCCAAATTGTCCACAACGAACCAAAATCGACATGCTTTATAAGCTACTCATGCTATACATCATCAAAAAATACCCCGTTTAGGGATAAAAACTAAAGATCCCTTGTCTCTATATAGGGATATTATAAGCACATCTTAACAAATGCATTGAGACAAACGAATATTAACCGTTTTGCACCCACGGCTTATATAATACGGATGGTTTTACATCACGTTATACCTGATGATACCACTAACTGACTGATAGCATAGTAGTATCAGATGTGACACATCTCTCGCACGTTGAATGTTAATTTAACGTGTGAGCTAAATAACCTGTACGGTATAGCTTATTATGCGCGATCATCGCCCACAACCACTAGAAGCTTTGTTTACTGAAAGCCATCTACAAAATGTACAACAACGGGCTATTGCACTGCTAAAGCTCAATCAAACGGTCAAAGCGTTACTACCCGCAGAGCTGCATCCACATTGTCGAGTAGCCAACTTCCGCCAGAGCATTTTAATCCTTGAAATTACAAATGCCAGCTTTGCGTTACGTTTACGCTACCTTATTCCAGCATTACTCTCGGAATTACGTCGCCAGACACTCCCAACGCTAGTGACCATTGAGCACCGAATCAATCCGAGAATGGCTATTTCTCATGCTACATGGCAGAGTACACCATCAATACAGCATTACTCTGAGTCTGCAGAGAGGGCCACACGAACTATTAGTGCACAAACGGCAGAGCATTTACATGTATTGGCCAGCCATAGCTCGGCATCGGCTAAATTAAAGGAAAAACTGCAAAAACTTGCGGCTTTAGCACAGCAAAATACAGCATTAAACTCCAAGGCTAAATAACAACCTACTTAGCTATTTATGTCCCCAAAAATCACTACTATCATACTCTATTGCACAAGAGATACAGATTTAAAACACCAAAATGAACAAAGGATTGTACGCAAATGAATGACGTACAATCCTCTTTAGTTTGCTTATACTCTGTGCACATAACACATTAATTTATCTAAACACTGCCTGATGAAAAAGGCATGCCTATATTTATCTGTGTTTATACTCTATGCTTATCGTTAATGTGCGCAGTTTATCAGTTTATGCATATACCAATGAAGGTGCTGCAAATTTAAGTGGCATCTGTGCTTCATTTTCAAAAGTCACATACTCCCAAGCATGGGCCTGAGCCAACATTGCTTGCAGCAATTTGTTATTCAACGCATGGCCTGACTTATATGCACGAAACTCACCGATAATATTGTGACCACACATATAGAGATCACCAATAGAGTCGAGAATCTTATGTTTCACAAATTCGTCGTCGTAGCGTAAACCATCTTCATTTAATACACGATAATCATCTAACACGATGGCACAATTAAAACTACCACCTAAACACAACCCTTTCGATTGTAAGTGTTCGATATCACGCATAAAACCAAAAGTACGTGCACGACTAATTTGGCTAACAAAGCTATCTGCCGATAAATCTAAACGGAAACGTTGTGCACCTGCATCAATTGCTGGGTGGTTAAAATCGATAGTAAAATCAATTCTAAAACCGTTATAAGGAACAAATTCTGCCCACTTATCACCATCTTCAACACGTACCGTATCTTTAATGCGGATAAATTTCTTTGCTACATTTTGTTCTTCGATCCCTGCATCGAGCAACAGGTAAACGAACGGACTTGCACTGCCATCCATAATCGGGATTTCAGGTGCATCCACATCTATGATGATGTTATCAATCCCTAACCCCGCTAACGCAGCATTTAAGTGCTCAACGGTAGAGATACGTACATCATCATCGTTCACCAAACACGTGCAGAGCATAGTATCACGCACGGATTTAGCATCAGCCGGAAAATCAACCGGAGGATTTAAGTCAGTGCGACGATAGATGACCCCGGTATTAGCCGGAGCTGGCCGCAATGTTAAAGTGACTTTACGACCGGTATGTAACCCCAGCCCAGTCGCTTCAATACCACGTTTTAAAGTCCGTTGTTTGATCATCTTGTTTATCTCGTCTGCGTAACAAGTTTATGTTGTCTGACTACGCTCATAGTTAGCTACGTTAACATTTACTCTCTTTACTCGCCTTCAATACAAAAGCACAGCAAAATAACAACGAAGTAAAATGTTCATCTCATAGTCAGACATGTTAACACAAGTGACGGAGATTCCAAATTGTTGCTTAATTAATCAGCCTGTTTGCGCAAAAATGCCGGAATATCGAGGTAATCGGGCTCTTTTGTTGGCTGAACTGCTGGCTCATTTACCACTTTTGCTGGTTTTGGCTCTTGCTGAATCGGTGTCATCTGATGCGCGGCATAACGCTCATGTATAGGTTGCTGTGGCGCATGTTTGCTAACAAGAGTGATATCAGGTTTACGCTCTACACCAATTCCCGTCGCAACCACAGT
Organism: Plesiomonas sp.; assembly: GCF_051652165.1. Taxonomy (GTDB): domain Bacteria; phylum Pseudomonadota; class Gammaproteobacteria; order Enterobacterales; family CAMTGL01; genus Plesiomonas. The sequence continues at coordinate 198,860 of NZ_JBOFTR010000003.1, forward strand.
GACACGCAGCTCATCGTGCATCTCTGGGTCTAATGATGTACCGATAACAACCGTTGCATTATCAGAAGCAAACGCACGAATCGTATTACCTACCGTTTCAAACTCATCAAGGCGTAAGTCAAAGCCAGCAGTAATGTTAACCAGAACACCGCGCGCACCAGCCAAATCGATATCTTCTAGCAATGGGCTTGAAATAGCCATTTCAGCTGCTTCTTCTGCACGATCTTCGCCACTTGCCACACCAGAGCCCATCATGGCATAACCCATTTCAGACATTACGGTGCGTACGTCAGCAAAGTCAACGTTCATCAAGCCTGGGCGAGTAATCAGCTCGGCAATACCCTGTACTGCGCCTTTAAGAACATCATTCGCTGCGCCAAAAGCATCAAGCAAAGAGATCCCCCGACCCAGCACTTTGAGCAGTTTATCGTTTGGAATGGTGATCAATGAGTCAACGTGCTTTGATAGCTCGGTGATACCCTGATCAGCAAATGCCATCCGCTTTTTGCCTTCAAAGCTAAACGGCTTGGTAACAACAGCAACGGTCAGGATACCCAACTCTTTTGCCAGTTCAGCCACAACCGGAGCTGCACCTGTACCTGTACCACCACCCATACCGGCAGCAATAAAGACCATATCAGAGCCTTCAAGTGCATTGCGCAGTGCTTCGCGATCTTCTTCTGCTGCACCACGACCCACTTCTGGGTTTGCACCCGCGCCCAGACCTTTGGTAATTCCACCGCCAATCTGAATTGTCTGACCTACAGCGGTCTTACGCAGTGCTTGTGCATCCGTGTTGACGACAAAAAACTCAACACCTTCGATATTTTCACGCACCATGTGCTCGACAGCGTTACCGCCACCGCCACCAACGCCGATGACTTTAATCACCGCGTCATTAATCATTGCCATTGGTTCAAACATAACCCTCTCCGTTTTGTGCCTGTCCGCAGCAGGTCTAAATCAGAATTCCCGTTTCAGCCAACCATTGAGGCGTTTTAACATGCCACCCACTGAACGTTGCTTTTCAGTGTCAGCTTCCTCATTCATTTGCGACTCTTTTCCATAATGCAATAACCCAACGACTGTCGAGTAATAAGGTGCTTGTGCATAATCGGTTAATCCCGTTAGGTTCAACGGTTGACCAATTCGCACTTGCGTGTGGAATACACGCTCGGCACACTCGGCAAGCCCTTCCATTTGAGATGCACCGCCGGTCAGTACAATGCCAGCTGCAAGATGGTGCTTTACGCCCTGCTGCCGCAGCTGTTCTTGTAAATACTGTAATTCATCATTAACCAAGTTCAATAACTCGGTATAACGTGGTTCGATAACTTCAGCCAGTGTTTGACGTTGTAAACTACGAGGTGGACGCCCCCCTACACTCGGTACTTCAACTGTCTCTTCACGGCTAACTAATGTACCCATCGCACAACCATGACGCACTTTAATTGCTTCAGCGTCAGTAGGTGGAGTACCAAATGCATAGGCGATATCACTGGTTACTACATTGCCTGCATAGGGGATCACTTTGGTATGACGCAACGCCCCCCCAGTATAAACGGCAATATCCATTGTACCACCACCGATATCGACGACACAGACACCTAACTCTCGCTCATCTTCGGTAAGTACTGCATCGCTCGATGCTAAACCTGCAAAAATAAGCTGATCAACTTTTAATCCACACCGTTCAACAGCTTTAACAATATTTTTTGCCATATCATTATGGCAGGTAATAAGATGCACTTTTGCTTGCATGCGTACACCTGATAATCCAACCGGGTTTTTAATCCCCTCTTGATAATCTATGGCAAACTCTTGAGGAATCACATGCAGAATGCGGTGCTCTTCTTTTGTTTTTACCGATTTCGCTGTGTGAATAACATTATCTACATCTTCTTGTGACACTTCTTCATCTGAAATAGGCACAATCCCCATTTCATTTTGGCAGCTAATATGCTTTCCTGATAGTGCCAAATAGACTGATGAGATTTGGCAATCGGCCATGAGCTCTGCTTGGTCAACTGCTCGTTGTACAGATTTTACGACAGATTCAAGATCATTGACTCCACCTTTATCCATACCACGGGATGTACTACTACCAACACCGATGATATTTAGCATACCATCAGGGAGTATTTCCCCTACGAGAGCGGAGACTTTAAATGTACCAATCTCTAATCCAACAACCAGTTTTCTATCCGTCGCCTTGGTCATGTGCTTAACCTGACTTAGTGTTCGCTTGATTTATTGTGGCTCGATTTGCTTTTTTAGCTTGTGCTATAGGTTGCTGCGGATCAATTAATACCGGAGCCCACCCTACTGCAAGACCGCTGTCATAACGCAAATCAACATAACTAATTCGCTTATCCGGTTGTTGCTGTAACAAAGGATATACGTTAATAAACCGCTTTAAACGTGCCATGCGGTTGTCGCGCCCCAATTCGAGTCGGATATCACCTTCAAGCCCAACTTGCCATGAATGACGTGGACTTAATGCCAACATTGTAAGGTGAAATCCATTATCTTGCATGAGCTTTTCCATGCTATGCCACGCATCTAGTACCTCTTTTTCTGATCCCTCAGGGCCATATAGTAACGGTAATTTACTATTCGCCATACGTTCAACAGGGGCATTAAATGATTTCCCCTTATCATCAACAAGTTGCATGTCATTCCATCGTGCAACCGGTGTATATTCTGCAATATCAAGGTGAACAGTATCTGGCCACTCTTTGCGTACAGAAGCGCGTGAAATCCATGGCATCATTTGCAATTGCTGTTGAATACTGTGGACATCCTGCGTCATAAAGCTGCCTAACGGTCCCATTGAGAGGATCGCTCGGCGTACATCATCATCAGTGGTAAACTTTCGATCACCTGCAATAACTAATCGCGATAGCGGTAAACGCTCACTATCTTGCATCCATTCGATAGCAGACCACACGCCTTTCGCTCCATATCCAACTACGGCGATAAAAAACAGCAAGCCACATAAAAATGAGGCCACCGTACGTTGTGAAGTACGGCGTTTCGCAGTTGTTTCTGATGATCGTGAGACTATTGAGGCCTGCGCCATAATTAGACTGCCAATCCGATAACTGTGGTGACTAATTGTGAAAAATCAATTCCAGCTTGACGTGCTGCCATCGGCACTAAACTGTGGCTTGTCATTCCTGGTGATGTATTCACTTCAAGCAGGTTAAAGCGCCCTTGACTATCCATCATCACATCGACTCGTCCCCAGCCACGGCAACCTAATGCATCATAAGCGGCTTTCGCCAGTGCACCGATTTCCGCCTCTTGTGTCTCATTTAAACCACTTGGGCAAAAATAACCTGTCTCATCTGACAAATATTTCGCTTGGTAGTCATAAAAAACGCCAGACGCTTGAATACGAATCGAAGGCAATACTTGTTCACCCACAATGGCCACCGTAAATTCTGGGCCACTGAGCCACTGCTCTACCAATACGGTAGTGTCGTGCTCAAACGCTTTTTCCAGTGCAGGTCGTAATTCTTGAGCAGTTGATACTTTACTCATTCCTACACTAGAACCTTCTAACGAGGGTTTTACCATTAGCGGTAACCCAAGGCGCGCGATTATAGTAGCTAGGTAATCGTTATCCAATACCGAATTTGTGACAGATTCATACTCAGCAATTGGTAGACCCACGGCTTGCCAAATCTGTTTGGTTCGCATTTTGTCCATTGCTAATGCTGAGGCTAATACGCCACTGCCTGTATAGGGTAAGCCTATTTGCTCAAGCATGCCTTGCATACTGCCATCTTCACCACCCCGTCCGTGCAGGGCAATAAAAACTTTACTGAAACCTTGCGCCGGTAAACTGGCAACAGAAATACTCTTAGTATCAATAGGATACGCATCAAAACCTGCGGTACGCAAACCTTCAACAACCGCAGCACCCGAGTTCAATGAAACTTCACGTTCTGCTGATGTTCCGCCCAGTAATACTGCCACTTTCTCTGTCATGGTTATCCTCTATGCGCGTAATGTTTACTGCGCTTGTAAACGCATATTCGCCAAATTTCGGGCGACTTTGCCAATATCACCGGCACCTTGAGCCAGTACAAGATCGCCACCTTTTAGAATTTGTCCTAAAATTTGTGGCAAATCGTGCTGCTCAGGAACAAAAATAGGGTCGACATTCCCTCGGCTGCGAATTGTACGGCATAATGAGCGGCTGTCAGCCCCTTCAATAAGATTTTCTCCGGCAGCGTAAACATCAAGCATCAGTAATACATCAACTTGCGAAAGAACACTGGCGAAATCTTCGTACAAATCACGGGTTCGAGTATAACGGTGTGGCTGAAAAATCATGACTAACCGACGATCAGGCCAACCTGCACGAGCAGCTTTGATGGTGACATCAACTTCACTCGGATGGTGCCCATAATCATCAACAAGCATGACATCGCCTCCGTTTACACTGAACTCTCCTAGACAATCAAAACGCCGTCCTGTTCCCTGAAAATTTTCTAATGCTCGCACAATGGCCTCATTATCAATGCCATCTTCAGTTGCTACTGCAATTGCCGCGGCAGCATTCAAAGCATTGTGACGACCAGGCATATTTAATTTAACCTGTAGTGCATCTCGCCCATTACGGCAAATAACAAAATGACCTTGAGCCCCCTGCTGCTGATATTCACATATTCTAATATCAGCATCATCGCTAAAACCATAAGTCACAATATGGCGGCCAATACGCGGTAAAAGCTCACGGACCACAGGATCGTCAATGCACATCACGGCCAAACCGTAGAAAGGCAAGTTATGCAGGAAATCAATAAAGGTCTGTTTTAAATTTTCAAAGCTGCCCTTATAGGTTTCCATATGATCAGCTTCAATATTGGTGACTACTGCAACCATAGGTTGCAGGTGTAAAAATGAGGCATCACTCTCATCAGCTTCAGCAATCAGGTAACGGCTCGCACCCAAACGTGCGTTAGTGCCCGTTGCTTTAACTAATCCACCATTTACAAAGGTAGGATCACGCCCAGCTTCAGCAAAAATACCGGAAACCAGTGCTGTTGTAGTTGTTTTACCGTGTGTTCCGGCAATAGCTACACCATGACGAAAACGCATCAGTTCAGCCAGCATTTCAGCACGGCGGATCACGGGGATTCGTGCCTCACGCGCTGCGGTAACTTCTGGATTATCACTTTTTATGGCAGTCGATACGACCACCACACTGGCAGTAGAGACGTTATCAGCACTGTGCTGTAAGAAGATTTCAGCCCCTAAATTACGCAAGCGTTGAGTGACTGCATTCTCTGCAATATCTGATCCACTAATTTGATACCCTTCATTAGCAAGGACTTCAGCAATCCCTCCCATCCCTGCGCCACCAATACCAACAAAGTGAATGCGGCTGACACGGCGCATTTCCGGAACCATTGTGCGCAATTTTGCAATTTTTTGATTATTAATATGATTCATTATGATCTCTTATCTGCTAGCGCCGTAATGACTGTGCAAACCCGCTCTGTGGCATCGGAAATAGCGACATGGCGTGCTTTTTGTGCCATATCAAGTAGTCGTGTACGATCTAACTCTAGCAAACTTTGCACTAGATATTCTGTTGTAAGCTGATCTTGTTCAATAATCATTGCTGCATCAGCACGTGCCAACGTCAGGCCATTTAAATATTGCTGACGATCTTTATGCTGAAATGGAACAAAAATTGCTGGTAAGCCTGCGGCAGCCACTTCAGAAACTGTCAGTGCGCCTGAACGACAAATAATGATATCTGCCCACGCATACGCAGCGGCCATGTCATCAATAAATTCGCCCAGTGTATGCTCAGTAATTGGTTGTGTCAGTGGATGCTCATTGTCAGTAACTTGGCAGATTACTCCCGCCTGCTGATAGTCTTGGGCGGTACTATTTAGTGCACCTTTCCCGACTTGGTGCCACAGACAAATTTTATCCCCAAGTTGTGCCGCCGCTTTTGGTAATGTTTGGTTTAGTACGCGTGCACCTTGGCTTCCCCCAATAACGAGTACACGTAATGCACCTTGTCGATGAGCATAACGTATTGAAGGTGCTGGTAATGCAAGGACATCGGCCCGCACAGGGTTTCCCACAACCTCTGCGTTACGAAATGCACCAGGGAAGGCTTGTAGTACACGTGCAGCAATTTTTGATAACCAGCGATTGGTTAATCCAGCAATAGCATTTTGTTCGTGCAATACAACAGGAACACCTTGTAACCAAGCGGCAATACCACCTGGACCAGAAACATAGCCCCCCATCCCTAACACAACATCAGGTTGGTAATCTGCGATAATCGCTTGAGCTTGTTTGATCGCGCGCCAAATACGTAAAGGGGCACTCAGTTGAGCTTTTAAGCCTTTTCCACGCAAGCCAGTAATGTGAATAAAGTCTATTTCAATGCCGTGTTTAGGCACTAAATCAGCTTCCATACGATCAGCAGTACCTAACCAGCGAACTTGCCACCCTTGTTCCATCAACTGATGGGCTACGGCAAGGCCAGGGAATACATGTCCACCTGTGCCTCCTGCCATTACCAGGAGTCGTTTTGCCTTCATTAGCTTCCTCTTACATGAGCTTGTGCTTTAGCTAACCGTGTTTCATGATCAATGCGCAGTAAAATAACAACTGCCGTTGACATAATAAGTAAACTTGAGCCCCCATAGCTGATCAGGGGTAAGGTTAAACCTTTGGTTGGTAACATACCGGCGGCAGCACCAACATTAACTAAAGTTTGAAAGCTAAACCAAATACCGATAGCACACGCTAAAAATCCAGAAAAACGCAGTTCAGCTTCTAATGCCCGACGACCAATGGCCAGCGCACGAAAAGCTAATAAGAATACCATTAACAAAATGAGAACCACACCGATATACCCAAGTTCTTCGCCAATGATCGAAAAAACAAAGTCAGTATGTGCTTCAGGTAAATATTCAAGTTTTTGGATGGAGTTACCAAGGCCTTGCCCCCAAAAATCACCGCGACCAAAGGCCATGAGTGATTGGCTCAGTTGATAACCGCTGCCATAAGGGTCTTGCCATGGGTCAAGGAAAGAGGTTACGCGTCGAACACGGTAAGGTTCAGCCAATATCAAGACAACAACAGCTAATGCACCCATACTAATTAAGGCTAAAAATTGCCACAAAGGTGCACCAGCAAGAAATAGCATACCTACAGTAGTAACAAATAATACAACAACTGTACCTAAGTCAGGTTGAGCGAGTAAAAGCATGGCTAATAGCAGCATCACGCCCATTGGTTTTAAAAATCCAAGCCGCTTTCCCCGAATTTCATCCCCTTTTCGAACTAAATAACCTGATAAATAACAAAATAGTGAAAGCTTCGTTAGCTCTGCTGGCTGAATACGTAAAGGCCCAAAGGCTATCCAGCGAGAAGCACCATTAACCGAGCTGCCTACACCAAGAACGACAATCAGCATGAGTACTGAAAGTAATAAAAGTGGTACGCCCAGTTGTTGCCATAAACTCATCGGCATACGTAACGTGCCTAATGCCAAGCAAAATGCAATGGCTAAATAAAGGCCGTGACGTTTAGCAAACAAAAAGGGATCATCGGCTAATCGCTGCCCAACGGGCATTGACGCAGATGTCACCATGATTAAGCCAATTAAAGCTAAACCGATGGCTAACCAAAGTAGTGTACGATCGTAAAGTCGACTTCCAGGATCATCATTTTCCCATGCACCTGTTATCCAGTTGATAATGCGTGAGAATATTTTTGCCCCTATCATTGCGCTAACTCCTGTGCCAAACGCACAAATTCTTGTCCGCGCACTTCAAAGTTCTTAAACTGATCTAAACTTGCACACGCAGGAGAGAGTAATACTATATCGCCAGACGTTGCAGAATCCACAACTTGTTGCATAGCTTGTGCAAGTGTATCGACTAACACGGCGCCTGATTTTAATGCTGCTAAGTGTTGTCCATCGCGGCCAAAACAGTACAACTGAATGTGCTTAGGTTGTAGTAAGGGTTGTAACGTACTGAAATCAGCGCCTTTTCCATCACCACCAAGCAGCAAATGTAAGCGCCCACTTACTTTTAGGCCATGTAATGCTGCTTGTGTACTGCCAACATTGGTCGCTTTAGAGTCATTAATCCAGCGAATACCATGCGCTTCGTGTACCAATTGAAAGCGATGCTCTAATCCACTGAAAGTACGCAATGCATGTAATGCGCCTGTACGCGAAATTCCTGCTGCATCAGCTAATGCAAGTGCAGCTAATGCATTGGCATAATTGTGTTGCCCTACAAGTTTCATGTCATCGACAGGCAATACAGCTTCAGAGTGCACAGGTGCATGAAGCTCACTAGCAATAGGGGCTGTTAGCCATACAGAGCTATTTACTTCTGATAAATAATACTGCCCTTGTGTGATCCCAAAATGTATAAGTTGGCCATCAACAGGCTGAGTAGGTTTTGTTAATTCATCATCGGCATTGACGATAATATGTGCCGCATGTTGATAGATAGAGAGTTTGGCTGCACGGTATTCATCTATTCCCCGATAGCGATCCATATGATCTTCAGTCACATTCAATACCGTAGCGGCAATAGCCTGTAAACTGTGGGTAGTTTCTAGTTGGAAACTCGACAATTCAAGAACATACAAATCATAAGTGGCCTCTAACAATGATAAGGCCGGAATGCCAATATTCCCTCCTACGCCCACACGTAATCCGGCACTGTTCGCCATCTCACCAACTAAGCGGGTGACTGTACTCTTGCCATTTGAGCCAGTAATCGCAACGATAGGTGCTTTTGCTTCACGGCAAAACAGTTCGACATCACCAATAATCTCTACCCCTGCAGCGAATGCTGCTTGTAACTCTGGGCGTGCAAGCGCAATGCCAGGGCTTACAACAATTAAATCTGCATCGAGTAACCATGCTTGATTTAGCCCACCAGTATGCACCTTAACCGTTGTTGGTAGTTTATCTAACCCCGTTGGTGCATTACGGGTATCCATCACTTTGGGGGTAACATGTTGGCTGAGAAAAAAATCGACACAGGAAAGCCCTGTTGCGCCTAATCCAACAATGACGATATTTTTATTTGTATAACGTGCCATGGTGCAATCCTTAGCGAATTTTCAGTGTAGCTAGACCAATAAGGACTAACATCAGTGAAATTATCCAAAAACGCACAATAACTCGCGGTTCAGGCCAGCCTTTTAGTTCATAGTGATGGTGGATAGGTGCCATTCGAAAAATACGTTGTCCACGCAATTTAAATGATCCAACCTGTAAAATAACTGACAGTGTTTCCATGACAAACACACCGCCCATAATGAACAGAAGAAATTCTTGGCGTAATAACACGGCAATGATTCCTAATGCCCCACCGAGTGCTAATGAGCCGACATCCCCCATAAAAACTTGGGCAGGGTAGGTGTTAAACCACAAAAAACCTAAACCAGCACCGACCATAGCCGTACAAACCACGACCAATTCACCGCTATACCGAATATAAGGAATATGCAAATATTCAGCAAAATTGACGTTACCCGTTGCCCATGCCACAAGCCCTAATCCTGCGGCAACAAATACGGTTGGCATAATGGCTAAACCATCAAGCCCATCGGTCAAATTCACAGCATTACTTGTACCAACAACAACAAAATAGGTTAATAAAATATATGACAACCCCAGTTGTGGCATGATGTCTTTGAAAAAAGGCACAACCAACTGAGTTGCGGGAGTATCTTTACCTATCGCAAATAAAACAAAGGCAACAAGTAAAGCAATGACTGACTGCCAAAAGTATTTCCAGCGAGCAATCAGACCTTTACTGTCTTTACGGACAACTTTACGGTAATCATCAACAAACCCAACAACACCGTAGCCTAGCAATACAAACAGTACACACCAGACATATAAGTTACTTAAGTTAGCCCACAACAATACAGAAATACTGATTGATGCCAGTATCATGATCCCGCCCATAGTTGGCGTACCACGTTTACTAAAGTGTGACTCAGGGCCATCATTACGAACAACTTGGCCAATTTGCAGTTTTTGCAACCATGCAATTAAACGTGGCCCCATCCACAATGCAATTGCTAATGCAGTTAATAAACTGACAATGGCCCGCAACGTTAAATAAGAGAAAACGTGAAAACCGGTATAATACTGTGCCAGTAGCTCTGCTAACCAAACTAACATGAATATGTCTCCTGCAACGCTTGCACTACTTGCTCCATTGCAGCACTGCGTGAACCTTTAACTAAAACGGTGACTGCCGTTTGTGCCTGTAAATATGTAGATATTTGTGACAATAATGCTGCAATAAGGGTTGATTTTTCAGTGAAGTGCTGCCCCTGACTAGGCTGGCTGATCGCTGCGCTTAATGTACCAACACTCATTATGTGGGTCAGGCCGGCTTGTAGTGCACTGATCCCTACATCATGATGGCATTCTAAACTGTCTGGACCTAACTCCCCCATATCCCCTACCACAAAGATTTGTATACCTGACTGTTGAGCTAATACTTTGATAGCTGCCTGCATTGACCCAACGTTGGCATTATAAGTGTCATCAATCACTAACAATTGCGGAGTAATCTGTAATGGGAATAATCGCCCTTTAACTGGTTGTAACGAGAGTAAGCCCGCGGCAATATCATTAAGCGTTGCGCCAACAGACAAACTCAATGCCGCTGCAGCTAATGCATTAGCAATATTGTGTTGGCCTGGATAAGGCAATTTAATCGGTACACTTCCTTGCGGGGTACAGAGTGTAAACTCAGTTACTCCCTGCACAATAGTGATGTTTTCAGCACAATAATCTGCAGGTTGAGTCAGTGACCATGTTTTGACTGATTTTCCAATAAAATAGGGTTGCCATGCTTGGTAATCCTCAATATCCAGATTAACAATAGCGGTACCGCCTTTGGATAACCCTTGATAAACTTCACCTTTTGCTTGATGTACACCCGCGAGTGAGCCAAACCCTTCAAGGTGTGCAGCCATCACGTTATTGACCAATGCAACGTCTGGCTGAACTAACGCAGTGGTATAGGCAATTTCGCCAATATGGTTTGCACCAAGTTCGATAACGGCATAGTCATGTTCAGCCGTTAGACGCAGCAAGGTCAGTGGAACACCGATATCGTTGTTAAAATTACCAGCAGTACTGAGCACCGAACCACACTGACGTAAAATAGCGGCTGTCATCTCTTTTACGGTTGTTTTACCAGACGAGCCGGTCATCGCGACCACACGAGCACGTGATTGCTGGCGTACCCACTGTGCTAGTAGACCGAGCGCAATACGGGTATCTGCTACCACACACTGCGGTACTGATTGCAGCCGTTCATCGGTCAGGTAGTGATCAACAAGTAGGGCTTGTGCACCGCTCTCAATTGCGTGCAGTACAAAATTGTGTGCATCAAAACGCTCGCCCCGTAGGGCTATAAATAAGCCGCCTTCAGTAAGCTGACGCGTATCAGTTGTGACCTGAGTAATAATAGATGTGGAAGAGGCAGCTCCTAATCGTAACTGCCCACCGACAATGTCAGTCAGAGTGCCAAGTGTTAAAGGGATCATGCGACAACTCCTAGCAAACGTGCAACTGTCTCACGATCAGAGTAATCAAACTTACGCTGACCAATAATCTGGTAATCCTCATGCCCTTTACCTGCTATCAACACAACATCATCAGCACGCGCATTCATGATCACGGCTGTCACCGCTTCTGCACGGCCAGCGATAACCTGAGCACTGGCAGGATTAAGCAAACCGGTCAGAATATCGGCCACAATCGCCTGTGGCTCTTCGGTGCGTGGGTTATCATCGGTAATCACAACACAATCAGCTAATTGCTCTGCAATTGCCCCCATCAGTGGGCGCTTACCGCGATCACGATCACCACCACATCCAAACACACACCATAAACGCCCATGACAATGTAAACGGGCCGCTTCCAGTGCTTTTTCCAATGCATCAGGTGTATGAGCATAATCAACCAACACTGTTGGTCGCGCAGGAGCAGTGAATACCTCCATCCGCCCACACACTGGTTGTAATTTCGCGGCCGTATTCACTAAATCAGACAACGAATAACCGAGTGCCAATAATGTTGCAAATACCAATGCAAGATTACTGACATTAAATGCCCCCATCAGGTGGCTTTCAATTTCACAAGAGCCCCAACTAGAATCAAGTTGTATACGCGCACCTTGATTATGATAATCAACTGCAGTCACCTGTAACCAACGTCCGCCCCAATCTGATCGTCGTGGCATTGTCATGCTAACAGCGACAGCATCAGGTCGCTGTGTTAGCCACTCGCGCCCGATAGCATCATCTGCATTAATAATTGCCTGCTCAACATGATGCATCTGAAAGAGTCGCCATTTGGCATCGGCATAATTTGACATGCTGCCATGATAATCAAGGTGGTCACGGCTTAAATTGGTAAAGACTGCAGCAGCAAATTTCAATGCAGCAACGCGCTCTTGTACTAATCCGTGTGAAGACACTTCCATTGCCGCAAAAGTAGCACCTTGCTGACAAAGATCATTGAGCGTGTGCTGAACATCAACGGCAGAACCGGTCGTATTATCTGCTGGCGTAATTTGCCCTAATAGCCCGTTCCCTACCGTGCCCATCACTGCAGCGCGTTCACCAAGCAGAGCACTCCATTGTGCTAACAACTGTGCTGTAGTGGTTTTTCCGTTTGTACCAGTAATCCCAACTAGTGTTAATTTTTCACTTGGCTGATGATAAAAACGCCCTGCTAATGCAGATAAACGGTGATTGAGCTCTGTTAAATACACCACAGGTACACCATGAACTTCACGTATTGTACCGTTTGATGCTTCGCCCTCTGCTTCAGCAATAATTGCAGCCACACCTTGAGCAATCGCTTGGGGTATGTAGCGTCGACCGTCTGTCTTATGCCCCATCACAGCAATAAATAGATCACCTGCAGCCGCAGTGCGGCTATCTAAGGTCATCTCCCGTAACGCGCACGCAGGCGCATTCTCTACCCAAGGCGCTAATAAAGTGCGCAGATCATGTGTTGACACGGGCGTGACTACTCCTGTTAATAACCACTTCATCACCCGCAGGCAAGGCATCTGGGGCGATATTGAGGATCCGCAAAGCTCCACCCATAATGGCAGAGAAGATAGGTGCAGATACCGCACCACCGTAATATTGCCCCGCTTGAGGCTCGTTAATCACTACAACCAATGCCAAACGTGGATTGCTTGCAGGCGCAACACCAGCCGTATAGGCAATATACTTATCAATATATTTTCCGTTTGGACCAATCTTTTTTGCCGTACCGGTTTTAATTGCAACGCGATACCCTTCAACTGCCGCACGTCGACCACCGCCTCCCGGTAATGCCACGCTCTCCATCATATGAACAACTTTACGAGTCACATCCTCAGAGAAAACACGCGTGCCTTCAACAGGGGGATCAACTTTCGTAATCGACAGTGGACGATAAATACCAAAACTACCTAACGTAGCATACGCTCTTGCTAACTGAAGTGGTGTAACAAGCAACCCGTATCCGAAAGCAAACGTTGCACGTTCAATGTCAGCCCAGCGTGGCTTTTGCAACATCATACCGGTACTCTCACCGACCAACCCTAAATTGGTAGGCTGACCAAAACCAAATTTCGTATACGTTTCAGGTAAGGCTGTTTCTGGCATTGCTAATGCCAAATGAGAAACACCAACGTTACTCGATTTTTGTAAAATACCGGTTAATGTTAATTCTGGATAAACGACAGTGTCTCGCACACGATGCCCATTCAAATAGAATGGCATAGTATTAAGTACCGCTGACTCTTTAACGATTTTTCTGTCTAACGCTGTCAAGATGACCAGGGGTTTTACTGTTGAACCCGGTTCAAATGTGTCAGTAATCGCGCGATTTCGATAGTGTGAACTGTCAACTTGTACTCGATTATTCGGGTTATACGATGGTAAGTTTGCCATTGCTAAGACTTCACCAGTCTGTACATCAAGCAAAACAATAGAGCCTGATTCCGCTTTATTAAATGCCACTGCATTTTTTAACTCGCGGTAGGCCATTGCCTGTAAACGCTCATCAATACTCAATGACAAATCATGTGCAGCACGGCTTTCAACTGAAGAGATATTCTCAACAACACGTCCAAAACGGTCTTTGCGTACAGTTCGTTTACCAGGTTCACCAGTTAACCAAGTATCAAAACTCTTCTCTACCCCTTCAATGCCTTTACCATCAATATTGGTAAAGCCAATAATGTGTGCACTCACTTCGCCACTAGGATAGAAACGGCGAGACTCTTGCTTAAGATAAATCCCTGGAATTTTCAAGTCACGCACATAACTGGCCAGTGAAGGGCTAATTTGACGTGCTAAATAGATAAAACGAGAAGTTGGATTAGTTTTAACACGCGAGATCAGTTTATCCAGAGGGATACCCAACGCATCGGCTAATGCTGCCCAACGTTCGGTTTTATCCAATGACGCTTTATCAGCAATCTCTTTCGGATCAGCCCAAATAGCATCAACAGGCACACTCACGGCCAATGGACGACCTGCTCTGTCAGTAATCATTCCACGCGGTGTCGCAACAGATTGCACCCGTAATGAGCGCATATCCCCTTCACGAATCAAACGATCAGGATTAATCACTTGAATCCAACTAGCGCGTAGCAATAGGCCCAACAAAGCCAATACCATTACACCGCCAATGAGCAAATAGCGCCAATGGATAAAACTTGATGTCTCTTCTGTTTTTTTTGCTGCTGCCGTTCGGGTTGGTTTACTCATTACTGTTTAACCACTTTTTCCTGAGCAGGCGATACGCGCTGCATTTGCAATTTCTCAACAGACAGCCGTTCAACTCGGTTATGTTCACCAAGCGCATTCTCTTCTAAGATCAAGTTACGCCACTCGATATCTAACGCATCACGCTCTAATATCAGATGTTCACGCTCAACACTGAGTAAGCGTGTACGGTGTGTACTAAGAACCACGGCAATCGCAGAGCAAAACACTAACACTAATAACAAAAGTGGCAGCTTACCGAAACGGCACAAATCCTCACTGATAATAGAGGGTAACGAATGACGTTCAGCACTCATCTTTCTGTTGTCCGCTCGGCTAAACGCAGTACTGCACTACGCGAGCGTGCATTACGCTCAATTTCATCTTCTGAAGGCATAATTGCTTTACCTATTGCCATCATTTTTTTACCATGAGCAAGTTGTGCTTCGGTTAATGGTAATCCCGCAGGGATCTCAGGGCCTTTACTTTGACGACGAATAAAACGTTTTACAATTCGATCTTCAAGCGAATGGAAACTGATCACTGACAAACGCCCCCCTTCAGCTAAAATAGGCAATGAGCCTTCAAGCGCACGCTCAATCTCTTCCAACTCGCTGTTGATATAAATACGAATCGCTTGGAAAGTGCGTGTTGCTGGGTGCTTATGTTTCTCTTTAAACGGGCTGGCAATGGCAATTAACTCCGCCAACTCACGTGTACGAGTCATCGGGTTTTCGGCGTTACGCTCAACAATGGCACGCGCAATACGTTTAGCAAAACGCTCTTCACCAAACGTTTTTAAGACCCAAGCAATATCATCTGCCTCTGCTTTCATCAGCCATTCTGCCGCTGATTGACCGCATGACTGATCCATACGCATATCCAACGGGCCATCGCGCATAAAACTAAAGCCGCGCTCTGCCTCATCTAATTGAGGGGAAGAGACACCAAGATCAAGTAAAAAGCCATTGATCTTACCGTTAAGTCCTAATTCATTAACATAGTGCTGCACATTAGAAAATGGCCCATGAATAATCTGAAAACGGGGGTCATCAATAGTGTTGGCTTCTGCAATTGCACGTAAATCACGATCAATAGCAATCAAACGGCCTTCTGGACCTAATTTTGACAAAATTAGACGAGAGTGCCCGCCACGGCCAAATGTACCATCAATGTAAATACCGTCAGGGTGAATGGCTAACCCCTCTACGGCCTCTTGTAGCAGAACGGTGATATGCTGGTAATTTTCAGACATCATTATAAACACAGATCCTGTAATCGGGCCGATAACGTATGTGGTGTCATCCGCTCCGCTTGAATATCATGTTGGATTTGTTGCTGCCAAACATCAGCACGCCAAATCTCAAATTTATTGAGCTGTCCTACTAGCACTATCTCTTTCACTAAATCTGCATACAGACGCAAATGAGCAGCTAACAGAACTCGCCCTGCACTGTCAATTTCACACTCAGTAGCGTGCCCTAATAATAAACGCTGAATACGCCGTTCATCTGGGTTGATACTCGACAAGGTCATCAATTTTTGTTCTATCCGCTCCCACTCAGGCAGCGGATAGAACAGTAAGCATGGGTGGTGAATATCGAGCGTACAAACAAGCTGCCCCTGATATGCCTCTACCAATGATGTGCGGTAGCGAGTGGGAACAGCCATACGCCCTTTATTATCTAAATTTAATGTATGGGTACCACGAAACATAACTTAATGCCCCTCTTGCTACCCAAAAATCACCACTAAAACCCATAAAGTCCCACAAATGCAAGTTTACGGAGGGGGGAAAAAGCTTGTCAAGCAAAGAACCGCATGAATTACCACACGAACAAGAGAAATAGAGTATTTCCTACTTTGCACTATCGTTTAGTCAAAATGGCAAGCGATAAATAAAACACTTAGTGTTATTTATTGAATGAAAAGTGTGGGCGAAAGCAAAATACGGTTATCTATTCGTATTAAAGAAAAATGGGCAGCAAATAGACTTATCACATGCTTGTATTACAGATAACAAAAAAGCCACGTTTTTCAACGTGGCTTTTTTGTTTGAAACGAGGGAATTAGCCGATAAGCCGGGTTCTGTCGTGGACAGTCATTCCTCTAGGCCAGCACTCGCGCGTTGGCTCAAGCAACCTACCCGGGTTCAATGCGGGCCGCACCAATGAACCCCTATTTGGTCTTGCTCCGGGTGGAGTTTACCGTGCCACGAACTGTTACCAGTCGCGCGGTGCGCTCTTACCGCACCCTTTCACCCTTACCTGATCCCTTACGGGCCATCGGCGGTTTGCTCTCTGTTGCACTAGTCGTAGGCTTGCGCCTCCCAGGCGTTACCTGGCACCCTGCCCTATGGAGCCCGGACTTTCCTCTCCTCCGTGTGTCTCCCCGAAGGGACGACCACGAAGCAGCGACTGTCTAGCTAACTCCGCAGCGGATTATATAGAGAAACAGCTCACTGTGCTAGTGAAATACACCACAAGGCTACTACTCGGTGAAATGTTCTAATCCATAACGATATAACGCATTTTTCTTAACGCCATGAATCTCAGCAGTTAATGCTGCCGCTTTCTTCAACGGAAGATCTTGTACCAATAAGCTTAAAGTTTTGATCACCAAGGCAGACAATGCATCATCTTCAGCCGGTTTAGCGCCTTCAACCACCAGCACCATTTCGCCACGTCGACGCACTTCATCTTCTTGCACCCATGCCAATAACTCACCGACCGGTGCACCATACAGTGTTTCCCAGGTTTTAGTTAACTCACGGGCTAAGACAACGTAACGATCAGCACCTAAAACCGTAACCATATCTTGCAAACTATCGAGCAAACGGTGAGTAGATTCATAGAAAATTAACGTGCGTGGTTCTTCTAAGATGGCATGTAGAGCATCTTGTCGACCTTTACTTTTTGCAGGTAAAAAACCTTCAAAACAGAAACGATCAGAGGCGATTCCTGAAGCACTCAACGCTGTGATTGCAGCACATGGTCCCGGTAATGGAACTACCTTAATATTCACTTCACGGCAACGACGTACTAAATGAAAACCAGGATCACTAATCAGTGGTGTTCCTGCATCAGAAATCAGTGCAATACTATTGCCTTGCAGCAATTTTTCGACTAAAACCTCCGCTTTTTGTTGCTCGTTATGATCATGTAACGCAAAAAAACGCGCTTGTATGCCAAAATGCTGCAACAATAAACCACTATGACGGGTATCTTCAGCGGCAACCAGATCAACCTGTTGCAACACCTTTAATGCCCGTTGTGTAATATCATCTAAGTTACCAATTGGCGTGGGAACTATGTATAAAGTTGCTGGGGTGATGAAAGATTGTTCAGTAGCTTTCATTGTATAGACTTCATTGCCGATTTAAGATTAACCGTCTCTAGGAAGAAACGTGATTGGGATACCCATGCTTGCCTCTTTATACACTCGCGTCAATGTTAGACGCATAATTTTACCTATTTTTGCCACTTTAATGCTGAGCGCATGCCAAATGCCACTGCATTCAAATGGCAATACTCCGTCATCCTCTGATCTGCTAGCATCATCAGCCTATTATCTGCAACAAGCCAACATCAGCACAGCCAGTGAAAAAACGCCGTGGCAATTATTAGCGGTGCAAGCGTTGCTAAAAGAAAACAACATTGCACAAGCCACTATCGAGCTACGTAAAATCAAAGAGCCTTTGAGCGATGTACAACGTCATGAACAACTGCTTTTGTGGGCAGATATTGCCTTAGCACAAAAAGATCCGGCCCATGCTGCAGCCAAACTCGCTATGCTAAATGTGGCGCAGTTAACCCCTGCGCAGAAAGTGCGTTATTACCGTGCGAAAATTGCACTGAATAACAGCCAAAATCAGATTATTGAAGCTGTACGTGATCATATTGCGCTTGATCAATATCTCACTGATGCAACACAAAAACAGCAAAATAACGATCAAACTTGGTTAGCCTTGACTAAAGTGTCAACTGCACAACTCTCCCAAGCGATTGTTAACCCTAAAGAGAGCATCTTAATAGGTTGGCTTGATTTAGCACGCGTGTATCAAGATAATCGTTACAACTTACCACAACTTAAAGCCGGTATTGCCGAGTGGAAAGCGCGTTTCCCTGAACACCCAGCTGCAATTACACTACCTACCCCCTTAAGCCAATATCTAACACTGCCAGTAACCAGTATGGATGCTATCGGTCTATTATTGCCTGTCAGTGGTCAGAACAAAGCACTTGGCGATGCCATTCGTCAGGGTTTTATGGCTGGTATGCTTGAGGATACAGCACGTAACCCGAATGTTCGTGTTCAGGTTTACGACACAGCGGATAAACCTCTTCCTGCACTGTTACAACAAGCAGAACAAGAAGGTGTGCGTACTCTTGTTGGCCCACTCTTAAAAAATCGGGTTGATGAATTAATGCAGATGCAACTACCAGCGGGTTTATCTATTTTAACCCTCAATCAACCTGAAAACCCGAATGCCAATCCAAATCTTTGTTACTATGCGCTCTCACCTGAAGATGAAGCACGTGATGCCGCACAACATATTTGGGCTCAAGGCCAACGCACTCCACTGATATTAGTGCCAAGCTCACCGTTTGGGCAGCGTGTTGCTAGTGCATTTAGCCGTAAGTGGCAAGAATTAAGCGGTGAACAACCTACGATTCAGTACTTTGGTTCAACAACGGCTTTACGCCAATCAATTAATCAAAGCCTGCGGAATCAAGGTAAAGCTGACATCATGCGCCAAGCTTTAGGTGTGTCACTGCAAGCAGATGCAACACATGGTCCAATTGATGCCATTTATTATGTCACTACACCCGATGAACTCGCACTCCTCAAACCGTTTGTCGATGCGGCCATTATGCCGGGATATCAGCGCCCCGCACTCTATGCAAGCTCACGCAGTAACCAAGCAGGAAATGGCCCAGATTTTCGTTTAGAGATGGATGGTGTGCAGTTTAGTGATATCCCTATGCTGACAACAGCTAACTCACCTGCAGCACAGCAAGTTGCGCAAATTTGGCATAATCCTGATTATTCACTCTCTCGCTTATATGCAATGGGTATGGATGCATGGTCATTAGCTAATCACCTCAATGAGTTGCGCCAAGTCAGTGGTTATCAATATGCAGGGCAAACTGGTTTACTCAGTGCAGATGAAGCTTGCACTGTGGACCGTAAACTCAACTGGCTGCGCTATCAAAATGGGGCACTGGTACCCGTAGCATCAACAGATAATACTGCCATTACTCCACCATCATCCTCAGATACCCCGTATACAGGGGCAGCCTCTGAGCCTGTAGCAATACCAGCACAATAATGACGTAGTGACCATCATCAACAAGTCTTCACAACGTCAATGCGGCGCTTACTATGAACACATAGCGCGCCGCTATTTAGAACAGCATGGGCTGTGTTTTATCGCAGCTAATGTAACCGTTCGTGGTGGAGAGTTGGATTTGATTATGCGTGATCAAGATGATTGGATTTTTGTTGAAGTACGTTATCGACGCTCAAACCATTACGGATCAGCAGTTGAGAGTATTACAACAAAAAAACAACAACGCTTGCATCATGCTGCTGCAACTTGGTTTCACCAGCGTGGATTAAGTATAGATACACAATATTGTCGCTTCGATATTGTGGCAATTGACGGGCCAGATGAGACTATCAACTGGTATCGTAACACCTTACAACATCAATGACAGACGTTATGTTAGAGCAAATTAAAGCCTGCTTTACTGAAAGCATCCAAACACAAATTGCTGCAGCCGAAGCATTGCCTGATGCAATTGCCAGAGCCGCGATGATCATGGCTCAAAGCCTACTCAACGGTAATAAAATTTTATGTTGCGGTAACGGAGCATCTGCCGCCAATGCACAACACTTTACAGCCTGTTTAGTCAACCGTTATGAAACGGAACGCCCCAGCTTACCCGCTATTGCCCTCACAGCGGATAGCATTATGCTCACTGCGATCGGTAATGATGATTTGCATGCTGAGGTCTACTCAAAACAGGTACGCGCATTAGGGCAAAATGGTGATATTTTGCTCGCAATTTCAACTAAAGGTAATAGTAAAGATATTGTTAAAGCCGTAGAGGCTGCTGTTACGCGGGATATGACCATTATTGCGTTAACTGGATGTGATGGCGGTATTTTAGCCGGATTACTTGGTGAACAAGATGTTGAAATACGCATACCTTCTCATCGGCAAGCCCGTATTCAAGAGATGCATATGCTGACACTAAATTGTTTAAGTGATTTAATCGATCGTACATTATTTCCGCATCAAGATAATTAATATGCCCCGCTCAGCAGGGTGTATGACGTAAATATAACAAGAAATAATTTAACTCATCGAAGGAGAGCGCCATGAGTGTCACCCGTAAACTGGGCATTATTCTACTAGCCTTTATGTTACAAGGATGTATTGGTGCTGTTTTAGTCGGGTCAGCGGCAGTAGCCGGTAAAGTTGCCACAGATCCACGCTCAGTCGGTGGACAAATTGACGATGAAACCCTTGAGTTACGTGTTGGCGATGCGTTATCAAAAGATGCACAACTGCGTAAAGAGGCAAGAGTTTTAGCTACTGCCTATGAAGGGCGAGTATTACTTGTCGGTGAAACACCCACACCGCTACTGTCAAAACACGCAGCACAAATTGCTGCAGGTGTTGCAGGTGTTACTGCTGTCTATAACGAAATTCGTATTAGCAAACCTATTAGCTTTGGTACTATTTCAAATGATACGTGGGTCACAACCAAAGTAAAATCTCAACTGCTCGCAAGCGATAAAGTTAAAGCCAGTAATGTAAAAGTTACCACTGAAAATAGCGAAGTGTTTTTAATTGGAAAACTAACGCGGGCAGAAGCGGAAGAGGCAACAAATATTGCGCGAAATGTTGCAGGAGTCAGACGAGTTGTCAAAGTGTTTGAATACCTGAACTGAATACCGAATTAACGTAGGCCGTTGTTAAATGTAAGGCATAAAGATCGGTCAAAAAATCCGTCAGTAATCAGCAAAAGATAAAAAAAATGCAGCATATGCTGCATTTTTTTATCTTTTTCTATGGATTATCAGCAAATACTGTCCAACGATGAAATCGTCAGTATAAATATATACTGTCATTTTTGATATCGCGTATCTGCAATAATCAATACACCAACGTTATTTTACTACCCTTAGCGTTGGTTTTGTCCGCGGACGTGGGGGCTCATTATCAGGATCAGGCTCCCCATCTGCCAGCTCTTCAACTAGTGCTAATGCAGGCTCAGGCTCGACCGGTGATAATACCTCTGATGAATGAATCATTTCATCTTCAGGAATATCATAAGCTACCTCAGGCTCAAACAGAGTACCCGCACCATTTTCACGGGCGTACAGAGCCAATACCGCCGCAAGTGGAACATCCACTTGCTGTGGTATACCGCCAAATCGAGCATTAAACCTTACTGCATCATTACCCAACTCCAGATTTCCCACAGCACGAGGGGCTATGTTCAGCACTATCTGACCATCACGTACGAACTCCATCGGAACTTGTACATTAGGTAACATAGCATCCACCACCAAATGGGGAGTCAAGTCATTATCTAACAACCAGTCATAATAAGCCCGAACCAGATAGGGCCGACGTGGTTTCATCTGGGTTACTTCCATATTTAGACCTTACCGTGTAGACGAATTTCACGCTCTGATTCTGTCAATGCGGCTAAAAATGCATCACGCTCAAACACGCGAGTCATATAGGCTTTAAGCTCTTTCGCACCAGGCCCACTCAACTCAATGCCCAGCACGGGTAAACGCCATAACAGCGGTGTTAGGTAACAGTCAACGAGGCTGAACTCCTCACTCATAAAGAACGGATATTCTGCAAAAACAGGAGCAATTGCCAGAAGCTCTTCACGCAGTTGTTTACGTGCCATATCTGCTTCAGCCGGTGTACCTTGCTCAATTTTCTCAAGCAATGTGTACCAATCTTGTTCAATACGGTACATCATCTGACGGCTCTGACCACGAGCAACAGGGTAAACAGGCATCAGTGGTGGATGAGGAAAACGCTCGTCCAAATACTCCATGATAATACGCGCGTTGTATAATACTAACTCACGGTCGACCAACGTTGGTACGGAATTATACGGATTTAGATCAAGCAAATCTTCTGGTAGATGCTCGGCATCAACCTGCTCAATTTCTACGCTCACGCCTTTTTCAGCAAGAACAATGCGAACTTGATGACTATAAATATCGGTTGCACCAGAAAATAGCGTCATCACCGAGCGTTTGTTAGCTGCAATAGCCATTCAACCCTCCACTTTCACTCAAATACACAAACAGCAAAAGGGGGCTCGAGCCCCCATGCCGGTCGGATAAACCGAAAAACAGGCTTCAGTTTCGCATAATTAGTGTACGTCGCGCCAGTATTCCTTTTTCAGCAAGTAAGCCATGATGAAAAAGAGCACTAAAAACCCGAGTACCCAATAACCGATATACTGACGTTCTTTTTTCATTGGTTCACCAGAATATTCCAAAAAGTTAGTAATATCGCGCACGGCGTTATCATACTCTTCAGCATTTAGCTCCCCTTGACGTACAATCTCAGTACCAACAATCACTTCATGTGGCTGGCCATCAATTTCATGTGTCTCTTTTTTCGCTATTGGTGTTCCTTGCAACTCTTCTAACACGTGCGGCATTCCCACATTTGGGAAAACCGTGTTATTGACACCGAATGGTCGGCTTGAGTCAGCATAAAAAGAGTGTAAATAGGTATAAATCCAATCAGGACTACGCAAACGAGCCTCTAACGTTAAATCTGGAGGAGGCGCACCAAACCAAGCTGCAGCACTCTTTTGCGGCATCGCATTCTCCATAAGATCCCCAATTTTTGCATGTGGATCAAAGATCAGATTTTGTGTCATTAACTCTGGTGGAATACCTAAATCCGTTGCAACTCTCTCATAGCGTTGATATTTAGTAGAATGACAGCCTGCACAATAATTCATAAATAATCTAGCACCATTTTGTAATGATGCTTTATCACTTAAATCATTGTTGGCTTTCATTAATGGCACACTTTCTGATGCATTTACAGGCAGCAACGTAGAGAGCACGGGTAACAACGCAAATAAAACAATCGTCAGTTTTTTCATTTGAATGTCACCCTTTCTGGCAAAGGCTTGGTTTTTTCATTTTTGCTGTAGAAAAACAGCAAAACAAAGAACATGAAATAACACACCGTAAAAATTTGCGATAACAAGGTATAGGTTGGTGTCGCTGGTAACGTCCCTAAAATACCTAACGCAATAAAACTAACGGTAAATAACCCGATATTCCAACGATGAAAAGCACTGCGATAACGCACTGATTTGACCTTACCACGATCAACCCATGGCAATAAAAACAGTACCGCTATCGATAAGCCCATCATAATTACCCCCAACAACTTGTCAGGAATGGCACGCAAAATAGCGTAGAACGGGGTGAAATACCAAACCGGTGCAATGTGTGGCGGTGTTTTTAAGCCATTTGCCGCTTCAAAGTTAGGTGGCTCAAGAAAGTACCCCCCCATTTCAGGGTTAAAAAAGATCACATAACAGAAGAAAAACAGAAAACCGGCGACCCCCATAATGTCTTTTACGGTGTAATAAGGGTGGAACGGAATGGCATCTTTTGGCCAGCCGTTGGCATCTTTATTCTTTTTGATCTCAATACCATCAGGGTTATTTGATCCCACTTCATGCAAAGCCACAATATGCAGGAAGACCAACAGTACCAACACCAACGGAACGGCAATCACGTGCAGAGCAAAAAAGCGATTCAGTGTAACACCCGAAATGACATAATCACCTCGGATCCACAATGTCAGCGCATCACCGATACCAGGGATTGCGCCAAACAGTGAAATGATCACCTGTGCTCCCCAAAATGACATCTGACCCCACGGCAACAAGTAGCCCATAAATGCTTCGGCCATTAATGCAAGAAAGAGCAGCATGCCGAAAATCCACAGCAACTCGCGCGGTTTTTGGTATGAACCGTAAATCAGCCCGCGGAACATGTGCATGTAGATGACAATAAAGAAGAACGAAGCACCGGTAGAGTGCATGTAACGCAGCAGCCAGCCGTACTCAACATCACGCATGATGTATTCGATAGAGGCAAATGCCCCTTCAGCAGACGGATTGTAGTTCATCGTCAACCAGATCCCAGTGATGATCTGATTCACCAACACAAGCATTGCCAGCGATCCGAAAAAATACCAAAAATTGAAGTTTTTCGGCGCAGGATATTCGCCAACATGTTTGTTGTAGGTTGCGGTTAAGGGGATCCTGGCATTAATCCAGTCGAGTAGAGTATTCATTTACGCAGCCACTCCCTTGTCATCTACGCCAATGATAATGGTATTGTCGTCGACAAATTTATACGGTGGGATCATCAAATTTAAGGGGGCGGGAACGCCCTGAAATACGCGACCGGCCATATCAAATTTTGAACCGTGGCACGGGCATAAGAAGCCTGATTGCACACCTTCAACTTGTACACCAAAGTTTTCTGGAATATAACTCGGTGAGCAACCTAAATGCGTACAAATCCCGACCGCAACAAAAATATCGGGTTTAATCGACCGATAAGGATTACTTGCATACTCAGGTTGTTGTGGTTCAGACGATTGTGGATCGCGCAATTTTCCATCGTGCGTGGCCAGTTCATCCAATACCACTTTGGTTCGACGCACAAGCCAGACAGGTTTCCCCCGCCACTCGACACGAATCAACTGCCCTTCTTCTAATTTGCTGATATCGACCTGAACCGGTGCACCTGCCGCCTTGGCCTTCGCACTGGGATTCCAGGATTTGATGAAGGGTACAGCTACAAAAACTGCCCCTACGCCACCGACTACGCCAGTTGCGGCAGTTAAAAAACGCCGGCGACTGTTGTTTACAGGCGCATTGTTCATCCCTCACTCTCCCATCGCATCCCGCTTGGTTATTATTATTTCCCTGCGGTCTTATTGCTTCCTGACGTGAAATCTCTTGCCCCCTACTAAAATATTAACATTTGAGTAGCATGAGATCCCCATAATTGCAAAAGTCACGCAAATAATAAGAAAAA
This sequence comes from Plesiomonas sp., assembly GCF_051652165.1. Taxonomy (GTDB): domain Bacteria; phylum Pseudomonadota; class Gammaproteobacteria; order Enterobacterales; family CAMTGL01; genus Plesiomonas. The sequence continues at coordinate 224,804 of NZ_JBOFTR010000003.1, forward strand.
CAACACTTTTTGACAAGTTATTAAAACCTTTTTGCAACATATATAACAACAAAAAAGCCCAGCATACGCTGGGCTTTTTGAAGGTAATCTGTAACCGCCGAAGCGGTAACAAATTAACGCTTGGAGAACTGTGGACGACGACGTGCTTTACGCAGACCGACTTTCTTACGTTCCACGCAACGAGCGTCACGAGTTACGAAGCCAGCAGCGCGCAGAGCTGGACGAAGGGTCTCGTCGTACTGCATCAGTGCACGGGTAATACCGTGACGGATTGCGCCCGCTTGACCAGAAATACCACCACCAACAACGGTGATGTACAGGTCTAGCTTCTCGCTCATCTCAACCAGTTCCAGCGGCTGACGAACTACCATACGGGCAGTTGGACGGCCGAAGTACTGATCCAGACTACGCTGGTTGATTACGATGTTACCGCTACCCGGCTTGATAAAGACGCGCGCGGAAGAGCTTTTGCGACGGCCAGTGCCGTAGTATTGATTCTCTGCCATTGCCTTGATCCCGTATTAGATGTCCAGAACTTGTGGTTGCTGTGCTGCATGATCGTGCGTAGCACCCGCATACACTTTCAGCTTACGGAACATGGCACGGCCCAGAGGACCTTTTGGCAGCATGCCCTTAACAGCGATTTCGATCACGCGCTCTGGATGCTTGGCGATCATTTCTTCGAAAGTGGCAGATTTCATACCACCGATATAGCCGCTGTGACGGTAATAAACCTTGTCAGAACGCTTGTTACCTGTTACAGCAACTTTATCTGCGTTCAAAACGATGATGTAATCACCGGTATCAACGTGCGGAGTGTATTCCGCCTTGTGCTTGCCGCGCAGACGACGAGCCAGCTCGGTCGCCAGACGACCCAGAGTCTTGCCGTTTGCGTCTACTACATACCAGTCACGCTTAACGGTTTCTGGTTTAGCTACAAAAGTTTTCATGAAATAGCTTACCCAATAAAAAAGTTACACCCGGTGAATTAACGTCGGGAATGATGAAAATTCACACTCACATGCCAAGCACAACAACCCCTTCGAGTTGAGTTTGCTAGCACCGTATTGGCGGGGACTACCAATGTAACGTGGGGTCGCAAGATTATAGTGAAGACCGTCGATAAAATCGACTGTTTTTTGCATCACATCTGCAATTACGACCAATGAGGCTGCGCAAGATAATCTATGCTCTGCATCTCTTGCAAGCGAGAAAAACATCTTTGGTACTCAAAACGCAATAAATTTCCCTGATAAAGCTGTTCTGGCAAGGTTTCAGCTGAAATAATTAATTTTACCTTACGTTCATAAAACTCATCGATTAAGGCAATAAAGCGCCGGGCAGTATCACTGTTTTCCTCTGACATACAACGCACATGCATTAACAATACGGTATGGTAACGCTGTGAGAGTGCAATAAAGTCAGCCGCGTTACGCGGTTGCTCACACAGTGCGTTAAAATCAACCATGAGCACACCCGCAGACTCAGCTTTAACCTGAATTAACCGCTGGTTAATCAGAATGGAATGATTACATTGAGGATGTTCAGTACTTAAACGGGAAAAGTAATGTTGCATGTTGCGCTCGGCCTGTGCATCCAGTGGACAATGATAAATTTCAGCCTGTTGCAGTGTACGCAAACGGTAATCAATTCCACTATCAACAGACAATATTTGACAATGTTGTTTGATAAGTGAAATAGCAGGTAAAAATCGGCTGCGTTGTAATCCATTACGATAAAGCTCGTCTGGCTGCACATTTGAGGTTGCCACTAATACCACTCCCTGCGCAAATAGTGCCTTAAATAAGCCTCCTAACAACATCGCATCGGTAATATCAGAAACGAAAAACTCATCGAAACAGATAACGGCATACTGCTCACTCAGTTGCTGCGCAATATGAATAAGCGGATCGGAGCGCCCTTTTTGCTCATTTAATGCACTGTGTACATAGTGCATAAAACGATGAAAGTGCATACGCAGTTTACGATTGCCTGGTAATGCATCGTAGAACAGATCCATTAGCCATGTTTTCCCTCGCCCTACACCACCCCACAGGTATACTCCCTGTATCGGCGTAGAAGGGGCATTGGAGGTAACAAAACGCGAACGAACAACTTTAAGTAGAGGGAGCCACGATTTTATTCCCCTCTTTTTTTCCATGGCCTTGTTTAAATCTTTATCACTTAAAGAAAACAGGGTATTCAACGGCACTGAGGTAGTGGTATGTTGAACTAATTGGAAAAAAAGACGATCTAATTCCTGTACTGCCCGCTGCTGAGTGAGATCAAAACTCAGTTGTGGTTCAAGTAACAATTGTTGATAACGTTGGCTAGGTGGAATCACATCCATTGTTCGACCACTTCCTGTATAAATATTCGGTATAGTCTTTACGTGTTTTTTATCACATTAAAAGATGACGCTTATAGTATCACGTCGCCTGTAAGAGCAGGTATAGTGACAACAGTAAAGACAGTGGCATGATAGCCACCTTGCTGATTAAGCTTGATTTTCCTTAGGAGTAATTATGACTTGGATTAGTGCGCTTACTTTTATTGTTGGTTTGGCGCTAGGTATGATTTTGGCTCGTTTAATGCGTAAAGATTTACGCAAGCAGAAAAAAATACAGACTGAACTTGAAAAAAATAAGTATGAGTTAGAGCAGTATCGTCAAGAGTTGACTGACCATTTTGCACACAGTGCAGAACTGTTAGACAATATGGCTAATGATTACCGTAAGCTCTATCAACATATGGCAAAAACGTCAAATCAGCTGCTGCCTGAGTTACCAAAGCAAGATAACCCTTTTCGTTATCGCTTAACAGAAGCTGATAATGACCAAGCACCTATTAGTATGCCACGCGATTATCCTGATCAACACACGGGTATTTTTAATCCGAAAAAACCTCAAGATTAAAAAAACAGCGGTTTAATTGGTCATTTAGTGAACTAAATGGGGCATTTATAGTCTTAGAGGATAAGTTGTTCTTTTTGAACGGCAATATTCTTTTATCCTTACTAAATTATATTTTTTCGATTGTTGGGTGTGTTGCTATGAAAAAACCTATGCTATTGCTGAGTGCTTTAACGTTAAGTTTAGGCTTATCTTTGAGCCCAGTTTCGGCGTTTGCAGCGCTTCCTGCGGCAGTCAATGGGCAGACGGTGCCAAGTCTTGCGCCTATGCTAGAGAAAGTACTTCCTGCTGTAGTGGGCATTTCCGTAGAGGGGACTCAGGTTCAACGTCAACGCTTACCTGAAGAGTTCAAATTTTTCTTTGGCCCTGATTTTCCTACTGAACAATCAAATGCACGCCCATTTCGTGGATTAGGTTCAGGTGTAATTATTGATGCAGCTAAAGGTTATGTGATTACCAATAATCATGTGATTAATGGTGCAGATAAGATTAATGTACAACTCAAAGATGGTCGTGAGTTTAAAGCTAAGTTGCTTGGTACAGATAAACAATCTGATATTGCCCTGTTGCAGTTAGAAAATCCTAAAGATTTAACGGCAATTAAGATTGCTAATTCAGATGGTTTACGCGTAGGTGATTTTGCTGTAGCGGTGGGTAATCCGTTTGGTTTAGGTCAAACTGTTACGTCTGGAATTATCTCTGCACTGGGCCGCACGGGATTAAACTTAGAGAACTTTGAAAACTTTATTCAGACTGATGCAGCAATAAACCAAGGCAACTCAGGCGGCGCGCTGCTGAACTTAAACGGTGAGTTAATTGGTATTAATACCGCAATTTTAGCGCCTAATGGCGGTAACGTAGGTATCGGTTTTGCTATTCCAAGTACAATGGCAAAAAATTTAGTTGATCAAATTATTCAGTTTGGTGGTGTACGTCGCGGTATTTTGGGCATTAAAGCGGGTGAAATGAACCCTGATCTGGCCAAAGCATTTAATTTAGATGCTCAAAAAGGGGCATTTGTCAGCGAGGTTGTACCAAACTCAGCAGCCGCAAAAGCCGGTATTAAAGCGGGTGATGTGATTGTGATGATGGATGGCCAACCTGTTGTAAGCTTTGCTGAAATGCGTGCCAAAATTGCCACTATGGGTGCGGGTAAAACGGTAAAACTCGGCCTATTACGTGATGGCAAACCTCTTGATGCAAATGTGACACTTGCACAAAGTGATGATGTACAAACAAGCGCATCAAACTTATATCCTGGTTTAGAAGGCGCTGAGTTGCTCAATTACAGTAAAGGTGAGCAGCATGGTGTGCAGGTCACTAAAGTGGATAAAGGTTCATCAGCTGCGCGAGTTGGTCTACAAAATGGCGATGTGATTGTTGGCATTAATCGTCAGCCTATAGCGAATTTAGGCGAACTACGTAAAGTATTAGATAGCAAACCTCCAGTGATTGCGATGAATATTCTGCGTGGTGATGCTTCGCTCTATATATTACTACGCTAATATATCGTTTCATCTCAAGGATTATTGCCGTAGTGTGTGCTGTCAACGCAATTTAATGTACAGCGATATATAACGGAGTCAGGATGCTGTTTTTGTATCCTGACTTCTTCTTTTTTGCTTTCCAATATCAACTGACTGCCATTATGCTTGCAAAGCTGTTTAAAGCAATTGTATTAGGAATACTGGCTGCCTTGCTGGTGCTCTGGCTTTATCCTGAAATACGTAAAAGCTCTATCGGGCTACCTGCTCCCCATTTATCTATTGGCACTGAACAACCGGTGAGTTTTAATTCAGCGGTACGACGTGCTGCACCTGCGGTCGTTAATGTTTATAACCGCAGTATGGGGAACAACAGTGAAGATCAAACGCTGGGGATCCGTAATTTAGGATCTGGGGTAATTATGGACCCGCGTGGCTACATTCTCACCAATCAGCATGTAATTGCCAGTGCAGATCAAATCATTGTGGCGTTGCAAGATGGTAGGGTTTTTGAGGCAATGCTTGTTGGCTCTGATACAATGACTGATTTAGCAGTGCTAAAAATTGACTCTACAAATTTGCCAAAAATCCCGCAAAACTCAGAACGCCCTGCCCGTGTTGGTGATATCGTGTTGGCTATTGGTAACCCCTATAATTTAGGTCAAACCATTACACAAGGAATTATCAGTGCGACTGGACGTATCGGTTTGAGTACGTTTGGACGGCAAAACTTCCTGCAAACAGATGCATCAATCAACCGCGGTAACTCTGGCGGTGCATTGGTAAACAGTTTGGGTGAGTTAGTTGGGATTAACACGCTGAGTTTAGATAAGAGTAACTCTGGTGAGGCTGCAGAAGGGATTGGTTTTGCAATTCCAGTTGCGTTAGCCAGTAAAATAATGAGTAAACTGATCCGCGATGGTCGGGTGATCCGTGGTTATATTGGCGTTCAAGGTCGCGAAGTTGTGCCTGCAAGAAGCCCACATTTTAATCTTGAGCGTGTACAAGGCATTATTATTGGAGCAATTGAACCTTCAAGCCCTGCGGCTATCGCAGGATTGCATGTTCGCGATATTGTGACATCTATTGATGGTAAAGTTCCGGTCAGTGCTGTTGGTGTCATGGATCAAGTTGCAGAAATTCGTCCAGGCTCAACCATTCAAGTAACGCTAATCCGCGATGGTAAAGAGATGACTATTCCGGTTACAGTCAGTGAATATCCTATTCATTAAGCGAAGATGACACATGAGGCTCTTGCGCTTTTATTGCTCATGACAGAGTATGCGTATCTATACGTTGTATGTTTTTAGATAAGCGATACAACAGTAACGCTGCAAGAGTATAATGCAATAAAAGTATCAATCGCCAATCATCATTGGTGCAATGAAAAAGCCTGTCAGATAACACCTAACAGGCCTTTTTCATGCACTAAAATACAAAAACATGCAGGTTATACTTCAGCTTTTACCCGTTCAATTTTTGCACCTAAACCTCGCAATTTATCTTCGATACGCTCATAACCCCGATCGATATGATAAATACGGTCAACTTCAGTGACACCGTTGGCAATACAGCCAGCAAGGACTAAACTCGCTGATGCACGCAAATCAGTGGCCATCACTTGAGCATGGCTAAGTGTTGCAACACCTTTACTGATCACTGTATTACCTTCAATTTCCGCATTTGCTCCCATACGCATCAGTTCAGGGACATGCATAAAGCGGTTTTCGAAGATGGTTTCGGTAATCACGCCAGTGCCTTCTGCAACCATATTTAACAAGGTAAATTGTGCTTGCATATCTGTTGGAAAACCTGGGTGTGGTGCAGTACGGATATTCACCGCTTTTAAGCGATTACCTTCGGTATCAATACTGATCCAATCATCTCCAGTTTCAATTTTTGCGCCTGCTTCACGCAGTTTTGCCAATACAGCATCGAGCGTTTCTGGTTTAGCATTGCGACATACAACACGGCCACCTGAGATTGCTGCGGCGATAAGGAACGTTCCCGTTTCAATACGATCAGGGACAACCCGATGTACACCGCCACCTAAACGCTCAACGCCTTCGATGGTAATACGATCACTACCTGCACCGGAAATTTTAGCGCCAAGGGTATTAAGGAAGTCTGCGGTATCAACAATTTCTGGCTCACGCGCAGCGTTTTCAATCACTGTTGTACCAGTAGCAAGCGTTGCAGCACTCATGATAGTGACGGTTGCACCTACACTGACTTTATCCATTACAATATGTGCACCGGTCAAACGACCGTTTACCGAGGCTTTAACATACCCCTCTTCGAGTTGGATATCAGCACCGAGCTGGCGTAACCCGCTAATGTGCAGATCAACAGGACGTGCCCCAATAGCACAACCACCCGGTAGTGAAACTTGCCCGCGACCGAAACGTGCCACCAGTGGGCCTAAAGCCCAAATAGAGGCTCGCATGGTTTTAACAAGATCATAGGGTGCACAAAATTCATTAACGTTACGTGCATCAACGTATACTGAACCATCACGCTCTACTTTAGCACCTAACTGGCGCAACAGTTTCATGGTCGTGTCAATATCCCGCAAATGTGGGACATTTTGAATTTCTACCGGCTCTTCAGCCAATAGTGCAGCAAATAAAATAGGCAGTGCAGCGTTTTTTGCTCCGGAGATGTTCACCTCTCCGTGTAGGCGGCTAGGCCCTGTTACTTGAAATTTATCCATGGATCCTGCTCTCGATTAACTAGCTTGGCAGCAGAAACTTACGTTCACGTTGCCATTCATCTGGGGTCAATGCTTTTATAGACAACGCATGAATGCGGTTATCTGCAATATATTCCATCAAAGGTGCATAAACAGTTTGTTGTTTTTTCACTCGGCTCATTGCTGTGAACTGTTCGCTGACAGCAATAACCTGAAAATGGCTTCCATCACCGGTCACGTAGGCATCATCGAGAGATAACGCATTGACCAAGATGCTTTTAATTTCATTGTTATCCATATTTTACTCTCGATTACTTTATGGTTGGCGCTATACAAGGTGTGTTGTCTGTTTAGGCTCAGGCGTGTTGATATATGGTGACATAATCTTAGTCAGATTCGATAAATCGATCAGCGTAACTAGCGCACTAGGTATATTAACCAGTGTGCAAATACTGCCCTTTTCACTGGCTTCTACTAGCAATGTCATCAAAAATGCCAACCCCGCTGAGTCAATCCGTGTTAACTGACGTAAATCAATCTCACATGCTTGTTCTGCGGGAATGAGGCTATCACGTTTGGCCCAAAAATCGAGAAGGGAATCACGGTCAAGTTCTCCTATCAGGTGAACTTGACCTGACTGCACCTGTAACCATTGTACACGTGCTGCCATTAGCTTTTCTGCTTTAATGTAATAGGAACAGCCGCAGACTCTTTGAGTACGTTGGTTAATGCATCAACACCGCCAGAGCGTAACACACCTGCCCACTCATTTTGCTTAGTAGAGATCATACTGATCCCCTCAGCAACCATGTCATAAGCTTGCCATTCACCTGTTTTACTGTTTTTACGCCATTTAAAATCCAAACGCGTTGGTGTTTTACCCGGTTCAAGTACATCAACACGAATAGAGACAATATTACTATCACCAAGCGGTTTTTCTTTTTCAATTTTTAGATTTTGGCCTGAATACAGGGTTAACGCTTGTGCATAAGCTTGTACAAGGTATTGATCAAAAGCAGCAAAATATTCTGTACGTTGAGCTTCTGTCGCTTCTTTGAAATAGCGGCCAAGTACCAGTGAACCGGCATAACGAACATGTACATACGGCATTAGCTCTTTACGTACAATATCCTTAAGCATATTAGGGTTTTGTTTGATCTGTGGTTGTTTGTTTTTCAAATCAGTAAACAGTTGATCAGCCACTTGATTCATCAATACATACGGGTTACTGGTATCAGCCGCATGTGCCAAAGGGGCGATAACCAACAGAGCCAACATCACAAAACGTTTCCACATCTTCGGTTTCTCCTAAACGTTATTCTTTACTGTGCGCCAGTTGTAGTTTCTGACGTATGGGTTGTGTTGTTACTGCCACCGGTGTTGTACAAGAACTGACCTATCAGATCTTCAAGCACCATAGCTGACTTAGTATCTTCTATTTTATCGCCGTCTTTTAAAATAGCGGTATCCGTATCGATAAAACCTGGTGTCAGTGATAAATACTGCTCACCTAATAGCCCAGAAGTGCGAATCGACAGTGAGCTGGTTTCTGGAATGTCGTTATATTTGGCTAAAATACTCAATTCAACTTGGGGTAAATATGTTTTGGTATTGAGCGAAATTGCCGTAACTCGCCCAATAACTACCCCTCCAATTTTGACCGGTGAGCGTGGCTTTAAACTACCAATATTGTCAAACGTGGCCGTTAAGCGATATGTAGGTTCACTGCCTAAGGCTTTAATATCAGCAACTTTAAGCCCTAAAAAAAGCAGTGCCGCTAAACCAACTACCATGAAAATGCCAACACTTATCTCTAATCGTCTATTTTGCTGCATGCTGATCAATTCCCAAACATCAGTGCGGTAAGCACAAAATCTAATGCTAATACGGCTAACGATGAGTGCACGACTGTGCGAGTCGTAGCCTGACTAATTCCTGCCGACGTAGGGACGGCATCGTATCCGTTAAATAGAGCTATCCACATGACAGTAATGGCAAATACCACACTTTTTAAAAATCCGTTAAGCAAATCATATGACCAACTGACTGAGGATTGCATTACTGACCAAAAACTACCGTGGTCAATGCCTTTCCAATCAACGCCTACCACAGAACCGCCCCATACTCCTACAGCCACAAAAATAGTTGAGAGGATAGGCATGCTGATAACGCCAGCCCAAAAACGCGGAGCAATCACACGACGTAACGGGTCTACTGCCATCATTTCAAGACTAGAGAGCTGTTCGGTCGCTTTCATTAAGCCTATCTCTGCAGTCATGGCAGAGCCCGCGCGCCCAGCAAACAGTAAAGCGGTCACAACAGGGCCAAGCTCACGAAACAGTGACAGGGCAACCATCTGACCAAGACTTGTTTCTGCACCAAAATCAACCAGAATAATGTAGCCTTGTAAGGCCAACACCATACCAATAAAAAGCCCAGATACTAAGATAATCAGTAATGACTGTACGCCAATGCTATATAGCTGGCGCAATAATAATGGGAACTGTTTACGCGGTTGTGGCCGACCAATCAGTGCACCTGCCAACATAATCCCTGCTCGCCCAAACGTTGCGCAGGTTTGTAGCCCATTACGACCAAATGACGCTAACATATCAAGTAACATCAGCCAAATAACTCCGTACGATAGTCTTGAGCGGGAAAACTAAAGGGAACTGGACCATCTGCTTTTCCATCGAGAAATTGGCGAACCTGAGGATCGGTATGCGCACGCAATGCCTGTGGTGAACCATGCGCAATGACATGTTGTTCTGCAATAATATAGGCGTAATCTGCAATGCTCAAAACTTCAGGAACATCATGCGATACCACAATGCAGCTCAACCCCAAGGATTGATTGAGCTGACGAATCAGCGTGACTAAGATCCCCATATTAATAGGATCTTGCCCTGCAAAAGGCTCATCAAACATAATGAGTTCAGGATCGAGGGCAATCGCGCGGGCAAGTGCTGCACGGCGGGCCATTCCTCCGGAAAGCTCTGCTGGCATCAGATGTGCGGCACCACGCAGCCCTACAGATTCCAGTTTCATTAATACGATTTTCCGTAATAATGGCTCAGGCAGTTGACTGTGCTCACGTAGCGCAAAGGCTACATTTTCAAAAACATTGAGGTCAGTAAACAGCGCCCCAGACTGGAATAACATACTCATTTTTTTGCGCACGTGATACAACTGACGGCGTGATAATGTAGGGATATTATCGCCATCAAACCAGATTTCGCCGGAAGTCGGTTGTAATTGCCCACCAATTAAACGCAATAATGTTGTTTTGCCGATCCCTGATGGCCCCATTATGGCCGTAATTTTACCACGGGGAACACTGAGGTTAATATCCTCAAAAATCGGCCGATCGCCACGGGAGAAACGCATATTGCGGACTTCTACCAAGTGAGTCTGAGTCATGACGTTCTCTTCAAATAACTAAGATAATTAGGCCGCGGGCATGATAGGCATTCCGCACCAATATCTCAACATACCAATGATGCAGGTTACTGTTTTACTTTTCTGCATTCGGCAGTCAAAATTACCCCTAATATCGTATGCAAATACGATATTGATTTACTGCATATCCTCGTCATGTCTATTACAGACAGTTATTACATGTTGTAATTAAATAAAATGACACTATCAATGTCGTAGCCATAAATTGTACTGCAACATTGTAGATATATTAAACCACAAATTATCACAACAGGATTGACTTAATGTGGCTTGCCGTTTCTTTATTAATGTTAGGTTTAGTTTTATTAGTATGGAGTGCTGATCGTCTTGTTTATGGTGCAGCGGCATTAGCAAAAAGTTTTCATGTTCCACCGCTGATTATTGGTATGACTATTGTCGGTATGGGGACATCTGCTCCTGAAATGGTCGTTTCTGCTACTGCAGCATTCAGTGGGCACAGCAATACAGCAGTCGGAAATGCGATAGGTTCGAATATTGCTAATATCCTATTAATCTTAGGTGTTGTGGCACTCATTTGCCCACTTAAAGTAAACTCTACCATTGTTAAACGTGAATTACCCATTATGCTGGGTGTTTCTGTACTAGCCGGTATTTTGTTGTATAACAACTATTTAGGAAGAGTTGAGTCTTTTATCCTGTTAGCCGTCTTTGTCTTGTTTATGATGTATATGACACACCTTGCCCGCTCTGCGGCACGCACCGGCAGTACTGAGCCCGATGATGATATTCCTGAAGGAGTGAGCCGAAGCAGAGCCAGTTTTTGGCTGATTATTGGCCTGATTGTTTTGCCACTCTCTTCAAAATTGATGGTGGATAACGCCACGATAATTGCACAAGCCCTTGGTATGAGTGAGCTTATTATTGGCCTAACCGTTATCGCAATTGGCACCAGCTTACCGGAGTTAGCAACCTCAGTTACCGGCGCACTCAAGGGTGAAGATGATATGGCCCTTGGTAATATTATTGGTTCAAATATTTTTAATATTTTGACTGTATTAGGTATTCCCGCATTAATTTCCCCTTTTGCAACTGACCCCGCAGCATTTAGTCGCGATTTTATGGTTATGATGGGGGCGAGCTTGTTTTTGGCTGTGTTATGCCTTCGCCGCAGCCAACGCATTGGCCGTGTTGCTGGGCTCATACTATTAGGCGGGTTTATTGCGTACCTAGCAATGTTACTGCAACAGATGCAAGCGTAAGAAAACCACACACTTTAACATGATGTTGCTGCATACCTTTTTTACGAAAACTCTTTTAATTTGCGAGAGCCATGATGCCAAATGCTTTTGATTTCCAGTATTGGGGACGCCATGTTCTGACAATTGAGCGCGACAGTATTGATCAACTCGATCAGTATATTGATGCACATTTTGCGCACGCCTGTAAATTAATTTACGAATGTAGCGGTAAAGTGATTGTCATGGGGATGGGAAAATCAGGCCATATTGGGCGTAAAATTGCGGCAACTTTTGCCAGTACAGGCACTCCAGCATTTTTTGTTCACCCAGGGGAAGCAAGCCACGGTGACTTAGGCATGCTAAGTCGCGATGATGTGGTATTGGCTATCTCAAACTCTGGTGAAGCGCACGAGATCTTAACCTTGATCCCAGTGATTAAGCGTCTTGGTAACCCATTGATCTGTATGACCAGTAAACCTGATAGCACCATGGGGCGGCTATCAGATGCTCACTTGTGTATTCATGTACCGCAAGAAGCCTGCCCACTTGGGCTTGCTCCAACATCAAGCACCACAGCCACTTTAGTTATGGGCGATGCCTTGGCTATCGCGCTGCTTAAAGCCCGTGGCTTTACGGCTGATGACTTTGCACTATCACACCCTGGTGGTGCACTTGGTCGTAAGTTGCTACTAAAAGTAAAAGACATTATGCATACCGGTGATGATCTGCCTTTTATCTCGCCAACAGCCAGTTTACGCGATACCGTATTGGAAATTTCCCGCAAGAAACTGGGAATGGTAGTAATTTGTGATGACATGTTGCATATTCAGGGCATTTTTACTGATGGCGATCTACGCCGAGTATTCGACTTACACCATGATCTGAATAATATTGTTATCGAGAGTGTCATGACACGCGGCGGTCTGCGTATTGATCCTGAATCATTAGCTGTTGAAGCACTTAACATGATGCAAAAACAGTGTGTTTCGTGTCTATTAGTGACACAAAATGACGTGCTTGTGGGCGTTATCCATATGCATGATCTGTTAAAAGCTGGAGTAGTATAATGTTAATTGATACCTGTTACGGTGCCGTAGAACGCTCGGTACTGGAGCGTGCTGCGCAAATTAAGTTACTTATTTGCGATGTTGATGGCGTGCTGTCTGATGGGTTAATTTATATGGGCAATCAGGGCGAAGAGCTAAAAGCATTTCATGTGCGCGATGGTTATGGTATTCGCTGCCTACTGACCTCAGATATTGAAGTGGGTATTATTACGGGTCGCTCATCACAGCTCGTTGCTAACCGTGCAAAAACACTGGGTATTACACATTTATACCAAGGGCAGCTTGATAAAATCATCGCCTTTCGTGAGCTATTAAGCACTCTGAATCTGCGCCCTGAACACGTTGCTTATATTGGCGATGACTTGATTGATTGGCCAGTAATGAAAGAGGTAGGTTTGTCTGTTTGTGTTGCAGATGCTCATCCACTATTACTGCCACGCGCAGACTACACTACCCAATTTAAAGGGGGGCATGGTGCAGTGCGTGAATTGTGCGATCTGATTTTACTGGCACAAGGTAAACTTGATAGTGCACAGGGACACTCAATATGAATGTTCGCCTGAGTCTGTTTCTCGGCGCGATTGTACTAATACTGATGGGGTGGTTAGCAACCACCTCTAAGCAAGGTACCCCAACACTTCCAGGGATGACCAAAGGTGATCCCTCGTTTTGGGGCAATAACATGCTCACCGTGGTGTATGATCCCGAAGGTAAATTGCACTATAAATTAGTATCAACCAAGGTAAAATATTACGCAGAGACCGGAGATACCGATTTTACTCAACCCCTGATGACGCTCTATTCAGAAAAAGGCGTTCCAATCTGGATGGTGCGTGCAGACAGTGCCATCTTAACGAAAGACCGTACCCTTTATTTGAAAAAAAATGTTGAAGTAAACAGCTTAACACCTGACTCACAGCTTGAACGGTTAGAAACTCAACAAGCAACTATTGATCTAAAAACACAAGATATAACCTCAGATGTTGAAGTAAAACTGTACGGTACTAACTTCACCTCGACCGGTCTAAAAATGATCGGTAACTTACGCAATCGAACCGCCGCACTTCAAGAGCAGGTAAAATCGTATTATGAAATTAAAAAACCGTAGTTTACTGGCCGCGTTGACTTTAGTGATATTAAGCCGACCTGCATTTGCCTTAAAAGGCGATACTGATCAACCAATTAACATCAACTCAGCACAGCAATCTCTTGATCTGGCGACCAATACCGTTGTTTTCACCGGTAATGTCGTACTCACACAAGGCACAATAAAAGTCACTGCCAATAAAGTTGTCGTTATCCGACCAAAAGACAAAAAAGGCAAAGAGATTATTGAGGCCTTTGGTAAACCAGCGACCTTCTACCAGATGCAAGATAACGGAAAACCGGTCGACGGCTATGCAGATAAAATGCGTTACGATTTAGCTACTGATTTCGTTGAACTGATCGACAATGCAGAGCTCAAACAGTTAGACAGTAGTGTAAAAGCTGATCGTATTACCTATTTAATGCAAAAACAGCAGATGGAAGCGTTCAGTAATAAAGGTCAGCAGGTTGTTACTGTGTTACAGCCAGCTCAACTTAATAACTCTGACAAGAAAAGTAGCAACTAAATGGCAACGTTAATCGCAGAAAATTTAGCCAAAAGCTATAAAGGCCGCAAAGTGGTGGTTGATGTTAGCCTAACAGTGAAATCGGGTGAGATTGTCGGTTTGCTTGGGCCAAACGGTGCAGGTAAAACAACCACGTTTTATATGGTGGTTGGTTTAGTTGCACGTGATAACGGCAGTATTCGTATTGATGATGAAGATATCAGTTTATTGCCGATGCACGCACGTGCACGCAAAGGCATTGGTTATTTACCGCAAGAAGCCTCTATTTTTCGGCGATTAAGTGTCTATAACAATCTGATGGCAGTACTCGAAACTCGACAAGATTTAGATGATAAAGGCCGTAATGATCGTGCTGAAGAGTTACTTGATGAGTTTCATATCCAGCATATTCGCAATAGCTTAGGGCAAGCACTATCAGGCGGTGAGCGTCGACGCGTTGAAATTGCACGAGCATTAGCTGCAAATCCTAAGTTTATTCTACTTGATGAACCTTTTGCAGGCGTTGACCCGATCTCCGTCATTGATATCAAAAAAATTATTGAACACTTGCGTGACAGTGGTTTAGGTGTACTGATTACTGACCATAACGTACGCGAAACTCTTGATGTTTGTGAACATGCTTATATTGTTAGCCAAGGCCATATGATTGCACATGGAACACCCGCAGAGGTTTTGGAAGACGAACACGTCAAGCGTGTATATCTAGGTGATCAATTCCGTTTATAGCGTATTATCGTCTGTATCACAGTATCTCTATTTGATTATGTGTTGGTTACACATTACATCTCGATTTTATATCAATGTTGCATTATTTATTTTTCCTTCAGTGTGAAGGTGTAACAGGTATTTGAGGTTACATGAAGCCAAGTTTACAACTCAAACTTAGTCAGCAATTAGCGATGACACCTCAGTTACAACAGGCTATTCGCTTGTTGCAGTTGTCAACACTTGAGCTACAGCAAGAGATCCAGCAAGCACTCGACAGTAATCCACTGCTCGAACTTGTTGACGATATTGAAGAGATGCCTCTTGAAATACCAGAGTCAACGAATCTGGGATCAGAGACCAGCTTAACCGATAATCAAGAACACGCATTGCATGATGAATATGCAGAGCATGATGAGTATGCAGAGCATGACTTTGATTCTCGTGATGCACTTGATCAGCAACATATGCCACAAGAGCTCCCCGTAGATGCCTCTTGGGAGGATATTTATAGCACTTATGGTGCATCAACGGCTCTTAGCAACCATACTGTAGATACTGATAGTGAAACACCGCTCTATCAGGGTGAAACGTGTGAATCCTTGCATGATTATCTTCTTTGGCAGGCGCAGTTATCACGTATGAGTGATATTGATTATGCTATTGCCATTGCACTTATTGATGCTATTGATGATGCCGGCTACCTCACTCAATCACTCGAAGAGATCCACGCAAGCCTTGGTGATAACAGTATTGATATTGATGAGATACAAGCCGTTCTTACACGTGTACAACATTTTGATCCACTTGGCATTGCAGCCCGTGATCTACGTGAGTGCTTACTCATACAGTTAAAACAATTGCCAAAAAATACACCTGCGCATAAGCAAGCGCACATGATTATTGATAATCATCTTGAGTTGCTGGCAAACCGTGACTTTCGAGGGTTAACCCGTGAAACACGATTAAAAGATGATGATTTAAAAGCAGCGATGGCATTAATTCAAACGTTCGACCCTCAACCTGGGTTGCGCATTGGTCAACGTGAAACTGAATACATTATTCCTGATGTGGCAGTTAAAAAAATAGCCGGTGTATGGCATGTTAAACTCAACGGTGATGCAACACCGCGTTTATCGATTAATCCGCAGTATGCGGCTATGTCACGCCAAACAAATAACAGTGCTGACTCACAATTTATTCGATCCCACTTGCAAGATGCAAAGTGGTTGATTAAAAGTTTAGAGAGCCGCAATGACACGCTACTCAAAGTGGCATGTTGTATTGTCGAACATCAACAGGATTTTTTTGAGTACGGTGATGAGTACATGAAGCCAATGGTATTGGCTGATGTGGCATTACGTGTAGATATGCACGAGTCAACGATCTCTCGTGTTACGACACAAAAATTTTTACACTGCCCACGGGGTATTTTCGAGCTTAAGTATTTTTTTTCTAGCCACGTCAATACCGATGACGGTGGTGAGTGCTCCTCTACAGCGATTCGTGCTCTTGTAAAGCGGATGGTTGCAGAAGAAAACACCGCAAAACCGTTGAGCGACAGCAAAATAGTCTCAATGCTTGCGGATCAGGGGATCATGGTTGCACGGCGGACAATTGCTAAATACCGTGAATCACTTGCGATACCCCCATCTAATCAGCGTAAACGCTTGGTTTGATACAACAAGATGAGGAAAGACGCTTATGCAAATTAATCTGTCAGGTCATAATGTAGAAATCACAGAAGCGTTACGCGACTATGTCGGGACAAAATTCAGTAAGCTAGAACGCTTTTTTGAGCATATTAATAATGTCTATGTGGTTTTAACGGTTGAGAAAAATGTTCAAATCGCTGAAGCTACGCTGCACGTTAATGCGGGTGAACTTCATGCTTCTGCTGAACACGAAACCCTCTATGCGTCCATTGATCTGCTGATTGATAAGCTCTCTCGTCAGCTCACTAAACATAAAGATAAACTACACAAGCAGTAATTATGCAACTAAGCACTGTGCTTTCACTGGACTGTACGCGAAGTGCAGTCCATTGCTCCAGCAAAAAACGCGCACTAGAAATTATCAGTGAGCTGGCAGCACAACGCGTAAATATTCCGGCTCAAACGCTGTTTGAGGCAATGTTAGCGCGGGAAAAAATGGGCAGTACCGGTATTGGAAATGGGATTGCCATTCCACACGGAAAAACTGACGTTGGTAGCACAACGGTCGCTGTATTTTTGCGCAGTGAGCAACCGATTCCATTTGATGCTATTGATAATCAACCCGTTGACCTATTATTTGCACTGTTAGTGCCCGAAGATCAATGTAAAGAGCATTTAGAAACCTTGTCAGCAGTGGCAAAGCAGTTGTCAGATAAAACTATCTGCCGACGTTTAAGAACAGCTCAAACTGATGAAGAGCTGTATCAGATTTTGATTGCAGAAGCAGAATAAGGGAGTCACGATCATGATGTTAATGATCGTCAGTGGACGTTCAGGCTCAGGAAAATCAGTTGCCTTACGTGCAATTGAAGATATGGGGTTTTACTGTGTCGATAATTTACCGGTAGCTCTGTTACCTGAGTTAGCAAAAACGCTGCTTGATAGACAAACCTCTGCGGCAGTCAGTATTGATGTACGTAACTTGCCTGACTCTCCAGCCGAGCTAGATAAAGCATTAGGCGATCTGCCTGAAGGTTTTATCCCTCAATTGCTATTTTTAGATGCTGACCGTAACGCACTGATTCGACGCTACAGTGATACCCGCCGTTTGCACCCGCTCTCTAGCCAGAGTTTATCCCTTGAAAGTGCCATTGATACTGAAAATGAGCTACTAGAGCCACTACGCTCACGTGCCGATTTGGTGATTGATACCACAGAGATGTCGGTGCATGAGTTAGCCGAAATGCTGCGTTCACGGCTACTCGGTAAGCGTGAGCGGGAATTAACCATGGTATTTGAGTCATTTGGCTTCAAACATGGCATTCCCATTGATGCTGACTATGTTTTTGATGTGCGTTTTTTACCTAACCCGCATTGGGATCCTAAATTACGCCCAATGACCGGTCTAGATAAACCTGTTGCAGCATTTTTAGCTCGACATACTGAAGTACATAACTTTATTTATCAAACACGCAGTTACCTTGAGCAGTGGTTACCCATGCTCGAAACCAATAACCGCAGTTATCTTACGGTTGCAATTGGGTGTACAGGGGGTAAACATCGGTCTGTCTATATTGCTGAGCAACTGGCTGATTACTTTCGTACACGGGGTAAAAATGTGCAATCACGCCATCGAACATTAGAAAAGCGACCTAAAGATGCTCAAAACAACAGTTGAAATTAAAAATCGGCTAGGTCTGCACGCACGCCCAGCAATGAAACTGTTTGAGCTCATGCAGAGCTTTGATGCTGAAATTAGGCTACGCAGTGATGATGGTAAAGAGGCAGAGGGTAGCAGCATTATGGCAATGATTATGCTCGCTTCTGCGCAAGGGCAAACAATTGAAGTGCAAGCTGATGGCCCACAAGCACAAGAAGCTCTCTATGCCGTAATTACATTGATTAATGATGGATTTAATGAAGAGTGATGTGTATACATCACTTTTATTATAAGACTGTCACTCAAAATTAATTTAAATAATTTTATATGCTTTATGCAGCGGAAGTATAAACAGTACCCCATAATAGTTAATTTAGCAGCCTTCACTGTGTGATAATAAATATCATCGTCAATAAAGACAAAAATGATTAAACATCATTTTTTATTCCTATATAAACTTATTATAACTTATTTTTTTGCTCTATCGTTATCTTGACCAAAAACATCAGGTAGCATAGCAGCAATGAGATTCCGTTTACTCCAATATGACATCACCACAATACCAATAATATGCACTATGACAAGTATAGTTAATGCATTGGCTAAACCACTGTGTAATGTGCTAATTGGCCAGTTATCACCTAATTCCGTATCTTGGGCCCAACCAGTTAATACCAGTAATATCAACCCCAACCAAAATGCCCAAACAGCAAGTGCACCCAACGCATTATGCCCTAATTCTGAAGGAAATTGACGTGCTTTTATTTCAACCCAATGATGTTGCAATCTACGCCAACTAGGTAAAAATTGACGTAACCGTGCAGGTAAAGGTGCAAAACTGATCCCCCACAGTAGCCGGACGATCACCAACACCAGAATTAACCAGCCAAAACACTCATGAACAGCACCTCCTGGCTCATTAATAAAGCGGTTGGCCACAAAGCCTACCGCAATCAGCCAATGGGTTGTTCTTACAACACTATCCCAGTGCTTTCGCATAGTTTAGTCTTTTACTTTCAATTCTTTATGATAATGATCACGTGTTAATTTCATCTCATTTAATATCGCTTTAGCGTCTTTTATTTTACCTGCATCAACCAACGTGATGGCATGATCGGTTTGACCAAGCAGCTTATCTAACCCCTCAATATAAGTGTGATGAGCATGGCTATCTGCTGTTATACCTTTTGGTTTGGTGGGCATTTGCTCTTTTGCTTGCAACGCTGCGGCTTTAATTGCTTGTAAATCTTTTTTCAGCATTTCTGGTGTATCAGCTTTTCCTGCTGCACGGTAGTTACGTGCAATGGTTTTCATTGAGGCTTCAACATCAGCATGTGCTGGTAGGCTTACTGCTGAAAGTGACAATGCAGCACCAAGGGTTAATGCCAAGAGCTTACTGACTTTCTGGGTTTTAATTGTACTCATTTGCTACACACTCCTATGCTTCACATAAAAAAACAAATATAAAACATGCTTAGAGTATAACGATTTGCTGACAAGTCACAATTATTTTATGATATAAAAATAAGCCATTACCGACTAATATTCAGTGTGGTTATAATCATATTATTTCTATTTGTTACGTTGCTTATTAATATAAAAACATAAGGATAAACATTTTATTTTTCTGTTTTATTTCCCTACATAGAATATAACTACTTTATTATATTCAACGCTCTTTAAACTGTATGCTCGATAGTGCTTAAATAGATAAACTCTATCGAGCAATACTCATTACTGATGCAATATTATTAACGCCCTGCAATTTTCAGTGTGTCGAGTAAAATAGAGCCCGTTTGAATTGTTGAGCGCAATTCATAATCACTGCCCACTGCAACAATATTTGCCAGCATCTCTTTGAGATTTCCAGCAACCGTAATTTCTGAGACTGGATAGGCAATTTCACCGTTCTCAACCCAAAAGCCAGCAGCACCCCGTGAATAATCACCCGTGACACTGTTAACACCTTGCCCCATTAACTCGGTGACAAGTAACCCAGTGCCCATCTGTTGCAACAATTGACTAAAGTTTTGCCCACTATGTTGAACTTGCCAGTTATGAATACCGCCAGCATGCCCTGTTGCTTGCATGCCCATTTTACGCGCCGCATAGCTTGTCAGTAGGTAGGTTTGTAACACACCGTTTTGAATAATGTGTAAATCTTGAGTGCGTACACCTTCACTATCAAACGGTGTTGAGGCTAATCCTTTCAACAAGTGTGGCCTTTCAACAATATTAAACCAACTTGGTAAAATCTGCCGCCCTAAATGATCGAGCAAGAATGAGGATTTACGGTACAAGTTTCCTCCGCTAATTGCAGAAACCATATGCCCAATCAATCCAGTTGCGACTTCAGATGAAAACAGGACGGGTGCGTTGGTTGTCGCGATTTTACGTGCACCTAAACGGCTAATTGTACGACGCGCACACTCTTTCCCAACCCACTCAGCACTCATCAAATCGGCAATATCACGTGCTACGGTATAGCTATAATCACGCTCCATTTCTCCATGTTGTTCTGCAATCATGCTGCATGATAATGAGTGGCGGCTCGAAGGATAACTGTGCAATAAACCGTGGCTATTACCATACACATTTACGCCATAATGGCTATTAAATGCTGCACCATCACTATTAGTAATACGAGGATCTACTGCCAAGGCATTTTTTTCTGCTTCAATCGCATAATGGGCAGCTAGATCAGGATCAATGTGCATAGGGTGAAACAGATCCAAATCAGGGGCTTCAAATGCCATTAATGCTTTATCTGCAGGGCCAGCATAAGGATCGGGGGAGGTATGTTTAGCAATGTCTAGTGCCGCAGCAACCGTTTGGTAAATAGCGTGCTCACTGAGATCGGTGGTTGAGGCACTGCCTTTACATTGATTACGAAACACAGTGATGCCTAAAGCACCATCACTGTTAAACTCCACATTCTCGACTTCGCCTAAACGGGTGCTGACACTTAGCCCTGTTGTTTTAGTGATTGCCACTTCTGCAGCATCACTCTCTTTTGCTGCTAATGCGAGTGCGCGAGAAACTGCATGTTCTAATTCTTGCCGCTGCTTCGTTACTTGAGTCACTGCGTCCATAAATCCAGCCTGTTTGCAAAAAAATTTGTGTGTAAGCATATCAGGAATACTCTGCAATTTCGCAGCCGTCGCACTAACCTGATAGAATCAGGGTATTATCTTTTATAAAGTGAGTGCAATGATGAAAAAGCCGCACAATAATGAGCAAGATTGGCAAAAAAATGATGACGATGATGAGATTATTTGGGTCAGTAAAAGCGAGATAAAGCGTGATGCCGAAGCACTTAAAGTGCTAGGACAAGAGCTTATCTCGCTAGGTCGTCAGGCATTAAGCCGCATTCCTCTGGATGATGAACTGCGTGTTGAAATTGAATTAGCACAAAAAATCAAGAAAGAGGGGCTACGTCGTCAGGTGCAATTTATTGGTAAAATGCTACGTTCACGTGATGTAGAACCAATCATTATTGCACTTGATAAAATGAAAAATCGCCATAATCAGCAGATTGCATTATTTCATAAATTTGAGCATATTCGTGATCGTTTAGTTGAAAATGGTGATGCTGACTTACAACTAGTACTCAATGATTTTCCACAGGCAGATCGCCAGCATTTGCGCAATTTAGTTCGCAGTGCGGTAAAAGAGCGAGCTGATAATAAACCCCCGAAAGCCTATCGCGAAATTTTCCAGTATTTAAAAGAGCTGGCTGAACAACGTGAGCAATTAGAAAATACCGATTTTGATCAAACAGATTCCGCTCAGTAATACCTACTGATACGTAAAATGATTACGGCTTTTCCTGTTTAGCCAATCGACAAGCACAAACACCCATAAAAAAAGAGCCTATAGATTACACGCTATAGGCTCTTATTATTTAGTACACTGTCTTGCAATACATCATGCGTATTTAGGCAGTACCACCTACGGTCATCGAATCAAGTTTCAAGGTCGGTTGTCCCACACCCACAGGCATACTTTGCCCCTCTTTACCACAAACACCAACACCCTGATCGAGTTTTAAATCATTCCCTACCATAGAGACTTGTTGCATAGCTTCAATACCTGAGCCAACCAGTGTTGCCCCTTTAACTGGACGAGTAATCTGCCCATTTTCAATGAGGTAAGCTTCAGAAGCTGAAAAAACAAATTTACCAGAGGTAATGTCAACCTGACCACCACCAAAGTTTGGTGCATATAGCCCATACTCAACACTGCTAATAATTTGCTCTGGAGTTTGCTCTCCGGCCAGCATGTAAGTGTTGGTCATCCGTGGCATTGGCAGATGCGCGTATGATTCCCGACGACCATTTCCGGTTGGTGCAACCCCCATTAAACGAGCATTAAGCTTATCTTGCATATATCCTTGCAAAATACCCTCTTTAATTAGCACATTGTACTGGCCAGCAACCCCTTCATCATCAATATTGACCGATCCTCGACGGTGTGCCAGTGTGCCATCATCAACAATGGTACACAGAGGAGATGCCACCAGCTCACCTATCCGACCAGAAAATACGGACGCTTCTTTGCGGTTAAAATCGCCCTCTAGGCCATGTCCGACAGCTTCGTGCAACAGCACGCCTGGCCAACCGGCACCTAATACAACAGGCATTGTACCGGCAGGAGCAGGCGTTGCTCGTAAATTTACTAATGCTTGACGCACAGCCTCTTTTGCGTAGGCGACTGCGCGCATATCGCCATTTTCTTGCTGCATAAAGTAGCTATAGCCTGTACGTGCACCACCGCCTGCAGAGCCTCGTTCACGTAAGCCATCATGTTCCACCAGTACACTCACGGATAAGCGCACAAGCGGGCGAATATCAGCGGCCAATGTACCATCGGTTGCAGCAACCAAGACTTCTTCATATACGGCTGTTAAGCTAGCACTAACTTCACATACCCGCGAGTCTTCAGCTCTAGCAGCTTTATCCACCTTATGCAACAGTGCGATTTTATCTTCACGGCTTAAACTGCCAAGCGGATTAACCGGCAGATAAATACCACTGTGGCTTTGCGGTACAAAACGCTGTACTGTGCCACGCACGGTTTGTTGGGCGATTCCACGCGCGGCAAGCGCACTCTGCTGTAAGCTTGCTTGTGTGATTTGATCTGCGTAAGCAAAACCCGTTTTTTCACCACTCACCGCTCGAACACCAACACCTTTATCAATGTTATAGGATGCATCCTTAATGATGCTGTCTTCTAACACCCAGGCTTCATGGTAACTTGACTGAAAATAGAGGTCGGCATAGTCAATGTGACGTTCCGCCAGCAGGTTTAATGTTGATTCAAGATCTTTAATCTCTAAACCAGTAGGTAATAGTAAATGCTCACTGACGGTATTCAGGCTCATTGAATATACTCTTTAATTTTTTACCAAATAGCACATTGAAAAACACATTGTTATTGGCTGCACATCGCATTAGGAAATCTAAGCAACCATACAACATACTTAATAGGAGAGTTAGTGCAAAATATTATCTCAAGACTATGAGTATACTTTTTATTTTGCGCTACTTAATTGGGTCTGCGCTATTTCGAAATTGAGTTTGAAAACGGTTATGTTGATGCACAGGCATACGGCGGCGTAATACGGGCAGTAAAGAGATATCAACACATGCTTGTAGTGGCGCAACGCGCTCTGGCTGTTCTGCCACAATCATTCCCCACGGATCAACAACCATACTATGACCCCAAGTGTGCCTTGAAGGTGAGTGCCCACCAACTTGAGCAGCCGCCAACACCCAACACTGATTCTCAATAGCTCTAGCACGTAAAAGTACTTCCCAATGCGCTTCGCCTGTCATGGTGGTAAAGGCTGATGGAATTACTAAAACTTCAGCACCTAGCTCGCGTAAACGTTGGTATAATCCTGGAAAACGTAAATCATAGCAGATAGATAGGCCCAATTTACCAACAGGTGAGTCAACGACTTGCAAGTGTTGGCCATGTTGATAAATATCAGATTCACGATAATGCCCCTGCTGATCAGCAATTTCCACATCAAACAGATGAATTTTGTCATACCGTGCTTGAATATGGCCAATATTATCAAATAATAACGTACTGCTTGTAAGATGATGGGTATGCTCGGCCTGATACAGTGGCATTGATCCTACGAGTAACCATTTGTTATAACGTTGCGCCAGGGTAGCCAATGTTTGCTGTAAACGCCCTTCACCTTGTTTTTCGGCATGGCCACGATAGGCAATGGCATCAGAAAACAGCAACGCATTTTCTGGCAATACGACTAGCTTTACAGACTCATCGAGTTGTTTAAGTTGCCCTTCTATTTGCAATAGGTTTAGTTGAATATCATTGCCACTGCATAATTGTAAAAGGGCGATATTAGGTTTGCGCGCGTCCATCAGAAACTTCCTTTTTCTATACGCTGTGTCTCTTTAATCACCGGGTTATCTACACTACCGCCAAGATGGTAACGTAATAACGAGATTTTGCTCCATAATGGAGATAACACCTGTGATGCTGTAAATAACGCAAGACCTGCAACAGGGTTTACCACAAACGCAGTAGCAACCGAAAGCCCTGCACCTAACTCAGGTGCGATAAGGGCTTCCATATTTAGCGTTCGTTGCATCAAATTTACTGATCCTTTTAACGCAATATCTGCAAGCAGACCATCAATTAATAGGTTATCTGTTTTTAGTATACCCTGATTAATCACTGCGTTACCGGTTATCTTGTCGTAGAAAAACCCTTCTTGAAAGGCATCACTAAAATCGAGTTTTAATTTACGCAGAAGGGAGTCTGTACTGATCAAGCGCAACACTTGTCCTGTTCTTCCACCAATATCTGCAATCATACCTTTACGCATATTTAGTGCTACCGTTCCAGAAAGTGAAGGCGATAGCAATTGCCATGGTGCACCCGCTGCACGTAAATCAGCTTTAATATCTGTTGCAGTATCCCGTAAAGGAATCGCAATCCCCAATGCGGCTAACATAGTAGAAAAATTATCGGTTCGTAAGTGTGCTTGCAGCTCTGTTGACTCATTGCCTATCGCACTACGCGCCCAACGTCCCTTGAGTGTTATCTTGCCAAAACCACTATCAATAAGACCGTTTGACAATAAAACCTGCTCTGCTGATGGTGTGATATCTGCTTGAATTTGCTTAAAATAGTGTTGATTTAACCAACAGTTACTGCAGCGTAACTGCATTGCTGGCCACTGATTGAAATTGATATCTGAAGCAGCGTTATTGATTGCATTGTTAACATTTTGTTGATTAGGCTGATTTGCAGGATACTGAGATGACATCTGCGAAGAAGATCTCAATTCAGGATCAATCGGCTCAGGATCAAAATAAAAATATGATAGATTCAATAACCATGGGGATTTTGCACTGATAATTGCATGCCCACGAATTTGTTGACCATAAGCGTTTAATTGGTATGTTTTACCGCTTGATTGCCCATTCACCAAGAGATCTGTCCATTTTTGCTCTGCCAATTTGAGTGTTGCCACATTAACTTTCAAATACTCTGGCAAGAAAGGCTGTATCTGCGGACTCAGACTTCTGTGGTTATTTACAGAGCTTAAAGGGTTAACATTCAATAAACGCAACCAACCATCAGCATCAATTTCAGGCACATTCACAACCAATGTTGTACGCGCGGATGGATTGACCTTTGAAGTGCTCTTACCAAGGATAAGGCTGGCTTTACGTAGCTCAACACGTTTATCAAGCTGCCACTCCCCTTGAAACGCAGCTAATGCACCAAGTTGTGCTTTCACTACCAGTTGTTGCAAATTCCCCTTCGCTTCGGCTTGCCAGTTTGCTGCACGCCATGCTGCTGGACCAAACGGAGCGGGTAACGCACTGCGTACCTGAGCAGTACTGCCTTGCAGTTTAACGTGATAATCTGCCCCACCTTGTGCTGGTAATGTAATATTAACATGCCCTTTCCAGGGTAAATGCCCCCCTAATTTTGACCAGATAGGAGAGGGGTACGGGCGCATCAATGCTGACGCTGCCCAGTTTCCTGCCAGATCAACACCAATATGATAACGGTTATTTTGCTGCTGAGTCATAAAACTGAGCGTCATTGGCTGCTGCCACAACGTAGCGGTCAGTGGGCCACTTGTTAGAGTGCCATTATCAAACCGAAAATAACCTTTCACGGAGTCTAATGGTAAATTCAATGCTTTTAGGCGTAATTGATTATCAGGCAACTCAATTTGACCTTTAGCATCAGCAGCTGCACCATTGAGTGGAATAGCTAACGCTAGTGCACCTTTAACTAAGCCATGGATCTCAATTTCTGATAATGCCGATCCTACAGAATGACGCAGTGGTGATTGCGTCAGGTAGTGCTGAACATCGGGTGCATTGCCTTGTACATTGGCAGCAATGTTTAATATCGCATCTGCCCGCAATGGTATAATGCTTGCCGCAATTTTTGTTGCTGTTGCTGCCCCTAAACGCGCATGTGGGCTGTTCATCAACAAGCGATCATTTTCAAATAGCAGATCAATATTTAAGTCAGTCAGTGGTAACCAATGCGGATCAAACGCAAACGTAGCATGGCGTACAGGCACTTTAACCTGAAATACACCGTTGTTTTGTTTATAAGGAAATTGTAAGGGATTACCTGCCCACAACAGTGATGCGCCTGTTACCTGCCCCGCTTTAAGTGTGGGGGTTAAATAAGAGGTTAGCCCTTTTCCCATTAGAGCATGTGGGTAATAGCGCCACGCTTGTGCTGCTTGATTTAAGTTAATTCCTGCAAGAATACTGAGCCATGGCGGTTGTTTATTTGGCCAATTGAGGCGAAATTGCCCGTTAAACTGCAAATAAGGGGTGCGTAAATCAGTTTGTGAGCTCCATACAGACCAGCCTTGTTCATCAGATTGCAGATCAAGCGTGAGTCTACTGTTGCGCAAAGTAATAGGTTCAGGAAATTGCTTAGGATAGCTAAATTGAGCATTTGCTGTATGAAGTTGCAGTTGCGATCTTGCCAATGAGCCTTGCCAGTGACCCGATACAGCACTGATCCCTGGCCACGCTTCCCATTGTTGCCAAGCTAAATGGCTAAACTGTATGTTGCCACTAACCAGTGCAGGGTTTGCCCTTGGTAAACTCAATTGCACCTGATTTATCTGCCCACGTGGTGAGAGGTGTTGTAGCAGTTGAGCAGTAGGTTTACTCAACATTGACATAAATGACAAAAATGGGGTGATCCGCGCCAGATCAAGCGCACCAGATTGCAAAGTAAACTGTGTTGGGCTCAGTGAAAACGAAAGTGAGCTTAATGGCCAGCGTATACCATCAGAAGTTAACGCTAAATCAGGGATCTGCGCTTGTAATATCCCCCCCTCACGGCGGATATTCATCTGTAAAAGCGAAAAGCCCAATGTATGCTGTTCGGCAGCATCACTCCAGTGGCTTTGGCCATCATTCAACTGAACAACGCCTTGCTGAATATCATTATTTGCAATATCTAACCAGATCGAGGCGCTCACTTGTGCTGAACGCAACCCCGTGACATTTTCAATATTCTCAGTTAGCCATGGCTGAATATTAAGCTGTTTTCCTTGCAGATAAATTTGTCCATTTGCTAATCGGCGCTCGCCATCTTGTAAATCAAGCCGTAAATCAAGTTGGCCATAAGTGTGGTTATTGCCCTGCAGTACAATCACGCCTTCTGCCTGGTGCCGTGTTTTACGGTTTAACCAGCGCAATTGCTCTACATCCAAGCGAATATGTTCTCCGTTTGGGCTTAAAAAGGCTAACTGGCTATTACGCAGATCAAAGCGAGTCAACTGCTCAAATACCAAATCACCAATACGTTGTAATTGCGCAGTATCTGTTGGCTGACTTTGCTCAAAGGTGCGCCCATCAAGCGTCGCATTGAGATTAATATCTGCATTGGAAAAGGTCAGCTCATTAAATTGCCAACGCCGTTGCCAAAGTGATTGCCACACATTAACTTGTAGCCTCATCTGGCCAACATCGGCATGTAAAGTGGGTGTAACTAAACTGATATCATCAAGAATTAATTGTGGCCCACCATGCTTCCAACGCGCAGAGAGTTGCCCGATTTGCAGTGGCAAATGACTGACTTTTTGTAAGTGTGCAACAATGGGTGAACGCCAATGGTTAATGTAAGGCAGGGAAAAACGTAACGCGCTCAGTAATAAGGCGAATACAATAACTACACCCGCTACAGTGTATAATCCAAGCGCGGATCGTGTTCGTTGCTTCACAGCAAGCTCCGTCACATCATGACGACATCAAATTGTTCTTGATTATACAAAGGCTCAGTCTGAATTTTGACCTGTTTACCAATGAATAACTCTAACTCTGCCAGCGCATGAAACTCATCGCCACGCAGTACTTCACCTACTGTTGCAGAGGTATATACTAAAAATTTATCTGCATCATAAGCATGGTGAACCCGTACAATTTCACGCAAGATCTCATAACAGACACTTTCCACTGTTTTTACTGTACCACGCCCCTGGCAAGTTGGGCATTCACCACACAACACATGCTCTAAACTTTCACGGGTGCGCTTACGCGTCATCTCAACCAGACCTAGCTGAGTAAAGCCATTAATATTGGTTTTTACTCGATCTTTACTCAAAGCTTGCTCTAACGAACTCAATACACGTCGGCGATGTTCATCACTGGTCATATCGATAAAATCAATAATGATAATACCGCCTAAATTACGTAACCGTAGCTGGCGAGCAATGGCTTGTGTTGCCTCAACATTGGTATTAAAGATAGTCTCTTCAAGATTACGGTGGCCGACAAAAGCACCGGTATTGATATCAATGGTTGTCATTGCTTCGGTTTGATCAATAATCAGGTAGCCCCCCGATTTCAGTTGTACTTTGCGATCAAGTACCCGCTGGATCTCATTTTCGATATCAAACAGATCAAAAATTGGCTGACGACCACTGTATAGCTCGAATTTACTTGTCAATTGTGGCACATATTCGCGAGTAAACTCGGTTAAAACATCAAAGGTTTGGCGAGAATCAACACGAATACGATCAAGCTCAGTTCCCACAAAATCACGCAAAATACGCTGGCCAATGGCTAATTCACCGTATAACGTGCTGCGGCTGCCCAAGCGAGTTTTTCGCTCAAGCACTTTACTCCACAAGCGGCGTAAAAAAGCGGCATCTTGTTCTAGCTCACTAGCCCCTATTCCTTCAGCAGCGGTGCGAATGATAAAGCCACCGAGATCGTCACAATATGCGCTTACAATTGATTTTAAGCGATCACGCTCATTTTCACTTTCAATTCGCTGCGAAACACCCACATGACTGGCACCCGGCATAAAAACCAGATAGCGCGAAGGCAGTGTAATATCGGTAGTCAGGCGAGCACCCTTAGTGCCTAGTGGGTCTTTCACCACTTGCACCATCAGGTCTTGCCCCTGACGCACGAGTTCAGAAATATCACGCACTCGAAACTGTTTTTGCTCATTATCTGCTACACACTCTGTGTGTGGCACAATATCCGAGGCATGCAAAAAAGCGGCTTTATCTAAACCGATATCAACAAATGCTGCCTGCATACCGGGTAGTACACGGCTAATTTTCCCTTTATAAATATTGCCAACAATGCCACGTTTGGCTTCGCGTTCAATATGAACTTCTTGTAATACGCCACCCTCTATCATTGCGACACGGGTTTCACTTGGCGTAACATTAATTAATAGTTCAGCCGTCATGGTAATTCCTCAACTCTTATCTTGTTTGCTTCCGCTTCGCATGATGGCGACGTTGAGTATTAACGCTTCACGTCAAAACAAGCTAGCAACTGATCGGTTTCCATTAAGGGTAAGCCCATCACAGCATGGTAACTGCCTGATAGATGGGCAACAAAGCGCCCACCTAATCCCTGAATGCCATAAGCACCCGCTTTATCTGCAGGTTCGCCTGATGCAATATAGTGCGCGATTTCTGTCTCGGTTAATGCCCGAAATGTCACATCGGTTATCACACAGCAATCCACTATTTTCTGGCGATTAGCAACAGCAACCGCCGTCATTACCTGATGTGTTTTATCAGATAATGCGCGTAGCATAGCGGCTGCATGTTCAGCATTACATGGTTTTTCAAGCACCTGTTGTTCTAATACCACAATAGTATCTGCACCAATAACTGGATAGTCATTCGGTGCGATAGCAACTCCTGCAAGTGCTTTCTCTTTTGCTAACCGTACCACATATTCTTGCGGCGATTCAGAAAAGTCATAAATCTCAGGAACATCAGGGCGTAAAACAGTAAATTCTGTGGCTAACAATGCCAGTAATTCGTGGCGACGGGGTGAACCTGATGCTAAGTAAATCATAATACCTCTTAGCGTACGCTACATTGACGACGTACTTTTCGCAGCAGTAAAAACAACCACGGCCACAAAACCCCACTGACAACGCAACCCCATAACATTTCTGGCCGAAATTGTACTGCGGAGACCAAAAACTCAGCCCAAAAAATCAGAAGTTTACAGGCTAACGTGAGCATTAAGACAACGAATGCTTGTTGCCATAACGCTAAGTTACGCAGTAGTTGGAAATTAAACGCTACCACATAAGAGAGCAGTGATAAGGCCAGCGCATGTACACCTAATGTTGAGCCTTGAGACAAATCCCACAAAACGCCCACTAAAAATGCACTCCCTACATTAACCCGATGAGGGAGTGCAACGACCCAATAAATAAGCACCAATGCTAACCACGAAGGCCGTAGTGCATCGAGTTCCAGTGGCCATGGCATCATCTGTAAAACAAGTGCAACTAAAAATGATAAGGCGATAATCACTCGCCCACGTGCACGGTAAAAACTCACTGTACTTTCCTCGGCGCTAAAGATGTTGGTGTTGCTGCTACTGCCGGTGGAGTATTCGTACTCATCTGCCCTTGTGCAGGTATTTTTTTCACTGGCAAATTTGTTGAACTCACTGCCGGTGTTATTGGCGATGTTACCATGGGTATAGTGGCTGAGTTCACAGCCCCTACCATTGCCGAGTGTCCAGCAGGCATCGGCTGTGCTTCTGTTGCTGCACTTGCCGGTGTGGGTAACGGCGGCAAAATATCGGGTAAACGCTCACGAGCGGCAGCACGAACATCATCGGCCGTAGGCGGCGGTGTTGTTTCACTTTTATTTGGCCAGAGCAATAATAAATAACGTAGGCGCTCTAGTTGTGCCGTTGGGGTCACACTGACAGATGCAAACGCACTTTGGCCATCAACTTCAAACGCTTTCACAATCCCAACTGGGTATCCTTCCGGAAAACGGCCACCTAATCCTGATGTGACTAACATATCACCCGCACGAATATCCGTAGAGCTTGGAATATGCTCAAGTTGTAACTCATCACGTTGACCCGTACCGCTTGCAATTACGCGAATATCATTACGCAACACTTGCACAGGGATTGCATGTGTTGCATCAGAGATCAGTAGCACACGGCTAGAAATTTTACCGACAGAGATAACTTGCCCAACAACGCCTTTATCACTGATTACCGGTTGCCCAATATACACACCTTGGTCAGAGCCTTTATCAATAACCACTTGATGGCTATAAGGATCAGTATCTGCTGTTAATACTTGAGTGACCATTTTGCGCTCATCACTGCGTAATGGTGATCCAAGTAGCTCACGCAGCCGTTTATTTTCGTGTTTAAATTGACTGAGCATGAGCAAATCGCTGTTTTTACGCAACAATTCTTGGTGCAATGCACGATTTTCAAGGATCAAACGATCTTTGGTTTCTAAACGTGCAGATAAGGTATCAAGCAGTTGACGTGGGGAGTTAGCAAGATAGTGTAATGGGCTGACTAACGTGTCTAATGAGGAGCGAACACTGCTAAAGGTGATCACTCGGCTATCCATAATCAATAAACTGATTGAGGCGAGAATAGCAAGGAAAAGACGAAGTTGTAGGGATGAGCCCCGACCAAAAATCGGTTTCATGATGTTGTATTAACCCTCGGTATGCAGAGGGTGGCAACGCACTTGCCACCCGATAACTCGGCTTAGTCTTCGCTAAACAGATCGCCGCCATGCATATCGATCATTTCTAACGCTTTACCACCACCACGTGCAACACACGTGAGCGGATCTTCTGCTACTACAACCGGAATACCAGTTTCTTCAGTCAGCAAACGCTCTAAATTACGCAATAACGCACCGCCACCGGTCAACACCATGCCACGCTCTGAAATATCAGAGGCAAGCTCCGGTGGACACTGCTCTAAAGCAACCATCACTGCAGAAACAATGCCACTTAGTGGTTCTTGCAATGCTTCGAGGATCTCATTGGAGTTCAGTGTAAAACTGCGAGGTACACCTTCTGCCAGATTACGACCACGTACTTCAATTTCTAGCACTTCATCACCCGGATAAGCCGAGCCAATCTCATGCTTAATGCGCTCTGCCGTTGCTTCACCGATCAAAGAGCCATAGTTACGACGCACGTAATTAATAATCGCTTCATCAAAACGATCACCACCAATACGCACAGAAGAGGAGTACACCACACCATTGAGCGAAATCACGGCAACTTCAGTAGTACCACCACCGATATCAATGACCATAGATCCTGTTGCTTCTGATACTGGTAAACCGGCACCAATTGCAGCAGCCATCGGCTCTTCGATAAGAAAGACTTCGCGAGCACCTGCACCTAATGCCGATTCACGTATCGCACGACGTTCAACTTGTGTTGCACCAACCGGCACACAGACTAGTACGCGTGGGCTAGGACGCATCATGCTATTACTGTGTACTTGTTTAATGAAGTGTTGCAGCATTTTCTCTGTAACAAAGAAATCTGCAATTACCCCATCTTTCATCGGACGAATAGCCGCAATATTGCCAGGCGTACGGCCTAGCATTTGTTTGGCCTCATGCCCGACCGCTGCTACGCTTTTAGCTGAACCTGAACGATCTTGGCGGATCGCAACCACCGATGGTTCATTCAATACAATGCCTTGCCCTTTTACATAGATCAGGGTGTTTGCGGTTCCCAAATCAATGGACAAGTCATTGGAAAACATGCCACGAAACTTTTTAAACATAACTAACGGCCAATCCTGAAAACTCTACCCGGAAAATTCGGGCTACTCTACCAACCACCACTGAGCTGCTCAAGACTACAGGGGGCTGATCACGCAATTCCGATGAGAATAATGCGGTCATCCTCACCAATCATATTTATTTCACAGACAACAGACTGATGCAGCAATGCTGTCTGACTATTTATACGCATCATCACCAACACCATTTAATAACAATAAAGCAACAAAACACGGTCAGGATTGATGTCGTCGAAACGGCAGCAAACTGCGCTCTACTACCGGTTTTACCGGTGAGAATAACAGCCCTTGCCCTGCATAAACACCTAATTTACGTAAGTTTGCCCACTCTTGCGTAGATTGTACACCTACAGCGTATAATCGTGCCGATGTTCCTGCACATGCACCAATTAAGCTACGAACAAATAACTGATTTTCAGGTCTTTGGTGAATATTATGCACAAGACTTGGATGTAATTTAATAATATCTATCTGCAACAGCTTAATATAGAACGTATTGACCACCGTTAAACCGGCCTGATTAATCACCAGTTTACAGTCCATGCCTTTTAGAAAACGTGCTGGAGTACGTAATCTATCGATATGTTGACACAGATCAGCCTCTGCAAGTTCCAAAAATAATCGCTGCCTGATCTCTCTAGGTTGCTGCATTAGCAAATCACGCAGCCAATATTGGAACGATTTGCGCAAAAGTGCATCAACAGTAAGGCTAATGGCAATGCCTTCGTGCACTGGCATTTTGGCGAGCAATTGAATTGCCATCAACATAATTTCACGATCAAACCGCTCGGCTAACCCTAACTGTTTGACCATCGGCATAAATTCAACTAAACGTAGCCAATTGCCTTGTTCATCGTGGATCCGTACGAATAACTCAACTTGCTCTGATGTTCCATCACGTGTAAAAACAGTCTGCGTAAATGGGTGTAGTGCTCGTTGTGCTAATACATTCTCTAATAATGTTCGCCAGCGAACAGAACCACGGCTCGGTTGATCGTCTTGCGCAGATTTACTGCTCGCAAACCAACTATTGGTACCCTGTAAAGAGGCTGATCGTACAGCCATCTCAGCCTCATCCATCACATTTTCTAAAATGTCACCCTGATGAAAACCGACAATACCAATAAATAAAAACGCCTCAGCATAGACCCCTTGCGGCAAAGGCAGTTGTTGTACCATTTTTAATATCTGCTCGGCTAACTGTCCTGCCTCTTTGATATTTTGCTGCGGTAAAATAGCAGCAAAATCACCATCAAAATAACGGGCTAATAAACCATTTGGAATACGCAGTACAAACGTTGAGAGTTGAGCAACCAAGTCTTGAATCAATGTATCGGCGACTTTATCACTCAAATCATGGCGTAATACATCAATATCGGCCAAACGCACGACCATCACACTGCCTTGACTGTCAGGCTCATCCAATAAGGCAGAGAGCTGATTATCAAAAAACATGCGATTAGAGACACCGGTCAGTTGATCTAAAAACGTATGCGAACGAATAAAGGTATCGAAACGGCTACGCTCTTGACGTGCATCTTGTAGTTCTGCGATTAATCTGTCGAGCACTATACTGGCCGACTGTGGCCATTCACGGAGATCCCGTTGGGGTATATCTTCAATCCCTTTGCTTAAAATTAATCTTGCCCTATCTTCAAGGATCTCTGCACCAATAAGTTGTTCACGCAGCCAATGTAAACCCACAATCAGCCCGATAAGTACCAAACCTATTGCCAGTGAAATTGAGGACATTGAGACAATAGAGTAAGTGTAATCCACCAGCGGATCGGCTGCCGTAATATTCACGATAAAACCTGGTTCAAGTAGCAGTGGATAACGATAGTGTACTAATAGATCATCAGGGAGGTGGGGTTGACTCTCACCCTGATATTGATAAACAACATGATCGCCATTTGCAATAATTAAGGAGTGAACTTGTGCGGCCAACAATATCGGAGGCAACCAATTTTTAAGATCCTCAGCACCTTGCTCGTGGATTTTTTGATCAACTACCGTCACGACTGTTTGCCAACGATGGCTGATCTGATCTTCAGCAAGCCGCTGAAAACCAATTGTACCGCCAATTAGCATCACAACGACGGCTAAACCGACAAATGAGGTTACAAATGCCACAAACCGAGTGGTAAAACGCATCCTTGTTCTTCCCTATCTGGGTGTATAGGCGTGTGTTATTGCTAAAATAAACAATATTTAGCAAACCATAGGCAACACTGCATCAGAGAGCAAATAACTGCAAGAGTCTATTCCCACGATAGCACGATCTGTACTGTCATTATTGTGCAGCAAACACGCGCCTTTCTCTAGGATTACTCACAATAGAGAGTAGATATTCTTCTTATGTTATGAAATTTGGATTTTTATGCATAAAATTGCCGGTTGCTGGTATTGAATTATACAGTAATGACCTTTTCCTTTATCCAGAGAGTTTCTTGTATGAAAGCCCTTATCCTTGAGCAAAGCCAACAGAGCACATACGCAACGGTTACCCATGTTGATAGTGCTTTTTTACCTGAGCAAAGTGTCACAGTGCACATTCACTGGTCTTCTTTAAACTATAAAGATGCTCTCGCCATCACTGGCAAAGGAAAAATTATTCGTCAATTTCCAATGATCCCAGGGATTGATTTTGCAGGCACAGTCGTCAAATCAGCCGATACTCGTTATCAAATTGGCGATAACGTTGTGCTAACAGGATGGGGTGTTGGTGAGCAGCACTGTGGTGGATTGGCCGAACAAGCATCTGTCGATGCTCACTGGCTCGTACCGTTACACACAAACCTCAGTGAACGAAATGCCATGATTATTGGTACCGCAGGGCTCACTGCGATGTTATCGGTTATGGCACTTGAGCAAGGGGGGGTAACCCCTGAACACGGTGAAATTCTGGTCACAGGATCGAGTGGTGGAGTCGGCAGTGTTGCTGTGCAACTGCTCAGTTTACTTGGCTATCGCGTTGTAGCCGCTACGGGGCGCTTAGATAATTATGCCTATTTACATGCCCTTGGTGCACACCGAATAATCACACGTGAAACACTCACTATGGCTTCTCGTCCATTAGAGAAACAGTGCTGGGCAGGTGCAATTGATACCGTTGGTTCATCTACATTAGCTAGCGTACTGGCACAAATGCAATATGGCGCAACAGTTGCCGCCTGTGGGCTCGCAGGTGGTGCTGATTTATCTACCTCGGTGATGCCTTTTATTTTACGTAATGTCCGCTTACAAGGTGTTGATTCTGTCAATGCGCCTTACACCTTGCGCACAGAGGCTTGGAATCGTTTAGCTCAACTGCTCCCCCCTGCTTTTTACGCAAAAGTGGCGCATGAAATTACGCTAGAACAAGTGCCTGAATATGCCGCGTTGCTCTTAGCAAACCAAATTACTGGTCGGGTATTAGTGAATATTCTTAAATAGTGGGTAAATGATACACGTAACAAAAAACACTGTGTTTTATATAAGCTCAACATCAGTGTAATATAATCAACATATATTGCGCTATATCAACGAATATGCTGTGCAATCATTTACAATTGTCACCATTAAGTCAGTTTGATTTTATCGGAGGTTATTTGCCTCCGTTTTTTTCCCTGCGTAACTCTGATTACTCTCTTCTCACATGACCAAGCGGTTGTTTTCAATACCCTCTGATAAACGTTATCTACACAGCATATAAACTACGTATTGCTCAATGCCATTGACCAATATAAACAGTGGATAAATATAGATAGCCAATACAATTTAACAAAATTGTTGGGTTGAGTTTATTTGCACAATAAAAATAAACAGTGCACTTTCAATAGGATAATACTTATTACCCAACGTACTGTATGTATTTTAAATACAAAAACACCAATGCATGCCAATCTGCACGATAATACATTTTTATGCGTATTTTTCAGCAGTATTACCCGACCTACGATCCGCTATTGCTCTCTATTTTGGAATGACACGTCCTTTACTCCTTGTTGTTATTTTGTGATCAACGTGGCTAACAGACACGAAGAGCATGTCAGCGTAAAACTGCGAATTAGAGTTTTAACTCTAATCATTATCGGAGCATCTTCGCTGATAAGACCAGTATTTTGCTGCCAATTGAGCCGATATCATTATAATGTTCACATTACTCACGACTTAAACGTGTACTTACACGTCTAATCTGGTATATCCACGTAAATCAGCGTATTTTGTTCTATCACTGCATGTTTGCTGGAGAAGTCAGCATAATGGCGCAACATCGTCGTATATTGCTCTTAAATGGCCCAAACCTTAATTTACTTGGATTACGGGAGCCGACACACTATGGTTCGCGCACGCTTGCGCAAATTGTTACGCATATCAGTGTAATAGCAGCCCAAGCTGATGTTCAGCTCACTCACTTCCAATCAAATTCTGAAGTGGCACTGATAGAGCAGATCCACCAAGCGCACGGTGAACAAGACTTTATCCTGATTAATCCAGCAGCATTCACGCATACGAGCGTAGCTCTACGTGATGCTCTGCTTGGCGTTGCAATTCCCTTTATTGAGATCCACTTGTCCAACGTACATGCTCGTGAACCGTTCCGACATCACTCTTATTTGTCTGATATCGCCGTCGGTGTGATTTGCGGTTTAGGGGCTGATGGGTACGAGTTTGCGCTACATGCGGCTATCCGCCGTCTGTCATAAAATTAACAACACTACGGAACCACGCTAATGGATATTCGTAAAATTAAAAAATTGATTGAATTGGTTGAAGAGTCAGGTATTTCTGAGCTGGAAATTTCAGAAGGTGAAGAGTCTGTTCGCATTAGCCGTAATATCACGACAGTGCCAATGACACATTACGCACCTGCACCAACCTTTCAAGCACCGGTTGCACCTGTCACTCCGTCTATCGAGCCGATTGCTCCTGTTGTTACTGCGGTCTCTGGCCATACAGTACGTTCACCGATGGTAGGAACGTTCTATCGCACACCAAGCCCTGATGCAAAAGCCTTCATCGAAGTGGGTCAAACCGTCGCGGTTGGCGATCCTCTGTGCATCGTTGAAGCGATGAAAATGATGAACCAAATTGAATCTGACAAAGCGGGTGTAGTAAAAGCAATTCTGGTCGAAAGCGGTCAACCAGTGGAATTTGATGCACCTCTGGTTATCATCGAATAACGAGGAGTGGCCATGTTAGATAAAATTGTTATTGCAAACCGTGGCGAAATTGCGCTGCGGATTTTGCGTGCATGTAAAGAGCTTGGTATTAAAACCGTAGCCGTACACTCAACGGCAGATCGCGAGCTAAAACATGTCTTGTTGGCTGATGAAACAGTTTGTATCGGCCCCCCCCCCTCAACAAAAAGCTACTTGAATGCACCTGCTATTATTGCTGCCGCTGAAATTACAGGTGCAGTAGCCATTCATCCTGGTTACGGCTTTTTAGCAGAAAATGCTGATTTTGCTGAACAAGTAGAAAACTCTGGCTTTATCTTCATCGGGCCACGCGCAGAAACTATTCGCTTAATGGGGGATAAAGTCTCTGCTATCAATGCCATGAAATCTGCCGGTGTACCTTGTGTTCCGGGCTCTGATGGGCCACTTGGTGATGATATGGATAAAAACAAAACCATTGCCAAGCGCATTGGTTATCCTATCATTGTCAAAGCTTCTGGCGGTGGCGGTGGTCGTGGCATGCGCGTTGTACGCAGTGAAAAAGAGTTGGCACAATCAATTACCATGACCCGTTTAGAAGCCAAAGCGGCCTTCAATAACGACATGGTTTACATGGAAAAATATTTAGAAAATCCACGCCATATCGAAATCCAAATTCTTGCTGATGGTCAAGGGCATGCCGTTTATATGGCAGAGCGCGACTGTTCTATGCAACGCCGCCATCAAAAAGTGGTTGAAGAAGCACCAGCACCCGGTATCACCCCTGAGGTTCGCCGCAATATCGGTGAACGCTGCACGAAAGCGTGTATCGAAATTGGGTATCGTGGGGCAGGCACATTTGAGTTTTTGTATGAAAACGGCGAGTTTTATTTCATCGAAATGAATACCCGTATTCAGGTTGAACATACCATCACAGAGATGATTACTGGTGTTGATCTGATTAAAGAGCAATTACGTATTGCTGCAGGTATGCCACTCTCTATTCAACAATCTGATGTGCATGTACATGGCCACGCGATGGAGTGCCGTATTAACGCCGAAGATCCAGAGACCTTTTTACCGTCCCCCGGTAAAATTACCCACTTCCACTCTCCGGGCGGTTTTGGTGTACGTTGGGAGTCTCATATCTACACCGGTTATACTGTACCTCCATATTATGATTCCATGATTGGCAAACTGATTACCTACGGCGAAACGCGTGAAATCGCTATTGCACGTATGCGTAACGCACTGTCTGAAACCATTATTGATGGGATCAAAACCAATATTAGCTTGCAAGAGCGTATTATGGCCGATGAGCATTTTCAGCAAGGTGGAACGAACATCCACTACTTGGAAAAGAAACTCGGTTTACAATAAAACGCCTTTATCGCTATCAAAGCCGGAGATTATTCCGGCTTTTTTTTTATCCCTTTCATAATCTGCGCTACAATTGCCGCCTTTTTTTAATGTTAGCTGTGATGGAGGCATTGCGGATCATGCATGATCATCGCTTCAAGCAAGCTCACCGTGAAGCGCGCTGGGCATTATGGCTCACAATAGCCTACCTTGTTTGCTGGTCACTGTTGGCCTATTTACCCAACAATCAACTTGGCATTACTGGCTTACCGCACTGGTTTGAAATGGCTTGTTTGCTACTGCCGCTGGTTTTTATTCTATTGTGCGGATTAATGGTAAAGCATATTTATCGTGATATTTCACTGGAGAGTACAGATGAAGAGTGAAATTATTCTGCCTCTCGTCGGTTATCTTGTTTTAGTCTTTGCCGTTGCCATTTATGCTTATTTTCAACGCAGTAAAGGCCACTTCCTCACCGAATATTATGTCGGGAATCGCTCTATGGGGGGCTTTTTACTTGCCATGACCCTCACAGCGACTTACACCAGTGCCAGCTCTTTTATCGGTGGCCCTGGGGCAGCCTATAAATACGGGTTAGGTTGGGTATTATTGGCGATGATCCAACTGCCTGCTGCATGGTTATCGCTAGGTGTACTAGGAAAGAAATTTGCTATTTTATCGCGTAAATATAACGCATTGACACTTAATGATTTACTGTACGCACGCTACAAAAATAAAACCATTGTCTGGGTCTCTTGTGCCAGCATGCTGATCGCTTTTTTTGCCGCAATGACCGTACAATTTATTGGTGGTGCTCGCTTGCTCCAAACCGCAGTAGGCATACCTTACCTCGATGGCTTACTGATTTTTGGTGTCACCGTTGGATTGTATACCATGTTTGGTGGATTTCGCGCTGTCGCAATGACAGATGCCCTGCAAGGCATTGTGATGATGATTGGCACCGTTATTTTGTTGTTTGCGGTGATCCATGCGGCCGGCGGAATAAGCCATGCTGTCACGACGCTACGCGCAATTGATCCTGATTTAATCAGTGCACACGGTCCTAACGGAATGCTTGATCTGCCCTTTATGGCCTCATTTTGGGTATTAGTCTGCTTTGGTGTTATCGGCCTGCCACACACAGCTGTGCGCTGTATGGCTTACAAAGACAGCAAAGCTCTGCATTTTGGCATGATTGTCAGCACCATTATTGTTGGTATCTTGATGCTCGGTATGCACTTGACCGGTGCACTTGGACGAGCCGTGTTACCCAATTTGGCGATTCCAGATCAAGTCATTCCAACCCTGATGATTCAAGTGTTACCTCCGGTTGCAGCGGGGATCTTTTTAGCTGCACCAATGGCAGCGATTATGTCGACCATTGATGCGCAATTGATCCAATCCTCTGCCACATTGATCAAAGATCTCTACCTGCGTTTACGCCCACAAGATGAACACAACGAACGAAAAATCTCGCGTCTTTCCAGCCTAAGCACCCTGATTTTAGGCGTTCTACTGATTCTGGCCGCATGGCAGCCACCAGAAATGATCATCTGGCTAAACTTACTTGCTTTTGGTGGCTTACAAGCCGTGTTCTTATGGCCACTGGTTTTGGGGTTGTATTGGGATCGCGCAAACGCCGGTGGTGCACTAACCTCGATGATCGCTGGCGGTAGCTGCTATGTAGTCATGAATCTGATCGGGGCAAAACCTTTGGGTCTGCACGCGATTGTACCAACCTTGATTTTCGGTCTGTTGGCCTTTTTAGTCGGAAATATGTTGACCGAATGCCACCAGCGTAAACAGATGCGCATACAGGCTGAGAGTTAGAGTTAAAGCGTTAAACCGAATAACATGGCTGACGGACTGGCGATAAGATGAGTGTCATACCTCAGCCATGTTATTCTTAGGGATATACCAGCCAGTTTTTGTACTGGCTATCCAAACGGTTTTTTCTCCACAGAACTCTTTTTTATTCACACCATTTTCATCCACACTATCACGCTGTGGATCAACCGAGAGTACTCACCATGCCTTGGATTCAACTGAAACTGAACACTACCGGCGCACAAGCCGAAGCCATTGGCGATCTGCTGATGGATTGCGGCTCTGTCTCCGTCACCTTCATGGATTCCCACGATACGCCGGTGTTTGAACCGCTACCCGGTGAAACCCGTCTGTGGGGCGATACTGATGTCATGGGGCTATTCGATGCTGAAATGAACATGGCTGAAGTTATGCAACAGCTCACCACCAGCCCCCTACTTTCTGCTGATTTTGTCCATAAAATCGAGCAGCTTGAAGATAAAGATTGGGAACGTGAATGGATGGATAATTTTCACCCTATGCAGTTTGGCCGCCGTTTATGGATCTGCCCAAGCTGGCGCGAAATCCCAGAGCCTGATGCCGTCAACGTGATGCTCGATCCAGGTTTAGCATTTGGTACTGGCACACACCCAACCACCGCACTGTGCCTTGAGTGGCTTGATGGGTTAGATCTGGAAGGAAAAACGATTATTGATTTCGGTTGTGGTTCGGGCATTTTGGCCATTGCCGCACTGAAACTCGGTGCAGCCCGTGCCATTGGTATTGATATTGATCCACAAGCTATCACTGCCAGCCGTGATAACGCACAGCGTAACGGGGTTTCTGAACGCCTTGAATTGTATTTGCCACACGAACAGCCTGCCGATCTACAAGGAGATGTTGTGGTTGCCAATATTCTGGCAGGCCCGCTACGTGAGCTGGCTCCGCTGATCAGTGTGCTACCAAAAGCCAGTGGCCATTTGGGTCTATCAGGTATTTTAGAGTCACAAGCTGAATCAGTTGCCGACGCTTACCGCACCCAATTTACACTCGATCCGATTGCCGAGCGTGAAGAGTGGTGTCGTATTACAGGGGTTGCCCGTACAAAATAACGGTACGAAATAGCAGTAAAATACACCACGCCGCACCGATAACACGCGATTAAACATAAAAAACCCCACAGCATAATGACTCTACTGTGGGGTTTTATTTTGATGATCACTTACGATTTGAGTGTTAAACCGCTTTTTCAGCTGAC
Source organism: Plesiomonas sp. (assembly GCF_051652165.1). GTDB lineage: Bacteria > Pseudomonadota > Gammaproteobacteria > Enterobacterales > CAMTGL01 > Plesiomonas. The sequence goes on from NZ_JBOFTR010000003.1 coordinate 267,927, forward strand.
ACGCTAACAACCTTATTCACCGCTAAACGCTGGCTATGCAACAACACCCAACCTGCCAAAACGGTATACACCACAGCTTGTATGCCTAAACGCAATAATGGGTCTGCTGCTTCACTCAATGATGCTCCCATCTGATTATATTGCACCATAAGCTCAATACCATTCACACCAGGGATCAAACGGGCCAGCCAAATAATGGGTTCTGGAATAGCAATAATCGGCCAAACAAACCCTGCTGTAAACACTATCGGCAGTGAGGAGATCAACACGGCTTGAGTTGGTGTTTCTCGCCGAGTCATGAAAAAAGTAATCATCACTGCAAAGCAATAGGTTGTCCAAAACAGCAAGCTACAAAGGAGTAGTAATACCCACGGATTGGCTTGGCGAACTACATTGTAGTAATCAAAGCATGTTCCCAAATAGTACATAGCAGCAATCAAATATAAGGGAACAAAAACCAGACCGCGTGCCAACAGCAATTTCCATGGCGATACAGTTTGCCAATAACCACGTTCGCCACCAAGTGTACGCTCTTTGTATTCAGCCGTTTGAATACCCGCTGCAATCAGTAACGTCTGATGTAAAATCAATACAAATACAGCAGGCACTATGTAAGCAATATAACCGATTGAAGGGTTAAATAGTGCTTCAGTTTGTGCCCGTAATGGCAATGCTGTTCCTAATGCCCCTAAATAAGGCGTGCCCTGCATTAACTCTTTGGCAACTTTGACCTGAGCCCCTAACGTCCCCGCTGCACGTGCAATACCCTCAATAATGGATGAGTAAACCAGAAAGTAGCTTGCATCACCCGCAGCAGCAATCACGGGGCTTTTTCCCATCAATATATCACGAGAAAAGTGCTGTGGGATCACCAATAAACCATACACCTCCCCCCGTTGCAGCCATTGATCAGCCTCTTGCTGCGAGGTAGCATTATGGGTAATCTCAACTTGTGGGGTTGCCTCAACCATACGAATAAACTGCCGGCTCAACGCAGAGTGATCATTATCCCACACGGCAACTGGCATACTGGTTACAACTTGATGTGAATAGGGTTGTGGATAGAGTACCGAATAAAAAATCAGCCCGACAAACACCGTCATTAAAATAGCGGCATTTTTGCTCAATGCGCGTATTTCTTCCCGCCAAATTTGGCCCAATGTCATGACAAGCTCCCCAATTTACGTAAGCGAGTTCGCAACAATAACAATGCCAGTGGGATAACCAACCAAAACCACAGTAAATCTGACATGCTATGCCATGATACCGCCCACGATGCGGCATAATTCACCTGCTGAATTTGCACTTGAATATAGTGCGAGACTGGCAACAGATCTGACCAAAACTTGGCAAAACTAGGCATATTTGCGGCAGGAAAGGTCACTCCCATAAAAGCAAACGCAGGTGCAGAATAAGCTGCAGCAGTACTGGCGGCGCGGCCATAATGAAAACTGGTGCAATACAACAGCGTTCCCATGGCAATATAAGCCCCAATCATTAACCACTGCGCTAACAAAATAACCCAAACACTGCCTTCAATTGGCCAGCGTAACCAACCAAAAACTCCCCATAAAAACAGCGCCCCTTGCACCATACTTATTAATGCATACGGCAACATTTTTCCGGCAAACGCTTTCCCTAAACGCCCATCTGCTGATTGTAACCATGTTGAACCATTGCTATTGCGAAACTCTAAACCCCATGCCGCGATCACAACACTGATAAGAAATATTTGCCAGATTCCAGGAATAACCGCTGTGACCAAAAACGGAACATAATTCATGCCAATATTATATAGCGGCGTATATTGGCTTTGTGTTGGTACAGCCTGTCCTAATGCTTGATACACATTTTCGCCAGTGGCTAAATGTACTTGTACTCCTTGTTGGGCAGCCATTGTCAACAACGTGCTCTGCAACGCAGTATTAACCGCTTTCCCTATCAATACATACTGGCTGTTATAATAAGCAGTGACCGCAGGGCTAAGGTGCAATTTAACATCGGTATCTAACCGATAAGGCAGCATAATCAATGCATACGCTTTACCACTGCGCACCAATGACATACCTTCGCTGAGGCTGTTCACATCGTACGCAACATGGAGTGCTGGTGATGCCTCAAAACGTCGAGTGAGCTCACGTGATAACTGACTATGATCATGATCGAGAATAGCCACAGGCAGATCTTTTGGAATACCCGAATGAAAAATGGCCCAGATTAAGACAAAAAACAGCGGTGGCAACCAGATCGTTAACGCAAAGATCCAGCGATCACGCAAAATTCGCTGCCACTCACGCCATGCGGTAGCACGTAGTCCTGGTTTCACTTTGCCTCCAGCAGCACTGTCATACCGACACGCAGCCCCTCAATAGGCTCAACTGGACGTAGCTCAACTTGGAATGTACGCATATCATAGCCACGACCTGGCTGTGTGGTACGCCACGTTGCATAATCACCCATCACACTGATATAGCTAACTTTAAACGCATAGGTCTTCTCTTTACTCAACGCAGGAATACGGACATTAAATACATCCCCTTGCTTGAATTGAGATAAGTTATCCTCTCTAACTTGAAACAAAGCCCATGCATTATTCAGATCAACTAATGTCACAACTGGAAAACCGGCTGGTGCAAGCTCGCCTGGGTGCAGTAAAACTTGATCAACCATACCATCATGATACGCCATTAACTCGGCATCTTTTAGATAAGCTTGCACTTCGGCAACCGCGGCAGCAGCCATTTTCTCTTTTTCTGCTGCAGCCAACTTCTCGCCTTTGCGTGATCCCTCTACAGCCAGTTGATACTGCTGAAACGCAGCTTGTTCAGTGTATTTTGCAGCTTGCCATGCGGTTTTTGCTTCATCACGTTTTTGCTCTGCCATCACACCATCACGAAACAGTGCATTAATTCGCTGATAGGTTTTTTCTGACAAAATTGCAGCTGCTTTCGCTTTTAACCACTGATCTTTTGCCGCCGCAATCTGTTGGCTGCGCGCGCCATTATCAACCTCTTGACGCATCGCTCCTGCCGCAGCTTCGCCAGCTTGTGCTTGATTCAATTTCGCATCAAGCTCAGGGGTAGAAAGCACAAACATTGGATCACCTTGTTTGACTTGCTGCCCTTTTTTAACCAATACCGTCTCAATACGACCCGGTACTTTCGCTGACACAAAATATTGCTGTGCTTCAATTTGCCCTTGCATCAGCGCATCTTGATTATCATATGCCGAAAAATAGCTAACAACTAATGCGACTACAACACCTGCAACGACCACGGCCGCAATGGATTTACGCTTATTATTCATCTCTTTTTTCACCTAACTATTTGTCTAGCACGTGGTTATTGCTGATAGCGATTAAATGCTTCAGGTTGTCCTGATAGAGCCAATAATTTCGACAATGCCGTCGTCATTCGGTAACTGGCTGCCAATCGTTGTGTATCAATCGCAGACTCAGTCATTCTGGCATCTACAACATCAAGCGATGTAGCTAACCCTTGTTCAAACGCTTTGTTACGCAATTGAAAATTTTCTTGTGCCAATACCTGACTTGATTTTAAAGAGTCATACTCTGTTTTTGCTTGCTCTAGTTCCCGATAAGCCTGTTCAATACCCACTTTTAATTGGCGTTCTAGCTCTGCACGACGGTATCCAACCTCTTTACGTGTAATATGTGCTGCAGCCAAACGGTCATTTCGTCCACTGTTATCTACTAATGGAATACTCACTCCTAACCCAACCATCCAATCAGGTGTACGTTGACCTAAAATACTGTCATCGTGATACATGTTATAGTTACCAATTGCCGCTACATTAGGCAAATAACGACCACGCTCTGCTTTCTCTAAACTTTCCGCTTGCTTATCTTTTGCATCTAATAGCGACATTGCTGGGTTCGCTTTCAACGCTGTTTTCACTAAAGATTGCACACTTGGTAAATTTAATCGCGTCACTAATGGCGATGTTGGTTGCACATCATTTTTGTGCAATAGCTCATCTAGCACTAATTGTGCAATCTCTAGCTCACGTCGTGCATTTTCTGCATCTACCCGCGCACGATCATAAGCAACTTGCGCAGATGTACGTTCAACTTTGGCAATTTGCCCTTGTTGTTCAAATTTAATCGCATGCTGTAAATGCTCATTTAACGCAACAGCAACTTGTTGACGTGTCTGATACACATTTTTAGCCAGTGTTACACCATAATAAAAACGCGTTAAATCAGAAAAAGCTTGTAAACGCTTTAATGCAAACTGTTGTCGTGCCTCATCAGCTTGCGCATATGCAGCCGTTTGTGCTGCACTAATGCGGCCACCTGAATAGATAACCCATAACGCATTCACCCCTGCCATTTTAATGGTTTGGTTAGAAAGATTAGTCTCTGTTGGCAGGTTTTTTAACCTTTGCAGTAAAGAGCCTAATTCAGGGTGTTTTCCTACTAATCCTGCTAACATTGTCTGAATTTGTGGATTTGAAGCTAACGTCGGGAAAGGTTGCATCTCTTTTAAATCAAGCGATAAAGGGGAACTTAATCGTGTAACCCCCCCCACAATGTCAATCTTCGGCAAATTAAGCCCATCTGTTGCCTCAGCCATTTTTTGTGAGCGATCAGCGGCTGACATTTCTGCTTTTAACCCATCATTAACCTGTTGAAGAGTCTGCCAAGCCTGATCAAATTTAACCGGTTCAGCCCACGCTAATTGAGAAGTAGGCAGTAAAAAAAAAGCCAGTGAGAAAGCTGGCAACATTAATTTCCAATGCATTAACCGCATGCTAATTGTGATCCTTATCGTGTAATGTCTGCTATTGTAATAAGTTAACAGGGAATAGAGCAAATACGTAAATGAAACACTTTTTTAAAGTATGCCTGTTTTTTATACAATGCATAGCCCTGATAATTGAAAAAATCGCTTGACTATAAAAGTTACTACCAGTGTTCAAAGTTTGGCCTTTCCTCCGACTGAAAAAGTGCGTAATATACGCGCCCTTATAGGCACAAAGTGATTACCTTTCAGTCAATGCGTATCGGCCCTTATAAACTTAACAATCAATTGATCGTAGCGCCTATGGCCGGTATCACTGACCGACCATTTCGGCAGCTCTGTCACGAGATGGGGGCTGGCATGGCGGTATCAGAGATGATGTCCTCAAACCCTGAGGTCTGGCATACTGATAAATCCCGCTTGCGTATGGTACATACCGATGAACCGGGTATTCGCAGTGTACAAATTGCCGGCGCTGATCCTGACGATATGGCAGGAGCAGCACGTGTAAACGTACAATACGGTGCTCAGATCATTGATATTAATATGGGTTGCCCAGCTAAAAAGATTAATCGTAAGTTAGCAGGCTCTGCTCTCTTACAATATCCTAAGTTGGTTGAACAAATTTTAACGGCCGTTGTTACTGCCGTTGATGTTCCAGTAACCCTAAAAATTCGGACTGGATGGGATCAGGATAATCGCAACTGTGTCGAAATAGCCCAAATTGCAGAACGCTGTGGTATTCAAGCACTGGCTATTCATGGTCGTACTCGCGCATGCCTTTTTACAGGTCATGCTGAATACGACAGCATTCGGGCTGTTAAACGCGCGGTTTCCATACCAGTGATTGCCAATGGCGATATCACTACCCCGCATAAAGCCAGAGAGGTACTAGACTATACCGGCGCAGACGCGCTGATGATAGGGCGTGCCGCTCAGGGAAGACCCTGGATCTTTCGGGAAATCCAGCATTATCTGGAGACAGGAGAAGTACTGCCCTCTCCCTCACTTGTTGAGGTAAAGCAGTTACTACTTGGGCATATTCGTGCACTGCATGACTTTTACGGTCACAGCAAAGGATATCGAATTGCTCGAAAACATGTTTCTTGGTATCTACAAGAACATGCTCCTGACGACCAGTTTCGGCGTGCATTTAACGTGATAGAGGATGCTAGCGAACAGCTGGAAGCGTTAAATGTGTATTTTGAGAATCTTGCGTAAAAATAAAAAAGAGCTGAAAGAACCATGTTCGAACAACGCGTTAATTCTGACGTACTGACTGTTGCTACTATTAATGCTCAGGATCAGGTCACCCATAAGCCACTGCGTGACTCCGTTAAACAGTCCCTGAAGAACTACTTCGCTCAGTTAAACGGCCAAGACGTCAATGAGCTGTATGAGTTAGTTCTGGCTGAGGTTGAGCAACCTCTGCTCGACATGGTCATGCAGTACACACGTGGTAATCAAACTCGTGCCGCACTGATGATGGGTATCAACCGTGGTACTCTGCGCAAGAAATTGAAAAAATACGGCATGAACTAAGAGGTTTCCTCTAACCTTTACATGCAATAACAGCATAAACCCACAAAGCCTGCTTTGTGGGTTTATTTATATGTATGACAAAATACTCGCACCAGCATTATCTGATTCGTTCCTTATACGTATAGCACTCCGCGCGTCCACGCCGACAAAACCCTAATAACGTTAAATTCCCTTTTTGTGCCTGTTCAACGGCCATCTCAGTCACTGCAGACATCGCCAGTAGAGTCTCTATACCTGCTGAAACCGTTTTTTGCACCATCTCGTAACTGGCTCGGCTCGTCACTAAAATAGCACCTTCAGTACAGTTATCCCGACACAAATGACCAATCAACTTATCTAACGCAATATGCCGACCAACATCCTCACGGATAGCCAAAATTTCACCCTCACACGACAAATGGATTGCGGCATGTGTTGCCCCCGTCAGAGCCCCTAAAACCTGGCGATCACTCAATTGATCCAACACACGATCTAATGCTCCTAAACTAAAATATTGTGAAAAAGAGAGTGGTTTTACTGAACGTACCACATGATCCAGCTGCTCAGCCCCACATACACCACAACCGGTTCTTCCTGCCAACATACGTCTTGTTGTCTTAAGCCGGCTCAAACAACGGTTAGCAAGCTCAATATGCAGCTCAATACCTTTACTCGTCTCTTCCTGCCGATAGTCATGCACATCATAAGCATGCTCAATAATGCCTTCAGTGAGTGAAAAACCTAACGCAAAATCTTCAAGATTGCTCGGCGAACACATCATTACGGTATGTGAAATACCGTTATAAACCAAGGCAACTGGCTTTTCTGTTGGTAATATCACCCCTGTTTCATGGCTCGCTATACGCTCATCAGAACCGGTTTTTAATGTAAAACGGGAAATATCATACGTACGGCAAAGAGCCTCTGAAACCAATTCAGGTATCATAAAATCCTTCTCATTAATGCATCAGCAGTTGTCATTACAGTAACGCCAAGCAGCCAATATTTTTATCAAAAAACAGAATATTTAAGAACGTTATTTTTAGGGATAGACAAAAAACCCAGCCAAACTCATGTTCCCTATCAAACTCAGCTCAATATTGCCAAAACTCCAAACGCAAAAAGCCCATCCTTTCGGATGGGCTTTCTACTTATTTGATGCCTGGCAGTTCCCTACTCTCGCATGGGGAGACCCCACACTACCATCGGCGCTACGGCGTTTCACTGCTGAGTTCGGCATGGGGTCAGGT
>NZ_JBOFTR010000004.1:0-626678 GCF_051652165.1 Plesiomonas sp.
CCCATGCCGAACTCAGCAGTGAAACGCCGTAGCGCCGATGGTAGTGTGGGGTCTCCCCATGCGAGAGTAGGGAACTGCCAGGCATCAAATAAGTAGAGAGCCCATCCGAAAGGATGGGCTTTTTGCGTTTGGGGTTTTAGTTTAATCATTCATAATATATTTATCTTATTTGAGATAAATAAGGTTGGTTAAGCAATAAATTGAGGTTTAATAATATCTCTATGGTGTAAAGGCGTTAACTGTATTTTCTATTTTGGTTGTTTTAATTAAAAAATTAACTAAGCGCAAAAATCAAAGATAATAAAAGCTACACCAGTAATTAAAGAAGATGCAAAAGATGAAGATAAAGCTAATGTGATATAACGGTTTATACGAGGGTGTGATTTATTTTTTTTCGTTATTAATGGTTTTGTTAATTCTTGTTGAGATAAAGAAGAAATTAGATAATCTTGGTTATCATTTTGCTTTTGTAATAGGGGGTTATTTTCTGGCTCTGGCAAATCTTCATAAATAAAAATATACCCCTCTTTAGGTACAGTCTTTATCTCACTAGAACTGAGTTGAAATAAAGATAGCGAACGTCTTAAGTTAGATATCGCTTTAGTTAAGGATGTTTCACTTACATATACCTTCCCCCAAACATAATCGTGAAGATCTGTTTTATTTACGATTTGATTTTTATGGTCACAAAGTAATTTCAGTATTGCTGCCTCTCTACTTCCTAATGAAATAATATCGCTGTTTTTTGCGATTTGATTTTTTAGTGAATCAAAAATGACACCATTACCTAAACTATAAATTCGCTCCATAATTTAAATAGACCCCTTATGTGTGTGTTAATTAATGTGAAAAGATGATAGTGCTACAGATTAAACCTGAACTTTCAACGGATACGTATGAAAATGGATACGTATAAAAATTGTAATGTATATGTGATTAAAATTTATTATAAAACTATAAAAATCACTTTTTTTGTGTTTTTTTTATAAAAAAGGTTAATTTCAAATTGAAAATAAAATTTAAACAGGATAAAGATATTTTTATTTCATTTTTTTTCATTGTTTATTGGGAATAACGCATAATATTGTGGCATGAGCGTTACGTTAATAGCATTTAATAATGAGTGATAATCGAATTTATCATTCAATTTAAATGACAAATGGTCTTTAAATTTTCTATAGTACAGTAAATTAGTTCAACATATTGCAAATATAAAAATACACTATAGTGATAATAAGCAAGTATTTACCTGATATGACTAACAAGACAATGTGCTAAAAGAAGTGTGTTTTATATGCAAGTCTAGTTTTATTACTCAGATTGTTTTATTTTTATGAAAGATAGGATTAAAAAGAGAGCGAATTTGAAAAATATTCGTGAAATAGTACTCGGCGTGTTAGTTGATAATTTAAATCTGGATGTTGGTTTACTCTCTAATATTGAGTATACCGAGCCTGTTAGTATTAGTTTACATACAGGAGAGGAGATTTATATCTATATCGAAAAAGAAATTTTACATGCTGTCATTGAGATAGATACCCAAGCACAAGATATCGTAAGTAATCAATCGTTAGCATTGATAGATGCTATCAAATCATGCCAGCATGTTTTTTTAAACATTCAAGAGGATAAGTTGGTCTTATTAGCAGAGATCTCTGTTACTGAAGAGGCACTTACGACTTCATTAACTACGGTATTAGAGATATTTAACAATATGGTTGTGTTGTTTAAAACTTAATCGATTATTTGCCATTTAAATATGAAAACATTAAATATAGACTATTTAATGCTGATACACTATGAAAAAAGCCCACCATAATAGGTGAGCTTTTATAGGGATTCTGGTCGGCATGAGAGGATTCGAACCTCCGACCCCTGACACCCCATGACAGTGCGCTACCGGGCTGCGCTACATGCCGAACCATTACTATATTACTGATTTATCATTTGAATACAAGTAGATAGATCACATTATTTTATAAATATCATGGCTATATAATTTAATTTTCATCAGTAATAAAGCGCCTTACTTCTTTTAGTGCTTGCAATAAAATACTTAAGCGCGGTTTGTCTTCCGGTAGCGGTTTATAGTTTATATCGTAGGCACTAAAATTACCTCGATTGTCTAAATGCATTTGTTGATCGTTACTGATAATCACTAATTGATTTGCATTACCCGCCAGTACCCAATTATGTTTACGCTCTGGTGTGAACAGATTTTCGCCTTGAGTGTAATCAGATAGTGGGTTAGTAACACCAAGAACATCTTGCATTAATGTAGCCGAGATATCCGTATTACTGGTTAGTTTATCTACCATACTCGGCACTTTGTCTGGCCAATATACGAGTAGCGGTACTTTCAATTCATATTGACTAAAGTTTTGATTATAGCCCCAATTATTATGGCCAGTCTCATTAAACTCCATACCATGGTCAGAAGTAATGATCACCACAGTATTATTAAGCAAATGTTGTTCTTGTAATGTGTCAAAAAGCTGTTGTATCTGTTGATCCACTTTCTGTACACTATTTTGATATTTTTGCCGCAACTCTTGGGCACTGGTTGCTTCAACACTCTCTTCACTATGGTTTTCTACACTACGGCTACGTTGTGTAAAGCCTTTATCAAATGAGGCTGGTGCACTGTAATTGACATAGGTAAACCACGGTTTGCTGCCACGCCCAGGTTGTTCAAGCCATTGTTTCCAACGCTGCGTAACAGCAACATCACTAGCAACCAGATTTTTTGGATGTGCTTTAGGCAGATAAAAACCATTAAATAGAGCACGGCGATAGAGTGGTGCAGCGAAACCGTTAGCTGAAAATAGCCCCATCTGATAATCACGGTGTTGTAATGCATCAATAAACTCAGATGATTTTTGAATAGATAAAATACCATCTAAATAAGTAGGCGAGAGCCCATAAAATAGGCCAAATAAGCCCGTATTTGCATTATTACCAGTGCTGTAATTATTATTAAAACGGGTTGCTAAATTAGCTTTCTGGTTAAGTGCTGGCATTGTTGTATTGTTAAGTGCATCAGCGCGTAATCCATTAACAACAACTAATAAAATATTGTAGTCTTTTGCTTGTGGGGTATATGTAAGGTCATTACGCGGATAGTGTACTGTTGCGGCATCCGGTGTGCCTTGCTGATTAAGCTGGCGCAAATACTCATCTTGATTCATAAACCCATGACGTTCAAGAAAGCGTTTAGCTGTCATTGGGTAATAAAGTGGTAAATTGGCTTTTTGCATCGTGATTGGACGATAAAGCGTAGCATCAGCCCACATATAAACAAGATGTGATGTAATAAAGCAGCAAATAAATAGAATAGCAAAATAACGGTCGAAATTTCGGCGGCCTAAACTACGCAATTTTTGCCAGCTCCACGTGGCAAAGAGCAGTTCAATTAAAAAAATAATTGGAACAGCAATAAATAAGAGTTGCCAATTACGCGAGAGCTCGCCGTCATCAGGGTTAACTAAGATTTGCCAAACAATAGGGCTTAAATGAAGATGAAATTGGTTAAATACTTCAGTATCAACTAATAAAAGCGTAAGTCCACTTGTTGCAAAAACAACAGCACCGATACGTAATAATCGTTGTGACATTATTAAAAATGTCAGAGGAAAGAGAATTAATAGGTAAGCGGCAAAGCCCAAGAACCCAAAGTGACCAATCCAACTGATAAATGCATAAGCACGGCCTAGCAGGGTTGGTGGCCAGTCAGCAGCCAGAAAATAGCGGCTCCCAATCACCAGTGACGCCAGAATATTAAATAAAGCAAACCAGTGACCCCAAGTGATCATCTGGGAAACTTTTTCACGGTAGCGCGGGCCAGTTTTCAGCATCGGGTTCTTGCGACTCCTGTTATTGCAGTTTTTCTTCTTTTACAGAAGAGAGCAAGGCATCAGCAAAAGAGCGTGCAATCACTTTACGCTGTTGTGGTGCAATGCTGGAGTTGATCAGATTAGTGACCATATTACCTAAGACCATCAATGATAGATCTACAGGAACTTGATGACGTTCTAGAGTTTCAATCATATCCGTCAGAATATTTTCGACTTTTTCGTCGCTATAACGTGATTCTTGTGCCATTCGCGTGTGCTCATAACGAAGTTTTAGCCTTACATAATACCTAAACTGGCCATTGATTTCCGCATTTTTGTGCATTGAAGATTGATTCCGCACATTTGCCTTTTCATACTGACGCGCTGTGTCTTGCACAGAACAAAAGGCGGTGCTTCAATACACATCTAAAGAACAAGGCCAAATGCAAAGAGGATAAAAAAACACCATGAGCCTAAAGGTTAATCATATTGCATTACACCAGTTAGTAAAGCGTGATGAGAGTACACTCGATATCATGTTGCGCGACTCTCCGCTACCCATTAATGATGCTGTTGAGCAGATGATGGAAGAGCTACATCGAGTTTACTCTGCTAAAGCAGGAAAGGCTTATGGTCTGTTTAATCCAGAGAGTGTTTTTGCACCAACATTACAAAACTGGATCGCTGAATCGACAGATTTTCTTACCTTTTCACGTATGGCAACCGAACAATTGCGTGATCAACTAGCAAAATACCCGTTTGCCGAGAGTGGTGTGGTGGTATTGTGCCATTACCGCTATCTGGCTTCAGAATACTTACTGATTGCCCAGCTTAACAACTGTGTCAGTATGCGTGTCAATGAACTGCTTGATGTCAGCACGACTCACTATCTTGATATCACCCATTTAGATATCGCTGCACGTATTGATCTTACCGAATGGCAAAGTAATCCTGAATCTCAACGTTATCTGACCTTTGTAAAAGGGCGAGTAGGGCGAAAAGTGTCTGATTTTTTCATGGATTTTCTCGGCGCAGCGGAAGGGCTAGACACTAAAGCGCAGAATCGTGGCTTATTACAAGCGGTTAATGACTACTGTGCCGAAGCGCAGTTCGATAAAGAAGAGCGACAAGAGTATCGGCAAAAAGTGTATGCCTACTGTAATGAGCAATTACAAGCCGGTGATGAGATAGAACTGAAAGATCTCTCAAATGTATTGCCGGAAGTGGCTGAACAGAACTTTTATCAGTTTGCGGAGCAGCAAGATTATGCACTGGAAGAGAGCTTTCCAGCCGACAGATCGACTTTACGTCAGCTAACCAAATTTACCGGCAGTGGCGGTGGGATCACCTTGAGTTTTGATGCTCTACTGCTTGGTGAGCGTATTTACTGGGATGCCACAACAGATACCCTGACGATCAAAGGCACTCCGCCAAACCTGCGTGACCAACTGCAACGTCGAGCAGCGGGAAAATAATCACCTAATGATATGTGTTCGCTTATCCGCGCCCACAAAAAACGCCGCATAATGCGGCGTTTTTCTTTCGAACAAAGTACGCGAAATTAAGCGCGAACGAAGTCGATGTGCGTTACTTTTGGCTTGAACGCATGACGCTGCATAGCTTGAACTTTAACTTTAACTTCTTCACCAGCGATAACTAGAGTCATTTCGCTGTTGTAGAACGCATCGTTAGCTTGCGCGTTGATGATTGGATCGTGTTCCAGAACGATTGCTACTGGTGGCTTGTTACCACCATAAACGATTGCAGGTACTTTGTTAGCAATACGCAGGCGGCGGCTCGCACCCTTACCTTGCTCTTTGTCGGAACGAACTTCAGCATTGAAAGTAAACATAATTGTTTCTCACTAAGGATAATTAAAGGCAGCAATGCAGGCGACCCAGCACTGAACCTATTATAAAACGAGGCCGGATTTTAACGAAAATCGCCCTTAATCGCAAACCAATTCTATTTATTGTGTCGAGGTACGTGCCGTTATCCCCGTAACTCATATGCTTTCCGAAAACGGCCCTGATAATCAAAAACCTTTTCGCGAATTTTTAGGTACTTACCCTGTAAACGCGCGACGACAAAATCGGGGGCGCGCAAGCAAGACTGTTGGGCAATAATGCTCGCTGCACTGTCCCAAACAAATGGAACACCCGGCGCACGCTGGTGTACCCGCAAAAACTTCAACTGGAATACCTGTTTTTGAGCCGCTGTCTCAAGGTAAAAACGCTCTTTGACCTCAGCACCATCTTCGCCGCCATCTTCATCAAAATAGGTGATATTGAGCCATGCTCCTTTGCCATCACGCCCCTCTTGTAGCAACATACCGCAGCAGCGTAACACCCTTGCATCTTTTAAATTGAGCGCGGCTTTGAGCATATCATCAGGATCAACCAATACTTGATCGCACTGATGGCAGCGGCGGGCAGCAATATCATTTTCTGCCCCGCAATGCGGGCACACCTTAAAGCGAAAACGGTAATCGCATTGTTCACGCTCACGATTTTTCCCGTTTGAAACACCTTCATCGGCTTCATACTCAAACCAGCCCTGACAACGGCGGCCAAAATGTTCAATAACCGTGCCTTGTGTGTCAGTTTTCCCCCAGAACTGGTTGGCAAAACCACAAGCAGGGCAAAACACCTGCACCGGCTGACTGTCGGTTGCCGGTTTGTGGCTACCCACTTCCGGTGTAAACAGATCATGCGGGTTACCGGCATAATCAAGGATTAAACAGTCGGTTTTTCCCTCCGCAAGGCGCAAACCGCGCCCAATAATTTGCTGATACAAACTGACCGACTCGGTAGGCCGTAAAATAGCAATTAAATCAATGTGTGGAGCATCAAAACCGGTCGTTAATACAGAAACGTTGACCAAATAGCGTAACGTTTTTTGTTTAAATGCGGTGATTAGGTGTTGCCGCTCACTGGCTGGGGTTTCGCCGGTAATCAGCGCCGCTTGTCCGTCGGGTAATAACCCGTACACCTCTTTTGCATGCTCGACGGTTGCCACAAAGATCATTACACCTTGGCGTGCTTGTGCATACTCAATAATTTGGCTGACAATATGCGGGGTTATTCGCTGTTGTTGCAGAGTGAGGTTGATATCGCGCTCAGAAAACAGCCCCATTTGATTAGCCTGCAACTGGCTAAAATCATACTGTACCACTGGCATGTCGAGCCGGTTAGGTGGCGTTAAATAGCGGTGCTTAATCATATACCGCAGTGGGAGTTCATAAATACAGTCACGGAACATTGGGTTTTGTTCCGCATCGGCACGGGTCATGCCGTGGTAGTGATAGCGGTAAATCCACCCCTTTCCTAAACGATATGGTGTGGCGGTTAACCCAAGAATGCGCACATTTGGCTGATGCTGTTGTAAATGTCGGATCACCTGCTGATATTGTGAGTCCTCACCATCACTGATCCTATGGCACTCATCAATAATCAGCAGTGAAAATGCCTCTTCAAACGCGGTCAGATTACGGGCAACAGATTGTACACTGCCGAAAACCACTTTACCTTGGCTCTGCTTTTGCTGTAATCCCGCCGAAAAAATATCTGCATCTAGCCCGTACGCGCAGTATTTAGCGTGATTTTGTTCGACTAGCTCTTTTACGTGAGCAAGTACCAACACACGCCCGCGTGCCTTACGTGCCAGTTCAGCAATTACCAAGCTTTTCCCCGCACCGGTGGGCAAAACAATGACTGCTGCACTGGTATGCTGACGAAAATAGTGAATTGCTGCATCAACAGCTTCTTGTTGGTATGGGCGCAGAGTAAAAGCCATGGGTAACAACATAAACCGCTATAAAAGGATAACTGTGGGAAAGTATATACTGTCTCACCCGATTCCCGAAACACAGGTAAATCGGCCATGTTACCAGTCCCTTTATTACTACCTACAAAATGTGCACAACTTTGATACCGCGCGCGGATGCAGGGCACATCTTTCCGATATAATGGCACTTTACGGCTTACACATTGACTCAAAGAGAAGCGGATATGAATTTTCAGCACATGATCGGGTTGGGCGTTGCCGGTAATTTTGCCGGGCATCTTGAACAGGCGGGCGAAGCAAAAGATTTCGTTGCTGTAGCCGTATCTGATGTGGTTGCCCCAAAAGCCATCTTCCCATTTTATGTGCCAAATACCTGCGCAGCAGAGCGCGCTCCGCATTTTCTGCACACTTACCCACTCTCTTCCGATCATATCGTGCCTCCGGCGGATGCTGATAACCTGCAAATTGAACCGGAAGTTGCCATCGTTTGTGATATTCATTATCAGAACGGGCAGGTGGTCGGGCTGACTCCACGCCAATTTGCTGCCTACAATGATTGTTCAATTCGCCGCCCGAATGCTAAAAAAATCAGCGAGAAAAAGAACTGGGGCATGTGCAGCAAAGGGGTTTCTGCCACATTGCTGGATATCGATAAATTCGCTGAAGGTGGGGTGATGGATGATTACCGTATCGCCTGCTATCTGGTACGCGATGGTCAGGTGCATGCGTATGGCATTGATAGCCCGGTGGTTGAGTACAGCTATTTTCACCACCGCTTGCTTGATTGGCTGATAAATCAGATGAATTTTCAGCAAGATCAAGGCCCAGCGGAGAACATTGCAGCACTGCTCAAACAGGCTGGTTATCCGGCACAAGCACTGATCAGTATCGGCGCTACCCGTTATACCGAATTTGGCGAAACCCACTTTTTACGTTTGGGGGATCGCAGCGTTGTGGTGGTGTATAACAGCCAGTTCTACAGCGCGCACGATATTGAAGAGAAAGTGAGAATAAACCAACTCTCAGATGCCTATCTCTCGGCACTGGTTCAACAGGTTGATTACTAAGCATTAAAGCGAATAATGAAAATTAAGCACTCATCATAAGCAGTCAATATAAACTGCATACTCCAACAAAGTATGCAGTTTTTGGTTACACGCTGTCATGCACTGATTTGTTGTGCCTTATTTGCTAAAGACTGTAGCCAAGCAATCTCTTGCGGCCAGATACTCATATCTACAGTCTCAAGCACCAGCGGAATACCGTTAAAGCGCGAGTCTTGCATAATAAACTCAAATGCCGCATGGCCAATATTACCTTCACCCAAACTGTGGTGGCGGTCAACACGGCTACCCAGCGTACTTTTTGCATCATTAATATGCATACCACGCAAATAGTTAAACCCGACTACAGCATCAAACTCGGCAAACGTTTTGACACAAGCCTCAGTACTGCTCAAATCATAACCGGCAGCAAACGTGTGGCAAGTATCAATGCAAACACCCACGCGGCTCTTATCCTCAACCTGTGCAATAATTTCGGCTAAATGCTCAAACCTCCAGCCCAAATTAGAACCTTGACCGGCAGTATTCTCAATCACTGCAGTGACTTGAGAAGTCTTATCCAGTGCAATATTGATAGATTCAGCCACTTTTGCCAGACTTTCCTTTTCACTGATTTTATTCAGGTGGCTACCAGGGTGAAAATTGAGCAGCGTTAACCCCAGTTGCTCACACCGCTGCATCTCATCTAAAAACGCGGCGCGTGATTTTTCCAGTGCATCGGCTTCTGGGTGGCCCAAATTAATCAGGTAACTGTCGTGCGGTAAAATTTGCTCAGGTTTAAAACCGGTCAGCTCGCACGCCTGTTTAAACGCATCAATTATTGCTGGGGTTAATGGTGCAGCAGCCCACTGGCGCTGATTTTTGGTAAATAGCGCAAACGCCGTTGCATTGAGCTCTTTTGCCCGCCATACCGCCTGATCAACACCACCTGCGGCACTAACATGTGCGCCAATATATTTTGTCATTTATGCACTCCTTCTCTTTTTATTATGCCGCGGGGCTGAATCGGTTTACAGCATAAAACAGTAATTCGCGTCTCGAATTATTGGCATTTTTCCCTACTTATTGCCTACGTTTATTAAAGCGATCATCAAACATCGTGATTGAAAAGCCTTAAGAACGTAAGAACTTAAGAACTCAACAAAATATTCAGGGATGAGAGAGCAGATCATTAAAGCCAATATGGGGTAGGAAACAGACCCTATCTATACACATAAATACAGAGGATCTTACGATGCTAATTACCCTTGCTCATCCCTTCACCGTCTATACGTTAGCCTTCGTTACCTCATTGGTGGCATTGACTGTACAGGCAGCCGAGTCTGATTGGAAACCGGTTGGCAATATACCGCAGGGGCAGGTCTATCTCGATACCCAAACGATAACAACCGATGAAAAAGGCATAACCTATGCAAAGATGCGGATTGACTATACAAAACCTGTTGCCGCAGGCGCATTGTCATTAGTTGGGCAACACAGCAAAGTCAGAATTAATTGTGCAGCACAACAGAGCGCAACAGATAATATTGTTGCTATTCAAGATAATGGCCAACATTTTATTATGGCCAGCTATGAGTCTGCACCTTTTACTGCTGTCGTGCCGGAAACAGGCAATGCATTATTACTCAATCAACTGTGTACAACACCGATATAGCAAATATTGAACAGAGAGCATTTCGCAGGCCTAAAATCTGTGACACTAAAACCATCCGTGCAGATATAAAGAAGAAATACTAATAATAAAAGTAAGAGGGTTGCCATGCGCGAGGGCGTAATCATTGTACTGCATGGCCTGTTTATGAATGGCCTTATGATGCAGCCTTTCACTGATAGGCTGCATCATCTAGGCTGGAAAACAGAAATGTTAACTTATAACTCGGTCAATATTCAGTTAAATGAAATCTATGCAGCCCTCGATGCTCTGATCAATCAGCACCCAAATCAGCCAATATATCTGGTCGGGCACAGTTTGGGAGGGCTGATTATCCGCTACTATGTGCACCGGCATTATGGCTCATTTTCCCATCAACATACTCAGCAAAAACAACCTCAGATAAGCCGAGTCATCACACTAGGTACACCACATCAGCGTGCCAGCACTGCCGCTCGCTTACAACAACTGGGGTTAGGCTGGATGATGGGCAACTCGGGTGAACATGGGCTATTGCAAACCGACTTACCAGAAACCTGGTCCGTTGATATTCCGCTCGGCACAATCGCTGGAACAACCGCCATTGGTATGCGTCCTTTACTCTTTTGGCAATGGGATAACGAGCCAAACGACGGATTAGTCTTAGTGAGTGAAGTAAAAATAGAAGGCTCTACTGATCATATTGATATTGCCGTTACCCATACCAATATGATTTATCAGTGGGATGTTATTCAGCAAGTTGACCATTTTTTACAGCATCAACACTTTGCTCACCGTAATCAAGATGTACAACAAGCAGTAAATGCGTAAACTTCATGGTTTTATGGCTCATTGCAGGATATGTAAATGAATACTTTCTCTACACTTTGTCGTTTATTTGGCACGTTGTTATACCGTCAACCTAATGACTCTGTTATGCCGCCGGTATTAGCCATGCTAGAACAAGGTGCACTCAGTGAAATGTGGCCACTGGTATTGAGTGATAACAGTGAATTTGCCATGAAGCAGTTACGAATGAAGCAGGATATTGCTGCACTAAACAGTGACTATCAACACCTGTTTGCTACTGAGGGAAGTGTATCGTTATTTGCTGCTGATTACGGCATTGATAGCACAGCGTTTCCCGCATTTCAGCAACAAATTGGCATGCCTGCTATTGCCAGTGATGCAGCACAACGCGGACATTTAGGATTGATGTTGTTAACCGCATCCTGGATTGAAGATCACAGTGCAGAAGATGAAATTACCGCACAAGAGCAGTTATTTCAGCACTATCTACTGCCTACAGCAGCCAAAATTCTTGGCCAAATCGAAACTCATGCAACCAATGGTTTTTACCGTAGTCTTGCTGTACTGATACGTGAAGCACTTTCAGCAATGGCAGATGAGCTTGTTGAGCAACTAGAACACCAACAAAGTGATACCGAACAAGCCAAATAAAATTAATAGCAATAAAAAATAAAGGCTGAATCTATATGGGATACAGATTCAGCCTAATAAGAAAACCGCTTTATTACTTATTGCGATTATTCTGATAAAGGAATAACAATTTTACCGGGTTTAATCTCAATACCTTTCGCAAGCTGACGAACTAAAGCCTCTTCCTTGCTTCGTTTAGCATCAAGCACATAAACCGGCGTTTGATTAAAGAACAACTGCAGTGAGTTTTTCAGATAAGGTAACAGCACTTTTGTACTCTTATCTAAAGATTCAGGGCTAACAGTGGTATTAAGTAATTGCATATCACGCAAATAGATAGCACCCGTATCATGATCAAAATAGGGGCGAGCAGCCAGTGATAAATTAATGGTTGCGTGATCTTTGCCAACAAGCGTGTCTAAATTGAGATCAGCAATGCCATCTAAAATCACCTGATTTGGCTCAGTACGGCCAATTTTAGCTGTCATGTTTTTCAACGTAATATGTGCTTCAAAAACACCCGGTAATCCTAACTGTTTTTGAAATTCAACTTTTTGCTGCAAATACTCATTGACTTGTTGCTCACTCAAGGAATATTGAGTCAGTTGACTGCATGCGCCAAGAAAACCGGTCAGCAGCAAAGCTAACACTACATAGAGTTTTTTTGTCATGGTACATCTCTGATTACACATAAATAGGCAGGCAGAATACCGTTTACATCTATAAAAATCGAGCCAGAATGTGCGGTTGCTCTGGGTTTTTTTGTAAAGGTATTGACAATGCACTCAACATAAATTGCAGAGTGAGAAAGGAACGTAACACACTTAAACCTAAATATGTCAAAAAAGATACACAAATCGATGAGTATACTCAAAGAGTATTAAAGGTAATTTACCAAAATAGATAAATAAATCACCGTAAAGCACTGACAGATTATTCCCAATAACCAGACACTTGAGTATAGTAACACCTTGTACAAGCCCAAACATTGGAATGTCAGGTGAGCAATAAGATCTATCAATGGCCCGTTCGCGTTTATTATGAAGACACGGATGCAGGAGGGGTCGTCTACCATGCACGTTATGTGGCCTTTTTTGAGCGTGCGCGAACTGAACTACTACGCAGTAGTGGATTCGAGCAGCACACGTTACGGCAAAGTCATATCGCCTTTGCCGTGCGTCGTATCGTTGTTGACTACCGTTTACCGGCATGCCTTGATGATCTCCTCACTGTCGAGACCGAAATTGTCGCTGTGCGCGGGGCATCGATAACCTTTAACCAACGAATTATTCATCAGGATGGGCGGTTACTGTCATCAGCCGAAGTATTGGTTGCATGTATAGACCCGTCGAAAATGAAACCTGTTGCACTTCCAGCTGTGTTAGTCGCGGAGTTTACTAGTGTCTGCTGAAATGAACCTATTAGACCTTTTCTTAAAGGCAAGCTTTATGGTTAAGATCGTCATGATGATCTTAATCGGTTTTTCCATCGCTTCTTGGGCAATTATCATTCAACGTTCACGTGTATTGAATGCAGCTACTCGTGCAGCCGATGCCTTTGAAGATCGGTTTTGGTCTGGTATTGATCTCGCTCGATTATACCAAGAGAGCTCAACGCGCCGCGATGAACTCAGTGGAACAGAGCAAATTTTTTATTCAGGATTCAAAGAGTTTGCCCGTTTGCACCGTGCTAATGGCCATGCACCAGAGGCTGTGCTTGAAGGGGCATCCCGTGCTATGCGTATCTCGATGAACCGCGAACTAGAAAGTTTAGAGAACAATATTCCTTTTTTAGGAACAGTGGCCTCTATTAGCCCCTATATTGGCCTATTTGGTACGGTCTGGGGAATTATGCACGCCTTTATTGCACTAGGTGCAGTAAAACAGGCCACTTTGCAAATGGTTGCACCGGGTATTGCTGAAGCACTGATTGCAACAGCTATCGGCTTATTTGCTGCTATTCCAGCCGTTATGGCCTATAACCGACTCAATTTGCGCGTGTCTAAATTAGAACAAAATTACGGTAATTTCACCGAAGAATTTACCGCTATTTTGCATCGGCAAGCATTTGCTGCTGATGCAGCAAAGCAGTAAATGAGGAGCGTTCCAGATGGCCTATACACGGCGTAGACGGCACGAAACAAAATCAGAGATTAACATTGTTCCATTTTTGGATGTGTTATTGGTGTTATTGCTGATATTCATGGCAACAGCACCCATCATTAGCCAAAGTGTACAAGTTGATCTGCCTGACTCAGCAGAGTCCAGTGCCGTGGAGACCAAAGATGATCGTCCGCCGGTGATTTTGGAAGTGTCAGGCGTTGATCAATACGCCATGTCGATTGATGGCAAACGTGATGAAAATCTCAGCGCAGATCAAGTGATGCAAAATGCCCGTTTAAATATAGGGCAGGGGGATCAAAAAACAACTTTCTTAGTAGGGGGAGCAAAAGATGTTCCTTATGAAGAAGTGATTAAAGCCCTGAATTTACTGCATGAGGCTGGCGTAACATCCGTTGGCCTTATGACTAACCCGATATAAATAGAGAATGTTGTATTGATGGATAACAACAACAAAAATAAACTGACAAAATCGGTTGTTGTCTCCGTTATCTTGCATGTACTGGTGATTGCTCTGCTGATATTCGGTTCTATGTATCAGGAGATCCCCGCTGGTGGCGGTGGGGGCGGCGGAGCAATTGATGCAGTCATGGTTGATCCGGGTGCAGTAGCACAACAGTATAAGCGTTTACAACAGCAAAACGATGATTCACGTCATGCTGAAAATGAGCGCAAACGAAAACAACAGCAGAAAAAGGAAGAGCTTCAGAAAAAACAACAAGCTGAAGAAGAGCGTTTACGTGAGCTTGAAAAAGAGCGTTTAAAAGCACAAGAGGCTGCTAAACAAACAGAAAAGACTCGTCAGCAAGCTGAAGAGCAGAAAAAACAAGCGCAAGAAGAGGCTCAAAAAGCTGAAGCTGTGAGAAAACAAGCAGAAGAGGCAAAAAAGAAAGCGGAATTAGCACAGAAAAAAGCAGAAGATGCAAAAAAACAAGCAGAAGCAGAAGCCTTGGCAGCAAAAACGAAAGCCGATGCAGAAGCTAAACAACGAGCCGATGCTGAGGTAAAACGTAAAGCTGAAGCGGAGGCCAAGAAAAAAGCAGAAGCGGTTGCCGCAGAGAAAATAGCTACTGAGAAAGCTGCTGCCGAAAAAGCAGCAGAAGCAAAAAAACAAGCGGCTGCGGATGCAAAAAAGAAAGCAGATGCTGAGGCCAAGAAAAAGGCAGATGCCGATGCTAAGAAAAAAGCCGATGCAGCCAAAGCTGCGGCAGCAAAAGAAGCTGCTAACAGTGAAGCAGCTTTAAATGATGTTTTAAATGGTTTAACACAAGATGCCAGTGGTGGAAGCAGTGCTTCAGCACGTGGTCAAGCTGCAGGTTCCGGTAAAGCAGGTGATCCTGGCCCTGATGGTGACAAATACGGTGGTCTGATTAAACAAGCGGTAAGCCGTAATATGTATGACACTAGCTTGTACCGTGGTAAAACCTGTAGCGTAAAAATTAATTTTGCACCTGATGGTTTGATTTTAAGCTCATCAGTTGTTGGAGGTGATCCTGCATTGTGCCAAGCAGCAGAACGAGCGATTAAGATAACACAAAAGTTACCACGACCGCCTTCAGATGCTGTATACAATAAGTTTAAGAATGCAGTTTTAGAGTTCCAATTCTAATGTTGCAGCACGGGTTTTGAATTAGGAGAAACAATGAAACCGGTCTTAAAATTGTTTGCAGGGCTAATGATGCTGGTTACTGCGGTAGCCAGTGCAGAAGTCCGCATTGTTATTGATCAAGGTGTAGATACTGCACGCCCAATTGCCGTTGTTCCTTTTAAATGGACGGGCAGCGGTAACCCACCAGATAATGTAGCTGAAATTGTTGCAGCTGACTTACGAAACAGCGGTAAGTTTAATCCAATTCCGCCAGCACGTATGCCACAACAACCAAGCACCGCATCAGAAGTAAAGCCAGCATTGTGGTCAGCAATGGGTATTGATGCCATTGTGATTGGCCAAATTCAAGCTGGGGCCGATGGAAACTATCTGATTTCATATCAACTGGTTGATACAGCCGGCTCACCGGGTACTGTACTAGAAACGAATCAGTATCGTGTTACTAAACAGTGGGTACGTTATGCTTCGCATACTGTCAGTGATATGGTATTTGAGCGTTTAACCGGTATTAAAGGTGCTTTTAGAACACGTCTTGCTTACGTGGTACAGACTAACGGTGGCCGTTATCCCTATGAGTTACGTGTGTCTGATTATGATGGCTTTAATCAGTTCGTTGTGCATCGTTCCCCAGAGCCTATTATGTCCCCTGCGTGGACAAAAGATGGGCGTAAATTAGCATATGTAACATTTGAAAATCGCCACTCTCAGTTAATGTTACAAGACTTAAGCACATCAAAACGTAAAGTTTTAACCTCGTTCCCACGTCATAACGGTGCGCCAGCATTCTCACCTGATGGCACTAAAATGGCATTTGCGCTATCAAAAGATGGTAGTTTGAAGCTATATGTTATGGATATGGCATCTGGGCAAATTCGCCGAGTAACAGAGGGCCGTTTTAATGATACTGAACCATCGTGGTATCCAGATAGTCAGTCAATTGCATTTACCTCTGATCGCGGTGGTCGCCCACAAATTTATAAATTAAATTTGGGTTCGGGCGCTGTTGAACGCTTGACTTGGGAAGGTGCGCAGAACCAAAATGGTGAAATATCGCCTGATGGAAAAGCACTGTATATGGTGACTTCCGCAGGAAAAGGGCAAAATATTGCAAAACAAGATTTAGATACAGGCTCTGTTGAGGTTCTGACTAATACATTTCTTGATGAAACTCCAAGCGTGTCTCCTAATGGCACTATGCTTATTTACGGTTCAACACAAGGCCTTGGCAGAGTATTGAATTTAGTGTCAACGGACGGACGTTTTAAAGCACGTGTTCCGGCAACTGATGGGCAAGTGAAATTCCCGGCTTGGTCGCCGTATCTGTGATGAAGTAAAGATAATTAAATTAAAGGATATAATAAATGCAACTGAATAAAGTGTTGAAGGGATTGATGTTAGTTCTGCCTGTAATGGCTGTTGCTGCATGTAGTTCAAATAAGAGCAACGAAAATACAGATCAAGTTATTACACCTGAAGAGAATGGTGTCGGTAATGGCAGCAACGGTATGTCTGCTGAAGAGCAAGCACGTATGATGATGCAAGAACTTCAGCAAAATAACATCGTTTACTTCGGTTTTGATAAGTACGATATTCAGCCAGAGTTTGCTCAAATGCTTGATGCGCATGCAACGTTCCTGCGTGATAATCCATCTTACAAAGTGGTTGTTGAAGGCCATGCAGATGAGCGCGGTACACCTGAATATAACATTGCATTGGGTGAGCGTCGTGCAAACGCAGTGAAAATGTACTTACAAGGTCGTGGCGTAAATGCAGATCAAGTCTCTATCGTTTCTTACGGTAAAGAGAAACCAGCTGTTCTAGGCCATACTGAAGATGCATACGCGAAAAACCGTCGCGCAGTGCTAGTTTACTAATAAGGGTATTGCATGAACCGTAACTACAGATCGCTTGCGAGTCTGTCGTTACTGGTACTTGTAGCCGTGTCCTACACGGCTACAGCGCAAGCTCCAGTCTACGAGGCGGGAACTGGATCTTTAGAAGATCGGGTTACTCGCCTTGAACGCATGATGGAAGCGCGTAACCAGTTACTGACAGATACACAGCAACAGTTGATGTCTCTGCAAGGCGAAATGGATCAATTACGTGGTTCTCTTGAGCGTAGTGAGTATCAATTAAATCAGGCGATTGAACGCCAACGTCAGCTATATCAACAGATTGATAATATGTCTACTCAGACAAAATCATCTGTGCCTGTATCTGCACCAATTAATGCTACGTCCGCAAACGCGGATACAGCAAAAACAGATACTGTAGTGAGCAATAATGCTACTGAAAATCAGGCTTATGATGCAGCCGTACAACTTGTTTTACGTGATAAACAGTATGATAAAGCCATTGCTGCATTTCAGGCGTTCATCAGCCAGTACCCAAAATCAGTTTATCGCCCGAATGCACACTATTGGTTAGGGCAGTTATTGTTTAACCAGCAACGCAAAGATGAGGCACTTCAGCAGTTTGCAGCGGTAGTGAAAGATTTTCCTAAATCACCTAAGCGCGCTGATGCTATGCTAAAGCTAGGTATTATTGCACAAGAAAAAGGTGATACAGCAGCAGCTAAAACCTTATTCCAACAAATTGTTAAATCATATCCAACTTCGTCATCAGCAAAAATGGCAAAATCACGGTTAGATTCATTAGGCCGTTAATGCATTATTTGTAGCGATAAATAAAACCTAGCATCGTATATTTATATACCTAAAAGCCTATAAGTTTTCTATACTTATAGGCTTTTTTACATATGGGTATGATTTGGTACATAAAACATTATCTGATGTGATCTTTATCTAAAAGAAAACAAAAACATGTTTTTAGATGACGCAGGTAGCATTATTTCCTTTATGCTTTTTTTAGATATGCATTGAAATTAATGAACTTTCCATTTATTTGGTATTCAGCGATGATGGCAATGTAACTATTTATTATAAAAATCAGGTTAATTCTGTATCGAGGGTAATATGAGTTTTGTTGTACTGGGTAATATTGCCATTTTTTTAGTAGCAGCGTTGCTGCTGGTACGCTATCAACGTAGTGGTATTAGTCTTTCAAGGGCCGTATTTGTTGGCTTAGTTATTGGGGTTGGTTTTGGCTCATTATTGCAATTTTTTTTCCAAAACACGGATTCTGTTGTTAAAGAGACATTAGACTGGTTGAATATTGCTGGCAATGGTTATGTTAACCTATTGCAGATGATAGTCATGCCACTGGTATTTGTCTCTATTTTGTCTGCTGTAACTAAGTTAAGTGATGCAAGTTCATTGGGGCGGATCAGTTTTTCTGTTTTGTTGATGCTTATGGTGACGACTGCAATTTCTGCAGCTATTGGAATTGGTATTACTGAGCTATTTGGTTTAACAGCGGAAGGGTTAACACAAGGGGCACGTGAACTGGCGCGTGGTGAAATGATGATCTCAAAGAGTGGGGAAATAGCGAGTCTGACGTTCCCACAAATGTTGGTCTCTTTTATTCCGACGAATCCGTTTGCTGATTTAGCTGGTGCTCGTTCGACCTCAATTATCAGTGTTGTTGTATTCTCTGCATTTTTAGGTGTCGCTACATTGAAACTGAAGGCTGAGAAGCCAGAAGTGGGCGAAAAAATCACGGCAGCTATTGATACATTACAAACATTAATTATGCGCTTAGTGCGTATGGTGATCCGTCTAACACCTTACGGTGTGATGGCGTTGATGACTAAAGTTGTCGCCACATCTAATATACACGATATTATTAATTTGTTGGGCTTTATGGTTGCATCATATGTGGCTATTGGCTTGATGTTTATAGTGCACGGTATTTTCTTGTTTTTTGCTGGGGTTAATCCGTTTCGTTATTATCGTAAAGTGTTGCCTGTGTTGACCTTTGCGTTTACTTCGCGCTCAAGTGCAGCGACTATTCCACTGAACGTAGAAGCACAAATTGATAAGTTAGGTATCCCTTCTACCATTGCCAATTTTTCTGCATCATTTGGTGCAACTATTGGGCAAAATGGTTGTGCGGGTATTTATCCAGCAATGTTGGCAGTAATGATTGCGCCTACCGTCGGTATTAATCCACTGGATCCTTCTTTTCTTGCCACATTAATTGCGGTGGTAACATTAAGCTCGTTTGGTGTTGCAGGTGTTGGTGGTGGTGCAACATTTGCTGCAATCATTGTACTTTCAACGATGAATTTACCTATTGCATTAGCAGGTTTTCTAATCTCAATTGAACCTTTAATTGATATGGCAAGAACGGCATTGAATGTTAATGGTGCAATGACAGCGGGTATGGTTTCAAGCCGTGCTCTGGGGCAAACAGATATGGATATATTTCGTGGCGAAGATAAAATAACGTCATAATATGATTGCATATAGTGAATGCGAAAGAGTAATAAATTGTGTAAAACGCTACTGATTAAGTAGCGTTTTTTTTCGTTTAGCAGTACTACTATCAGCAGTTTTGGTGATGATGAAACTGTTGGAGTATAGGGTATGACACCGCAAGAACAGAACATGATTGAGGGTGTAGCTGATCGTTTACGTAATCATACATTGAGCCGTAAAGACCCTGCAGCAGAAGCATTAATCAGTGAGCAGATTGCAATGCAGCCTGATGCTTTGTATCGCTTAACACAGAGTAATATTTTACAGGAAGTGGCGTTAACAGAAGCTAAGAGTAAGGTAGCCTACCTTGAAGAGCAATTAAAAGCATATCGTGAACAGGGAATGATGGAGAGAATGCGTGGGGCAACACCGGTTGTTGAACAACCCGCTCCGCAATATCAACCCTCTATGTTTGGTGGTTTTATGAAAACCGCAGCGGCAATGACAACCGGTGTTGTGGCTGGGAATTTGATTTCAGATGCGCTAAGTGGTTTGTTCTCTTCACGTGATGAGGGAATGAATGCGATGAATATTGACCCGCAACCTGTTGTTGAAAATATCACGAATAACTTTATTGATCCGGCAAATACCGCTGGGTTAACGTCTGATGATTCGAATGATTTTCTGGCTAACTCCGATGCATTAACCGCAATGAGCAATACGGATAATGATAATCCGTTTGGTTTGGATAATGATATTGTTGATCCACAAGATGATAATGGTTTTTTGGATAACAGCAGTAATGATGATGACAATGATTTTTTTGATGACGATGACGACAATAATGGCCTGTTCTAATAGGATGATAGCCGCTATTGTTTAATATAAATCTCATTGTATGGCATAATTTGATATTGAGTGATCACTCATCAGAGATAAAAAATCCCCGCTGATTCAATCAGCGGGGATTTTTATTATGCAGGTGTTAGGGGTATAAACGTGGTTAACGTATTTGTTATTAACTACGTACTACACGTACTACACGTGGTAATAGTGGTCTATTACTCTTTAGCTTTTCCTTCACGCGCACTGTAAACCAAGCTGGCAATAACCGATGTGGCTAAAATTGCGGCCACAATACCCAATGACAGTAATACCGGAAGCTTTATCCACTCAATAATCAGCATTTTTGTACCGATAAAGACCAGAATGATAGCTAAACCGTATTTCAACAGGGCAAACCGATCGGCAAAGTCAGCCAATAAGAAGTACATTGCACGCAACCCCATAATGGCAAAGATATTTGAGGTTAAGACAATGAAAGGGTCTGTGGTTACGGCAAAAATAGCCGGAATACTGTCTACCGCAAAGATCACATCACTGATTTCAACCAGTATTAAGGCTAAAAACATTGGGGTGGCAAAGCGTACACCGTTACGTACGGTAAAGAAGTTTTCACCATCAAGTTCGTGTGTTACTGAGAAGTTTTTCTTAACCCATACGAGTAACGGGTTTTTATCAAAATTCCCTTCACCATCACTACTTTTGAGCATTTTAATACCGGTAAGTACCAAAAATGCACCGAACAGATAGAGGATCCAGTGGAATTGAGTGATTAACCAGCTGCCGGCAAAAATCATACCGGTACGTAAAATGATAGCGCCCAGTACACCGTAGAGCAGTACACGACGTTGTAATTCGGCAGGGATAGCAAAGTAGCCAAAAATCATTAGCCAGACGAAAACGTTATCAACCGCGAGGGCTTTTTCAATGACGTAACCAGTTAAAAATTCGAGTGATTTTTGGTTTGCAATTTCCCGACCCAGATTAAGATCAAGGTAATACCAAATGCCGAGGTTGAACAGCATCGCAACAGATATCCAGATCACAGACCAGATAGCCGCTTCTTTTAACGATACTTTGTGGTTTTTACCACCTTTGAGGACGAGAAGATCAACGAGCAGTAACCCGATAACCAGCACGAAGAATGCTATCCACATCCAACTATTGCCGATACTTTCCATATTAGTAAACTCCTAAAAACAAAAAAACCAAGTCCGTAAGGCTTGGTCATCTTTTTTTAGGATAGACTTTGCCTTACGGCAAGGTCTCACTTACAACATATGTTGCCTGAGTACCGGGTGCAATAAAACACCGTAATGACGATAGCCCAGCAATGAAGTTACTCCCCTTGTGCGTGAATTATAGATTTTAGGGCATATTTCTTCCAGTACTATTTATTATATGCCGCGCATTATGGAGAAATAGCACATATTTCTGTTTTACTTTATTCGCTGCCACACCCACAGCCGCAATCAGGTTTACTGCGCTTATAAAGATTATATCCAAACAGTAGCACAATAAATAAGCCTGAAATCGTGATTGGCCAGCCAAGATAGAGGCCACTGATGGTGGAGATAATCAGCAGTGCTGCGATCAATATAACCCGAGTAGTCAGTATCATTATTCACCTTTATATGTACCACATAAAATAATCATACAAATACATTTTTATGATAATACGAATCATTCTTAATTTCGAGCTATTTATTGCCTGCTCTATTTTCGTTAAAAAACGGCGTTATTAGAGTAGTGGGGTAAAGAAGTAAAACATCTTCTCGGTAATTTTATGCAGTAATGGGCGCTGGGCCCACTGGTTGATATTGAGTAGGGTAGATCGGGCGATGTAGTCATCCTGCACAATGCCTAGCCGTTCACCAAAGTTGGTATCATCAATAGCAATGGTGACTTCAAAATTGAGCCACATACTGCGGATATCTAAGTTCACTGTACCAACAAGGCTGAGATGATCGTCAATAAGCAGACTTTTGGCATGCAGCAGACCATCTTCAAATTGGTGAATTCTGACACCTGCGGTAAGTAATTCATCAAAGAATGCTCGACTTGCCCAGCCGACCATCAGAGAATCATTGTGTTTAGGCAGTACAATATCAATTTGTACACCACGTGAAGCGGTTGAACAGAGTGCCAGCATCAGGCTGTCATCGGGGATAAAATACGGTGTTGTCATCACGATACGTTTACGTGCAGAGAATATGGCCGTAGACAGTGCTTGTGGTAACAGATCTTTAGGAAATCCAGGCCCTGATGCAAGTACTTGTACTGCATGTGCATTATCTGGTGTTCCAGGCAATATGGAACAATTAGGAAGCGCGGGAAGATGGCGCTCACCGGTTTCAACCTCCCAATCCCATGCATAAATACAATTGAGAGCAGAGGCTGCCGGCCCTTCAATACGTACCATCATATCAACCCATTGACCAACCCCAGCGTTTTGTTTAAAAAAATGAGGATCGACCATATTCATGCTGCCAGTATAAGCAATCGCGTTATCAATGATGATAATTTTACGATGCTGGCGAAGATCCATTCTTTGTAGAAAAACCCGTAATGGATTTACATGTAAGGCTTCTATTAAAGCGATGTTGGCAGTACGAAATAGATGTGGGTATTGGCTACGAAAAAACTTTATGCTGCCAACAGAATCAAGCATAACTCGACACTTTACACCGCGCTTAGCTGCATCTAAAAGTGCATTGATAATGCTATCAACTTGCCCACCACTGTGCCAGATATAAAACACCATTGAAATGGTGTGAGTTGCTAGAGAGATATCATGGGCAATACTTTTTAAAATATCATTAGGTGTTGTAAATAAGTTGAGTTGATTACCATTAATACACGGTGTTTTGAGCCTACGGCGACATAAATTAAATAGTGGTGCTGCGGTATGGCTAGATTTTAAATTAACGAGTTGATCACACTGACTAAGCGTATTAAACCAGTCAGAAAAAGGTTTCCACATCGCTTGTGAGCGTGCCGCTCGACGTGAACCTAGATATAGCTCACCAAAGAGTAAATAGGCTGCAATACCCAATAACGGTAAAATGTAAATGACCAACAACCATGCCATTGAAACGGCAACAGTACGGCGTTTCATCAAGACTCTGAAGGTTACTCCAGCAACCAGTAGCCAGTAGCCAAAAATAAGTATCCAGTCGACGATATTAACAATGTCAGAAAAGTATTTCATTTTACGTCAGCTTTATCTTTTTTTTCAGTAGGTTAAGTATTTATACGGCTTGGTGAAACTGTTCTGACTGTATAAATTAT
Organism: Plesiomonas sp.; assembly: GCF_051652165.1. GTDB lineage: Bacteria > Pseudomonadota > Gammaproteobacteria > Enterobacterales > CAMTGL01 > Plesiomonas. Next base: position 23,936 of record NZ_JBOFTR010000004.1, read on the forward strand.
GTGTAATTGTTACGCTTAAATTTTTATCTATAACATAACAGGGGTATAATTTATCCACTATTTGTGGGGTATTCATGTTTTCGATTGTTTTTCAACACCTTGATTTTATTGTTATTAATAAGCCTGCGGGCATAAGTGTACACCGTGATGATGAGGCAGTAGGATTAACAACGCAAGTTGCACAACAATTAGGCGTTGAGCAAGTCTGGTTGGTGCATCGTTTAGATAAAATGACATCAGGCCTTCTTATTTTAGCACTGAATGCTTCAGCAGCCGCAGCATTATCTATGCTTTTTGCCCAGCGTAAAGTTGAAAAATTTTATATTGCAATTTCTGATAAACAACCACAGCGTAAACAAGGGAAAATAGTGGGTGATATGCAACGCTCTCGGCGTGGAAGTTGGAAGTTGCTCTCATCTCAGCATAATCCAGCGGCAACTCAATTTTTTAGTGCGGGAACCGGAATTGGAAAGCGATTATTTATTATCAAACCATTAACCGGAAAAACACACCAAATACGTGTAGCATTAAAAAGTGTTGGTGCTGCAATTTTAGGTGATTCTTTATATGCAAGCAGTATAGCTGATCGCGGTTATTTGCATGCATGGCAATTGCGATTTATCTACCAAGATGAGTGTTACGCGCTGAGGGTAATGCCTGATGTTGGTGAGTGGTTTCTACATCCAGCAGTGCTTACACAATTAATACATTGGCAGAACCCATGGGATTTACCTTGGCCATCACTCTTGTTACCTCAAGGAGTAGTTCAAACCAATGAACTGGAAGATTAATGCTTATCGTTTATTATGCAGATAGATAGACGAGTAATGTATTGAATAAATTCACGGGTATTAAAAAAATAAAAGGTACCCGTGATATTTTGTTATGAGCAACTTTTGCTATTGAGTGCCAATTGTCCAACAGGTTGGCTTTGTAGACTGTTAACTGTAATTGTGTAGGTAACACCTTTTTTGAGTAAATGACGAATTTCATCACTACGGCACATTTGTATTTTATATGCATCTAAAAATTGGTTAGGTGACTGATCATTAGGTTTTTGTTGATTATCTTGTATAAAAATCAATTTAATATTGCTAACAAGTTTGTTAGCAACAACCAATGTATAGCCATCTGATTGCATCGGTAAATATTTAGTCAGTTTATTGACTTGAATTGCAGCAAGATTTTCAGCATCTTGTTGTGATTGAGATGCTGCGCATCCGACAAGAGCTAATATGATGAGTGAGCAGCTAAGTTGACGTAACATAAAGAGTTAATCACCTATCTAAGGATCTGTTAATGTAAATAGGATTCTATTTATATCATATCATATTATATCAATATAATTCTCAATCGTTAGAGAGTGTAGCATGAGTATATAAGATAAAATGAGTGATGTTTGATTGAGGTCTATTTTAAAATACGTAGTCAGGTTATATTCAATGCTGTGCATACCCTTTGGTTTTTAGTCGGGGAATACTTTACGAAATGGCTTTACGGTAACATATTGGTATACGCCAGCTATTTTATAGGGATCAGTGTCAGCCCATTGTGTTGCACTGGCTAAATCATCAAATTTAGCAATAATAATTGATCCACTATAACCAGCATTACCGGGATCTTCTTGATCGATGGCAGGATTAGGACCTGCAACTAAAAGACGCTCTTCTTGTTGTAGTTTATGTAATCTAGCAAGGTGTTGAGGCCGAGCTAACAGCCGTTTTTCTAAGCTATTTGGTGCATCTTCAGCAATGATAACATATAACATTATGATTCCCCGTCTAAGAAAATATTATTCTATAAAATATAAGCATACCGGACACTAAAAACAGATACTCTATAGCATCTTTTAATAGTATAAATGAACATATTTATGATGATTTATTACTACTTTTTATTCTTAAAGTGTGACTTAAAGCAGCGTGATTTATAATAAAAAAGTTGAGTGCTAATAATAAAATAAAAAACAGGCAGAATAAAGTAAATACCTACCTGTTTTTCTTAGATAAAAGATGAGATGTTTGGCATTTTTACTCTATTTTAGTAGAGCAATAAGCACAGAACTAACATTTATACTGCTATTTTGTTGTAGCTTGTTGTAATGCTAGAGCTTGTTCATGAATTTTAGCTTTCATTGTACTAATTTTTTGCTGTGGATTTTTTTGGCACTCTTGAATAATCATGGGTGTAATTGAACCTACAACTTGAGCATCGACATAATCACCATTTTTGTAGTGAGTATTAGAATTTGCTACCCAAAATGTCATTGGTGTTTGAGCTTGTGGGTTTAATAACAAAAAATCTTGACATGTCATATCTTGTGGTACGGGTACTATTGAAACAGTAGGAGCAGTAGCAGCAAAAGAAGCACCGGAAAAACACAGTGCAGCAAATGTTATACCGAGCATGGTTTTTTTGTTCATATTTTGCTCCTTAAATGTATAAAACAACAGTAAATGTTAACAGATACTGTTTAATTAAACATTAACGCTAACTATTAATGTCAGCAATGCGATAAAAGACAAAAATTCATGTTATTTGTATGGGAGTGTTTCTGCGAGTAATGATCTTATATTGATAAATACTAAGTAGAGAAAATCAATCAATAAAACAGATGAATAAGGCAGTATATTGCACGTTGATACTGCCTTGAATGGGCTTGGTAATAAAAGCTACTTATTATTTTCAATAACAGACTTAGACTCTTCTTTTGCGAGAATTGTGGATGTGGTTTTCTCTGCAGGATTTGATTTTGGCGGTTGAACAACACTATGGCGTACACGTGAAGCGGTAGGACGACTGCGATGATAAGCCGGTAATGGAGTCATAAATTCCTCTGGTTCACAAGAACTGAGTTTCATTTTAGTAATCGTATTAAGTTTACTCTTGTGCAAGAGAGTTTTGAATGGGATTACAGAAAAATAGTATGAAATATTTAACAGATTTTAACGATAAACAAAATAAAAAAATACCAAAAAGTGATTCATTTACAGTATTTATCGATTAAATTTTGCCACATGATCATCATATTCATCTGACTTTATATTAAAAAGAATACAGGAAAATACATTTTTTTAATTTGGTTTGTTTGAAATGTTATTTTAAATCAAAGAGTAATGTTGTGTACTGCTTGAATGAGCATTTTAGTATAAATTTCTTTTGGATGAGCAAAGAGATCCTCTGTTTTACCCTCTTCAACAATGCAGCCCTCTTTTAAAACAAGCATTCTGTGACACAGTGCTTTAACAACTGTGAGATCATGGCTAATAAAGAGATAAGAGAGTGAGTGTGTTTGTTGTAACTGTTTTAAAAGATCAAGAATTTGGGCTTGTACGGTTCGATCTAATGATGAAGTGGGCTCATCTAAAATAAGGAGTTGAGGCTTGAGAATTAAGGCACGGGCAATAGCTATTCGCTGGCGTTGTCCACCGGAAAACTCAAAAGCATAGCGGTGGCGGGTTGCTGGGTCTAAGCCTACCTCTTGCATAATCGCGATGACACTGGCTTCACAGGTTTGAGGGCTGGGGTTGGCGTGCAGTTTAAATCCTTCAGCAATAATTTCACCCACTGGCATACGTGGGCTGAGTGCTGAAAATGGGTCTTGAAAGATTATTTGAATACGTGAACGGTAAGGCAGCATCTGTTTGCGGTTAAACGTATTGAGTGCATGATCAGCAAACTCAATATTGCCTTGTGCGTCAATCAGGCGTAATAGGGCGAGGCCACAGGTACTTTTGCCAGATCCACTCTCTCCAACTAACCCTAAGCTTTCACCTTTGCGCAGGGTAAAACTAATGTTATTTACTGCTTTGATATGATCAACGGTACGTTTGAAAAAGCCTTTTTTTATTGGAAACCAAACCTGTAAATTATCAACTTGCAGCAGTTCAGGGGCTGGTGAAGTGATTGGAATAGGTTTTCCACGTGGTTCGGCATGAATTAATTGCTGTGTATAGGGGTGTTTAGGGGTAGAAAACAGTGCTGCTGTGGTTGCGGTTTCTACTATCTGCCCGTGGCGCATGACAGCAACACGGTTTGCTAATGATTTTACGATATTGAGATCATGTGTGATAAACAGCATCGCCATATTGAGATCGCGTTGTAACTGTTTTAGCAAGGTCAGGATCTGTGCCTGTACCGAGACATCGAGTGCGGTGGTTGGCTCATCGGCAATCAGCAGATCGGGTTCATTAATTAGCGCCATCGCAATCATAATACGCTGACGTTCACCACCTGAAAGCTGGTGGGGGAATGCCGATAGCTTTTTCTCCGGATGCCGGATGCCTACTTTGTGTAACCATGCCAAAATCAGTGTATCAGCCTGTGTGCCACTGATGCCTTGATGAATATCGAGTGACTCAGCTAACTGTTGCTGTACCGTATGCAGCGGATTGAGCGAAACCATGGGTTCTTGGAATATCATGCCAATTTTATTGCCCCGAAGCCCGCGCAATTGTTGCTCGGTGCTGTGCAGCAGATTATTACCGGCATAGGTGATATCACCTTTTGGATAGTGCACACTCTCTGGATGCAGTTGCAAAATGGAGAGGGCGGTGACAGATTTTCCCGATCCACTTTCACCGACGAGAGCCAATGTTTCCCCGCGCATAATGGTGAGCGAGATATCCTGCACCAGCGTGGTATCGGTTTTTCCCTGCCTGACATTGATATGCAGATTGCGGATCTCAATGAGGGGAGAATTGGCCGGTGATTGATTCGTGTGCGTTATGTGGCTGCAGTTATCCATCATCAATACGCCTTTTGAGGGTCATAGGCATCGCGCAATGCTTCACCAATAAAGACCAGTAAAGAGAGTAACAGGGATAACACCACAAAAGCGGAGATCCCAAGCCATGGGGCTTGTAAGTTAGCTTTACCTTGCGCTAATAACTCACCTAAAGAGGGAGAACCTAAAGGTAAACCAAAGCCAAGAAAATCGAGCGAAGTGAGCGTAGTAACAGAGCTGCTGAGAATGAAGGGCAAAAATGTCAGTGTGGCCACCATAGCATTAGGCAGAATATGTCGCCACATAATCAGATGATCGGGGATACCCATTGCATGGGCTGCGCGGATATAGTCAAAATTTCTGGCCCGTAAAAACTCGGCTCGAATAACCCCAACAAGATTCATCCAGCCAAACAGTACAGTAATACCCAGCAGCCACCAAAAGTTAGGCTCAACAATGCTAGATAAAATAATTAGTAAAAAAAGGGTCGGCATGCCTGACCAAACCTCAATGAAACGCTGTCCAAGCAAGTCTATTTTCCCGCCATAATAGCCTTGCACTGCGCCAACAATAATACCAATAATGCTTGAAAGAAAGGTTAATGAAAACCCAAATAAGATTGAAATACGCAAGCCATACAGTAAACGAGCAAGAACATCACGCCCTTTATCATCAGTGCCTAACCAGTTGATATTGGTTGGCGCAGAAGGTGCAGCCGTTTGCAAGTTGTAATTGATAGTGTTGTAACTAAAGCGGATTAATGGCCACAGCATCCAGCCATGTTGTTCTATTTTTTCACTGATATAAGGGTCACGGTAATCTGTTTCTGTTTCAAAATCACCACCAAAGGTGGTTTCGGTATAATTAGAAAATACTGGGGCGTACAGATCTCCGCGATAATAAACTAATAGCGGTTTATCATTGGCGATAAATTCAGCACCAAGGCTGATAATAAAGATCAGCATAAACAACCATAACGACCAATAACCACGTTTATTCGCGCAAAAGCGTTGCCAGCGTTGTTGTGCTATTGATGTGCTAAATAGTGCCATTATTTGCGCGCCTCAAAGTCAATTCGAGGATCTACAGCGGTATAGGTTATGTCACTTAAAATACCTAGTAGCAACCCAAGCAGAGTGAATATGTAAAGGGTGCTAAACATGACAGGATAGTCACGCTGCATAGTCGCTTCAAAACCAAGTAACCCTAAACCTTCAAGGGAAAACATTACTTCTATCAGCATTGAACCAGTAAAAAACATGCTGATAAATGCGGCAGGAAAACCGGCAATAATGAGCAGCATGGCATTACGAAAAACATGTTTATACAGTACTTTCTTTTCTGATAAGCCTTTTGCCCGTGCAGTGGTGACATATTGCTTGCGAATTTCATCAAGAAATGAGTTTTTAGTCAGCATGGTGAGCGTGGCAAAACCGCCAATAACGGTGGCAACAATGGGGAGTGCCATATGCCAGAAGTAGTCGGTTATTTTTCCATACCATGAAAGTGAATCAAAATTCTGTGAAACTAATCCACGCAGAGGAAACCAATCAAAATAACTGCCCCCAGCGAAGAGTACAATCAATAAAATAGCAAATAAAAAACCGGGAATAGCATTGCCGATAATGATTAGGCTGCTGCTCCAAATATCAAATACTGAACCGTGGCGTACTGCTTTTTTTATTCCTAGAGGAATTGAAACAAAGTAAATAATCAGTGTGCTCCATAAGCCAATAGAGATAGAGACAGGTAATCTATCAATAATAAGTTGTGTGACAGAGCTTCCTTTAAATAGGCTATCACCAAAATCAAAACGCAGATAATCCCACAACATACTAAAATAGCGTTCATGCAAGGGTTTATCAAAACCAAAACGTGTTTTAATTGCTGCAACAACTTCTGGATCTAAGCCTCGTGAACCGCGATATGTACTCTCTTGTGCGTGAGTATTAGAAATATTCACTTCAGCACCTGCATTGCCATTAAAGCGGCCAAGAACATCAGCATCTTGTAATTGAATGGCGGCAATCGCTTGGTCAACTGGCCCACCGGGAGCAATTTGTACAATAAAAAAATTAACAGTAATAATTGCCCACAGCGTTGGGATAATTAAGAGTAATCGCCGCAATAAGTAAGTTGCCATATTGCATTTCCCTGCTTTGTTATTTTCTACCTAACTGGCCGAAATAATGGCCAAAGGGAGTTAAATTCTTATTAATTATACAATGTAATAAAAATACGTTATGCCATTAGCCTTAATTTATTGGCGTTTGGCCGGTAATTTCATTGCTTTATTGATATCGACCCACCATGTATCAAACCCAAGTGCATATTCAGGGCGCATTTCTGGTTTACCAAATTTATCCCAATAGGCAATACGAAAGTTACTCATGTGCCACTGTGGGATCACAAACATATTCCATTGTAAAATGCGATCAAGAACACGGCCGAGTGCGAGTAAACGTTTAGGATCATGCTGAGAGCGGTCGATGTATTCTGTTAGTGTATCTATAACATGGTCAGTGACACCCGCAAGATTATAGGTAGAGTCAATATATTTGCTATGCCAAGCTAGTTTCAGATCTGGGCTCGGATAGGCCGATGCAGCATACCCACTGGCTATCATATCAAAGTCACGTTTACGTAATCGATTGATATATTGTGAAGTATCCACTACACGGATATTCATTGTAATACCTAACCGAGCTAAATTTTGTTGTAACGGTGCAGCAATACGCTCATTAGTACTGTTATACGTTAATAGTTCAAATTCAAAAGGCTGACCAGTGGTTGTATTCACAAGTTTACCATTTTTAACTTTCCAACCTGACTGTTCTAGTAGTTGCATCGCTTTGCGCAAATTAGGGCGGTTATTTCCTGAACCGTCAGAGCTTACGGGCTGATACTCGGTTGTGAATATCTCTTGTGGAACATGGCTTCTGTAGGGAGAGAGAATTGCCAGCTCATCTTCTGAGGGTAAGCCTTTCGCTTCATAGGCTGTATTTTGAAAATAGCTACGGGTGCGATTATATTGGCTATAAAACATGGTTTTATTCAGCCATTCAAAATCAAAGGCTAAGTTAATAGCTTCGCGGACATTACGCTGATTAAACAGTGGTTTTTGTGTATTAAAGACGAGCCCTTGCATACCTTGTGGTGTTTTATGGGGGATAGTCTCACGCAGAATATAGCCTTTGTTGAAGTTTGGGCCGGTATACAGTGTTGCCCAATATTTTGCGACATTCTCTTCACGAAAATCGTACTCACCCGCTTTAAACGCTTCTAGCGCAACAGTGTCATCACGATAATAGTCATAGCGAATAGTATTGAAATTGAATCGTCCACGATTTACCGGAAGATTGGCTGCCCAGTAATCAGATTGTAGTTGATAAGTGACTGACTGGCCAAGCGCAAATTTGCTGATCGTATATGGCCCACTACCAATAGGGGGGGTTGTGAGTGGCTCGGCCAAATTGCGTTTTTCCCAATAGTGTTTGGGTAAAATTTTTAATCCGCCAATTAAACTTAATAGCAGTGCGCGATCAGGATGTTTTAAATTAAAACGAACAGTAAGTGGAGAGATAGCTTCAACATTGCGGACATTTTGGTAATACGTTTTAAATTGTGGCACACCTTGTTGCATGAATTTATAAAATGAAAATACAACATCTTCAGCGCGAATAGGCTGTTTATCATGGAAGCGGGCGTTCGGATTAATACGCACTTCCATCCACGCAAAATTGCTCGGATAACGGGCAACTTCAGCAATGAGTGGGTAGTAACTCTCAATTTCGTCGGCAGAAGGGGTAAACAGTGTATCGTAAAGAGTATCTGTATCAATGGCCGCTACGCCGCGTTGGGCAAATCGGTTAAAATTATCAAATGTGCCAATTGCATGGAGTGTTATATTTCCGCCTTTAGGGGCAGCGGCGTTTACATAATCAAATTGAGTAAATTCAGAGGCGTATTTTGGTGAGCCTATTGCAGCAAAAGCATAACCATCATTAATTTCGGCATTGATATGGGTATTATCATGCGCAATATTTTGATATTGCACTGTGTTGACAGCCGGTGTGTTAAGTGTTGCCGCATTCACTGAGAATACGCTGCATACAGAGAGTGTAGACAGCGCAGCTAGATAGAATTGGCGGATAAAATACATCTTAATCACTCCTTTCGCTATAGTTTCTCATCATGCATGTGCATAAGATTTTATAACGAAAAAAGCGGGCTATCTATTTTGACGATCGCATTGAAAATACATTTTCATTGATATGATTCGCAAAATCATACGCTAGATCGGCAATGTTAAGTCGCTTCGTTAACAGAAATCACACGACGAGCCTGACGATAACGGTTCTTCCAGTAACCGTCATTCAGGTTCGAGATCATAACCCCTGAACTGGTTGATGCGTGGACGAACTTACTATTACCAATATAGATGCCAACATGACGACCTGTCGAGCCCGTTTTAAATAAAACAAGATCACCGGGTTGAAGATGTTTTTTATTGATAAGTTTGCCCGTTGTTTGCTGATCACGGGTAGAGCGTGGAAGCTCAATCCCAAATTGTTCAAAGAAAGTACGTTGTACGAATGCAGAGCAATCAATGCCTTTCTTGCTATTACCACCTAATCGATAGCGCACGCCACGCCATTCAGAGAATTGCTCAAGAATGCGTGTTTTAACATTAATTGTCGTATTGCTGACTAACTCTTCAAACTCAGCCTGAGAAGCTTGCTGTACTTGCGATATATGCGTTTCCGCACTCTTATCAGTATGAGTCTTGGTATGTGTTTTAGTGGCTGTTGTGCTACACGCTGAAAGCAGAAGCATCAAGGTTGCCATTGGCAGCGTTCGTAAGACCTTGTTAAAGGCCGAGGGACCCTCTGTCATTGGTAACATTTCCTTTTGTTCATTCCATTGAATGTATCGAGTTATGGGTAAACAGATCAGCTCAACGTTTTTCAGACTACGAATTGCTCATCATTAGGGCAAATTAAAGATCTCTAAAACGTGCACTTGCCCACATTTATGCAGGACATTGACTGCCATTATTTTCAGATCTTTCCACATTTTGTACAGTTTTGTAGCACGAAATGCACAACGGACCGCGATACTACCTAAAAACGCAGGGTATTTCGAGCACTCTTTTATGCAAGATGATGCGTTTGTTGTTTGATTGAGCATCTGCGTTACTATGTATTTCCTCTTCGCGAAGAATTATTACGTATTTTTTACCTATTAACCTCAAGGTGTTAGCCTGAAGTTTTTTTATGATAAGAGGCATTGTTGTGTTTATCCGGAGTGTTAAATAAGCGTTGCATGAATAATTATGCGAAATTTTGATTGAAATAGATTTTGATGTCATGTTTTTTGTATCTCTTTCATAATAAAAACACGTTATTTTTACGGCTTTTTATGGGGCGGTGAGAGCTGTAAAAGAGGAATAGCAGACTCTCTGATGAGAGGCATAGACACTTTGTATATTGCTGCGCAGGTTGCTAGACAAGAGGAGAGTGTGAGCTTGAGCATATAAGTTTATTCTCTGAGCGTGAAACTGATCACGCTATCTTGTTCCTCTTTGAGTAATCGTTTGCGTAGCGGTGCGTAGTACGTATCATGTTTCCGGTAACAGTTCTGTTCATTTGAGGTAAACATGTCGCTGTCTAAATCTGTTCTTGCCCTAACGATTACTGCTGTATCTGTGGCGGTTTCATTTTCATCTTATGCTGTAGAGAAAGCAGATTTAATGATCACAGATGCTACGGTACTCACTATGAATGCTGAAAACCGTGTATTTGAGCAAGGTACTGTGGTTGTGAAGGGCAACAAAATTGTGGCAGTGGGTGGCCCTGAGGTTGCAAAACAGTACGAGGCAACCACGGTGCTTGATGTGGATGGTGATATTGTGATGCCTGGGCTGATTAATACTCATACTCATGCCTCGATGACGGTATTCCGTTCGTTAGCTGATGATGTGCCAGACCGTTTACACCGCTATATTTTCCCGCTGGAAAATAAGATGGTTTCGCGCGATATGGTGCGGGTTGGTGCGAATTTGGCGAATATAGAGATGATTAAAGGTGGGGTGACCACCTATGCGGATATGTACTATTTCGAAGATGAAGTGGCTAAAACCGTGGATAAAGCGGGTATGCGTGCCATTTTAGGTGAGTCGGTGATCAAGTTTCCGGTTGCGGATGCAAAAAATGCGGATGAAGGCATTCAGTATGCGGTGAATTTTATTCAGCAGTATAAAAATCACCCACGTATTACACCGGCTTTTGCACCGCATGCACCGTATACCAATACGACCGAGCATCTGCAAAAGATTGCTAAATTGTCTCAAGAGCTTGATGTGCCGGTGATGATTCATCTGGCCGAAACAGATCGTGAGCAGGAAGAGATTGCTAAACGTACGGGCGGGAAAAGCCCCGTGCAGTATATGGCAGATATCGGTGCGCTGAATAATAAAGTGCTGGCTGCGCATGCGATTATGGTTGATGAAAAAGATATCGATCTGCTGAAAAAGTACGATGTGGGTGTGGCACACAATATGAGTGCCAATATCAAGTCAGCTAAAGGCGTTGCTCCGGTGACTCAGATGCTGGAGAAAGGCGTTCGCGTTGGGTTGGGGACTGATGGCCCGATGTCAGGGAACACGCTGACCACAATGGATGAGTTAGGTCAGGTTGCGAAGGTACATAAATTGGCGACCAAAGATCGTGCAGCAATGCCACCATTGACGGTTGTTGAGATGGCGACCATGGGGTCGGCACGTGCTCTGCATATGGAAGATAAAATCGGTTCTCTTGAAAACGGTAAGCTGGCGGATGTGATTGTTGTTGATACAAAAGCGCCAAACATGGTGCCAATGTATAACCCGTTTGCTGCACTGGTTTACGGTGCGTATGGTGCGAATGTTCGCCACACGATTGTTGATGGCAAGGTGTTGATGCAAGATCGTAAAGTGCTGACATTAGATGAAGATGCGGTGCGTAAAGAAGCACTGGCATTTGCAGATAAAGTGCGTCAAACCGTGGTGGAGAGTGGTGAAGTTGTTAAATAACCACGTTTTTGATGTGTTTGGCTTGTAAGCTATGTATATACAGGTTAGGTAAATGAGAGCCCTGAATAGTGAAGTCTATTTGGGGCTTTTTGCTTTTTATCCATGAAATAGCTGTGTAATCTACCTGAGTTTCTTGAGTCAATACGACAAGATGTAGTGCAATGCGTTTATTGTTTAACAAGGAGAAGTTACCGATGTTTCCTGTCGATACACATACTCACACCGTTGCGAGTACACATGCGTACAGTACCATTCATGATTATATTGCACAGGCTAAACTCAAGGGTATTCGTCTATTTGCAACCACTGATCATGGCCCTGAAACGGCTGACTCTCCGCATCACTGGCATTTTATGAATTTACGGGTATTGCCACGTGTCGTTGAGGGTGTCGGTATTTTACGCGGTATTGAGGCTAATATTCGCAATGTTGCCGGTGAGATTGATTGTAATGACAAGATGTGGGCGGTGTTGGATCTGATTCAGGCCGGTCTGCATGATCCCTTCTTTATCCCGCAAGACAAAGATGTGCATACACAGGCTTTGATTAATACGATTAAAAGCGGAAAAGTTCAGATTATTACTCACCCAGGAAACCCTAAATTTCCGATTCATGTTGATGAGGTTGTGCAGGCTGCGGCAGAGTATCGGGTTGCGCTTGAGGTGAATAATTCATCGTTTGTGGTCTCACGACAGGGCAGTGAGCTGACGTGTCCGGCCATTATTGATGCAGCAAAACGGCATGGCGCTTATCTGGTGATGGGGTCTGACTCGCACATTGCCTATAGTTTGGGTGATTTTGAGCACTCACTGCGTTTAATTAATGCGGCTAATTTTCCGCATACACGGTTATTAAATACATCCCCCCGTAAGTTGCTCGATTTTTTAGAGATGCATGGAAAGCCTGCAATTTCGGAGTTTGCAGATTTTTAATATCCCTCTTAGAGAGGTGAAATATATGGGTAACGCACTGCGTGATCAGTGTTATTTATAAAAACATAAGCTATTTTTACTGCGGCTTTCGTGAATTTTTAGTTAATTTTCCCGAAGAGATCGAGGTGTGTTAAATACAGCCGAACGTCAAATTCTAGCTGGTGGTAACGGGGTTCAATGTGCTGACACAATTGGTAAAAAGCTTTGTTATGATCTTTTTCACGAAGGTGGGCCAGTTCATGTACAACTATCATACGTAGAAAATCGGCTGGTGCATCTTTAAACAATGACGCTATCTGAATTTCTGCTTTAGCTTTGAGTTTGTTTCCCTGCACTCGTGAAATAGAGGTATGCAGACCAAGAGCATGTTTGATGACACTGATTTTGCTGTCGTAATAGACGCGATTAAGTGACGGTGCATTACGCAGGTAGTCATTTTTCAGGGCCATAGTATATTGATACAGTGCTTTATCATTGTTGATATTGTGTGGATTAGGGTAGCGTTCTTGCAGTAAACGGCCAAGCTGCCCTTTTTCGATAACCTGAAAGACTTGTTGTTTTAGACTGTCAGAGTAGCCATTGAGGTATTTTAGTTCGATAGTCATAGCTGATGAGCTCCTGAATAACGGCAAATATCTGCTATTCATGCAGTATCAGCAATAAAAAAGGCTTGTGTGTATTTGAATCACTGAGCCAATGGCGAGTGGTCATGGGGTTTTGAGTCAGAGTAATATTATCATAAGATGATATATTGATATCCTAAATGAATAATTGCGGTATTTGGCACTTAATTGTAAACGTGCCATACACTGTTATATATACATTGTGAGTGCTTAATACTCATTTAGCACGTTATAGACAATATTAATAGATTATATACTTCGGGTTATATACGCTGTTGGTGTGGTAACCGGTGTTTTTAGTAATTCCGGAAGGTTATCTTTCCCTATCAGGTGTAATGCCCCTACGACAACCATGTAGCGACCTGCAGGCATGCCTTTAAGTTTATCAGCCCATTTTTGATTTCGTTCGGCTAACAGTGGGCTATGTAGACCTTCAGCTAAATCAGGAATAGTGTGTAAAGTAGGTTCATTAGCATTGGGCTTGACCCATAATGCCTCAACTTGACGCAATGTATCTGCGGTGGTATTCCAGTCTTCAAGTGTTTCAATGAGCAGTGGTAGGCCATTATCCTCAAGTGTTTCAAGGATGTTCATTTGTGCTTGCGAGCCTTCAAGTTCGATAATCGGTAAACCACGCTGACGAGCATAGTTCAATATTTGGTAATCAACGCCGTATTCTGCTTTCATCCCCATTTTTTGCGCTTGCATTGCTTGCAGTGTAAGTGCTGCTTGCCATGGATGTAGACTATTAAGTAAATCTACAGAAATACCCGTTTCTTGTGCATAGCGTTTTAGTAAGCTGATTTGAGAAGCAGTGAGCAAGGCAGAAAGTGGTTTTTCTGGTGGTGTAATTTTAGTTAGCGGAGTATCTGCAGTGATATCTGCCTCTACAATCAGTGCATCGATATTATCGAGTTTACGCAGCAGCTCTGGGGGCAGTGTAGAGAGGCGATCACTGGCCATGTGAATACTACCAACCAGTTCGAGATCAACATCATCAAGACGGACATCAACAGCGGGATAGGCTTGTGCTAGAGGTGATAATAGACCCAGCCATAAGGCTAATCGGGTCAGTAGTTTTTTCATGCTGTTGCTCCGGAAAAAAGTATTCTCTACTTCAGAAAATGGGGGCTACGAAAAGTTCCCGCAAGCCCCATTGTGTAAATAATTCTGTTTCCGTTTATCGCTACGGTTATCTATGCTGTTTAACGTTATGTTTATGCGCCATTTTGTCGGCTGTAAGGTGTTTGTTTTCCTTGTGCATCAAAGGCTAAAACTACATAAGGATCTTTTTGGTCGCCTTGTTCCATACCTGGGCTACCAATAGGCATTGCGGGTGTACTGATGCCACTAATCGCTGGTTTTTCTTTGAGCATTCGACGCACATCAGCAGCCGGTACGTGCCCTTCAACGGCATAGCCTTCAACAATAGCAGTATGGCATGACATTAAATCAGGGGTGATGTGGTGTTGCATTTTGAGTTTGTACATCTCATTGTCTTCCATCATCACAGTTTTAACGTTAAATCCCTCTTTTTGCATATACTCTGCCCATTTAGAGCAGCAGCCACAATACGGGGATTTATACATAGTCATATCAGTTGCTGCTGATGCAGTAGCAGAAATTAAGGCTAAAGATGCAGCAAAAAGAGCACGTTTCATGTTGATTCCTAATTATGTTGTTGGGCTGTTGCGCGGTGTAAAGCGCAATAGTCTATTGGCATTCGAAACCACCGTAATGGAAGAGAGTGCCATTGCCGCTCCTGCGACAATCGGGTTAAGCAGTAGCC
This sequence comes from Plesiomonas sp., assembly GCF_051652165.1. Lineage (GTDB taxonomy): Bacteria > Pseudomonadota > Gammaproteobacteria > Enterobacterales > CAMTGL01 > Plesiomonas. Next base: position 39,078 of record NZ_JBOFTR010000004.1, read on the forward strand.
CGATAAATGGATATAAAATTCCTGCGGCAACAGGAATACCTAGCGAGTTATACACGAATGCACCAAACAAGTTTTGTTTCATGTTGCGCAATACAGCCCGTGATAGTGACATTGCATCAGCAACACCGTGTAAACTGTGACGCATCAAAGTCATTGCTGCAGTTTCAATGGCCACATCACTGCCACCTCCCATTGCAATACCGACATCAGCTTGAGCTAATGCTGGGGCATCGTTAATGCCATCGCCAATCATGGCAACCACTTGACCTTGTTGTTGCAAGCGGCGAATTTCTGCGGCTTTGCCATCAGGCAGCACACCGGCAACAACATGATCTATTCCCGCTTCTTGGGCGATAGTTTCGGCAGTGAGTGGGTTATCACCAGTGAGCATTACCAGTGTAAATCCTTCTGCACGTAAGCGTTGCAATGCACTGATACTGTCACTGCGCAGCGGATCACGAATAGCAAACAATGCAATAAGTTGTTGATCGCATGCGAGCAGAACAGGTGTAGCACCTTGTCTTGCTGTGTGTTCAAGGGCGGGGATGATATGCGCGACATCAATTTGTTGCTGTTGCATTAAGGCTAGGTTGCCCAAGAATAGAGAGTGACCATTTATTGCAGCTTGTACGCCTAACCCACGTAGCGTTTTAAACTCGGCCACTTCAGGGATGTGAAGGCCATCGGCTTTTTGCAAAATAGCCAACGCCAGTGGATGACTAGAGCCTTGTTCGAGAGCTGCAGCCCACTGCAATACCTCTGTTTCACTGTGGTTATTGAGCGTGGTGATTGCGGTGACTTTTGGTCGGCCTTCGGTCAGTGTGCCGGTTTTATCAAAAACTAATGTATCAACTTTACTTGCTTGTTGCAGCGCATCAGCATCGCGAATGAGTACACCAAACTCTGCTGCACGGCCTACACCAGAGATAATAGACATTGGGGTTGCTAGGCCTAGCGCACAAGGGCAAGCAATGATCAATACGGTAGTAGTAATAGAGAGGGCATAAGCAATATGTGGTTGTGGGCCAACAAAGAACCAAATAGCGCCACTGATTACCGCAAGGGCAATCACCACAGGAACAAAGACCGCAGAGATTTTATCCGCTATCCGGCCAATTTGTGGTTTGCTGCTTTGGGCACTGCGCACAAGATGGATAATACGTGAAAGAGTTGTTTGGCTACCAACGGCACGAGCAGTAAATAGAACGCTACCATCTTGCACCACAGTACCGGCATGTACGGTATCTGTAGCTTGTTTTTGTTGTGGGATAGCCTCACCTGTTAGCATGGCTTCATCAAGCCATGCTTCGCCACTGAGTATGTCGCCGTCAACCGGTACACGATCTCCAGTGGTGAGGCGTAAAATCATACCAGTTTGCACTTGTTCTAGCGGAAGTATGTGTTCACTGCCCTCGATGATGACTCGGGCAGTCGGAGGGGTGAGATCGAGCAAACGCTCTAACGCGGCAGACGATCGTGAACGTGCCTTTTGCTCAAGTGCATGCCCAATATTAATCAGGCCAATAATCATGGTACTGGCTTCAAAGTACAAGTGTCGGGCTTCAATCGGGAAAAATTGTGGCCAAAGTGTGACAACCATTGAGTAGAGCCACGCAACACCCGTACCAAGCGCAACCAGTGTATCCATTGTTGCTGAACCGTTTTTCAACGCACGCCATGCACTGGTGTAAAAGTGTCGCCCAGTGAGAATCATAACCAGTAGCGTCAAAATACCTAAGAGTTTCCATAACCCTTGATTGTTCGCGGTGATCATCATGTTATCGCCGAACATCCCCCAGATCATCAGAGGAATACCCGTACCCAATGCCAATACTGACTGCCAGCGTAAACGGCGTAATGTATCATCGGCTGATTTTTGCTGTTTCTCTCGGCGCAGGGCTTCATCAACCACCACTTCCGCTTCATAGCCTGCATCAGCAACCGCTTGTACGAGTGCGGTAGGATCAGGTGCACCCATAACCAATGCTGTGCGTTCAGCCAAATTGACGCGTGCTTGTGTCACACCGCTGACATTTTGCAGTGCATTTTGTACTTTGCTTACGCAGCTTGCACAGCTCATTCCGTTTAGCATGAGCTGAATAGCTTCATTCTCAGCGATGTGAGAAGTAGAGCCTATATTATTTGGTGCGCTCAGTGTTGGTTGAGGAGTGTGTATTTTATTTGTGGTGATATGAGCAATATCTGTCGGTTCGGCCATGACAGCAGTAAATGGCTGATCCGGTTGTATTACGGTTTCTGCAACTACCGGCATAGCCACTCGTGCCACTAAGGGCACGGGTGTGATAACAGAGCTGATGTTCTCAGTTGTGTTAGTCAGTGCGACCGGTATTACTGCCGAAGTACGTGCAGATGTGCTGACGTGCTCCGGCTCAGGCTTTTTTACGTTATCCTCAATAGCTTGGTAGCCTGCGGTTTGTACTGCGGTGATTAACGTTGCGCTATCTACTGCGCCGTAAATACGGGCTGATGTTTTATCCACATCGGCAAATACTACGCCATCAACCTGCTCAAGTGCTTGGCGTGTATTGTTAATGCAACTTTCACAGGCAAGCCCTTGTAGAGCCAGTGCTATTGTTGGGGTGGTTACTGTATGAGCTTTGTATCCTAAGTCAGTAATGCTATTGATTATTTCAGCAACTGTGGCATTACCCGTAACACACGCATAGGTACGGGTAACTTTTGCGTCAGTAATATTGTCATGCTGTAAGAGGGCAGTTTTTACTTTATTGACACAACCCATGCAGCTAAGACCGTCAAGCGATAGGATCGTAATATGTGACATAAGTCTGTTCCTTTTGGTAAAGAGTGCATACAGAGCACTCTGCGTTGAAGCACTCACTTTTGTAAAGATGCGCTTCTTTTTAACCACTGTGTAGTAAGATAAAGGTTACAGCAAGGGGAAGGTCAAGAGCTATTACTGAAAAGTATCAACTCAGTAAAGAAGGTAAGTAGAGATGAATATCAGTGAGGTCGCAAAACTAACGGGCTTAACCGCAAAAACATTACGGTTTTATGAGGATAAAGGCTTAGTCATACCGTTGCGGCAAGATAATGGTTACCGTGTTTATTCGCAGAAAAATCAAGAGGAGTTAACGTTATTACGCCAAGCTCGGTTAGTTGGCTTTAGTTTAGATGAGTGTGCTCAGTTACTGGATTTATTTCGTAATCCAGCACGACGCAGTGCAGATGTTAAAGTCAAAACAGAACAGAAAATTGTTGAACTTGATAAACAAATTGCTGATTTAACACAGATGCGTCGGATATTATCGACATTAGTACAAGAGTGCCCTGGTGATGATAAAGCAGAGTGTCCGATTATATCAGGTTTAAGTCAGCTCTCTTACCCGTCTGATGTGCCTGTTGTTCAACAGGTATCTCAACTACTTTGTTGTCATCCAATAGCAGAACAATCTGGTGAGCTTGATAAATAGGCAACAATAAAATAGAAAAGAGGATAAAAAAATCCCCACACAGAGTGTAGGGATGATATAGCAATACGAATAAAAGCGATCAATAAGGCTAGATAATACGTTTATAAACGTTCTCTTTAGCTCATTTTATGAATCATGCTCTCTTTTTGGCTTTCATCTTTGGTATCATTTGCACGTGGCAAATAGTTCCAGATATAACGTACAGCAACATAGGCAATAATCGCACTAGCAACAATCAGTTCAATATTTGCAAGCATATGAACTTGGTTGACATATTGAGCTGAAACACCCCATGTTTGTAGCAGATGACTCAGTTTAAACAGAGCAGTTGCACCAATGGCCATTGGGAATGTAAAGGCAGCATAACCTGGGCTAAATGGCAGACGCAACAGTGAGAAAAATGCCAAATAAATTAGCGTTGTCATTAAAATAGCGATACCAAACAATAGCGCAACGATAACAGGCGATGGGTTGCTCATTACAGTTAAGTAACCTGCTAATGAGAGGCTCGCCGGTGCTGCCATAATCGCAATAGTAGGTTTTGCACCATCAGGCACGTTATGGGTAAAGATGAAGCGATATAGCATCAGTGGTAGCATAATCGCATAGCAAATCATCCCAAAATTTTGTAAGTACTGTGCAACATGAATCAGTGCAGGTGTATGTGGTGCTGACACTGCGGCAACAATAATACCAATAGGGGGCACGAACCAGCTAGGAACCATGTGGTGCAGTGAGAAATCACGTGCTCGGTGTATTGTAAATACAGATAAAAAGATTAGATGCAGTACAACTGCAGCAATCCATAATGCGATACCAATTTCAGGAGCATGATGGCTAACGGTTGCTGAAACCACCATAACGCCCATTGCAAATGTTGGTACAACACTACCTACAACAGGGTGTGCTAAATCATCAAGCAGCAGTTGCGGGTGCAACAAAAACTTAATGGTTAAAACAGCTAACATTGTTCCACCGATAATTGCACCGATGAGTTGCGCCATTCCATTCAGAGGGGTGAAGTTTTCCCAACACCATAAAACACTTGCAATACCCAAGGCTAATCCTGCCATGGGGGTTGGAACTTTACTGATTCTTCTGTGGATGGACTGGATCATAGATGCCTCGGAGAGTCTTATTTCAATGTCATCTATGATATATGCATTCGTTAAGTAATAATATTTTAATAAACTTAATGTGTTGTTAAATAAAACTGTTCAGCAAACTTATGCAGCAAATCTGTAATAACTAAGCAATAATTGGGTGCATTTGGTTGCATTCTACTCACCATGAAGGTTGAATTAATGAGTCTGACACTCAAGCAACTCAAAGTGTTTAGTGCGATTGCGCTGCACGGAAACATGACACAAGCGTCGGAAGCGTTGTTTCTGACCAAACCTGCGTTGAGTATGGCACTGCAAGAGTTAGAGAGGCAGCTAGGCCAGCGTTTGTTTGATCGAGTCAATAATCGTCTGCATTTAAACAGCCAAGGTAAACGTTTATTGCCTATGGCAGATGAGCTGTTGCAACGGGCACAGCTTATCGAGCAGACTTTTAAACAAGATACTGAATTAAGTGGGAGTTTGTATATCGGGGCGAGTAATACAATTGGTAATTATATGTTACCGACAATGCTAGGTGCATTTATTGCCCGTCATCCTGAATGTGCACCTCATATTATTATTGATAATACACATGTTTTAGTGGGCAAATTAACGCGTTTTGAGCTAGACATTGCACTGGTTGAAGGGGGGCTGCATGATCCACAATTGATGCTCACCGATTGGCAGCAAGACGAAATGTGGTTGGTGGTTTCACCTCAACATCCGCTGGCATTGCGGTATCAGCAGCAAGGTGTGCTAACGTTAGCTGATTTTGAAGATCAGTATTGGATTGTGCGTGAGTTAGGTTCTGGTTCGCGCGAGAGTTTTAATCAAGCCATTGCTCTGCATCTTGATTCGTGGCATTTGCGGTTAGAGCTAAATCAAAGTGAAGCTATTTTAGGTGCATGCCGTGCGGGATTAGGTATTGGATATATGCCTGCTGTGGCACTGACAACTGATATTATGCTCGGTACGTTATGTCAGTTACCTATTCCATTGCCTACGCAAAGACAACTACGAATAGCGGTACATCGTGATAAGTATGTATCACCACTCTTACGCTGTTTTCTTGATTTTTGTATGCAGTGGCCTGATACACATATGCAAGAGTAAGTTGTAATAAGTAAAAAGCATTAGATGATATTTTGTGATCATTCCCTCAGGGGTTTACAAAGAGGGAACAATCACAACATGATGTTTATAAATAATTTTCTAATATGGATTAGGCATTAATAAAATACATTATTTTATTAGTAGAGTAGTGCATACAGTTGACGACGATACTGTGAGGCAAGTGAGTCTGTATTGCCAAGTGCAGTCACAATATCCATGAGTGTCTTACGTACATTCCCATTAGCGATACCCAAATCTTTGCGTAAAAAACGCATCAATAATGAAAGGGCTTCTTCATTACGGCTCACCTGATGCAACTGTAAGGCTAATTTAATTGCTAACTCTGCATTCTCTGGTTCGTTACTCATTTCGCGTTGTAATTGCTGAATTTCTGGAGAATCAGCAGCCTGACGATGTAGCTCTATCTGTGCGATAAGCCCTTGCCAGCGGCTATCGCGATCTTGCAGTGGAATACTATTTAATATCGCTTCGGAATCATCAATATGATGGGTAACAAGGTAGGTTTCAGCCAACAGCAGTGCAATATCACTGGCATTTTTTGATAGTACTAATGCTTCTTGGAGAACAGGAATCGCTTCTTGGTGTTTTCCCTCACCGAGCAGTTGAATGGCCTGTTCAAGTTTCACTTCATCTTGCTGTGGTAAAATTTGTAGTAGTTTTTCGCGGATCTCGCTTTCAGGTAATGCGCCCTGAAAACCGTCAATCGGTTCACCGTTTTTAAACAAATACACCGTAGGTAAGCTTCGAATACCAAATTGGGAAGCAACAGCAGGCTGTTTATCACAGTCTACTTTAGCCAAAATGAATTGCCCTTGATATTCGTGAGCCAGTTTTTCGAGTATTGGCAGTAAGGTTTTACAGTGTGAACACCACTCTGCCCAAAAATCGAACACCACCGGTTTTGTTTGTGCGGCTTCTAGAATATCGTGCAAGTTGGCATCAGTAACATCAATAATGTACGACATATTAGCAAAGCTAGTGTCTGTCTGGTTGTTTTCCATAATAACCCTCAAAAACTAATGCATTATTTTCATAATAAGAATATGGGGTGGGATGTGTTCAGTATCAAGTGAGCTTCAGTAGGTCTTGGTATTTAGGTATTAGATAATGGGTTAATCACCTTTTGCCAAGACGTTATCAAGCCATCTATTTGGTAATATACGCCGCAACAGTGAAAAGAGTTTAGTGGGGGTAGTCAGTGTGTAGCGTGCTTTTGGGCGATCACTTTCTAGTGCGTGGCGAACTAGCGGTACAATAGCGTTTGCTGGCAGTGTAAAGCGATTGGTACTTTGGGTTTTTGAAAGGCGCTCAATATGTTTTTCATACGCGTGGCTATGTATGCTACGCGTATTATCTATATGGCGTAAAAAAGCTGCTAGTGCATTTGAGCGAAAGCGAGTAGCAATGGGGCCTGGTTCTATCAGGCTAATAAAGATTGGGCTACCGCGAAGTTCAAGGCGTAAGGTATCTGTTAACCCTTCTAGTGCAAATTTACTGGCATTATAAGCACCACGGTATTTCATTGCGACTAGCCCAAGAATCGAGCTATTTTGAATGATGCGCCCAGTACCTTGTTGACGCATGATAGGTAGCACTAATGTTGTTAGCTCATGCCAACCAAACAGGTTTGTTTCAAATTGCTCACGCAGTGCTGCGCGCGAGAGATCTTCAACCGCACCGAGTTGCCCATATGCGCCATTATTGAATAGGGCATACAGTGTGCCTCCGGTTAATGCGAGGGTTTTTTCTACTGCACGGGCAATACTTTCACTGTCAGTAAGATCAAGTTGAATGGCGGTTAACCCTTCACGTTGTAACCGAGCAACATCATCAAGATGGCGACAACTGGCAATAACTTGATAGCCAGCGTGTTGTAACGCAATGGCAGTTTCATATCCTATGCCAGAAGAGCAACCAGTAATCAAAATTGATTTTGCTATTTTAGCTGTTTTTTTGCTATTTAGGTATTTATCCATTTTGGTGTTATCCGTTTCTCAGCAGTGATAAGCCAACAGCATTAATGGTTTGCTAAAGAGGGTATGATTTTTTAGTTAGAGGTATGAATAGGCAGTAGTGACGAGTCAATAGCATAACCGATAACAACAAGTGTGCGGTGTGATATAAACAAGCTATAAAAAAACATTGCAGTTATTGCAGCATATAAAGAAACATACGGTATACCGCTGAGTGTATACAGCTTATGCACTCTATGCACTCAGCGCCTTGTATTAGTTCGATACAATCTTTGTTATAACACTATTGTTGTGGTAATAAATCAGCCAGTGCGGCCTGTAAATCGGTAAATTTAAATTCAAAGCCAGCCTTTTCCAGTTTGGCTGGCACGGCTTTTTGCCCTGATAAAATCAGTACGGCCATTTCACCCATCGATAAATTCAGTGCCAGAGCCGGAATTTTCATAATATGGGGTTTATGCAGTACACGTGCTAGAGTTTCGCTGAAATCATAGTTTCGGGCTGGGTAAGGCGCTGTCATATTAAACGGCCCTTGTAGCGTTGGGTTAGCAAGTAAAAAGTAGATTGCCGCGACCATATCATCAATGTGGATCCACGGCATATACTGTGTACCGCTGCCCGCAGGGCCACCAGCACCAAGGCGGTAAGGTGGCAGCATTTTGGCCAGTGCGCCACCTTGTGCGTCAAGCACGATACCGGTGCGCAGCAGGCAAACACGCGTTTTGTCACTTTGCGCCTGTAATGCTAACGCTTCCCAGCGCGCGCATAGCTGATGCGTAAATTCATCGTGCGGAAGATCGTCCTCTTCAATCGTCAGATCACCTTGTCGCCCGTAAAACCCTACTGCCGAGCTAGATAAGAACGTATGCGGCGGCGTACTGCTTTGTGTTATCAGCATACTGAGCTTTTCTGTCAGATCCCAGCGGCTGTGGCACAACAGTGTTTTATGGGAATCACTCCAGCGTTTATCGGCTATCGGTTCGCCGGCAAGATTGATGACAGCATCAATACCATCAAGCGATTGTCGATCATCGAGCGTAGACCAAAACACCATATTGCTGCCCAATACTGAGCGTGCGCTGTCAATATCACGCGTTAAGATAGTCAGCTGATGTTCACGTTTGAGCTGTTTGGTCAGCGCCCGGCCAATAAGCCCTGTAGCACCGGTGATCAGAATATTCATAGGACAATCCTCTAGCGGGCTTCCTTGCGGTAAGTCAGCATCATTGAGACTGAGTCAGCAAAGCGCAGGGCATGCAGTTTGTCGACTTCAACTTGGGCAAAACTGACCCACTCATGCTCACTGGCAATATCGAGCAGATCTTTAGTGAGGCGTTCGAGCAGTAAAAAGTTGTTATTTTCCACATGAGCAATCATTTTTTTGGTGATCGTGCGGTAATTGAGCGCATTAGCAACATTGTCGGTTAAACTTGCTTGTGTGGCGGGATAGTGAATTTCAGCATTAATCACTACATCTTGCTTATTGTTGATCTCTTCTTGATTAAAGCCGATGTAGGTACGCAGGCGTAGATTTTTAATACGAATGATAGCGTCAGAGTGCATGTCTATTTCCTTCTTTTAATCGTTTATTTTAATCGTATTTTTTGAGCAGCAGTTTTCCCAAATAGGGTGCGATAAACATATTTATCTGCATATTGTGGGCATTTATACACGGTTTACCTTTTATGCTACGCCGTTACCCAGGTCAGTATGGCAGAATAGAGTGCGCGATGACTGTATCGAGTTTATACCATAATCTGGTTAATTTTAGCCGAGTTACCTAACATAAAACTGATTTCACGGTGAGTTTATATGTATGAGGTACAAGGAGAAATCACTACACAGTGGTTAACGAATGGAAGAGGGCTATGTCTGATATAACAAAAAATCTGACCAATAATAGCTGGGCCATATTAATGGCAGCACTTGTGATAACGTTTGCTGGAATAAAAGCGGCATCTGAAATTGTTGTGCCTTTTTTATTGGCACTGTTTATTGCGATAGTGTGTTATCCCGTTGTGGATATGATGGTTCGGCGGAAAATTCCGCGCATTATTGCCGTGTTACTGGTGTTGGTTGTAGTGGCCGTATTTTGCCTGCTGTTAGGTGGGCTATTGGCTGCATCAATTAATGATTTTAGCCGCACAGTTCCACAATATAGAGGTGAAATCACCGCACATATTCATACGCTAATGGCATTGGCAGCAAAATTTAATATCATAATTTCAGCCGATTATATTCAGCAGTTGCTTGACCCAAGTATCATCATGCAGATGATCAGCCGCATGGTATCGAGTTTTTCTGGCATCATGGCGAATGTCTTTTTACTGCTGCTGACCGTTGTGTTCATGCTGTTTGAAGCACCGTCGGCAAAGGGAAAGATCCACCTTGCACTGAATGATCCTAAAATGCGTTTGCAACAGGTTGATCGAGTGTTAGACAGCGTAAACCGCTACTTAACCATTAAAACATGGATAAGCCTGCTGACCGGTATTTTAGCCTGGGCTTTGCTGTCTGCTTTAGGCGTTCGCTACGCTATACTCTGGGGAACCGTGGCCTTTTTACTTAACTATATTCCCAATATTGGCTCAGTGATTGCCGCTATCCCGCCACTATTGCAGGCTCTGTTGCTCAATGGTGTACCGGAAGCATCCGGTGTGGCAGCGGGTTACGTGTTGATTAATTTATTGTGCGGTAACGTGCTTGAACCGCGTTATATGGGAAAAGGGCTCGGGCTCTCTACGTTGGTGGTTTTTTTATCCCTGATATTTTGGGGGTGGCTGCTCGGCTCTGTGGGCATGTTGCTCAGTGTACCCCTGACCATGGCCGTTAAAATTGCGCTCGAATCAAACCCACAGTACCGCAAACTCGCGATTTTATTGGGTGATGGGCGTGAAGTCGATGAAGAGTGTAAAAAAGGTGATTGTGGGAGGCAAACAGAGAGCGAAAAAGCAGAATCAGAGCTATCAACCTGATTTGATTTTGTTTTACGTGCTGGTGCGATTCAGCGAGCAAAATAGTTTAATAGATTGAAAATAGAGAAATCATTGCTTGTCAGCCAAGCAAGTTAACGCGAAACTGCTTCACACAGAGCCATCATGAAGTAGAACACCGTTACCCTCTGGAACTCTGCGAGAAAACATGGAATCTGGATACTAAAACAACAACAGATAGGTGAAACACATAACAATAAGATTAATGGAATCGGTGCATTTCCTCCTCCAAAATGTGGCCTGATAACCAAAGTACTCAGTGTGTAACCTACATTATCCCTATTTAGTGGCAGCCGAAAGGCTGCTATTTTTTTTGGTGCTTTTATGGGAAATGAAGTTTTATTAAAAAGATAATAGAAGAGCTTAAAAAAAACGCCTGATAATAAGTCAGGCGTTTTAATCAGGGTTAACGTTATTAAGCAATTATAAAAATAACGCTAAAAAATGAAGCACAGTAATATTTAACAGTGCTTCATCTTATTATTAAGCTTTCGTTTTAGCCGTTTTTTCTGCTTTAACCGGTTTTACGGGCTCATCATTATGCTGGGCGTTAAGCTCAACATATGGGCGACCGTAGAAAGAGTCGAGCAACACCTGCTTAAGCTCGCTAATCAGCGGGTAACGCGGGTTAGCACCGGTACACTGATCATCAAACGCTTCAATGGCCAGCGTGTCTACTTTCGCGAGGAAGTCAGCTTCAGTAACACCCGCATCGCGGATAGAGGCTGGGATACCCAAATCAGCTTTCAGGCCATCTAACCACACCAGCAGCTTCTCAATTTTTGCACCAGTACGGTCACTGCCAGTAGTCAGCCCCAGATGGTCAGCCACTTCTGCGTAACGACGACGTGCCTGCGGACGGTCATACTGTGAGAATGCAGTCTGCTTCGTTGGGTTATCGTTCGCGTTGTAGCGGATCACGTTGCTGATCAGCAGGGCATTAGCCAAACCGTGAGGAATATGGAACTCAGCACCTAACTTGTGTGCCATTGAGTGACACACACCTAGGAAGGCGTTAGCAAACGCAATACCTGCGATAGTCGCGGCATTGTGTACTTTCTCACGTGCAATCGGATCTTTTGCACCCTGATGGTAGCTTGCTGGCAGATACTCTTTGAGTAACTTCAGTGCTTGCAGTGCTTGGCCATCAGAATATTCGTTCGCCAGTACAGAAACATAAGCTTCCATTGCGTGCGTTACCGCATCAACACCACCAAATGCACACAGTGATTTAGGCATGTTCATCACCAAGTTGGCATCAACAATCGCCATGTTTGGTGTTAGCTCGTAGTCAGCCAGTGGGTATTTCACGCCGGTACGGTCATCGGTTACTACCGCAAACGGTGTGACTTCTGAACCCGTACCTGAAGTGGTTGTGATACAAACCAGCTCTGCCTTCACGCCCATTTTCGGGAACTTGTAGATACGCTTACGGATATCCATAAAGCGCATGGCCAGCTCTTCGAAATGCGTGTCCGGATGCTCGTACATCACCCACATGATTTTTGCAGCATCCATTGGTGAACCGCCACCCAGCGCAATAATTACGTCTGGTTTGAACGAGTTCATCATCTCTGCACCTTTGCGTACAACAGACAGTGTTGGGTCAGCTTCTACTTCGTAGAAAACTTCCACTTCCATACGCAATTTTTTCAGCAGACGTACAACTTCATCAGCATAACCGTTATTGAACAAGAAACGGTCAGTAACGATCATTGCACGCTTTTTGCCTTCCAGATCGCCCAGTGCAATTGGCAGTGAGCCACGACGGAAGTAAATTGATTTTGGAAGTTTATGCCATAACATGTTTTCTGCCCGCTTCGCGACTGTCTTCTTATTGATCAGGTGCTTAGGACCTACGTTTTCAGAGATAGAGTTACCACCCCATGAACCGCAACCGAGAGTCAATGACGGTGCAATTGCGAAGTTGTACAAATCACCGATACCCCCTTGAGTGGTTGGGGTATTGATCAGAATACGGGCCGTTTTCATTTTGTCGCCAAAATACTTGATACGGTCAGCATTGCGATCTTGATCAGTGTACAGACCAGAGGTATGGCCGATACCGCCTAGATTGACCATTTTACAGGCCATCTCAACGGCTTGCTCAAAGTTCTTGGCGCGGAACATACCCAGTGTAGGGGAGAGCTTCTCGTGTGCAAACTCTTCCTCTTCGCACACTTCCAAGCCTTCACCAATCAAAATCTTGGTATCAGCAGGAACGGTAATGCCTGACATTTCAGCAATTTTAACGGCTGATTGACCCACGATATTGGCGTTCATCGCCCCGTTGATCAGAATCACCTTACGAACTTTGTCCGCTTCTTCTTTATTCAGCACATAACCATTGTGGGAAGCAAAACGTGCTTTCACTTGGTCATAAATTTCATCAACAACAATCACAGCTTGCTCAGAAGCACAGACCACGCCGTTATCGAATGTTTTAGACATCAGAACAGAAGCGACGGCACGTTTAATATCGGCAGTTTCATCAATAACAACCGGCACGTTACCTGCACCTACACCGATAGCCGGTTTACCTGAAGAGTAAGCCGCTTTTACCATGCCTGGGCCACCGGTAGCCAAAATCAGGTTGATATCATTGTGGCGCATCAGCGCGTTTGACAGCTCAACAGAAGGCTGATCAATCCAACCAATAATATCTTTTGGCGCACCCGCAGCTATTGCTGCATCAAGCACCAATTTCGCGGCGGTGTTGGTAGAATTTTTCGCACGTGGGTGCGGAGAGAAGATAATCGCGTTACGGGTTTTCAGTGAAATCAGTGACTTGAAGATAGCCGTTGAGGTTGGGTTCGTGGTTGGCACGATACCGCAAATAATACCTACAGGCTCAGCAATGGTAATAGTACCAAACTCGTCATCTTCACTCAAAATACCGCAGGTTTTTTCGTCCTTGTACTTGTTGTAGATATACTCAGAAGCAAAGTGGTTTTTGATCACTTTATCTTCAATGATACCCATACCGGACTCTTCAACCGCCATTTGCGCCAAAGGAATACGCGCATTGTTTGCTGCTAATGCCGCAGCACGGAAGATAGTGTCTACTTGTTCCTGTGAAAAATTAGCAAATTCTTGTTGCGCTTTTTTCACACGTGCGACTAGCGCATCAAGTTCAGCAAGGTTAGTAACAGCCATGTTTATCTCCTGAATAAAATGAAAACTTTTTAGTAAGCAGGCACCGGTCAAAACACTCAGTATAAGTGTATTTTTTAACCTGCTGTGTACATGCTGAGTAAAGTGCTCTCATCAATAGGATATTTACTGTATTTTTGTGTTTTTATTTATCTCGCAATATTTATGTAAAACTAACAACCCTTTCTTTTTTCTCTTGAACTTAAGCATACGCATTTATTCGTATGATTTATGTGATTAAATTCACATATTTTGCTTGCTGACTCCATTCAGCTTGGTGGTTTTGTGTGTAAAATTGCATGTGAAACTGAGATAAATGTAAAAAAAACACCGTAAACAAACGCCAAACGACAGTAATGTAAGAAGAGATAAATACCCAATAAGACACCATAAAGTCGTAAAAAGTGAGTCAATATGACTGCTTTGCCAACGTAGACGTAGTGATGTAATTTTATTAGATTATGGCAGGGGGAATTTTTGCTTTTATGCTTATATAAAAGTGCCTCAAGTAGCACCTTATTTAAGGTATTTTTATTTACTTTACATCATTGGATTGCAGACTGGAGTTTTAAGCGTGGCCCAGCTATTTGATCTTGCAATATTCACTAAGTTTTTCATCGGGCTATTTGCACTGGTGAATCCAGTCGGCATTTTGCCTGCTTTTATTAGCCTGACCAGTCACCAAAGTGAGCAGTTGCGCAATAAAACCAACTTAACAGCCACCTTATCGGTCGCTATTATTTTGTGGGTCGCACTGTTTTTAGGACATGGGATCTTGGGTATTTTTGGTATTTCGCTTGACTCGTTTCGTATTGCGGGTGGTTTTTTGGTGATCAGTATCGCGATGTCGATGATCAGCGGTAAATTGGGCGAAGATAAGCAGAATAATCAAGAAAAATCGGAATCGGCACTGCGGGATAATGTTGCAGTTGTTCCACTTGCGCTGCCTTTAATGGCAGGGCCTGGGGCCATTAGCTCAACCATTGTATGGGGTACACGTTATCACCAGTGGTACAATATGCTGGGGTTATCACTTACCATTGCACTGTTTGCTTTGCTGTGCTGGGCTATTTTCCGTGCAGCTCCCTACATTGTTCGTTTACTGGGGCAGACGGGGATTAACGTTATTACCCGAATTATGGGGTTAATGCTCATGGCGCTAGGTATTGAGTTTATCGTGACAGGTGTGCGTGCACTGTTTCCCGGTTTAGGTTGATTTTAACTGATACGGTAAGTTGATATTTTCAGCTTACCGTGGGTTTTAAAAAGACAATACTCACTTTTTTGCTTAGGTAATGTGCTCGAATATCCCAAATATGGTGCACAGTCATATTGACTAATCGGCATATTTGGGGCTGTTTTAATCGTAGACTCTGTATTTATTACTTTTTTTGTTACACTTATCATGCGTTTTTCCTATCCTATTTATTTTCTTGATTATTTTTTACTTTACCTCTTATTTTATGCAGATTGATGCACTCCTTGTGCATTCCTTTCATTTTTACATCTCTTACTATGTTAATAACTCAGACAATGTTTGTTTGAAATTATTTTATTTGTTAATTAACAGTATTCTATTGTATTGCTATTTGATAGCTGATATCTGTGTTAACAGATCGAATTAAAACAATGTTTATCTATTTTAAGATTAAAAAATAAGCATATAGTCTGATTTTATGCATTGTGTAGCATGTTGGATATCTTCTTTTGTTACGTCATAGTGATATTCCGCATAACCAATATTATGCATAGTTAAATAATGGAAAATAAAAAATATTAAATGTTAAGTTTGCATATTTTTTGTTTTTAAGGTTAATTACTCTGTTTAACTGATAGGGAAGGTGGTGGCATAAACAGAGTTTAAGTGTGTTATTGCGTTTATTCCCCACAAAAAAAATATTTATGGGGATAAATGCAAATTAAAGAAGTAACTTTTATTTATAAATCATAAGGTTACTCAAGGTTCACCGGATAGTGAATACCTTTATACGATCTTGGAGATTAACGATGACATATAACAAGAAAAAACTGGCAGTGGCTATCAGCCTGTTAATGGGTGCAACTGTCGGATTAACCGGTTGTGATAACAAGCCTGCGGCCCCACAATCTTCTGCTGCTGAAACACCGTCAACCCCGCCAACTGTGCCTGCTAATGCAAAAACCAAAAATGGTGATGTGCTGGCTGCAACACAGACACTGGTGCGCGGTAACGGTGATGAGCCTGCATCGTTAGATCCCCATAAAGTAGAAGGTGTTCCAGAAGCGAACATTATCCGTGATTTACAAGAGGGCATGATTAACCTCAACGGTAACGGTGAGGTGATCCCCGGTGTGGCTGAGAGCTGGGAGAATCAGGATTACAAACGTTGGGTTTTCCATTTGCGCAAAGATGCTAAATGGTCAAACGGCACACCGGTTACGGCAGAAGATTTTGTTTTCAGTTGGCGACGTTTGGTTGACCCAAAAACAGGATCACCTTACGCCTCATACCTTGAGTATGCACAAATTGAGAATGTCAGTGATGTGATTGCCGGTAAAGCGGCACCGGAAACGCTAGGTGTGAAGGCACTTGACCCTTATACACTGGAAGTGGTGCTGTCAAAACCTGTACCGTATTTTGTGAAGATGCTGGCGCATACCTCCACCAAGCCGGTCAATAAAGCGGCGGTAGAGCAGTTTGGTGATAAGTGGACTTCCCCTGGAAATTATGTCAGTAACGGGGCATATCAGCTGAAAGACTGGCGGGTGAATGAGCGCATTGTGCTTGAACGTAACCCGAACTACTGGGATAACGCGAATGTAACCATTGATCAGGTCACTTATCTGCCGATTGATGAAGGCACAGATGTAAACCGTTATCGCGCTGGTGAAGTAGATATGACTTACAACCAGTTGCCGATTGACGTGTTCAAAAAGCTGCAGGCTGAAATTCCGCAGGAAGTGAATATTGACCCGTATCTGTGTTCATACTACTACGGCATCAACACCTCAAAAGCACCGTTTACTGATCCTCGGGTACGTAAGGCGCTCTCTTTATCGATGGATCGTGATGTGATAGCTAAACAGGTTATGGCGCAAGGCCAGATCCCGGCATACAGCTTCACACCAAGCATCACCAACGGGCTGGCGGCTAAACAGCCGGAGTGGGCATCATGGACACAAGAGCAGCGTAATGCTGAAGCGGCTAAATTACTGGCTGAAGCTGGTTTTGGTAAAGACCATCCACTGAAATTTACCCTGTTGTACAACACTTCTGATAACCACAAGAAAGTGGCGGTTGCTATCTCTTCGATGTGGAAGAAAAATTTAGGCGTTGATGTGGCGCTGGAAAACCAAGAGTGGAAAACCTTCTTGGATAACCGTCGTCTCGGTAACTATGACGTGACCCGTGCCGGATGGTGTGGTGATTACAATGACCCGACCGCCTTCTTGAATATTTTGCTGTCAAAAAGCAGCAACAATGACATGAAGTATAAGAGTGCTGAGTTTGATGAAACCATGGTGAAAGCCTTGGCTGCGGGCAACGATACTGATCGCGCGAACTTGTATCAGCAAGCTGAGAATATCGTTGAAACAGATACCCCGCTGATGCCGATTTACCACTACGTAAGCACCCGTTTGGTGAAGCCATATGTGGGCGGTTATAGCGGTAATAACCCGCAAGATGAGATCTATTCGAAGGATCTTTACATCAAGCAACACTGATACCAATTGCGTGCTGACAGCTTTTTGCAACGGGCTGTTAGCTACGCCAACAAAGGTGCACCACCAGTGTGATCCTCTGTCAACCAAGGCTTACCAAACGGTAAGCCTTGGATAACGATAAGCTGAACATGCCGTGACAGCGATAAACAGAGTTTGCATTGTTACATCGTCGTATGACAGGGAGTATGTCATGATGTTGAAGTTTATTTTTCGCCGCATATTAGAAGCGATTCCCACGCTGCTGATATTGATTACCGTCTCTTTCTTTATGATGCGTTTAGCACCGGGTAGCCCGTTTACCGGTGAACGTAGCCTGCCACCTGAAGTTTTGGCCAATATTGAAGCCAAATATCACCTTGATGAACCCCTGTATAGCCAATATTTCCGCTATTTAGGGCAGTTAGCGCAGGGCGATTTTGGCCCATCGTTTAAGTATAAAGATTTCTCAGTGAATGACTTGGTTTCACAAGCCTTTCCGGTATCAATTGAAATTGGTTTTTATGCGTTTGTGCTGGCTCTGATTCTGGGGGTGACGGCTGGTGTTATCGCCGCGCTACGGCAAAACAGCATGATTGACTACGGCGTGATGGCATTTGCCATGACCGGTGTGGTGATCCCCAGTTTTGTGATTGCGCCATTATTAGTACTGATTTTTTCGTTGGGGCTAAAACTGCTCCCTGCGGGAGGCTGGAATGATGGCAGTGCCGTCAACATGGTGTTGCCCGTTGCTGCGCTGGCCATTGCCTATACCGCCAGTATTGCTCGGATCACCCGAGGTTCAATGATTGAGGTTTTGCACTCCAACTTTATTCGTACTGCCCGTGCCAAAGGGTTACCGATGCGGCATATCGTGCTGCGCCATGCTCTTAAGCCTGCCATGTTGCCGGTAATTTCTTACCTCGGCCCGGCATTTGTCGGCATTATCACCGGTTCTATCGTGATAGAGACTATTTTCGGGCTACCGGGGATCGGGCAACTGTTTGTTAACGGTGCACTAAACCGTGATTATTCGATGGTACTGAGCCTGACGATTATTGTCGGTACGCTGACCATTCTCTTTAACGCGATAGTCGACATTCTATACGCGTTTATTGACCCGAAAATCCGCTATTAACAGGAGTATTTTATGATGATGACTAAAAATAACTCCGCCGCGGTTGAGCAGTTTGCCACCCAGTTGGATATTGAAGGGCGCAGCTTGTGGCAAGATGCGTTCCGCCGTTTTAAAAGTAACCGTGCCGCCATGGTTAGCCTGTGTATTTTGGCACTGGTGAGTTTGTATGTATTGGTTGCACCCTCTTTATCACCGTTCGAATTTGATGCCACCGATTGGACAGCGATGAGTGCAATGCCCGCGTTTGAAGGGCAGCACTATTTTGGCACTGACTCGCTCGGGCGCGATCTGTTTGTGCGTACGGCAGTGGGCGGGCGTATTTCACTGATGGTCGGGTTGGCTGGTGCGCTGGTGGCCGTGCTGTTTGGTACGCTTTATGGTGCAACATCGGGTTATCTTGGCGGTCGGGTTGATTCGCTGATGATGCGTGTATTGGAAATCCTTAACGCATTTCCATTTATGTTCTTTGTGATCCTGCTGGTAACACTGTTCGGGCGCAATATTTTCCTGATTTTTGTCGCTATCGGCATGGTGTCATGGCTGGATGTAGCGCGTATTGTGCGTGGGCAGACATTAAGCCTAAAGCGTAAAGAGTTTATCGAAGCGGCACTGGTCTGCGGCGTATCCTCTAAAAATATTGTTTTACGGCATATTGTGCCAAACGTATTGGGTGTAGTGGTTATTTACGCTTCTCTGCTTGTTCCTGGCATGATTTTGTTTGAATCCTTTTTAAGCTTTTTGGGATTAGGCGTACAAGAGCCGATGACCAGTTGGGGTGCGCTGCTGCAAGATGGTGCTATTTCGATGGAAGTGGCGGTATGGCAGTTATTGATCCCCGCAACGTTTTTGATTATCACGCTGTTCTGTTTCAACTTTATTGGCGATGGCTTGCGTGATGCCCTCGACCCGAAAGATCGTTAAGCAAGGAGCGCAGCATGACATTGTTAGCAGTAAAAGATCTGCGAGTGACCTTTGCAACGCAAGACGGTGCAGTCACCGCCGTGAACGATCTGAATTTTTCACTCAGCGCCGGAGAGACGCTGGGGATTGTCGGCGAGTCTGGTTCGGGAAAATCGCAAACCGCTTTTGCGTTGATGGGATTATTGGCCAGTAATGGGACAATTGGCGGCTCGGCGCTGTTTGATGGCAAAGAGATTTTAAATCTGCCGCAAGCGCAGCTCAATAAAATCAGAGCCGAAAAAATCGCGATGATCTTTCAAGATCCGATGACCTCACTAAACCCCTATATGCGGGTCGGTGATCAGCTGATGGAAGTACTGATGCTGCATAAAGGTACGAGCAAAGCCGAGGCGTTTGATCAATCGGTCAAAATGCTTGATGCCGTAAAAATGCCGGAAGCACGCAAGCGGATGCGGATGTACCCGCATGAGTTTTCCGGCGGCATGCGCCAGCGGGTAATGATCGCTATGGCGTTAATGTGTCGCCCGAAATTGCTGATTGCCGATGAGCCAACCACTGCGCTGGATGTCACCGTACAAGCGCAGATTATGGATCTCTTAAACGAGCTTAAACGTGAGCTGAATACCGCAATTATTATGATCACCCATGATCTGGGTGTCGTGGCGGGGATCTGTGACAAGGTGCTGGTGATGTATGCTGGCCGCACCATGGAATATGGTCAGGCGCGTGATATTTTTTACCGCCCAAGCCACCCATATTCAACCGGTTTGCTCAATGCCGTGCCACGGCTAGACAGCAAAGGCAGTGAGCTGGCGACTATTCCGGGAAACCCGCCAAACTTGCTGCGTCTACCACAGGGCTGCCCGTTTCAAGAGCGTTGCTTGAATGCCAGTTCACTATGCCGCCAAAGTACCCCTGCATTACTGCCATTTGGTGAAGGTAGGGTTAGAGCCTGCCATTGGAACTGGGAGAACATAAAATGAGTCAGTCAGTTGATAGGGTTGCAGAGCACACTTTTGTACCAAACCACCCGCAAAACAGTGCCAGTGCGAATGCCAGTGATACCATAGCAGATAAAAAGGTCTTGCTTGAAGTGACTGATCTAAAAGTGCACTTTGAGATTAAAGATGATAATGCATGGTTTTGGGAACCGGCACAAAAACTCAAAGCCGTAGACGGTGTGACCTTACGGTTATATGAAGGGGAAACTCTCGGTGTGGTGGGGGAGTCAGGTTGCGGAAAATCAACGTTTGCACGGGCGATTATCGGGCTAGTGAAAGCTACCGAAGGACATGTGGTTTGGCTGGGCGAAGATCTGACGTGTTTGACTGAAAAGCAAATGCGCAATAAACGCAAAGAGATCCAGATGATTTTCCAAGATCCGCTGGCCTCGCTCAACCCGCGCATGACCATCGGCGATATTATCGCTGAGCCATTGCAGACGTTTTATCCTGAACTGTCAAAACAGGCGGTTAGCGATAAAGTGAAAGCCGTGATGATGAAAGTAGGGCTGCTGCCAAACTTAATCAACCGTTACCCGCACGAGTTTTCCGGCGGTCAGTGTCAGCGTATTGGTATTGCCCGCGCGCTGATCCTTGAGCCAAAGCTGATTATTTGTGATGAACCGGTTTCGGCATTGGATGTCTCTATTCAGGCGCAAGTGGTGAACCTGCTCAAATCATTGCAGCGTGAGATGGGGTTATCGCTGATTTTTATCGCACATGATTTGTCGGTAGTGAAACATATCTCTGATCGGGTTCTGGTCATGTATCTGGGAAATCCAGTAGAACTTGGTACGTATGATGAAGTTTACCACAACCCACAACATCCCTATACCAAAGCACTGATGTCAGCCGTGCCAATTCCCGACCCTGATAAAGAGCGAACTAAGCAGATTCAGTTGCTTGAAGGTGAGTTACCTTCGCCGATTAATCCACCGTCAGGCTGTGTTTTTCGCACTCGTTGCCCAGTGGCTAGAACAGAGTGTACCTTGACTAAACCATTACTCGAAGGCAATTTCCACCATGCGGTTTCCTGTTTACAGGCAAAGTGGTAGTCATCTTGTTATCTTTTAATGTACATAGAATGTGCATATATGCATGAGTATACAAAACGGCTGATCGTAATCGAGATCAGCCGTTTTGAAAGAAGATAGACTAAACTTTAGTCAGCAACTACTCTGACAATGGGGGTTGCGTGCGCTGTATTTGTGCAAGGCGCGCATCAATGGCATTTTGTACGCTATAGAAAACGTTTTCCTTAGGGAGAATATTCAATAAACCTGTATTCCAGAGTGCCTGACGAGCACGCACCGCTTCTAAGCGCGCAATACAGACACAAATTTGTTGTTGGTGTAGCTCGGTAATCAACGTTTTGAGTTTATCTGCAGCAGTCATATCGATATCTAAAATACCACTGCACTCGATAACCAGCAGACGCATTGCCGGTTTTTGTTGCATGTAATATTGTAGTTGCCGTGTAAAATACTCTGCATTAGTAAAGTTGAGTGGCGCAGCAAAATGGTAAACCAACACTTCTGGCAGTGTTTCCATTGGCCGTTTAGCATCAGGATGCCACCAAATGGTGGAGTGTTGAATGCGCATAAACTCTGTATTATTTGGGCGAGCGGTGACAAAAACACCGTGTAATAAAGAGAGTACCACCCCTAACATGACACCCACTTCAATCCGTAATAATAAAATCATACACAGTGTTGCTATACACAGATAAAACTCCTCTCGGCTTTCACGATAAATGCGTTTTATCTCACTGACTTTCAAGATACTGAGCCCAACATACATCAATACTCCTGCAAGTGCAGCATGTGGGATCAAACTCAATAGAGACTGAGCATACATTACAATGAGTGTTAAAATCCCTGCAGCAATCAGAGCAGATAATTGGGTTTTTCCACCGGAGTTTTGCGTGACAACTGAGCGGGCAGGGCTGGCATTAGTTGGAAATGTTCCTGCCATTCCTGAAAAAATACAGCCTAAACCAATACCTGCAAAATCTTTACTGACCGGTGCACTGCTATCTTTTGTGGTACGCGATACCGCTGCCGTTTGCATGATACAAACCATGGCAACTAACAGTGCTAACGGAAATAGGCTAAAAATGTCGTGCCACGGATAGTGCCAAAAAGCAAAATCGGGTTTTTGACCACTGACATGGGTTAACATCGTTAGTCCGTAATGAGATAAAGAGGAAAAATGGTGCGTTAAAGGCAACAGCACATTGATGGCAACCACAATACTTAGCCCAATCAGTGCTGCCGGCAGGCGAGGCCAATGTTTGCTAGAGAACGTTGTTAATGCAAAAATCCCCAATCCAATCATAGTTGAAAGTAGGTTTAACTGAGGTAGTTGTCGCACAATACTCCATAATTGTGATAACAAATGCCCGTTAGCTACCGGTATTTCAAAAATTTGTGGTAATTGCCCAATCAGGATATGGCACGATATTCCGGCTAAAAAACCGATAGTCACTGGAAATGAGAGTAAATCAGCAAGCCAACCGAGCCGAAATAGGTAGGTAGCCAATAAAATAATACCGACTTGAATTGAGAGTAACCCAGCCAGATGCACATATTCGGTTGATCCCGCTACAGCCATCAGTGATAACCCTGAGGCAAAAATCGGGGCAATAGTAGAATCAGCGCCCCCAGACAGATAACGGTTGCCGCCCAAAATAGCAAAGCCAATCGCTGCGGCAATAAACGCATAAATGCCGGTAATCGGCGGCATGCCAGCTAAGTGCGCGGTGGCCATCTGTGCTGGCAGGGCGATAGCAGCAACCGAGATCCCCGCAATTAGATCACCACTTAGCCCACGCCAAGAGGCCTGACGAAATGCATAGAAAAAGAGCCGGGGTGAGACAACAGATGATGAAGTGTTTTTTACAGGCATAACGCCGACAGCTCCTTGATGATAATAAGGTTAACGGCGGTTACCGTAATTATAAACCCTAGCACATCCTCAACCGCTAAATAAACGGAATATGTAGTCAACTACCCTTCGTTATTGTAAGTGTTGATGGCAAAATTACCGCATTAATGGTGTGCTTCAAACAACACGCTATCTCCGGGGATAAACAACTGGTTGTAAATGCGCTGAGCAAATCCGTCAGTCATACCTGAAATATAGTCAGTAATTACGCGCAAACCAGAGTGCCCTTCGGCGCGTGATTGTTGCCAATGCTGGCGGGTATTGTTGGGCAGTAGACGCTCGGGGTCGGCACTGAGGGCATCAAACAGTGTCATGATCAGTTGTTGGCCACGGTATTCGAGCATTTGTACTTCAGTGCGACGAACGACAAATTCGTTCACAAACCGCACTAGCACGGCAATCACTTTTTGTAGTGACTCTGGCAGGGTAGCATTCCATGCCAGTAACGGCTCAGTAAATTGCGCGTCATATTGCAAACTAATGCCGGTGATGAGTGCGTTGACCATCGCACCAATCGCATCTTTACGCAGATGGTGCTGAGTTGAGAATAATTTATCAGTCAGGCCGCTAATATTTTGGCTAAACCAGGGGTCATTAATCGGGCGCAGAGCCTGCTCTACCCACTGCCAGTGTTCACGAGTCACCATACCCATCACAATGGCATCTTCCAGATCATGAATGCCATAGGCAATATCGTCAGCCAGTTCCATAATTGAGCAATCGAGCGATTTATAGCGAGTTTTCAGCTGTTGTGTTGGTACTGTGCGTTCGGCCCGCATTGTGTTAATCAGTGTGCGATCAGTCGGTGTCAGCGGGTCTAATACCCACTCAAACAGTGCCCTGTCTTTATCGTAAATTCCCTTAGCCGGTTTCCACTGATTGGCCTGTAAATGGCGAAAATGAGCAACGGCTGGGGGGAGCTCTGTGGCTTGCGTTTCGCTGAGTAGTGCGGGGTATTTGAGCAGCCCGAGCAGTGTCCGGCGGGCTAAATTCATACCATATTGCTCGGTGTAAGGCTCAAGCTGTGTCACGATACGAAAAGTTTGTGCATTTCCTTCAAACCCGCCGTGATCTCGCATCATATAGTTTAGGGCCACTTCTCCGCCGTGTCCGAAGGGAGGATGACCAATATCGTGCGCCAAACAGAGTGACTCCATCAGGCTATCAGAAGGTAGCACTGTTTTTTGTTCGGGATATTTGCGTTTGAGCTGCGCAACAATACCGGTGCCAATTTGTGCCACTTCTAACGAATGGGTCAGGCGGGTACGGTAAAAATCATTCATGCCCGCCCCCAGCACCTGTGTTTTGGCCTGTAAACGGCGAAACGCAGCAGAGTGTAGAATACGTGCCCGATCGCGCTGAAATGCTGACCGATAATCATCGCGCCGGATTTTATGCTCCTCGCCATAGCGGGCTTGCCAAAGCGCAATCTGCTCTTGTGTTGTCACGCGGATAGTCCTTCATCAAAGTCAGTCGTCGGTTTGGATACAGTACCAGAAAGTGAGTTTACCAGAATGCGTTAGCCCGTTAGCGGCAATCTGCTTATAATACGTGTATTAACCTGAGTTATTTTTAGAGAATAAACATGCGCCTTGACAAATTTCTTACCGAACAAACCGACATGACACGCTCGATTGCAGGGCGCGAAATCCGCCGAGGGGAAGTCACTGTAAACGGTGAAGTTGTCAAAAACAGCGCACTTAAGTTACAGCCTGATGACAAAGTAGAATATAACGGACATTCTCTCGAGCAACAAACAGGCCCACGCTATTTTATGCTGCATAAGCCACAAGGTTATGTCTGCTCAACCGATGATCCTGATCACCCAACTGTCCTGTTTTTGCTTGAAGAGCCAGCCAGCCATAAATTGCATCCAGCCGGACGTTTAGACATTGATACCACAGGGTTGGTTCTGCTGACCGATGATGGCCAGTGGTCGCACAGAATTACCTCTCCGCGCCACCATTGTGAGAAAACCTATCTGGTTACGTTGGCCGATCCGGTGGATGCTAGCGCTATTGCATTGTTTGCCGAAGGCGTACAACTGCGCAGTGAGCCTGATTTAACGCGTCCTGCGGTGCTTGAACTGTTGGGTTCGCATCAGGCACGTCTGACTATCACGGAAGGGAAATACCATCAGGTCAAACGTATGTTCGCTGCCATTGGCAATAAGGTGACGGCTTTGCACCGTGAGTGTGTCGGCGGTATTGCACTGGACAGCAATCTGGCCGAAGGCGAATACCGCCGACTTACAGATGATGAAGTACAGCGCATTGTTTCGCAATAACCGATCAGGAACCCGATAATAGTGACTACACAAAGCCATACCCATCAGCGGCAACCTCTGCTGATTTTTATCCTCGGCATGCTGGCGATGTTAACGCCGCTGGCAATCGATATGTATCTGCCCAGCTTGCCAACTATCGCCTCACAACTGAATGCAACTGCAGGCTCGGTACAGCTGACGCTAACGGCATATACGCTGGGGTTTGCTGTTGGTCAGCTGTTTCACGGCCCAGCGGCCGACAGTTTTGGCCGTAAACCGATTATTATTATCGGCACTCTGCTGTTTGCGCTGGCTTCGCTGGCCTGCACCCAACTGAGCAATATTGACGGTTTTATTGCCGCACGTTTGATTCAGGGCTTTGCGGGAGCCGCTTCTGGCGTAGTGATCAATGCATTGTTGCGCGATCTGTTCCACAAAGATGACTTTTCGCGCATGATGTCAATGGTTGTGCTGATTATGACCGTTGCGCCGCTCATTGCCCCGTTGCTGGGGGGCTATCTGCTAGTCTGGTTTGATTGGCATGCTATTTTCTGGGTACTGACTATTGCGGCAGTGATCTGCTCGCTGATGGTAGCCTGTTTTATCCCTGAAACACTTGCACCTGAAAAACGTCAGCCATTTAATGTCCGCAGTACACTGGGGAATTTTTCCGTACTGCTGCGTCAACGGCAGGTGCTCGGTTACATGCTCAGCGGTGCATTCTCATTTGCCGGTATGTTCACTTTCCTAACGGCCGGTTCATTTGTGTATATCGATCTCAACGGGGTTGATCCACAGCATTTTGGTTACTATTTTGGGCTAAACATTCTCTGTTTAATCATCATTACCAGCCTTAATGGGCGCTTTGTGAAACGCAAAGGCTCTAATTTTATGATGAAAACCGGCTTGTGGATCCAATTTAGTATGGGGGTCTGGCTGGTGCTCGGAGGGCTATTGGGGCTAGGCTTTTGGGCATTGGTCAGCGGTGTTGCTCTGTTTGTTGGTGCAATATCCATTGTTGGCTCAAATGCGATGGCGGCGATTTTGGAAGAGTTTCCGCATATTGCCGGAACAGCCTCTTCAATGGCCGGTACATTGCGCTTTGGTACCGGCGCTGTAGTCGGATCGCTGGTGGCATTTATGCCGTCAGGTACAATTTGGCCAATGGTCGGCACGATGGCCGCTTGTGCAGTGATCTCTATCGGCTGCTATTACGGCATGGCCGTTCGCGGTGCTGCACCGGAAAAAGAGCCATCATCCCAAGTATAATTTGTGCTGTACTCTTTTTTGCCTGATAGGTATTGGATTAGGCGATATAAAACAGCAAAAATTGAAGAACAGAGGCGGCGATCTCATTTGAGGTCGCCGTTTTTTTGTTTGACGGCTTACGTGCTTACTGGTGTGTGCTGACGATCGTTTATTGCATGATCGTTTATTGAACGATAGCTTATTGCACTAATGCATGTCATATCACTTACTCATAACCAAATACGATAATCCTCACCAAATATTGCTGAATAAAACAGCACTTTGTAACCTTCTCAGTTTTTGAACGTAAATTTGCCATCAGTGTCACGGATAAGCAGATAACACTTTTTTACTGCTCCTTTACACTAGACATTGTTTTTAGATGTCTTACCGGAAACGTGGTTTTTACGCTCTTTTTCCTGTTTACCGGTTTTGTATTTGGAGTGGTTATGTCACAGGCTCGGCAGTCAAATATACATATCGCAGCCACAAATATGGCGTTTTTCCGCCAGTTATTAACTGTTGCCGTACCGGTAGCCCTGCAAGTGGTGCTGTTCTCTTCACGCAGCTTGGTAGATATTGTCATGCTGGGGCAACTGGGGGAAGCCGATGTTGCCGCGATCGGTGTTGCTGGCCGTGCCATTTTTGTGACTACACTGCTGGTAATCGGTGTTTGCACTGGTGGCAGTATGCTGCTGGCCCAGTATTGGGGAGCCGGTGATAACGGTGGAATGAAACGCACTGTCGCGCTAACTATGCTCATTACTGGCGTTGTCGGTTTATTGGGTGCGGGTGTATTTTTGTTTTTACCCGAGCATGTTATGGGGCTGGCTTCAAACTCTCCAGAAGTGATTGCCCTTGGCGCTTCGTTTATGGAGATCACTGCTGGAAACATGCTGCTTACCGCTGTCGGCGCGAGTTTTGCTGCGGGCTTACGCTCTATGCATCAGGCTACGACGAGCACCCTGTTTAGTGCTTTTGGTATCAGCCTGAATGTATTGTTTAACTACATACTTATTTTTGGGAAGTGGGGCTTTCCGGCACTCGGTATCGTAGGTGCTGCATGGGGTACACTGCTCAGTGCGCTGATTGAGGTTGCCGCTCTCACGATATGGCTATATTGGCGTAATCACTTATTAGCATTTAGTGGGCAAGATTTTATTGAAAGTTTAAATCGCCTTGAAGTCATTCGCCTATTAAGACTCGCCATTCCACTGATTGGGAATATGGTGGTATGGTCTGGTGGCGTATTTATGTATAACGCCATTTTTGGTCATATTAGTACACAAGCCTTGGCAGCACTGACAGTAATGGCTCCGTTAGAGTCATTATGTCTAGCACTATTAAACGGTATTGCTACAGGCGCTGCGGTAGTGATTGGTAATCAACTTGGTGCAAACCGCTTTGAGCTGGCCTATCGTCAGGCATGGCTTGCTAATGCTTTTTGTATGGCCAGTGCCGTGATAGTGGCTATTGCCATGCTGCTTATAAAAGCACCAATATTGAGTTTGTTCAGTGGATTAAAAGGGCCAACACTGGAATTAGCATCCAGTTTTTATGTGATGCTCTCTATCGCAGTACTGCTCAAAAGTATTCCAATGCTGATGATTATTGGTGTATTGCGTGCAGGGGGAGACATTAAATTCTGTTTTTATCAGGATGTTATAGCCCAATGGTTTATTGGTATCCCGTTAGTTGCGTTTCTCGCATTTTATACAGATGTCGGAATGCAATGGGTTTACTTAGCTATCTTTACCGAAGAGGCTGTGAAAATTGTCGGTTGTTATTATCGCGTTCGTAGCCGAGTATGGATGAAAAATATAGTACAAAAGTCTGTAGAGGCAGCATAGTTTCTAAAAGCTTTAATATTATTGTACGGTTATAACGCTAATTAGATATACAATAAACACCAAAATAAACAGATTATTTTGGTGTTTTATCCTGCAGTTGCAGATTATTGTATTTTCGACGATGCTGCTATGTTGTGCGTTGAGCATGTTGCTTATACCGTAACACTTATTGATGGTATCGCTTTGCTCAACCGATAATAACCATACAATAACCAATTTTCTATAGAGATATTAATTAGAAACCTGAGGTGTCTTTAAACAAGCCAACTTTCAAATCAGTAGCTGTATAGATAACGCGGCCATCAACCTCAACCTCACCATCTGCTAACCCCATAATTAGCTTACGGTTAATCAGACGCTTAAGATGAATACGGTAAACCACTTTTTTCGCAGTCGGCAGAACTTGGCCAGTAAATTTTACTTCACCCACACCGAGTGCACGGCCTTTACCTTCACCACCACTCCAGCCGAGGAAAAATCCGACTAATTGCCACATAGCATCAAGACCAAGACAACCTGGCATAACAGGGTCGCCTGGAAAGTGGCAGGCAAAAAACCACAGATCAGGTTGAATATCGAGTTCAGCTTCGATATAGCCCTTACCAAAATGACCACCCGTTTCAGAGACATTGACGATACGATCCATCATCAGCATATTGGGTGCTGGCAATTGTGGACCTGTTTCACCAAACAACTCACCACGGCTAGAGGCCAGTAAATCTTCCTTTGAGTACGAAAAGCGTTTCATAAGCATGGCATTCATTTTGTTTGTCAGTAAATTCTGCCTCTAACTTAGCTAACACTTGTACGCTGAACAAGTCCGATCAGCTGTGGTTAAACCAGTTGAGCCAGCGTAAAAAGAACGGTAACGGCCTTAATGGTGGTAAATTTACTTGGTCTATCCGCAATTGGATAAGATTCAGTAACGACTCTTTCTCTTCATCTTCAGTGTCAAACGGTACACCCGTTAACAGTGATAATGCCTCAGATGCGTGTTCTACGGCATACAGATGAAATGCTCCCTCTTTTACTGCATCAACAACTTCATCAGAAAGACACAGATGACGCAAGTTACTTTCGGGCAAAATAATACCTTGTTCACCGGTTAAGCCACGTTTTTCACAAACAGCAAAAAAACCTTCAATTTTTTCGTTGATACCGCCAACAGCTTGCACCCGACCAAACTGATCAACAGCACCGGTAATAGCAATAGATTGGCTAACGGGCTTAAGAGATAATGCACTGACTAGCGCACATAATTCAGCTAATGAGGCACTATCACCATCAACCTCACCGTAGGATTGTTCAAAGACTAATGACGCTGAAAAAGGCAATTGTTGCTCTAAGGCCAGCTCAGATGATAAGTATGCTTGCATAATAAGCATACCCTTCGCATGAATATTCCCACCAAGCTCGACTTTACGCTCAACGTCAGCAATATCACCATCGCCCAGATGCACAACGCAGCTAATACGTGAAGGTTCACCAAAGGCAAACGGATGGCCTGGGTACTCAAGCACAGACAAGCCGTTGACCTGACCAATTTGCTCGCCCTCTGTGTCAATAAACACCTGTCCACGATGAATATCATCCATGGCTCTTTCAGGCAGGTAATTAGCGCGGTCTTTACGAGCATGAATAGCACGACTTAAGTGCTCATCAGTTATCGGCTCATCATCAGACTCAATAGCAGCTTCTACCAGTGAGTTTTCTAGCCATAATGGGCAGAGCGGTAAACGCATTTGATCATCAACTTCACGTGAACCTGCATGAAATAGCACAGGCCAAGCAGTTGAAGTGAGTGTTGGCAAATTGAGATCATTACATGTCCGATTAACATAGCCTATCCATGATGAAAGGGCTGTTTCATCTGTAATAGCAATATTATCTTCAATTTCTGTGTACATAGAGAGTGTATCAAGATCAGGCTCAAGTTCGCCAAACTCCGCTAAACTGAAGCGATCACCAAGTAAAATCACTCGAATATCGAGAGGCATAGGCGGCATTGCAACAGGAAGTGATTTAGACTCATCTGGTGAACACCAGTGAAACGTTTTACTCAGTAGCGTTTTGCGTAATTGAAACCAATATGCAGGTTGTACTAACAATGTACGTAACGGTAGAACCAAAACCCCCCCGTTTGCCTGATGAATTAAACCAGGTTCAACGGTGATATTTTCCCCACGTTCACGTACACAGCCAAACAGTTGATCCCAACTTAGCCACTCATCAAAGGCACAAACTGTTTTTGCGGCAAAATTATCATGAGTATGAATGGCGGGAGTCATCAGCATTTTGTTGGTTTTGTTATCAAAACGGTAGCTGACTCCGGTGACTTCCTCTAGCGGAGGAAGGCGTTCGCTCACGGCTTCTGCTATCAACGAAAGATAACGCTGATTTTCTTTGCCTTTAACTAACAAAAATGAGGGCTGATGTGTGATCCGACAAAAGCGATCAAGCGTATCGGCAAGTCTTGGTTGCATATCTAAAAAACTATGCGGTGATTGCTCATTTGAAAGAGCAAACAATGACTCATATTGTTGGGTATCAGGCAAAAGTTGCTGCCATTCAAGTTCGTGTTTAGTCAAGTTCGTATACTGCATAGTGAATAAGATATAGGATTATAACAAATTTAGCGCCCGTAACTGCCAGAGAGTATAAGCAGACTGTGTTTGCTTTTGTTATCATTGCGTATCGTGAAGAATACACCTCTCATTGAGGATTTAAAGATGAAATATCAGCAACTTGAAAATTTAGAGAGTGGCTGGAAATGGGCATATTTGGTAAAAAAAATGCGCGCAGGGGAGAATGTGACATGCTACGCAGAACAGAGTGAAATTAATGCGTTATACGAACTCTTATTACAAATTGAGTATCAGCCTGAGCAGATCAATACTTGGATCAGTGAACATTTACATGTTGCTTATGAAACGAAGTTAAAGCAGGTAGTGCGTGCAACACGCAAACGCTATTTTAATGCAGAAAAAGAGTACACCCGAAAAAAGTCGATCGACCTTGAATATCTGGTATGGGAAAAATTATCGCAGCGAGCAACATCTTTAGGTATGACACTATCAAGTACAATTACTTATTTGCTTGAAGAGTCTATAAGCAAAAATCGTTACGAAAATAAGATTATTGCAGCACGTAGTGATTTAGCTGAGTTACTAAAAAAATAAACCCCGCAATTGCGGGGTTTATACTTATTCAAAGGTAAGCAAAATTACTGTTGAGCTGCAACAGGTTGCTCTTTAACACCTTGAACTTCGATTTCTACGCGGCGGTCTGGAGCCAGGCAAGAGATCAGAGAGCTACGGTTCTTGATGCCGTCACACTTAGTACCAGTTACTGGATCAGCTTTACCACGGCCTTCAACAGACAGCATGTTAGCTGGAGCACCCAGAGTTTCCAGGTAAGAAGCTACTGACTGAGCACGGTCTTGAGACAGCTTATCGTTATAAGCGTCAGAACCTAGGCGGTCAGTGTAACCGATAACAACAGCAGTTTGGTCTTTCAGACCCATGTTGCTAATTTCGCTGTACATCTTCTGCAGAGCTTGCTCGCCTGCTGGCTTCAGTGTTGCTTTGTTGAAGTTAAACAGAACGTCAGAAGTCAGAGTGAAACGCTTAGTTTCAACTTCTGGTGCTGCTACTGGAACTGGAATTGGCGCTTCAGCAGCTTCTTGACCGAAACGGTAAGAAACGCCCATGCTCAACATACCGTTGTCTGCGCTAGTACCGATTTGGTTAGAGTTACCCAACTTGTTGGTGTATTGGTATTCCAAACGACCAGCCCAGTTTTGGTTGAATGCGTATTCAGCACCTACTGCTGCCAACGCACGAACACCAGTTTCGTGACGGTTGAATTGGCTGTTGTCGCTGCCTTTCATGTCAGCACGGTAGCCCATAGCACCGATACGAGTATACAGGTCCAGATCTTGCATTACTGGGTAGCTAAACTTACCGCTCAGTTGAATGCCTTGGCCATTCATTTTGCCGCTACCAGAACGCATGTTGTTCAGGTAGTCGTAGCCCATTTCAACTGCGAACCATGGGTTTACTTGGTAACCACCAAATACACCACCAGCCAGAGAGTTCTTGCTGAAATGAGTAGAACGGCTAAGAACGTTGTCTGAACCGAAGAAATCTTGGTTCTTTTCAGTGCTGAAGTAGTTAGACCAGCCTAGTTTAGCACCAGTGTACCAAGTACCTTCTTGTGGAGCTGCTTGAGTTGAAGCAGCGAATGCCATACCAGCCAGAGCCAGTGCAATTGCAGTCTTTTTCATGTCTTGCGCCTCGTTATCATCAATGAAAGGCATAAATAATTGCGTAAGGCTCAAAGGCCTTACGTCATTTTTGAATGAACATTCCATCGTCTAGACGGTGGCATAAGATTGCCACACAAATGTTCCATTCTTGACAATAAGTCTACCGAGACTTTTGAAAGATACAAGACTAACGTGATTAAGTTCGCAAACTGTTTAGGCTAAAAAAAATACAGCTGATTTTCCTTGTTTTGTATCTATTTGATTTTAATTGGAAAAAAAACAAGGTGGTTATTTTTTAATATAAAAAATTAACCTAATGAAAATAATTAGATACAAGAAAAAATGATAAATAGGGTGGCTTATGGAGTCATAGCGGATGTTTTTCTCATCTTAGTGGTTATGTTTTCATCGTTAATTTATTCGAAAGTATCAAAGTGTCAAACTTGCTGTCGAAACATAAAATACAGAGTGTTATTAAAAATGAATGACTAAGTTATAAACTTTTTATTACATGATAAACGCGATTAGTTTCGCATATCGAAGGGAGATATTTTAGTTTTTACGTGTTTTGTTTCATATTTGCTAATATGTCTTGACCCAATAATCACTGCTTATTTAAAACATTTAGTCGGTCTTGCGTCAAAAATGTGACTGGTGGTATTGCTTATTGTTGGTGGAATCGCGAAGATAGCGATAGTTTCATACTTATGTTACTAACCTCTGAAGTTTGTAATATTTTATAAATTGGTATGCATTATCTCATTCGCATAGGGAGAGCTTGTTTATCTGATAAAACAAGCAACATGGAGGCAAAATGAACGCTGTGGATAAAGACCTTATTAAAAAAGCGTGTGAAATTTTTTCGGCTCACTTTGGTGAAGTTAAATCTCGCTCTATGTTTGGCGGGTTTGGTTTGTATCAAGGTGATGTAATGTTTGCTGTTGTATCTGAAGACCATCTTTATTTGCGTGCTTGCAATGGATTAGAAGCACGTTTTATCGCCCGAGGGATGAGCCCCTTTGTTTATACTAAACGTGGCCGTCCAGTGATGCTACGGTATTATAAAGTTGAGCAAGTCATGTGGGATAACCTTGATCAATTGATTGTTATGGCAAATCAAGCACTCATTGGTGCTCGCAGTGACAAACAAGAGAAAAAGGGAGGAGAAGCAAAACGTTTAAAAGATTTGCCTAATATGGGGTTATCAACAGAACGTTTGTTACGTAAAGCCGGTATTGGCTCTATTAGCGAATTACAGGCTCTTGGTGCAGTAGCCGCTTATGTAAAGGTAAAAGCACAGTGTAGTGATGTCACCGATAAATTGCTGTGGGCATTAGCCGGAGCATTAGAGGGATGTCATGCAGCGGCACTCTCACCTGTGATTAAAGATCAAATTGCAGCTTCATTACGTGAAGCTTATGCCTTTAAATATAACTAATAAGATAAGGTAGACTCTTTCTACATTATAGAGAGTCTTTACAATAGAAAGTATTTGGCTAATAAAAAGCCGCCTCACCGTGAAGGGGTTTACTACTTCACGGTGAGGCGGTTTTATTTGTTATCGCCCATATGCTTTGTTTGTATACGTATCAGGCGTGAGTTACTGATCTTTTAAAGGGATTTTTGAGTTTACAATTTACTCAGATTACATATTGATTTACGGTTTTTTTCACATTATCTGCTTGTTATCGGTGTTTGCATTTTGGAACACCCTCTGCATTTTATACCTTCAATTTCTATACTGGTGTATTTTTATACTGCGATATAGTTCTGATTCATTACATTATACCTTTATACTTATACTACTTATGGTAATGCGTTGACATGTGGTTTAACGTAATTACTGTTATTCGGTAGCACTACAATATGTGGTTTATCTTATGGTGTACATTTTACACCTATCGGTGAGCGTTGAAGGAGTGGTTGATGTCGTTAGTGTGGCGTAGTTGTACATTTGAGCAGTTAGATAATGTCGCCTTATATCAATTATTACAGTTACGAGCAGAGACATTCATTGTTGAGCAAGCGTGTGCTTATCAAGATTTGGATGGAAAAGATCTATATCCGGACACGTACCATTTACTTGGTTATCAAAATAATGAGTTAGTTGCTTACCTGCGAGCGATGGGGCCGGGTATTGTTGATCCTGTTATGCCTGTAATTGGCCGTGTAATAACAGGAAAGTTATACCGTGGTCAGGGTTTGGGGCATCAACTCATTGCACAAGGCGTGGCGCTTTGTACACAATACTGGCCAAACCGTGCTATACACCTGAGTGCACAAGCACATCTGCAAGCTTATTATCAACAACATGGTTTCATTGCAGCAGGAGAGGTGTATTTGGAAGATAGCATCCCTCATATTGGTATGAACCGGTTGGCATAATAGTGTTTGATGATAGATTACAAATCTGCTCCGTTTGTGTGCGTGCGTTGTATCGAGCTGTGATCTAGATCTCTTTGTGGCTTTATAAATTACATAAAGCCATATAAAAATCGTGATTTAGGGCTCGACCAATTGATGTGAATCGCTATAATGAAACTCACTTGCTTGCATAGCAATAGGTTACATATCACTAAAGACTTATGAAAACATAAGATGTTTGAGGGTAGATACTATATTGTTTATCAAGTAGATAGCTTCTTTTTATACTGAAGCTGCGAGTAAGGTACTCGATGTTTAGGTGGCATATATTAAAAATTAATCCGCCATCAGTAACATCTTGGTAAACATTATTTTCATGTGTTTATTTGCCTATTCTACGATGATCGGAACACATCATCGTCTGCAATTTAAGTCTCATTTCTGAGCATATTCCAATGGATGGTTTCTTTCTGACTGCTTTAACATTTTTAGCAGAGGATAGTTGCATGCATTTTTTAGTAGACCATCTTGCTGTTAGCCATTGAATTGAATCGTTTCAACCTGATGATTGATATGGTTATACAGAGAGTTTTTATATTAATTATTTGAAGATAATCCTATGGATAACACAGCAGTAAAACAGCCATTAAACGCTGGCAATACAAAAGCATTAATGAAGTGGAATAAAACTGACATTACATGGATGCTTGGTTTATATGGTACGGCAGTCGGTGCAGGCACACTATTTTTGCCTATTGAAGCAGGTATCGGTGGTATCTGGCCTTTGTTGGTTATGACCATTTTGGCATTGCCGATGACATTTTTTGCGCATCGTGCATTATGCCGTTTTGTGCTATCAGGCTCAGGTCAACAAGGTGATGATATTACTGAAGTGGTAGAAGAGCACTTTGGTTCAAAAGCCGGTTATTTGATCACATTTTTATACTTCTTTGCGATTTACCCCATTTTGCTGGTTTACAGTGTGGCGATCACCAATACGGTCGAGAGCTTTATGATAAATCAGTTGCAGATGACGCCGCCACCGCGTGCAATTTTGTCTCTAGTGCTGATTGTTGGTTTAATGGCGATTGTCGGTTGTGGTGAGAAGCTGATCGTGAAAGCGATGAGCGTGCTGGTATTCCCGTTTGTGGCAGTATTAGTATTTATGTCTTTGTACCTGATCCCTGAGTGGAACACCTCTATTTTCCATTACGTGCCTGCTGGCGGTGATGGTGTGATGAATATTGCAAAAACATTGTGGTTAGTTATTCCGGTGATGGTGTTCTCTTTTAATCACTCTCCGATTATCTCTTCATTTGCGGTAGAGCAAAAGCAGCAATACGGCGCACTGGCAGATAAGAAAAGCTCACGCATTTTGCTGATGAGCCACATCATGATGGTGATCACTGTGATGTTCTTTGTGTTCAGTTGTGTATTGAGCTTATCTCCGGCTGAACTGGCACAGGCAAAAGCAGATAATATCTCAATTTTATCTTTTTTAGCCAACAAGTTTAACAATCCTGTTATTGCTTATTTAGCACCGATGATCGCGTTTGTGGCGATAACTAAATCTTTCTTGGGGCACTATTTAGGCACGCGTGAAGGTTTGAATGGTCTGGTACTGAAAGCGGCACGCAGAAAAGGTAAAACGGTACAAACCACAACGTTGAACCGTATTACTGCTATTTTTATTCTGCTAACTACCTGGGGTATTGCAACATTGAACCCAAGCATTCTGCATATTATTGAGATGCTGGGTGGCCCGGTTATTGCGTTACTGTTATTCATCATGCCAATGTATGCAGTACGTAAAGTACCGGCGATGAAAAAGTATGCGGGTTCACCAAGCAATATTTTTGTGACTTTGATTGGTTGTATCGCAATTTCAGCTATTTTCTATACGCTGTCTCATTAATAGGTAAAACAGCGTTATTGAAAAAATAGGCTGTTTATAAAAAAAAAAGGCGCTGATTTTTCAGCGCCTTTTTTATGCTTGTTATTGCGAGGCTATCAATAATGTGAACAATCATAGAAATGAGCGGTTAACCAACAACGCCCGGTAATAGCCCGAATGATCCGGCAATTTGAATAGCAATAATGGCAATGCCTGAAGCGAACACAACGAAAATTCCGATAATGCCTCCGCTCACTTTATAGCTGTTTAAACCATATGTGTAGATTTGGTGGCTTGGTTTTAGGCTACGGCTTGAGGAAGTATCGCCTGAGTGACGGCGCATTTTCCACACCATAGCAGCAGGCAGTAACAAGGCCAGAATAGCCAGTGCAATGGCGGCATAGCCGAGTGCCATCACAAATCCCTGCGGATAGAAAAGTGCAAAGATAAGCGGAGGGATAAAAGTGATTAAGCCTGTTTGTAAGCGACCTGATGCATTGTCACTGCGGCGGAATGCGTCTGCCAGAAAGTCAAACATGCCAAGCGTCACACCCAAAAATGAGGTGGCTAATGCCATATCAGCGAAAATGCGCACCGCAGCATCGACTTTTGGGTTGGCAACTACGTTATCTACAGCATGCATTAAACCGGCTAAACTTGGGTTCTCAGCTAAAATAGAGGTCATTTGTGCTTGGTTGATAGCACCATGTGTAGCAAGTTGCCACAAAATATAGGCAAATAATGGAATAGCACTGCCCAGTATCAGCACAAATTTTAGCTTTTTGGTGTCACCATTGAGATAGCGTACGAGGCTAGGAATACTGCCATGAAAACCAAATGAGGTAAAAATTACCGGAATAGCCGATAAAATTAGCCCTTGCTCCAGTGGCATTGCCAATAAATTTGTTCCTTCTACGTGTGGTAACATGAGGAACAGCATCAGAATGAGCGCAATAACTTTCACGGTAAACAGCACACGGTTTAGTGCATCAACAGCCCGTGTACTGATACATACCGCACCGCCAAGCAGAGCTGTAAACAACAAAGTACCTTGCAGTGGGCTGAAATCCCAGTGCAGCCAAAGCTTGAGATTGTTCGATAACTGGCCGCCACCTCCGGTGATATACGCGGCGATTAGCGCATACATTAAAAATGCCATACTGCTGCTGGCAATCCAGCGGCCAGCCGTCCCAAAGCACTGTTCTGCTAATGAGCCTAACCCTGCATCAGGTGCAGCATGCTGGTGAACTTCTAGCAGCATTAATGCGCTGTAGCAGGTGAGAGCCCACAAACCTAACATCATTATCAAGGTGGCAGTAAAGCCAATTCCGGCAGAGGCCAGTGGCATGGCCAGCATTCCTGCACCTATTGTCGTTCCGGCAACAATCAGAACGCTTCCTATAAAACGGTTTTTCACTTTGCGACCTCTTTTTCTTCCGGCATTAATTTTATATTTTATTTATCAGCAAGTTATTAACCGGCAACAGTAGGTAACAAGCCTGACGCTGAGGCTATCTGCACTGCAATAACAAAAAGCCCAAGTACTGCAACCAGTGCTAATCCGGCAGTTCCTCCCATAACCTGATAGGCATAGGGTTTTTGCTGTGCTTGTTGTCTGGCTTTTCTGACCATTGCAGCAGGTAACAACAGTGCCAGTATCGCCAACGGAATAGCCGCATAGCCAAGAGCTAAAATAAAGCCTTGCGGGTAGAATAATGCGAACAATACTGGGGGGATAAAGGTCAACAGCCCTGTTTGCATGCGCCCTGATGCCTGATTACTGCGGCGGCAGGCATCGGCCAGAAAATCAAACAGTGCCAGTGAAACGCCTAAAAATGAGGTAGCAAGTGCCATGTCGGCAAAAATACGGACGGCCAGATCAACGCGCGGGTTTTGAACTACCGAATCAACCGTTTCCATCAGCCCTGACAGGGTTGGGTTGACATCAATAATATGGGTGAATGCCTGCTGACTGATTGCACCATGAGTGGCGAGTTGCCAGAGAATATAGATTACCAGTGGAATGGCACTACCGGTAAGAAAAACAAAGCGTAATTTTGCCGCATCACCTTCTAGGTAGCGCACTAAACTGGTTGTACAGATATGAAAACCAAATGAGGTGAAAAATACCGGTAAAGCAGAGAGTAGTAGCATATTCTGAACGGGCATTGCGGTCAGGTTTTGTGCTTCAACATGGGGGATCAGGAGCAATAAAACCAGTGCTAGTGCAATCAGCTTAATGCTGAATAACACACGATTGCAGGAATCTACAAAACGTGTGCTGACACACACAGCGCCACCCAACAATACAGTAAACAGTAGCGTGCCTTGTGTCGGGGTTAGGGCCCAGCCAAACCAGCTGTTTATATTGTGAACCAGTTGGCTACCGCCACCGGTAATATAGGCGGCAGTCAGTGCATACATCAGAAATAACATGCTAAAACTGATTAACCAGCGGCCGGGTTTGCCTAGATAGCGTTCTGCCAGAGCGCTGAGAGCCGGCTCTTCTGGTGCAGATAAATGCACTTCAACCAGCATCAGCGCGCTATAGCTCATTAATGCCCATAATCCAATCATCATTGCTAGGGTGGGTAAAAAACCGATTCCCGCAGAAGCCAGTGGCATTGCTAACATTCCTGCACCTATCGTGATGCCTGCCACAATCAAAATACTACCTAAAACTCGGCTTTTCACTGATGACTCCCTCTGCCTATAAACATAACCGCGAGTATAAAATCCAATAATACATTCAGCGTCTGCTGTATTTAACCAACAGTTAACAATGTTTGATTATTTAATCTGATTATTTATCAAATAAACGAATGAATATTCTGCAGATTAAATAATAAGCCCATGGCTGTCAAACTCTGTTTGCAATGTAAACTTTTAATTACACCCTTGGTGTTTCGAGCATAATCAGTGTGATAAATGGAGATATATTCAAAATAAGTGTAATTTTTAAATTACACTTTGCTGGTTTCCTCCTGTAATGTGGGCTGGAAACTGTATGAAAATATGGCAGACTTCGTTTTTGATCCAACAAATAGCAAAACGGAATTTTCTCTTTTTTATTAAATGGTTAAGATGTATGCATAGTGTAGAGTTCAGGCGAGGCGGGTCGTCTGCATCACATCAAGGAGACCCACATGAGTAAAGCATTGCGCGTTGAGATGATCAGCACCGGAGATGAAGTGCTACAGGGTGAGATAGTCGACACTAATGCAGCATGGCTGGCGCAACGGTTATCTCAAAGTGGCGTTCCGCTGACTTATCGGGCAACGGCAGGCGATAACCTTGAGAGCTTAGTTCGCTGTTTTACAGATCGCAGCATGCAAGCTGATATCATTATAGTGAACGGGGGTTTAGGGCCAACCAGTGATGATCTCTCTGCCGAGGCTGCCGCATATGCACTGAACCAGCGGTTAGTGGTCAATTTGGTGTGGTTAGATACATTGCAACAACGTTATGCTGCGTCAGGAAAAGTGATGCCTGAATCGAACAGCAAACAAGCACTATTGCCTGAATATGCCGAGATTATTGATAACCCTGTTGGTACGGCGTGCGGGTTTATGTTTAAGCTCAATGGCTGTTTACTCTTTTTTACCCCTGGCGTGCCATTTGAGTTTAAGGCGATGATTGATCAGCAAATTATTCCGCTGATTCAACAGCGTTTTACATTGCCTGCCGCGCCTATTTGTCTACGTATCACCTCATTTGGTTTAACGGAAAGCGGTATTGCAGATCGCCTTGCCATACTAAATGTTCCTACTGGTGTAGTGATAGGCTACCGTTCGGCATTGCCGTTTATTGAAATTAAAGTGTCAGGGCCTGCTGAACTGCACAGTGATTTGCTTAAATTGATGAATCAGATTGCGGATATTTTGGAAGATAATATTGTTTTTTCGGGCAGCGGATCATTACCTGAACAGTTGGGTGATTTTTTAGCACTGAGTAAAATAACATTGTCTCTTTCTGAAACCTTTACCGGTGGGTTAGTGGCTGCCACATTGCAAGATGATCAGCGAACTGCACTGGCTCTGCGTCAGGGGTGGGTGATTGGCCAGACAGATCAGCGCTTGCCAGATAACCAAAAACTGCTCGGGCATGCTATTGCTATGGCAGAGGCGAGTCGGGAGCGAACCGGAGCTGATTTGGGGTTATCTACCTCGCGGATTTTACTGGTTGATAACCATATTGAAGTGGCCGTAGCATTAGCCGATAGTCGTAATGAGTTTGGCCAACGGGTTAAATTAAATGTACGCCACGCAGCTGAGCAGCGAGTTATTGTAACAACATTACTGCTTGATATGTTGCGCCGCTATTTAGAGTCGCGTGATATTTTTGGCCATTATGAGTGGATTGAGTCTCTTGAAACGGTGGTGATCCCTAAATAAGGGCAATATAAAAACCACATGAAAAGAGAGATAAACAGTGATAAAGATATGGATATTGTAGTCGGTAAAGTCACTAAAATAATTAGCGTGAGTACTCAATTTCAATATCAGAGACAGGCACGCAACAACAGAGCAAAATTTCATCAGTAGCAATAAATGCTAGAGGTACTTGAGAATAAGTAACTCGCCCACTAAGTAAACGAGAACGACATGCACCACAAAACCCTGAACGACATTGAAATTCAGGATAATATTGCGCTTGCTCTAGTGTTTCAAGCAGACTTTGTTGCCCGCGATACTCAATGACCGCAGGCGAAACAGAAACTGAGTTCGGATCATGCAAGGCGATCCGAAAATAGCGTTTAGAGCTCAAAATCGTCTAAATCTGCTTGATTAACTTCAGCGTCAATTTGACCAACCAGATACGAGCTCACTTCTACCTCTTGTGGCGCAACTTGTACGTTGTCAGAGACCAGCCAGCTGTTAATCCACGGAATCGGGTTTGAGCGCGCTGGGAATGGCATAATCAGGCCCACCGCTTGCATACGAATATTGGTGATATATTCAACATATTGGCACAAAATATCTTTATTCAGGCCAATCATAGAACCATCTTTAAACAGATACTCAGCCCAATTTTTCTCTTGTTCTGCCGCTTCTAAAAATAGATTAAAACAAGCGGCTTCACACTCTGTTGCAATCTCCGCCATTTCAGGATCATCACGCCCTGTACGCATTAAATTGATGATGTGCTGTGTGCCGGTTAAGTGCAGTGCTTCATCACGTGCAATCATCTTAATGATCTTGGCGTTGCCTTCCATCAGTTCACGTTCAGCAAACGCAAACGAACAGGCAAAACTGACATAAAAGCGTACCGCTTCGAGCGCATTGACGCTCATCAGACACAGATACAGCGTCTTTTTCAGCTCCCGCAGGCTGATCGTGTGGGTTGTACCATTGATCGTATGTGTGCCTTCACCGAGTAGGTGATACAGATTACTGTCATGGATCAGTTTATCGTAATAGCCTGAAATATCGGTAGCACGCTTTTTAATCTCTTCATTGACCACGATATCATCAAACACCACCGCAGGGTCTTTCATGATATTGCGGATAATGTGGGTATATGAGCGCGAATGAATGGTTTCGGAAAATGACCACGTTTCAATCCACGTTTCAAGTTCTGGGATAGAAACGAGTGGTAGCAATGCTACGTTCGGGCTGCGCCCTTGAATAGAGTCGAGCAGCGTCTGGTATTTTAAGTTACTGATAAATATGTGTTTTTCATGCTCTGGCAGTGATTGATAGTCAATTCTGTCACGAGAGACATCAACCTCTTCTGGTCGCCAGAAGAAAGAGAGCTGTTTTTCGATCAGGCGCTCAAAAATTTCATGTTTTTGCTGATCATAACGAGCCACGTTAACGGGTTGGCCGAAGAACATCGGTTCTAATAATTGATTATTTTTATGTTGACTGAACGTGGTGTAAGCCATGAAACGTTACCTTTGTTCTGAAAGAAAACAGAGCTGCAGAGTATAGCGTGCTACGTGTTTTCAGTACAAAAAAATACGTTTTGGTAATTGAAAAATAAAAAGGATCACCTCAGTAATAAGGTGATCCTTTTCGTTTAAGCTTTGATCATGCTATTAGATTTTGCACGCACCACTTTCACAATCATCAATAGCCGTAGGTGCAACATCATCTTGCAGATCGTCAGCACCATCACGGGTGTTTTGGTAATACAGTGTCTTAACACCGTATTTGTAAGCGGTCAGCAGATCTTTTAGCAGTTGCTTCATGGGTACTTTTTGACCTGGGAAGCGTGCCGGATCGTAGTTAGTATTTGCAGAAATCGACTGATCGATAAACTTCTGGATTATCCCAACAATATGCAAGTAACCATCATTGTTAGGAATATCCCACAGCAGCTCGTAGGCATTTTGCAGTTCATCATATTCAGGCACAACTTGCTTTAAGATCCCGTCTTTCGAAGCCTTCACACTGATATGACCACGCGGCGGTTCAATACCGTTGGTTGCGTTCGATATTTGTGATGACGTTTCTGATGGCATCAGTGCCGACAGGGTAGAGTTACGCAAACCGTGAGTTTTAATCTCGTGGCGCAGCGTTTCCCAGTCATAGTGCAACGGCTCTTTAGTCAGCAGATCCAGATCTTTTTTATAGGTATCAATCGGTAAAATGCCCTGTGAATAGGTGGTTTCATTAAACCACGGGCAAGCGCCTTGCTCTTTTGCCAGCTTATTCGATGCTTTTAGCAGGAAGTATTGAACCGCTTCAAAGGTGCGGTGAGTCAGATCATTGGCGCTGCCATCAGAGTAACGTACGCCGTTTTTCGCTAAATAGTAGGCATAGTTAATGACACCAATACCCAGAGTACGGCGGCCCATTGAACCCCGTTGCGCAGCTGGAATTGGGTAGTCTTGGTAATCAAGCAGTGAGTCGAGTGCACGAACAGCCAAATCAGCCAGCTCTTCAAGCTCATCAAGGTTATTGATAGCCCCGAGATTGAATGCAGACAATGTACAAAGTGCAATTTCACCCTGCTCATCGTTCACATCATTCATCGGCTTGGTTGGCAAGGCAATTTCCAGACACAAGTTTGACTGACGAATCGGAGCCACATGTGAATCAAACGGACTGTGCGTGTTGCAGTGATCAACATTTTGGATATAAATCCGGCCGGTAGACGCACGCTCTTGCATCATCAATGAGAACAAGTCCAGAGCTTTAACACTCTTTTTACGGATACTGCTGTCTTGCTCATATTGGATATACAGCTGTTCGAATTTGTTCTGATCCATAAAGAATGCATCATATAAACCTGGTACATCTGATGGGCTGAACAGGGTAATGTTGCCGCCTTTAATCAGACGCTGATACATCAGCTTGTTGATTTGTACGCCGTAATCCATATGGCGAACACGGTTCTCTTCGACACCGCGGTTATTTTTCAGTACCAGCAAGTCTTCTACTTCTAGATGCCATAACGGGTAGAACAGTGTTGCTGCACCACCGCGTACGCCGCCTTGTGAGCACGATTTCACCGCACTTTGGAAGTGCTTATAAAAAGGAATACAACCGGTGTGGAATGCTTCCCCGCCACGAATCTCGCTGCCCAGAGCACGAATACGGCCGGCATTAATGCCGATGCCTGCACGCTGTGAGACATATTTAACAATGGCGCTGGATGTGGCGTT
The DNA here is from genome assembly GCF_051652165.1 of Plesiomonas sp. GTDB lineage: Bacteria > Pseudomonadota > Gammaproteobacteria > Enterobacterales > CAMTGL01 > Plesiomonas. The sequence goes on from NZ_JBOFTR010000004.1 coordinate 84,074, forward strand.
GATAGAGTCAAGGCTGTCACCACACTCGATCAACACACATGAGCTGAACTGGCGGGTTGGGGTGCGTACACCAGACATAATCGGTGTTGGCAGTGAGATCTTAAATGTTGAGATCGCATCATAGAAACGGCGGATATAGTCAAGACGCGTTTCACGTGGGTAGTTCGCAAACAGACAGGCTGCAACCAAGATGTACAGAAATTGAGCACTCTCATAAATTTTGCCGCTGACACGGTTTTGTACCAGATATTTCCCCTCTAACTGCTTTACTGCAGCATACGAGAAGTTCATATCACGCCAGTGATCCAAAAACTCATCCATCAGCGAAAACTCTTCTTCGCTGTAATTTTCCAGCAGTTCAGCGTCGTATTTACCTAACTCCACCATGTTTTTGACATGGGTGTACAGTGCCGGCGGCTCAAACTGACCATAGGCTTTTTTACGCAGATGGAAAATAGCCAAACGCGCAGCCAGATATTGATAATCTGGGGATTCACGCGAGATCAGATCTGCTGCTGCTTTGATGATGGTCTCGTGGATGTTTTCGGTTTTGATCCCATTGTAAAACTGAATGTGCGAACGTAATTCAACCTGCGAAACCGACACATTGTTAAGACCTTCAGCCGCCCATGTAATGACCCGGTGGATCTTATCCAGATCAATGCGCTCTTCGCGTCCGTCACGTTTAGTTACTAGCAGAGATTGAGTCATAGTTCTTTTATTCAGCCAATGTAATATAAAAAGTAGATAATACCGAACGCGCTATACCTACCGTGTTGTACGGGGCAACACGGTTTAAAAGTGCGTGAACGCGATGATCGGATACGCACAAAAATGCATGCTATCGCGCTCTGTACTTGACAGAGTAGAATAAGCATGCAACACAACATATGGGGTATCTACAGGAATTAGATAACAAGATAGTGAGGTATTATCACAGATGCAAGTGTACAAAAAATTGTAATCTTGTGGATAACTGTGTTGAATCTTGGTGTTGTGAGTAGTCACTTACTTTGACATAAACAGCGTATTTCGCCTCTTCAAAATGCAAGGCTTTTTTATTAAAATTATCTCGCTAGAAAAATTTTTTTTTGATCTGAAGCCATTCGCACAGCTTTTATGCAAACCGGATAAACATGCAGCAGATCAAATTTTGCTATAACAGGATCATCGTGGTTGATACGGTTCTGACTACGACGAAACAGACAATATTATCGTTATCGCCGTAGCCAAAAGATCATGCAAGATCGTCACAACGAGTGTGGATCATATAATTAACATCGATATCTTTGCGCAGTGAGAACTGATTGAGTAAGGGGTTAAACGTAATCCCTATAATGTCTTGTTCGCGCAGCGGGGTAGCATCAATCCAGTGCAGCAACTCTGATGGGCGGATGAATTTTTTGAAGTTATGTGTACCCTTGGGCACCATGCGTAACAGGTATTCTGCGCCGACTATCGCCAATAGAAATGATTTTGGATTGCGGTTTAGAGTGGAAAAAAAGACATGACCGTTTGGTTTGACCAAGCGTGCACAAGCGCGAACAATTGACTCAGGATCAGGCACATGCTCTAGCATCTCCATGCAGGTGACAATGTCATATTGACCGGCATGCTGATCAGCATGCTCTTCAACCGTTTGTTGTATGTAGTTGACATCAACACCGCTTTCTAGCGCATGCAGGCGTGCTATTTGCAGCGGCTCTGCGCCCATATCCAGACCAGTAACGTGTGCGCCTTCCCGTGCCAAACTTTCTGACAAAATACCGCCACCACACCCTACATCGAGCACTTTTTTGCCAAAAACACCTTCAGTGGCATCAAGAATATAGCTAAGACGCAGCGGATTAATGCGGTGTAACGGCTTAAATTCACCTTCGAGATCCCACCATGTTGAGGCAACGGCTTCAAATTTGGCGATTTCGTGATCATCAACATTACGATTGTTTTGCATGGATAAAACGCATCCCTTCATACACTATTATTATGACAATTATACCTGATCTACTGCAGATAAATATCGACTATGGGTAGATTGCTCGTATTTACCTGTTTTGATGAGCACACTTATTAACATAAATAGAGATAGCTTGATTGCTCTGGCTGTTCTCGTGGCCATTTTGCAGCAGGAATACGCGTGTCTTGTTTTTTATACACTGGGCGTAAAGTTTGCTTTTGTGGTATAGTCTTACACCTTTTTCATCCGGTCAGACGACAATTAGCTGAGGGAATGTGGCGCCATGAGCGACCTAGCCAAAGAAATCACGCCGGTCAATATCGAAGAAGAGCTGAAAAGCTCCTATCTGGACTATGCAATGTCCGTGATTGTCGGACGAGCCTTACCAGATGTGCGTGACGGCCTTAAGCCGGTTCACCGCCGTGTGTTGTACGCAATGAGCGTACTCGGTAATGACTGGAACAAACCTTATAAGAAATCGGCCCGTGTGGTCGGTGATGTAATCGGTAAATATCACCCGCATGGTGATAGTGCTGTTTATGACACTATTGTGCGTATGGCGCAGCCATTTTCCCTGCGCTATATGTTGGTTGACGGTCAGGGTAACTTTGGTTCGATTGACGGCGACTCTGCCGCTGCAATGCGTTATACCGAAGTCCGTATGTCTAAGATTGCCCATGAATTACTGGCTGATCTGGATAAAGAAACCGTTGACTACGTGCCTAACTACGACGGTAGCGAGCAAATTCCTGCTGTGCTGCCAACGAAAATCCCGAACCTGCTGGTGAATGGTTCATCGGGGATTGCCGTAGGTATGGCGACCAATATTCCCCCACACAACCTCACAGAAGTGATCGACGGTTGTCTGGCGTATATTGAAAACCCAGAAATTACCATTGATGAGTTGATGGTACACATTCCGGGCCCTGATTTCCCGACGGCGGCAATTATCAATGGCCGTAAGGGTATTGAAGATGCTTACCGTACCGGTCGCGGTAAAGTGTACATGCGTGCACGTGCCGATGTGGAAGCCGATGAGAAAACCGGCCGTGAAACAATTATTGTTCACGAAATTCCGTATCAGGTGAACAAAGCGCGGCTGATTGAGAAAATTGCCGAGCTGGTAAAAGATAAAAAAGTTGAAGGTATCAGTGCACTGCGTGACGAGTCTGATAAAGACGGTATGCGTATTGTCATTGAGATCAAGCGTGATGCAGTCGGTGAAGTGGTACTGAATAATCTGTACTCACAAACCCAGTTGCAAACCACGTTTGGTATCAACATGGTGGCACTGAGTCAAGGTCAGCCAAAGCTGCTGAACTTAAAAGATATGCTTGAAGCGTTCGTGCTGCACCGCCGTGAAGTGGTAACACGCCGTACGGTGTATGAGCTACGTAAAGCGCGTGATCGTGCACATATCTTGGAAGGTCTAGCCGTTGCGCTGGCAAATATCGATGAGATTATTGAGCTGATCCGTCGCACGCCTACACCAGCAGAAGCGAAAGCGGCTCTGGTTGCGCGTGGTTGGAATCTGGGCCACGTTTCAGTGATGTTGGAAGCGGCTGGCGTTGATGCCGCTCGCCCTGACTGGCTGGAAGCGCAGTTTGGTATTCGTGATAACCAATATTTCCTGACCGAGCAACAAGCACAGGCTATTTTGGATCTGCGTTTACACAAACTGACCGGTCTTGAGCATGAAAAACTGCTGGATGAGTACAAAGCACTGCTCGCGCAGATCGCCGAACTGCTGTATATCCTGCAAAATCCTGCTCGTCTGATGGAAGTGATTTGCGAAGAGCTGAACAGCATTCGTGATCAGTTTGGTGATAAGCGTCGTACTGAAATTACTGCTAACAGTGCTGACATCAACATTGAAGATCTGATTAATCAGGAAGATGTGGTTGTTACGCTGTCGCACGAAGGGTATGTGAAATATCAGCCGCTGACTGAGTATGAAGCGCAGCGTCGTGGTGGTAAGGGTAAATCAGCAACCAAGATGAAAGAGGAAGATTTCATCGAACGTCTGCTGGTGGCCAATACCCACGATACTATCTTGTGCTTCTCTAGCCGTGGCCGTTTGTACTGGCTGAAAGTGTACCAGTTGCCATTGGCCAGCCGTGGTGCGCGTGGTCGCCCGATTGTGAACTTGCTGCCATTAGAAGAGAACGAGCGGATCACTGCTATTTTGCCAGTTCGTGAATATGAAGAGGATAAATACATCTTCATGGCAACGGCAAACGGTACAGTGAAGAAAACGCCACTGACTGATTTTAGTCGCCCACGTAGTGCCGGTATCATTGCGCTGAACCTCAATGATGACGATACCCTGATCGGTGTTGATCTGACTGACGGTCAGAATGAAGTGATGCTGTTCTCTGCCGAAGGTAAAGTAGTTCGCTTCCTTGAAGATCAGGTGCGACCTATGGGCCGTACAGCAACGGGTGTTCGTGGTATCAAACTGAGCGAGCGTGATAACGTTGTTTCACTGATTATTCCGCAAGGCGAAGGCGAAATCTTAACCGTAACCGCAAATGGTTATGGTAAGCGTACTGCGTCGGCTGAATACCCAACTAAATCACGTGCAACACAGGGTGTTATCTCGATTAAAGTCAGCGAGCGTAATGGTCTGGTGGTTGGCGCGGTTCAGGTGGCTGAAAGTGATCAAATTATGATCATCACCGATGCGGGAACACTGGTTCGTACACGTGTGAAAGAGGTGAGCATTGTGGGTCGAAATACCCAAGGTGTGACCTTAATCCGCACGTCTGAACAAGAACATGTTGTTGGTTTACAGCGCATTCTTGATGCGGATGATGAAGATCTTGATGATACTGATCTTGACGCAACTGACAGTGAAATCAGTGATACAAATACCACTGACCTTGCACAAGAGAGCACTCAAGACACAGATAATCAAGCAACAGATAGCGATCAAACAGCTGAGTAAATACCTCAAGATTGTTTGAATATAAACCGATAAAAAGGGATGCCGCATTAGTGCGACATCCCTTTTTTTATTTCAGCGAGTATCGGGGTCAGTTATGGCATTTTGTTGTGTTGAGCGTGTTGGGTTTGTTCAACTTGTTTGACAAAGTGTGTCTTTGGATCTTTACCACACGCTTCTACGACCATTGGAATGACCTGTTCTACACTGGCAACATCAAGCGTAGCGCCTTCGGGCTTCTCTTTTTGATTAAACCCCTCGGCAAAATAGACCGCATTTGGGCGGAAAGACTCATCAAGTGCAAGAAAATCCTCACATGTCCACTGTGCAACCGGTGTTTTTGGTGATTCAGGAACCATTTTATCTTTCATGGATTTTGCAGCATCGGCAACAGAGGTTGCTGCATCTTGCACAGAAGAGATAGCGGTGCTCGCAGCATCGGTTAGGGTATCGGCAGCAAAAGCAGCAGAAGTGGAGAGTGTCAGGGCAGTGATAGCGAACAATACAGAACGTTTCATCGTAGCTCCTTAAACAATATAAAACCGATAAGCATTTTCTGGTAATAACATGGTGATGCGAAGTGCCATAAAAATATAGTGCAGATCAGTTGAAAGGGTGTTTTAAAAATGTAATTTAATATCGATCTTATGTTAGATCTTACATCAAAAAAAAAGCGGCTGTGATGTAAAGCATTTGCATGAAAATTTGACCAGTGATAAAACCGCGTCATGGGATATGGATAATTAACGCTAACATTAGGACAGGTTCTTATTATGCAACAGGTATTTAATTTCAGCGCAGGCCCCGCAATGTTACCGGCTGATGTGCTAAAACAAGCGCAGCAAGAGTTAATTAACTGGCATGATCTGGGTACCTCAGTGATGGAGATCAGCCATCGCAGTAAACAGTTTATGGCCGTTGCAAATCAGGCGGAACAAGATCTGCGTGATCTGCTCGCTATTCCTGATAATTATAAAGTGTTGTTTTGTCAGGGTGGGGCGCGTGCACAATTTGCCGCCGTGCCATTGAACCTACTGGGTGATGCTACGCACGCTGATTATGTTGATGGCGGCTACTGGGCGCACAGTGCCATCAAAGAAGCGAAAAAATATTGCATACCCAATGTGCTAGATATCACCGAGCGTCGTGATGGCTTGCGCGCGGTGAAACCGATGCGCGAGTGGTCACTGTCAGCTGATGCTGCATTTGTACATTATTGCCCAAATGAAACTATTGATGGCTTGGAGATTAGTGAGCAGCCAGATTTTGGCGATAAAATCGTGGTAGCCGATATGTCATCAACCTTATTATCCCGCCCGATTGATGTGAGCCGCTATGGGGTCATTTATGCCGGAGCGCAGAAAAATATTGGCCCTTCCGGTTTAACGCTGGTGATTGTGCGTGATGATTTGCTTGATCGTGCTCAGAACATGCTGCCTTCTGTACTGGGTTATCGTGTACTGTTTGAGAATGACTCGATGTTCAATACGCCACCGACTTTTGCATGGTATTTGTCAGGGTTAGTCTTTAAGTGGCTGAAAGCACATGGCGGTATTGCGGCGATGGGGCAGCGCAATCAGGCGAAAGCCGAATTACTGTACGGCTACATTGATAGGTCTGATTTCTACCAAAATGATGTGCATCCCGATAACCGCTCTTGGATGAACGTACCGTTTACACTGCCATCGGCCGAGTTGGATGCTCTGTTTTTGGCGGAGTCATTTGAGGCTGGTTTGCATGCACTAAAAGGCCATCGGATTGTCGGTGGTATGCGAGCGTCCATTTATAACGCGATGCCAATTGAAGGTGTTCAGGCGTTGGTTAACTTTATGGATGACTTTGCCCACCGCAATGCATAATGGGTGTCATGCAAAGCGATAAAATCGCAAAGATAGAGACAAAATCTGAGTGGTAATAAAAGTAAAAAAGGCGCGGATAAAGCGCCTTTTTCGTTATGGATTATTCGGTTGTAATATCAAGGCTTTTGCCAGTCAGTGGTGTGGTAAATACCTTCCCGATCTAGGCGCTGATAAGTATGCGCACCAAAATAATCCCGTTGGGCCTGAATCAGATTGGCCGGTAATACTGCACTGCGGTAGCTGTCGTAATAGGCAATGGCTGAAGAGAATGTTGGCACAGCAATACCGTGTAGAATTGCCTGTGCGGTAATATTACGCAGTGAAGCCTGATAGCGGTCGGCGGCTTGCTGGAAATAAGGCGCAATCAGTAGGTTATCGAGAACAGCACCCTGTTGGTAGGCTTCGGCAATTTTTTGCAAAAATTGGGCGCGGATAATACAGCCTGCACGAAAAATTTTGGCAATTTCGCCTAACGGTAAATTCCACTGGTATGTTTCAGAAGCCTGTTGTAACTGAGCAAACCCTTGTGCATATGAAATAATTTTACTTAAATACAGCCCTTGACGAATTTGCTCAATTAAATCATTTGGATGGCCATTAAGCTGTTGATCAACAGGGCCAGAGAGTAAACGGCTGGCTTTAATACGTTGCTCTTTTAGTGCCGATAAATAACGGGCAAAAACTGATTCAGTGATCAGACTCAACGGTACACCAAGATCCAGCGCGCTCTGACTGGTCCATTTACCTGTACCTTTATTGCCTGCAGCATCAAGGATGACATCCAGCAGATACTCACCGGTTAACGGGTCTTTTTTACGCAGAATATCGGCGGTGATCTCAATCAGATAACTGTTTAGTTCGCCCTGATTCCACTCGTGGAAGATATCGGCCATCTGATCATTTGAGAGCTTTAACCCGTATTTCAGCAGTGCATAAGCCTCAGTGATCAGTTGCATATCACCGTACTCAATGCCGTTATGCACCATCTTCACATAGTGTCCAGCACCGCCGGTACCGATATAGGTAACGCAAGGCTCACCCTCATATTGTGCGGCAATCTTACCCAATATAGGCGCAATATGCTGATAAGCCTCTTTATCCCCACTTGGCATAATAGAAGGCCCGCGCAGCGCACCCTCTTCACCGCCGGAAATACCGGTACCGATAAAGTTAATACCGTGTTCGGCAAGCATTGCCGCACGTCGCTCGGTATCAAGAAAATAGGTATTACCGCCGTCGACCACAATATCACCAATACTGAGTAACGGAATTAATGCCGTTAGCGTATCATCCGTGGGCTCACCCGCTTTTACCATCAGAATGATTTTGCGTGGAGCTTCAATATTAGCAACAAAATCTGCTAAGTGCTGATAAGGAGTTAAACTCGCCTCAGGATGTGAATCAATCACTTCCTGCGTACGTAAAAAAGATCGGTTAAATATCGCCACCGAGAACCCGCGGCTTGCCAAATTACGGGCAAGATTACTGCCCATGACTGCCATACCGATCACACCAACTTGTTGTTTATTCATCTTATGCGTTGCCTTGTATTCAGTATAAAATTCGTTAAACAATCTTTATTTAATAATTTTATCAATAGCACAAAGAGATAGTCGTGACTATTTTCAATACGTGAGAAAATAAGACAAGATGGTTTTACCTATATTTATCATATGCATAAGCTATTAATATTCATTATAGGCTCAACGTGCCTTACTGAGTTTTTCACTGAGTATGTGATGGTTTTTGTATAATTGTACTCGCCAGAAAACCGATAACCCGATATAACGGAGTGAGTAACTTTTTACGGATAGCATCAGGGAAAAGGAGTAGAAACCTCATGAGTTGTGACTTTACTGCATATGTAAATACCGGCATTCGCGGGTTATCGCCGTATCAGGCAGGTAAGCCGGTAGAGGAGCTAGAGCGTGAATTGGGGATCAGCAATATCGTTAAACTCGCCTCAAATGAGAATCCGCTCGGATTAGCCCCGTCAGTACAGCAGGCACTCACACAGGCTCTGAGTGATTTGAGCCGTTATCCTGATGCCAACGGATTTTACCTAAAGCAGACACTGGCAGCCCATTTTGGTACGCAAGAAGCCCAGATCACACTGGGTAATGGCTCAAATGATCTGCTGGAAATGATTGCTCGGGTCTTTGTCAGTGAACAAGATGAAGTGATTTATGCCCAGCATGCCTTTATTGTATACCCGCTGGTGGTACAGGCACTCAATGCACATGCTGTTGTCGTACCTGCGCGCGAGTGGGGGCATGATCTCAGTGCGATGCTGGCAGCGATTACGGCAAAAACTAAACTGATTTTTATTGCCAACCCGAATAACCCGACCGGTACTTTTCTAGAAACAGCTGAACTGGCTGACTTTTTACAGCAAGTACCTCCGCACGTCATGGTTGTGCTTGATGAGGCCTATACTGAATTTGTGCCACTGGCCCGCCGCTCACCCTCTATTGAGTGGGTAGAAAACTTCCCCAACCTGATTGTTTGCCGTACTTTCTCTAAAGCCTATGGTTTGGCGGGCTTACGCATAGGTTACGCTGTATCTCATCCTGAGGTAGCCGGACTACTTAACCGCCTGCGCCAGCCGTTCAACTGTAGCAGCTTGGCATTACTGGCGGCCCAAACCGTACTGGCTGATGACGCTTATCTGGCCGCCTCAGTTGAAAATAACCGTCAGGGCATGCAGCAGTTGATCACCTTTTGCCAGCAAAAGGGCATTGCCTATATCCCTTCATTAGGGAATTTTATTACGCTGGATATGGGGCAGCCAGCCGCGCCTCTTTATGAGCAACTGTTGCAGCAAGGCGTTATTGTGCGCCCGATAGCCGGTTATGGCATGCCAAATCATCTGCGTGTCAGTATCGGTTTACCGCATGAAAACCAGCGGTTTATTGATGCATTAACGCCGCTACTGGCCTGAATACCCCCATGTTGATTGCAATATGGCGGCGCTTTTATTGTGGCATTGCAAACTAAAACCGCCAATAAGCCACACAATCGCGACATATAAAATAACCATAAATAACAGCAAATGTATGTGCAGGAGTACGAGAGTATCAGTATGGATTCGTTAACCCTTAACCCAATACCACACGTCAGCGGCACCATTAATCTGCCCGGTTCCAAAAGTGTATCAAACCGCGCCCTGCTGTTGGCGGCGCTGGCAAAAGGCACAACCCGCCTGACCAACTTACTCGACAGTGATGATGTACGACACATGCTGAGTGCACTCACCGCACTGGGTGTGACTTATCACCTGTCTGATGATCGCACAACCTGTGATGTGCAGGGGATAGGCCATACTTTTGCACTACCAGCTAGCACTGATGCTTCGCCGTTAACGCTTTTTTTGGGTAATGCCGGTACCGCCATGCGGCCGTTAGCTGCCACACTGAGCCTTGGCGCGGGCAGTGTTATTCTTACCGGTGAACCGCGCATGAAAGAGCGCCCAATAGGGCATCTGGTTGATGCTTTGCGCCAGGCCGGAGCCGATATTCAATATCTTGAGCAAGAAAACTACCCACCGCTACTGATCCGCGGAAAAAGCCTTCAGGGTGGAAAAGTGACCATTGATGGCTCAGTGTCTAGCCAGTTTCTCACCGCCTTCTTGATGGCTGCCCCCCTGTTTAATGGCCATACCGAACTGCACATTCAAGGCGAACTGGTCTCAAAACCTTATATTGATATCACCCTGCATATCATGGCGGTATTTGGTGTACAGATAACACACGAAAACTATCAGGTTTTCCATATTCAAGGTCAGCAACAATACCTCTCGCCAGAGAATTATTTGGTGGAGGGCGATGCCTCTTCTGCTTCGTATTTTTTAGCGGCGGCAGCAATTAAAGGCGGAACGATTCGCGTTACCGGCATTGGCCGTAACAGCGTGCAAGGCGATGTGAAGTTTGCCGACGTACTGGAAAAAATGGGCGCTAAAATTCGCTGGGCAGATGACTATGTTGAGTGTCAGCGCGGTGAACTCAAAGGCATTGATTTGGATATGAACCATATCCCTGATGCCGCCATGACCATTGCCACTACAGCCCTGTTTGCGCAGGGGGAAACCTGTATCCGTAACGTATATAACTGGCGGGTTAAAGAGACCGACCGTTTAGCGGCAATGGCGACTGAGCTGCGCAAAGTTGGGGCCATTGTTGAAGAGGGGCATGACTATATCCGCATCGTACCGCCTGCGGTTTTGCAGCATGCCAACATTGAAACCTACAATGACCACCGTATGGCCATGTGTTTTTCACTCGTTGCATTGTCAGATACTCCGGTCACTATTCTTGATCCGGCATGTACCTCTAAAACATTTCCTGACTATTTTCAGCGTTTTCATACCCTAGCGCGGGAATAAACCATTTAGCGGGTGGATACTCTTCTTTTCATGCTTACCGCAGTCATCTAAACAGATGACTGCCGTTACCGCGATTTGCGCTTTCATTACATATCTATATTTATACATGCACATATCGCTGTAATAAAATGAATGCTAATAAGCAACATGCTCATTTATAGCCTATTTATAATAAAAGCTGAGCGTAAGTGCAAAAAGCATACTGTTTACGGGATAGAAACGGGCTCAGTGTTATTTCCTCTAATCCATTTATGAATACTGGCGTTTAATTTCCTGCATCTTCTTCGGATAACCTCACTTTTCCAGTATAATCCCGCGCAACATAGCGCCCGGCAAAAAACGCCCCGCACACTGAGTGTGTCGGTACTCTTTTTGTCACTTATATGGCGTATTACGCGGAACTTAACGGAGGATGCCATGTCAGATCACACGCAGTTCAATGCGAACTCTGTCAATCCCGTCATTACAGTTGATGGCCCAAGCGGTGCAGGTAAAGGCACATTGTGCAAAGCACTGGCTGAACAACTGGGTTGGCACTTACTTGACTCAGGCGCGATTTATCGCGTACTGGCCATGGCTGCATTGCATCATCACATTGACATTGAATCAGAAGATGCCTTAGTGCCGCTGGCAGCACACCTAGATGTACAATTTAAGTCAGTTGACGGCCACGTTTGTGTGATTTTAGAAGGCGAAGATGTTTCGCATGATATCCGCACTGAAACTGTCGGCAATATTGCTTCGCGTGCCGCGGCATTTCCGCGTGTGCGTGAAGCCCTGCTGCGTCGTCAGCGCGCCTTTCGCACCGCTCCCGGCTTGATTGCTGATGGCCGCGACATGGGTACAGTTGTTTTCCCTGATGCACCGGTAAAGATCTTTTTAGATGCCAGCGCAGAAGAGCGAGCACAGCGTCGTATGTTGCAGTTGCAGGCGAAAGGGTTTGATGTTAACTTTGAGCGCCTCTTAGTCGAGATCCGTGAACGCGATCACCGTGATCGTAATCGAGCGGTTGCACCGCTGATTGCTGCCGATGACGCACTGTTACTGGATTCGACTGAAATGCCAATAGAACAAGTAATTGAAACGGCAATGGAATATGTCAGGAAAACACTGAAGCGTTAAGCCGGTGTTTGACGCATATTTTGCTGTTGTCTCGCTTTTTTGTTATATTGGCATGTTCTATCAGCGGACTGCATGGATGCGGCGAGCTATTTTAAAGCAACCCCATTTAGCAGGACGTTAAATGGTAGTTATCTTTCATTAGTGAAGATTAATAAACATGACTGAATCTTTTGCTCAACTCTTTGAAGAGTCCCTAAAAGAACTGGAAACCCGTCCAGGTTCTATCGTTCGTGGTACTGTTATCGCTATTCAGAACGGTATCGTTCTGGTTGATGCTGGCCTGAAGTCCGAGTCTGCAATCCCAGCTGAACAGTTCAAGAACGCACAGGGTGAGCTGGAAATCAACGTCGGTGACGAAGTTGACGTAGCACTGGACGCAGTAGAAGATGGCTTCGGTGAAACTCTGCTGTCTCGTGAAAAAGCGAAGCGTCACGAAGCTTGGCTGATGCTGGAAAAAGCATACGAAGAAGCTGCAACCGTTATCGGTGTGATTAACGGCAAGGTAAAAGGTGGTTTCACTGTAGAACTGAACGGTATCCGTGCGTTCCTGCCAGGTTCACTGGTAGACGTTCGTCCAGTTCGTGACACTACTCACCTGGAATACAAAGAGCTTGAGTTCAAAGTAATCAAGCTGGATCAAAAGCGTAACAACGTTGTTGTTTCTCGTCGTGCAGTTATCGAGTCTGAGAACAGCCAAGAGCGTGATCAGCTGCTAGAAAACCTGCAAGAAGGCATGGAAGTTAAGGGTATCGTTAAGAACCTGACTGACTACGGTGCATTCGTTGACTTGGGCGGCGTTGATGGCCTGCTGCACATCACTGATATGGCATGGAAGCGCGTTAAGCATCCAAGCGAAATCGTGAACGTTGGCGACGAAATCACTGTTAAAGTGCTGAAGTTTGACCGTGAGCGTACCCGTGTTTCTCTGGGTCTGAAGCAACTGGGTGAAGATCCATGGGTTGCTATCGCTAAGCGTTACCCAGAAAGCACTCGTCTGACTGGCCGTGTAACTAACCTGACTGATTACGGCTGCTTCGTAGAGATCGAAGAAGGCGTTGAAGGTCTGGTACACGTTTCAGAAATGGATTGGACCAACAAAAACATCCACCCATCTAAAGTTGTTAACGTGGGTGATGTTGTTGAAGTTATGGTTCTTGACATCGACGAAGAGCGTCGTCGTATCTCCCTGGGTCTGAAGCAGTGCAAATCTAACCCATGGCAGCTGTTCGCAGAAACCCACGCTAAGGGTGACCGCGTAGAAGGCAAGATCAAGTCAATCACTGACTTCGGTATCTTCATTGGTCTGGACGGCGGCATCGACGGTCTGGTTCACCTGTCTGACATCTCCTGGAACGTTGCAGGCGAAGAAGCAGTACGTGAATTCAAGAAAGGCGACGAAATCGCAGCAGTAGTTCTGCAAGTTGATGCAGAGCGTGAGCGTATCTCTCTGGGCGTTAAGCAACTGGAAGAAGATCCGTTCAACAACTTCATGTCTGTTTACAAGAAAGGTGCTATTGTTACTGGTAAAGTAACCGCAGTTGATGCGAAAGGCGCTACTGTTGAGCTGACTGACGGCGTTGAAGGCTACCTGCGTGCTTCTGAAGCATCTCGTGACCGTATCGAAGACGCGACTTTAGTTCTGAGCGTTGGCGATGAAGTTGAAGCGAAGTTCACCGGTGTTGACCGTAAGAACCGTGTTGTAAACTTGTCTGTTCGCGCGAAAGACCAAGCTGAAGAAACCGAAGCAATGGCAACACTGAACAACAAGCAAGATGAAGCTGCGTTTGGTAATGCAATGGCTGAAGCATTCAAAGCTGCTAAAGGCGAATAATTAACCGATTTAGGAAGTAGATTACTGCTTCCTGATGGTAAAGCGAATAAGCCACCTCGGAGGGCCTATGACCAAGTCTGAATTAATTGAAAGGCTTACGACTCAGCAATCACATCTGTCTGCGAAAGTAGTCGAAGATGCGATAAAAGAGATGTTAGATCATATGGGGGATACACTCGCTAATGGTGAGCGTATTGAGATCCGTGGGTTTGGTAGTTTCTCGCTGCACTATCGTGCGCCACGGGTTGGTCGTAATCCTAAAACCGGTGATAAAGTTGAGTTAGAAGGTAAACACGTTCCTCACTTTAAACCGGGTAAAGAGTTACGTGAGCGAGTTAATATATCTGCCTAAGTCATGGCGTATGACGGATTAATTTGAAACGGCATCCTTCGGGATGCCGTTTTCTTTTGTAGATTGTATGCATTTTTGAGATCATAGGCGATATTGCATTGTGGCTGTGATACCCTGTTTTTAGGCGTATTTACATAAATTTGTGATAGTACAGAGGATATTGATGTGAAGTATCTACTTGGTTTTTTAATTGCACTTGCACTCTTTATTATTGGCGTAACGTTCGGTGCGCAAAATGAAACTGTAGTAACATTTAATTATTTACTGGCACAAGGTGAGTTTCGTCTCTCTTCTTTGTTAGCCATGCTGTTTGGTACAGGTTTTGTTTTGGGTTGGGTGATTTGCGGTTTATTTTATCTACGTGTACGTTTTAGTCTAAGCCGTGCACATCGTCAAATTAAACGTCAGCAAGAACAACTGGATCAACATGCTGCTGCAACCCCAGTGGTTGAGCAAGAATAAGGAAACCAATGCAATGCTTGAGCTGTTGTTTCTGTTGCTACCAATAGCCGCTGCCTATGGCTGGTATATGGGGCGCAGGAGTGCTCGGCAAGATGAACAACAGGAAGTTAACCGTCTTTCGCGCGAGTATGTTACTGGCGTTAACTTCCTGCTTTCTAATCAGCAAGAAAAAGCGGTAGATCTGTTTCTTGATATGCTCAAAGAAGACAGTGAAACGGTTGAAGCACACCTGACATTAGGCAACTTATTTCGCTCTCGAGGTGAAGTTGACCGTGCTATTCGTATTCATCAGGCTCTAGTTGAAAATGCATCATTAACTTTCGATCAGCGTCTGTTAGCCATTCAGCAATTAGGTAAAGACTATCTTGCGGCTGGTTTTTATGACCGTGCAGAAGATATGTTTACACAGCTTATTGATGAGCCTGATTTTCGTGAATCGGCATTACAGCAACTTTTGACCATCTATCAAACAACCCGTGAGTGGGCTAAAGCGATAGAAGTCGCAGAGAAGTTGATAAAGCTAGGGAAAACCACATTGAATGTGGATATTGCCCATTTTCATTGTGAGCTGGCTTTACAACTTATGGCTGAAAATTTGCCAGAGAAAGCAGGTGCTCATTTAAAGAAAGCCGCACAATCAGATCGTCTCTGTGCCAGAGTTTCTTTGATGCAGGGGCGTTTACTCATGGCATCGGGTGAGTATACGAAAGCGGCAAATGAACTTGAACGTGTTTTAGTACAAGATGTTGATTTTATTCCTGAAGTGTTGCCAATGCTCAATGAATGTTATCAATCAGCACAACAACCTGACAATATGCGACTTTTTTTAGAGCGTTGCTGTGATGCCAATGCAGGAGCAATGGCTACGTTGATGCTTGCTGATATGTTAGAGCAGAGTGAAGGTATTGAGGTTGCACAAAATTATATTAATAAAGCGTTGCAGCGTCATCCAACAATGCGTTTGTTTCATCGTTTGATGCAATACCATCTTGCTGAAGCAGAAGAGGGGCGAGCTAAAGAGAGCTTATCTTCATTACAGCATATGGTAGCTGAACAAATTAGTACGAAGCCGCGTTATCGTTGTCAAAAATGTGGTTTTACATCGCATGCATTATATTGGCAGTGCCCATCGTGTCGTAGTTGGGCAACGGTGAAATCTATTCGTGGGTTAGATGGTGAGTAAAATAATAAAATAAAACAGCAGCCGTAATGAACTGCTGTTTTTTTATACTCAGTATGTTGTTGAGTAATATGGGTGTGTTCAATAAGCGTGTTAAATGAGGATAAGTAATGCAAGCGGGTCTATCTCAAAATAAAATTATTGTGGCATTAGATTATGCTGATCAGTCTGCTGCATTGGCATTTGTGGATCATATTGATCCTGCGTGTTGTCGTTTAAAAGTGGGCAAAGAGATGTTCACGCTATTTGGCCCTGAGTTTGTACGGGCACTGCATCAGCGCGGATTTGAGGTCTTTCTTGACCTGAAGTTTCACGATATTCCGAATACCTGCGCCCGTGCTGTTGCTGCCGCCGCAGAGTTGGGCGTGTGGATGGTGAATGTGCATGCTAGCGGTGGTGAGCGAATGATGCGTGCTGCCCGTGATATTTTACTGCCATACGGGAAAGATGCTCCGTTACTGATTGGGGTCACGGTACTGACTAGCATGGAAGATAGTGATCTGGCAGGTATTGGTATTGAGGTTTCACCGCATGAGCAGGTTGAGCGTTTGGCGTTATTGGCTCAGCGCAGCGGGCTTGATGGTGTAGTGTGCTCGGCACAAGAGGCTAGTAGGCTAAAACAGCGTTGTGGTGCTGATTTTATGCTGGTAACACCGGGTATTCGTCCTGAAGGGGCTGATGCTGGCGATCAGCGCCGGATTATGACACCTAAACAGGCCGTGTTGGCAGGTGTTGATTATATGGTTATTGGCCGACCAATTACACAATCGATTGACCCTGCTCAGACACTACAGACGATCTATCAATCTCTGGCATAATAGCACTTACTGTAAGAGTCATTCTGCCAAGAAGGGGAAGAAGTATGGGTGATAACTCTCGCTTGGTGTACTCCACCAAAACTGGCCGGATTAAAGAAGAACCGGTGGTTGTAGCTAGACCACAAGGTGACGGTATTGTGCGGATACAGCGCCAGACCAGTGGCCGCAAGGGGAAAGGGGTTTGTGTGATCACAGGGGTTGACCTGTCGGATCCCGATTTAACCAAATTGGTGGCTGAGTTAAAGAAGAAGTGTGGTTGTGGTGGCACTTTGAAAGAAGGTGTTATTGAAATTCAAGGCGATAAGCGTGATTTGATTAAACAACTTCTTGAAACAAAAGGTATGAAAGTAAAACTTGCAGGGGGTTAACCCTTTGTATTTGAATAAATATAAAACCCCTATTAACGTCTGTTATGGGGGTATCTACCTAACAATAGGCTTTGTAAAGAGACAATCCGTAAATTAATAAAATAATAAGCACATACCGTTACTGATTTATCATTTAAAGAATAAATAGGGTTATGATACTAAAAATAAAAATCTATTTATTGCGCTATTTCATTTCTAAAAGTGCAATAAGGTTATTTTTTGGATGTATTTTATTTTCTGTGTGCTGTATATAAAAGTACGTTTTTATATACAGCACACAGGTTAACTATTTATAATAGTAACTTTTTTTTGAATGATTTCACAGGTATAAATTTACCAAGTGGCTATTTTATTAACATT
The DNA here is from genome assembly GCF_051652165.1 of Plesiomonas sp. Taxonomy (GTDB): domain Bacteria; phylum Pseudomonadota; class Gammaproteobacteria; order Enterobacterales; family CAMTGL01; genus Plesiomonas. The sequence goes on from NZ_JBOFTR010000004.1 coordinate 101,708, forward strand.
GTGTTATAATTTTAAAAGTTGGGTATTCTTGTTTTAGTAAAATGATTAAATTTCAATACTCAATGAACAATCATCATATATCAAGATAAAAGGCTAAAATGGGGTGGATTGTAAACCTATTTTTTACGTTCTATTTAACTTTACTCTATTTAGGGTAAAAAAGATGAGTACCTACTGATTTAAATACATTAAATGTAAAAAAGATTTTCATTATAACATTTAGGTTAATCTAAATATGGTGATAATACCTACGTATTGTGGGTGATGAGAAAATAAAAATAACAGGAATAATTAAATGCATGTAATTTCATTATCAATGATTACCACATTAATGACCGCAGTGTTAGTATTATTAGCCGGTCGTTATGTTGAAACTAAAGTATCATTGTTTAGTAAGTATTTTATTCCTGCTCCGGTTATTGGTGGTGTGATATTCTCTTTTATTACCCTGTTCGGCTATCTTTCAGGGTTATTTGTTTTTACCTTTGATGATAGTATTAGACAACTGTTTATGGTGGCGTTTTTTACGACTATTGGTTTTTCTGCTAGTTTAAAAATGCTTAAAAAAGGTGGTATTCAAGTTGTCACTTTTTTGATTGTGGCATTAATTTTAGCGATATTACAAAATCTTTTAGGCATTGGTTTAGCTAAATTTTTTGGGCTTAACCCATTATTGGGTATTGCAGCAGGCTCAGTGGCATTAACCGGTGGACATGGTACTGCAGGGGCATTTGGCCCACTATTAGAAAATGCGGGAGCTCATGGTGCAACGGCTGTTGCAATTACGGCTGCAACATTTGGTTTAATTTCTGGTTGTGTTATTGGTGGCCCAATCAGTAAATTATTACTGAGTAAACATGCAGAAAGCCGTTATGATGATCAACATGAAACTGAAGAGAATATTGAGTTAAAAGAAGACCGTAATCATCTTTATGAACGTTCTGCATTTGATACTATTTTAAAAGTGATTATTGTCATGGGGATAGGCTCTATTTTAGCTGATATTCTCAATGTGTTGGGGTTAACGTTACCTATTTATATTGGCCCAATGATTGTTGCTGCAATTACGCGTAATGTGATGGATCACTTTGGCAAAAAAGTAAATACATATGTTATAGATTCTATTGGTAATATCTCATTAGCCTTGTTTTTATCTATGGCATTGATGGGCCTGCGATTGTGGGATATCAGTGTATTGGCGCTACCTTTAGTGGTTATTCTGCTCAGTCAGACGGCACTGATGGCGCTGTATAGCTATTTTGTGACCTATAATTTGATGGGTCGAGATTATGATGCGGTAGTTTTAGCGACAGGGCATTGTGGTTTCGGGATGGGCGGAACACCTAATGCGATGGCCAATATGGAAGCTTTTACTGAGCGTAATGGTCCATCGCAAAAGGCATTTTTTGTATTACCGCTTGTTGGGGCTCTGTTTATTGATTTTGCTAATGCCTCACTAATTACAATGTTTACTTATTTCTTTAAATAAAAGAAAAACACAGTAATTAACGAGAGTCGGCTGATTTTTCTGCTTGAGTGTCCAGTTCTTTAGCCAAAAAGTAATTTAGGAAAGTCCGGATTAGCGCAATGATAGCAAGCCGGACTAACTCCTCTTTATTCGGTGCAACAGTTGTGGCCAAAATATCAGCAGCTAATTGAAATTCGAGGGCTAATGCTAACCAACTACCAAAGCAAACACGAATATGCCTAAATCCAGGGGGTTGATCTTTTAGGTGTGATGCTAACCAAAGGGTTTTAATCAGCCCTAATAAAACACAAGCAACAGAAATTAGCTCAAGGGCAAACTCAAGAATTTCTACGCCATGCAGAGTTAGCAATTTAAGATGATTTAAATCAAACAATGAAAGTGACATTACGTTTTTCCTTCCTTGGTCTTAGTGTCATAAACTAAATACACTCTAAAAGAGAGTCTCTATTTTGGAATGTATATGATTTTTTAAAATAAAAAAGCTACCTAAAGAGGTAGCTTTTTTGTTTATAAAGCGAGCAGTGATATCATTTTAGTACATCACAATAAAATCAGTATTATTGTGATAGTCGTGATACTGATATTACTGTACTACAGATTCAGTAGGTACTTCTGCTTCCACATTGGGTACCGGTTTAGCAATGATGCTGCGTGTTTCCATTCGGACTTCTTTAAGCATCACTTCAATGGTATCACCCAAACGGAACACTGGCTGCCCCTTGATAGAGACAGTAGCGGTTTCAGTGCTGCACTCTAGCTCATCACGTACAGAGTGGATCAGTGGTGCAGGAACAAAGGCGACAGCACCATTATCGAGCAAGCGTACGCGCAGACCACCACGAGTCACATCCATGATCTCGGCACGGTAGCTTGTGTTGTCTGCCACTTTAGGTTGTAAGAAGCGAGAGTATAGCCAATCACCAACATCACGCTCTGACATGCGGTTAAAGCGGCGACGATCAGCCAGTTGCGTGGTTAACTCAACGCTAGGCTGGGTAGTTGGTTGTTCGCCACGAATAACGGCTTTTAGCAGGCGGTGGTTAACCATATCGCCATACTTACGGATAGGTGATGTCCAGGTTGCGTAGGCGTTTAACCCCAAACCAAAGTGCGGTGCTGGAGCGGCACTGACTTCACTGTATGCCTGAAAACGGCGGATACGGCCATCAAGGTAAGCGGTTGGCATGGCATCTAACTGGCGACGCAGCTGGCAGAAACCGTCAAGGGAAAGCAAGGTATCGCGATCAAAATCAACGCCATTGTCTCTCAGAATGGTCATGGCCTGTTCAACTTTTTCCGGATCAAAACCGGCGTGTGCGTTGTAAATACCAAAGCCCACTTTTTGCGTTAATACAGTTGCTGCACATTCGTTCGCGAGAATCATCGCCTCTTCCACCATGCGGTTAGCGATACGGCGGTATTCGGCAACAATGTCAGTAACAACACCATTCTCATCAAGAATAAAGCGGTAATCTGGGCGATCTTTAAACACCAGCGTGTTTTCACTGCGCCACTGGGTACGTGCAAGTGCCAGTTTGTGTAGCTCGGTGATTTGTTCTGCAATAGTCTCATTTTCCGGAGACCATGCGCCTTCAACACCCTCTAGCCAGTCAGAGATATTGTCGTACACCAGTTTACCGTGCGACTCGATCCAACCGGCAAAGAAGTGAGCATCATCACACAGCGTGCCATCTTGCTTCACTGTGACACGGCACAGCAGAGCAGGGCGTTTCTCACCTTCACGCAAAGAGCAGAGGTTATCTGACAGCTCACGCGGCAGCATCGGGATATTAAAACCTGGCAGGTAATTAGTGAACGCGCGGTGGCTGGCTATTTGGTCTAATTCACTGTCTTGTGCAACATAGGCTGTCGGATCAGCAATTGCAATCGTTAGCTGCCAGCCATCAGGTTGAGTGGTGATATAGAGTGCATCGTCCATATCTTTGGTACTGGCGCTGTCAATGGTGACAAACGGCAGAGCAGTCAGATCTTCGCGTACCAAACCTTCATCAAGCATTTCACCAAAGGTAGCGGTTGGTGCTTCACGCTCTAACTGGTGACGTGACAACGTTACCCACCAAGGTGCATAGTGATCATCTGCAGTGGTGATAAATTCGGTGACATCAGCATAAAACGCGCGATCCCCTTTTAGTGGATGGCGTTTCATTTGGCCAACAACCCAATCGCCTTCGTTCAGCGGGGTCTCTAGCCCTTTTACTGGACGACACATGATAGGATCATTCAGTAATGGGTGATCAGGAACAATATTGAGTTTGTCGTCACGCCCTTTACGGATACGCCCAACAAAACGGCTAAGAAATGGCTCAATTAACGCGTCTGGCTCGGCAATTTCACGCTCTTTTTCTGTGCGTAAAAAAGCAACAACACGGTCACCGTGCATCACTTTTTTCATATACGGAGGCGGTACAAAGTAACTTTTTTGGTTGTCTGTTTCGATAAAGCCGAAACCTTTGTCGGTGCCTTTGATTACACCCTCAATTTGTGGGGTGCTTTCACGGAACTGCTGTTTGAGCTGGGAAAGTAGCGGGTTATCTTGAAACATAAACCTATCCGGCAAGGAGATGAGAGACTTATTACTTACTATGATACCATTTGTTGACGATTTTGAATGAGATTTATCGCCTGTATTCCTTGAGATAGGAATGATCACTATTTTTGCATATGAATATTTATGTTGTTATGGCTTACACATATCAATCGATAAATAGTATGGTAAATCAATAGGAAGAGAAATAGTGTTTCCTATTGATTTACCTATGTATTATATACAAAAATTATTCGTAATAGCGTTCCCAGGCATCTTGCCAGTTCATACCTGTTCCCGGAGCATAGTGGTCAGCACCTTGACCACACCAACCACTGTTTGGCCATGGACGACATTGATATAAACGCCCGTTACGGCGAACAATATCACCCGCTTGATACTGAGTACCGCTGCGGTATGAAGGATAATTACCGTTGTTATTGTTATTGTTATTGTTATTGTTATTGTTATTGTCTTGCTCGTTATTCTGATTCCAACCCGTGACTTCTACACTGTAACGTTGTTCACCAAGCCCATTATTTGCTCGAATTTTTAATGTATAGACTCCTGGATTATTGGCAACAAGCGTAACAGGTGTTCGGTGGTTATTCACTTGCACTTGCTGGCTTGCGGTACGATTCCCATCGCTATCGTACAGTTCAGCATTAACGATATAGTGCGTGCGCGCTGAAACATTAAATTGAATCAGTGCTTGCTGATTGTTTAATGGGTATTGGCGTTGTAAGTGGGTAACACGAATAGCATATGGTTGGCCTGTTTCAATAGGGTTGCCATTATTATTGTTATTCCACTGATTATTTTGATTCCAATGGTTGTTTTGGTTCCAATTACCATTTTGATTCCATTGCCCATCTTGTTGCCATTGCCCATTATTTTGATCGTTGTTCCACTGCCCATTATTGCCATTAGGTGCAATGATTTGGTTAATATCAAGACAGTTTTGCAAAGAACTTTGTGCTGCACAAAGTAGCTGTCGAGCTATTTCAGCAGCTTGTTGAGCGCGCTCTTGCTCAGTGCTAGCCTGTACAACAGGCACGTTGCATACTGACCATATTCCTAATAGTGGGAGTATAAAACGTAGGCGAGATGATGTTAAAAGACGAAAGCAAGTGCGCATTAACGTTATTTCCTTTTGTGGTATCAAGGGCAAAGAGGTGCTATTTAAGGCATAGATTCAACGATTGTGGAGTGTTTTTTTGTGTCATTCAGTAAGAGGCTTATGACAATAATGGGATGCTGACGATTATAAGCGGGTTGAGAAAAGGTGAAATGTACAAAAAGATGATTACATCTTATTCAATAAGCAAGCTGTGATCTATTTTCCGGTTTCTGTTTTGATAAAAAAGACGATAAAAGTAAAAAATCCGCCGAAGCGGATTATAAAATAGCGTATCTCTTAAATCAGGCGATAACGTAGATAAATTACTCGTTAACTTCTAGCTCGTTCATGGCTGCGATATTAAAACCGCCATCAACATGAAGTATTTCACCTGAAATACCTGCCGCTAAATCAGAGCATAAGAATGCCGCAGAGTTACCCACATCTTCAATAGTGACAGTACGGCGAATAGGGGTAACAGCTTCACAATGTGATAGCATTTTTTTGAAATTTTTAATGCCAGCTGCAGCTAATGTACGGATAGGGCCAGCAGAGATACCGTTAACGCGAACACCTTGTGCACCCATGGCATTGGCCATGTAACGTACGTTCGCTTCTAATGATGCTTTTGCCAGACCCATAACGTTATAGTTTGGAATAGCACGCTCTGCGCCCAGATAGGAGAGGGTGACCAAGCCTGCGCCTGGGTTTAGCATGCTGCGTGATGCTTTGGCCATTGCCGCAAAGCTGTAAGAGCTGATGTCGTGCGCGATACGAAAACCATCACGGGTTACGGCATCAACATAATCGCCGTCAAGCTGATCACCTGGTGCATAAGCAATAGAGTGAACAAAGCCATCAAACTTTGGCCATACTGCAGAAAGTTCAGTAAACAAGCCTTCAATGCTGGCATCATCAGCAACATCACAAGGCAGAATAATGGATGAACCACACTCTGCGGCGATCGCTTCAACGCGTGATTTCAACTTATCATTTTGGTAAGTAAAGGCCAGTTCAGCGCCTTCGCGGTGCATTGCGGCCGCAATACCATAAGCAATCGAACGGGTGCTTGCTACGCCCGCAATAAGAATACGTTTACCGGTCAAAAAACCCATAACAAGTTACCCTAATTGTGACAACATGCGATATGTGCACATCGTATAAAATAATAAACCGTTTGATTCTACCATGTTCGGCGTATCGGTCGAGGGCTTCGCATGCTCATCCGAGCAGTGGTACTTTGAGTGCACACCTCATTGGGTCTTGAATCTACTACCAAGAGGTGTGCTTTAATGAATATCATTGAGGTGTGCATACCTTGCACTACAAGGTTGCCTACAACAGGATTATAGTGTGACAGGTTGTTGCCACGCTTCAGGCGTGAGTGTATCCCCAAAATGGCTTTCAATTAAACGACGCGTAAGATCATGTTGTGGATCACAAAAAATACGCTGGGTATCGCCGCGTTCAACAATGTTTCCTTGTTGCATGACGAGCACTTGATCACTGATATGTTTAATCACACCCATGTGTTGGCTTACATAAATATATGAGATCCCCAATGACTCTTGTAGCTCTAACATTAAGTTTAGTATTTGTGAGCGCATTGACATATCTAGATGTATTAGGGCTTCGTCAGCGACAATAATTTTGGGTTCAAGTATTAGGCAACGTGCTAGTGATACACGCTGTTTTTGGCCTGTAGCTAACATTTGTGGATAAAAACCCGCATGATCAGGCAATAACCCTACTTTTCGTAGTGTTGCGGTGATGCGTGCTTCGCGCTCTTGTGGGGTGAGGCTGGTATTGAGCTTGAGTGGGCCATCAAGAATTTGCCCAATTTGCATTTTGGGATTTAATGATGTGTTCGGATCTTGGAAAATCATACGGATGAGCTTACAGCGGTGACGATAGTCACCATACCACAGCCGCTCACCTTGTACGTGGAGTTCTCCCTGAGTGGGTTCAACCATGCCTGCAATGAGTTTTGCTAATGTTGATTTTCCTGAACCATTCTCACCAATAATCGCCAGTGTTTGGCCTTCATCGAGTGTGAACTCTACCGGTTTTACGGCCTCTACAACATGGCGACGAAACAGCCCAATATGGTAGCGAAACGTTTTACTCAGGCCATTGACTTCTAATAACGCACTCACAGTTGGCCCTCCTCAATATTGAGCGGAAAATGACAGGCAAAGGCGTGGGTTTTAATTTTGCGCAGCGTAGGGGTTTCAATACATTTTTTTTGTGCATGTGGGCAGCGTGGCCCTAATCGGCAACCAATAGGTAAGTGTTGCAATGGAGGAATAGCTCCTGGCAGCGCACTGAGACGGCTTTTATGCGGTAGTGGATCACGAAAATCAGGCATGGCACGCAGTAGAGCCAGTGTATACGGGTGATGTGGTGTATCGAGGATCTGCTCACAAGTGCCTGATTCAATCGTTTGGCCGCAATACATTACCGTAAGTTTGTTGGCCGCTTGTGTAAGACTGAGCAGGTCATGGCTTACAAGCAAGATAGTGGTGTCGTTGAGTTGATTCATGCGATCAAGCAAGCGAAAGATCTGCGCGCGCGTGGTGGGCTCCATCGCATTGGTGGGTTCATCGGCAATCAGGAGTTTTGGCTGATTGGCAATGGCCATGGCGATCATCACTTTTTGGCATTCGCCTTCAGTCAATTCATACGGGTAACTGCGCATAATTTCACGGTGATCTTTAATTCCCACTTTGTGCAGTAAGGCTTTAGCCTGCTTATAGCGCCAGTTCCAGCGTTTCCACCAGTGGCCTTTAAATGTCCAACCGGGGATTGCTTCTTGTAGTTGGCGGCCAACCCGTTCTGACGGGTCAAGGCATGATTGTGGCTCTTGAAAGATCATGGAGATATGTTTGCCAACCCAGCGCCGACGGGCTTTGTTACTTAAACGAAGAATATCTACATCATTAAAGCGAAAACGATCTGCAGTGATTTTCCAGTTATCTTTGCTAATCCCACAAATCGCTTTGGCAACAAGGCTTTTTCCTGAGCCTGACTCGCCCACTAAACCACGGATTTCACCTTCAACCAGCGTTAAACTGACACGATCAACGGCTTTGACCGGGCCTGCTGGGGTCATAATTTCAATCGTCAGGTTACGAATATCAAGAAGTGGCATTATTCAGTTCCTGCATTAATAGCGCGGTGCAGGCCATCGCCAGCAAGGTTTACGATAATCACGCTGATTAAAATAGCCAACCCTGGTAGGGTGACTGTCCACGGGGCGATATAAAGCAAGCTCAGAGCTTCACCAAGCATTGCTCCCCACTCAGGGCTGGGGCGTTGCGCGCCTAAATCTAAAAAACCTAATGCGGCGATATCGAGCAGTGCAACGGAAAAACCGCGGGTAAATTCCATCACTAAAATGGCAAGAATATTGGGCAATACGGCATAGCGCAAAATGTAGCTGTCAGATGCACCATCGAGCCGGATGGCAGTGATGTGATCTTTTTCCATTTCATCATGTACAGCAGTATACACAGCCCGTACAAAACGTGGCACTAAGGCCAGCCAGACGGCAAACATGGCATTGAGTAATCCGGCACCGGTTAATGCAACAACAATAATGGCCAGTAACAATGTAGGAATAGATAAAATAGCATCAAGAGTGTGGTTAAGAATGGAGGACTTTAACCCTTTTGACATCCCCGCCAAAATACCAATGGCAATACCTACGATTGATGCTGAACACACCACTAAGAGCGCACTGCCAAAAGTGAATCGAGCGCCGCACAGCAAGCGGCTGAAAATATCACGGCCTAGATCATCAGTACCAAAAAAGAACTCAATTTTTCCACTGCTTGACCATGAGGGAGGCATGAGTTCTTTGTCGATAAACTGAAAGTTGGCAGAAAATGGTGCAATGTGCTGACCAAATGCAGTGAGCATCAGTAAAATTAATAAACCATAAAATCCGATAGCAGAGATGGAGTCTTTGCGAAATAAATTCCATGTGTGTGCAAGTCGGGTCGGCATATGTAAGCGGTTTGACATCTTAGCGAACCTCGTACCATTCTTTACGGACAAGTGGGTTAACCGCTGCGCCAAATAATTCAGCGAGCACGCTAAGTAAAATAACGGAGCTACCAACCACTACTACACCGGCTGAAATTGCGGTGTAATCATGCTGGTTAAGTGCTTGAATCAACCAACGGCCAATACCAGGCCAACTGAACACGGTTTCAGTGATCATGGCAAGTGTCAGCATGGTCGAGAACAGTAGGCCAAGTTTGGGAATAATTGGTGGCAGTGCATTACGCAAAATAGAACGACGTAATATCGTTAGACGTGACCAGCCACGGGTTGCGGCTACTTTCACATAAGGTTTATCGACCACATGTTCAGTGCTTGCACGCATTAGGCGGATGACCTCTGTGGTAGGTGAGAGCGATAGGGTGGTAACAGGCAATGCCATGTGTAATAAGGTGTTGTAGATAATATCGTGGCGATAGGGTGAGTCTGATAGCCAAGCATCAACTAAAATAAACCCGGTCACATGTTTAACTTCGAATAATAGGCTGTGTTGACCTGAAATAGGTAGCCACCCTAAGTTGAGGGAAAAAAGCATAATTAGCAATATACCTAGCCAAAAGACAGGGATTGAGAATCCAAAAAGTGCAAAAGAGGAGATGAGTATATCTTGCCAGCGTCCGCGTCGTGCACCTGCGAGTATGCCTAATGGGATACCAATGAGCAGTGACACAATAAATGCCAATAAGCACAACTCAAGGGTTGCTGGGAACACATTGAGTAATTGCGGGGTAATGGCTTCACCCGATACACTCGAAAGACCAAAATCCCCCTTACTTAAGGCTGTCACATATTGTGTATAGCCAGTAATACGGCTTTCAGTTGAAAGGGGTTGACCATAGTTTTTTAGCCCATAACCAATAATAGTTAGAATGAACACCGTGATGATAAGTAAGCTCAGACGGCGCAGGGTGTAGATAATCATTAAGGCGTATCCTGCCGATAAACTTCAGAGAAAGAGGTACTACCAAACGGGCTGAGAACTAGCCCTTGTAAATTGGCTCTATGCCCTTGTAAGCGTAAAGAGTGTGCAATGGGAATGACGGGCATGTCGGTATCTAAAATTTCCAGTGCATGGCGATAAAATAGCAGACGGCTGGCCAGTTTTTCGGTAGTCAATGCAGCAGATAAAAATGCATCAAACTGGGGTTTACACCAGTGTGCGTAGTTGCTGCCTGATTGCATAGCAGCACAGCTAAGTTGGGGGCGCAAGAAGCTGTCGGGATCATCGCTATCAGAGACCCAACCTGTGAGTACCATATCGTAATCACCTGTTGGTAGCCCACGTTCAAAACTTTGTGTATCAACGGGTACAATAGTCAGTTTTACACCTGCTTTTGCCATATCAGCCTGAATTAATTCAGCCATTTTAAGTGGTGCAGGATTATATGATTGCGCTGATCTAGGTACCCATAATTTGAGTTTGAGATTCGTTAGGCCTGCTTCATTAAGCAATTTTCTTGCTTCTGATGGTGAGTAATAATGGGTAGCTAACCGATGGTTAAAAGCCCAAGATACAGGAGGAAGCAGGGAACGCGCCGGTTCTGCTGTGCCATAATAGATAGATTTTAGTAGACGATCTCGGTTAACAAGCATTGATAATGCCTGCCGTACTTTCGGGTTATTCAGGGGAGGCCGTTGTACGTTTAATGCCAGATACGAGACATTCATTCCTGATTGCACACTCAGTTTCAGTGCAGGGTCATCACGCAGTAACGCAATTTGGTTTGCTGCTGGATAAGGCAAAACATCACACTCACCGGTAATGAGCTTGGCCATACGTCCAGCACCACCAGAAGCAAAATCAACCACCACTTGTGCAATTCGGGCTCGGCCTTTCCAGTACTCATCATGGCGCGCAAGGCGGATATATTGCCCATAACGGTACTCTTGTAATTTAAACGGGCCTGAACCAATCGGTAAGCGGTCAATTTGCTCAGGCTTTCCTATGGCCAGCAGTTGATCGGCGTACTCTTTTGATAAGATAACCGCAAAATGTGTAGCCAAATGGGTTAGAAATGAGGAGTCAGGGTGCAGCAATTTAATTTGCACCTGATTATCACTGAGTTTGCTAATGAAGGCAATTTTACGGCTTAGTTGCAGGCTATCAAAGTAAGGGTAGTGCCCACCACCAACAGCATGATAAGGGGATTTCTCATCAAGTACTCGCTGCAAGCTAAATACAACATCATCGGCATTTAAAGTGCGCGAAGGGGTGAACCACGAAGTTTGGTGGAACTGTATACCTTGACGCAACGTAAAGGTAAAGGTGCGCCCTGCATCACTGACGACCCAGCTTTCTGCCGCAGAGGGCATTAAGCGATACGTAAATGGGTTGATATCAAGTAAGCGGTCATACACTTGGTTAGCGATAGCATCAATAGTGACACCGGCTTTGACCCGTTGCGGGTTTAAGATATTCGTGCTTCCAGGGGTACAATAGACAAACCCTTTTTGATACACCTCTGTCGGTAATGTATCGGCATCAGCCTGTTTGCTGAAAAAAACCAATAGGCTACTGACTACCAAAAAATGGCAGCATACAGAAAATGTGTCCCTTATTTTCAAACCACGCATGTTGACTCGTTTTTGTTCTGACAAGAGTGTCATTTTACATTACTCCTGCTGAACGCCAACCTTTGGCTGAATTTCAGTGGATTTTTGTGTGATAAATAGCGTGGGGTACTTGCGTAACATGCCGCGTAACTGATGGTAGGTGATGCCTAATAACACTGCAGCCTGTTTTTGATTATAGCGGGTTTGCTGCATTGCAGCGGTGAGCGCATATTGCTCTTGTTGTGCTAACCATTGCTTTAAATTTAGGGGGAATTTGAGGCTAAGTGGTTGATCCTCAAGGTATGGAGTAGGTAATATAGTCCGTTTTTCAGGAAGTGTTATTGTGTTTAACGGCAAAAAGGGGTTAAAGATAATCTGCTCTACTAGATGATGTGGGTTTGGATTACGGTAGACTGCACGTTCTACGACATTTTTGAGCTCACGAATATTACCTGGCCATGAATATTCACATAGAGCCTGTTGTGCTTTTGCACTGAATCCGGCAAAAAAAGCATGGCCGAGTTCTTTACACATTTCTACGGCAAAAAAATCAGCCAATAATGGGATATCCTCCTGACGTTGACGCAAAGGCGGAATATTGATCACATCAAACGCAAGACGATCGAGCAAATCAGCACGAAATGTACCTTGTTGGGCTTTTTGTGGCAGATCTTCATTGGTGGCGCAAATTAGCCGTACATCGGCAAAAAGGGGCTGATTTCCGCCAACTCGCTCGTACTCACCGTATTCGATAACACGCAATAGTTTTTCTTGAACCCGTAGTGGGGCATTCGCCAACTCATCTAGAAATAGGCTGCCACCTTGTGCTCGTTCAAAGCGCCCTAAATGCCGTTTTTGTGCACCGGTAAATGATCCGGCCTCGTGCCCGAACAGTTCAGAGTCAAGCAGGCTTTCATTGAGTGCTGCACAGTTAAGGGTAATGAGTGGTGATTGCCAGCGGTGCGATAAGTAGTGTAATCGTTTGGCAATTAGCTCTTTACCACTGCCACGCTCCCCGATAATCAGTACCGGTTTATTTAACGGTGCAAGGCGTGAGACCTGTGCAATTACCGCCAGAAAGGAGTCTGAAACACCAATAAGATTTTCATTTTTCTGCATGGTTAAATTCGCCGATTATTCGTTAAATAAGCTATTTTTTAGTAAATATACTCATAGCGTGAAAGTCAGTAAAAGCCAAGGTTAATTTTAAATGCTTTATTTTTCAATGATATACGTTAATTTAAAATGTTGGCATGCAATTTGATATGTAGTAGTGAGGTACAAACAGATGACAAGCGCAGTATTTTTCTTGAGCTGATTTTGTTTGATAACCAACATAATTATTGACGAGGAGTACGACCATGGGTGTTTTTTCCCGTTTTGCCGATATTGTAAATGCCAACATTAATGCGTTATTAGATAAAGCAGAAGATCCAGAAAAGTTGGTTAAGTTGATGATCCAAGAGATGGAGGATACGCTAGTTGAAGTGCGATCTACTTCAGCCAGCGCGTTAGCAGAAAAGAAAAATTTAGCGCGCCGTATTCAGCATACTCAAATGCAAGAGTCAGAGTGGCAAGATAAAGCTGAGTTAGCATTGCGTAAAGATCGTGAAGATTTGGCTCGTGCAGCCTTGATTGAAAAGCAAAAAGTGGCTGAGTTGATCACACACCTGCAACAAGAGCTTGATGCGGTAGAGATCAGTATTCACCGCATGAGCAGTGAAGCGGGTGAGCTTGAGAAAAAATTGAGCGAAACACGTGCTCGTCAGCAAGCATTGCAGGTGCGTTATCAAGCAGCGGCATCATCACGCAGTGTGCGTGGCCAACTTGATAATTCACGCATTGATGAAGCGATGGCACGTTTTGAGCAGTTTGAACGCCGTATCGATCATATGGAAGCGCAAGCCGATACCATGGGGCTTGGTAAGCAAAAAAGTTTACATGCTGAATTTGCTGAGTTACAAGCCGATGATGAGATCAGCTGTGAGTTGGCCGCACTGAAAGCTAAAATGAAGCAAGATGTCTAAGGTTAGGGTAGCGTACTTGCCATAGCCACCATAATAACCCTGCAAGAGGTCACATTTGTTACCTCTTGCATGACAAGGAGTACCCGTATGGGCAGTTTTTTTCTCGCTATCCCACTAACCATTTTTTTTCTGTTTGTTGCTCCGCTCTGGTTGTGGTTTCACTACCGTAGCCAGCGTGAGTTGGGTGAAGGGCTCAGTCAAGAAGAGCGTAGCCGACTCGAAACACTGACGCGTGAAACACAACAAATGCGTGAGCGCATTCGTTCATTAGAAATTATTTTAGATGCGCAGCACCCAACTTGGAGGGAGTAAGCCGAATGACACGTAATCATCTTTACCGTTATCCCCAAGAGGGAAAAATAGCCGGTGTGTGCGCAGGGGTTGCACACTATATGGGGATGGAAGTCTGGTTAGTCCGCATTTTAGTATTAACGCTTTTCTTGCTCGGTGGTACAGGTATTGTATTGCTCGGTTATATCGCAGCATGGTTTTTTATGGATAAAGCACCATTATCATATGAACAAACCGATGAACCGCAATTAAAAGCAAAAAGTTGGCAAGCAGGTGAAGCACCGCGTAAGCGGGTAAACACATTGACGAGTGAGTTTGATGAGATAGAAGCACGACTCCGACGTTTAGAGTCTTATGTTACATCTGAGACATTTAAGGTAAGAAACAAATTCCGCCAGTTATAAACGAATGTTATCGGTGCTATGTTTTAACGCCATGCTAGTGCACAAGAATCAACATTAACCGTAAACGTGTAAAATAGCCAGTGAGTCAACATGAAGCACCGTATTAAAAATGAACTCTCGACTTTTGTTAACCGTGGATTAGATCGTCATGTACGTTTAGCGGTTACAGGTCTTAGTCGTAGTGGGAAAACAGCATTTATTACCTCATTGGTTAATCAACTGCTGTATGTGAATGCAGGAGCGCGTTTACCATTATTTTCGGCTGTTCGTGAAGGGCGAATTAAGGGAATTAAGCGTATTCCACAGCGTGATCTCGCCATTCCGCGTTTTGCTTATGATGAGGGAATGCACAGCTTATTAAGTGAGCCACCCGCATGGCCGATAGCCACCCGTGGGGTAAGTCAAATTCGGTTGAGTATTCGTTACCGACCACAACATTCACTGTTGCGCCATTTAAGTGAGCTCGCAACGTTAAATCTTGAAATTGTTGATTACCCCGGTGAGTGGCTACTCGATTTACCGTTATTAGATCAAAATTATATAGACTGGTCACAACAAATGACGGGTATGGTTACAGGGGCAAGGGTTGAGTGGGCGCAGCCATGGCTTACGTTAGCTGCACAATGTGATCCGTTTGCACCTGCAGATGAGAATTTGTTAGCTGAAATAGCCCATGCTTATACAGCTTATTTACAACGTTGTAAGGATGAAGGTTTACACTTTATTCAGCCAGGGCGCTTTATTTTGCCAGGAGATCTAGCCGGTGCGCCAGTACTGCAATTTTTCCCATGGGCAGGAGGGCTACATACGGGGTCTCATGCTGCCAGTGAAAGTGAGCTACTCAAGGCCGGTAAAAATAGCAACTTTGGCCTATTACAAGCTCGTTTTGAGCACTATTGTCAGCATGTAGTTAAAGGGTTTTATCGCGATCACTTTGCGCATTTTGATCGACAAATTGTACTGGTTGATTGTCTGCAACCGTTAAACATTGGGCCACAAGCATTTAATGATATGCGCCTTGCGTTGGCACAACTGATGCAAAGTTTTCATTATGGGAAACGCACTTTATTGCGTCGTTTATTCTCCCCATGTATTGATAAACTGATGTTTGCTGCCACAAAAGCAGACCATATAACACCTGATCAGCACGCTAATTTGGTTTCACTGTTACAACAATTAGTACAAGAGGCATGGCAAAACGCTGCTTTTGAAGGCATTAATATGGATTGCGCAAGCCTAGCATCGGTTCAGGCTACCGATATTGGCCAGATGCAGCATCAAGGGCGAACGCTCAATGCACTGCGTGGAAATCGGTTAAATGATGGTGAGCCTCTACTTATTTATCCAGGCGATGTGCCATCTCGCCTGCCTTCGGGGGATTTTTGGCAGAGACAAACGTTTGATTTTGAAAGCTTTCGCCCGCGTCCTTGCGCATTAGATGAGCCTTTACCGCACATTCGCCTTGATTCTGTTATGGAGTTTTTGCTAGGCGATAAACTGCGCTAATACTGCCCTTAGCATCATTTTATTCCTATACTTACGGCCTTTTTCCTGAATCTGAGCGTTGATAGTGTATCAACGCAGTGCAGGGTAATCATTGGCGATACACTGTGGTCAGTCTTATGAATACATCAAAACAGCAATCGAACATAGCAACACCACAAGAGCCTCTGTTAAAACAGAAAATTACATTTGATAGTGCAGAGTCCTCACCGCAAGAAGACCCTTTACGCACCAAACAAATTTTTGAATCTGCTGATAACTTTCACACCGTAGACTTGAGTGAAATGCAACCAGAGCCACTTGATGAGCAGATAACATTGGCGCTTAAGCCACGCCGTAGCCTATGGCGTAAAGTCTTTGGGCTAGGTTTATTTGGGTTTGGTGTTGCAGCCATTGGCCATACCGTTAACAGCATGGTACAAGCATGGCAAAGTGCTGATTGGGTTATGTTGGCAACAGCGGCTGCGGGCAGTCTAGTTTTATTGGCAGGTACAGGCGCACTGATTGGTGAATGGCGACGTTTACGTACACTAAAACGCCAAGGGCAAGAGCGTGATATTGCAACCCATTTATTATATAGCCACAGTATGGGGCAAGCACGACCATTTTGTGAAAAATTGGCGACTCAATCGGTGCTTGATGCGCAGCATCCTACACTTTTGCGGTGGCGGGCTTCGTTGCAAGATACACATAACGATCGAGAAATCGTACAGCTGTATGCCAATATGGTGCAGCCGTTACTTGATAAACAAGCCCGCGCTGAGATCAGCCGTTACGCTGCTGAATCAGCTATTATGGTGGCTTGTAGCCCATTGGCACTGGTTGATATGGCCTTTATTGCATGGCGTAATGTCCGTTTAGTTAACCGTGTAGCAAATTTGTATGGCATTGAGCTTGGCTATTTTAGCCGTTTGCGTTTGCTAAAAATGGTACTGTTTAATATCGCTTTTGCCGGTGTAACTGATGTAGTACGTGATGTGGGTATGGATTGGCTATCGCAGGATATTACAGCTCGCCTATCAGCCCGTGCTGCGCAGGGCATCGGTGTCGGATTACTGACTGCTCGTTTAGGTATTAAAGCGATGGAGTTATGCCGCCCACTGCCATGGGTTGATAACGATAAACCCCGTCTAGGCATGATTCGTCAAGAGCTTGTAGGTCAGTTAAAAACCATACTTAGCCGCCGTCCAACAGAAAACCCATATGACGAGTAAACCCTCATTAGTCTATCTAATAAATTAATGCATTGTTGAGTGACCAATAAAAAAGGTTTACCCCATGTGGGGTAAACCTTTTTTGTGATGATTGTTAGCTCTTTGGTTAAACAGCAAAAAACATTAATTAGCTTTGTGGCTGATCTTTCGTGTGGCGATAAATATATAGCCCACTGAGTACAGTAAAAATCAGCGTCATTAGCAACAAGCCAAACACTTTAAAATTTACCCATACTGAAAGGGGTAAATAAAACGCCACATACACATTCAACAACCCGCATGCGGCGAAAAAGAGTGCCCACGCAATATTTAACCGCTTCCAGATCACCGCAGGCAGGGTAATTTCCTTGCCGAACATCCGCTGGATAATCGGCGTATGGGTCATCCACTGGCTGACCAACAACGCAACAGAGAACAAGCCATACACCACAGTGACTTTCCATTTAATGAATACATCATTGTGGAGTACCATGGTTAAACTACCAAATACCGTGACAATGGCAAACGTCACCAGTTGCATCTTTTCAACTTTCCGGTACAGCACCCATGTCAGCACTATCTGCAACGCCGTGGCCGCAATCAGCGCACCAGTCGCCGCATAAATATCATAGAATTTATACACCGCAAAAAAGACGATCAGCGGAATGAAATCTAACAACTGCTTCATTAAATCGGGTCTCTCGCTCAAATCAGGTAGAAAACTATACGTTATTCTTTGTGCCAGACAAAACGGTATCGTTTATTGCTTAAACCGACATATTTGGCTGGAACATGGGTATCGTTCAACAGCGACATCATCATCCAACACAGCAATAATGGGTATTGTGGAACAACAACATCAACACGTTTGCTTATTTTGGCAGCGTGAGTGATCGAATCAGCACTGACGTATCACATCGGCCTAAACCTTCGGCTTGTAAACGTGCATACGCGGCATCAACCTGTGCCGTCATTGGCAGTGGTGCATGGTTTTTCTCCGCTTCGGCAAAACAGATCGCCAGATCTTTACGCATCCAGTCAATCGCAAAGCCAAAATCGAATTTATCATCAGCCATGGTTGCGGCACGGTTTTCCAATTGCCATGAACCGGCAGCACCGAGCTTTATCACATCACGAACCTGTGCTACATCCAGACCGGCAGCCGAGGCAAAGCTGACTGCTTCTGATAATCCGGCCAGCACGCCAGCAATACAGATCTGATTAACCATTTTGCATAACTGGCCGCTACCCGCATGGCCAAGCAGTGTCACCGCTTTGCTGTAGGCCGCCATGATGGGTTTGGCCTGTGCAAATACCGCTTCATCGCCACCACACATCGTTGTGAGTGCGCCATTTTCTGCGCCTGCCTGACCACCAGAAACCGGTGCATCAATAAAGTGCATACCGTGTTTTAGCGCATCAGCATACAGCTCACGTGCTAAATCTGCCGATGCGGTAGTGTGATCAATCAATATCGCACCGGTTTTTGCACCGGCAAAAATACCTTCAGCACCGTAATAGACTGCACGGACATCATTATCGTTACCAACACAGGTCATCACGAAGTCAGCCTGCTCTACCGCTTCGCGCGGAGTGTGTGCATAACGAATCGCATGGGGGATTTGAGATGCATCGGCATGCTGTGCAACCCATTGCTGAGCCTTGGCGGTGGTGCGGTTATAGACCATAACCTCGTGCCCTGCAGCCAGCAAATGGGCGGCCATCGGGTAGCCCATTACACCTAATCCAATAAAACTGACCTTTGCCATCGCTCCAACTCCCTTGTCTGATTAGATTTGTCGCTGCATTATGACTTTATCGGTGGCCGAAACACCAGTTTCAATGACGTATTTTTGAGGAGTGTGCATTGCAAGCACCTAAAACAAAGAAAATCCCCTATACCCACGTTGCACACGGTGAGGTGCGGCATGATCCCTATTTTTGGTTGCGGGATATAGAGCATGATCCCGATGTTATGCGCCATATTGAGGCTGAAAACCGCTATTGTCAGGTGGTTATGGCCGAAAACGAAAGCCTGCAACAGCAGATTTCAGATGAAATTCGCCAGCGTATCCGCGATGAGTGGTCATCGGTTCCGATTGCCGATGGCCCCTATTTTTACTACTCCCGCTACCAGAAAGGGGAAGAGTACCCGCTGTTTTGCCGACGTTTGGGTGAAAGTGGCAGTGAAGAGATCTGCTTAAACGAACCACTGTATGCCGAAAATGAGGCCTATTTTGATGTCGGTGCGGTTGAAATTAGCCCCGATCACCGTCTGCTGATGTGGGCCGTTGATCAGCAAGGCGATGAGCAATATCAGTTGAGATTGCGTGATTTGAGTCTCGACTGTGATCTTCCGGCAATCCTGACCGGCTGCTCCAGCAGTTTTTGCTGGATGAATGATAACCGGCACTGCATTTATGTTGCTCTTGATGCACAAAACCGGCCATTGTCGGTGTATCGCCACCGATTAGGCAGTGCGCAAACTGAGGATGCCTGTTTGCTTGAGCTTCCCGAGGGCGATCTGTTCTTGTCGGTTGAGCGAACACGCAGCAATCGGTGGGTGATTATTACCGCCAGTGGTTCAAGTTGCAGCGTTTGCTGGGCATTGGATGCCGATGATCCTACTGCGCAGCCAATGCTGATTGCTCCACTGCGTGAGGGGGTTGAGTACTATGTTGATCACCGAAGTATTGACTACCGATGTGTCGATCATAAAGCCGCTGATCATCGTATTGCTGATCACTTAATCGCTGATCGCGGTATCCCGCCAAAAGCAAAGGGGGAGTTCTGGCTACTGACCAACGATGATCACCCAAACTTTCGGATTGCCAAGGTGGACGATACGCTGTGCGATCCGGCCAAGTGGCAGACGGTGATTGCCGGAAGTGATGATCGTCTGCTCGATGGGATCTCCTGTTTTGCTGATTTTATTACCTATAGCTCGGTTTCCGAGGGGCTAACCCGCTTGCATATTTGGCACGGAGAAGCGCAACCGGAGCAGCAAATAGCGTTTGATGATGCTGCGTGGGATTGTGGATTTGGCGCAAACCCTGATTATTACACTCAGCAGGTACGCTACAGCTATTCGACCTTTATCCGCCCCGTGGCCGTGATGCAGTACGACATTGCCAGCGGCGAGTCGTCAGTGTTGCAGCAAGATGAGCTTGCAGGTTTTGATCCCGATAAATTTGAGATCTTACGCTTGTGGGCTAATGGGCACGATGGCGCACGTATTCCAATGACCATGGTGAAGCCAAAATCTGTGCAAACACCTGCGCCATTGGTGTTATGCGGTTATGGTGCGTACGGCGATATTGATGATTTAGGGCTAGCACGCAGTTGGTTGCCACTGCTTGAGCGGGGCATGATTTGTGTACAGGCACACGTGCGCGGTTCGGCAACCTGTGGCCGCACATGGTATGAGCAGGGAAAGCTGGCACATAAAAACAACAGTTTTACCGATCTTATCGCCTGTGCCGAGCACCTGATTGCTGCACGTTATACCCGTGCTGGACAGATAGGCTTATACGGCGGCAGTGCTGGTGGTTTGCTGGTGGCCGGTGCGCTGAATTTGCGTGCAGAGCTTTTTGGTGCAGTGGTCGCCGCGGTGCCGTTTGTTGATACCTTAACGACGATGCTTGACGCATCACTGCCGTTAACCTGTTTAGAGTATGAAGAGTGGGGCTGCCCAGAAGAGCCAGAAGCGTATGGTTGGATACGTGCCTACTCTCCGTACGATAACTTAAAAGAGCAGCACTATCCGCCGATATTGGCGACCGCAGGGCTGCATGATACCCGCGTGACCTATTGGGAACCAATGAAGTGGGTAGCACGTATCCGCGATATGCAACAAGGTTGTGCGCCAGTATTATGCCATATTGAAACGGATGCTGGACACGGCGGTGCATCAGGGCGCTATGAGTGGATAGCGGAAAGTGCGCTGATTGATGCTTTTTTAATCCTCCATTTGTCAGCCAGCGCAAAAATCCCGTTTGGCTGCTAACGTTAGAGAGAGTCGGTTATTTTTGGCATATTGAGTGATGAAAATAGGTTATGCCATACTCATTCACAAATTATGCAAATAAGTGTGTATTTCGATAAGAGCATAAAGGCAGATTAAATATCTGCCGATCTTTCATGCTTGTGACACACAAATACTTGTTGCGCACAAGGAGAGTGAGAGATGCACCTGAAAGCAATGTCTTTTAAGGCGATGCTGTTAACCCTGATATCCCGCTGGACCCCGGGATTATCAACACTGTTAAATTACCAACGCGAATGGTTCAAATCAGATGTCACAGCCGGAATATCTGTGGCTGCTGTGGCGCTGCCAGTGGCTATTGCTTATGCTAGTTTGGTGGGGGTTGCGCCTGCTGCTGGGCTGTATTCGTGCATTTTACCGATGCTGGCCTATGCGGTGTTTGGTTCATCCAAACAACTGATTATTGGGCCAGATGCCGCAACCTGTGCGGTGGTTGCCGCTACTGTCTCCCCGCTGGCGATGGGTGATCCTGAACGCTATTGGCAACTGGTGATTGTCATGACCATCATGACTGGTCTGTGGTGTCTGATAGCCAGCCGTTTTCATTTGGGGATGTTGGCTGATTTTTTATCACGCCCCATTCTGACCGGTCTGCTCAACGGAGTAGCGGTGACCATTATTGTGGGGCAGCTCAGTAAAGTGTTCGGTTTTACCTACGAACAACGTTTTTTGATCGAGCGAATTTTATCTGGTGTAAATTATATTGTGCATTCTCATATTGTCACTACGGCGGTCAGTGTTCTGACATTGGTGTGCATATTAGCCTGTAAACGGATTAAACCGCGCTGGCCAAGTTCATTGCTTGCGATGATGGTTGCTGCATTTACCGTGTGGCTATTTAACTTAAGCCAGTATAACGTGGCAACCATTGGCTATGTGCAGGCCGGTTTGCCGGTGGTGCAGTGGCCGGTTTTCCCCCCAGGTTTGCTGCGTGATATTGTCATGCCTGCACTCAACCTTGCCGTAGTCAGCTTCGTAAGCATGATGCTGACCGCGCGCAGTTTTGCCGCTAAAAATGGATATGATATAGACCCTGATCAAGAGTTTCGTGCGCTGGGGCTGGCTAATCTGGCGGCGGCTTTTTCGCAGGGGTTTGCGGTCAGTGGTGCTGATTCACGTACTGCAGTTAATGATGCTAACGGTGGGAAATCTCAGTTGGTGTCAATCGTGGCGGCACTGATGATTGCGGTGGTGATGTTCTTTTTTACCACACCATTGCAGTACGTGCCGATTGCCGCATTAGGGGTGGTATTGATTTATTCATCATTTCACCTGATGGATCTGCGCGGCCTGTTTTTCCTGCGCAAACGCAATAAATCAGCCTTTTGGCTGGCGCTGTTTACCTTTATCAGCGTATTGGTGATGGGGGTTATCCCCGGCATTATGATGGCCGTTTTGCTGGCCTTGGCGCAGTTTATGAAAACGGTATTCCGCCCGACAGAACAACTGTTGGGGCTGGATGAAGAGGGGTTGGTCCGTTCTCTGGGTAACGGTAACGGGATTAAATCATTAGATCAGGTGATGATTTACCGCTTTAACTCACCGCTGACCTACTTTAACGTGCCGTATTTCAAAAAACGGGTACTTGAGCTGGTGGATACGTCAGACAACCAGCCGCGCTGGGTTGTGCTTGATGCGGTATCGAGTTTCACCTATGCCGATGTCAGCGTGCTGGCTGTATTGGGTGAGCTGCAAAAAGCGTTGAAACGGCGCAACATTCGTTTAGTGATTGCAGGGCGCTTAACCGAGATGACGCGCTGGCTGAAAGATTCCGGTCTGCAAAACGGGGATTATGGCGTTGTGCTGCTGCCCGATATCTACTTAGCTGTACGCTTGGTACAAAGTGCGCAGTGTGTTGAATGCTCACTGGAAGGCGGTGGTACAGCGTAAGTGTTAAGCCTAATTGCGCATCAATATCACTTTATTTTTATATAGCCAACGCTTAATTTAAAAAGCATTGAATATATAAGTAAAGTATAAAAAGCAGTCAATCAAAAGGCCGTAAAGTGTGTAAATGCTTTGCTCAATATGGGTGTCCTATCGAGTCAGTGCTGTTTATCTTTACGGCCTTTTTACCGGACTTTATACCTTAAATAGGCTTTATTGAGGCGGCTTGTTGTTTTTATGCTGTGTTATTGTTCAATCACCACAGTAGCAGGGCGTTTGAAGATCTCCAACATATACAAGCGAAAGAGAAATACGAGCATTAACGCACTGGTCAAGTTATAAACAACACTGATTAAGAGCGCAAATAATGAACCGTTCATCTGCATGCTGTTATCGAGCGCACTGATGAGATACACCACAGGTAAACGAATGCCCAAATAAATGATCAGATAACCTTGTAGAATCAGTTTCATCCATGGTTTTGATGCATGCCAACTTGACTTTAGTGCATCAATCATACTCTGGCCTTCAGCAGCCAGAAAACAGGGTGCCAATGCCAAACGCACAGCCATATAAATACCGGGTAAAATGAGCGCAATAGCACCGGCAAAGGTGGCTAAACCTGAAAGAACCTCAATACCGAGCATTGCAAAGTAGAGTGGCACACCTGTTTGTAACGCTGTACTGATATTTGCTGTATTTCCCCGTGTGCTAAGGATCACAAAGCTTAATAAGCAAGCGTTAAACAATGGCGTTGACAAAATATTGAGCATAGTTTGTGCGCGCATTGTTTTGAGGGCTATTTCTTGCTGCGACATTTCGAGAGTATTGATGCCACTGAGCATAAAATGCTCGGTAATAACAACAATCAGCGCCGCTAACAGAGAGAGTAATAACACAGTATTAAGGTTATTTCGGATAAAATTAATACTATCGCGGAACAGGGAATTAGCGGTGGTTGGCATGAAAACTCCTTCCGGTTCATGCAGGGTACGGTGATTGCGGCTGATTGTAGCGGGTTGCCAGACAGAATTAAACGTACATCACCCCGTCAGTGCAGTGGAAAACCAGAATTGTGATTTATTGAGTAGGAAAACTGCCGGCAGACCCGTGCAGTTTTCCTTGGTGATGTTTTTTTGTGGTGTCAGTAGACTGAGCACTGAAAATCGCGTAGATACCGTTTTAGAGTAAACCTCTACTGTTGACTCATACTATCAGCGCAGATTGCGGGTAGCCGCTTTCATCGGGCGGATAAAATCGGTCAGTGCGGTTAGCATCTGTTGCGGTTGGTCAAGATGCTTGGCAATAATATTGACAACCGCTGAACCTGAAATTGCGCCTGCCGCGCCCGCTTGTATTGCTGCGGTGACTTGCGTAGGCTCTGCGATCCCAAATCCCAGCAGTGCCGGTGGCGCATTGTACTCACGCAATTGGCGCACCAGATGATCTAACGGCATTTGTGCTCGACTTTCGGTTCCAGTCACGCCAGCCCGCGAGAGCAGGTAGGTGTACCCTTTACTGTGTTGCGAAACTGCGCGTAGAGTTTGCTCGTCGGCATTGGGCGGGCAGATAAAGATAGTTTCGATACCGTATTGCTCGGCAACAGCTCGAAACTCGCCAGACTCTTCAACCGGAACATCAGCAATCAGCACAGAGTCGACACCTGCCTGCGCACATTGAGCATAAAAATGTGCAATCCCGTTGGCGTACACCAGATTTGCGTACATCAGCAGGCCTATCGGAATGGCCGGATGCTTTTGGCGAATTTCGGCGAGCATCTCAAAGCAGACCGAAGGGGTCACTCCAGCATGCAGAGCACGCAAAGTGGCAGCCTGAATGGTGGGGCCATCGGCTGATGGGTCAGAAAAGGGGATGCCCAACTCAAGGGCATCGGCACCGGCTTCAATCAGGGTATCAATAATTGCCAATGATTGAGCACGGTGCGGATCACCGAGCGTCACAAAAGGAACAAAGGCGGCCTCTTGTTGCGCATGTAAACGAGAAAACAGGGCGGCATAGCGGCCACTGCTGGCCTGAGTTGGTTGTGTGTGGCTGGTATGCATTACATCACCCCGCTGTCTTGCAAAATTTTATGTACAGTGAAGATATCTTTATCCCCACGGCCTGATAAGTTGACCACCAGTAACTGCGATTTTTCCGGTTCACTGCGCGCCATTTTTAGTGCATGGGCCAGTGCATGTGAAGATTCGAGCGCAGCAATAATGCCTTCACTGCGGGCAATTTCCTGAAAGGCATCTAAGGCTTCAGCATCGGTGACGGAGACATAATCTGCACGGCCAGTGCTGTTTAAGTAAGCATGCTGTGGGCCAACGGATGGGAAATCAAGCCCCGCAGAGACCGAGTATGACTCCTCAATCTGCCCCTCTTTATCCTGCATAATCGGGCTTTTCATACCAAAGAAAATACCGACTTTGCCATGTTTTAATGGCGCACCGTGCTGGCCACTTTCTATGCCTAAACCACCCGGTTCAACGCCAATTAAGTTGACTGACGGCTCTTCGATAAAATCGGCAAACATACCAATGGCGTTTGAACCTCCACCAACACAGGCGATGACCGCATCAGGCAAGCGGCCTTCAGCGTCTAGGATTTGGCGTTTGGTCTCTTCACCAATCATGCGCTGGAATTCACGCACAATGGTCGGGAACGGGTGCGGCCCTGCGGCAGTACCTAACATGTAATGTGCGGTTTCGTAGCTGCCGGACCAATCTCGCAACGCTTCGTTACAGGCATCTTTGAGTGTTGATGACCCTGAGGTGACGGGGATCACTTCTGCTCCCATCAGGCGCATGCGAAAGACGTTGGGTGATTGCCTTTCCACATCTTTTGCACCCATATAAACCCGACATTTTAACCCGAGCAGAGCGCAGGCCAGCGCGGTGGCTACACCATGTTGCCCAGCTCCGGTTTCGGCAATGATCTCTTTTTTCCCCATGCGTTTGGCCAGCAGTGCTTGCCCTAATACCTGATTGGTTTTGTGCGCACCACCGTGCAGTAAATCCTCTCGTTTGAGGTATAAACGGGTTTTTGTGCCAGCGGTCAGATTCCGGCATAAGGTGAGTGCCGTTGGCCTGCCTGCATAGTTGACCAGCAGATCGGTAAACTCTTGCTGGAATTGTGGGTCTTGCTGCGCGTCGACAAATGCAGCCTCGAGTTGGCGCAGTGCGGGCATAAGTATTTGCGGTACAAACATACCGCCAAACTCACCAAAATAGGGGTTGAGTAGTGTCATGCTGAAACTCCCTGCTGACGTAAACGTAAGAATGTGATGTCCATTTTTTCTTTACTTTTTATCCCCGGCGCACTCTCTAGCCCAGAGTTGAAATCAAGCCCTGCAGTGGCAAATCGTTGCGCAGCAACGGCGTTATCGGGTGAAAGGCCTCCGGCCAGCAGCGTGTTATTCAACCCGATAGGTGCTGACTCCGATGCCATTTGGGGTAAGTTATTGAGCAGTTGCCAGTTAAACGGTTGGCCTGTGCCACCGCTTTGCCCATTAAGCTGGGTATCAAGCAAATAGCGATCAATGTGTGGCAGGGCAACCACCGGCAAATGGTCGAGTTGTGGATTAACGGCGATGGCTTTCCAGATCTGGCACTGTGCAGGTAATTGTGCGCGCAGTTGGGTAATGTAGTCGGCACTCTCATCGCCATGCAGTTGCACGGCAGCAAGGTGTAAACGTTCAACGGTTAAGCAGATCGTTTCTATTTTTGCATTGCGAAATACACCCACATAGTGCAGCGGCGCGGCGGCCTGCACCGCTTTGGCGGTGGCAATATCAACATAGCGCGGTGATTTTCCAACAAAAATCAGCCCACCATAATAAGCCCCCGCCTGATACGCAGCCAGCGCATCATCGGGGCGGGTAAGACCACAAACTTTATTTTCACCGTATATTAGCCGGCGGATAGCGCTGTTCAGGTCATTTTCGGCCATCAGAGCACTGCCAATCAGGAAGCCCTGTGCGGTGCGGCTGAGTTCAACCACTTGTTGGTGCTGGTGTATGCCTGACTCACTGATAATAATAGTCTCAGGGGAAAGAAGTGCGGCAAGTTCAGCGGTTCGCCCTAAATCAATCGAAAGATCACGCAAGTTACGGTTGTTAATGCCAACAACACGCGCTTTTAAGGCTACCGCACGCTTTGCCTCTTCGGAATTACTGACTTCAGTCAGTACACCCATACTCAGAGTCTCTGCTATGGCATGGAGCGCCAAATACTGCTCATCACTGAGCACTGAGAGCATTAACAGCACAGCATCAGCTTGATGCAGGCGGGCAAGATAAATCTGATACGGGTCAACAATAAAATCTTTGCACAGTACCGGTTGGGTCACTTGGGCACGCACTTGCGGCAGGAATGAGAAGCTGCCCTGAAAATATTTTTCATCAGTCAGTACCGAAATCACCGAGGCATAAGGTGCATAAGTGCGGGCAATTGCTACTGGGTCAAAATCAGCGCGGATCAACCCTTTTGACGGTGATGCCTTTTTACATTCGAGAATAAATACGGGTTCAGATTTATGCAGCGCAGCATAAAAATCACGATCACTTGGGATCACATCAAGAACAAAATCCTCTAGCGGGCGTGCTGCTTTTTGCTCGGCAATCCACAGGTGCTTATCTGCCACAATACGCGTGAGTACTGTCTCTTTCATCCTTTAACCTCGAGCTGCAAGAAGTTGAACTTTTTGGTATGCCTGATCACTGTTGAGCACTGACAATGCCTGTTCAGCATTGTGCTGTAGATTTTCGTGTCCGAACAGGCGTAACAGTAACGCAACGTTAGCGGCGACGGCATGTTTGTGTGCCGTTGTTCCTTGTCCCTGCAATAAATGTGTGATGATCTGCGCATTTTCCTGTGCATCGCCTCCGCGCAGCGCATCAAGACTGGCGGCTTTTAAACCAAAATCTGCCGGTGTCAGGTTGTACTGAATAATGTCGCCATCACGCAGCTCGGCAACCTGAGTTTCACCGTGCAGAGCCACCTCATCCAACCCTGCGCCATACACCACTGCTGCGCGCTGAAAACCAAGCTCTTGCAACGTGTGGGCAATCGGCAGTAACAGGGTTGGGGAGTAAACTCCCATCAGCTGTACGGCAGGACGGGCAGGATTTATCAGCGGGCCGAGCACATTAAAAAGGGTGCGGGTTTTGAGTTGCTGGCGAACGGGCATGGCATGGCGAACACCGCTGTGGTATTGCGGGGCAAATAGGAAGCAGACCCCAAGCTCATCAAGTGCAGCGCGTGAATCTTGTGCTGACATGTTGATATTGATATTGAGGGCCGCAAGTAAATCAGATGATCCGGTTAAGCTCGATACACTGCGGTTACCGTGTTTGGCAACATTAATGCCGCAACAGGCGGCAACAAATGCGCTGGCCGTCGAGATATTAATGGTGCTCGCACCATCACCGCCCGTACCCACAATATCGGCAAACGGATAGTCTGGGCGGGGGAACGGTTGGGCATTGTGCAGCAGAGCCGAGGCTGCACCGGCAATCTCTTGCGGCGTTTCACCTTTGATTTTCAGCGCGATCAAGATGGCGGCCAGTGGCACAGCCTCTATTTCACCCCGAATAATAGCGTCAAACAGGGTATGACTCTGCTCACGCGAGAGCGCTTCTTGCCGAAACAGAGTATCAATAATGGCGCTGATCGTGGTATGCATCTGGATATCCTTTTCGCGTTGTGCTTGTCCGTTAACGTCTTGATCTTTTTACCTGTTATCATTTTCAGGCTGGCAGTATTTACTCGGTGTATTCCGCTTCAACATGATCATGGCAGGATAAAATAAATGGCTGCATAACCCATCGTAATGTGTTCGCCAGTAATATCGCCCCTTGCGTGGTCAGAATAGATTCAGGATGAAATTGAAAGCCACAAACCCGATCAGTATCCTGGCGAATCGCCATCGGGATCCCGTTATATTGAGCATTTACCACCAACTCGGCAGGAATGATCGAGCCAGCCAAAGAGTGGTAACGGGCTACCGGCAACGGTTGGGCTAAACCGGCAAACATGCCGCAGCCATCATGGGTGATGGCCGATGCTTTACCGTGCACAATTTCACCGGCACGACCAACATTGCCACCGTAAGCCTCAATCAGTGCCTGATGCCCCAGACAGATCCCAATCATCGGAATACGCCCTTTGAGTTCAGCAATCAATGCAGGCATACAACCGGCTTTTGCCGGTTCGCCAGGGCCGGGTGAGAGCACCACAATCGGGTTCTCAAGTGCAGCTAATGCTGCCGTAATTTGTGCAACACCGACACTGTTGCGGTAGACGGTGACATGGCAACCGAGCATCCGAAATTGGTCAACCAAGTTGTAGGTAAAAGAGTCAAAATTATCCAGCAGTACGATATTGATCGGCTGGCTATTGATAGGGGTAGATACGGGTGCCGATTCTGTTAGCATGCTGCTGACTCCGTGATCTGAAAATTATGGGCACGAATAATGGCTGATAATACGGCCTGCGCTTTAGTGCGGGTTTCATCAGCCTCTGCTTGCGGTATAGAGTCGTACACCACGCCAGCTCCGGCCTGCACATGGGCTATCTGGTTTTCAACATAGGCTGATCGAATCACGATACAGGTATCGAGATCACCGTGTCCGGTCATATAGCCCACTGCGCCGCCATAACTGCCGCGTTTTCGCTGCTCAGTTTCATAAATTAGCTGCATGGCACGTATTTTTGGTGCACCGGTAAGCGTGCCCATATTCATACTGGCCTGATAAGCGTGCAGCGCATCAAGATCGTAGCGTAATGTCCCGATAACCCGCGAAACCAAGTGCATGACGTGGGAATAGCGGTCAACGTGCAGCAGATCGGCCACGTAACGGCTACCCGGCTCGCTGATGCGTGCCACATCATTACGGGCTAAGTCAACCAGCATCATGTGCTCTGCCAGCTCTTTTTTATCCAACCGTAAATCCAGCTCTAAGCGGCTGTCCAGATCATAATCCAGCGTGCCGGAAGGGGTTTTACCACGTGGCCGCGTACCGGCAATCGGGTAAATTTCAACCTGACGGCTGGTGGCAGTGAATTTTAGCGCGCTTTCTGGTGATGCGCCGAACAGCGTAAAGAGTGCATCTTGCATAAAAAACATATATGGGCTGGGGTTGCTCTGTTTCAGTTCACGGTAGGCGGATAACGGGTTTGGGCAGGGCAAACTAAAGCGGCGTGATGGCACAACCTGAAAAATATTCCCACATTGAATATGTGTTTTTAATGCTTCAACGGTTTGGCAAAATTGCAGATCAGAGTGGCTGACCGTCAACAGGCTCTGCGTCAGTGCCGGAGCGGGTAGGGCAGTCGGCAGCGTTTGTAGCTGTTGGTAAATGGTTAGCAGGCGGTTGGCCAGCCGCTGTTGTTCATGCACACAGCTGGCAAATGCCGAGGTTTGTACATGCGCCCGCTGATGCTGGTGATCCATAATCAACAGCGTTTCTGCGATATAGAAACAAAAGTCAGGGCAACGCTGATCATGTTGTACGGTCGGCATCGGCTCAAATTGTGCGGTTAAATCGTATGAAAATAGCCCGCCGATAAATAGTGCTTCAGGGTGCTCGGCAGGGCTTTCAATACCCTGTAATATCGCCCGTAAACTGTCAAACACTGAAACGCTTTTTAGCCGTGAGTCTTCATCTTGTGCGGTATCGTCTTGCACAAAGTGCAGGGTTAACTGTGCAGCGTTACGCTGCTGTATTACGCCAGCGGTCAGCTCTGCGGACGCTAACGCCTGTTGCAGGATATCGAGCACACGTAGCCCGTTATCAGACAGTGCCTGTAACATAACCTGATTTTCACGGCACTCTAATCTAACCGCTGCATCAACTAACAACAGGCTTTTTAGATTTTTTTTGCTGTTGATTTCAGCTGAATCAAGTAACAAGGTTGCAGGGTTTTCCCCACACAAGGCCTCAAATACCCGTGTAGGATCAGCGTAATAGGGAACATCTCTGCAAAAGACCTGTATTTGGGGTTTTATTGGCATATACCCTCACTGTTATTCCATTAACGATTTAAAAAGGGATAAAAACCCGTATTAGCGGGTATAGTTTGCATGGGGTGACACTTAAAAAATAAAGAGAGCACCCAAATAGCACCTATGCAAAGAGGCATTTTCCTACTGTAATGATGAATCTTTTTAACATTACACACGGTTATCGTATGGTTTTTTTCCTAAAAAGAACGAAAATCTCATCGGCCCGCTGTACTATTAAGCTGATACATTGGTGCTTTGTCAACCTAATTGTGGCTATTTTTTTAGCAGAGTGAATGACTCAAGGCGATTCATCGTAAAATGCTGCAATAACATGAGAATATAGACATATAAAAGAGTATTTTGTGATGAAATAATAGATGTGATTGTAATGATGCCATTTTGTTGGTTAAAAGTAATACTTTATAAGTAACCGGAAGAGTCATGACTGAATCCCTACGAGATCGTTTTCCGCTGTTTGATTTGCACAGCCACAGTACCGCCTCTGATGGCAGTTTAACGCCCACTGAACTGGTACAACGCGCAGTAGCACAGCAAGTCAATGTGTTAGCATTAACTGATCACGACACGGTCAGCGGGTTAGCAGAAGCTCGGCAGACGATAACCGATGCTCAACTGCCATTGCAGCTCATTAACGGCATAGAGCTTTCCACGTGCTGGGAAAACATCGAGATCCATATTGTCGGGCTAAATATTGACCCTGAATCTCTGCCGTTACAGCAGTTAATTGCCGAACAGCAGGAAAAGCGCCACGCTCGATCTGTTGAAATAGCGGTTCGGCTGGAAAAACACCGCATTCCCGATGCACTTGCCGGTGCGCAAAAGTATGCACAGGGCAGTGCAATTAGTCGGGGGCACTATGCGCGCTATCTGGTTGAGTTGGGTATTGCCAGTACCATGCAGGGCGTATTTAAGAAATATCTGGCAAAAGGGAAAATCGGATATGTTCCGCCACAATGGTGTACAATAAATCAAGCGATTAGCACCATTCATGCCGCAGGCGGACAAGCCGTTTTAGCGCACCCTGCTCGGTATGGATTATCTGCTAAATGGCTGAAAAACCTGCTGAATGCTTTTGCTAATGCAGGCGGAGATGCCATTGAAGTGGCGCAGTGTCAGCAAGCGCCGCATGAGCGCAGCCAGTTAGCTGCGTATGCAAAAGAGTATCACCTGTCAGTGTCACAAGGTTCTGATTTTCATCAACCCTGTGCTTGGATAGAGCTCGGACGGAAATTATGGCTACCGGCTGATTGTACCCCTGTCTGGGATTCATGGTTATTGCCGTCTGATCAATTACCATCTGGTTCTATGACTGTTTGATCAACAGTGCTGTGTGGCAGTGACAGGTTCGGAGAGAGCATGAGCCAGTTTTTTTATATCCATCCAGATAACCCGCAAACTCGTCTGATTAATCAGACTGTGACTTTATTGCGTGAAGGCGCAGTGATTGTTTATCCAACAGATTCAGGCTATGCCATGGGCTGTATGGTCGGTGATAAGCACGCAATGGATCGTATTGTGCGTTTACGTCAGCTTGATCCTGAACATAATTTTACACTGGTTTGCCGTGATTTATCAGAACTTTCTTTGTATGCCCAAGTTGGTAATTCAGCGTTTCGATT
The DNA here is from genome assembly GCF_051652165.1 of Plesiomonas sp. Taxonomy (GTDB): domain Bacteria; phylum Pseudomonadota; class Gammaproteobacteria; order Enterobacterales; family CAMTGL01; genus Plesiomonas. The sequence goes on from NZ_JBOFTR010000004.1 coordinate 134,480, forward strand.
AATTAAGAATAATACGCCAAATGCTTATACCTTCATTTTGAAGGCAACAAAAGAAGTACCACGTCGACTAATGACACCGAAACGTAAAACCATTGGTTTGCGGGTGCCGAACAACACCATTGCTCAAGCTCTGCTTGAGGCTCTCGGTGAGCCTTTGATGTCAACATCACTGATTTTACCGGGTAATGATTTTGCTGAGTCAGACCCCGAAGAGATCCGTGACAATCTTGAGCATCAGGTTGATTTAATTATCAATGGCGGTTATCTGGGGCAACAGCCGACCACAGTTATTGATCTAACCGACGATGCACCGGTTATTGTACGAGAAGGGTCTGCTGACAGTTCGCCATTTCGATAATTGTACGTGTCCTGCGTTGATTGATTGCTGGTATGCGTTGTATCAGGTATGATGCTGCCCCATTTTCTGCCCTTTATATTCTGATTGTATGCCTATAATCAGGATCTCTGGCAGAACCGAATGACTCCGATATACGGGTATATATCACTGTTTTTCATTATAAATAGCAGTGATGATGTACAGATAAAATTGTGCATAGAGGCCTAAACAAAGACATATGTGTTGTCAAATTTAGGTTGCCAGTAACGGTAGACACAGTGAACGACGCCTGTGAAGGCGACAATAAAGAGGTTGGCTCTTATGAGCGAAAAACTGCAAAAAGTATTAGCCCGTGCTGGCCACGGTTCACGCCGTGAAATAGAAGCTATCATCGGACAAGGCCGTGTCAGTATTGACGGTAAAATTGCGACACTCGGTGATCGTGTTGAGCCAAGTCAATCACTGAAAGTGCGTATCGACGGGCATCTGGTATCGATTAAAGAAAAAGATGACGTTATCTGCCGTGTACTGGCGTATTACAAGCCAGAAGGTGAGTTGTGTACCCGTAAAGATCCCGATGGCCGCCCGACAGTCTTTGATCGTCTGCCACGTATGCAGGGTGCCCGCTGGATTGCCGTAGGCCGTCTGGACGTGAACACCTCGGGTTTGATGCTGTTCACCACTGACGGTGAGCTGGCCAACCGCCTGATGCACCCAAGTCAGGAAGTTGAGCGTGAGTACTCAGTGCGTGTTTTTGGTGCCGTTGATGATCCTATGCTGCAACGCCTGCGTTTAGGTGTGCAACTGGAAGATGGTCCGGCATCGTTTAAAACCATCAAATTCCAAGGCGGAGAGGGCATCAACCAGTGGTTTAATGTCACACTGACTGAAGGCCGTAACCGTGAAGTGCGCCGTTTGTGGGAATCACAAGGCGTGCAGGTGAGCCGTCTGATCCGTGTGCGTTACGGTGATATCAAGTTGCCAAAACTGGTTCCACGTGGTGGCTGGTCTGAGCTTGAGCTCAAAGATGTAAACTACTTGCGCGAACTGGTTGGCCTCAATGCTGAAACCCAGTCTAAAGTAGCGGTAGAGCATCAGCGTCGTCAGCGTAATCCAAATCAGATCCGCCGTGCGGTACGTCGCCATGCACAGCAACAGCAGCAACAAAAGCAGCGTCGCCCGCGCCGTCCGGCGTAAGTGATGTTAAAGTCCTATAGCGTGATGTGTAGGGCTTATATTATCCCTATGCAGTAACATCTGCATTTGTGATAAACCAAAATGCAATAGACAGATTCATAATAAAAAAGCCTGCAAGCTTGTTAAGAGATGCAGGCTTTTTTTTCGATATTTTCAGCCGTGATATGATAAATAGAGGTATCACAAAAACGGATATTACCCCGAGCGGCTATACATTAGCGTGCAGCACCCGGTAAGCGGTTTGGCTGTGCATCAAAGCTTTTTCCGCTTTCATGTCGGCTGTCATCCCCCATTAAGTACAGATACAGCGGCATAATATCGGCAGGGGTTTTTAGCAACTCTGCATTTTCAGCCGGAAACGCACTGGCCCGCATTTTGGTACGTGTACCACCTGGGTTAATACAGTTAACCCGTACTGCACTGTTTTCCAGCTCATCGGCCAACACCTGCATCATCCCTTCGGTGGCAAATTTTGATACCGCATAAGCGCCCCAAAATGCTCGGCCTTTTTTACCTACGCTTGATGAGGTAAAGATCAGTGATGCCGACGGTGCAAGCTGCAACAGCGGTAGCAGTGCTTGTGATAGCAAAAACTGTGCATTCACGTTCACCTGCATGACTTCTCGCCAGATTTTCTCTTCATATTGTGCCATAGGTGAGAGCATACCGAGAACACCTGCATTCAGTAGTGCACCATCGAGGCGACCAAACTGTGTTCGAATCACGTCGGCCATATCCTGATAGTGCTGGCGGGTAGCTCCCATCAGATCCAGCGGCATAATGGCAGGCTCTGCGCCACCTTCAGCCACAATCTGATCATAAGTTGCTTCGAGTTTGGGTACGGTTTTGCCCAGTAATATTACGGTTGCACCATGTCGTGCATAGCTGAGAGCTGCTTCCTTACCGATACCGTCACCGGCACCGCTGACTAAAATCACTTTATTTTCTAGCAGATGATTAGGCGCTTGATATTCCACGTAACACCCTCTTTTATCAGTAAATGTAATATATTAATGTGGTCTTTTTTCTATTGTACCCAGATTGTATTTTTATCGCGACATTGGGCATTAAGCGCGCTTTTGTTACGATGTAAAGATGACATCTTGAACCTAAGGATTAATTGTGGAATTTTTGTACCAATATGGTGTGTTTTTAGCTAAAGCGGTAACGGTATTTGCTGTAATAGGTGGCTTACTGGTGCTGGTTTTTGGGCTGGCACAGCGTAATAAACCAAACAAACGTGGTGAGTTACAAATTACCGATTTAGGACAGCAGCATCGTGAGTTAATTGATGAGCTAAAAGAGTTGCGTCTTGATGAATCAGCACTAAAAGTTGCACGTAAAAAGCAAAAAAAATTAGATAAAATACAGGAAAAAGAGCGTAAAAAAGCTGAAAAAACTGCAGAAAAAGAGGCTGGAAAAACGGCACTATCAACTGAAGAGAGCTTATCACCCCATACCAAGCCTTGTGTTTATGTTTTAAATTTCAAAGGCAGTATGGATGCTCATGAAGTGGCTTCACTGCGTGAAGAGGTGACGGCTGTACTTGCTATTGCAACTGAAAAAGATGAAGTTTTGTTGCGTTTAGAGAGCCCTGGTGGTGTGGTACATGGTTACGGATTAGCCGCTTCTCAGTTAGCACGAATCAAAGCAAAGGGGATCAAATTAACAGTAACAGTAGATAAAGTGGCGGCCAGTGGTGGCTATATGATGGCTTGTGTTGCTGATCATATTGTTTCAGCACCCTTTGCGATTATTGGCTCAATCGGTGTTGTGGCTCAGATCCCCAACATTCACCGGTTATTGAAAAAAAATGACATTGATATTGAGTTAATGACAGCGGGTGAGTACAAACGTACGTTGACAATGCTCGGTGAAAATACCGATAAAGGCCGTGAGAAATTTCGTCAAGATTTAGAAGATACTCATCAGTTATTTAAAAATTTTGTTACGCAGTATCGTCCGAGTTTAAATATTGACCATGTTGCTACTGGCGAACACTGGTTTGGTGAGCAAGCACTAGCATTAGGGCTGGTTGATGAAATTGCAGCAAGTGACGATATACTGTTGCGTGAAATTGCGGAAAAAGATGTGCTCGAAGTCCGCTATATTTTGCGGAAAAAACTTACAGATAAATTAGCACACAGTGCAGAAAAAGGGGTTGATCGTCTACTCATGCGCTGGATTCAGCGTAGTCAGCGCCCATTATTGTAAATTTTTATCGGTATATTACCTGATATGTTTTGTACTTTTTTTATTTGATGATCTATAGAGGCTGTTAATTCAGCCTCTATTATTTTGGGTCAGTGTGCGATAAGTTCATAAAAGAATATATTGTTGTATTGCGCATGAATAAAATAAGATTAGAACACGATTAGGTTATTATAATGTACTGGACAAAATTAATGTTTTCCTTTCATGGCCGAATTTCAAGAGTACAATTTAGTGTAGGCTTAGCTTTTTTGGCTTCTCTTATTTTAGTGAGTCAAGGGCTGTTAGGATTAGTGAGTATTCTCTGGGGAGTATTTAGTATTTATACTGTGTGCGTACTCAATATATTATTGAGTATTTATCCCTTGTTAGCACTAATGACAAAACGCTTATCTGATGCTCATCTTTCTAAAACGTTGCTTTGGGTAAACCTATTACCCGCGATGGGTTCAATTTTACTGATTTGCCTACTTTTTGTGTGTGAAACGGTTGTATTTATTGAAAAAGAACCAATAAAAAAAGAGCATATGTTATTAAAAAAATTACTCTTTTCGCGTTAAATGCTTTCGTGCAATATCTAGATACTGTATCACTCACTGTGAGTGCACTTCATGTACATAATGAGTTATATATGGTGTTGTTATCAAATAAATAACAAAAATACAACCTAAATAAAGATGATGCTAAAACAATACAGTGATAATTGATGATATACGCAAAATATGCGTTGAGTTTGAAAATAGAGAGATAATAAAAATTAGTCAATTAACTGGTATTGTTTTGAAAGAGCCTGTGCTAGTAACTTAAATATATTAAAGGCAAGTGTACTCTGGCCAGTAGGTAAACCATTTTCATCTAGAAAATAGTTACCACGAAATATTAGAACACCATTTTTTTGCTCAACACTGTCTACTGACATTCCCTCAATAAAATCATCGTGTTCTATAATTAATGCATTGGCTATTTTGAGTAGATCTGTACGCTTTATTGGTTGTTTATTATCAGTCATAACTTACCTGTTTTTTACGATTGCTCTATAATCTATTACTGTTATTGGTCTATCACTGTTAGATATTATATTGATTTTTAGATAATTTACAGAAAAAAACACGGCATATCGTATACTTTTATAGTGATAGTTGATCAGTTTTGGACAACACCTATTGTTGAAAAGGGTATACATGACCAATCTGTAGTAATTGAGTTAGCTTATCAAGTGCAAAATAAGATTCCTGTAATAATGCAGGATCTCGTAGTTCATCTAGAGCTAATCTATCACGATAATATTTATTTACCCATGCTTCAAGCCGATTAATTTTTGCTTCAGTCAGCAAACAGTGAGGATTAACCGCATTGAGTTCAGCAGGAGTTAATACAGCCCTTAAGCGCAAACAGGCTGGCCCTCCGCCATTTTGCATACTTTGGCGTAAATCCATATAAACAACCTGTTTAATGGGTGTTTGCTGTGTAAGAAGTGTGGCTAAATAACGGGAAACTATTGGATGTGATTGGCACTCTATTGGCGCAATCAGTGCCATACGGTGGTCAGGCAGAGTAATCGGTTGAGAATTAAACAGATAGCTTTTAACTGCATCACTGATAGAGATCTCTGAATCTGAAACTGCAATGAAGATAATATTTTCACTGTTTAGCTGCTGCTCAAGTGTGTGTTTTATTCTTTTTGCTGATAAAAAAGCATGTTGATGATAAAACAAGACGTTTTCGTTACCTACAGCGATAACATCATTGTGGAAAACTCCCTGATCAATAATAGCCGGATTTTGCTGTATAAAGTGTGTACGTTCAGGGCGTAAACCGTGTAATCGAGCAATAGCTTGGCTGGCCTCATAGGTTTGTCTAGCGGGAAATTGTTGTGGAGATGGCCGATTTTTATCAGAAAAAGTATGGCCATAAATAAACAAATTTATACCCGGTGTTTCATGCTGATGACAGAGCCGAAGATGGTTAGCTGCACCTTCATCACTGAACATATCGTGAGAAGGTAATGGCAAATGGTGTGCAAAAAACTTGTCATTCGGGAAAACGGCACGCAAAATGCGCCCCGTAGTATCAGATTCCAGTGAACGATGAAATTTATTAATCAAATTTGCTGGCGTAAAGTGCACACGTTTATCAGCAGTATCTGTGCTCGGTGAAACAGTTGCTGCATTAGCGACCCACATAGCTGAAGCAGAGGCTACGGCTGCAAGTAAACGGGGGTTTGTTTGGTATACCTGCTCTAACATTTGTGCAGGCGCTCCAGTAAAACCGAGCTGACGCAAAGTATGCATAGCAGGGCGCTCGTGTGGGGGAAGAATGCCTTGAGCGAGCCCCAATTTGAGCATTGTACGCATTTTTGCTAACCCTTGTAAGGCAGCATACTTTGGATTAGAAGGTTGTTGAGCATGGTATGTTGATGCCACATTGCCGATTGATAATCCAGCATAGTTATGTGTTGGGCCAACAAGACCGTCAAAATTAACTTCTATACTGTGCATGATACCCTCTCATGACATAACAACAGATAGACATTGGCATCTCTTTGGGTGTGTATCAATTCAGTTAATCACTGAGACGGCAATAATGTTGCTTACGCGTGGGTGTTTTGTGTTTGTCATCTCGATTCGTCAGTGAATATCGGCACACTTGCTTGATAAGCAAATGTTTTTTGTTAATAAAAAAGCAACAATGGCACATTTTTTATACAAATTATAGTCAGCCAATTCTTTGGGCAGCAAAGAATAAATCAGCCTATGATCAAAAAATGGTTGATCTCCTTGATTTGTGCCGCAATATAAATAGAGACGTTTTTTTTACGGGTTGCTGCCATGCCAGTACTGATGCATTTATCCATTAACATGGGTTTTGTCTTTGTGGATGGGGCAGCCGGAAAGGATCAATTAGGTAATCACCACTATGGGTAAGTCGCTCGTTATCGTAGAGTCCCCTGCGAAAGCAAAAACAATCAATAAATATTTGGGTAGCGATTACATCGTTAAGTCTAGCGTGGGTCATATCCGCGATTTACCTACCAGTGGCTCGGCCTCGACAGCAGCCAAGAAAGCACCGGTAAGCACCAAGGGCTTAACACCGGAAGAAAAAGCTATCGTTACCAAGAAAAAAGAGCGTGATGCGCTGGTTTCTCGTATGGGTATTGACCCTTACCATGACTGGAATGCACGCTACGAAATTCTGCCAGGCAAAGAAAAAGTGGTTACAGAGCTGCAAGCTCTGGCAGAAAAAGCCGATAAAATCTATCTCGCAACCGACTTGGACCGTGAAGGGGAAGCCATTGCATGGCACCTGCGTGAAATTATTGGTGGCGATGACTCACGCTATCAGCGTGTGGTGTTCAACGAAATCACCAAAAATGCTATTCAGCAGGCATTTGAAAGCCCGTCAGAGCTGAATCTAGATCGTGTTAACGCACAACAAGCTCGTCGTTTTCTTGATCGCGTTGTTGGTTACATGGTTTCCCCGTTACTGTGGAAAAAAGTAGCTCGCGGCCTGTCGGCTGGACGCGTGCAGTCTGTTGCAGTACGGTTGGTGGTTGAGCGTGAGCGCGAAATTAAGGCCTTTGTACCGGAAGAGTACTGGGAACTACACGCTGACTTGCGTGCGCAAAGCACAGTGCTGCGTATGCAGGTTTTGCAGCGTAATGGCAAAGCGTTTGAGCCTGTTACACAAGCGGAAAGCGATGAGGCCGTTGCTCTGCTCGAAAAAGCAGCGTATACCATTACCGATCGTGAAGATCGCCCGACATCAAGCAAGCCTTCAGCGCCGTTTATCACCTCTACGTTGCAGCAAGCTGCCAGTACCCGTTTAGGGTATGGGGTGAAAAAAACGATGATGTTAGCGCAGCGTTTGTATGAGGCAGGCCATATTACTTATATGCGAACTGACTCAACGAACCTGAGCCAAGATGCACTGAGTATGGCACGTAGCTTTATTGAATCAGAATTTGGTGAGAAATATCTCCCAAAAGTGGCTGTCGTATATTCAAGTAAAGAGAATGCACAAGAAGCGCATGAAGCGATTCGCCCTTCTGATGTAGCTGTTCAAGCCGAGCAGCTTAAAGATATGGAGCAAGATGCACAGAAACTGTATGCGCTAATTTGGCGGCAGTTTGTCGCTTGCCAAATGGTTGCTGCACAGTACGATTCAACCACACTAACAGTAACGGCTGGAGAGTTCACTCTCAAAGCACGTGGTCGCACATTGCGTTTTGATGGTTGGACTCGTGTACAAGTGGCTAACCGTAAAAATGACGATGATCAAGCGTTGCCTGCTGTTGAAAAAGGCCAGAAGTTTGAGTTACAAGCACTTGATCCTAGCCAGCATTTTACTAAGCCACCGGCGCGTTTTAGTGAGGCATCATTAGTCAAAGAGCTTGAAAAACGTGGTATTGGCCGCCCATCAACTTACGCAACTATTATCTCAACGATTCAAGATCGCGGTTACGTGCGTGTTGAGAATCGCCGCTTTTATGCTGAGAAAATGGGTGAGATAGTCTCTGATCGCCTTGAAGAGAACTTTACTCAATTGATGAGTTATGACTTTACAGCTCACCTTGAAGGTGAACTTGATGAAGTTGCAAATGGTAAAGAGGAGTGGAAACAGGTATTAAACCGCTTCTTTAACGATTTTACCGCTTTAATTGATGTAGCTGAAAAAGATGACAGTGAAGGGGGGATGCGTGCTAACCCAATGATCTTAACTGACATTGAATGCCCAACATGCAGCCGCCCGATGGGGATTAGAACAGCAACTACTGGCGTATTCTTAGGCTGTTCAGGTTATGCACTTCCTCCTAAAGAGCGTTGTAAAACCACCACTAACCTGATTCCTGAAGCAGAACTGCTTAATATCTTAGAAGGTGATGTTGCTGAAACGAATGCTCTGCTTGCACGTCGCCGTTGTGCCAAATGCGGCACAGCGATGGACAGCTACCTGCTCGATAATACCCGCAAATTACACGTTTGCGGCAATAACCCAAGCTGTGATGGCTATGAGGTTGAACAAGGCGAGTTTCGTCTGAAAGGCTATGATGGCCCGGTTATCGAATGCGACAAGTGTGGCACTGAAATGCACTTAAAAGTTGGTCGTTTTGGTAAATACATGGGGTGTACGAATCCTGATTGCAAAAACACCCGAAAGATTTTAAAAAGCGGTGAAATTGCACCACCAAAAGAAGATCCTGTACCGCTACCTGAGCTGAAGTGCGAAAAATCAGATGCCTACTTTGTGTTACGTGATGGGGCTGCAGGTGTATTTCTTGCAGCCAATACGTTCCCAAAGTCACGTGAAACACGTGCACCGCAGGTAGAAGAACTGGTGATGTTTAAAGATAGATTAGCAGAAAAACTGCGTTATCTTGCCGATGCACCTGTTGCTGATCCAGAGGGAAATAAAACGACCGTTCGTTTTAGCCGGAAAACGAAACAGCAATATGTTGCTTCAGAAAAAGAGGGTAAGGCTACCGGTTGGTCAGCATTTTATGTTGATGGGAAGTGGGTTGCAAAAGAGAAGTAAAATACGCAACTTGTTGCAATTATGAACCGCTAAAAATAAAGCCGCAGAGTGCGGCTTTATTTTTTGTAGAAGCATCGTTGTCTATTTGAAAAAACATTTCATTAACAGTGTGAGTGGGATAAATACACAGCTAATAAAAATTGGCAATTGAGGGCTATTAATGCATTTTGTTGCATGTATTCTATGTATCTTTTATAAGATAACAAAATATCGAGATTAAGAGAGAGATACAGTTTAATGTTATATTTACCATTTCTTTTTAGGTTGAAATAGAGCATCTAAATCATCAGACTCTTTTTGTTTTGATTGCGTATCGAGTTTATGTTTTGCGTCATTTTGATGACGGTTAATCTCTTCAATATCTGCAATCATGCGAGCGGTCATTTTTTCTGCATAATCATCTTCATACTTTGCTAATGCATTTAATCCTTTTGTCAGAAGTTGTTTAGCATTACTCCACTGATTTGCTGTTAGTGCCTCACGAGCACGCTTATATAAATTATCAATATTGATCATCAATTGTAAACGCTCTAAACGCTGGTTCTCAGCAATAAAAATACGCGTTTCTTGCCGACCATAACCATGCTCTGCACGGATCACTGCACGTAATCGACGAATTAACTTTAATAAAATCAAGGCTTGTTTATCGTTATCAGGTGGTGTGAAGTGGCTTAACTCCTGACCAACAAAGTGTTGTGTGGCATGTTCTATTTGTGCTTGTAATGCCGCGGTTTTTTCGGTTATATCTGTTTTTTTAGGGTTAAGAAGAGCTAAACCTTTCATTGCTATCAAACTGCGAGTTTGTAAACAGATCAACAGATCCTTACTAAAGGGGATCGTATTTATTTGAGCTAAGAGTTGGTCAGTTTCATCAATAATAGCATTTAACTTTTGCGCTTCAATGCGTTTGTCGTGTTCAATTCTTTCCCGACTTTGAATAATAATGTTATAACCAATTACCAGTAATAAAAGAACACCAAGCAAGATGAAAAAAAGGATTAAGTTCATAAATAGGCACTCTAGATCCAAGAGTCATAAATCACAGTTATAGTAAAAGATACATGATCCACGCTTTGCAAGATAGTAGAAGGATTCTATTCTTGTGATAAGGTTATTTTTATCATTGTGTGCTGAAAAATAAGATGTAAATCAGATTAAACAAATTTAACCTCATACTGAGGTACTGATTGCATAGCAATTTGTCGGTTTTATGAATAAACTCTGATACCAAGCATGCACTGAGTGGATAAGTAATTGCTTGATGTACCACCCTAGGCAATAGTGCCACAAGAGTTAAAGGAATAACGGGTTGAGTTGGCTATGAAATTACAACAGCTTAGGTATATTGTAGAAGTCGTTAATCATAATTTAAATGTTTCGTCTACCGCAGAAGGGCTCTATACCTCACAACCAGGAATCAGCAAGCAGGTAAGAATGCTTGAAGATGAATTGGGGATTCAGGTTTTTGAGCGTAGCGGAAAGCATTTAACGCAAGTCACCCCTGCGGGTAGAGAGATTATCCGTATATCACGTGATATCTTGGCAAAAGTTGAAAGTATCAAATCAGTTGCCGGTGAACATACTCACCCTGAACGAGGCACACTGAATATATCTACAACCCATACACAAGCGCGCTATGCATTGCCCAAAGTGATTAAAGGGTTTATTGACCGCTATCCGAAAGTCTCTTTACACATGCATCAAGGGACGCCTGCACAGATTTCTGAAGCAGTCGCTAAAGGGACTGCTGATTTTGCCATTGCAACCGAAGCGCTGCACCTGTATCACGATTTGGTGATGTTACCTTGCTATCATTGGAATCGCTCTATTGTTGTTTCACCAAATCATCCATTAGCTCACAAAGGGCAAATCACTATTCACGATCTGGCCGCTTACCCGCTGGTCACCTATATTTTTGGGTTCACAGGCCGCTCGGAATTAGATTCGGCATTTAATCGAGAAGGTTTAACGCCGCGCATTGTTTTTACAGCAACAGATGCTGATGTCATCAAAACGTACGTTCGTTTAGGTATTGGTGTTGGCGTGGTGGCCTCTATGGCAATTGATCCTGTATTGGATAAAGACTTGATAGCGATTGATGCGAGTCATATTTTTGGCGCAAGTACGACAAAAATTGGCTTTCGAAAAGGCTCTTTCCTGCGTAATTATATGTATGATTTTATGCAACGTTTTGCGCCACATTTAACCAAAGATTTAGTTAATACGGCAGTTTTATTGCGATCAAATGAAGAAATTGAAGAGATGTTTGAGGATATTAAATTGCCAATTCGGTAATAAGCGTACGTATAGTGAATGTATATTATTATCTTTTTAAGTAGCAAGAATACGATAACAGGTTGTTTATTCTCATATTAATATTGTATTTATGTATAGAGGGCTTTCGATAAAAAGCCCTCTATTAATGATTGTACAAGTTTATTGTATGATCAGCATAAAAAAAGGTGGTGATTTCTCGCCTTCCCCCTAAGATACCCATACATAAAATAAGATTTTACGGATAAAATCACATACGTTTTTTGATGGTATTTTTTCTTAAATAATGTTTTTGATATGACTGTGCAGACACAATTTGCTACGCTTGATGCTCTCTTAAGTGAGCTAACATATTATTGGCAGTTTTACCCGTTTCATTCACTAGAAGCTTATTTTCAGCATACTCACCCAGAGCTTGATGCTGCTTTAAATCGCCTCTCTTTACATGATATTGATAGACTCGATAACGATAAACATGGATTGTTAGCGTTTTTAACGCCCTTTATTCCGCATGCTCCGGCGCTCTTTCAGGCTGCTCAAATCCCGCTAATTCCACGAGATGAACGCTGTATACTATTACCGCTATTCACCACATCTTCTGCAATCTCCTTACGAAAACAGCAACAGATTACTGATTTTATTGCCACTATGCCCCACGAAAACCAACCCATATTAGAGTGGTGTGCAGGTAAAGGGCATTTAGGCCGTGCATTAGCTAAACAACGGGGTCTGCCTGTTGAGTGTCTTGAATTACAAGAGGCGCTGTGTCTTGACGGTGAAAAATTAGCAAAGACAGAAGGGCTTTCGCAGGTTCGCTTTTATATACACGATGCATTTTTGCCGTCGGCATTGCATTTTTTCCATCAGCAACAACATGCAATTGGTTTACATGCTTGTGGCGCATTGCATATGCAACTGTTGCGGTATGGGGTGCAAGCAAAGTGCCATGCACTGACAATATCTCCTTGTTGTTATCATAAAATCCCAACAGATATTTATCAGCCCATGTCTGAAACTGCGAAAAAATCAACATTGAGGCTAGATAAAAATGACTTACGCTTGAGTTTGCAAGAGTCAGTGACCGGTGGTGAGCGTATTAAGCGTTTACGTCATATTGAGGTAAGTTATCGTTTAGGTTTTGATGCATTACAGCGACAAATCCGTGGAGAAGATACTTATTTAAATGTTCCTAACTTTCCAAAAGCACTCTTAACTCAAGATTTTGTTGCTTTTGTGCATTGGGCAGCAAAGAAAAAAGGCCTTGAATTACCAACAGAAATTGATTGGGTGTATTGGGAAACAGTTGGGCAACAGCGACACTTACAAGTTAGTAGAACCGAGTTGGTTAGGCATTTATTCCGCCGACCTATCGAGATCTGGTTGGCACTTGATCGAGCACTGTATCTGCAAGAGCAGGGGTATGATGTTCAGTTAGGTGAGTTTTGTGAGCACCCGATTACCCCGCGTAATATTATGATCCATGGGAAACGTAAGCAACGCGATTAACAAGATAAAAAAAGCCGGTACAAAAAGTACCGGCTTGGTTTGTTTATCTGCTGTGCTTAACTTTATTTAATGACCACCGAAAATGAGGTGATCATTTGTGTTAATACAACAAATTTGACTCATCGAGTCGGATTAATCGCAGTGAACCACTTTGATTGCAAGACCACCGCGTGAGGTTTCACGGTATTTGGCGTTCATGTCTTTACCGGTTTCGAGCATGGTTTCGATCACTTTATCAAGTGACACGCGCGGCTCACTGGTACGGCGCATCGCCATACGCGCAGAGTTAATCGCTTTCATTGAAGCAATTGCGTTACGCTCGATACAAGGCACTTGAACTTGGCCTGCAACAGGGTCACAGGTCAGGCCTAAGTTATGCTCCATGCCGATTTCTGCGGCAATACACACTTGCTCAGGTGAGCCACCCAGCAATTCTGCCAGACCTGCGGCAGCCATTGAACAGGCAACACCGACTTCACCCTGACAGCCTACTTCAGCACCCGAGATAGAGGCGTTCATTTTGTATAGCGCACCAATAACACCGGAAGCAAAGAAGTAACGGCGGCACTCTTCATCGGTAACGGGTTTGATGAAGTGATTATAATAGGCCAGTACCGCAGGAATAATGCCACATGCACCATTTGTTGGTGCAGTAACAACACGACCACCGGCTGCATTCTCTTCGCTTACGGCCAGTGCGAACATGTTAACCCAGTCAACCACATTCATCGGATCGCTCGACAGCTTGTCCGATGTAATCAGCAAACGGTGCAGCGAAGAGGCACGGCGTGGAACACGCAGTGGGCCGGGCAGATAACCTTCGGTGTTTAGGCCACGGTCCATACAATCTTGCATGGTTTTCCATACCGCTTGGAAGTAGTGCTCAATCTCTTCCATGCTATGCATGGCCAGCTCATTTTGTAGCACTAAACCTGACAGCGATAGACCGGTTGCTTGGCAATGTGCCAGCAGATCTGATGCATGATTGAACGGATATGGCATTACAAATGAAGAGGCTTGTTCTTTGCCAAAATGCTCTTCATCCACAATAAAACCACCACCAATTGAGAAGTATGTTTTACTTAATACTTTCTCATTGTTGGCATATGCGTGAATTTGCATCGCGTTTTCATGCAATTCAAGGTTTGTGTTGTGGAAGTTCATTCCGCCTTCACGTGGAAATTCAACCTCATGTGCGCCTTTTGCTAAGGCGAGGCATTCAGTCGTTTCAACGTTATGAATAAATGCGGGAATACTGTCGATATCCACGGTATCAGGCATATTGCCTGCCAAGCCCATAATGATAGCAATATCAGTATGATGCCCTTTACCGGTAAGAGACAGTGAGCCATAAACGTCAACAGCTATGCGGGTCACATCCTTGAGACGCCCCATGGTTACCAACTCATCGACGAACTGTTTACCGGCTTTCATTGGCCCAACAGTATGTGAGCTTGATGGGCCAATACCGATTTTGTACATGTCGAATACGCTAATCACGGTGTTCTCCTCAATGAGGCTACAGGCCAAATTGGTCAATCAAATAAGAGAGTTAACGCTGATATCTCAACGTTAAGGTAAGTAATACTGAACTGTGGTGTGTTATATACAAACCACAAAGGGGAGCAGGTAAAAACCTACTCCCCCCATCCATGGATGCTTGCTTTCTGCTTGTTAGATTAAGCTAAATACAATCGCAGAGATAGCTACAGAGCCCATCAGTACAACAAAAGCATTACTCAGTTTGTTACTTTTATACTTTTGCATTGCAGGAACTTTACGAATGGCATACATCGGCATGATAAACAGAATCATAGCGATGATTGGGCCACCGAGTGATTCAATCATACCCAGAATACTTGGGTTGATGGAAGCAACAATCCACAAAGTTGCAATCATAAACACTACAGTGAAACGGTCAATCTTCTTAATATCAGGAGTCTTACCATTTGAACGTAGTTGCTTAACAATTAAGCCATTTAGACCTTCACGCGCACCTAAATAGTGGCCGAAGAAAGAGCTGACGATAGCAACGAAGGCGATCAACGGGCCTAAGTAAGAGATAAACGGACTTTCATGCTTGTTTGCTAAGTATGACAGAACTGCAATATTTTGCTGCTTTGCTTCTGCTAAATCAGCAGGGCTTAGGCTAAGTACACAGCTAAATACGAAGAACATAACAAAGCCAAGTAGCATCATAGAGGTGCGTTTTAGAATTTGGCTTGCCCGACGCTCTGCATTTGCACCGTAAGTACGCTCTTGTGCCATTGAAAAGGCAGAGATAGCTGGTGAATGGTTGAAGGCAAAAATCAGCACAGGAATGGTTAACCACAATGTTGAGCCAAAATCAGCAAATGATGGCATTGGCGCTGTTAGCATTGAAGTATTCCAGTCTTGAATCAGGTAGATAGACAAGAATGCTAAAATAGCAACCAGTGGGTACACCAGAAACTCGGTGACTTTCAGCATCAGTTTCTCACCGGCAATCATCACTGACATCATACCCAGAATCAGCACGATAGACAGAATACCGCGCGGAATAGACTCCATACCCAGTTGGTTAACCATGAAAGAGTCAACCGTGTTGGTAATACCTACACCGTAAATCAGCACGATAGGGTAGATAGCAAAGAAGTACAACAGGGTGATCAGCTTACCAGCCGTTTTTCCAAAGTGTTCTTCAACAACTTCAGTAATATCGCTACCCGGTTTTGAAGATGACAGGACAAAACGACACATACCACGGTGTGCTAAATAGGTCATTGGGCCAACAATGAGCGCCATAACTAATAGTGGCCAAAATCCACCCATACCCGCGTTAATCGGTAAAAATAAAATACCCGCACCAACAGCAGTACCAAACAAGCTAAGTACCCACGTTGTATCTTGCTTACTCCACGGTATATTTGCAGCATTTGCTGCTGTATTAGCAGTTGCTGCTGTATTAGCAGTTGCTTCTGATTTCATTTTGCCGTCACCCTTGGGGAATTTAGAGTATTATTGATCTGTTGCGCGGGAGTATAGAGCGTTAGACTGTCAAAGATATGTCAGTGTGCATTTTCTGTGATCTAATGAATATATCAGATGAATCAATGTGATTTTGATCACTGGGTTTAACTGTATTTCACTGTTTTTAAATGAGATGTGACATTTTGCAGGTAATTATGTGATTTGTTGTACGAAACTACGCAATATGGCTGCAGTTGCACCCCAGATGATTTTTTGATTTACCGCAATAGCATAAACAGAGTGCGGTACTCTGTTTTGTTGGTGCACCACTTGCCATTCGCGATACTCAGAGAGAGCCAGAAAATTGGCCAGTGGTAACTCAAAAATGTCACGGACTTCATCAGTATCGGCATGTAACACAAACTCTGGTTGTACCAGACCAATCACCGGCGTTACAGAGTAACCACTAACGGTACTGATCGTTGGCAGTGTACCCCAAATCTGGATATGATCAGCGGTAATACCAATCTCCTCTTGCGTTTCTCGTAGTGCCGTAGTAATCAGTGAGCAATCACTCGGCTCTTTGCGCCCACCTGGAAAGGCAATTTGTCCGGCATGATGGCGAAGATGCAGTGCCCGCTGTGTTAACAGTAATTGCGGTTCTAAGCGGTTAACCAACGGAATTAACACCGCAGCAGCATGCATAGACGTTGTATTATTTAGTGTAGATAATATTGGGTTTACTGCTGCTTGAAGCAGAAAACGCGTATGTATCTTTGCCAGCATGGGGTTCATGTTGTTTCAGCCAATATAGGTAGAATACGGCCAACTTTATCCAGTGTCTCTTGATACTCATCATCAGCACAACTGTCTGCGACAATGCCACCGCCGGCCCAACAGTGCAATTTGCCCTGATTTGCAACTAATGTACGAATAGTAATACTTGTATCCATTCGCCCACAGCAGCTTAAATAGCCAATACTGCCACAGTAAAAACTGCGTCGCTGTGGTTCAAGCTCATCAATAATCTGCATTGCACGTATTTTAGGTGCACCCGTGATCGAACCACCTGGAAAACACGCGCGCAATAAATCAGTATTGCGTTGTGTTTCTTCGAGCTCGGCCTGCACAGTACTGACTAAATGGTGTACCGCAGGAAAACTCTCAATCACAAACAGTTCAGGCACGGTAACACTGCCTGCTTTTGCTACACGGCCAATATCATTGCGCATCAAATCAACAATCATCAAATTTTCTGATTGATCCTTTTCTGACATAGCCAGAGCGGCTGCTTCTGCTCGATCTAAAATAGGATCTGTGTTGCGCGGGCGCGTGCCCTTTATTGGGCGAGTGACCACTTTTGTACCCGAAACAGCCAAAAACCGTTCGGGGGATACACTGAGAAGAGCGCCTTGCTTTAAACGGATAAATGCAGAGAACGGGGCTTGGTTATGCTGGTTTAAGCGTAAAAAAGCCTCCCACTCACTGCCGGTATACGGCGCACTAAAACGTTGTGCTAAATTAACCTGATAACAATCACCAGCAGCTAAATAGGCTTGTACTGCATCAAATTTTCGCTGATATTCAGCCCGTGTCATATTGGCTTGCCAGTCAGCGGTGAGTGCAAATGTTTCAGCTATGGTGGTTAAAGAGAGGGAGGATGCCTGGTTTTGCTGGCATTTTGTTTGCTTTAATAACCACTGATAACGAGCCTGTACATCTTGGTGACTAAATAGCGTCAATGTTTGTTGCAGATGATCGGCAATCAGTGCCCAGTCATAAATACCCACTGCCATATCAGGCAGTGTCATCTCTGCGTCATCGTTTTTCGACAATATCTCGAAACGGCGACCTAAATCATACGAAAAAGCGCCTACCGCCCCCCCTAAAAAAGGCAGTGTCGGATGACTTTTTAGCTTAGGTAAACAACGTTGCTGAATATCGTCGAGCACCTGTAACGGATCATCACAGTGTACTGATTGCTGATTATTCATCTCAACAACAGTGTCATTACCGTAAGTTTCCAACGTAGCCAACGGGTCAGCCACCAAAATATCGTAACGATTATGTTGGTGTGTTGAATGGCCAGAAGTGAGCAGCATTGCCCACGGCAGAGTGGCAAGTGGCGCAAACAGAGTTAACACACACTCTGTGTGGTATTCCAATGCTAAACATGCGGGAAAGCGGTTGTTATTTATAAACATCTTAGATTTGTGATAACAGATTAATCGGTGTGTGAATACGCGCATAGTCATGCTAGAAAGCTGAGAGTATCATAGCTTTGCGTTATAGGGGATCGATACGATAAGGATGTTGCATTATCTCTCTACGCGTTCCATTTCGTATCTCTGCCCTTGCTTACTTTGGAAGCCTAAAATTATAAGAGGATCGACCGATGACTCTCATCCGTAAAGATGACCTCATTGATAGCATCGCAGATGCGCTACAATATATTTCTTATTACCACCCGCTTGATTTTATTCAGGCAATGGAAACGGCATATCACAAAGAGCAAAATCAGGCAGCCAAGGATGCAATTGCCCAGATTTTGATCAACTCGCGCATGTGTGCTGAAGGGCATCGTCCGATTTGCCAAGATACTGGTATTGTCACCTGTTTTGTTAAAATTGGTATGCAAGTGCAGTGGGATACTGACGATACCGTGCAAGAAATGGTAGATGAAGGTGTGCGCCGTGCTTATACTTTTACAGAGAATACCTTGCGCGCCTCCGTTGTCGCTGATCCGGCGGGTACCCGTAAAAATACCAAGGACAATACCCCAGCAGTGGTTCACATTGAAATGGTTAAAGGTAATACCGTTGAAGTTTCAATTGCCGCGAAGGGCGGTGGTTCAGAAAATAAATCAAAAATGGTGATGCTCAACCCATCAGATGATATTGCTGAATGGGTTGAAAAAACACTGCCAACTATGGGGGCAGGCTGGTGCCCACCGGGTATGCTGGGTATTGGTATTGGTGGCACAGCAGAAAAAGCCGCTGTTATGGCAAAAGAAGCCTTAATGGAAAGCTGTGATATTCAAGCATTAATCGAACGTGGTGCACAGACTACCGAAGAGAAACTGCGCCTTGATATTTATCAGCGTGCTAACCGTTTAGGCATTGGTGCACAAGGGCTTGGCGGATTAACCACTGTACTTGATGTCAAAATTAAGAGTGCCCCAACCCATGCAGCGTCTAAACCAGTGGTAATGATCCCCAATTGTGCTGCAACCCGCCATATTCACTTTACCCTTGATGGTTCGGGAGCCGCAGAGTTGACACCGCCTTCACTCGACCAGTGGCCGAAGATTACTTGGGAAGCGGGTGAAAATGTGCGCCGAGTCAATCTTGATACCGTCACCCCTGCAGAGATCCAGCAGTGGGCAGTGGGTGAAACTGTACTGTTATCGGGCAAAATGTTAACAGGGCGAGATGCTGCACATAAGCGTATTTACGATATGCTAAATAGTGGTCAGAGCTTGCCCGATGGCGTTGATTTTAATAACCGCTTTATTTACTACGTAGGCCCTGTTGATCCGGTTGGAGATGAAGTGGTTGGTCCTGCAGGCCCGACAACCTCAACACGCATGGATAAATTTACTGAGATGATGCTAGGTGAAACTGGGTTAATTGGCATGATCGGTAAGTCAGAGCGTGGCCCCGCGGCAATAGAGAGCATCAAAAAGCATAAAGCGGTGTATTTGATGGCTGTTGGTGGTGCGGCTTATCTGGTGGCGAAAGCCATTAAAAAGTCACGTGTGGTCGCTTTTGCTGATTTAGGGATGGAAGCGATTTACGAATTTGATGTAAAAGATATGCCCGTTACCGTGGCTGTAGACAGCCGCGGCGCAAATGTACACCAGATAGGGCCTGATATCTGGAAAGTAAAAATTGCCGAACTTGAGATGCAAAAATAAGTGAAATTAGGCTGTTCTTAGTCTCAGCTTTTACATATTTAGCCTTGGTTTTGACAAAAAAGGAGCTTCGGCTCCTTTTTGTTTTGGTATACGGTATTTCTCTGCATATATTGCCACGCCTGCTTTATACTCGATGCCCCTTATCGTCGATAACCTTTCTCGGTATGAAAAGGGCAACACCGTGCAAGATTGAATCAATTTACTCGGTAAATTTTATTGTGAAGTTTAATAAGGAGTCACTCTGATGAGTCTGCCCGCATTATCACACGCAGAACAGCAAGAAGCCGTTGAGAAAATCCATCAACTGATGGCGCAAGGCTTATCAAGTGGTCAGGCGATAGCACAAGTTGCCGCAGAGATCCGTGACGCAAAACAGGGGCAAACCGTTCCTGTGATGTTTGATGATGAGGATGACGATGACTCTGCAGTATCAGAAGCGGATACAGATCATGACGGCTATGATGAAAATGATCATGATGTAGATGAAGACGATGATACCCAGCAGGATGATGATCGTTATGACGTTGACCCACGTGCACCACGCCGCCGTAGCAAGCAAAATGATGAAAATCGCCATTATGACGAGTATGACAGTGATAATGACAACGATAACGATGATCAGTATTACTAAATCAGGCCTGATTTTATGAGAGTGCTGAACCTAAATGTAAGGTGAAAGCGCACAGCAAAGCTAGTGAGTGGTCAACAAACATCATCAGTAGTACCACAAATAAAAAAAGCACTTTAACGATATACCGTGAATAACGCGGATACCGTAAAGCGCTTTTTCATTTTTTCATCAGCAAAATTAGGTTGTTATCTGTACAGTGCCTCTGTTGCCGTTAGCATTAACCTTGCGGCAACTGGCTGATATTGCGGATATTAATGTGCATCTACCCAGATAAATTTAATCAGAAATAGCAATGCAACGGCCACAACACACGGATTTAGCTCTTTCCAGCGGCCTGTACCTGCTTTTAATACACAGTAAGAGATAAAGCCAGTTGCAATACCTTCGGTGATTGAGAAGCTAAACGGCATCATAATGGTGGTAATAAACGTAGGTGCAGCTTCGGTTAGATCATCCCATTTCACTTTTGCCAAATCAGCCGCCATCAATACACCAACATAAATCAGCGCACCCGCTGCAGCATAAGCAGGTACCATTGCCGCAAGTGGTGAGAAGAAAATAGCCAGTAAGAATAAAATACCCACAACAATTGCAGTTAAGCCAGTACGCCCGCCAACGGAAACACCCGCAGAGCTTTCAATAAATGCGGTAACTGACGATGTGCCCATAAATGCACCGCCGACAGAGCTGATGCTGTCAACGTATAGGGCTTTTTGCATGTTCGGAAAACGGCCTTTTTCATCAGCTAATCCGGCTTTGTTGGTTACACCAATTAGAGTACCGGAAGAGTCAAACAGATTGACCAGCATAAATGAGAAGATAATTCCTGCTAAACCAATATCGAGGGAGTTCATTAACTCTAACTGGCCGAATACGGGCATAACACTGGGAGGCAGAGAGACTAACCCTTGAAATTTGACATCACCAAACAGCATACCCAATAGGGTAGTGACAACCATAGAGATAAGCACAGCAGAATAAACGCCACGCGCGGCTAAAATGACAATCAAGAAAAAGCCTAATGCACCGAGTACACAAGGTAGAGAGGTTAAATCACCTACCGTCACCATAGTGGCAGGGTTAGCAACAACAATGCCGGCATTATGCAAGCCGAGTAGTGCAATTAACAGACCAATACCACTGGTAATACCAATACGTAAGCTGATAGGAATATTTGAAATGAGCCAGTAACGAACACGAAATACGGTCAGCAACAATAAGCCTACTGCACCCCAAAAAATCGTCCCCATACCGATTTGCCATGAATAGCCCATACCTACAACAACCACAAATGCAAAGAAGGCGTTCAGCCCCATAGCAGGAGCAAGTGCAATAGGTAAATTAGCAAACAGCCCCATCAGAATACTACCTACAGCAGCGATAAGACAGGTGGTTACGAATACAGCTTGTGTATCCATTCCTGCATTTGACAAAATCTGCGGGTTAATGAAGATGATATACACCATGGTCAGGAAAGTGGTGATCCCCGCGACCAACTCTTTTTTAGGGTTCGTGCCGTGTGCTTTCAACTTGAAGAGTTTTTCTAACAAGCCATCTTTTATTGAAGTATTCACGTCAGTATTCATTGCTCAGTCTTAATCAAAGTGAAATAGAGATCAGGATTACGCTGTATTCTCTGGGGTGAGCGGTGTAATGGGGCAGAGTCTAACGAACATCACACTTTATGTATTTTTACATAAAAATGTGAAGTGACATAGTTTCCAGTAGGCTCTTTTCTTTCTTGTTGAGGGCTTAAAGAGATAATTTTGCTAATTTTGTGCAACTACATAGCGGTTTATTTGTGCTATCACGCATTATGATACAGATTGCGGTGGTTAGTTAAGCCTTAATCTGAGCGTGTATACCTTGTGAGCTGATAAAAAATAATCAGTGCTATTTAAGATTCTCTATTTGGGTTGCTCTTGCGTAACAAAAAACAATACAACAACACAGGCTAAAGGGATTTTTTATTACTTGCTAGAGCTAAGAACGCTGGCAGAGTATCATTATCAACGATACAGTTATTTCAGTAATGGTTTTAGCCGTATAAAAATATACGTCTGAAAAGGTGCACATAAAACATAGGAAAGCATAATGTCTGAAGAGTGGGTCACGATTGATAGCATAGCACGGCAAAAAAAAGCCGATGTTCTTATGATCACTTTTTTCAGCCCAGATGATTCAGAGCTGGATGCGTTTGATTATAAAAATGATGAATTACGCATTAAAACATTGGCATGGTTAGATAAAAATAGCATTGGATATCGTGAATGTTTTGATTTATGGCCAGATAATGATGCTGATGTGCCCTATCTTGGTGAATTATTCATTGATGTGACAGTAGATGAAAATAACGCACTTTATCAAGAGGTAGTGCATAAATTTGAGCATGAAGATGGTAGTAGCCGTTACCCAGGGGTGAGTTTGTTTATTATTCCGTTAACACTGGCAAGTAAATATAAGCACCGTGATACAGCAAAATAATCAGCGTAGCTATTTATAAGTGTGGTTATTTACAGATGCAGAGTAAACGATAAAAAACAGATAATAAAAAAGGCGTGCTTCCAATATCATGGTGAGGCATGCCTTTTTTGATCTTGTAGTACAGGCTGTATTTTACTGTTTTAAATGAGTTTTACGGTTGCTCAATGCGTTAGTAAATCTCAAGAGCCCTGTACATATTTTTTGCATACAGGGCAAAACAGTTATTACAGAACGTGAACTGATGATGTATTGGTTGTGCCGCTCGGTACTAATGCACCTGATACCATCACAACAATTTCACCTTTCTCACCTAAACCAGAAGCAAGAGCGGCTTCCTTACCTAAACGATAGAAATCGTCAGTCGAGGCAATAACAGGAACAATCAGTGGTGTAATACCTTTGCTAAGAATAAGCTGCTGTGCAGTTTTCTCATTGGTGGTGAGTGCCAGAATATTCGCTTGCGGGAAGTATTTACGGACTGATTTTGCTGATTTACCCCCTTCCGTTGCTACAACAATCAGAGGGGCTTGCAGTTTCTCAGCAGTTTCAACTGCACCTTTACATACCGCTTCGGTAATCCGTAATTTAGCACTGTCATTTGCGGCAGACAGATTACTTGGCATTACACGATCAGTACGCTCACAAATGGTTGCCATGATAGACACAGCTTCCAGTGGATACTTACCTTTGGCACTTTCACCTGATAGCATCACAGCATCCGTGCCATCAAGGATAGCATTCGCTACGTCACCGGCTTCTGCGCGGGTAGGGCGCGGATTCTTGATCATAGAATCAAGCATTTGCGTTGCTGTAATAACCACTTTACGCGCACGGTTACATTTTTGAATCATCATTTTCTGTGCGAAGATAACTTCTTCTACTGGGATCTCAACACCCAAGTCGCCACGAGCAACCATGATGCCGTCAGAGGCTTCTAAAATTTCATCAAAATTATCTAAACCTTCTTGGTTTTCAATTTTAGAGATAATCTGAATTTTTTCTCCGCCATGGGCTTTTAGGTGTTCACGGATAGCAAGCACATCATCACGCTTACGGATAAATGATGCAGCAACAAAATCAACACCTTGCTCACAACCAAAGATCAGGTCGTGCTTATCTTTTTCGGCCAATGCTGGCAGTTGGATAGAAACGCCAGGCAGATTAACACCTTTGTTCTCACCCAGATCGCCACTATTCAGAACAGTACAGATAACGCTGTTTTCAGTAACAGCGGTAACTTTCATACCAATGAGGCCATCATCAACCAGAACGGTATCACCTGCTTTCAGATCTTGCGCAAAACCTTCATACGTTACTGCAACACAACTGTTATTACCAATCACAGTTTTGTCTGTAGTGAAGGTAAATGTTTGGCCTGCAACCAGAGAAACATCGTTACCACCTTCAAGTTTAATGGTACGAATTTCTGGGCCTTTAGTGTCGAGTAAAATAGCCGCATGTTTACCGGTTTCTGCCATCACTGCACGCAGATTCAGAATACGATTACCATGCTCTTCATAATCACCGTGCGAGAAGTTTAGGCGCATTACGTTCATGCCGCTATCTAGCAACTTGCCTAACATCTCTTTAGATTCAGTTTTTGGGCCGATAGTACAAACGATTTTGGTTTTTTTCATGATTAAATTATCTGCAACGAGTAATGAATAAATTTGGGTGACCAGTCAGCAAATAAAAGCTGTACTGCTGGCATACAGAGCGTAGTAATAACGCAATAACACAGTAAAAATATGAAAATATTGTGGAGGTTGTTCTATTTAGGCGTGAAAGTTGGAGTGTTAACGCAAAAAAAGCATGCATGAACAGAGAATATTTATTTTTTTTCAGCAAGAGGGTTACGTGGGAAGCACGTGTACCTCGGTATAACGTTGGTTGTAAATTACCGAAAAAATTAATCATATAAAATAAATCATATTCCTAAATAGATAATGCCAATGGCGGTCTATCACACGCTAATCTAATGGTTCTTTGTTGTTACTGGTTTGTAACCATGATACATGGCGCGAATATGTTGTCTTTATGGGGTATTGAACCGCGAAATACGCAACATTTTTCTGTTTAGCATGATCATCAATTAGCGTGTTTATCAGCAAATAGGGTATTCAGTACCCACGTCATTCATCATATGTGTGATTAATTAGCTCTGTTTTTATGCATGAAAAACCAAAATAAAGGCTGTTTATCACGTAATGAATGTGCGGTTGAAAATATAGATATAGGTCACATTCAATCTTATTGTGACTATTATAGGCAGGAAAACGTGATTTTCAAGCGATCTGAATCGATTCAGTAAGGTAACTGAATCAACTGCTTTTATTTACACCGCAAAAAAAATCATTATGCAAATGTATTCGATTGCCTTCACAAAATAGAGGTCATCTGCTCAGTCATAAATATGACAGCGATAGAGCGCATCAAAGTACTGTTCAATATTTTCGATGTTCAATACATGTGGATCACACAATTTAGGTTGTTCAGTGCCCATTTGGTAACCAGCGTTGAGCAAGTAACAGAGGCACCAGATAACTAGCACAACATAGAGCAGTTTTCTGATAAACAGTTTAGCGCGCGTGTGTTGCATAGACATACTCACTCAGCTGATTTGTGTGGTATTCCGGCTGGGTACTCTTCTATTAAGGATAGGGTATTTTGCTACTCTTTGCTGTTGCATAGTTATGAGAGTTATACCGTTATTCTACGCAATGTTAAATAAAAAGCCGTATAAAACAATTTATTATATTTGATTTTTGTGAGTGGTTTATGAAATTGGGCTGTTTCTTTTAGTCATAAGATCATTGCTGCATATTCATATAGTTGCATTTGTTTTGGTCACGGTGTTTTGTGTTACAAAATATTATTACTTATCTATTTTTGGATACCTGTCGATAAGAAGAGATACGCATAAAATAGATGCACATATGAGTGCATTGATCAGCTTCACTCTTTTTAAGGTGCTCTATGAATAGTTTAAAGAATTTACCCTTTAGGTTCTCTGTTTTATTACCATCAATATTTGTTGGTGTTGTGTGCTTTTTAGTTTCATTAATCTTGTTTGTTTACCAAGAACGGCAAGCTGACTTTTTCTCTGCTGAGTCTACACGTAGTGAGCTGGAAAATCAGAAGGTAATTGATTTTTCTATGAATATTTGGCATGCAAGGTTATCACTTGTCTCTGCTATTGCAAAATCAAGAGATATGGATGCAATAGCCAAAGCAGAAAAAGCCATCTCAAAAATGGATTTAGCCGCTAAACAATATCAACCTAGAAGTGATACGGGTCGTCAACTAAAACCGATTGTTGCTGACTATGCAAGTAGTGCATTACAAATGCTGTCTTATTTTAAAATAGTAGATGAAAGTATCCAACAGGGTGTAGCTGGAAGCGCAGTAAAGTTTGATAATTTTAATAAGCAAGTTTATGAATCAAATTACTCTGCTGAGTATAAAAGAAGAGTTGCTGAGATTATGATGCATATTTCTAGTGCAAGAATTAATCTTCACTCATTTCTTAGTGGGCTTAGAGTTTCTGAATTAGATAAAGCGATCAGTGAAATTTCATTAGCTGAAAGTAAAATAAAAACTAATGTGGAAATGGATAGCACGGTTTCTGAGATTTATAATTTGGTTGTGAAATATAAAAACACACTCACATTAATAAAAACCGAGTACACTAATTATAACTTGTCTGATAAGAAAACAGATGAGCTTGGTGCATCAGTTGAAAAACATCTTGAATCAATGGCACAACGCTCTGGTCGAAGTGGATATTCTGTTGCTGATGACATTATAAAAGACAGTGAAGTCTCTTCAATGGTGAGTGTGTTGTTCTCTATTGTTGCTGTGATTTTAGGCGTATTATTTTCATTAGTAATCAGTAATCAGTTGACAGGCCAACTTGCAGGCTTACTTTCAGCTTCGAAACAAATATCAAATAAAAACTTATTTGTTAGCTATATAGATAAAAGCAAAAATGAAATTGGAATGCTTGCAAGAGAAATAGAGTTAATGCGTTTAAATCTTCATGAGATGATTACTAACATTGCTTGTGGATCAACCCAATTGAGTAGCGCAGCAGAAGAGGTTAGCGCAGTTGCAATGCAATCGAGTGTCGGTATGGAGTCTCAAAAAGAGCAAATTACGTTATTAGCTACTGCAATGAATGAGCTGCAGTCAACTGCAAATGATATGTCTAAAAATGCAGATGATGCGGCCAATTCTGTAAAAAATGCAGTAAATGAAGCCGATAATGGTATGAATATTGTTTTATCAACAGTAACAACAATTGAACAAATTGCATTTGATATTCAAAAGGCCAGTAAAGTTGTACATGAGCTAGAACAAGAGAGCTCGAAGATTGGTATTGTTCTTGATGTTATTCGTGGAATTGCAGAGCAAACCAATTTATTAGCATTAAATGCTGCAATTGAAGCTGCACGAGCAGGGGAACAAGGCCGAGGGTTTGCTGTTGTTGCTGATGAAGTCAGAACATTGGCACACAGAACGCAAGAGTCTACAGCAGAAATCAATGGCATAATTAAAAATTTACAGTCAAAAGCTAATGAAGCAGAAAATGCCATGATGGTAAGCTCGCAAATGATGGAGAGCGGCGTTTCTCAAGTTAAAAAGTCGGGTGAAGTGATTAAAAGTATGAATGATAATATTATGTTAATTAATGACATGAACACCCAAATAGCAAGCGCAAGTGAAGAACAAAATGCAGTATCTGAAAGTTTAAATGTGAATATAAACAATATAAATGATGTAACACTAGAAGTTTCAGAAGGTTCTAATCAAACAGCAAAAGCGTGTTCAGAATTAAGTTTGTTAGCCAATAATTTACAACAGCTAACTGGGCAATTTAAGATTTAATTTGAATGTGTAGTTATATTAGTGTGGTGTATAAAATAGTCAATATTTGTATAACGCACTAATTTCATGATGATCCTGAAGCTGCTTCTTGCTAGAAGTGGCTTCAGAGGTTAATTATTAAAAAAGTTGCACTGCACAACGTTTTTAATGATTCTACTTTATTAAAATAATCAAATAACGTTTATTTCGTTGATTATTTAATGGGCTAGATGCATTTGTTGCTTTATATTTACCTGTAAAACTCTTATGGATTAGCAATTAAAGTGAATGAGTAATTATTTCGGTGCATTATTAAAATAAGTATCGTTTTATTCACTAAACGCCTCATGTTCCAGATAGATGATTTTATACTGTTTTTACTGCTTCCATTACTATGTTCATAGAGTTTCCTCTTTTAAAATAAATGTCAATAATGTTAAAAATGACATTTAGTTATGTTTTTTGCATGCGAAGAAAACATAGTCTAATCAGCATGAAGTGATTACAATCATCTGTTTTACGCTATGATAACAGTTTGCTATATGGCGATACGTTACAGTTTTTAATTATAAAAGTTATCGTTTTTCATCGTAGTAGGCATAATAATGGTGATAAACAGGTTTGATACAATGAATTTCAGCCGTACTAAGTGAGTACGTAGATTGACTAAGGAGTCTAAAAATGGCCATTAACTGGTTTCCTGGGCACATGCATAAAGCCCGCAAAGAGATCGCAGAGGTAATGCCTAATGTTGACCTTATTATTGAAGTACTCGACTCTCGTATTCCCTTTAGTAGTGAAAACCCGCTGGTGCCGGCGTTGCGTGGTGATACACCTTGCCTGAAAATTCTTAATAAATCTGACTTAGCAGATCCAGAAATCACCCAACAGTGGTTAGCACATTTAGAAAAAGAGCAGGGCATTAAGGCAATTGCGTTAACACAGCAGCAGCCAGAGCAAATTCGTGCACTGCTTGATACGTATGTAAAAATAGTCCCTAACCGTGGTGGTGATTATAAGCCGTTGCGTGCATTGATATTGGGCATTCCTAACGTCGGAAAATCAACCTTAATCAATACACTGGCTGGCCGAATTATTGCGAAAACCGGTAATGAAGCGGGTGTGACCAAAATGCAGCAGCGTATTAAGCTCGATAACAATATTATCTTGCATGATACCCCCGGTTTTTTATGGCCGAAATTGACACCCGAAGCCTGTGGTTTTCGTTTAGCCATTACCGGTGCAATTAAAGATACCGTAATTGACCACGAAGAAGTAGCAATGTTTGCCGCTGAGTACTTTTTAGAAGCATACCCTGAACTATTGAAAGCACGTTTTCAGTTAAGTGAGTTGCCAGAAAGTGATATTGAGCTGATGGATGCGATTGGTCGTCAGCGCGGTTGCTTACGTCGTGGTGGTATTGCTGACTTAAATAAAGTGGCCAGTTTGTTATTGAATGAGTTCCGTACTGCAACTATTGGTCGTATTAGCCTTGAAACACCTGACATGGTGATCCGAGAAGCAGAAGAAGAGCTGATAAAAGCAGAGCTGAAAGCGCAGCAGGATGAGGGAAAAAAGAAGAAGAAAAAGCGCAAATAGTGTCTACGGGAAGTATATGCACAAAAAAAGAGCCGAAAGGCTCTTTTTTTATCACTTTAGTACGAGGTGTTGAATGTAATGTTGATTGTTTTTTCAGCAAGCACACGGTCGGTTTCGCATATATTTTAGTGATTGCTACATTAAATTAACATTGCGCAAACAATCTATGATAATGGTGTTGCAGTTAAGCTGATACGTTGATTTTCCTCCGGGTTTTCTGGCCGGATTTCAATGTAGCCCTCACTTTTTACTCAACTCAGGATTGTGTATGCATAAAGGAACTGCTTTTTCTACGTTATCACTGGCGTTGTTACTCGCCGCTCCCTCTTTAACCTTTGCACACGGGTACATGGAGTTCCCTGCGGCCAGACAGGAGTTTTGTGATAAAGACGGGGGTTATTGGGATTCACAAAATGGTTCCACCATTCCCAATCTTGCGTGCCGTCAGGCTTACCTACAGTCAAGCTGGTATCCTTTTGTACAAAAACCTGAGTTTTCCAAGTTAGTTTCTAATTATAACGATCTCAATGCAGTAAAAGCAGCCATTCCTGATGGGCGTTTATGTTCTGCCGGTGATGATAAAAAAGCCGGTATTGATCAGCCTTCGCCTGATTGGAAAAAAACGGCGATAGATCTCTCAAAAGGTGGGAAAACCACTCTACGTTTTATGGCTGCAACCCCACATAACCCCAGCTTTTGGCAAATATTCCTGACGAAACAAGGTTTTGATTCTGCAACACAAAAACTGAACTGGGCTGACTTAGAACTGATTGCGAGTTTTAATGATCTTCCGGTAACGGTAATTGACGGTAAAAAATATTACCAAATGGATGTGCAGTTGCCGACAGGTCGCACCGGAGATGCGGTGTTATATACCCGCTGGCAGCGTGTTGATCCGGCCGGAGAGGGTTTTTATAACTGTAGCGATCTGAGCTTTGGAGGTGGCAGCGCTGTTGTTGCACCTTGGCTGAATAAAGGCAGCTTTATTAAAGCGGGCCAAGATGCAAAAAGCGGTGAAACAGTGTGGTTTAGAATTTTTGATGCATCAGGTAAAGAAGTGGTGACTGAAACACTGACCCTGACCAGTAGCAATGAAACTGAATCCGTATGGGGGCAGCAGCTAGCCACCAAAGTGAACAGCACTTACGCCAGTATTGTGCAGGTTGGGGTATTGGATAACACCGATAAAGTGATCTATTCCTCAGGTGATTTATACACCAATCAAATTTTTGTGAAGAATAAAGATTATACGTATCAGTTAGATATTCGTGCCGCAAATACGGCTCCGGTTGTCACTGCACCTGCCAGTGTTAGCGTGGCCAGCGGCCAATCGGTCAGCTTTGATGTGTCGGTGACTGATGCAAACGGTGATAAATTAACTTTCAGTGCATCAGCAGGCACAGTGGTCAGCACGACTAATAAAGCAACTATTACCTATCAAGCGCCTGTTTCAGCACAAGATCAAAGTGTGACAATTAATGTGACTGTCAGTGATGGCGTGAATAAAGTGGTACAGCCGGTAATCGTTAATATTAAAGGGACAGGAACACCGCTTCCAACCACACCAAAAGCGTGGGATGTCAGCAGTATTTATCAAGCCAATGATCTGGTCTCGTATAACGGGGCGCAGTACAAAGCTCAATGGTGGACAAAAGGGGAAACGCCGGGAAGCAGTTCTGTATGGCTGAAAGTGACAACTGACAGTGGCTCGACAACGGGGCCTGCAGCATGGTCAGCCGATATTGCCTATACCACTGGCCAGACAGTGACTTATCAAAATAGCAGTTATAAAGCAAAGTGGTGGACGAAAGGTGAAATCCCGACCACATCAGCAGCATGGCAGAAGCTGTAAATACTGAGCTATACAAGTGTGCTAATTCAAGTACGCATTAGATCAAATAAATGAAAGCAAGCCATAACACGGTAAGGTAGTAGGGCATTCCGTGTTATGGTTTTTTTATTTTAATTCAATGTCTTACGTATTAATGCGTTTGATGCCAGGTAAGTGCCCCATTTGAGCGCGTGTACAACGTAAGAAGTGCTGAATAGCTTGGTCGTGTTGTTCGTTACAGCGTACTCCGGCATACAGTCTTCGCCATAACCCTTTTTCACCAATTGATTTGGTGCACAACAAGCCTTGTTGTTCTACATCAAATACAGCCCAGTGCGGCAGTGCAGCAACCCCCATTCCAGCGGCAACCATCTGAATTTGCAATAATGTGCTATCTACAGTTTTTAGTTTCGGCTGAATATTTGCCGGTTGTAAGAAGCGTCGCCATGCATCTAAACGCTGTTTTTGTACCGGATAAACCAGCAATGTCTCGGTTTCAAAATCGGTAGCGGCAAGTGAGGATTTTCCGGCCAGCCGATGTTGTGGTGAGATAATCCAGCGCATTTCAAAGTCAAATAAGGGGGCAAAAAAGAGGTCGGCTCTGGGCTGAATATCACTGGTAATCACCAGATCCAACTCTCCCTGTGCCAATAAAGGTTGCGGATCAAAAGTTGTTGCGGCGGTAAAGTTCAGATCGGTATGTGGCCATGACTCTTTAAACTGTGTCAAGGCAGGTGTCAGCCACTGTATGCAGCTATGGCATTCAATTGCTAACTTCAAGCTTGCCCGAATTTGGGTGTCATTGGCGGTAATCTGATTTTCGACATGCTGAATCTTTGGCAAGATCTCTTTAGCCAGATCCAGCAGCAAAGTGCCCTGCGGCGTGAACTTGATTGGCTGACTTTTACGGATAAACAACAGGTGCCCTAATCGCTGCTCAAGGTCGGCAATCTGGTGTGAGAGCGCCGATTGTGTTTGGTGCAAGACTATCGCCGCACGGGTCAGGCTTCCCTGTTCATGTAAAACACTCAGGGTGGTTAAGTGGCGTAATTCGATCATGAATTCCCTTCATAATGCAGATGAACAACTTCCGGTTGTTGAGATCACTCTAACGGTCAATTATAGATGTGTAAACATCTGGATGGCCAAATGGAGAAGATTATGAGCATTATCAGTCATACCCTCGGATTCCCGCGAGTTGGTTTGCACCGTGAACTGAAAAAAGCACAAGAACAGTATTGGGCTGGAGATATCAGTCAGCAAGCTCTGCTCGATACTGGTAAAACCTTACGTGCCAGACACTGGGCTGCGCAGAAAAACGCCGGAATTGATCTGCTTCCTGTTGGTGATTTTGCATGGTATGACCATGTGCTGACCACCAGCTTGTTGGTGGGTAATGTACCGCAACGCCACTTACGTGCCGATGGCCGTGTTGATCTTGATACCTTATTCCGCGTGGCCCGTGGCCGTGCTCCGAGTGGTCATCAGGCTGCTGCGGGTGAAATGACCAAATGGTTCAACACTAACTACCACTATATCGTACCTGAGTTTTATCAGAATCAGCGTTTTTGCCTGACATGGACACAGTTACTCGATGAAGTTGATGAAGCGTTGGCGCTTGGCCACAAAATCAAACCGGTTCTGCTTGGGCCGTTAACCTACCTATGGCTAGGTAAAGTCAAAGGTAATGCGTTTGATAAACTTAGCCTGTTGCCCGCACTGCTTACGGTATACCAGCAAGTGTTGAATTTGCTGGCGCAAAAAGGGGTTGAGTGGGTACAGATTGATGAGCCTGCGTTGGTGCTTGATCTGCCTGCTGAATGGTTAACGGCTTATCACTGTGCTTATACAACCTTGAGTAAAACGCCGATTAAACTGCTGTTAAGTACTTATTTTGGTGGGATAAACCACAACCTTGCGGCTGTCGCCACACTGCCGGTGGCGGGCTGGCATCTTGATACAGTGCAGGGAAGTGATGATCTTGCCACACTGATAGCACAGTTGCCAAAAGACACTGTGATTTCGCTCGGTGTTATCAATGGCCGTAATATTTGGCGGGCTGATTTGGCAGCTAAATGGCAGCAATTACAGCCATTATTGGCCTCGTTAGAGGGTCGTTTATGGCTCGGCACGTCGTGCTCTTTATTGCACTCACCGGTTGATGTTGAAGCTGAAACTAAGCTTGATCCTGAAATAAAAAGCTGGCTGGCATTCGCACAGCAAAAATGTCAGGAGCTGACGCTGCTGACACAAGCACTCAATCAACCAACAGATATTCAGTTGCAGTCATTGCTGGTGGAGTACAGCGCACCGGTGCGCGCACGGGCAACATCAACACGGGTCAATAATCTGGCCGTTCAGCAGCGAGTTGCTGCGTTACGTACTGAGGATGCAGAGCGTGCTGCGCCTTATGCAGTACGTGCGCAAGAGCAAAAAAGGCGTTTTCCTTTACCAGCATGGCCGACAACAACTATCGGCTCTTTCCCACAAACCTCGGCTATTCGTACATTGCGGCGCGATGCAAAAAAAGGGCAGATCAGTGCTGCGCAGTATCAGGCTGGGTTAGAAACTGAAATTGCACTGGCAGTGTCAGAGCAGGAGCTTATCGGCCTTGATGTGTT
Organism: Plesiomonas sp.; assembly: GCF_051652165.1. Lineage (GTDB taxonomy): Bacteria > Pseudomonadota > Gammaproteobacteria > Enterobacterales > CAMTGL01 > Plesiomonas. Next base: position 168,434 of record NZ_JBOFTR010000004.1, read on the forward strand.
GGTACACGGCGAAGCCGAGCGTAATGATATGGTGGAGTACTTTGGTGAATTGCTTGAAGGGTTTGCCTTTACACAAAATGGTTGGGTACAAAGCTACGGCTCACGCTGTGTTAAGCCGCCGATTGTGGTGGGTGATATTTCACGGCCGAATGCGATGACGGTCGAATGGTCAGTATTTGCTCAGTCACTCACCAATAAGCCAGTAAAAGGCATGTTGACAGGCCCAATAACACTGCTTTGCTGGTCATTCCCGCGTGAAGATATTAGCCGTAAGCAGATAGCTCTGCAGCTTGCTTTGGCACTGCGTGATGAGGTCACTGATTTGGAAACTGCCGGCATTGGGATTATCCAAATTGATGAACCGGCACTGCGTGAAGGTTTACCACTGCGTGAAGCTGAACATGCTGAGTACCTCGCGTGGGCGGTGCAAGCCTTTAAAATTTCAGCAGCAGGTTCGGCAAATGATACCCAAATTCACACTCACATGTGCTATTGCGAATTTAATGATGTGATTGACTCCATCGCCGCGCTTGATGCTGACGTTATCACTATTGAAACCTCACGTTCAGATATGGATTTGCTTGATGCATTTGAGCATTTTGATTACCCGAATGAGATAGGGCCAGGAGTGTATGATATCCATTCACCGAATATTCCAAGCGTTGAGTGGATGGAGGCTTTACTGCGTAAAGCAGCAGAAAAAATTCCGGCAGAGCGCTTGTGGGTCAATCCAGATTGCGGTTTGAAAACGCGTGGTTGGGAAGAGACGCGTCTGGCACTGGTTAACATGGTTGATGCGGCAAAAAAATTACGGGCAGAGTATAAGGTGAATGCAGATATTTCTGGGTAAGGTGTGTTGAGTGCAGATCTTTCAAAGAAAAGCATTAGGGTTAAAATACGTAGGATTAAATATTTTAGCATTGAGATGCTCAAGATTAAAAACGCTAAGATATTGATAGCTATAGATTAACTTAAGCTATTAAGTTTAAAAAAACAGAAAAACCATCAGGATATTATCCTGATGGTTTTTATAGTATCAATAAGCAGGGAATGTTGGGTGATAACACAGTTATATGGCTAATCTAGCAATATAAATGGTGTGATCACTCAGGGTCTCCACCACAGAGAACCGGCTAAAAGGATCACACAAACAAGAGTTTCCATATTACTGCCTGTACGAAAACGGAGCAATGGCAGTCGAAAACGCTGTTTTACAGGCCAAAATAGAGGAATACCCGCAGGTGTTAGAGCATCACCCAGAAGATGGCTCATATAGCCTACCACTAGAGCATCAATCATGCCTGAAGGGATAGGAATAGAGGTTGGCCATTTGTGCAGTAAACACCATAAGCCAATGGCAACAGCGAGTAGACTGTGGGTGAAACCACGATGACCAAAAATTTTTGATATTGGGATAGAGAGCCACCGTAGTTTTTGCCCCAACACCGAACGTGGGTGATCAATATCAGGCAGTAGCGCAGTTGCCAGCGCAGCAGGTACAGCATGCCACCAATCGAGTTGGACCAGTTCTGGGGTAAGCCCCGCTTTTTTAGCCAGTACAATGCAAGCTACAGAAAATAGTAAGTGCCCTTGAGCGGTCATGGTTATGTCATAGCATTATTAGTCATAATATTACTGTATATATTATCAGTGGCGCAGCAGATGTATAGAGGTGAGAGTGCGGTGAGGCAAAATAAAAAATAAACCCGCAGATTATGCGGGTTTATTGAGTGTGGTCACGCAGTAATTAAGCCACTTTTAGTTAATATTAAAAGATTAACGTTTGAGTACGCTGACCATGTAACGCCCATCGGCATGGGGGTGACAGCCGTGAATATCGGTTTCAAAGCCTGGATAGTGGCGCCCGATTTCAACCAGCATTTTCAAAAACTCCAGTACCGGTTTACTCTCTTCTGTCACCATTTCCCCCGGCATAATCAAAGGAACACCCGGAGGGTACGGCAGGATCATGTTGGCGTTGATTTTGCCAACCATATCTTCTAGAGCAACTTCTTCGGTATTGCCTTGTAATACTTCTTGGAATGCCTGATAAGGCGGCACAATCATTTGTGGTAAGACTTCAAAAGCGTGGAACATGATTTTCGGTAAATCATGCTTAATGGTCAGTTTATGAATGCCTTGAGCCAGCTCTTGAATCCGCATATCGTTGTAAAATTGCGGGTCAGCAGCATACAGCGAAGGTAACAGGTTTTTCACCTTTAAGTTCAGATCATAACCACGCTTGAAGTCAGTCAGCCCGCGCAGCAGTTGCATCGCTTTGGGTTTATCGATGCCGATACTGAACAGGAACAGCATATTATACGGGCCAGTTTTCTCGACAATAATACCTTGCTCATCGAGGAATTTAGAGACAAGCGCTGCCGGTATCCCGCTCTCTTCCAAATTGCCATCTTTATCCAGACCTGGGGTCAAAATAGTGACTTTAATCGGGTCGAGATACATATGATCGGCATCGATATCTTTAAACCCGTGCCATTTCTCATTCGGGCTGAGATTCCAACACTCTGCATCTTGAATATCATCGGGTTGCCAGACATCAAAGAACCAGCTGTCTGACTCTGCCCGCAATTTTTTGATCTCTTTACGAAAACGTACGGCGCGCTGAACGGAAGAGTCAATCAGCAAGCGGCCGGTGTTGCCTTTCATCATTGCCGCTGCCGTTTCGGTTGATGCAACAATGGCATACAGTGGTGATGTTGATGTATGCATCATGTAGGCTTCACTGAAAATCTCTTTATCAATTTCACCTTTCACATGAATCATTGAGGCTTGTGAGAATGCAGCCAGCAGTTTGTGGGTTGATTGTGTTTCATAAATCACTTTACCGGTGACACCTCCACCACTCATACCGTATTTACCTTTGTAAATAGGGTGGAAGTTAGTGTAGGGCACCCATGCACTGTCAAAGTGAATGAATTTGGTATCAAGGGTATCTTTGATAAAACCGGTGTTGTACAGCAAACCATCATAGGTACTGTTGGTGACTACCGCGTAGATAGGCCAAGCGGCATTTGGCGTTGCTTTGACTTTAGCTTCAATCACATCACGTCTGAATTCACTCTGTGGAATGCCGCCTAAAATACCGTAGGCATTACGTGTCGGACGAAAATAGAGTGGGGTGACATTGCTCATCATCATCAAGTGGGTTAATGATTTATGGCAGTTACGGTCAATCAACACGGTGCTACCAGAAGGGGCTGAGAACATACCCACAATTTTGTTGGCTGTTGATGTACCATTGGTGACGATATAACTGGCATCAGCGTTAAATACGCGGGCAATATACTCTTCTGCCTCTTTGTGTGGGCCGGAGTGATCGAGCAGTGATCCGAGCTCTGATACTGAAATCGAAATATCAGATTTCAGTGTGTTTGCACCGTAAAAGTCGTAAAAAATGCTGCCGACAGGGCTTTTTAGATACGCTGTTCCGCCCATGTGACCAGGGGTACAAAACGTATATTTGCCATCTTCAACATATTTAAACAGAGCCTTAGTCAGTGGTGGCAATATACGGTCAACATATTCATCACGCTTTTGCTCTATTTTTAATGCAATATCATCTGCAATATCAAGATGATATTCAAAGAAGTTTAGATTTAAGCGTAAATGCCCTAATTTAATATCTAACACAGAGTTATTATTAGCGAACGCATGCAGTGGTAAGTTTTCATTAAGTTCGCTAACATCTTTGCATAGATCAAGCCCGTATTTATCCCAGTCAAATACCACCGCGCAAATACGGGGGTTATTTTCAATAACTTTTAATAAATCTGCTGCGTCGGACGGGTAAATAACATGAAACCCACGTTTTTGTAGCGCAATATCGAGCTCTTGCAGCGGGGCTTCTTTAAAATAAGCATCTACATTACTTAAAATGGCAACGATGTTCATTGCAGCTCCTTGGTGTTCATTATTTAATTAGCGTAATATCATCAGATAGGCGGTAATTAAGACGATGCTTGCCCTGCCGCATCGCGTTTTGCGATTTTTCGGGTATAAAATATTAAGATAATCAGGGAAACAATAAATGTACCGGCTAATGGGGCTTGTTCTGCGCCTGCTAGAGCAACAAAGCAGAAGGCACTGCCTAATATTCCTGCCAGCATACTGAGCATATTTTTAGCGTTAGCACCTTCCATACGAATTAAGTTAATGCAGGAATAGAAGTAAGGCAGCATGGTTAACAGCACGGCAATACTGGTAATTTGGGTAAATAAGCTGGCGGCACTGCCCCCTTGAGAGCCTAAGAACGCTACCATAATCATCAGTACGGTCATTTTAATTGAAGCAAGAATCAGCCCTTTACGTGGAATGCCAGAGGCTGACATTTCGCCATATACTGCAGGAAAGTTGCCATCACTCGCTGCACGTGCACCAGCCTGACCGACCAGCATCATCCAAGAACCTAGTGAGGTTAAGCAGGCCAGTGCGGTAAATAAAGAGACGACTGAATTTGCCCAACCGCCGACCATTAATGATGCAGCCATACCAAAAGGGGCACCCGATTTTGCCAGTTCACTGGCTGGAAACATACCGCTGATAGCTTGTGTGGCGGCAATGTAGATAATACCGGCAAGGGCTGTACCCAGCATTGTTGCCATTGGGACGGTACGTTTTGGGTTATCCACCAAACCGGTACTGACAGAAGCAGACTCCACGCCGATAAATGACCATAAGCAGAGGATGACGGCTTGAGTAATGGCGGTTGAGTCTGATTTTGCAGATACGTTCCAACTTGTGGCGTATGTAGCTGAGTCAAACCAGAACCAGCCAAACAGCGCAGTACCCACAACGGGGATCAGTACCAATACAACCCCAATAGTGGTTAAGCGGCTGACAAACCCACCGCCGAGCAGATTAACAAAGGTGAAAAACCACACAATAGCAATCGAGGCGATAGCCGCAGGAATATGTTCATTGAGAATCGGGAAGAAAGTGGAGAGGTAGGATACGGCAGTAATCGCAATAGCAAGATTACCGATCCAGTTGGCATGGTAGTACAACACACCAGTTTGGAAACCAAAAATAGGTGAAACTTCACCCGCATAAGCCACTGGCCCGCCAGATTGGGGGTTAACAGTTGCCATTCGTGCATAAACGTAAGCCAGCGCCAGTGCGCCTACCAGTGAAATAGCCCAGCTATAAATAGTAATTGAGCCGTAAGAAGCAAGACTTGACGGTAAAAGCGCAATACCGCTTCCCATCATGTTACCTGCGACAAGGCCGGTACAGGCAATTAAGCCTATCTTTTTTGTATTTGCAGATGACATACATAAGCTCCGATTTCATATCTTACAGATACAACAATGCTTCTGAGGACAAATGCAGGTAACCTCAGGCCATTTCTTGAGATGTTTATGCGTTATTGATGCGCTTATTTTGCTAACTCGATGTGTTTATTGCTGTTTATTTTTATCGCATACGGTATTTTCCCATTTTAATGTTATGACGATAATTCCCTGATTCATTCTATTTCACAATATTGAGTTATCTAAAAAGATTATTGAGTGTGGATAAATATTGTTAGACATGAATTTTCTGGCTCTAAAAAGCGTGTACCAATAATCGTTTTTTTGCAAAGTGTAATTAAAATAAATAATAAAAATTGCCAAATTATTTTATGGCTCATTGTCTTGTTTGTGGTTTTTATTTCACAGGCTTATTTATTGTACGAGATACGTGTCTGGTTACACTTGGTTGTTAAATTAAACAAAAAAACAGAACCTATTATTATTTCTCACGTTTATGCTCTATTTAGAGTTATAGAAAAATTAATACGTAATAAGGCTATTAACTGCCTGATACAACAATGAAAATAGGCATGAAAAAAGTTGCATTCGTGTTTAATTAAAAGAGACATATGCTTGTCATACAACGCAGTATCACCGTGATACAACAAGAATAAAGTAGAGATTGAATCTTATATCATAGCAGAGTTTTGTGGGGCTAAATGGAAAATGGTCGAATTACAGTAACAAAAAACAGACATCCACGGTTTGCTTTAACGCTGATGGGGCCTGCCTTTATCACCGCTATTGGTTATATTGATCCGGGTAACTTTGCGACGAACATTCAAGCCGGTTCTGCATATGGTTATACGCTGCTTTGGGTGGTTGTGGCATCAAGTTTAATGGCAATGTTGATTCAGCTTTTATCAGCAAAACTGGGTATAGCAACACACAAAAATTTGGCCGAGCACTTGCGTGATAAATTGCCCAAAGTCTGTGTATGGGGATATTGGATACAAGCTGAGATCATGGCAATGGCCACCGATTTGGCTGAATTTATTGGTGCTTCTATTGGGTTTAAATTACTGCTGGGTATCAGTTTGCTTGAAGGTGCGCTGTTGACCGCGGTTATTAGCAGTGCAATTTTGCTAGTACAAAGCCGTAACCCTAAATATTTAGAGATTGTGATCGGGGCATTTTTACTGTTTGTTGCTGTTGCCTATCTCATTGAACTGAAATTTGCTCACCCTAACTGGGTATTAGTGGCCAAAGATTCATTCTGGCCTAATGAACCGAACAATAATGCCATTTATCTTTCAGCCGGTATTCTTGGCGCAACAATTATGCCACACGTTATTTACCTACACTCTGCGCTGACACAGCGGCAAGGTGCAGACTGTATGACAACAGATTGCGCTCATCAGCAACGCCTGTATTACCGCTCTACACGGCTTGATGTAGCCGTTGCGATGACCATTGCTGGGTTTGTCAATATGGCCATGGTGATTATGGCTGCGGCAACATTTCATCTAAATGGGCATCCTGAAATAGCTGATTTAACAACAGCCTATAGCACGCTAACACCGTTACTGGGTAAAGCAGCGGCGACTATCTTTGCACTTAGCCTGATTGCCTCTGGTTTATCGTCAACGGTGGTAGGAACATTGGCAGGGCAGGTGGTTATGAAAGGCTTTACACACCTGAAAATTCCATTATGGGTGCGAAGATCCATTACCATGCTGCCTGCATTTATCGTCATCATTGTTGGCTTAAATCCAAGCTCTATTTTGGTGTTAAGCCAAGTGGTATTGAGTTTTGGTATTGCCTTTGCACTCATTCCACTGCTTATTTTTACAAGCCAACGTGCGTTAATGGGAGGCCTAACTAATAGCAAGATCATTCAAGGGATAGGTGCAGTGATTGTTGTGCTGGTGGTTTCGTTGAATATTTTTCTATTGACAACCGCATAATTTTTTTTAGTAAGCCCCTGCCGCATTGAGGTAGGGGCTTGATACAAAGAGAAATAAAGTGCTGTAACTTTATACAAAAAAGCAGATATATGGATAAATCCGCAGTATAAAACTGCAAACATAACTCAGTAAGTTTATAATATAAGGCTATTGTTTTCTTTTTTTTGATTTTATGCTGTAACCACTCATGACAACACAGACTCAAGTACCCGTAAGGTATCCGAAAGAATGGTTTGCTTTAACCATTGTATATAGCTTTACCGGTGCTGCAATTTTAGCGTCGATTATCTTTTCTCTTTTACTGTTTTTGTCAATAGATGACAACCCAATGATGAAATGGTTGTTCGGTGCATTGGCGGTTATTTTTGAATTGGGGAAATTTTATGTCTGGTATGAGTTTGGTGAACGGCGTTCACGTCGGGATCTGAGTGGGTCGCTCTCTGCACTGCTTTTTTATACCATTTTGGCAATGATTTCGATTGGTGGCAGTATCGGTGGCATTAACAGTGCAACTAATACAGCTTTAAATGTTGAAGCGCAGCACCAGCGTGAAGTTTCTCGTTATGATGAGCAAATTGCTGCTATTGATCGGCAAATTCAGCTTAATGAAACAGCCGCCATGAAATACATTCAGCTAGATCGTATCTCTAGCGGTGTAAAAAGCATGCAAGATGCTAACTCAGCTTTGCGTTTACAGCAAGATGCATTGCGCCGTGAGCGTGATGCCCAGCCGGTAAGTGAGCAATCGTCCATGCTAGGGCTGATGAGCAGTTTAGCTGAAGGTATGCACCTCTCTACATCTCAAGTACAGTTTGTTTTAGTCTGTTTTCTTTCACTGTTATTGGATGTATTTTCCGCTTTTTTTGTGGGTTTAATTGGTGAAGAGAATCGGTTTCGCCGTAAATGGGTTGCTTCACAGACTGTATTATCAACCACCGTGGTTGTTGAATGTGAAGAACAACACAGAGATGCAGAGATTACCCCTGAAATTGAAGAAATTGTTCTTAGCCCATTTGAGCGTGTACGTGAAGGGTTACTTGCTGGACATGTGAAATGCAGTAAAAAATATGTTGCTCAACATTTGCAACTGCCTGTTGAACAAGTTGACCATATTTTTCAACAACTGGTTTCAGAAGGCGTGTTACGCCAGCGGCCAAATCGCCATTATCATTTGTGTGATACGGTATAAGCCTTTCGTGATGACTGTTTTTGATAAAAGCGCCTACGGGCGCTTTTTAGTCTCTAATAACAAAACTGTCTATATAGAATAACAGACAATTCCGGTTGAGTGCGTTTATTCAACGGACTTTACGTTGTGATACGCGTATAATAGATAACAATTTTTCTTAAAATCAGAGTTACGATGAAATCATTGTTCGCAACAACTGCCCGGGGATTGGAAGAACTGCTGAAAACTGAGCTAGAAGGCTTAGGTGCACAAGAGTGTAAACTGACGCAAGGCGGCGTTCATTTCAAAGGTTCTGTTGAAATAATGTACCGCAGCATGATGTGGAGCCGTTTGGCTTCGCGTATTTTACTTCCGCTGGCCACCTTTAAAGTTTTCAGTGAGTTAGACTTGTACCTCGGCGCAGGCAGTGTGAACTGGCAAAATATCTTTGATGTTAAGGATACCTTTGCCGTTGATTTTACCGGAACAAACGATGAGATCCGTAATAGCCAGTTTGGTGCTGTGCGGGTTAAAGATGCGATTGTTGACCATTTCAGCCGTAAAGTGGGTGAGCGCCCAAGCGTTGAACGTCAGGATGCTGATATCCGTATCAACGTTTATCTGCACAAAGAAGAAGCTGTGCTTTCGCTAGATTTATGCGGCGCGAGTTTACACCAACGTGGTTATCGTGATCGTACTGGTGCAGCGCCGCTCAAAGAGAACTTAGCGGCAGCATTAGTACTGCGTTCTGGTTGGAAAATCGGTACACCGCTGGTCGACCCAATGTGCGGCTCAGGCACACTGCTGATTGAAGCGGCGATGATGGCTTCCGATATGGCGCCAGCATTGTGGCGCGAGCAGTGGGGCTTTTTGGCTTGGAAAGGTCATGACCGCGATGTTTGGAAAGCGATTCGTGATGATGCACAAGTGCGTGCAAACGCGGGTGTGAGCAAAACCGCACCGCTGTTCTTTGGTATCGATAATGATCAGCGCGTTATTGATCGTGCGCAAACCAACATCCGCAATGCTGGTTTAACCAGCCTGATTAGCTTAAAGCGTGCCGATGCTGTGGCATTGACCAATCCACTGAGTACCGCACAGAAAGCCGAAAATTTGCGTGGTACGGTGCTCTCTAACCCACCTTACGGTGAGCGTTTAGGCTCCGTACCGGCTCTGATTGCACTGCACACCGTATTTGGCCGCCGTTTGAAGCAAGAGTTTGGCAGCTGGCGTGTATCGCTGTTCAGCGGTGCGCCAGAGCTGCTGAACTGCCTGCAAATGCGTGCAGAGCGTCAGTTTAAAGCGAAAAACGGCCCGCTGGATTGTATCCAGAAAAACTACCAAATTGCAGAACAGCAGCAAGATAATAGCGCGCGTAGCCTAAAAGGTGCGGAAGATTTTGCCAACCGTCTGCGTAAAAACATTAAAAAGCTCGACAAATGGGCCGCAGATGAAGGTCTGGAAGCGTACCGTTTGTATGATGCTGATTTGCCTGACTACAACGTTGCCATTGATCGCTATCTTGATCATATCGTGATCAATGAATACGCCGCGCCAAAAGAGATCGAAGAGCAAAAGGCACGTCATCGTCTGTTTGACTTGGTTGTTGCCGTGCTTGATGTTACCGGTGTTGAAGCCGATAAAGTGATTTTGAAAGTCCGCGAGCGCAAAAAAGGCACATCTCAGTACGAGAAAATGGCCAATCAGGACGATTACTTTGTGGTTCACGAATATGGTGCAAGCTTGTGGGTAAACCTGACAGACTATCTGGATACAGGCCTGTTCCTTGATCACCGATTAACCCGCCGCATGTTGGGGCAAATGGCGAAAGGAAAACGCTTCCTTAACCTGTTTGCTTACACAGGTACGGCAACAGTACATGCCGCTTTAGGTGGCGCAAGTAGCACCACAACGGTAGATATGTCAAAGACTTATCTGAACTGGGCCGAGCAAAACCTCAATCTGAATAATATCCGAGGTCAGCACCGTTTAGTGCAGGCCGATTGTCTGCGCTGGCTGGAAAATGCCGATGAGCAGTTTGACCTGATCTTTATTGATCCGCCAACATTCTCAAACTCAAAGCGTATGGATGAGTCATTTGATGTGCAGCGTGATCACTTAAAGCTGATGCAAAATTTGCAGCGTCTGCTCAGTGATGACGGCGTGATTGTGTTCTCGAACAACAAGCGCGGATTCAAAATGGATATGGAAGGTTTGGCGGCACTCGGTCTGGATGCTGATGACATTACTAATTTGTCATTATCGGCTGATTTTGCGCGTAACCGTCAGATCCATAACTGCTGGATTGTGAAACACCGCGAACAAACCGCTTAATGCACTGCATTTTGAATCGATAAAAAAGCCCGCAGATTGCGGGCTTTCAAGTGATACACGACTGAAAACCAAAGGACAACAGGGTTGCAGATGCGATACCGACTTTACCACACGGAATATTGTCATCTCTGTGAGATGGCGTGGGAGATAATTTTGCAGTGCGGCATAGCGCCACATTGCCAACGTATTGATATTGCCGGACATGAATCATTGGAAGCCCGTTATGGCATCCGGATCCCCGTCTTATGCGATTTAGCTGGCCGAGAGCTCGGCTGGCCCTTTGACTTAACGCAATTACAGGAGTGGTTAGCCAATGGCGCTGATTAACCTCACCGGTGCATACCTCTCTTACAGCGATGCACCGCTACTTGATCATACCGAACTGCACATTGAACCGAACGAACGCGTCTGTTTAGTTGGCCGCAACGGTGCGGGCAAATCGACACTGATGAAAGTGCTGGCCAGTGAACAAAAGCTTGATGATGGCCGTTTACAGGTACAGCAAGACGTTGTGATTTCGCGTTTGGAACAAGATCCACCGCGTAATGCAACCGGCAGTGTTTTTGACTACGTTGCTGAAGGTGTCGAGCACGTCGCTACCTTGCTGAAAGATTACCATGCCATTTCTCAACTGGTATGTAGTGACCCGTCAGAGCAAAATCTGAATAAAATGGGAAAACTGCAAGAAGCACTGGATCACTGCAATGGTTGGATGTTTGAAAGCCGTATCCATCAGGTGATGGAGCAGTTAAATCTGCAAGAAGATATGGCACTGTCTGAACTTTCTGGCGGCTGGCTGCGTAAGGCTGCATTAGCGCGTGCACTGGTGTGTGCACCTGATGTTCTGCTGCTTGATGAGCCAACCAACCACCTTGATGTGGATACCATTCGTTGGTTGGAAACTTTCCTCAAAGAGTTTAAAGGCAGCATTATCTTTATCTCGCATGACCGTGCATTTATCCGCAATATGGCCACCCGTATTGTTGATCTTGACCGTGGCGCATTAGTGTCATGGCCGGGCGATTATGATAAATATCTGGAAGGCAAAGAAGAAGCCCTGCGGGTAGAAGAGCAGCAAAATGCCGAGTTTGATAAAAAACTGGCACAAGAAGAGGTCTGGATCCGTCAGGGGATCAAAGCCCGTAGAACACGTAATGAAGGCCGTGTTCGCGCCCTCAAAGCCCTGCGCCGTGAGCGTTCAGAGCGCCGTGAAGTCATGGGCTCGGCAAAAATCCAAATTGAAGATGTATCACGCTCCGGCAAAATTGTCTTTGAACTGGAAAATGCCTGCTACGAAGTGGATGGCAAAGTTCTGCTCGACAACTTCACCTCACAGATTATGCGTGGTGATAAAATTGCACTGGTCGGTGCGAACGGTTGCGGTAAAACCACATTAATCAAACTGTTGCTGGGCGAGATCCAACCAACATCTGGCCGTGTACATTGTGGAACCAAACTGGATGTTGCCTACTTTGACCAGTACCGTGCCGAGCTTGACCCTGAGAAAACCGTGATGGATAACGTTGCGGAAGGGAAGCAAGAAGTCATGTTTGGCGGCAAACCGCGCCATATTCTGGGCTACCTGCAAGATTTCCTGTTCCACCCACGCCGTGCGATGACACCGGTAAAAGCGCTGTCGGGTGGTGAGCGTAACCGCCTGTTATTGGCGAAATTGCTATTAAAGCCGAACAACCTGCTGATCCTCGATGAGCCAACCAACGATCTCGATATTGAAACGCTTGAGCTGCTCGAAGAGATCTTAGCTGATTATCCGGGCACACTGCTGCTGGTCAGCCATGATCGTCAGTTTGTCGACAATACCGTCGGCAGTTGCTGGATGTTTGAGGGTGATGGTCATGTTGCCGAGTATGTGGGTGGTTACCATGATGCACGTTTGCAGCAGGAAGCGACACATGCCACGCGCGCCACGCAGAAAGCTGCACCGGTAAAAGCAGCATCTGCCGAACCGAAAACGGCAAATAACAGTCATGCAGAGAGTACGCAGCCTGCACGCCGCTCTGCCAGTGTACGCCTGAGCTATAAGCAGCAGCGTGAACTTGATGAACTACCTGCCCAGCTAGAGAAACACGAAGTTCGTATTGCTCAATTGCAAGCGATCATGAATGACCCTGATTTTTTTCTAAAATCGCACGAAGAAACAACACCTGTTTTAAATGAATTGGCTGAAGTAGAGCAAATGCTCGAAACAACATTTGAGCGTTGGGAAGAGTTGGAAAATCTAAAAAACAACGTTTAGTAAAGGATAACCTACTGAAATAGCGTGGGTTGTTTCGCAAAACTGTCATAAGGCCATCATATTTACACTGTAAGGTGCAAGGTATGATGGCCTTTTTGTATGTAATGAACCTGAGTATCGCATCACAAAAATGACATTGGCCTGATTTTTGCGCGTTGAATTTGCCCCGTTATTGTCCGATTCTTAATGGTGAGGGGTGGATAACCTCTCATCGAGGCTTCCGTACCAACACGAGGAAAACCGGAATGAAGAGACAAAAACGGGATCGTTTAGAACGTGCTCATTCACGTGGTTACTTTGCTGGATTAGAAGGGCGTTCGAAAGAGCTTTGTCCATATCAAACTCTTGATGCACGATCACATTGGCTGGGCGGTTGGCGCGAGGCTATCGATAACAGAACATCAAACGGCATGAAGTAATTGCTAGAATACAGTCTCGATAAGGCTGGAAAATATTATACTTAGAAAATAGTATCATTACGCTTGGCCTGATACTGACTATGCATTAGCATTACGTATCAATCACAAAAACAGTGTATAGAATTGCATACGTTTAGTGAGCTCAATAAAAGACTACGGGCACTCAATGAGTGCCCTTTTTGTTGCATTAAGGTGAGAAATGCAAAAGAGAAGTAAAGTTAATATTGTGTCTCTCTTAACTGATAGACTTCACACTATAAAATACGACAAGTTGATATCTGGGCTGCGATAAATTTAAAAGATTATGGTGCAATATTACGCATAGCGAGACGACGCTTTTTCCAGTTACGGCTTACCGAGTAACGCCAGATCCCTTGAATAGAGAAATAGCCAATAAACGCTGCGATAATACCGCAGATAAAACTACCAAATAAAAAGGGAATAAACAGCGTATCAAACTGTGTCATGACCCACTCCATTGAAAAATGCAGCTTCCCTTCATAACGAGGCGTTCCTAAAATCCATGATCCCACTTTATAGGCACAATAAAAAATAGGAGGCATAGTCAGAGGGTTAGTCAACCAAACGAGGGCAATGGATAAAGGTAAATGAACACGCAATAAAATAGCGCCACAAGCAGCCAATAACATCTGGCACGGCAAAGGAATGAATGCAACAAATAAACCGACAGCGAAAGCGCCGGAAGCAGATCGACGATTTAAATTCCACAAGTTGGCATGGTGTAGCCAACGGCTGAGAATGCTCAGACTCTTATGAGCACGAATAGACTCCTGTGATGGGAGATGCTTTTTAATCAGCTGTTTTAGCATGGTCATACACCATTGAAGCGATTTTTTATTGTAGATAGCACCGCATTGGCAATTATTGCGGGTATTTTACCGTTAATGTGGCTCACTGCATTACCCTCTTGGCTCATGTTGATCGGGATAGCTCCCGTTGTTCTTCTCTTATTCTTTGGGCGAACGCCGTTGACCTTTAACCTACTTATTGTAGGAGTCTCTTTTATTGTCGCAACCACAACAGCACGTCAATTTCAAACTGATATAGCACAAACAGCATATGATGGCCGCTATATTAACATAACTGCGAAAATAGAAAGCCCAGAACTGTTTGGTACAGATAATAAACTCACTGTGGCACACATTACCGCCATTGAAGGTAAAAAACAGTCATTTTTAGCCCGTTTATCATGGAAAAATGCGCCCCCTTTACGAGCCGGTGAAACGTGGCAATTTACAGCAAAATTATTTCCTCTCTCTGCGCAAATAAATCAAGGTGGGTTTGATGTACAACGCTGGATGATAGCAAACCGTATACACGCTACTGGAGTGATAAAAACTGGCCAACGTGTGATCAGTGAAAGTTCATTACGTCAGCGTTTAATTACACAAGCTCGCATACAAATGCACAGATTACCCAATGCTGATGTACTCGTTGCGTTAGCGTTTGGTGAACGGGCTTTGATCAGTGATACCCGCTGGCAAGTATTTCAGCACAGTGGCATTGCCCATTTAATGGCTATCTCTGGTCTGCATGTGATGTTTGCTGGGTTGTGTGGTTTTATGCTGATACGAATAGCGCAATATTTGTTACCGGCACACCGCATTAAACCCGTAGCACCGCTTATTGCAATGGGATTGGCTTCAGTTATTTATGTGTGGATTGCTGGCTGGGCACTGCCTGCCGAACGAACACTCTTTGCTATGTTATTGGTGATGTTTGCCCGCTATGGCCAGTGGCAATTACGGCCTGTTACGTTACTGCTTTGTGTCATGGCAATATTGCTACTATATGACCCTTTGACTGTGTTGTCTGACAGTTTTTGGCTCTCTTGTCTGGCGGTTATGGTGTTAATGATCCTTGGGCATTTTTTTCCATTGCCTGCCGTACTGCGTCGGCATATTTGGCTGCGCATCCCGGCAGAATGGATACATATTCAAATTGGGTTAACACTGCTGCTTGCACCCGTACAACTTGCCATGTTTCATGGCATTCCTTTGTACAGCTTTTGGGCGAATCTAATAGCCATTCCGCTAGTCACTTTTATCACTGTACCACTGATTTTAGCTGCATTACTGCTAGTAGGGTTTCCTGCTTTAGCAACATTTTGTTGGACACTGGCTGATTATACTATTGTTCTTTTATGGCACGTAATCACCCCATTGGCAACGCAATGGCACGGGCTTCCACAGTGGAGTGTCATACTCAGTATTATACTCTTTATCGCGCTCTTTTTGTGGCGATTACACCTATACCGAACAATGCCCATTTTTAGCCTAATGCTAATAGGGGTGATCTCTGCACCCCTCTTTACACTCTTACCACGCTGGCGAGTTGATATGCTGGATATTGGGCAAGGGTTGTCAGTCGTTCTAAGCCGTAATGGGCATGCCATTGTGTATGATACCGGCAGTAGTTGGCAGGGGGGGAGTATGGCAAAAAGTCAGATATTACCCTTTTTGCATTGGCAGGGGTGGGTGCTCGATGGTGTGATTCTTTCGCATCAAGATAATGATCATGCGGGTGGGCTGGCTGATTTACTGCATGCTTTTCCACAGGCATGGGTTCGCACCTCGGGCACTTTGCATCATCAAGCCATAAAAAGTGGAAGTTGCCACCGAGGTAATCGTTGGACATGGCAGCAGCTCGGCATAGAAGCTGTTTGGCCGCTCACGCAGGTGGAAAAAGCGGGTAATGCTGATTCTTGTACACTTTTGATAACAGATGGCACATTTCGTTTTTTACTGACTGGGGATATAGAAAAAGCTGGGGAGTTGGCCTTATTGCAGTTAGGGGATAAGTTGCAGGCTAATATAATGACCATTCCACACCACGGCAGCCAAACATCATCAACCACCACATTTTTACAGGCAGTGAACCCTGATTATGCGTTTGTTTCTGCTGGGCGTTTTAATCAGTGGCAACATCCCCGTTCAGAAATTATTGCACGTTACCAACAGCAGCAAATTAGTGTGCTAAATACAATAACATCGGGTCAAATGAGTGTGTTTTTTTACGATAATAAATATCAAATAAAGCGTTATCGGCAGGATATATCACCAGTATGGTATCACCAGCAGTTTGGGTCTTTTATTGATAACCGCTTAAGAGGGCCAAAAACTGTACAATAATAATACAGATAACCCTGTAGATTCGCCACGAGGTTAGCCTTAAGGCGTACGATAAACATGTTCAATTTGGCTGACTCTGTGCAAACAGAGTAGAATAGCGTTAATTGTAATAAGTAGGCTAAATACATGCTAAATGATAAAGACCTAACAACGTGGCAAACATTTCGTCGCCTCTGGCCCATGATCAAACCTTTCCGGTTAGGTCTTATTGTCGCGGCTATTGCATTGATAATTAACGCCGGCACTGATACGGCAATGATATCACTGTTAAAACCGTTATTAGATGATGGTTTTGGGAGTGCTGACAACAGTTTTTTAAAGATTATGCCGTTTGCGCTGTTTGGTTTGATGTTATTGCGCGGAATGACCAGTTTTGTTTCAAACTATGGTTTGTCATGGGTGTCAGGTAAAGTGGTTATGCATATGCGCCAGCGGTTGTTTAAGCATATGATGCAGATGCCTGTCTCTTTTTTTGATAAACAGTCAACCGGTACATTACTCTCGCGTATTACCTATGATACTGAGCAAGTTGCATCATCATCATCAGGCGCTTTGATTACTGTTGTACGTGAAGGGGCTTATATTATTGGCCTCTTAGGGATGATGTTTTATAACAGTTGGCAGTTATCTGTCATTTTGATTGTTGTTGGGCCTGTTGTTGCAATGGCCATTCGACTAATATCGCGCCGTTTTCGTAAACTCAGTAAAGATATGCAAAATACGATGGGGCATGTTACAGCCTCGGCTGAACAAATGCTAAAAGGCCATAAAGTGGTACTGAGTTTTGGGGGGCAAGAGGTAGAGAGTAAGCGTTTTGATGAAGTCAGTAACCGTATGCGCCAGCAAGCGATGAAAATGGTTTCGGCAACATCAATTTCAGACCCGCTGATACAGATCATCGCCTCTAGTGCTTTATGTGTGGTGCTTTATGTTGCCTCGATGCCACACGTTATGTCGACATTAAGTGCTGGTACTATCACTGTCGTATTCTCCTCAATGATGGCTATGTTGCGACCACTTAAATCACTGACAAATGTGAATGCACAGTTCCAGCGTGGTATGGCAGCATGCCAAACCTTGTTTACCATTTTGGACATGCAACCTGAAAATGATCAGGGTACACGCCATGTTGAGCGTGCAAAAGGCGATCTTGAGTTCCGTAATGTCACTTTTACGTACCCGACCAAAGAGACTCCTGCACTGAAAAATATCAGTTTTACTGTGCCTGCGGGTAAAACGGTTGCACTTGTTGGCCGTTCGGGTTCGGGAAAATCAACCATCGCTAATTTATTGACACGATTTTACGACATCCAATCGGGTGAAATCTTGCTCGATGGGCATGAGCTACGTGAATACAAACTGGCTGACCTACGCAATCAAGTTGCCTTAGTTTCTCAGCAAGTGCACTTGTTTAATGACACCGTAGCCAACAATATTGCCTATGCCCGCACGGAACAATATAGCCGTGAACATATTGAGCAAGCGGCTGATATTGCGCATGCTGCCGAATTTATTCAAAAAATGGATCAGGGTTTTGATACGGTAGTGGGTGAAAACGGCGTGCTACTTTCTGGTGGTCAGCGCCAGCGTATTGCTATCGCGCGCGCATTGCTGCGTGATTGTCCAATTCTGATCCTTGATGAAGCAACTTCAGCATTAGATACCGAATCAGAGCGAGCTATTCAGTCAGCTTTAGATGAGCTGCAAAAAAACCGAACTGCATTGGTGATTGCACACCGTTTATCGACCATTGAAAGCGCCGATGAAATTTTAGTGATTGATGAAGGCGAAATTGTTGAGCGTGGTCAGCATGCTGAGTTACTGGCAAAAGAGGGTGCTTATGCCCAGTTGCACAGAATGCAGTTTGGGGTGTAAGGCGTAACATGATAGAGCGTTTGTGGTTCTCCCGTTCACGCTGGTGTTGGTTGTTATTGCCGCTATCAGGGGTCTTTGCGCTGATCAGCGCAGCACGGCGCAGTGCATTTCGTTTAGGTTGGAAAAAAAGCTGGCGAGCGCCTGTTCCTGTGGTGGTGGTCGGCAATATTACGGTCGGTGGTAACGGTAAAACACCGATGGTCATCTGGCTGGTGGAGCAGTTGCAAGCGCGCGGGTTTCGGCCCGCGGTTGTTTCTCGTGGTTATGGGGGGCAGGCTACGCAGTATCCGCTGCTGCTCAATAAACACACTCTTGCCACGCAAGCGGGTGATGAGCCTGTGCTGATTTATCAGCGTACCGGTGTACCGGTTGCTGTTGACCCAAATCGCAGCTGTGCAGTGCAGGCATTGCTGGCTGAACATACTGTTGATGTGATCATTACTGATGATGGTTTACAGCATTATGCACTGGCGCGTGATGTTGAAATTGTTATTGTTGATGGTCAGCGCCGTTTTGGTAATGGTTTTTTGTTACCAGCTGGCCCTCTGCGCGAGAGTATATCGCGTTTACAATCTGTAGATGCAGTGATTGTGAATGGTGGCGATGCACAGCCAGATGAAATTTCGATGCAGTTACAGGCTTACTGTGCAGTTAATCTATTAACCGGTGAACAGCGCACCGTTGACGCATTACCTGAAACAGTGGCAATGGCCGGTATTGGTCATCCACCCCGCTTTTTTGCCACTTTGCAAACACTGGGCGCGACACCTATCCGCTGTGTTGCTTTTGCTGATCATCAGGCATATAGCAAACAACAACTTATGGCGTTGACATCCGATAAGCAAATTTTATTGATGACAGAAAAAGATGCCGTAAAGTGTCGGGATTTTATCCAGCCTAATTGGTGGTATTTGCCAGTAAAGGCTCAATTGCCAGAGATAAACGGCAGTGCACTATTAGCAAAAATTACGGCAAAAATTGGTGCATAAATAACAATTATTGCGCAAATAATAAAGAGGAGATGACGTATGGA
The DNA here is from genome assembly GCF_051652165.1 of Plesiomonas sp. GTDB lineage: Bacteria > Pseudomonadota > Gammaproteobacteria > Enterobacterales > CAMTGL01 > Plesiomonas. The sequence goes on from NZ_JBOFTR010000004.1 coordinate 187,891, forward strand.
TCACCGTCTACTTGAGATTATTGCTTGCCCTGTTTGTAAAGGGAAATTGCAGTATGATAAAGAGAAACAAGAGTTGATTTGTAAATTAGATCGTCTGGCTTACCCTATTACGGAAGGTATTCCAGTATTACTGGAAGTGCGCGCTCGTGAGCTCACAGCAGAAGAGATTTTACCATGAGTTTTATTGTGATTATTCCTGCGCGTTATGCATCAACGCGTTTACCCGGTAAGCCATTGGCAGATATTGCCGGAAAACCAATGATTTTACATGTGTTGGAAAAGGCACAACGTGCAGGGGCTGAACGTGTCATTGTGGCAACAGATCATCTCGATGTTGCAGCCGTAGTGACGGCCGCAGGTGGTGAAGTGTGCATGACACGTGCTGATCACAATTCGGGTACTGAACGGTTAGCTGAGGTTATTGAACACTATAATTTTGCTGATGATACGATCATTGTTAATGTACAAGGTGATGAGCCATTGATTCCACCAGCAATTATTCGTCAGGTGGCTAATAATTTAGCACAGGCTAATCAAGCGCGTATGGCAACATTATCAGTACGTATTGAAGAAGCTGAAGAGGTCTTTAATCCGAATGCAGTAAAAGTACTGACCGATCAGCAAGGTTATGCGCTCTATTTTTCACGCGCAGCAATTCCGTGGGATCGTGATAATTTTGCGCGTACAAAAACACAGGTGGGTAATTTTTATCAGCGGCATATTGGTATTTATGCTTATCGAGCAGGCTTTATCCGCCAATATGTTAACTGGATACCAAGCCAGCTTGAACAAATAGAGAGCCTTGAACAGCTACGGGTACTGTGGTACGGCGAGAAAATTCATGTTGCTATAGCAGAACAAGCGCCACCGGCAGGGGTTGATACGCAAGAAGATTTAGATAAAGTGCGTCAAATTTTAGCGTGAAAGCCAACGTAGTACTAAGTTTGATTAAAAAGTCACCGAGAGGTGGCTTTTTTGTTTGATCCATAAGGTGGAATGATGTCAGATAAAGCATAAAGGTATTGATACATTAACGCATGGAGAGAGGCTATGGAGTGCCTAACAGAGGAGCTGAGTCTATTACTGGGTGAGAAAGTATCGCGCACGGAGATAGTAGGGAAAGGTGTATTTTCAACGGTTTTTGCACTGTATGACAGCAGTAATATCGCTTTTCCTGTGGTTGCAAAAGCCTACCCAATGAGGGGAATGGCCGAGAGCGAAATCAGCAAACTGTCGGTTTTAGCTCGCCACGCAATGGTGCGTATGCCTACTATTTATGGCGTACACCACTCTGAGCAAAGTGCTGTTTTTAAAGAAGTGGTTTTGATGGAACGTTTAGCGGGAATTAGCGTAACTGCACCTTGTCGTAGTGCTAACCGTTCATTGGCATTGAGTGAGCAAATTGCAGATTGTTTATTGAGTTGGCATCGGGTTGATAGCCAAGGGCTCTCAGGGCTCAGTGGTGAGTTAAGTGATAAGTTATGGCCAAATTGGTATCAACAATATTTAACCCGTTTGTGGTCAATGGTTGAAGCAAATATAGGCTTTTGTGATTATGACGAGCGAATTGTACTATATCGTTCACTTAAGCAGTATGATCAGTTTTTTTCTGAATTTGATGATACATCTGTGCTTGTACACGGCGATTTTAAGCTACGTAATTTACTTAAAGATGCTAAAACTGATCAGTTAATTGCGGCTATTGATCCCGGTCCAATGCAGTGTGCTCCACGCGAGTTTGATTTAATTCACCTTTGTTGTGAACCTTTTGCAGAGAAAGTATTGTCAACTTATTTACAAAGAGCGCCAGTTGCTGAGCAATTTGCAGCGCGCCGTTGGTTGTATAAAGTGTGGGATGAGATCGCATGTGGATTAAAAAAAGGAAAACTCGATCACAATATGTTGGCGATATATAACAAACAGCTTACTCCGTGGTTAGGGTAAGCGACATACCTCAAAAATAACACCATTAATGTTAGGGGTATTACACAGACTTCAGTGTTAACCACCACTCACCAAGTAATTCATACCATGCACGCTCGCTGCGCTCCATATAGTTCGCGGCGGGCAGGTATTGCTCCCAAATATGGCCTTTTCCTTCAGAAGAGAGTTGATTAGCCGGTGCAGGAATAGGGTGCATACCATTTTGAGCAAATAAGCGCATCGCACGCGGCATATGGCTCGCAGAGGTGACTAATACCGCTGGCTGATTATTAATCAAGGCTTTCATTGCTACGGCTTCATCTTCTGTATCACGCGGTGTTTCAATCAAAATTATATCTTCTTTTGGAACACCTAAACTGGACGCTACCTGAGCTGCCACACGAGCACTACTCACTTCTGATGCAGAAGGTGCACCACTGAATACTAGCTTGGCTTTGGGGTGCATACGATAAATTCGAATACCTTCGGCAATACGCGCTAATGTATTACGCCCAACTTGTGAACTGGGTGGGAGTAGAGGATCGTACAGATACGAGCCGCCGAGTACCAAAACATAGCTGACATCTCCGCTCGGTTGGTACACTGGAAACTGATCTTCACGTGGTTTAAGTAATCGATCAGCAATAGGTTCGCTAGATAATAACAATAACGCACACCAACTTAGGGTAATTAACCCTCGTCCACTACGTTGCCATCGGCTGAACCATAACAATAATATGCCTACTAGCATAACGAAGATTATGCTTGGTAAAGGCATCAACAGTGCGCCAATAATTTTTTTGAGCTCAAACATAGGCATCCTTTAGGGCTGACTCTGACAAAATAGAGTAGTACATGCAGCCAAGAAAGAGAACTATATTGCATAATTACTCATTATTACCCCTTTTTTGTGAGGGATGTAGAAAATACATCATACTTATTCATATGATGACAAAGAGTACTGAATGGCCATATCACTGGAGAAACACCAAAAATGGGATAAGAAAAGTAAGAGTGAAATACAAAAAATATTTTATTTATCATTAGCATATAGGGCTGATTACGTTTCTCTGTGTTGACAATATAAACGAGTCTTTTTCGGAAAAACAGTGTAATAGCCCAGAGTATAGGAAACGTATCTATTCACTCATTGACGTAAATGATAACAGAGAGGATAGGTTGCTTTACATAAATGTAATCGTTTCGTGTCTTTTTTTAGTAAGTCGTCGTGTAATTGAGTAGGTGTAACAGAATGCTTGGATTTTTTCTAATAGCAACTTCAATAATAATATCGATAATATTTAACAATAGAAGTACGCCAAATACAATACTCACCGCTTTAAACGAGATTTTATTGCAAAGCAAAAAGACTGTAGATTTTAGAGAATTGCGTCCAGAAAACATAACAGCTCCTTCTATATAGCATATATATAACTATTGTTATGTTGATGTATTTATAACACTGTTTATAACTATGGTTATTAAATAATATATAGATATAAAAAGAAAGGTAATTAAACACATTGTAACAAAATAAGTGAAATGAATACTAAAAAATAGTGTCTTTACTCTATTTTAAGCAAAGTGAAGTTAAGCCTCGTTTATGTAATTTATTTTACGTCTTGTGGCTTGCACAGTATGCCTATTTATTTCTTAGCAATTACTAAATTAATATTTCATTTATTTATAATAAAATGTATTAGATAAAATGTGTCATTAAGCTAACTGAATTTATATGTCTATGTATAAATTAAATATTCACTTACAAGGTGAGTATTTTGATTACGCTTAAAATTGTGGTGAATATAAAAACGTGACACGTATCACCAACCAATATTGGGACTCCCGTATTTTATTCTTAGTTTAGTAGGCAACTTTGGCCTGTACTTATAATGAGGATATATAAAATGCGCGCACCTAAAATTGATAAAACTGCAATTAGCCCATTTGAACAATATTGTGATGGTTATGGAGCACCAGGTGCACAAGGATTAGGTTATGTCTCTGTTTTAAAAGTCTCTTCCGGTACAGTATATAAAACAGATGATATGCTGCTTGATGGCATTGTTGCGTATGATCGCTCTGAATGTAATGATGCCTATGTTGGTCAAATTAATATGCTGACAGCCTCAAGTTTTTGTGGGTTAGCAGGTCAAGTGTGGGGGCATGACTTAGCAATACATGAAGATATTTATAACAATAAAATATCAACAGTATTAGAAGCTAAACAGTACGATGGTTCTATGCTAAAAGTGTATGATGCGCAGCCGTTATTAGATGCGGGTAAAGAGCTCTTTGGCAGTGAAGCTAATCGCCGCTTTCCATTACTACCTGGTGCACATGTTATTTGTGCTAATAAAAGTGTGACATCTTATCGCCCAGTAACCGGTGAACTTAAAGAGGGTGAGGCTTATGGCGTTTGGTCATTTATTGCCATTTCACTGTCAAAAGATCGTGATAATTGCGCAGACTTGTTTATTGAAGATGCCGGTTTGTGGACAAAAAATGATAATGAAGCAGATTTGATTTCCTTCCTTAAAGAACACCGTAAATCAGTCGTATGGTCAGTTGTATCATGCGGTGAAGATTCACATGTATTATTCGACCGTACTTATGTAGGCTTTGCTTATTCCATAATGAAACCGGGTGAAATTGGCACTGCATTAACTTGTGCACCGTATGCTACATTGGCACGAAATGCGATTCCTTCTACTGGCTTTCATAGCCTAAATACTATGCAATTAAATGATTGGCTGGCCGATCGTAAATTGCCACGAATGACTAAATAACATTGCCTCAACAATAAAAAGCAGCGTGTAAAAATATCTATTATTGTATGGTGGATTAATTTCATACAATTTTACGGCATGCTGCTGCTTTTTTTTCGATAGTCATGTTTTTTAATAATTATAATATGGATAAGGTCTACGTCATGGCAGAATTGTCAGGTAAAAATGCACATAAAATAGGGTTGGCAGCTCTTACATTAGTAACTGCGTCAAATATGATGGGGTCGGGTGTATTTATGCTACCCACCAATCTTGCAGGTATTGGGTATATCTCATTATGGGGTTGGGTAATTACTATTATCGGGGTTATTTCACTTGCACTCGTGTTTGCCAAATCAAGTTTTATTAATCCTAGAATTGGCGGTATTGTTTCTTACGCGAAAGACTCATTTGGCCCTTTTGTTGGTTTTCAGTCAACAATTTGCTATTGGATTAGCGCCTGGATTGGTAATGTTGCACTATTAGTTGCAGGTGTCGGGTATCTTAGCTATTTTTTCCCTATTTTGCATCAGCCAATTTATAGCTGTATTACATCAATTATTATTTTATGGGGGTTTATTTTACTCGGATCATGCGGGGCTAATATTGCTGGGCGTTCACAATCATTTACCGCTGGTTGTATGTTAGTTGTTGTATTAGGTGTAGGCTTTTTAGGCTGGTTTTGGTTTAAGCCTGATAATTTCACCCAAGTTTATAATGCAACTGGCAAGAGTGATTTGAGTGCAGTGATGAGTGCAGCCTCTATTGCATTGTGGGTTTTTTTAGGCGTGGAGTCAGCTGTCGTATCAACCGGTCAAGTCAAAGATCCTGAACGCACAGTACCAAAAGCGACAGTGTTTGGTTTGCTAATTACTGCAGTATGTTATGTAAGCAGTTGCTCAGTTATTATGGGTATTGTTCCCCATGAAATTTTGGTTCACTCGCCAGCGCCATTTGCGGCTGCTGCCAGCTACATGTTTGGCCCACTGGCTGGTAAAATTGTCTCTGCACTGAGTATTATTGCTTGCTTTGGTTCGTTATCCGGTTGGTTGATTTTACAATCTGAAGCACCACGTGCTGCGGCAAAAGATGGTATTTTCCCTTCATTTTTTAGCGATACCAATAAAAATGATGTGCCGATGAAGAGTCTGGTATTTACCGGTATTTTGATGAGTTTAGTGCTGTTTATGACTGCATCACCAAACTTAGCAAAACAGTTTGAGATTATTATTCTGTTATCGGTATTTGCATCGTTATTGCCTTATATTTATGCCATTATCTCATTACCTATTTTAATGATTAATAAAGATCTCACTAAAACATCAGTCTTTAAATTTTATCTGGTACTGGTTTGTATTGCCTTCGCCTACTGCTTATATGCACTGTTAGGTTCTGGAAATAACTCTTTGTACTGGGGGATTTTAATGGTGATGATTACTATTCCTCTGTATATTTATGTTGCAGTTAGAAAACATAAAGAAGAAGTGGGAAGTCTCTCTCAGGATATATCAATAAAATAAAGTGCTATATGTTCGCATAGTGCTGTGCATGCCAAATAATATTGCAATTTATTTTATCTATTTATCTCTCTATTTAATATTCAACCATGAAGGTTTACGGAGAAGAAATATTCATGTTTTCGTGAACTTCTGCAAAACACATTAAAGGTATTATCATGTCTCTATCAATTAAAGATCAAAATACATTAGATAAGTTTTGGGCGTATTGTGTAAAGAATCAATATTTTAATCTAGGGTATCCTGAGTCTGCTGATTTTGATTACACGATTTTAGAGCGATTTTTGCGTTTTTCGATTAATAATTGTGGTGACTGGTCTGAGTACTGTAATTATCTCTTAAATTCGTTTGATTTTGAAAAAGAAGTCATTGAACATTTTAGTCAGTTATATCAAATTCCTTTTGAAAAATGCTGGGGGTATGTAACCAATGGCGGTACTGAAGGGAATATGTTTGGTTGTTATTTAGCACGGGAGCTTTTTCCTTCTAGCCGATTGTATTTTTCAAAAGATACTCACTATTCAGTAGCTAAAATCGTCAAGTTACTGAGAATTGATCACTGTATTGTTGAGTCAACAGATAATGGTGAAATGGACTATGATGATTTAATTAGCAGAATTAAAGCAAATAATGAAAAGCACCCAATCATTTTTGCAAATATCGGGACAACAGTACGCGGTGCTATTGATAACATCAATATTATCCAAAATCGGATTGCAGAATTGGGTATTGCGCGTAAGGAGTACTATATTCATGCTGATGCTGCACTTAGCGGTATGATTTTACCGTTTGTTGATGAGCCACAGCCATACAATTTTGTTGATGGTATTGATTCTATCTCTGTTTCTGGCCATAAAATGATCGGCTCACCAATTCCATGTGGTATTGCCATTGCGAAAAAAGAGAATGTCGATAAGATTTCAGTTGAAATTGATTATATTGCTGCGCACGATAAAACGATTACCGGATCACGTAACGGCCATACGCCGATTATGCTATGGGTTGCGGCAAAATCTATCAGTATAGAAGAGCAGCGCCGCCGGATTCAACGTTGCTTACATAAAGCAGAATATGCGGTTAAACGTTTTAATGATGCCGGGATCCCCGCATGGCGAAATAAAAACTCAATTACTGTTGTTTTCCCAAAACCTTCTGAGTACGTATGGAAAAAACACTGTTTGGCAATTTCAGGAGATGTTGCACACATGATCACATCAGCACATCATCTTGATACCACCAAGATTGATGCACTGATTGATGATGTGATTGCAGACAGCATGGCCATGGTGATTTAGCCATTCTCTTTTTAATAAGGTTCATTTTTTATGATAAAGCTCTGAATTTTTAGAACTCAGAGCTTTTTTTATACACTTAATTCTATAAAGAATTGATAAGCATTATCATATCTAACCTTAATTAATAATGAATTGCATAAGAAAAAGCCAATCAGACAGACAAATAGCATTTTTCTTGAAAGAATATGTCAAAATAGTGGCTCTGTGCATGAATATAGGTACTGCAAGTGTCTGAAGATCGTAACTTTGACGGTATTGTTGATAAATTTGCGCGCAATATCTATGGTTCAGCTAAAGGTCGTATCCGTGAAGCTGTGTTACAACAAGATTTAGAAACACTCCTCACAACACTGCCTGCTCGTCCACTTCGTATTCTTGACGCTGGTGGGGGGATGGGGCAATTGTCGCGTTTTTTAGCGGCACAAGGTCATTTTATTACATTGTGTGATATCTCTGGTGAAATGCTCACATTAGCAGAGCAAGCTGCGCAGGCAGATGGTGTCGCAAAGCAGATGCACTTTGTGCACAGTTCAGCACAAGAGGTGGGTAATCATTTAGCCGCTCCGGTAGATCTGGTATTGTTTCACGCAGTACTTGAATGGGTTGAGCAGCCTATTGAAGTGTTAGAAAACCTGACAGATCTTCTGTTACCAGGTGGAGCAATGTCATTAATGTTCTATAACTATAATGGCATGCGTCATCATCATTTAGTGGGTGGAAATTTTGAGTATATTCAGGCGGGTATGCCACTGAGCAAAAGAAAAACACTGGTGCCTACTCACCCTCGAAAGCCTGAACAGGTATATCAATGGTTGGCTGATTTAGGTCTAAACATTAGTGGTAAAACCGGTGTTAGGGTATTGCACGATTTCCTAAGAGATAAATCTCATCGGGAAACAAAATTTGAACTGTTGCTTGAAATGGAGCAACAGCTTTGTCGGCAAGAGCCTTATATCAGCCTTGGCCGTTATATTCATGTCATGGCTCATAAGCCTGATACACACATTTACGGCATGTAGAATTTTTAAGGGATATTGCATGAGTGAGTTTTCCCAGACCGTACCTGAGCTGGTCGCCTGGGCGAGAAAAAACGATTTCTCGATTGCACTGCCGGTAGAGCGTTTAGCGTTTTTATTGGCCATAGCCACATTGAACAGTGAGCGTTTTGACGGTGAAATGTCGGAAGGTGAATTGGTTGATGCGTTTCGCCATGTCACTACGGCGTTTGAATTGGCCACCGAAACCCTGACTCAACGTGCAAACAATGCCATCAATGATCTGGTGCGTCAGCGTTTACTTAGCCGTTTTACCAGTGAGTTGACAGAGGGGCAGTCAATTTATCGCCTAACTCCGTTAGGGATTGGGATAACGGATTATTATATCCGCCAACGAGAGTTTTCTGCACTGCGCTTGTCGGTGCAGCTCTCTATTGTGGCCGATGAAATTCAGCGTGCCGCAGAAGCGGCTGAAGAGGGTGGTGAAGAGCCACACTGGCGACGTAACGTGTATGCGCCGTTAAAATACTCGGTTGCTGAGATCTTTGATAGTATCGATCTTACCCAGCGTTTGATGGATGAACAGCAGCAGTCAGTAAAAGAGGATATTGCTGCGTTATTAAGTAAAGATTGGCGTGCCGCAATGACAAGTTGTGAACTACTGCTTGATGAAACCTCAGGAAACCTGCGCGAGTTGCAAGATACCCTTGAAGCGGCCGGTGATAAACTGCAATCACGCCTATTACAGATTCAAGATGCTACACTCAATCGGGCTGATTTGAACTTTGTTGATCAACTGGTGCTTGATCTGCAAGCCAAACTTGATCGCATTATCAGCTGGGGTCAGCAAGCGATTGACCTGTGGATTGGTTATGATCGGCACGTGCATAAATTTATCCGTACTGCCATTGATATGGATAAAAATCGGATTTTTGGTCAGCGTCTACGCCAGTCTATTCACGACTACTTTGATATGCCATGGGTATTGTTGCACGCCAATGCCGATCGCTTGCTAGATATGCGTGATGAAGAACTGACATTGCGTGATGAAGAAGCAACTGGTCTGCTGCCTCCTGAACTTGAGTATGAAAGTTTAGCTGATCTTAATGAGCAGCTCGCAGACAGTATTGATGCACTGCTCATTGACTATCGTCAGCATAATCGCCCACTCGATTTAGGCCATGTACTTCACGATTTTCTCCAGCGTTTTCCTTATGCCCGCCACTTTGACGTATCACGCCTACTCGTTGATCACGCCGTACGGCTTGGGATAGCGAAAGCTGATTTTGCCGGCCTGCAACCAGAGTGGCAGGCCATTAACGACCACGGAGCCAAGGTACAGGCCCATGTCATCGATGAATATTGAACAATATATGCCACTGCGTTTAGCGCAGGCATTAGCAAACCCAATTTTCCCTGTGCTTGACAGCATGCTGCGTTCAGGCCGACATATTGGATTAGACGATTTAGACAACCACGCTTTTTTGATGGATTTTCAGTCAGAGCTGGATGATTTTTACCGCCGTTATCATGTTGAACTGATCCGCGCACCAGAAGGCTTCTTCTATTTACGCCCGCGTTCAACAACCTTGATTGCGCGTAGCGTGCTTTCAGCACTTGATATGTTGGTCGGAAAAGTGTTGTGTTATCTCTATCTTAGCCCGGAACGCTTGGCACAAGAGGGGATCTTCACCGTTGCTGACTTGCATGATGAGCTAATGAATCTGGCCGATGAGAGCAAGTTGCTCAAACTGGTGAACAACCGTTCAACCGGTTCAGATCTAGATCGCAAAAAACTGCATGATAAAGTAAACACCTCGATGAACCGTTTGCGCCGCCTTGGTATGGTGGTGATGATTGGTGACAGTGGAAAGTTTCGAATTTCAGAAGCAGTATTTCGTTTTGGGGCTGATGTCCGCAGTGGTGATGATCCGCGTGAAGCGCAGCTACGCATGATCCGTGATGGGGAAGCGATGGCCGTAGAGAGCCTATCTTTAGACGATAGCCGTGATGATAATGCAGACAGTAACGCTTTCGTTGATGATGGCGAGGAATAATCGAATATGATCGAACGCGGTAAATTTCGCTCATTAACGTTGGTAAACTGGAACGGTTTTTTTGCCCGGACTTTTGATCTTGATGATCTGGTCACCACGCTATCTGGCGGAAATGGTGCGGGTAAATCCACCACGATGGCGGCATTTGTCACCACCTTGATCCCCGATCTAACGTTACTGCACTTTCGTAATACCACCGAAGCGGGTGCAACCTCTGGTTCACGTGATAAAGGCTTGTACGGCAAACTTAAAGCCGGCGTTTGCTATGCCACGATTGATACGGTTAACTCACGCCATCAACGCGTGCTGATTGGTGTGCGTTTACAGCAGGTGGCGGGGCGTGATCGGAAAGTGGATATTAAGCCATTTATGATCCAAGGCCTGCCCATGGCCAGTTATCCGACGGAATTGCTGACTGAAAAGCTCTCTGACTCACAAGCACGTGTACGTCAGTTGCCAGAAGTGCGCGATTTGGTTGATGGCATGGAAGGTGTGCAGTTTAAGCAATTTAACTCAATTACTGATTACCACAGTATGATGTTTGATATGGGAATTATCCCCAAACGTCTGCGCTCGGCATCTGATCGTAGTAAGTTTTATCGCCTGATTGAAGCCTCACTGTATGGAGGGATCTCCAGCGCCATTACTCGCTCTCTGCGTGATTATTTGCTGCCTGAAAACGTGGGTGTGCGTAAAGCCTTTCAGGATATGGAAGCGGCACTGCGTGAAAACCGGATGACACTCGAAGCCATTCGTGTCACACAGTCTGATCGCGACATGTTCAAGCAACTGATCACTGAGTCGACTCACTATGTTGCTGCCGACTACATGCGCCATGCCAATGAGCGCCGTCAGCACCTTGAAGCGGTAATGAATATGCGCCGCGAGTGGTTTGGTGCGCGCAGCGAACTGGTTAGTCAGCAATACCGCTTGGTCGAAATGGGGCGTGAACTGGCTGAGCATCAAGGGGCAGAAAGTGATTTAGAAGCCGATTACCAAGCTGCTGCTGATCACCTAAATCTGGTGATGACGGCACTGCGTCAGCAAGAGAAAATTGAGCGTTACCGTGACGATCTCGATGAGCTTTCAATGCGTCTGGAAGAGCAAACGGAAGTGGTTGAAGAGTCAGCCGAGCGTCTGGCCGATGCCGAAGAGCGTGCCGAAGGCGCAGAGATTGATGTTGATGATCTGAAATCACAATTAGCTGACTATCAGCAGGCGCTTGACTCACAGCAAACCCGCGCACTGCAATATCAGCAGGCAGTACAGGCGCTTGAAAAAGCCCGTGCACTGTGTGCGTTGCCCGATCTCACTGCAGAAAATGCCGCGCAGTGGCAAGAGGAGTTTGCCATTCGCGAACAGGCTCTGACTGAACAACTGTTGGGATTAGAGCAAAAGATCAATGTCGCACAGGCCGCATCTGGGCAATTTGAAAGGGCCTATCAGCTGGTGTGCCGTATTGCCGGTCAGGTCGCGCGTAGCGATGCATGGCAGACTGCACGGGAATTGCTGCGCAATCAGCCCTCTCAGCGCCATTTTGCCGAACGAGCAGAACCTTTGCGTGCGCAACTGGCAGAGCTTGAGCAGCGTTTACGATCTCAGCAAGAGGCCGAGCGTCTGCTTAATGAGTACATCAAACGCAGCGGTGTGGCGTTGGATCACCCCGCAGAGCTGGCCGATGAACAGGCACAGCAAGAGGCAAACCACGAGAGTATTAATACCGAGCTTGCCGAACACCTTGAACAGCGTAATCACCTGCGCCAGCAGCGTGAACAGATTAGTATCCAAGTTTCCGCGCTATCAGCGCGTGCACCTCAGTGGCTAGCAGCACAAGATGCGCTGAACAACTTAAGTGCGCAGACCGGACAACCGCTCGAAGACAGTCAGGCCGTCATGCAGCAGATGCAAAGCCTGCTAGAAGATGAGCGTGCGCAAACGGTGGTTCGAGATCATATTGCTGCCCGTAAGCACGATATTGAGACGCAGATAGAGCGTTTGGCGCAGCCTGGCGGGGCAGAAGATGGCCGTTTGGTTGCATTGGCCGAGCGTCTAGGTGGGGTGCTGCTCTCTGAGATTTATGATGATGTCACCATTGATGACGCACCTTATTTCTCTGCACTGTATGGCCCTGCACGTCACGGTATTGTAGTGCAAGATCTTAGCGCCATACGTGATCTGCTCACCGAGCTTGATGATTGCCCTGAAGATCTTTATTTGATCGAAGGTGATCCCCAATCTTTTGACGACAGCGTATTCCAGACACAAGAGCTCGAAGGCGCGGTTGTTGTACAAGTGTCTGATCGTCAACTGCGTTACTCGCGTTTTCCGGCTGTTCCGCTGTTTGGCCGTGCTGCACGTGAAAATCGTCTTGAAATACTGCGTACTGAACGTGAAACACTGGCTGAGAAATATGCAACGCTGTCATTTGATGTACAAAAATTACAGCGTTTACACCAGACATTTAGCCGCTTTGTTGGTGAATATCTCGCAACCGCGTTTGATGCCGATCCGGAAGCGCAGATTCGTCTGCTGACTCAACAGCGCAGTGATATTGATCGTGATTTGAGTCAGGCGGATGCCACCGAGAAACAACTGCGTTCACAAGCAGAGCAGGCTCGTGAGTGCGTAAATATGCTCAACCGCCTTGTTCCACTCAGTGCATTGCTGGCGGATGAAACCCTCATTGACCGTGTTGATGAGTTGCGGGAAGAGCTGGATAACGCGCGTATTGCGCAGCGTCATATTCAGCAGCATGGCGAGCATTTGCAACAGCTAGAATCAGTAGTCAATGTGTTGCAAAGTGATCCTGAGCAGTACTCACATCTTCAGGCTGATTATCACCACGCGCAAAGTGCCCAGCGTGAAGCCAAGCAAAAGCTGTTTGCACTGTCGGAAGTGGTTCAACGCCGCGCCTATTTTGCTTACGCAGAATCGGTGGGTATGGTTGGGGAATCTTCCGGTTTTACGGAGAAACTGCGTGAACAACTGAGCCATGCTGAAGCCGAACGTAGCCGTTGTCGTGATCAGTTGCGTCAATTACAAAGCCAACACAGCCAGTATCACCAAGTGATGGCGTCACTGAAAAGTGCAGCCGATGCCAAGCGCGATATGTTCAAAGAGCTTGAACAAGAGATGCAGGATTTGGGTGTGCGAGCCGACAGTGGTGCAGAAGAGCGGGCACGTATTCGCCGTGATGAACTGCACACACAACTGAGCCATAACCGTCAGCGCCGTAGCCAGCTTGAGAAGCAAACCGCAATCGTAGAAGCAGAGATGGACAGTCTGCAAAAACGTCTGCGCAAACTTGAGCGTGATTACCTAACGCTACGCGGACAAGTGGTGAGTGCAAAAGCCAACTGGTGTGCCGTATTGCGTTTGGCGCGCGACAATGATGTAGAGCGCCGTTTACATAAGCGTGAGTTGGCTTACTTGTCGGCAGATGAGCTGCGCTCAATGTCGGATAAAGCATTGGGTACGCTGCGTCAGGCGGTAGCGAATAATGAAATGTTGCGTGATGTACTGCGCACATCGGAAGATTCACGTCATCCTGAAAAGAAAGTACTGTTCTATATCGCGGTTTATCAGCATCTGCGTGAGCGTATTCGACAAGATATTATCCGCACCGATGATCCAGTGGATGCCATTGAGCAGATGGAAATTGAGCTGGCGCGTCTGACCGAAGAGCTGACCAACCGTGAGCAGCGTTTGGCTATCAGTGCTGAAGCGGTGGCCAATATTATGCGTAAGACGATTCAGCGTGAGCAGAACCGTATCCGCATGCTGAATCAGGGTTTGCAAAATATCTCGTTTGGACAGGTGCAGAGCGTACGTTTGTCAGTCAATGTGCGTGAAAGCCATGCCATGTTGCTCAATGGTTTAGCAGAGCAGCGTGAACAGCATCAAGATTTGTTCTCTAATCAGCGTCTTACCTTCTCTGAAGCACTGGCAAAACTGTATCAGCGCCTGAATCCACATATTGATATTGGTCAGCGTAGCCCACAGACTGTGGGTGAAGAGTTGCTCGATTACCGTAACTACCTTGAACTGGAAGTGGAAGTTTGCCGTGGTTCAGATGGCTGGTTACGAGCAGAAAGTGGCGCACTCTCTACCGGTGAAGCGATTGGTACTGGTATGGCCATTTTACTGATGGTGGTGCAGAGCTGGGAAGAGGAGTCACGCCGTTTACGCGGCAAAGATATCGCACCATGTCGTTTGCTATTCCTTGATGAAGCTGCGCGTTTGGATGCGAAATCTATCTCCACTCTATTTGAACTGTGTGATCGCTTAGATATGCAACTGCTAATTGCTGCACCGGAAAATATCAGTCCAGAAAAAGGGACAACCTACAAACTGGTACGTAAAGTGTTTAAAAATCACGAACACGTGCATGTGGTTGGTTTGCGTGGTTTTGGTGTAGAGGCAAAAACGCTGAAAGATAATCACACACAAAATACAGATTTAGTAACAGATCGTAATGTTGAAATTGAAGATACATTTTAATTTACACATTAGTGCTGTGTTACCTATAGGTACAGGGCATTAAAATTGCACTGTAAATGGTAAAAAAAGCCAGGCGTAATAATAGATTGTGTCTGGCTTTTTATTTTATGTATTGATTTTCTTTATTTTATGATTAGACGTGCGTTTTACGTTAATTAATGTGACGAGCAATAGATCAGCTGCGATGATCAAGGTATGCTTTTTTTATCCTATATTTTAATGATGTGAGTTTGTACACAACAATACGTAAGCGCCATGACAAATGCGCAGTATTGTAAAAGCAGTGGTGTCAGTGTGCAAAAAACAATAATGAAAATAAAAGAGTTGAATTTACATGAGCTCATTAAAGGTAACTCAAAAGCTAGGTTGTTTGCTGTTAGCTGTTTTGTTAGCACAACCTTCAATAGCAATGGCTGCAACAGCAGGGGCTGCGCACGCAAATAGCCGTGTTGCAACACCGCGTATTGACCAAATTTTACCTGCGAGTATCGTACTTGCTTTTCCTCAACAGATAAGTAAGTTATACACCGCAAGTCACATGCAACCGCTTTGGCAAAATCAGCAAGTAAAAGAGGCATTTTTACTGCAATTAAATGAGTTAGCCCTTGCAGGTGTTAGCCCTCGTTTTACTCAATGGGTCAAAGAGCTGTCTAATCCAAAGCTGTCTGAAATGGCAAAAGACATTGTACTCTCTGATGCGATGTTAGGGTATTTAAGCTATGTTGATCAAATTAAAGCAAAAGGCGATAGCTGGCTATATACAAAAACAACACCTGTAGTTTTAGCCACACCAACTGAAAAGCGCATCATGCAGTGGTTAAAAGCGAAAGATAATGCTACAGAATTGGCTTTTATTAACAGTCTTGCGCCTCAAAATCGGCAATATGCACTGATGCAAAAAGCGTTAGCACGTCTTATCCATGAAAGTGATGAGGGTTGGCCACAGTTAGGAAATGGCCCATCGTTGCGGCCAGGGGATTCAAACCCCGACGTTGCGGTGTTGGATCATATCTTACAATTGACAGGTTACTTACCTGATGCTGTTACTGATGTTAGCGACGATGTATATAGCGGTACACGGGTTGATGCCGTTGAGAATTTCCAACGTCAGCATGGTTTAGAGGCTGATGGTGTTATTGGTCCACGGACGCGTTTTTGGCTCAATCAAGACCCACAAACACGCGCAGCATTGCTGGCATTAAATATGCAGCGTTTACGCCTGTTACCAACAGAAAAAGTGAATGGGATCTGGGTTAATATTCCTGATTATCATTTAGCCTATTACCGTGGTGGCAAAGAGATCCTTGACTCTAAAGTTATTGTAGGGCGACCAACGCGTAAAACCCCGTTTATGCATAGCCAACTGAATAACGTGGTATTAAACCCGCCGTGGACAGTGCCAGATCGTCTGATCCGTGAAGATTTGATTCCAAAAATTAAGCGTGATCCAAGCTATTTGGCAAAACATGGTTATGTCATTTTAAGTGACTGGACTAATGAAGCGTATGAAATTTCACCGTATGACATTGATTGGTCAAAAATGTCAGATAAGAATTTTCCCTATCGCTTAAAACAAGCACCTGGTGATGATAACTCATTAGGGCGTTATAAGTTTAATATGCCAAATTCAGATGCCATTTATTTGCACGATACGCCATCTAAAGGATTGTTTGGTAAGGATATACGTGCATTAAGCTCAGGTTGTATACGCGTCAATAAAGCCGCACAATTAGCAGACATGTTGCTAAAAGATGTGGGTTGGAATCAAGAGCGTGTGAGTTCTACTTTGAACAAAGGTAAAACGACCTATGTACCTATTCGTGAACGCGTACCGGTACAAATTTACTATCTCTCTTCTTGGGTTGCAGACAGTGGGCAAGTTCAGTATCGAACTGATATATATGATTACGATAAAGTCTCTCGTGCTAGTACGCTAATTCGCGATAATCTGCGGACATTGCTTAACTAATACGAGTATAATACTAAGTTTTAAAGAGAAGAGAGCAGAAATGCTCTCTTTTTTTATGATAAGTATGTAGCTTGGTTAGTGGTCATCATAGAACACCATGTTACGGCATAGACCTGAAATTGAATATCACCGACAAAATAGAAAAAAAGAGAGTAGGGGCTGTCATATTCTCGATAGTTGGGGAGAGTTCTCATTTTTAGCTTTTTTTTGTGATTTAGATCATAAAAACAGCACTAAAAAAGAATGAAAAAGTAAACGAAGTGTCTGAGCTGTATGAGTTGTAAAAAAATCTGTCAGATATTGGTCTGTTAGCAGAGGTTGACTAGCTTTGTCATGCCAGTTAAGGTTCGTGCTGCTGCTATTTATAGCGTTTATTTATAATTAACCGGATAGTAATCACTAAAATTATGCAAAATCTTGAGCAAGATGTTAATCACGGCCGTCGTAAATGGCTTGCTTTAGGTGGTGTAGTACTCGGTTGCTCGTTATTACCTGGGCAGGCTTGGGCATCACTCTCTACATCAAAACCTAAAGTCCTGACTCTAAGTAATATTAATACAGGCGAAAAAGTCAAAGCAGAGTTTTTTGATGGTAAAAACTATGTGTCTGAAGAGTTAACTCGGCTTAATTTTTTGCTGCGTGATTACCGTGCAAATCAGGTGACGAAAATAGATAAAAAACTGTTTGAGCAGTTGTATCGAGTGCAGTTAATGCTCGGCGCAAAAGGTGAGATTCAACTTATTTCAGGTTATCGATCACCAAAAACAAATAATAATTTACGTCACCGTTCTAGTGGTGTAGCAAAACATAGCTACCATACACTGGCACGTGCGGTTGATTTTCGTATTGAGGGTGCATCTTTAAGCAATGTACGTAAAGCTGCACTAAAAATGCGCGCAGGTGGTGTAGGCTATTATCCAAAGAGTAATTTTGTACACATTGACACCGGGCCGGTGCGGACATGGGGTAAATAAGCCATATCAGTTTAGTGATGGCCGTTTCTTGCTTCTGTTTTATATAAAAAGCATATTTTATATAAAAGGTGATACAAAAAATAAAGCCCTGTGTTGAGAGTATAGAGGGCTTTGTTTTTTTGTAGGTGACTATTTTCTCAAAAGTATATTATTTTACGTATAAATAGACACAATATTAGGCATTTGTAGCAAAGTGAACATCAATATAACGTTGGCGTTTTCTTGCCTTAATTTTGGTTGTATCGACTAAAACCAACCCATCAATACAGTCTGCAAAGTCAGGATCTGTACCAAAATCTAAAAATTGCACACCACCTTGCTCACAGAGCTCACTGTACTGCTTATACAGTGTTGGGATCTGTACACCGAAATGATGCAACAAGAGTTTTAGTGTGGTGAGATCTTGTACATAGTCATTTCCGTTAAAGTGCTGTTGCAGCTCTTTTTGTAAATCGGTGGTTAACTCATACGGTCTGCGAGAGCGTGCGACAGCATGTTCGGCTGTAAAATAAGTTTGATAAAAATAAACTAATAAATTTTTTGCTTCCGGTGGCATACCGTTACTGATACTGACAGGGCCAAAAAGATAACGAAATTGCGGATTTTTTGCTAAAAAGGCCCCAATGCCCATCCATAAATAGTCAAGGCTACGTAATCCCCAGTAACGTGGCTGTACAAAACTACGGCCAAGCTCTAATCCTTGTTGTAAGATAGGAGTCATACCTTCGTCATAATGGAACAGAGAGTGTGTATAAATACCCTCTAGACCTTTTTCTTGAAGTGTCGTAGCGGTATCACATAAACGATAAGCACCTACAATCTCAAGTTCATTATCATCCCACAACACAATATGCAGATAATGTTTATCATACCCATCTATATCATAGCGTTGCCCAGAGCCTTCACCTACAGCACGAAATGCCAGTTCACGTAAGCGGCCAATTTCACGCATCACTGGAGAGTTCGGTTGATAACGGTACAAATAGATTTTTTTACCATCATTACTCACACCCAATTGCTCACAAGCAAAAATAGCTTGACGCAGTGATTGGCGATTTTCTGGGTGTGCAATAGCAATTTCAGTAGGTAGTACACCCTCTTTATCATTCCCAATGAGGTAAAGGTGCTTACGAAATAACTTAATGCGAGTTTTTAATGGTAGGTGACAAAGTGAGTGATAATGGCGATAGGGGATTGGCGATCCGATACGAACTTGTATCGCTTTGTGTGTTTGGTTAAACATCTCTTGTACAAGTAGTAACGTAGAGAGAGGCTTGTACAGCATAGATGTACCATAAAAAATGGCTGAATTTCTTCCTGTGATATGAATCGGAATCACAGGCGCTTGTGCGCGGCTGGCCATGCGTAAAAAACCACTGTGCCAAAGAGTATCTTGAATGCCATTAGGACGTAACCGAGAGACTTCTCCGGCAGGAAAGATAATCAATGCACCCTCTTGCTCTAACCATTGATTGATCTTATTTAAGTTCTCTTTTGGTGTGCCTCCGCCCATATTATTAACTGGCAACAACAGAGAAGTGAGAGCTTTAATTTGTAATAAGAGATCATTCGCAACAATTCTGACATCAGAGCGGACTTTGCCAATGAGGTTCAACAATGCTAAACCATCAAGAGAGCCAATGGGGTGATTTGCAATAAAAACTGCACGCCCTGTAACAGGAATATTTTCAAGTTGGCTCGGATTAACAATCGCACTGAAACTAAAGTAATTAAGTACTTGTTCAACAAACTGAAAGCCAGTAACACTTGGGTAATCATGGGCAAATGTTTGTAAATCTTGTTCATGCAGTAGATTTTTTAATACTGCACTCACGGGGCGATAGAGCCACGTGTGCTGCGGCAGCGCCGGTATATACTTGTTTAAAACATCATCCACATTAATCATTCCAAAGCTCCACAACCATCAGCATTGATGCGTATTTTTTACGTTACTAACATGACATAACCGTTAATATTACCAATATTTTTTTACTTTTTTAGCTATGTAAATATTTATTAACAAAGTAATGAATACTTTCATTTAATTATATGATTTTTATAATAAAAGAAAATGAAACTAAATATTTCACATTTCTGTAATGTAAAAGAAAACGCAAAGTTATAAATGGTATTGACTTTGTTACTGCTCTTTTAAACGTTGTGTTATAACAAAGTCAAAAGCAATAACTAAAAAAATAAACATAGAAAAGGGATAGGGGTTTATTCGTGTTTTTGCAAAGAGAATATACAGAATCAAGATGGATTTTTTAATTGATTAATGATAACAAATTGACCTTGGCGACCATATACAATCATAAATAATAGTGGTTATTTATAGGAGTAATGATCAATAGAGTAAATGAATGAACCATTAATTAAAATACGGCATTTATTCTACCTTTATGCATGGCATGCTAAGTTATATGTAGTGTGATTATGTTTGATTTATTATAAAGTCAAGTATTCAACGGGTATGCTTAGATTATTATCTGATTTTCATGGTTAAACATAAAGAACTATAATGCTGAACTCTGGTTGTAATCATGAGCCTTGTTAAAGGATATAAATAAAAGACACTAAAAACATAGATCTTATTTTACGGTGATAAATATCAGACTATTATTAAAGTGCGTTTCAGAGTATTGTTTTTCCTTATTACTTTATTTATATCTTAAAATAACGGTTAGGTATCTGTAGCTGCATATAGTTTGTATATTGGCGTTCATTGTTAGTCAGTATAGTGGGTTTACTTTTAACATAGAGCATTACACTATAGATAGTGTGTCTGACTTGCTAAGGTAGAATAATTACGCAGATAGCTTTTTAGTGTAACGATAGGGTTTAATGCGTAAAACGTAAACGGCTATCATAACCGCTAGTAACATAATAACTTGCAGGAAAAACATCTACTAAATGCAATCGCGCGAGTTGAGCTATCAAATCAGTAAAATCGTCAAAAGTGTATGCAGTGATCTCGCGATACACTTTTCCTTCCATGTTTTCAATGCCAATGATCATTGTTATTTCATGATTGCACTGTACTGGTACAGTGATCGCATCATCTATCTTCTGATCAAAAAAGGGGATCTCCCGCTCAGGGATATAGAAGCTTGCGTTTTGCAAGTACTCTTCAGGTGTAAAAAATGGCTGATGGTCGTGTAAAGTGTGCATAGAAAAACCTCACTGACAATATGCATTTAGTATTTCACCTGTTACGACAAGATGACCACCTACTGCGCTAAATTTTGCGATCTGTATAGTGAATTTAAATCTACTTTCTCTATATTCAGCTCAATATGAAAGAGAGATTTATAAATTCTATCTATCATATAAAATAATACACTCCCTTTTTTAAGAAATATCTTATTAGAAAGTGCTATTCAAGTTATTTTTAACTTTTAATTAAGTTAATGTTACGGGGGAATAAAAACTCATTATAGTGCGTTATATTTAAATAATACGTTGAAACATAATACAACTAAAAAAACAGTGTTAGAAAAATGTCACGTACACTGAGGATGTGACATTATTTTGACGATTTCAGGTAATTGCAGTATTTATTATTCTGATATTGATTTGGCTTATTGATAATAAAGAGTAGACGTTATGATTAAGCGTAAGAATTTTATGCGTAAAGTTATAGGTTGAATCAGAGAGACATGTTATGTTACAGGTAACATCATTTTTGATTTGTAGATAAAATGAAGAAAAAACGGCCAACTTTGCAAGATGTCGCGGATGTCGTCGGTGTAACGAAAATGACGGTCAGCCGTTACTTGCGTGACCCTTCACAAGTCTCTGCCCCTATTCAGCTAAAAATAGCCGATGCCCTTGAGGATTTAGGATATATCCCCAACCGAGCACCAGATATTTTGTCGAACGCAAAAAGTCAGGCTATTGGTGTATTGCTGCCTTCGTTGACCAACCAAGTATTTTCGGAGGTGTTGCGTGGCATTGAATCGGTGACGGAGCAAAAAGGTTATCAGACCATGCTCGCGCACTATGGTTACAGTGCTGCGGTGGAAGAGACTCGGATAGCCTCATTACTCTCATACCATGTTGATGGGTTGATTTTATCGGAAAGTTACCATACGCCCCGTACGCTAAAAATGATTGAAACTGCGGGTATTCCGGTTGTCGAGATTATGGACTCCCGTTCACCCAGCATTCAACTGGCTGTGGGGCTAGATAATGAAGCGGCCAGTTTTGATATGACTACGCTGATGCTGCAAAAAGGCTATCGCAAGATAGTGTATCTGGGCGCTCGGATGGATGTGCGGACGCAGCAGCGTTTTGATGGCTATATTCGTGCAATGGCCACATATGGGCTAGAAGCGCGGCATGTGATGACTGAGGCCGCCTCTTCTTATTCGTTGGGTGCTGAATTGTTGGAAGAAACACTGCGCTGTTATCCTGATACCGATGGTATTTTCTGCACTAACGATGATTTGGCTGTGGGGGCCATTTTTGCCTGCCAGCGTCTGGGCATTGCGATTCCGCAACAGGTAGCGATAGCCGGTTTTCACGGGCATGATATCGGGCAGACCATTATGCCTAAGCTCGCCAGTGTGCACACACCACGACGTGAAATGGGTAAGCTTGCAGCCGAATCACTATTGGCTCGTTTAGCCGGAGAGGTGCGAACGCAGCGGGTATATGATTTGGGCTATCGGCTTGATGCCGGAGAGAGCATTTGATTTTGCCATTAGGTGAGTCGGCGATTATCGCTTTTCAGCGGTAATGATAAAACAGAATAAAAAAAAGACCGAATATTCGGTCTTTTTTTTGCGCAATAGGGGCTGATAAAGCCGAGACTACGGTAAATACTTACTTAGCTGAAACCAGTGCAACCGCTTCTGCTGACAGACGAGTAATAGTAGCCCAGTCGTGTGCGGCAATGGCGTCGGCAGGCAGCATCCATGAACCACCTACAGTGGCGACACATTTTGCTGATAAGTAGTCGTGAACGTTTTTCGGGCTAACGCCACCGGTTGGGCAAAAACGCACTTGTGGCAGAGGGGCTGCAATGGCTTTCAGTGCTGTAACGCCACCATTTGCTTCTGCTGGGAAAAATTTCAGGTGCGTATAACCTTGTGCCAGCGCTTGCATCACCTCAGACGGTGTTGCAACACCTGGGATCAGCGGAGTGCTGTGCTGTTTAGCATGATCAAGCAGCTCACGGGTGCACCCTGGGCTGATGATGAATTTTGCACCCGCAGCCACGGCTGCGTCGTATTGCTCAGGGTTAATCACTGTGCCTGCACCAATCATGGCTTCTGGCATAGCATCAGCAATCGCACGGATAGCGTCGAGTGCTGCATCGGTACGCAAGGTCACTTCAAATACGGTGATCCCGCCGTCTGCCAGTGCTTTTGCCATAGGTACAGCATCTGCTACGTGGTTAATAACCATAACCGGTACGACAGGTGAAGTGGCAAAAACGTCGGCAGGGGAAACAGTCCAATTCATGTGTTATTCCTTAGCATTACACAAAGTTGCGCGCACATCGGGGTGCGCGCAGAGTCAATAGCATAATAAATGAAGTGCGAAGGCAATTCACGGATTGATCGTGATCCAATCAACGACAATGCTATGCTGTTTAATTATGTGGATTAATCAATCACCGTTGCACCGGTTTCCGCACTGGAAACATGTTCGCGGAATACTTTAAATAAATTCCGGCCAAAACCTGTCTGCTCGGCAGTTAAATCTGGGTGGAATGCTGCGCGCTGGCTCAGATCGGCATCAGTACTTAATGTACCCTGAGTGGCATCAAGCGTGATGACATCACCGTTTTGTAGATAAGCAAGAGGGCCGTTTTTGCTCGCTTCCGGCGTCACGTGAATAGCGGCAGGAATTTTTCCTGATGCGCCAGACAAACGGCCATCAGTGACCAGTGCCACTTTAAAGCCAGCTTTCTGGATATTACCCAGAATTGGCATCAGCTTATGTAATTCAGGCATACCATTTGCGCCCGGCCCGTTGTGGCGAACAACCACGATAACATCACGGTTCAGCGTACCCGCTTTGTAAGCTGCTTCTACATCGTGCTGAGATTCGAAAATCTCAACTGGAGCGTGAACAATATGGTGCTCAGGGGCAACGGCACTGACTTTAATCACGCCACGGCCTAAGTTGCCTGACAGTACTTTTAGCCCACCGGTCGTGTTAAATACGCTGTCACCTTCTGCGATAACGGCCGGATCGCGCGTTTCCATCACCGGCTGCCATACTAATGCGCCATTTTCCAGTGTCGGCAGGCTCAGGTAATCTTCCATCGTGCCAAATACTGGAGTGGCATCCATATGCAGCAGACCACGCTCGGCCAGCTTACGCAGCAAGAGCGGAACACCGCCAGCCGCTTGGAAAGCATTGATATCTGCCGGTCCATTCGGGTAGACACGAGTCATCAGTGGTACAACATCAGAAAGTTCGCTGAAGTCATCCCATGTGACAATCAGGCCAGCGGCACGAGCAACGGCAATCATGTGCAGGGTGTGGTTAGTACTGCCGCCAGAGGCTAGCAGGGCAATCAGACCATTGACCATACAGCGTTCATCAAGCACGTCAGCCAGCGGGCGGTACTCGCTGCCGCCTTGTACCATGCTCGCCACTTTACGGGCAGCATGATCGGTTAGTGCATTACGCAGTTCAGTATTGGGTGGGATAAAAGCAGAACCCGGTAACATCAGGCCCATCGCTTCAAATACCAGCTGGTTGGTGTTGGCTGTACCGTAGAAAGTACATGTGCCCGGCGCATGATATGCACCACACTCCATATCAAGCAGTGCATCACGGCCAAGTTCACCGGCTGCATATTTCTGGCGGACTTTGACTTTCTCATCATTGCTGATGCCAGTTGGCATTGGGCCAGCTGGAATAAATGCTGTTGGCAGATGGCCAAAGGCCAGTGCACCCATCAGTTGTCCGGGAGCAATTTTATCGCAAATGCCTAAAAGTAGGGTGGCATCAAACGTATTGTGGCTCAGTGATACAGCAGTAGCTTGTGCAATCAGATCACGTGAGAACAGAGACATATCCATGCCCGGCTGCCCTTGTGTTACACCGTCACACATAGCAGGAACACCGCCAGCCACTTGTGCGCTGTGTCCTAATTCGGCCAAAACCGCTTTGATTTGGTCAGGATAGAATTGATAAGGCTGATGTGCAGAGAGCATATCATTGTATGCGGTGACAATGCCCACGTTAGCGCGGGTCATGTCGAGAATTTGGCCTTTTTGCTGGCTAGAACAGGCCGCTACAGCGTGGGCAAGGTTGCCACAGGCTAAGCTTGCGCGATTCTTACCTTGTGCAGCTTGAGATTGAATTTGTGCGAGATAACGCGCACGAGATTGTGCACTGCGTTCAGCAATCCGAGCTGTAACTTTGGCAATAACAGGGTGCATTAGTTAACCTCTTTAGCTGCAATGACGGCACGTTCAACCACTTGATCAAACTCTGCATCAATATCAACGCGTAAAATACCCGTTTCATCAGTAAGTAATGGGCTTTCTAACGTATCAAATTGGCTTTGTAGCATACCTTCTTTTTGAAAGTGGCCTACACGCTTGCTTAGACGTTCGAAAATCAGTTCGAAAGTACCGTCGAGGAAAATAAAAGTGACGTTTTCATTACCTTCACGGATCATATCACGATACTTACGTTTCAGCGCAGAGCAGACAATAATGCCCGTTTCATTTTTCTTCTCAAGGCTAAATGCCGCATCACGGATACGTTCTAGCCACGGTGCACGATCATCATCATTCAGAGGGTTACCTGCGCTCATCTTTAAGATGTTTGCTTTTGGGTGCAAATCATCACCATCGATAAATTTAGCATTCAAAGCATTTGCCAGTGCAGAACCCACACTTGACTTACCACACCCTGAAACACCCATAACGATAATGCTGCGACCTGCCATAGTTTGACCTCAATCTCAATTTTGGAATTTGGTTGTACTCACCTGTTTCTACGATAGCACGTTACGGGTAACATGTTACCCGTAACTACAAAAACTGTGATGTAAAACACAGCTCACTTAGGATGAACACTATGTCTGATATGTCGTTGATCATGACCGCCGCGGGATCTATCCTCCTGTTGCTGTTTTTAGTAATGAAAGTTCGGCTTCACGCGGTTGTTGCACTGATTCTGGTCTCTATGATTGCCGGCTTATTCTCTGGTATGAATCCGGCTGATATTGCTGCGACCATCCAAAAAGGGATGGGCGGAACACTGGGCTTTGTTGCCGTAGTGGTCGCGTTGGGCGCAATGTTTGGTAAAGTGATGGAAACTACCGGTGCGCTTGATCGCATCGCACAAACACTGCTGGGTAAGTTCGGTACAGATCGCGCTAACTGGGCGATTACCATTACCGGCTTTATCTGTGCACTGCCACTGTTCTTTGATGTTGCCGTTGTTCTATTAATTGGCGTGGCGTTCGCGATTGTGCGTCGTGGCGGCGGTAGCGTAATCAAAATTGGTATCGCGCTGTTGGCGGGTATTGCAACTTGTCAGGCGTTCCTGATCCCCGCACCAGGCCCGATTTTGGTAGCATCACAATTAGGTGCTGATTTTGGTTACATGATCCTGTTTGGCTTGCTGGCCTCTATCCCTGCGATGATCTTAGCTGGCCCGCTGTTTGGTTCAATGATTTCTAAAATTGTTGATGTTCCATTGCCAGAGCATGCGCAAGCCGATGATAAAGAGCGTGGTGAGCTACCTTCTTTTGGTCTGGCGATGGGGCTTATTGGCTTGCCGTTGCTGATGATTGGTCTGAAAACCATTGCTGCCCGCTTTGTTGAACAAGGTTCTGATCTGTATAACTGGTTGGAGTTTATTGGCCACCCGTTCACCGCAATTATGGTTGCGTGTTTGGCTGCATTCTACCTGTTGGGTATTCGCCGTGGTATGAGCCGTGATGATGTCATGGGGGTATGTAGTGCAGCATTACAACCGGCCGGTATCATTATTCTGGTTACGGGTGCTGGCGGTGTATTTAAGCAGGTTCTGGTTGATTCTGGCGTAGGCGCTGCATTGGGTAATACGCTGGCAAGTTCTGGCCTGCCGATTGTGGTCTTAGCCTTTATTCTGGCCGCTGCAGTACGTGTTATTCAGGGCTCTGCTACCGTTGCGATGTTAACATCATGTGGTTTGATCTTACCTATGCTGGAAGGTTTGGGCTTAAACGGTGCACAACTGGCAGCCATTACCATTGCTATTGGTGGTGGTGCGATTGTACTGTCACACGTGAATGACTCCGGTTTCTGGCTGGCAAACCGTTACTTAGGTCTAACCGAAAAACAAACCCTACAAACGTGGACGGTGATGGAAACGATCATCGGTGTTACCGGTGGTGTGGTTGCCATGATTATTATGATGTTTTTGTAAGCGATAAATAGCGCAATACAGGTGATATCTCGCTCATATTCCAAAAATTGAGCCTAAGATTTTCTCTTGTACTCATCGATATTTTTTGAATATGAACTGCACCCCAAAAGTTGGAGAGCCAACAGAGTAAGGTGCAGTTTTTTATAGATGTTGTTTATTTAAGCTATTTAAGCCTGCATTCATCAAGCCTTACACTTCATCATTTAATTGCATTACTTTTAGCACAAAATGCTAAAAACATGAGCGAGTAATTGCTTATAGTCCGCGGTTTGTCATCATAAGTGTGTTCTTGGATAAGCGGATGAGTGTTCGATTAAAAGCAATATTGTGTTCATTACTGATCGTATTCGGATTAGTCGGTTGTGGCGCAACGGGAGATACACCAAAACAAAAACGTGCCTATATTCAGTCTATCCGCCAAGATACATTGAATAAGCTCTATCAGCAGCAGCCAAAAACGAGAGATTTAATCCGTAATTCAAAAGGATATGCTGTTTTCTCTACACAAAGTAACCGCCTTGCCTTGATTGGATTAGGGTATGGATTTGGTGTAGTTCATGATAATCAAAGCAATCAAGATACTTATATGCGTATGATGAGCCTCAGCGCAGGGTTAGGCTTAGGTGTTCAAGATATGCGCGTTATTGTGATCTTCCATGATAAGAAAACAATGGATAACTTCATTCGTTCTGGTTGGGATGCAAGTGCAAACGCGGAAATGGTCGCAAAATGGAAAGACAGCGGTGCAGCCAATAATCAGACTGTTCCTGCAGATTTTAAAAATGTGACAGTATATGAGTTAACTGAGCATGGGCTGGCACTACAAGCAATGCTTCAAGGCTTTAAATACTGGCCAGATGATGAGCTAAACTAATTTTTATCTGTGGGATACAATATTTGTATCCCACAATTTTGTTATGTCTTGTGGATTCTTATGGGTACTGTGGTAATAGAGCCTTTAACTTATCAGTCTTTAAAACGGTATCACTGGAGCATTACACGAGAAAGTAGTATGAAAACGCACAATATTTAACAAATCCGTGCTTGTAATAGTTGCTGTTGGAAAGTGTTCCATGCCGCGCGGCTATCGTGAATAAACTCAACACGACTATCAGTTGGCACAACATCAGCTGTTTCAATCTGAAACTCACCTTCTTGGCGATTAAACTGCAATGCTCCCCCAGCAATGCGTACAACACCTTTCACACGGATCACGGGTGCTGTCCTTGCTAACTCCAGAATTTTTGTCATATCAAACAGAGTGTCTGCATCAAATATCCAACCACAACTAAAATAGCCTTGGCCTTGATTTTCAGCTCTTCGCCAGCGTTCATTACCGTGTAAATTAAGTACAGCACTAATGGGGGATACAACCGCTTTATGTTGATGTGCAGCTGATGTTGTGATGTATCGAGGGAAGGCCGGTAAGTCAAGTAAGGCAACCGAAATATTACCTTGTACGGCATACTCGGTATGATGTGCAGCTAAATACTCTTTTTGCAGTGCAGTTTCAGATAATGAGTGCGAAAGCTCAGCAAATAACGTGAGATCTTGTGGTGAACATAAATCGGTTTTATTGGCGATTAGCACATCTGCTGCGGCGATTTGATCGCGAAAATTCTCATTTTCACGGTATTTAGTATCTTTCAAATGGCGAGGGTCGAGCACACATAAGGTCGCACCCAGCGTAAGAACCGACTGATAATGCTCTCCGGTCAGCATATCCAACACCTGTTTTGGATGCCCAAGCCCTGTGGGTTCAATTAAAATACGGTCTGGTCGGTGTTGGCTGATGAGCATGTTTAATCCTACCTGCATAGGTAATCCGGCGACACAGCAGAGACATCCACCGGGGATCTCTTTGACTACAGCCCCTTGATCACGCAGTAATGCGCCATCAATACCTATTTCACCAAACTCATTAACCAAAATAGCCCATTTTTCATGTTCAGGCTTTGACGCTAATAAATGGCGGATAGTGGTTGTTTTTCCACTGCCTAAAAATCCAGTAATTAAGTTAGTTTTGATTTTACTGTTGAGCATGCACAGCTTCCCTGAGAATCAACAATTATAGGTATATGTAAATATCCCATAATAATGGCTTTATAGAGCAGAAAATAAGGTGGTAAATGCAAAATGCTGACTATAAAAAAATCCAGCATAGGGAGATATGCTGGATTTTTTAAATTAATCAAATGGTTAAGATTATCGGTAAACAGGCAATAGATTAAACATAGCCAAAATTTGAGCAATTAAATTGGTGATCCCAAACATAATAACCACAATAATCATCAGATTACCACCAGGAGCACGGTAGGTTGGGCTACCAAATTTTTGGCGGCTGGCGCGGGCCATCATCGCAGGAACAATGGCAGCCCAAATTGCAGCGGCTAAACCAGCAAAACCAATGGCATAGATAAAACCGTTCGGGAAGACTAAACCGCCAATCGTTGGAGGAATAAAGGTAATAACTGCTGTTTTAGAGCGGCCGATTAAGCTGTCATCAAATTTAAAGAGATCGGCAATATAGTCAAACAACCCTAAGGTTACGCCTAAAAATGAGCTGGCAACGGCCATATAAGAGAAGGCGGTCAGCATTTTATCAATGGTTTGGGTTGATACTACGCCACTGAGTGCTTTTAACAAGCTGCCAATATTGCCACCTTGATTAACAATAGCTTTAAACTCATCACGTGGAATATTACCTAAAATGGCCAGTTGCCAGAGCATGTAAATAGCCAAGGCGATCAGCGTACCAATTAATAAACTTAGTACAACAGGGCGGGGTTCTTTTCCATAATATTTGACTAAGCTTGGCACGTTACCATGATAACCAAACGATGCTAAACAGTAAGGTAGAGCCGCTAACGCAAAGGGTAAATACTGGGTTTGTGTATCATGGGTGTTGAACAATACCGTAGGTTGTATATGACCGATTAAATCAAAAGTCGAGAAGAAAAATGTAATCAGCATACCACCAATCAGTACAGTAGTTAGGCGATCAACTGCTTTAGTAGATAACCAAACAAAAAATGCCAAACCTAGTGCAAACAATAAACCGGCTACAGTTTGATTAATTGAGAGACCTAATGCAGCATTTAATGTGTGGCTAATAATTGAACCACCACCAGAGATATAAGCATAGGTTAGGATATACAGTACAAATGCAATAGTAATTCCATTAATGGCATTCCACTGCTTACCCAATAATCCTTTGACCATAGTGTCAAAACTTGCACCCACTTTGTAGTTCAAGTTAGCTTCTAAAATCATCAAACCAGAGGCGTACATGCACAGCCATGTTGCTAACAAAATCACCACTGAACCGATAAACCACACGCCAGATGTCACCACAGGCAGAGAGAACATGCCCGCACCAACGGCTGTACCGGCAATAATCATCGCACCACCAAGAATAGAAGGGCGGCTTGAGACTGTTGGGGTAATGATATTTTGCTGTGCCATTAACACACTCCTTATGTGTAATTGTGTACTAGCATGATAGTTCATTTGTTGTGGCAGAGTAAACAAAAACATTACAAGCTATTGCGAGTATGCAATTTTTTGCGTTAAGGTAAGGGTGTTCACAAATGGCGTTTGCTGCTCTATTCGCGTCATGACTGACTTCATTGTTTAACGGTGTAAAAAAGGTAAATAGGAATGAATATCGTAAGGTGTCGGCGTATTTGTACGCACTGCTTTAAGCACAGAGTCATTTCAACACTGCAATGCTTGAATGATGTTTGGTGTGATATTTATATTTGCCTACACTGTTATCGGCAATATGCATAACTATTATGTGTCACAATAAAGGTGCTATTGCAAAAAATACCAAAAAGTATCGTGATAAAACGTGATATAGATGAAACATGCAAAATATATGACGTATTTTTGAGTATGTTTTGAGATCGTATTTTTGCTAATACTGTTTTATCCTGTCTTGCATTTAAATAATTAAATACATATCTCTTACTGTGCTGTATTACGTAAGAACTGCATATAGTTATAAAACCCTTGTGTTATTTCCCTAAGATTCAAGGTTGTATACGCATAAATATGCAGCATATTGTTTCGTTGTGATTCCATTTATGAATAAGTTTACATCCGCTAGAAGATCAGGCAGATTGAAAGAATACAGTTTTACCGTGCCGATTCGAACGGTAGTATTTTGACAGGATGTAAAAATATGAGCTATCAGAACGATGATATCAGAGTCAAAGAGATTAAAGAGTTATTGCCTCCGATTGCTTTACTCGAGAAATATGGTGTCACAGAAAAGGCATCGGCTACAGTATTTGAATCACGCGAATCTATCCACCGTATATTGAATGATCAAGACGATCGCCTATTAGTCGTCATCGGGCCATGCTCTATTCATGATCCTATTGCGGCACTAGAGTACAGCAAGCGTTTACTGGAGTTACGTGAAGAGCTTTCTGATGATCTCGAAGTGGTGATGCGCGTTTATTTTGAAAAACCGCGGACCACCGTGGGTTGGAAAGGGTTAATTAATGATCCATATCTAGATGATAGCTATCAGATTAATGATGGTTTGCGTATTGCCCGTAAAATTTTGCTTGATATTAATGATTTAGGTATGCCAACTGCCGGTGAGTTTTTAGACATGATCACCCCACAATATATGGCAGACTTAATGAGCTGGGGTGCTATCGGAGCACGCACGACAGAGTCTCAGGTACACCGAGAGTTAGCATCAGGTTTATCATGCCCTGTAGGTTTTAAAAATGGCACTGATGGCACAATTAAAGTAGCTATTGATGCAATTAGTGCAGCAAATGCCTCACACCATTTTTTATCGGTGACTAAATTTGGCCATTCAGCCATTGTTGCCACAGCCGGAAATCCAGATTGCCACATTATTTTACGTGGTGGTAAAGAGCCTAATTACAGTGCTGATCATGTTAGTTCTGTGGTTAATGAGCTTGTTTCAAATAAATTGCCAAGCAAAGTGATGATTGACTTTAGCCATGCTAATAGTTCAAAGCAGTATCAACGCCAGCGCGTTGTTTCTGCTGATGTTTGTGCGCAAATTGCTGCGGGTAATCAGGCTATTTTTGGCATTATGGCTGAAAGCCATTTAGTTGAAGGAAGGCAAGATTTAGTGGCTAACATGCCATTAACTTTTGGTCAGAGTATTACAGATGCATGTTTAGGGTGGGATGATACAGAACTACTGCTGCGCGACTTAGCTAACGCAGTACGTACCCGACGCGCTGCGGTAAAGATGAAGTAAAGCCTGTAGGTTATATTTCATACTAAATATTGGTTTTATATCCCGTTGTATACATTGAAAAAACAGGCTGTTAGGCCTGTTTTTTTATTTCAGACAACAAAATACAACGCTTTTTATTCTACCATTTATGTTAAAACCGATATTTTAGATGCAGCTCGTCTGACGACATGGTCTGACGAATCTTGCTACAATTAGCCGCTTTTTCTTTTAACTTGCGGAATATGGGCGTGCAATTACTTATCTTAACCACAATATTGTGGGGGTTATCTTTCAGTCTGATAGGGGTATATCTCTCAGGACAAGTAGATGCATGGTTTTGTGTCTTAATGCGTGTCGTTTTGGCACTAGTTGTCATGTTGCCATTTTTGCGCCCACGCTTAATCAATTGGCAGCAAAAAATAGTTTTAATGCTATTAGGGGCTTGCCAGTTAGGGGTCATGTACTTATTTTACTATCACGCGTTTTTACTGCTTAGTGTGCCAGAGGTGGTGCTTTTTACGGTACTTACGCCACTTTATGTCACCTTAATCTATGATATTTTGCAAAAGCAGTTTATGTCAGGATATCTCATTAGTGCATTACTGGCTGTTATCGGTGCTTTAGTTATTCGCTATGATGCGGTAAGTCAGCAGTTTATTGCCGGTTTTTTAGTGGTGCAGGCTGCTAATGTCTGTTTTGCTTTGGGGCAAGTGGGCTATAAGCGTTTTATTGAAACTTTACCACGTACTTTACCACAAAATGCTATTTTTGGTTGGTTTTACCTAGGGGCAACACTTGTTGCTGTATTCGCCTTTTTCCTGTTTGGTGATATTCAAAAACTGCCGACAACACACGTACAATGGGGCGTATTACTGTGGCTTGGGCTAGTAGCGTCTGGTGTTGGGTATTTCATGTGGAATAAAGGTGCAACGCAAGTTGATACTGGTACGTTAGCTGTTATGAATAATGCACTTATCCCTGCTGGTTTGTTAATTAATTTTGCAGTATGGAATCACCACCCAGATTGGATTCGCTTAATCATTGGTGGTGGTATTATTTTGCTCTCTTTACGTGTGAATACCTATTTCCGGCAAACAAAGTGTCATCGTTAACAGATATATTACGATATTGCACATACTGTTTCTAGATTTATCACATTTAGGGGGAATTGTATCTGCGTATGACCGCACAATAAAGCCCAAAAAAGAGGTGGAGTTAGTATATAATTGTTTACTTCACCAAAATATATATTTGACTACAGTGATTGACTACAGTGAAAGATGACACCTACTCAGAGGCTTCTCTTACGCCGATGCCCGTTGTGCAGATGATTTGTCATCAGTGCGATTTGGTAGTGAATGTACCTGAGCTCACTTCAGGCTCTCGGTGTGATTGCCCGCGTTGCCATGCTGAAATTGTTTCTCGGCATCCTGAACCTGCATTACGACCTGCTATTTTTGCACTTAGCAGTTTAATTATGTTGCTAATGGCCAATTTGTATCCGTTTATTACCATGCAAGCGGTCGGTAATACAAATACAATATTATTTATTCAGGCTGGAACCGTTTTATTTAATGAGCATTACCAATTGCTGTCATTAATTATTTTATTAATGATTCAAGGTATACCTGCTTTTTGTATGGGGCTTATTATCTATCTTTCGTTGGCTATAAGGTTTAAATTTTTACCTGCGAAAGTTTTTTTATCCCGTACTTTGTTTATGCTGATGCCATGGTGCATGGTTGAAATATTTTTAATTGGAATACTGGTTAGTTTTGTTAAATTAGTCTCATTAGCCGATATTAGTTTAGATCTCAGTTTTTGGGCATTTTGCCTATTTTGTGTATTTCAAATTAGATCGTTTCAGCAATTAGATAAAGAGTGGTTATGGAGTGCTATTCAGCCGACTAAAAAAGTCAAACCATTAATTGCTGGTCAATCTGGGTTATCACAACAAGTTAAAGTGTGCCGTTGTTGTTCTCAGATCATGCCATTAAGTGAAAAAAATTGTCCTCGTTGTAATTCTCGGGTTTATGCGCGCACCCCCTTTAGCTTACAAATTACATTAGCATTATTGCTAACATCAGTTGTGTTATATATTCCAGCGAATTTATTACCGATGATGGTCACAGAGAGTTTAGGCAATGCCTCATATTCTACTATTATGGAAGGGGTGCTTTTACTGTGGGGAATGAAATCTTACCCTGTTGCTGTGGTTATTTTTATTGCCAGTATATTGGTTCCTTTAAGTAAAATGTTAACAATGTTTTGGTTATGCTGGGCTGCATCACGCCCAGACACTCAACATAAAGGCACGCAACACTGGCTTTACGAAATGGTTGAGAGCATTGGTCGATGGTCCATGGTTGATATTTTTGTTATTGCTATTTTAGTAGCATTGGTTCGTATCGGGCGTTTGATGAGTATTTATCCGGGTATGGGGGCAATGCTGTTTGCGGGTGTGGTGATAATGACCATGTTAGCGGCATTGGCTTTTGATCCTAGACTGTTTTGGGATTCCTCTTCTCGTTCACAGGAGTTAAACCGTGAGTCATAATAGTGAGTCTGAGGCTCAAGTAAAAAAAATAAAACAATTATCGCCAGTGTGGATTGTTCCTATCGTAGCGATCTTGATTGGTTTATGGATGGTATATTACACGTTCAGTAATCAAGGCCCATTAATTACCTTTACAGCCAATAATGCTGAAGGCATTGTGGCAGGAAAAACTGAAATACAAAGTCGTAGTGTAAAAGTTGGTACAGTACAAACTGTTAAACTTGCTTCTGATTTAAAGCATGTAATTATTACAGCCCGCTTAAATCCGGGTACAGAGAATATGCTAAATGATCAAAGTCAATTTTGGGTTGTTAAACCTGAAATTGGCCGTGAAGGGGTTACAGGGTTAGGCACTCTACTTTCGGGTGCGTATATTGAATTAAAAACCGGTAATAGTGCAAAGCCTGCACGTGATTTTACATTATTAGATACACCACCCATTGCACCTGCTGATGCACCTGGTTTACGTATTGAGTTAATGAGTGACGATGCATCAAGCTTAACGGTAGGTGATGTTGTGTTGTACCGTGGTTATCCAGTCGGTACTGTTGAACAGAGTCAATTTGATCTCAAAGCACGTAAAATGCGTTATCAACTGTTTATTAATGCACCTTATGACAGTTTAGTGACCAGTAATGTGCGTTTTTGGAAATCAAGTGGTGTATCGGTTGACCTGTCAGCACAGGGTTTCCGTGTTGATATGGCATCACTAAGTTCACTGGTGAGTGGTGGGGTGAGCTTTGAAGTTCCTACAGGCTGGCCTTTAGGGGAGTCTATCCCACAAAATACCTCTTTTGAATTGTATGCAAACAAGCAAAGTATTACACAAGGCTTATACGATAAATTTATTCCTTATGTGTTGTTCTTTAATGAGTCAGTTCGTGGGTTAAGTGCTGGTGCTCCTGTTGAGTATCGAGGTGTACGTATTGGTACAGTAATGAGCGTACCGTATAACTTTGATAATAAGTTGAAGTTAGCAGAGACAGGCGGTGGGATCCCTGTATTGATCCGTTTGGAAGTTGGGCGTTTGCCTGATCGCTTAACGATACCTGAATTACGTTCAGACATTAATATGGCGATTAAACAGGGCATGCGAGCGATGTTAAAAACAGGCAACTTGCTCACAGGCCAGTTATTTGTTGATTTAAACATGGTAGAAAATGCACCTAAAATAACCTTGCATAAAGATATTGATGGTATTCAGGTTATGCCAACGGTTGCAGGTGGATTTAGCTCTATCGAGATTAAAGTGCAACAAGTGCTAGATAAGCTCAATAAATTACCTGTTGAAGCGTTGTTACAAGCAACAACTAACACAACAAAAGAGATGCAAAACACGTTACGTTCAACGTCTAAATTGGCAAGCACACTCGATAAATTGGCAACACAAGCCAATAATGAGCAATTGCCAAAAGAGCTACGTGTAACATTGAGCGAATTGCAGCAAACACTGAAAAGCTTAAATCCAGGCTCACCAGTTTATGATCGCTTGAATAATAATCTGCAATCACTTGATAAAGTGCTGCGTGATACTCAGCCAGTAATACAAAAGATTAATCAAAAACCGAACTCATTGATATTTGGATCTTCTTCGGTAGCTGATCCTGAACCTAAGAAGGCAAGATAACATGATTGAGAATTGGAAAGGGTTGATGATGAAAAAGTGGGTGGTAGCTTGTACATTCCTACTCTCTGCCTGTAGCAGTACACCAGATATTGCTTACTATCAGTTAGCGGTAAAGCCTGCAGCGACCAAAATAGAACAGCAAAGTAATAATGTATTGTTAGTGAACCCTGTTTCTGTCGCGGATTATTTGGCAGGCCCTGGTATTGCTTACCAAACAAACGATATTGAGATGGTAGTAACACAGCAAAACTTATGGGTAGATAACTTATCTGCGCAGTTAACACGGACTTTAGCGGCAACGTTAACGACGCAACTTCCACAATGGCAGGTTGCATCAAACACAACGTTAACCACGCCATGGCAATTGAGCGTGCAAGTTGATCGTTTCCAAGGGCGTTACGATGGTACTGTGCTGATCAGTGGTCGTTGGACACTGACGCATAATAATCAACATTGGCAACAAAGTTTTGTGCAAACTTTGCCACAGCAAAAAGATGGTTATGCTGACATGGTTCGTGTAATGAGTGCGGGTTGGCAGGCACAAGCTGTTGATATTGCAAAATATATACAAACATTAGATGTAATGCCTCGTTCAGAAAACGGTACAACACCACCGTTTCGGATCACGCAGCAGTAATATGCTAATGTGGGATATATATCCCTAAGTTTATATTTAGATACATTTACACTTATCAATGCGCATAATTCGCCACATCTGGCAGATTATGCGCATTTATTATAATGAAGTAGATATCTAATATGAGATAAGCATATGTCGATCGAAAAAGTATTTAGACTAGATGGTGATGTTGCCATTATTACTGGCGCTGGGGCAGGTATAGGCCAAGCCATTGCATCTGTGTTTGCTGATGCAGGTGCAGCAGTCGTGATCTCTGATATTGATTTAAAAACAGCACAAAGTGTGGCTGATGAAATTATCGGTACGGGTGGTCAAGCTATTGCAGTTGCTTGTGATATTACCCAAGAGTCTGATCTGAATGCATTGATTGAAAAGACATTGCAAGCATTCGGAAAAATTACGTTATTAGTTAATAATGCAGGTGGTGGTGGGCCAAAACCCTTTGATATGCCAATGCATGATTTTGAGCGAGCTTATCAGCTCAATGTATTCCCTGCATTTAGGTTATGTCAGTTGTGTGCACCACACATGGCGGATAACGGTGGTGGTTCGGTAGTGAATATCACCTCAATGGCTGGTGAGAACATTAATAGCAATATGGCTTCATATGCCTCATCAAAAGCAGCTCTGAATCATCTAACGCGCAATATCGCGTTTGATTTGGGTGCACACGGCATTCGTGTTAATGCTATTGCACCTGGTGCAGTACGCACTCATGCATTATCAACGGTGTTAACCGAAGAAATTGAGTATCAAATGCTGAAAAAAACCCCACTAGGGCGTTTAGGTCTACCTTCAGATATCGCATATGCGGCGCTGTTTTTAGCCTCTGCTGGTGCGGCATGGGTTAGTGGCCAAGTGCTGACCGTCAGTGGTGGTGGTTCACAAGAGCTCGAGTAATTTACCAAAAGCATGTTTAGTTGGCAGCTATGTTTAGCCGCCATATACATAACCGCCTTTTTAGGCGGTTTTTTACGTTTGCGGGATAGAGAACCGTTTTATAGATTGGGGATAACAGATGATATACCTGATTTTACTGTTGTCAGCAGAGGTAATCGACTAGAGTAACTGATAATAAGATAGACAGCCTATTCAAGGGGTTATCATGCAGAGCATCACACCCAAAACAGTGCGAGTTTTCATTTCACACTCGGTTGACCCTTGGTTCAACCTTGCGGTTGAAGAGTGCATTTTCCGGCAAATGCCGGCCGATCAAACCGTGCTGTATTTATGGCGCAATGCCGATACCGTGGTGATAGGGCGGGGGCAAAACCCGTGGAAAGA
Organism: Plesiomonas sp.; assembly: GCF_051652165.1. Classification (GTDB taxonomy): domain Bacteria; phylum Pseudomonadota; class Gammaproteobacteria; order Enterobacterales; family CAMTGL01; genus Plesiomonas. The sequence continues at coordinate 226,620 of NZ_JBOFTR010000004.1, forward strand.
GTGCAATACCCGTCGGATGGATGAAGATGGTGTCAAGTTGGCACGTCGACAAAGTGGGGGCGGTGCGGTATTCCATGATCTGGGTAATACCAATTTCACTTTTATGGCAGCAAAACCTGAATACGATAAAACGGTATCAACCCAGATAATCATCAATGCACTGCATCTAATGGGTATTGATGCCAGTGCATCTGGCCGTAATGACCTAATAGTGGAAACCGCAGACGGCGAGCGTAAAATCTCCGGTTCAGCATACCGTGAAACACCTGATCGTGGTTTTCACCACGGCACGTTGCTGTTGGCTGCCGATCTTTCACGTTTGGCGGATTACCTAAACCCTGATCCTAAAAAATTAGCCAGCAAAGGCATTACCTCAGTACGTTCACGGGTGGCAAACCTCAATGAGCTGGTGGCCGGTATTGATCATGCGCAGATTTGCGATGCTATACAGCAGGCATTTTTTGACCATCATCAAACATCTGTTGTTCCCGAAATTATTTCGCCGGAACATATGCCTGACTTGCCCAACTTCGCCGATCAATATGCTCAGCAAAAAAGCTGGGAGTGGAACTTTGGCAAAGCGCCACAGTTCACGCATACACTTGATCAACGTTTTAACTGGGGTGGCATGACACTGCACTGCAATGTTGAAAAAGGTGTGATATCAGAAACACAAATATTTACTGATAGCCTAACGCCAGCCATCTTCGAGAGTCTTTCTGAGCTGTTAGTTGGCGTGCAATATAGTGCTGACAGTATTAAGCAGGCAGTGATGCAATGTGCCGCTGAGCAACCAGAATATCTGGCTGAGTTGAGCGAACTGGCAGAGTGGTTACAGCACGAAGTGCGCTAAGCGTACCTTGCGTGGCGAAATGTGCAGTAGATAAAAAAACAGCACGCAATGCGTGCTGTTTTTTTATGTTATAGCAATGAGAGAGGGGTTATTTTACCCGCTGGCCTGGTTTTGCACCTGAATCAGGGCTAAGAATAAACAGATCACTGCCGCCGTCACCGGCTGCCAACACCATACCCTCGGAGATGCCAAAACGCATCTTACGTGGCGCAAGGTTGGCGACCATCACGGTCATCCGACCTTCCAGATCTTCGGGTTTGTAGGCTGATTTAATACCGGCAAATACCTGACGGGTCTCTCCGCCCAGATCGAGTGTCAACTTCACCAGTTTATCCGCTTCAGGCACAGACTCTGCTTTTGCAATCAGCGCAATACGCAAGTCAACCTTACTGAAATCATCAATACCGATAGTCTCGCAGATTGGGTTTTTATCCAGCTCAGTCGGCTCTTTTACCGGCATTGCTGCCGCAGCCTCTTCTTTTGACTCTTCAATCATGGCATTGACCTTGTCAGGATCAATACGGTTGAACAGTGCTTTAAAGGTATTTACTTTGTGATTTAACAGGGGGGTCGCTACGTTATCCCATGTTAACGTTGTGTTGAGGAAACCTTCAGCACGCTCACTGAGCATTGGCATTACAGGTTTTAGGTAAGTCATCAACACACGGAACAGGTTAATTCCCATTGAGCAGATAGCGTGGAGATCGGCATCACGGCCCTCTTGTTTAGCCACGACCCATGGCGCTTGCTCATCCACATAGCGGTTAGCTTTGTCTGCCAGTGCCATAATTTCGCGGATAGCCTTGCCATATTCACGCGCTTCATACGCTTGTGCAATCATCTCTGCGGCATCAGTAAATTCAGCAAACAGCGCCGAATCAGCCAGATTATCTGCCAACATACCGTCAAAGCGTTTAGCAATAAAACCGGCATTTCGTGAGGCCAGATTCACCAGCTTATTCACGATATCCGCATTAACACGCTGGATAAAATCATCCAGATTCAAATCTAGATCATCAATGCGAGAAGAGAGTTTTGCCGCGTAGTAATAACGTAAACAATCTGGGTCTAAATGCTTCAGATATGTGCCGGCTTTAATAAACGTGCCGCGTGATTTAGACATTTTTGCGCCATTTACGGTCACATAACCATGCACGAAAACATGGGTTGGTTTACGGAATTGGCTACCGTCGAGCATTGCTGGCCAGAACAGACTGTGGAAATAGACAATATCTTTACCAATAAAATGGTATAACTCGGCAGTAGAATCAGTGTTCCAAAACTCGTCAAAATTGAGATCACTGCGCTTATCGCAAAGATTTTTGAATGACCCCATGTAGCCGATAGGCGCATCAAGCCAGACATAGAAGTACTTGCTCGGCGCATCAGGGATCTCAAAACCAAAGTAAGGTGCATCGCGGGTAATATCCCACTGTTGCAGGCCTGACTCAAACCACTCCTGCATTTTATTGGCCACTTCATCTTGCAGTGTACCAGAGCGGATCCACGCCTTTAACATGCCTTCAAAAGAGGGCAGATCAAAGAAAAAGTGCTCAGTCTCTTTCATGACGGGTGTTGCACCTGATACTGCAGACTGTGGATTAATCAGCTCAGTTGGGCTGTAAGTTGCACCACACACTTCACAGTTATCACCGTACTGATCTTCTGCTTTGCATTTTGGGCACGTTCCTTTCACGAAACGGTCAGGCAAAAACATACTTTTTTCGGGATCAAAAAGCTGAGAAATTGTCCGCGTTTTGATAAAACCATTCTCTTTCAATCGGCCATAAATCATGCCCGCTAACTCACGGTTTTCATCACTGTGAGTTGAATGGTAGTTATCAAAACTGATATTAAAACCGGCGAAATCTTGTTGATGCTCACGGCTGACATCAGCAATCATCTGCTCTGGTGCAATTCCCATTTGCTGCGCTTTGAGCATAATAGGTGTACCGTGAGCATCATCAGCGCACACAAAATAGGCTTCATTCCCACGCATACGCTGGAAACGCACCCAAATATCTGCCTGAATATGCTCAAGCATGTGGCCTAAATGAATAGAGCCATTGGCATATGGTAAAGCACAGGTGACCAGAAGTTTTCTTGCTGAAATAGCCTTAGCATCGAGAGACATAATAATAGTTCTACTGTTGTAGTATCAGATTTACGAATCTTGTGATGTTACCGCATCATTCTGTTTGTCGCTACCCACAGCCTATAATCAATAGGGTTGATTTGCAGATCAAATTCCCCCAACCTTGGATAAGAAAAACACCACATTCATCATAAAAGGAGTAGTCGGAGTGAGTCTTAAGTCTCTTTTCGGCGTAGAGTCGGATATTAGCGTTAAAATAGTTCCCATTTTAGATACTTTCACTCATGCAACATTATTGCAGCCATTGAGCCAGTTGCAGGCATTAAAACAAGCTAGTATCAAACGTGAAGAACTTACATTACGGCTCAATATGCCTTTTGCGTGGCAATCGGGGTTTGATGCCTTAAAAGAAGCTGTAGAAGCCCCTATCTTAGCCGCAACAGGGGCAAAACAGATCCGTTGGATTATCGAATACAATGTTGCCACACTCAAACGTGCTAATACCCAGCCGGGCGTGAAAGGTGTCAAAAATATTATTGCAGTGACATCAGGCAAGGGGGGGGTAGGCAAATCGAGCACAGCAGTGAATCTGGCATTAGCATTGGCTGCAGAAGGCGGAAAAGTAGGAATTTTAGATGCCGACATTTACGGCCCGTCTGTGCCTATGATGCTCGGTACAGAAGATCAGCGTCCCACCTCACCGGATGGGCAACATATGGTACCTGTCAGTGCGCACGGTATTGCTACCAATTCAATTGGTTATCTGGTTGAGGCCGACAGTGCCACTATCTGGCGTGGCCCGATGGCCAGCCGTGCATTGGGGCAGTTGTTGAATGAAACATGGTGGCCCGATCTTGATTATCTCGTGATTGATATGCCACCAGGCACAGGTGATATTCAACTCACCCTTTCACAGCAAACACCGGTGACTTGCGCAGTCGTGGTTACAACACCACAAGATGTTGCATTGTTAGATGCTGCTAAGGGTATTGCTATGTTTGAAAAAGTGAACGTCCCTGTAGTGGGTATTGTCGAGAACATGAGCATGCACATTTGCAGCGAATGCGGTCATCATGAGGCTATTTTTGGCACCGGTGGTGCTGCACGGTTAGCTGAAAAGTATGGTGTTGAATTGCTGGCACAACTGCCATTACATATCCGATTACGTGAAGACCTTGATCGCGGCGAGCCGACTGTAGTTGCTGCACCAGAAAGTGAGTTTACTTACATTTACCGACAATTAGCAGCACGTATTGCTGCAAAAATGTACTGGAGTGGTGAATCTATCGCCACAGAGATTGCCATTCGTAATATTAGTTAAAATCAATGGTAGCGTGATGAGGGTCAAATTTCTTATAATCATAAAGTTTGTACCCACGTCATCATTTATTTTCACGCCACTAGAGTAACCAGAGCTTCACTATGACAGAACAATCTCAGCAGTGTCTCATCATCGGTATCGCTGGCGCTTCAGCGTCAGGAAAAAGTCTTATTGCCAGCACCATTTACCGTGAGCTGTGTGAACAGCTTGGCGATGCTCAAATCGGCGTGATATCTGAAGATTGCTATTACAAAGATCAAAGCCATTTACCGATGGATGTTCGTGTTAAAACGAACTACGATCATCCAAAAGCAATGGATCATGACTTATTGTTGCAGCACTTACAGATGCTGCAACGTGGCGAAGCAGTTGATATTCCGCAATACAGCTATGTAGAGCACACGCGTAAACAAGATGCTATTCACTTTGAGCCAAAAAAGGTGATTATTTTGGAAGGCATTTTATTGCTGACCGATGTTCGTCTACGTGGTGAAATGCATGCCTCAATTTTTATTGATACGCCTCTGGATATCTGTTTACTGCGTCGTGTCAGAAGAGATGTGACAGAGCGTGGTCGTACTATGGAATCAGTGCTTGAACAGTACCAAAAAACGGTACGGCCAATGTTCTTACAGTTTATTGAACCTTCAAAACAGTATGCTGATATTATCGTGCCGCGTGGTGGAAAAAACCGCATCGCTATCGATATTCTGAAAGCAAAAATTACGCAGTTACTCAGCGAGTAAATGCTATACATCATATTGAAAGAGGCTGGCTTTTCCAGCCTCTTTTTTAATCTGCAAATAAACGTAACGGCTTATTCCTGCATGCCCATGTAGACTTTTCGACATAAATCACCGAGACTAACCGTTATGTTATCGAAATCATCTTAAAATTTAGGTGGTTACGAAATAATCTGGAGCTATTTTCAATGCGTTTATGTGATACAGATATAGAAGCTGCGTTGGACAACGGTCGAATTATCATTGACCCTCGCCCGCCTGTTGAGCGTATTAATGGCGCAACTGTTGATGTGCGTTTAGGTAATCAGTTTCGGGTTTTTCGTGATCATACTGCCGCATTTATCGATCTGAGTGGCCCAAAAGATGAGGTGAGTGCAGCACTCGAGCGTGTGATGAGTGATGAGATCGTACTTGCTGATGGGGAAGCATTTTTCCTACATCCTGGAGAGCTGGCGCTGGCTGTGACTTATGAATCGGTGACATTGCCTGATGATATAGTAGGTTGGCTTGATGGCCGATCATCGTTAGCGCGATTAGGCTTGATGGTACATGTTACGGCACACCGCATTGATCCCGGTTGGCAAGGCTGCATCGTGCTGGAGTTTTATAATTCAGGAAAACTACCCTTAGCACTTCGGCCTGAAATGTTAATCGGTGCATTAAGCTTTGAGCCATTAACCGGGCCTGCTGCACGGCCATATAATCGCCGTATTGATGCAAAATATAAAAATCAACAAGGTGCTGTGGCCAGCCGTATTGATAAAGATTAATACAGGTTAGATTGATAATAAAAATGAGGCAGGGATGAGAAAGTGGGCCATACTCGGATGTATTCTGAGTGTATTTGTAATAGCAGCATATGCTCTGTTGTTATCTATTAATACTGATCAGTTTAAAGCACTTATCACTGAGCGTATTAAAAATAAAACAGGTCAAGCATTGACCATACAAGGTTCATTACAGTGGCGTTTTTCCTATGGGCTTTACTTGCATGCAGGTAAAACCTTACTGACTAGCCCTGCCGGTTACCAAGACCCTTATATTCTTCAAGCAAAAGATATTTCACTCAATATTGGTTTATTTCCCTTATTAAGTAAACAACTGGTCATTAATGATTTGCAGCTTGGTGGTGTTACCGCCGTGCTGGAAATTGCCGCAAATGGCACCAGTAACTGGGATGCGCTTGCGCGCGATGATATTTCTACTGACAGCGAGCAGAAGCATCCGAATATACAAGAGCAAACGTTACCGGCACTATCTTCTACAACACAAGTATCACCACATGTAGCGTCAGAGTGGGATATTATATTGCGTAAAATCACCGTTAATGAAAGCCGTCTTATTTGGCGAAAGGCGGCTGATTCTGTTGTATTTAATCAGTTAAATATTGCGTTAGGGCATGCAGTAGATGGTATTTTCCCATTACAACTCTCATCTTCGATAATACTTCCTCATGATACCTTAGTCATTAATTATCAGGGGCAATTATCATTAAATGAAAACCTTAATAATATTTCCCTGAAAAAAAATAATCTGGAAATTACATTACGTAATAACATTTCGACAACAATGGCGGAAAATAAAATTATCAGTACATTTTCTGCTGAATTAAATCGAAAAGAGGGAAAAGTCACTCTCAACAATATTCACATTGATTCTCCTATTGCAAAAATCACGGGTGAGATTGTTGCGAAAACAAAGCCTGTACCAGGCTTTGTTGATATTAATATTAGTAGCCCTTATCTTGATCTTGATGCACTACTTCCGCTTTGGAAAGATGTAATGGAAAGAGTGACATCGCCGAAAATATCGCACTATCAAAATATATCGCTACAAAATGAAAATAAGAAAAATAGTGTATTTGCTGATACTGATCATATGGCTATAGACTCACAAAGTGATAGCAGCTCTAAAAAGAGTAGTCTATACCATACAGGTGGTTTTGTTACTTTAAGAGTAAATAAAATACAATGGCGAAAACAGCATTTTGATGCTCTCTTTTTTGATGCAACACTTCAACAAGGTATTGTTTCTATTGATCGGTTTAGCATGAATGGATTAGGTGGTGTACTGAAAGCTACGGGAACAATAAATTTATTGAACGAACCTAAAACATTTGAAATATCACCTGTACTAACACAAGTTGAACTTTCATCATTGCTTAACTGGGTACAAGCAGGCGTGAGTGCCAATGGGGTACTCAATATGACAGGAAAGTGGTTATTTTCTGGGTGGCCAAGTATAGATTCCAGCCATGGTTTTATGACTTTATTATTACATAACGTTGAGTTTAAAGGCGTTAATTTACCTTATTTGATCTCCAGTAGTATAGCACGAGCAAAAGGTAAAAATGTAGACAGTGAGTCAGTCATCTACCAAACGTATTTAGATAAAATGGCGGTAGATGTGAATTTTAATCAGGGTAAATTAAAAATTGCACGGATGAATGCATCAGCAAGTAAGTTTGCATTAAACGCAACTGGAAATGTTAATTTATTAACAAATCAGTGTGATTTAGCATTAAATAACCGCATTCAATTGCCAAATAACGATACACTTTTTGTTAATGTTCCTTTATATGTGTATGGTTCGTTAAAGAATCTTAATTATCGGATTGATATGGTGGAAATATTAAAGCAACAACTTCAAGAGAGTAAACAAAAATTACGCAATAAACTTAAAAATCAAGATGCATTGTAGTGTAATAAAGTAAAAGAGATTAATGCATTATAACTGAACAAAAACTATCACTTTGTCGCTCTCTGGCCTAATATAGATAACAAATATAAATTATCATTTATTTAGCGGTAGGTGAAAATGGCAAAATATATTGGGCTCATGTCAGGTACGAGCTTAGATGGTGCTGATACTGTTTTAGTAGAAACTGATGGCCAACAAGTTACATTAATTGCGGCTGATTTTTTACCGATGCCAGAAATATTGAAACAGTCAATACTTGATGTATGCCATGGGCAGGCAACAACATTGGTTAATATTGGCCAACTCGATCACCGTTTAGGGCTATTTTTTGCTGAAGCAGTACAACAATTGTTGATAAAACATCATATTTTGGCTGCGGATGTTGATGCTATTGGCTGCCATGGGCAAACAGTCTACCATGATCCTGATGGTATTTATCCATTTAGTTTGCAATTAGGTGATGCCAATATTATTGCAGCACGAACAGGTATTACAACCATTACAGATTTTCGTCGTCGTGATTTAGCACTGGGTGGTCAAGGTGCGCCACTGGTTCCAGCATTTCATGCGGCTCTGTTTGGAACATCAGCATCACGTGCAATACTTAATATTGGTGGAATCGCAAATATTACGTTGCTATCACCTCATCATCATATTACAGGGTTTGATACTGGCCCAGGGAATGTACTACTTGACGCTTGGGTGAGGTTACAAACAGGTAATCCATTTGATAATAATGCCGAATTTGCCAAACAAGGGCAGATTTGTACTGAACTATTACATGTGTTGTTTACAGAACCTTTTTTCACACTTCAACCACCGAAAAGTACAGGGCGCGAACTGTTTAATCTGACATGGCTACAACAAAAACTAAATCAGTTCCCTACGCTTTCTGCAGTTGATATTCAGGCAACACTGGTTGAGTTAACCGCTATCAGTATCACGCGCTCGCTAAATAGTCAAAACGAGATATTCAGTGAACTCTTAGTATGTGGTGGTGGTGTTCATAACCCATTATTGATGCAGCGTTTAGCCGATCATTTGCCTCATACACATGTTCTATCTACAGAACACTACGGTGTTAACCCTGATTATATGGAAGCAATGGCATTTGCTTGGCTTGGTTGGTGTGCTATTCATAAACAGCATGGAAATCTTCCTGCAGTAACAGGCGCAGAACACTCTGCTGTATTAGGCGCAATTTATTCACGTTAAAAGTGGAAAGAAATCCAGTATAAATATCTACTTTTAACATTGAGAAAACATTTACCGAATAAGATATTCCACTCACTCCATAATAAATATTTTGTCAAACAGTTTCCTTTATTTCTTACCATTTTTGCCAAGCTTATCGCGTAAGTGTAACTTGAGGGTGGTTATATTGTGGTCACTAATATGAAATATGTTTCTATTAAACAAGTGGGTGGTAGAAACAATGCTGAAGGAACAGCAACTGATTATTTCTAATCCCAGTTTAATACCTATGCACAGTTTGCGCTGGGTATTATTTGGTGATTTGGCTAGAGAACATTTTATTGCCGCATACCATTTGGCATTTAAAAACTTCTTACCATTACAAATGGAGTGGTTGGATCTTAGTGTATACGATATCCCTTTAATTGAGCTGGAAAAAGGGCTACCTGCGTGGCTGCATCGGCCCTCTGCATTAGGCTTGCGCGCTTTATTTGTTCATGTAGAAGAAGGGCATTTACAATTAATTATCACTTGGCAACGGCAATATATTACACGACAAGAAATTATTGATCTATTGTGTCAAGTATCAGAGAGTTATAACTCTACGTTATTAAATTTAAATTATAATGCTATTCATGTTTTACCACTTGTCGAGTTTCTTCAAGAAACAGATTCTCTTGCTGAATCACCAACGTGCTCAAGTGTTATTGATATAACCGCAAAGGAATATGAGCAGATACGTGCGCGACAATGTATAATATTACCGGCTGTATGGCGTTGGGCTGAACTTCATGGTTTCCATCGAGAGCAATTGCATGCCGAGTGGTTAGAGTGTGATTTAGTTAAACCAGTAGGTGTTAATGTTCAGCATTTAGCACCTATATTGAATGTTGTACTTGATAAAATGATTGAAATCTCTTTGCTTACTCTAAATGGAAAAGAGAGTCCTGAATTAACCTTGCAAATCGCGTGTCGTCATCCTCAATCTGTCTCTCTCCCACAGTTATTACAAAATCTAAAAACATTTTTGCTGGAGTTTCGATAACGTAAAAGTGCATATTATTTTTGTGATAGATAGAGCAACTAGAGATAGATCATTGAGTAACGCACAATATACAAGCAGCTTAATGACAAGATAAGAATTAGAGCCAATATAAATGTAGTGAAAAGGGTATAGCTAAATTTAGAAGCATACAAAATAGAGCTAAAATATAACGCTATTTTGCATTCAGATAAAATAAAAGCCGCATTAGCGGCTTTTATTTATAGCGAAGAGTATGAATACAATAACGTATTACAACCCTGTTTTAGCGGCAGCAGCATGTGCATGATGTGTTGCAGCTTGGCTTCCTGCTGCGCCACGCCCAGTAAACACATATGTTGGGCGAACCCATGTACTGTGTATTGGCGCTACAGGGCCACTACTGATGGCCGGAGCTTTTGCCATCACTGCACTAGAATAACCACGTGGAGGTGTTGTCTGAATAGGATTAACCTCAATAAACAGCTCTTCCATTGGCATTTCAGTGCACGCTATTTCGTTAACCACTATTTTTGTGCCGAGATTTACATCTGTGGTTGCAATGACAATATTTTCTGCAATAACATCAGTTGCAATAACATCAGTCACAATCGGCAACTCTGCAGGTGATGCATCAATAGCAGCGAATGCTTCGTGCTTATGATCAAACTCTGCAGTCGATGCGATAACATCAGCAGTAGGTGTTATTGCTACTGTATCCGTCGTCACAATATTGGCTTTTGCTTCACATGGCTTGACATTTACAGTATCAACCGTTGGTGTATATTCTGTTTCTGGTAGCAGAGCTACAGATATAACAGAATCAGTTGTTGTTACTTTTTCAGCAATCTCACTGGATATTGTCGCACTAGAGGTGGCTTGCTCAACTACCGTTTCATCAGCGGTAGATGCTGGTGCTGTGGTTATGGTTTCAGCAATACTTGGTGTTATCAGTTTCATTTGTGCATCACGAAGTGCTTTCTCTTTTGCTGCAGCAGCAGCAGAAGGTGAAATAGCTTGTGATGATGAGGATGACGCTGCTGATGTTGCTGACACAGTGTTAAATACCGGTGCGACTAAAACAGAGCGCGGTAATACGGTTTCTGTTGACGCAGTATTTGCAGCCTTAGCCGTTGAAATCGGTGTTGTGACATTCACAGTTTCAGTGACATTTGCTGATGCTAAGTGATAATCATCAGTACATGCAGCCGGTTTAGTTGCTACAGTCGATACTGCACCTGCTTGTGCAGGCGTTGTACTTACTGTTGTTGATACATCGAATGTAGTAACAATGGCAACGTCTGTTTTTTCTGTTGCTGTTACTACCCCTTGATTTGCCGTGTTTATTTCTGTGTTGAGCGTTTTGGCTTCAACTGTAGGGATGGTCGCTATTTCTATCTCTGGGGCTGGAGATTGCATTACTGCAACTGCATGAGCTTGTGCAGCTTGATTCTCTAATAACACTTCATTAGGAACAAAGGCCGCGGTTTCAGCTTGCTGAGTGGCAGTATCAACATGGTGCTCGCTCTGCTGTACAGGATATTGAATCCACACTTTCCCACTTGATAGCTCAGGTGAGAACATCGCCATAGCAAGTGGAACAGGAGAGGTGGCATGGCGACGATCGTCACGATAACGACGACGGCGTTGACCACTGACACGTAAGTGACGTGGTGAGCGACGAGAACGACGGTGGCCATCAAAATTACGATCTTGATTATCACTAGTCACAGATTCTACATCACTGTCTACAGGACTAACCGTTTCAGAAACAGCTTGCAGTACAGAATGTGACTCTGGTGCTACTGCACTAACTTCTGTCGTTTCCGTGTTAATAGCCTGCTCTGTGCTAAGATCTGCAACGGTTTCAGCGTTAACATCCGTAATGCGCACTTTACGACGTAGCTGACGACGCTGACGACGCTGCGTAACTTGTTGCTGCTTATCTTCTTCAATCTCAGTGACAGTGTTTACAACATTGTTCTCTGCTTGTGTTGCATTATCAGAAAGCGCAGATGTTTGACGCTTATCGTCTGGACGACGACGTTGTTGACGTTCAGGGCGATTGCCACGAGGCTGCTCATCACGTGATTTACGACGCTCATTACTACGATCTTGATCGTTAATAGTCGCAGTATTGTCATCGGTTTGTGCAGTACGTGGATTACGATTTTCCTGATTACGACGGCGGCGGTTATCATTATCACCGCGTTCAGGTCGCTCAGAGCGATCACCTCGCTCATTACGGTCATTGCGGTCACGGCGAGGCTGGCGATCATCACGCTGACGGTTATTACGTTGTGGTCGGCGTGGTTCACGTTGTTCAGTTTTAACCGGTTCGATTTTTTCAGATGCAGTTTTTTCACTGCCTGCAAAAATAGACTTAATAAAACCGAATAATCGACTAAAAATAGACGGAGAGTGTGTCTCATGGACACGCGGTGCTGCGGGTGTAGGAGCTTGCACCGGTAGAATGTTGACTGCTGCAGGTGTTTCTGGTGGCGTTGATAATCCAGTTAACGCAGGCGTTTCTGTTATCACAGGTTTTCGACGATCAGTATTCTGCTCTTCAGCTTCCGCCAATGCAGCTGCTTCATGGATTTGCGGCAATAAATAACTTAGAGCATGGCTCTCTTCACCTTCACGCATACGCACAACATTAAAGTGTGGCGTTTCCATACGATCATTAGGTACAACAATAACACGTACATTGTGGCGTGATTCAATCACTCCAATCGACTTACGCTTTTCGTTGAGCAAATAAGAGGCAATATGTACAGGAACAACGGCATGAACCTGAGAAGTATTGTCTTTTAGTGCCTCTTCTTCCATTAAACGCAGGATAGAAAGAGAAAGAGACTCATTATCACGTACTGTACCTGTTCCACTACAACGTGGACAGACATGGTGGCTTGATTCACCTAAAGATGGGCTTAACCGTTGACGAGACATTTCGAGCAGACCAAAGCGCGAAATACGGCCAATCTGCACACGAGCCCGATCTTGACGCACAGCATCACGCATACGGTTTTCAACTTCACGCTGATGGCGCACTGGGGTCATATCAATGAAGTCGATAACAATTAAGCCACCTAGATCGCGCAAACGTAGTTGGCGTGCAATTTCATCTGCGGCTTCTAAGTTAGTATTTAATGCAGTCTCTTCGATATCGCCTCCACGCGTTGCACGGGCAGAGTTGATATCGATAGCGGTCAACGCTTCAGTGCTATCAATAACGATAGAGCCACCGGAAGGCAAGCGTACTTCACGCTGAAACGCAGACTCGATTTGTGACTCAATTTGGTAATGGCTGAAGAGAGGTACTTCACCTTGATACAGCTTTACGCGGCTGAGAAAATCGGGGCGAACCAGTTTGATATGCTCTTTGGCTTTTTCAAAAATGGTTGGGCTATCAATCAGGATCTCACCAATATCTCGACGTAAATAATCGCGGATAGCGCGAACAATAACATCGCTTTCTTGGTGCACGAGGAAAGGTGCTTGACGCGTTTCGGCTGTTTGGCGGATAGATTCCCAATGGTGCAAGAGCACTTTGAGATCCCATTGTAATTCTTCGGCTGACTTGCCAACACCAGCAGTACGCACGATTAGCCCCATACCATCTGGCAATTCAAGTGCCGAGAGCGCCTCTTTTAACTCAGTTCGCTCTTCACCTTCAATGCGGCGAGAGATACCGCCAGCACGTGGATTGTTTGGCATAAGAACCAAGTAGCTTCCAGCAAGACTGATAAAGGTAGTCAGCGCAGCACCTTTGTTACCACGCTCTTCTTTATCTACCTGAACAATCACTTCCTGGCCTTCACGCAAAACATCTTTGATATTTGGGCGGCCATGATATGAATAATTGGCAGGGAAATATTCGCGGGCAACCTCTTTTAAAGGCAAAAAACCGTGACGATCAGCACCATAATCAACAAAAGCCGCTTCTAGGCTTGGCTCAACACGCGTGATTTTTCCCTTGTAAATATTAGCTTTTTTCTGTTCATGACCTGGGCTTTCAATATCAAGGTCATACAGTTTTTGGCCATCTACAAGTGCGACGCGCAACTCTTCCTTTTGAGTTGCGTTGATCAACATTCTTTTCATTTAGTTTACTCATTATTTTTTCGTTGGCATCAGAGTCAGCAGATACATTCAGCCTGCCAAACATTATCGACCCCGAGTCTATAGCATGACCGTCAGCCTCTCGGCTGTCGCATGCATGGGGCGCATTGATAATGCGTTGTGCACTTATTCTCTTATTCCTAGATCAAAATATCTTCTACGGCATGACTGCACATTATGAAGATATATCACCGACAATAGAGGGATGACTGCACATTCTTAAGTATAAGACTGTATAATAGTTACCACAGTCGACAGTGCTGCTACCCGTGACTCACTAAGTGCTTGTTATGCTTAACGTCTTACGCCATTGCAGCGTTATGGCAAGCAAGCAAACTTTAAAATTCCATCGGTTGCGTGCAACGACAAATACAATCGTGGAAAATCACGACATTATCCCATTCATAAAGTGTGTTAGGCAAGATTACTTTTTTACAGAAACTGAGATCCGCCTCATGCTAAAATCATTCCTATGAACGAAATTAATACAAAAGTACAAATACTGACCGTTTCTGATGATGAAGCAGGTCAGCGAATTGATAACTATTTGCGCACTCGCTTAAAGGGTGTACCGAAAAGTATGTTGTACCGAATTTTGCGTAAAGGTGAGGTTCGGGTAAATAAAAAACGGATAAAACCTGATTATAAATTACTTGCAGGTGATGATGTTCGTATACCGCCGATTCGAATGTCAGAAAAAGAGGAGGCACCTGTCTCGGCTAAACTCACCCGTGTGGCTGAGTTGTCGGATTGCGTTTTGTATGAAGATGACGGTTTGATGGTGCTGAACAAACCATCAGGTACAGCAGTGCATGGGGGAAGTGGTTTAAGTTTTGGTGTGATTGAAGGGTTGCGTGCGCTGCGCCCTGAGGCCCGTTTTTTAGAGTTAGTACACCGTTTAGACCGCGATACATCGGGTATCTTACTGGTTGCGAAAAAACGCTCTGTATTGCGTGATTTACATGAACAGTTGCGTGTAAAAACGGTACAGAAAGATTATCTTGCATTGGTACGTGGTCAGTGGCAAAAACATTGTAGAGCGGTACAAGCACCACTAATCAAAAATGTGCTGCAAAGCGGTGAGCGTATTGTGCGTGTGAGTGCAGAGGGCAAACCGTCAGAAACACGTTTTGAGATTGTTGAGCGTTTTGAGCATGCAACATTGGTGAAAGCCAGCCCAATAACAGGGCGTACACACCAAATTCGGGTACATACCTTGCATGCTGGTCATCCAATTGCATTTGATGATAAGTATGGAGATCGTGATTTTGATGCAACGCTTGCAGGAAGTGGCTTAAACCGCCTATTCTTGCATGCAGCGGCTATCCGGTTTCGTCATCCACAAACTGGCAATGAGATGATCATTGAAGCGCCGCTTGATCCAATACTAAAAAATGCCGTTATGCGGTTACGTGATAAACGCACTGAATATTAAGCGTGAGTTTGAGTACGTTGTGCTATATCTAGAATAATATATCTGTTTTTGTATATTAAATACACTATACCAAAGGTGAGGGTATTAGCCTTCACCTCTGAATATTCAATAGAATATTACGCTGATATTGATTGGTAACACATTGAAAGTTAAGAATTAATCAGTAATGGGTTTATACCTTGCTGGCACAGCATTTGTGTTAAGCTTATCAGCGGTAAACCAATTAATGCATTGGGATCTTTTCCCTCTAAACGCTCAAACAAGGTGATACCTAAGCCTTCAGCTTTAAAACTGCCTGCACACCCTAGCGGCTGTTCTTTAGCGATATACGCTACGATTTCAGCATCAGAAAGAGTGCGAAAGTGGACATGAAAAGGCTCACAACAGGTTTCAATGTAGTTTGTTGAACTGTTATAGAGCGATAATCCGGTATAAAATGTTATTATTTGGCCACTGGCTGCGCGGAGCTGCTCATGAGCACGATCGGCTGTCAACGGTTTTCCGGTAATCTGGTTGTTTAAGACACAGACTTGATCAGCACCAATAATCAGATGATGTGGATACTGTTGTGCTAATGCCATCGCTTTTTCATGGGCTAAACGGGTAACAAGTTGCTCTGCTGACTCACCGGCTTGTGCCGTTTCATCAATATCAGGGTTAGCACACTGAAACGGCAAGCCGAGTTTTTCGAGTAGCTGTTTACGAAAAGGAGATGTTGATGCAAGGATCAAATTTAGTTGCATTCTTCGCTCTGTCAGTAGATAAAATGTGCTGGCTATTTTAGACTTGTGCGCAATTTATGGCGAGTGAATGAGAAAGCACGCTTTTTCTTTGACTCCGAGTCATTACAAAGTTAATATGCGCGCCCAATGCAAAAGGTAAATCCTATGCAAAAGGTTAAATTGCCCTTATCGGTTGATCCGGTAAAAACGGCGCTAAAACGTCTTGATTACGAGGGTATTTATCCTGCAAGTGTTTTAGCTCGCGTTACCGAAGCAACGGATGGCGTGCTCAGTGATGCCAGCGTTACGCTATCTTTCGGGATAGATGAGCAAAAGTTGACCGTGGTAAAAGGGCAGGCTGAAGTGGCTGTCTGCTTAACATGCCAACGCTGCAATAAAACGTATGACAAAACTGTTCACGTAACGTTTTGCTACAGCCCTATCGCCAATGACGAACAGGCTGAAGCATTGCCGGAAACCTATGAGCCAGTTGAGTTTAATGAGTTCGGTGAGATAGACCTATTAGGGATTATCGAAGACGAGATCATTCTTGCCTTGCCACAAGTTCCGGTGCATGAACCCGAACACTGTGAAGTGTCCACAGCGGACATGGTTTTTGGTGAATTGCCTCCTGAGGCTGATAAACCAAATCCATTCGCCGTACTAGCTAGTTTAAAGCAAAAGTAATCCTCGAGGAGTAAGGTCAATGGCCGTACAACAGAACAAAAAATCTCGTGCAAAGCGTGGTACTCGTCGTGCTCATGATGCACTGACTACTGCAGCTGTGTCCGTAGACAAGGTTTCTGGTGAAACCCACCTGCGTCACCATGTTACAGCTGACGGTTTTTACCGTGGCCGCAAGGTAATTGCTAAGTAATTAGGCGTTACTTTGACTCGTCTAACCATTGCGTTAGATGTCATGGGCGGGGACTTCGGTCCCCGTGTCACCATTCCTGCCGCCTTGCAGAGCTTGACATCCAATCCTCAATTGCATTTGCTGCTAGTAGGCGATCAGCAAACTATCTTCCCATACTTAAAATTTGCCTCGGCAAATCTACTTTCTCGTCTTGAAATTATCCATACTCAATACACGATTTCAAATGAAGTTCGCCCTTCAGTTGCAATTCGGCATAGCCGTGATACGTCAATGCGCAAAGTATTAGAGTTAGTTCGAGATAATCAGGCTTTAGCCTGTGTCAGTGCAGGGAATACTGGTGCTCTGATGGGGTTAGCGATGATGATTTTAAAACCTTTGGCGGGTATTGAGCGCCCGGCACTCGTTGCCGCATTGCCTAATACACTACGGGGAAAAACCTTACTGCTCGATTTAGGGGCTAATGTAGACTCTTCGGCAAGCATGTTGTTTCAATTTGCTGTCATGGGCGCTGTGCTTGCCGAAGAGTTATACAAGGTTACAACCCCGCAAGTGGCACTATTAAATATTGGCGAAGAGGATATAAAAGGAAATAATACGATTCGACAAGCCGCAGAGTATTTAAAACAGTGCCCAGATATTTGTTATCAAGGCTATATTGAAGGCAACCATATTCTAACCGGAAAAGCAGATGTTGTTGTCTGCGATGGTTTTGTTGGTAATGTAACACTAAAAACCATGGAAGGTGTAGCTCACCTCTTTTTATCAAAACTGCGCAGTAAAACACAAGCTAACAGTGTGTTTCGATTCTTAGGGCGCTGGTTACTAAAAAAGGCTTTTTCACGCATGGGGGAGTTGAACCCCGACCAGTATAATGGCGCAAGTCTGTTAGGATTGCGGGGTATTGTCGTAAAAAGCCACGGTGGGGCTAATCAACAGGCGCTAGTTTGTGCCATTGAGCAGGCGATGCAGGAAGCGCATCGGCAAGTTCCGGTACGTATTGCTGCGCGTCTCGATGCTGTATTACTCAAGAGTGACTAATCGTTCATGTATACAAGAATTTTAGGAACGGGCAGCTATCTGCCAGCTCAGATTCGCAGTAATGCTGATTTAGAGCTGATGGTAGAGACGACCGATGAGTGGATCATTAGCCGTACAGGTATTCGTGAGCGTCGTATTGCTGCGGCCGATGAAACCGTATCCACAATGGCTGTAGATGCTGCACGTAAAGCCCTCGACATGGCGGGTATTGATAAAGATGAGATTGGATTAATCATTGTTGCTACCGCCTCAGCAACACATGCTTTTCCAAGTGCTGCTTGCCAAGTTCAGGCGTTACTCGGCATTAAAGATGCTGCTGCTTTTGATTTAGCAGCGGCATGTGCTGGTTTTACCTATGCATTAAGTGTTGCTGACCAATATGTACGTCATGGCGGAGTAAAGCACGCATTAGTTATTGGCTCTGATTTGCTCTCGCGTACGCTTGATCCGCAAGATCGCGGTACAGTGATTTTGTTTGGTGATGCAGCAGGCGCTGTGGTATTGGGCGCTTCGGAAGAGGCAGGTATTTTATCTACCCATCTGCATGCTGATGGCCGTTATGGTGAGCTTTTAGCACTGCCTTATGGTGAGCGTGGTCAGCCTGAATTGAGTGACAGTTGCTATTTAACGATGCAGGGTAATGAGGTCTTTAAAATAGCAGTGACTGAACTGGCCAATTTGGTAGAAGAGACACTATCTGCCAACAATATCAGTAAAGATCAACTTGACTGGCTTGTTCCACATCAGGCGAATCTACGCATTATTAACGCGACTGCCCGCAAGTTGGGTATGGGGCTAGATAAAGTGGTGATCACCCTTGATCGTCAGGGGAATACCTCGTCAGCTTCCGTACCAACGGCACTTGATGAAGCGGTGCGTGATGGTCGAATTCAGCGTGGGCAACTTATCTTGCTTGAAGCCTTTGGTGGCGGTTTTACCTGGGGATCGGCACTGGTTCGTTTCTAACGGCCATATGTGCGCGGTACAGTACCCAGAAAGTAAACGTAGCAGAAAAACAGTCAAATTATATCAGGAAAGATAAATGACAACATTTGCGATGGTGTTTCCCGGTCAGGGTTCTCAATCTGTTGGTATGCTGGCTGACTTAGCACAGCAGTATCCCATTGTTGAACAAACATTTTCTGAAGCATCAGATGTTTTAGGTTATGACCTGTGGGCATTGGTACAGCAAGGCCCCGCTGAAGAGCTGAATAAAACATGGAAAACACAGCCGGCACTGCTGACAGCATCAGTGGCTATCTGGCGTGTTTGGCATGCACTTGAAGGTGCATCACCACGTTTACTGGCCGGCCATAGCTTGGGTGAGTACTCTGCATTAGTGTGTGCAGGTGTCATCGACTTTAAAGATGCCGTACGTTTAGTGGAACTGCGCGGTCAGCTAATGCAAGAGGCTGTTCCTGAAGGAACCGGTGCAATGGCTGCTATTATCGGGTTGGATAATGCTGCGATTGCGCAAGCCTGTGCTGAATCAGCTCACGATCAAATTGTTGCGCCAGTGAACTTTAACTCACCTGGACAAGTGGTCATCGCCGGTAATAAAGAGGCCGTTGAGCGTGCCGGTGCAGCCTGTAAAGCGGCAGGTGCAAAACGTGCACTGCCTCTGCCTGTTAGCGTGCCATCACACTGTGCGCTGATGAAGCCTGCGGCAGACAAATTAGCTGTTGCACTTGAAAATATTCCGTTTCACTCGCCGGCATTGCCTGTTTTGAATAATGTGGATGTTGCAGCAGAGCAAAATGCAGAGGCTATTCGCCATGCATTGGTTCGCCAGTTGTATAGCCCAGTACGCTGGAGTGAAACGGTAGAGGCGATGGCAGAGCAGGGTATTACCCATCTGCTAGAAGTTGGCCCAGGCAAAGTATTAACCGGATTAACTAAGCGTATTGTCGATAGCATGACAGCCACTGCGATTAATGACACTGCATCAGTGACCTCCGCTATTGATGCGGCAGCAGCAAAATAAGAGGGATAACATGAGTTTGAATGGAAAAGTTGCACTTGTGACTGGCGCTAGCCGCGGTATTGGCCGTGCAATTGCAGAATCATTCGTGGCACAAGGTGCAAAAGTTATTGGTACTGCAACCACTGAGTCAGGTGCAGAAGCTATCAGTGCATACCTGGGTGTGAACGGTAAAGGTGTAATGCTGAATGTGACAGACATAACATCTATTGAGCATGTTCTTGAGGTTATTCGCGCAGAATTTGGTGAAGTCGACATTTTAGTGAATAATGCCGGTATTACCCGTGATAATTTATTAATGCGGATGAAAGATGATGAGTGGCAAGATATTATAGATACGAATCTTACCTCAGTATTCCGTCTGTCGAAAGCTGTGTTGCGTGCGATGATGAAAAAGCGTTGTGGCCGTATTATCAGTATTGGTTCTGTTGTGGGCACAATGGGCAATGCAGGGCAGACAAACTATGCTGCTGCAAAAGCGGGCTTGGTTGGCTTTACTAAATCATTGGCTCGCGAAGTTGGCTCACGCGGTATTACTGTCAATGCAGTTGCGCCTGGATTTATTGAAACCGATATGACACGTGCATTAAATGATGAGCAGCGTGCCGGTATTTTATCTCAAGTGCCTGCAGGGCGTTTGGGTGAAGCAAAAGAAATTGCATCTATTGTGGCATTTTTAGCCTCAGAAGGTGCAGCTTATATCACCGGTGAAACAATTCATGTCAACGGTGGCATGTATATGGTGTAAAATAGTTGCGAGTTTTTTGACTAAATACCGTGAAATTCTGGCTAAATCCCGTAAAATCGTGGTTTGACCAGAGTGGTATCGGTTGCAACTTTTGCGCCATTGAATACACTAGGGAAACCATCGCGCTATTGAGCGAGTTTGATAGGAAAATAAAGAGTATGAGCACTATCGAAGAACGTGTTAAGAAAATCATCATCGAGCAACTGGGCGTTAAAGAAGACGAAGTGAAGTCAGAAGCTTCATTCGTTGAAGACCTGGGCGCGGATTCTCTTGACACTGTTGAGCTGGTAATGGCTCTGGAAGAAGAATTTGATACTGAAATTCCAGACGAAGAAGCTGAAAAGATCACGACTGTTCAGGCTGCTATCGACTACATCCAGAACAACCAGTAATTGAACACACCTAGGCGGTCAATCGACCGCCTATGTTTTTTATACCCTCAGTAATCGCTTTTCCCCCTTGGAGTGGCAAACGTGTCTAAACGTCGAGTCGTTGTGACTGGAATGGGCATGCTGTCTCCTGTCGGTAATACAGTCGAGGCTTCTTGGAAAGCCCTGCTTGCCGGTCAGAGTGGCATTAGCCTGATCGAACACTTTGATACCACCGCTTTTGCAACCCGTTTTGCTGGCTTGGTGAAAAATTTTAATTGCGAAGAGTATCTGTCGCGTAAAGACGCGCGAAAAATGGATCTTTTTATTCAATACGGTATTGCTGCCGGAGTTCAAGCATTCGATGATTCAGGCTTAATCGTCAATGAGCAAAATGCGCATCGTATTGGTGTTGCGGTAGGTTCAGGTATCGGCGGGCTTGGCTTGATAGAAGAGAACCACAATGCACTGCTCAGTGGCGGCCCGCGTAAGATTAGCCCGTTTTTTGTGCCTTCTACTATTGTAAATATGATTGCAGGGCATTTGTCTATCATACGTGGGTTACGTGGCCCGAATATTGCTGTTTCTACGGCCTGTTCTACAGGCGTACACAATATTGGCCATGCAGCGCGTATGATTGCTTACGGTGATGCTGATGCTATGCTGGCTGGTGGGTCAGAAAAAGCGAGTACGCCAATGGGCATGGGTGGGTTTGCCGCTGCCCGAGCACTGTCTACCCGCAATGATGATCCGCAAGCAGCAAGCCGCCCATGGGATCGTGATCGTGACGGCTTCGTGCTGGGCGATGGCGCAGGGATGATGGTGCTCGAAGAGTACGAGCACGCCAAAGCCCGTGGCGCAAAAATTTATGCCGAGTTAGTGGGTTTTGGGATGAGCGGTGATGCTTATCACATGACATCGCCTCCGGCTGATGGCGCAGGCGCAGCACTGGCGATGGTCAATGCCATTCGTGATGCTGGTGTTGATGTTAGCCAGATTCAGTATGTAAACGCGCACGGTACATCAACGCCGGCCGGCGATATTGCCGAAACGCGTGCGGTAAAGAGCGTGTTTGGTGACTTCTCCAAGCAGGTTATGGTGAGCTCAACAAAATCAATGACGGGCCACTTGTTGGGGGCTGCAGGTTCTGTTGAAGCTATTTTTACCGTGATGTCGTTAAACGATCAGGCGATTGCGCCGACAATCAATTTAGATAATCCAGATGATGAGTGTGATTTGGATTATGTACCACATGAAGCACGTCAGGCGCATATTGAATATGCACTGTGTAACTCATTTGGTTTTGGCGGTACGAATGGTTCGTTGCTTTTTCGCAAAATGTAGCAATTAATTTATTCTTCCCTGAGTTTGTTATATTCAGGTAGATAATCTTAAGACCCGATACGACAGTATTGGGTTTTTTTGTCTGTTACACCTGGCTGTATAGATACGATAAAATAGGTAATACGATAGGTTTGTATCCATATTTGTTTAGCTTTGTTTAGCAGAGGGATAAATGCAAAAGACAATATTCAACGGAAAAACCCATAATAGGTATAGCTATGCTCATTAATGGTCTTCGAGATGCGCAATTAAATGTAGCAGATCGGGGGTTAGCTTACGGTGATGGTAGCTTTACGACAGCGCGTGTTGTGCGGGGGAAAGTGCAATTACAGCAAGCACATATTGAACGTTTATGGTCTGCATGTCAGCGTTTATCGATTACTTTTCCTGATATAGCCATATTGCAAAGCGAAATAGAGATGGTAGCACGCGAGATTGATCAGGGTATATTGAAGGTGATCATTACACGTGGGCTTGGTGGGCGTGGGTATAGCAGTATCAATTGTGATAATACGACACGAATTATCAGTGTCGCACAATGGCCGATGCAGTATACACAGTGGCAACACGAGGGTATTCGGCTGGGTGAAAGCCAAATTTCATTGGGGATCAACCCATTGTTGGCTGGAATGAAGCACTTAAACCGTCTTGAACAGGTATTGATTCGTCAGCAGCTTGATCAACATAATGCAGTGAATCCTCTTCAGATTGCTCTTGATGATCTTATCGTTTGTGATAGTGCTGGTTATGTGGTGGAGTGCTGTGCCGCTAATGTGTTTTGGCGTAAAGGGCAACATTTGTTTACACCACAGCTAGATTGGGCAGGTGTTAGTGGAGTCATGCGTAAGTATATTATGGCCTATTGTGACCAACAGGGTTGGCATTGTGAGGCGGTACGAGAAACAGTAAAAACACTGGCTGATGCCGATGAGATATTCATATGCAATGCGCTTTTACCTGTCGTTCCGGTAAGATATTTCCAGCATCGGCAGTTTTCAGATTTTTCTGCAACTCGGCAGATTCAACGTTTTTTGGACGATAGTTTGTAATGAAAAAAGTTGCTTTTATTTTATCTGTTGTAGGTTTAATGGCCGCACTTTTAGTGTTCTTTTTT
Source organism: Plesiomonas sp. (assembly GCF_051652165.1). Lineage (GTDB taxonomy): Bacteria > Pseudomonadota > Gammaproteobacteria > Enterobacterales > CAMTGL01 > Plesiomonas. The sequence continues at coordinate 250,299 of NZ_JBOFTR010000004.1, forward strand.
TACAACAAAGTTGAACAGTTTGCAGATCAGAAACTTAATCCTGTGCAAGATATGATCTTAACGGTCAAGCCAGGTACAGGACAAATTGCATTAGCTGAGTTGCTTGAGCAGCGTGGATTGCTCAAAAGTGCAGATTTATTGCCTTGGCTATTACGTATTGATCCTCAATACGCCCGTTATAAAGCAGGGAGTTATCGTCTACAAAAAAATATGACAGTACGTGATTTACTCTTGTTGTTGGTTAGCGGAAAAGAAGTGCAACTGAGTATTCGTTTTATTGAAGGTACACGTTTTAGTGAGTGGCTGCCAATTTTAAATAATGCACCTTACATTGAGCATGATCTGCAAGGGCTAACTGAGAAGCAAATTGCTGAAAAAATAGGTATAAAAGATGGCAATATTGAAGGTTGGTTGTTCCCTGATACTTATCACTATGTGGTAGGAACATCAGCACTGGATATTTTACAACGTGCTCATAAGCGAATGGAAAAAGAGCTGGCCGCTACGTGGAAAAATCGGGCATCAGATTTACCGTTAACATCACCATACCAGTTATTGATTTTAGCTTCCATCATCGAAAAAGAGACAGCTATTGAGAGCGAAAGAGCCCGTGTAAGTTCAGTATTTGTAAACCGTTTACGCTTAAACATGCGTTTGCAAACTGATCCAACAGTAATTTACGGGATGGGGGATAGCTACAAAGGCAATATTACCCGTAAAGATTTACAAACCCCAACACCGTTTAATACCTATACGATTTCAGGCTTACCACCAACCCCGATTGCAATGCCAGGGCTTGCTTCATTAGCTGCTGCTGCACAACCAGATACGACACAATATCTCTATTTTGTGGCTGATGGCAGTGGCGGACACCAATTTTCAACCAATTTAAATGCGCATAACCAAGCGGTGCGCAGCTACATTAAACAACTTAAGAGAGAGTAATCACCGTGGCCGGTAAGTTTATTGTGATTGAAGGGCTGGAGGGGGCAGGTAAAACCACTGCTCAGCAGACTGTCGTACAAGTATTACAAGCCAGAGGCATTACTGATTTGGTTTTTACCCGTGAACCGGGGGGAACACCGCTTGCAGAGCGTTTGCGCAGTTTGATTAAAGAGGGGCATCCTGAAGAGAATTTAACGGATAAAGCAGAAGTGTTGATGCTATATGCTGCGCGTATTCAATTAGTTGAGAATGTTATTTTACCTGCAATGCAGCGTGACGCATGGGTGATCGGAGATAGACATGATCTCTCTTCACAGGCTTATCAGGGCGGTGGCCGCGGTATTGATCCGGTATTATTAACCACACTGCGTGATACGGTACTGGGTGATTTTCGCCCCGATTTAACGTTGTATTTGGATATTGACCCAGCCTTAGGGTTACAACGGGCTCGTGCTCGTGGGGCTTTAGATCGTATCGAACAGCAGGCGTTGGCTTTTTTTGAACGTAGCCGTGAACGTTATTTATCTTTTGCGAAGGCTGATTCACGCATCAAAACCATTGATGCAGGCCAGACATTAGAGCAAGTTACCGCCTCAATTCGCGATACACTAAATGCATGGTTGGATGCACAGGAGAGTTGAAGTGCTTTATCCTTGGTTAACGGCGCGTTACCAGCAGATTGTGCAGCCTTACCTGCATGGGCAGGGGCACCATGCTCTGTTATTGAGCAGCTTGCCGGGGATGGGGGTTGAGTCTCTGGCAAATGCATTGTCAACACGGTTGCTCTGTTCCGATCCGCAAGATGAACAGCCTTGCGGCCAGTGCCACAGTTGTCAGCTTATTGCAGCAGGTACGCACCCTGATCTTTATACAGTTATGTCTGAGGCGGGAAAAACCCAAATTGGGGTTGATCGTATCCGGCAGGTGTGTGAAAAGCTGTACGCACATGCCCAACAGGGCGGGGCGAAAGTGGTGTGGATTTCACAGGCTGAAAAGCTGAATGAGGCCTCAGCAAATGCGTTATTAAAAACATTGGAAGAGCCTCCGGCTGCGACATTTTTTTTGCTGGCAGCCGGTGAGTCAGACAGATTATTGCCAACGATAACGAGCCGTTGTCAGCGGTGGTATTTTACTGCACCGAGTGAGCGACCTGCGATACATTGGGTATTAAAACAGTGGTTAGGTGGGGCTGACAATAACCTGTGTCAATCTCCGAACTCTGCCCAAATTTCGCAAGCACAGGTTGCTTTGCGTTTATCACAAGGTGCGCCATTGGCCGCTTTAGCTCTGCTCAGTAATGGTACATTATTACGCCGACAACAGGTACTTACTGCATTTCAACAATTTATGCAGAATAAAAACGCCATGGTATTGGCTGATTGCACTGCTAAAGAGTCTTGTGCCGATAATCTGGCATGGATTATTAGTTTACTGAATGAGGCCAATGCTGTTGCATTAGGTGCATCACTCGTGCGGGTTAACAGCGATATGTTGGCAGTGATAGATACTGTATTACAGCATATCAGCGTGGTAACTTTACAGCAGTGGTTACAGCAGATTATACGTGTCCGCCATGAGCTGATAACATCACCTGCATTGAACACTCCTCTACTATTAGCAGACCTGTGGTTTATGCTACATCATGATATTTGAGCCAGATATTTCTCTAAGGAGCTCACTGTGTTTTTAATTGATTCCCATTGTCATCTTGATGGGCTGAACTACGAGACCTTGCATAAAGATGTTGATGCTGTACTCGATCACGCAAAAGCGTGCGGTGTTGGACATGTCTTAAGTGTGGGCGTGACATTAGAACGCTACCCACAATTAAAGGCGATGGTTGCGCACCGTAACGATGTCTCTCTCTCTTGCGGTGTACACCCGCTTGATCTTGATACTCCTTTTGATGTCGAGCAGTTACGTCAAATTACGGCTGAACCTCAGGTTGTGGCGCTGGGCGAAACGGGCCTTGATTATTACTACAGTAAAGACACGGTTGAACTACAACAGCGTGTTTTTCGCGAACATATTCGAATTGCTCGTGAGGTGGGTAAGCCATTGATTGTGCATACCCGTGATGCGGGTGATGATACCTTGCGTATTTTGCGTGAAGAGAACGCACAAGAGTGCGGCGGGGTGATCCACTGCTTTACTGAAACCGCTGAGTTTGCGCAACAGGCTTTGGCTCTCGGATTTTACATCTCAGTTTCTGGCATTATTACTTTCCGTAATGCCCATGAACTGCGCGAAGCGGTACGTGAAGTACCGTTAGAGCGTTTGCTGGTGGAAACTGACTCACCTTATCTTGCACCTGTGCCATACCGTGGCAAAGAGAATCAACCAGCATATGTTAAAGATGTTGCTGAGTATGTCGCAACGTTGAAAGGCGTTTCTCTGGAAACGTTGGCAAAAGTGACAACGGATAACTTTGCTCGTTTATTTACAACGGCAAAAGTAGGATCTTAATCTAAGATTATGCGCTGTTTTTAGATAATATGCTGACTTAATGTCATATTTAGTCAGCATTGCTAATTTTTATCCCTATGTTTTATATGGTTTTTTCTCTTGTAATCCTCTGATATCTCACCTATTTTTGTCATCTCTGTTTACACCCTTTTTCAGCATGCTCGTATTTTTTAGCGTATATATAGAATATGGTTGTTGATAAGGATTACCTTTATTTGCTTATTTCATTAATTGATAGCGTAATACTCTGATTATATTTAGTTTTCTCTTCTTACTTCCTTCTATATTGCCTGTTCTGCGGTTATTGAGTGTATCTTCGTTATTGAGTGATTGTTATGCCTCTATTTTTTCATCAATTATTATCTGGCCGTTTGACCCGTATTTTGATCCCTCTATTAATCGGTGTTTTTCTTAATACGGTTGCTTTATCAGAGTTGAATACACTTGTCCCTTTGTGGTTGAGTAAAGCACACGTATCTACATGGCAAATTGGTGTAGTTACCTCAGCTTACTATGTAGGTACATTGGTTGGTGCTTTGTTTGCTGGCCGATTTGTTATTTTATTTGGATATTCTCGTAGCTATCAGTTGTTTTGTTTGTTATTTATACTTTTCTGTGTTGGGCTCTGGTTACCTGAACAAACCATTACTTGGGCTTTAGTTCGTTTTTTAGTTGGATTTGCTTGCGCAGGAATTTGGGTTTCGATAGAGAGCTGGTTATTAACGCTGGGTGAGCCTAATGAGCGTGGGCAACTCTTGGCTATGTACATGGTCATTTTTTATCTCGGCTCAGTGGGGGGGCAATTAATGCTAACTGCCACGAATACCCATTTTTTACCCGCAATGTATTGGATTTGTGGGCTAATGTTCCTTGCAGCGTTGCCATTACTGACCGTTAAAAATGAGCGAATGAGTGCGAAGGGTGAATCGGTTCGATTATTACCCATATTAAAACTGAAGTCTGCACGTATCGGTATTATTGGATGTTTATTATCTGGCGTAGTGCTGGGTAGTTTGTTTGGTTTATTACCGCTATTTTTAGAACAGACTAAAATGGGGGATGCCGAAGTCGGCCGTTGGATGGCTTTGTTAATTTCCGCCGCTATTATTGGGCAGCTTCCTATGGGAAGGTTAGCGGATAAATACGGGCGAAATACCGTATTATTGGCGCAAATAGTGATTACGTTAGTGTGTACTTGTTGGCTAATGCTTGATCATGCTCGTTGGGTATTGGCGATTGCATTGGTGGGCCTTGGTTTTGCCGCATTCACGCTATACCCTATTGCGATGGCGCAAGCCAGTGAGCAGGTTGAAAAACATGAGTTAGTGGCAATGAACCAAACATTGTTGTTAAGTTATACACTTGGTAGTTTAAGTGGGCCAATGATCTGTGCATTGATGATTGAGGCTATGGGGTATAATGGCCTGTTTGCATTAATAGCATTGGTTAACATTTTGTTTTTATTTGTATTATTACGACAGCCTCGCCATTGTAAAGTAACAAATGAGTAAAGTAATTAATAAAATAATATGACTGACTGATAGGGCAGCAATTGCCCTATCAGTAAAAGGTTATTTAGCCAATAAGCTTATTGTTTCCACTGAATATGGCACTCTTTATACTCTTTGTGGCGATTAAGTAGTACTCGTGCAAAAATGTCATCAATAACATCGTTTTTATTGACTAAACCTATCACAATTTCAGCATAAGTATCCGCATCAGTAGGAATACCCATTTCACTACTCCAGTCCTCACTCAGATCAGTAAGTTCAGCAGCACCACGCTCTTCAAATTGCAAGTTGAAGAGAATAATATCTGCAGGATCAAGGTTATCTGAAGCAAGCTCTAGAAAAATATCATACGCATTATCAATTAGCTCATCTTCAGTCCAGCACGGTTGTTCGCTCATTTTTTTCTCTGCATGGTTAATGATAGGAAACATATCTAAGTATTAAACCACTAAATGTATATTTATCCCACATTTATGCACAGAGAGTTTCATCAATATCTACCTAGAGATTAGTGGGGATATAAAAGATGATATCGCAGGTAAACACCAGATATATCACTGTCATGATTTAATTTGTAACACAATATAGAGAGTGAATACTTTAGATCTGATCTTATTGAGCGTACGATTTAATAATTATGTGCATTGTTGCACTTCTGATTTTTATCGTTTTCTACTACGATTTAGTAAGTGGCTACCATATATTATGAATAATAAATGGATTTCCCCTTTTGTGCAGACTTACAGCGCAGCATATCTGTTATTTATCGGTCTTGATGGTTTATTTTCACTGTTTATTGATATTAGTGAAGTAATAATTGGTATTGGATTATCAAGCTATTTTTTTGCAATGAAATACGCTATTCGCTGTATTCCTAAAGATGAGCCGTTTTTTCAACACTCTGTTATTGCTGCATTTCTCATCACATCTCTTATTAATATTTCGGCTGTGGGGGTTGTTTTGTTAATGTTTATTTCAGGTGGGTTTTATTTCTCTAAAATGACATCATACTTCACACCTTCAATGATCATTGAATATCAATTATTTTCACTATTTTTTATCATTATCGGTGTAAAATACTACGGAAAACAGACAATGAAACGTTATAACAATTAATTTAATTTTTTATCGAACGTTATGTAATGTTTTTCGTTGTTTATTTGACAATTTGTCATATTAGTAAATGATATATTATATTGTATGAAAAAGTTATTTTCCTGCCTGCTTGAATGGCTGCCGAGTCGTTCTGATTTACCTGATGGTGTCCGTATTTCGATTCCGATGATACTGATTCTACTTATTTGTGTTTGGGCTGGGCAGCCCGCTGCGGGAGTGGGTGGTTTAATTACCGCATGGCTTGTTGGTGTGCTAGGGCGAGATTTATCGTACCCTAAACGTGCACAAGTATTATCACTTTCGGGTGTTATCTGTATTGTTGCTACAATAATGGCTCAGTTTTATCAAATCTCACCGTGGTTTGGTATGTTGTTGCTCTCTTTATTCGGCATCATTTATGGGCTGATGGGGAATCAGCGCAAACACATTCAGCTTATTGCGTATAACTTTGGTTTTACCTTGATCATGGCGCTGCATTTTGCGCAAGAGGGTGTTGACTGGAAAATTATACTGGCAGCAAACTCTGGTGCTGTATTTTTAGCTTTTTTTTTCTCACTACTTGGTTGGTGTGGGGGTTCAGCGCGTCAAGGTGAGCACTTATTACAGACAGTTAATGATCATTTAGCTGAATATGTGCAAAGTTTAGCTTCTTATGCTTTCACTGATCCACGCCAAACTCTAGTGCAACGTGAACGTTTTGATAGTGCATTAGGTGTACTGGCTAACTGGTTACACTCTATTCCTATAACGTTACGTAGCCGCCGTTATTACCGTGAATTTAAAGCAATGCTGGCATTCTCTGGTAGCCTTAATAGTTTAGCACGCACTTTATATGAACTTGATCAACACGAAAAGCTTGCGTGGGATACACGAAAATGGCTCATGGCTGTAAGTACAGCGATCCGCTCTTTGCAGAGTGAACTGCCTGAGTTTCATGCAGAGCAGGGGAGTGACGCTGCTCTATCTGTTGCGCTATCGGTAAGGTGTATTCAACAAGCATGGCAACAAAAAAATCAGCGGCTACAAAATACACACAATTGTTGGAATAAGGATGAAATTGAACGTGTATGGCCAAGTGACAAAGTCAGCTTTCTTGAAAATCTTAGCACTGCCTGTCAATGGGGATCACGCGAAATACAACATGGCCTGAGAATGATGGTTGTGATGACCTGTGCGCAGAGTTTGGCGCTCTATTTTCATGTTCAGCAAGGCTACTGGATTACACTGACCGCATTTATTGTGCTTCTTACTGCTCCGTTAGGCGCAGCACAAAAGCGCATTCGATGCCGTTTTTACGGTTCGTTGATGGGGGGGGTATTGGCATTAGGTATATTAGAGTGGGTGCATGATAGCCCAATTATTTTGCTATTAACGTGCATTGTCACTTTTATGGCATTTGCCACCTATTATAAATCACGTTATGAAGTGCATGTATTTTGGCTAACCATGCTTATTGTCTTTGCCATTGCGCAAATGAACCCGACTGAACCTGTGATTGCACTGTATCGCGTATTTGACACATTGTTAGGTACGGCATTGGCTTTTCTCTCTATTCATCTGATTATGCCAAGTTGGACCCGTTTGTGGATTGACTCACATGTCATTCGTTTTATCAAACAAGAGATTTTACTGCTCTCTGCTATTAACCAATGTGCTGATAATGTACATGTTTATCTTTGGCAAGCGAATCGAGCCTACCGAAAATTACATGAAGAGGTGAATTTTTTGCACCTTGAACCTAATGCGAGCCCCCGAAATCTGCAAGATTGGCGCTCTCTTTTGTTGTTATTTGTACGGCTGCATGATGCCATTCAAAGTCTATATGAACAGCAACAAACACAGAGAGTTTATACAGAATATGTAATGCATAGCGAACATATTGAATCACTTAAAGTGCGAATTGATCATCTTGAACAGTGGGCTATTGCATTTCCACTTCGTCATCAATCTATTGTAATGCCCAAAAATCAACTGTTGGTAGAACCATTATATGCATTTTGGCGATTATCATTAATCGATTGTGATTTGACGCAGCTTACTCATTGGTTAGAGCATCAACGTCCATTTACGCTTGATTGAAATTTTTCGTTACAAAATTAACCAAGTTAACTGACTATCTTTATGAAATAAATGAGTTTATTGGTTTAACTCATTTTCTTAAGCTATCTTTACCATACATGATTATATCAAAAATAAGCGTGTTGTTTTGAACAGAGCAAAACAGGCACCTATTTAACGTAGGTAATCCAGTTTTATGCAGCAAATTTTTGATCTGAAGGTCTCAGTAAAGGAACGATTCAGATGCATTTTAAATTAGATGACATGGTGTTGTTTATCAGAGTTGCTGAAAAACTTAGCTTTAGTCGAGTTGCTGAAGATCTGGATATTCCGCAGCCAACGGTAAGCCGAAGGATTCGTTACTTTGAAGATCAATTACGTCAGCGATTATTTGAGCGTACAACCCGGCAAATTCAGCTCACCGAAATAGGAAAAGGAGTTCTCAAGCACTGCTATTCGGTATTAGATGAGATTAAAGAGCTAGAAAATTTTATTGATGAAAGCCACCAAGATGTTTCTGGTGAGCTAGTGATTACATCATCAGCACGTATTGGTTCACATTTAGCTAAGTTTTTCCTCTCTGATTTTTTAAATGCTTATCCTAAAGTTAGCATTGTGCATAAACATATTCAGATGCAAGAGTGTTATGGTGATTTTGACGGCGATATTTTGATCAGTCAGCATAAGCCAAATAACGGTAATCTGATTGCACAGCGGATGAGTACAGGTCGACGTTCGTTTTATGCATCTCCTGCTTATATCGAGAAATTTGGTCTACCAAAAAGCCCTAAAGAGTTCATTAATCATAAATTTGTGATGTTTGATGACGGTTTTTTACCGCCTGACACAATTAAATACTCGCTTTCTGATGGTTCAATTTGTGAACAAAAAGTATGCGGTTCACTAACATTTTCTAACGTAGAGAATGCTTATGGTATGGCATTGCAAGGGCATGGAATCATCTGGTCACCCCTTATTTTAGCGTGTGAAGATGTTGAGAAAGGTAATATGATTTCCTTATTTGACGGGGCATTTGGCCTTGATTTGCCGTTTTATGCCGTTTATCGATCTCGTCGTAATCAACCGGCTAAAATACGGTGTTTTATTGATATGTTAAAAATATCATTTGAGCAGGTTAACCGGGGTAGTTATTCAAAATTTGCATACCCCTATACGCAAAGTGATATAGATGAATAGCAAAAGCTAGTTTACATTTATTGCACTCTGTATCATTTTTGGCGCTAAAAATTAAAGATTGTAATGAATTGAGTCTATTACAATCTGTTTTTTTAGAGTGTCAAAATAATGAGTTTCATCGAACATTACTCTAATAAAAATGGAAAAGCAGTGAGGATAACTACCATGAAACGCAATTTACTTGCCATCGTCATGCCAGCACTCTTAGTTTCAGGTGCGACGCAAGCCGCTGTGATCTATGACCAAAATAACAGTAAAGTTGATTTTTACGGTCGAGCAGCCGGTTTGAACTACATGTCACCGAACAAAGAGCAAAGTGGCGATCAAAGTTATGCGCGTCTTGGTGTAAAAGCTGAAACTCAGATTAACCCCTCACTGATTGGTATTGGTTTATTTGAATATAACATGCCTACGAGCGGTGAAACTGACAACGAGCTTCGTTATGCTTATGTTGGTTTACAACATGATACTTATGGTGGTCTTGCGTATGGTCGTCAAGATGGTTTAATGACCTATGTCAATAACTATACCGATGTTCTGCCTGAGTTTGGTGGCGATGGCTTAGGTAAGAAAAATGACAGCTTTGGTACTGGCCGTACTGATGGTTTGTTGATGTACACCTTTAAAAGAGATGGTTTTATGGGGGGGGTACAGTACACCACACCCAGCACAGGCACCATTGGAAACAACAATGGAACAGGTGATGGTTATGCACTCGCTCTTGGTTATGAAACCAAAGACACCGGTTCTGGCCATGCGGGTATAATGCTCTCTTATACCAATGCAAAAAAGACAACTGAACAAACAACACTCAATTTTGGTGGTAATGAGAACGCAGAGATTATGGCGGCAGGCTTGAAGTACCATTACAAGCATATTCATGCGGCGATTACTTACGCAGAAGGGCGCAATAGTCTTAAGGGTAACAGCCTCAATGAGCAAGAAGGCTACTTCCAAAGAATGCGTGGTTATGAAGCTGTGATCCAGTATCAAGCACCAATTGAGCCTTCCATTGCTTATATTCGTACTGATGTAAAAGATAACGCATTGAATGTTAATGATGTTTATAATGAATATATTGCAATTGGTGCAACTATCCACCTTAACAAGAACTTCCGTATTTATACTGATTATAAAGTAAACTTGTTGAATGAAAATGAGTTTACTAAAGCAAACAATTTAAACACCAGTAATGTGTATGGATTGGGCGTACGTTACGATTTCTAATTTAATCCACTGTTACGCTTTTCTTTGCGTGAAACCAACCAGATTTCTGGTTGGTTTTTTTGTGTGCTATAAAATATAAAGAATATGCTATTTGAATTAAATATGTGGCATGTGAACGTAAAAAAGGCTTTAAGTGATTAAAAGTAGAGCAATTGGCGTGTTATGTAGTAAGAAATTATTGACGTAATCAATATAATCTTTTAAATTCATTACATCACCGAGTAATAGTATTAATCAGTGATACAATCAATGGAAGAGTGGCCGAGTGGTTGAAGGCACCGGTCTTGAAAACCGGCGACGCGAAAGCGTTCTAGAGTTCGAATCTCTACTCTTCCGCCAAATTAATAACCCAATCGATTTTGTCGGTTGGGTTTTTTGCTATATGTATTCTCTGATGCTGTAGTTTGTAGTTTTACGGAACAGTGCAATAGGTTGGAATATGTCTATGTGATGCAGTATATATAGCATACGCCCCGAGTGGAGCGATGCGTATTTTATCGAGTTATTTTCAGAATAGGGGATATAAAGGTGGTGCTTTATTTCACACCATATTCTTAGTTTAGCGTTAGACCTGCATCGACAATAAAGTCTTGCCCGGTGCAACCACAGGATTCATCAGAACCCAAGAACAGTGCCAGACGCGCGCAGTGCGAGCCATCGAGACGGAGTTTCAGTGCTTGCAGCTCGACAAACTGGTTAACCGCAGACGGATCTAATTTGGCCCACATCGCATCTTGCTTAGGCGTACGAATAGCACCCGGTACTAAACAGTTCACGCGGATCCCGCGTGCGCCCAGCTCTTGCGCCAGTGTGCGAGTAAAACCGTGGATGGCGGCTTTAGACAGGGAGTAGCATACTCGACCCGGACGACCGCGCATCCAGTTAATTGAACCCATGTTGATGATGCTGCCGCTACCTTTCTTTTCCATCCCTGGGATCACCGCTTGGATGGCAAACAGTTGATGGCGTAGGTTTATGTTAATGCGATTATCAAAATACTCTTCGGTCAGATCTTCAATTTTGTGGTGATCATCGCTACCGGCATTGTTGACCAGAATATCGACACTGCCGAGCTTCTGTTCGATTTGCTCGAAGCAGGATTTGAGTAGTTTCAGATCGGTCACATCGCAGAACAAGAACAGACAACCGAGTTCGCTGGCCAGTTTTTCGCCGGCAACGCGGTCAAAATCGAGGAAGGCTACTTTGGCGCCTTGGCTGACATACGCGCGTACCAGCTCTTCACCGATACCGCTGGCGCCGCCGGTGATCACGGTCACTTTGTCTTTAATCGAGTAGTACTGAACATGATTTTGGTATTGCATGGGGTATGTCTCCGAATTTGGTTAGCTTACAGGGCGCGGGTTTTACAGCGCCCTGAGGTCATTACTTTAGATTGTGTTTGACGACTTTGTAGGTGGCGCAGAAATCTTCGCGCCCCAGTCCGTCGGCCAGCCCTTGCTGATAAATTTGGCTGACTACGTCTACGCCCGGCAATATCAGGGCATCTTCTTGCATCAGGGTTTTCATGATGCTGACATCTTTGGCCATGTTTTCCAGTGAAAACGCCGTCGCATAGTTTTCGGCAACCAACGCACCAATTTTGCTGGTCAGATAGAAATTGCTACCGCCGCCGTAAGAAACCGCGGTATTGAAGCTCTCTTTGTCGATGCCAAAGAACTCGCCGGTAGAGAGCATTTCGTTCACGCTGTTTTGAATTTGGGCAACCAGCACGTTGTGCAGGATTTTCATCACCAACCCGCGGCCATTATCACCCAGATGGATTTGGTTCGCGCCCATCATGGCCAGTACCGATTTCACGCTCTCGTAAGCGGCTTTATCGCCACCGATATAAATGCCAAGCTCACCGGCAATGGCCGCTGGCACAGATTTCACCACCGGTGCATCCAGCATAATGGCGCCGGTGGCAGCCACTTGCTTAGCAACCTCAATGGAAACTGCCGGATCAATCGTCGACATATCGATGGTGATTTTGCCGCTGCACAGGTGTGGCAGCATTTCGCTGTACACCGCTTTGACGTGCTCCGAGCGTGGCACCATAGAGATAATCACATCGGCGTCGCGCGCCACATCGGCCACGGAGGCGGCGGCCACGGCGCCAGCCTCAACCACGCGTGCCACGGCATCGGCGTTAATATCAAATACCAATACGGTGCCATCGAATTTTTTCACGATGTTTTTGGACATCGCTTTGCCCATCAGGCCCAGACCAATAAAGCCGATCGTTTTCATGACTGATTTTCCTTAAATTTAGGCTTGTGCAGGCCCGCGACATCAGTGCGCAGGCTGAAAATAGCGCCGGAAAGTGGGTACTGCGCCAGTTCGGCGGCATCCATGTTTTCGCGGGTGGTGGTGATATACAGGGTTTGCATGTCTTCGCCGCCAAAGCAGACCATAGTCGGGCAGCGCACTGGTAGGGCGTATTCCGCTAGTGTCTCACCAGTTGGCGACAGGCGAGCGATACGGTGGCCATCGAACAAGGCAGTCCAGTAGCAGCCCTCTACGTCAACCGCAGCCCCATCTGGGCGACCGTTACCGGCACCGGCGACAAATTCGCGTAGCAACTGGCGCTGGCCGAGTGTCCCATCTGCGTATAACGGGGTGCGGTACAGGCGGCGATTTGGCGTATCGGTGGTGTACATCCATTGCTGATCAGGGCTGAAGGCCAGACCGTTCGCACCCAGAATGTCGCACTGGATGACGCGAGTGTTGAGGCCGGCATCCACGCGGCACAGCAGCGCGCCGTTGTAGTCGCGTGGCGACCAGTAAGTGCCAGCATAAAAGCGGCCTTCTTGATCGGTGCCACCATCATTAAAGCGAGCTAATTGCGGATTATTCGGGTTATCCGCCACTTTACGCTCTAGCGTGCCGTGCGCGTCTGCCAGATAGATACCGCTACGCAGGGCGACAATAAAGCCACCTTGTTCGCGCAGCGCAAAGCAACCGACCTCCTCAGGAAATGGGATAATCTGGTGCTCGCCGCTGGCCGGATCAACGCGGTGAATTTGGTTTTCCAGAATATCGGTCCAGTACAGGCAAGCACTGTCGCGATCCCATGTTGGGCATTCGGGTAAGTGGCCGCGATAATCGGGTAGCAGCAACTGAGGGTTAGTCATAAAAACACACCTTTATCGACATGGTGATCTCAAATGCCGCACCAGCCGGTAGGCTGTGCATGGCACATGACGGATCGCCAAAGCCGTGGTTATTAATGGCATCGTTGATATGGGATACCGGCTCGATGGCGACAAAATCGCGATCGGCAGGTGGTATAAATAAAATGGCATGTGCTGCATCGGATGAGCTGATAGTGGCCATGATGCGCTCGTTCGGCCAGCGCACCGCCGCTTTTCCATCCCAATGGGCAAAGCAGTTATCGACACTGCCTGCTTGTGGGCGGCGCCAGTGGCGGAAATCCCACCGCTCAGGGATAGTGCTGACAGCGTGCGGCAGTGCATCCTCGCCATTGAGTACCACGTGCTCGGCGGTGAACTGAATTTCCGCTTCACTGGCGCGCGGGAAATAGGGGTGGAAACCGAGACCGACCGGTACCGTCACCGCTGCCAGATTGTGGTAGTGCAAGCTGATGTGCAGCTCATCGTCACGCAGCGTAAAACGCTGTACCACGCTATACGGCCACGGCCAAGCGGCGCATTGCTTGGCAGTATCAGTGCCGTCAACGCTGTGCTGCATTCTGTGCTGCATTGTCAGCTCGATAAAATCTTCCCCCAATCCACTGAGTTGCCACGGATTTTGCCAAGCATTGCCGTGGATGGTGTGGGGATGGTCACCGAAGTTACGCGCCAGTTGGTATGCGTGGCCGGAGAACTGAAATTGCCCGTGGGCGATCCGGTTAGAGTAGGGCACCAGTGCAAAGCTGCCACCCTGATTTACCGTAGCACTGGCGCTGTCTGGCAGTGGGCGCAGAATATCGTGGCCGTGCCAAGTGAAACGGCGTACCGTTCCCCCCAGCGCCGGAACTAGCTCCAGATACAGCGGACCTTTTTGCCGGCTGATGGTTTCCATCAGTACACCTCGCCACCGGATACGGTGAGGGTTTCGCCTTTAATGGCGGCTAGTTGTTCACGTGCGCGTGCCAGCAAGTAGCTCATGTCAGAGCCAAGCGCGACGAAGCTAAAGCCCATCGTTTTGTATTTGTTGACCAGCTCAGGATTGCCGCCCACGATACCGCAAGGTAGGCCAAGTTTCTGACACTTGTGCAACCCTTCTTGAATTTTAGCTTGCACCTCAGGGTGCGATGGATTACCGATGTGCCCCATCGCAGCGGACAGGTCACCTGGGCCGATGAAAAAGCCGGTCACGCCTTCAATGGCCATCTCTTCCATGCGATCAATGGCTTCTGGGGTTTCCAGCTGCAAAATCAGGCACAGTTCTTCGCGGGCTTTACGGACAAACTCGGCATCAGAGCCGTAAGCGGAGGCGCGATGTACCGCCGCAAAACCTCGACGACCGAGTGGCGGATAGTAGGCCGCTTCCACTGCGCGCTGGGCTTCTTCTGCGCTGTTGATAAAGGGCACCATCAGCGAGGTAGCACCGCCATCGAGGGCGCGCTTGATCAGAACGGTGTCATTCCATGCCAGACGGTAGAGTGGGGTAGTCGTTTGGCTGGCGGCGCGGATCGCACGGTCAATGCGGATCGCATCGAGGGTATCGACTGGGACGTGCTCTTGATCCAGCACCAGAAAATCAAAACCGACCGTTGCCATAGCTTCGGCCACGGTGTCGCTACCGGTCATCATCCATGTGCCAAGTGGCAATGGTCCGTGGGTAATCGCGTGTTTGAATGCATTCATGGTTTTATCCTTAAAAAATCGGTGGCTCTGGCACGTCACTGCCAGCCTGCAGGAAATCAAAATCACAGCCCTGATCGGCTTGGGTCACATGCTGCTGATACAGTGCGGCGTACGAGCGTTCGTAGACTTTGTGTTGTGGCTTGAGATGATGGCGCCGTTCCGCCAGCTCTTCATCGGATACCAGCATGTTCAGACTGCCGTTTTCGATATCGAGCTCAATCAGGTCACCGGTCTGTACCAGTGCTAGTGGGCCGCCAACAGCCGATTCGGGCGCTACGTGTAAAACGCAGGTGCCGTAGTGTGTGCCAGACATCCGTGCATCGCTGATGCGCACCATGTCGGTCACACCCTGTTGCAGCAGTTTTTTCGGAATCGGCAGATTGCCCCACTCTGGCATCCCTGGTGCGCCGACTGGGCCTGCGTTACGCAGGACGATCACCGAGTCTTTGCTGACATCCAGCGCAGGGTCATCAATGCGATCGGAAAGTTCTTGGTGGGTATCAAAGACAATCGCTGGGCCGCAGTGCTTACGCAGCTCAGGTTTCGCGGCGGAGGATTTCATCACCGCGCCATTTGGACACAGGTTCCCGCGCAGGACCGTCAAGGCGCAGCCTTGCGACAATGGCACCACAGGGTTATCCAGTGAGCGGATCACGTTGTCGTCGTAGCATTCGGCGTGGGCAATCCAGTCGGAGACCGGACGGTTGGTCACGCCAACGGCATCCAGCGCCAAGAATTGCTCGACTTTTTTCAGCTGTGCCATCAGGCCGCCAGCAAAGAAGAACTCCTCCATCAGCTGGTCACCAGATGGGAACAGGTTTGCCAGTACTGGAACTTTACGGGCGATGGACTCCATGTCTTCCAGTGTCAAGTTGATGCTGGCACGGTTCGCCATAGCGATCAGATGGATAGCGGCGTTGGTAGAGCCACCGAGCGCCATATAGGCCACCACACCATTCATGAAGTTAGCTTTGGTCAGCCAGCTAGAAGGTTTATGGTCGTACCACACCATATCCACTATGGCCTTCCCGCATTGCGCAGCCATCTGCACATGGCGGGAGTCTGCCGCTGGAATTGAACTGGCACCCGGCAACATAAAACCGATGGCATCAGCAATCGATGTCATGGTGGAGGCGGTGCCCATGGTGTTGCAAGTGCCGATAGAGCGGGTCATTGCGCCTTCTAACTCAACCCAGTCGTGTTGGGTGATAGCGCCTAAACGCAACTGATCCCAGAATTTTTTGGTGTGCGTGCCGGCACCTGTGACGTGGCCACGCCATTTACCGCTCGACATTGGGCCAGCCGGGCAGAAGATCACCGGCAGATCCATCGAGATCGCTCCCATCAGGAGAGCTGGGGTGGATTTATCACAACCTCCGAGCAGTACCGCACCATCAATTGGGTGCTGGCGTAGCAACTCTTCGGCTTCCATCGCCAAAAAGTTGCGATACAGCATGGTGGTGGGTTTTACCAACACTTCACCCACTGACAACGCCGGCAGTTCAACTGGGTAGCCACCAGCAGCCCAAACAGCACGTTTGACTGCTTTTGCGCGATCGCGCAAGTGGCTGTGGCACGGGCTCATCTCGCTCCACGTATTGATAATGCCGATTACCGGCTTACCCATAAACTCTTCACGGTTCAGGCCCGTCTGTTGGCTGCGTTGGCGGTGAGCAAAGGCTCGAATGGTATCCGGCGCGTACCAGCGCTGGCTGCGCAATTCGGAAATATCACGTTTTCTGGCTTGCTTGGAATCAAATAACATAAAAGGTCTGCTCTCAGAAAAGTCGGATTTAACTTCAGTTGGCTATAGTAAAAATCATAGCGATACGATTTTCAAATTAAATAAGTCTGGTGGTGATCGGGATCACCAAAATTATCCCTGTAATTAAAAACTATTTTATTTCGTTGTTGCGATACGATTTTTTAGATTGCGATCGGCTAATTCAGCAATAATATGTTGATAGCGTTGTTCATTCAGCGGATAGAAACACAGCATTAACAGGGCTGCGCACAACAGCGCAGAAGCAGGATAGATAAACATCAGATTCGCGATGCCAGCTTTGGTGGTAGCTGTTTGTTCTATATTAGGCATATAACCAGACCAAGCCAGAACTAAGCCAGGGATGAGGCCCGCTAAGGCAGCAGAGCATTTACGGCAGAATGTCAGGCTGCAATACACCAGCCCTTCAGTACGAACGCCGGTTTTCCATTCACCATATTCCACAGTATCGGAAACAAATGCCCAGTTTAGACTGTTTACAAACGCAGAACCCCACAAGGCGAGTGAGGTAAACAGGATATAGCGCACCGCACTGTCACCGTACACGTAGTTGAGCAGGTCACCACAAAACCAGACAGCAATGCCGCCCAAATAGACAGGGATCTTGCCAAAGCGGCGCACGGCCGACGGTACCAGTAATACGCCAAGATAAATACAGCCGATGCTGATAAAACTCATGTAGGCAATCATCGATACATCGCCAATCACATACTGGGCATAGAACACCTGCACAATCAGCTTGGTGTTGAAGGCGGCCAGTGTCAGCAAGTTAGCCAAGGCCAAAACGCCGAGGGGGCGATTACGGAAAATAGCGCGCGCATTAGCGCGGAAAGTGGCAAAACCAGAGTGTTGTGCCGGACGCTCTGCAGGGCGAATAATGTGTCGTTCACGTAAACGGGCGTAGCAATAAAGTACTGCCAGTACGCCAATAGTGGAGTAGATCAGCACTGCACTGGCGTAACCGGTTTGTGGGTTATCGAATAGTAATACCAAAGGCATAAAGCCGACCGAGCACAGCAGTAGCCCAGTGTTAGCACCGCCTTGACGCCACGCCGCTAACTCGGCACGGTCTTGAATTTGTTTGGTCAGCGCAGGCACCATCGCTCCGTATGAGGCATTACCAAAGCTGTAAAATGCGCCAAATAGCATAAAACAGCAGGTAAATAGCGCAGTTTTTAGGGCTACGGGCAGCGCGAAGTTGATGAACATCAGAGTGTTCAGCAACAGTAGCGGCAACGCGGTCCACAGCAGAAATGGGCGAAATTTTCCACGCGGGCCAATCCCGCTGCGGTTATCAAGAACGGTGCCGGTGACCAGATCGGTACAGGCAGTGAAAAATTTGGATACCAGAAAGACAATGCCGGCCCATGCAGCGGGGATGCCTGCGATATCGGTCAGAAATATTAGCAGATAGAGAGTGGAACAATTAAGGAGAAAATTGTACCCCAAATCGCCAATTCCATAGGAAACTTTTTCCCGTAATTGCAGATGGCCATTATTATTGTTTGTCTGTACCATGGAAACAATCCTTGTAACAAGTAAAGGGAGCAGCAGGACTGCTCCCGTACGGGTTTCAGGTTAGCTTGACTGGTTTGTACGGCGAGCCGTCAATGTGGCAATAATCTCTTTATAACGGCTCTCGTTCAGGGTGTAGAACAGGGCCATGACAACAGCTGTGATAGTGGCAAGTACTGCTGGATAGATGAAGATCAGGCCTGTAATACCGGCTTTAGCAGAAGCTGTTTGTTCTATATTTGGCATGTAGCCAACTAATGCCAGCGCAAAACCCGGTACAAAACCAGCAATGGCTTGTGAGCATTTACGGAAAAATGTCATTCCGCAATACACCAGACCTTCTGTACGGGTACCGGTTTTCCACTCACCGTATTCCACGGTATCGGAAACAAAGGCCCAGTTCAGACTGTTGACAAAAGAGGTACCAAAGAAGGCTAAAGATGTGAATATCACATAGCTCATCACAGAGCCACCAAACAGATAATTGGCGATATCACCACAAATCCATAGCATCAGTCCGGCAATATACACAGGCTTTTTGCCAAAGCGACGCACCATTGCTGGAACAGAGAGCACACCCAAATAGATACAACCCATGCTGACGAAACTCATGTAAGAGACCATGGAAACGTCATCCAAAATGTATTGGGCGTAGAACACTTGAACCGAGAGTTTCACGTTAAAGGCAGACAGGGTCAGCAGGTTTGCGATCGCCAGTACTAGCAGCTGGTTGTTCTTCAACACCGCGCGGACCCCCTCTTTGACGCTCGGTTTCGCTTGGTTTTGTTCTACGCTGTCATCGGTGACCGTATGGTGCTCTTTGACATTACGGTAGCAAAAGTAAGCCGCCATCAGACCCACTGCGGTATAGACAAACGCGGCGACCAAATAGCCAGTTTCTGGCACACTGAACATTAGGACGATCGGCATAAAGCCCACAGTTGCCAGTAATAAACCTGTGTTGGCTCCTCCCTGACGCCAGGCGGCCAATTCAGCACGATCTTGGCTATTTTTTGTCATCGCTGGCACCATAGCGCCATAGCTGGCATTACCCAAGCTGAAGAACAGACCAAAGCCCATGAAGCAAAGAATAAACAACAAAGTTTTGGTATTGCTGCTCAGGTCGAAATTGCAAAACAGCAGCATGTTGAAGATGAATAACGGAACCAGCGTCCACAACATAAACGGACGAAACTTACCACGTGGACCAAACTTCTTACGGGTATCGAGCAAAATCCCCGTGCCGAGATCGGTAAAACCGGTAAATACTTTGGAAACGAGGAAAATGACACCGGCCCATGCGGCATTAATGCCCGCCACATCGGTCAGAAACTTCAGTAGATAAAGAGTAGTGATATTCAGGACGAAGTTATAACCAAAATCGCCTACGCCATAGGCGAGTTTCTCCCTGAAAGGCAGTCGTTGCTCGCTAGAGGCTTGCATTGCCATGGTGTTCTCCGTTATTCAGCTAAGGTCGGTGGGATGAATAATTTGAATGGATCGTAGCGATGCATTTGATTTTATCCAACCAAAATCTATTGAAAATGAGAAGTTAGTCAATTTCAAAAAACGGGTTGTGATTCATATCGGAGAACACATAAAACCTCTTTTATGAGGTGTAGATCAGTCTTTTATTATTTATGTAGTGATCTGGCTCTCTCTTTTTATAATTCTAGGTATTACAAGAAAAATCGTATCGCTATTATTTTTGTTGTTTGACCGCGAAGCCGAGTCTGGTCGCAGGTCGTATTACGACTTTCTTGGAGCACTGAAGATGAAAATTGATTTCTCGTCGCATATACTGAACATCAGTCATAACGGCGATATCCTGTTTTCGCATCAGCCTGATTTGCCTGCGTTTTTTCTAGGCAAAGGGATGGAGAAAATGGAAATTTACCGCGGCAACTTTGATATCGAAGATTATGTCGAATCCCGCGTAGCCTTAACGCATGTCCGTTCTGCTGGCGATCATGTATTCACGTTCGCTCCATGCGCCAATACCGCGGCGTTGTTGCAGATGACCGTAGTCATTAATGCCAATGAAGAGGATGTTTCGCTGCAGTTTAGTCTGTTGGAAAAGGGCTACAACCGCTTCTGGATGCGTCTGCCTGCTGAAAAGCAAGAGCACATCTGGGGCTGTGGTGAGCAGATGTCCTACTTTGATCTGCGTGGACGCCATTTCCCTCTGTGGACTTCAGAGCCTGGGGTTGGCCGTCATCCACACAGTGAAATTAAATGGAAAGCAGATGTGATGGGCAAAGCTGGTGGTGATTACTATCACACTAACTATCCGCAGCCGACCTTTGTCTCCTCACGCAAATACAGCTGCCACATTGACACCACAGCCTACGCCGATTTCGATTTCCGTCAACCAACCTTCCACGAACTGCAGGTGTGGGCTATTCCTGCCGAAGTACAGTTGCGTACTGCGGAGAGCTATTTAGGCATTATTGAAAAGTTGTCGGCGCAATTTGGCCGTCAGCCAACGCTACCAGAGTGGGTTTATAACGGTGCTATCTTGGGTCTAAAAGGGGGGGAAGTGAACACATTTACCCGGTTAGACAATGCACTCAAACATGATATTAAAGTCTCTGGCTTGTGGAGCGAAGATTGGTGCGGATTACGTGTAACCTCATTTGGTAAGCGCCTGTTTTGGGATTGGGATTGGCAGCATCATCAAGAACGCTACCCAGATCTGCCTGAGCGCATTAAAGCATTGAGCGATAAAGGCATTGCTTTCATGGCCTACGTTAACCCGTATCTGTGTGAAGATGGTCAACTCTATCCTGTTGCCAAAGAGCTGGGCTACATGGCATTGGATAAAGACGGCAATGTGGCGCTGGTGGATTTCGGTGAGTTTTACTGTGGTTGTATCGATTTTACCAACCCAGATGCGATGGCGTGGTTCCGTGATACCGTATTACGTAAAAACATGCTAGACATGGGGATCAAAGGCTGGATGGCTGATTTTGGTGAGTACTTGCCAACCGATAACATCTATCTGCATAACGGCATTGATGCCAAATTGATGCATAATGCGTGGCCAACCTTGTGGGCACAATGTAACGCGGAAGCCTTAGCACTCAATGGCCAGACGGGTGATGCGCTGTTCTTCATGCGTGCCGGTTATACCGGTGTGCAAAAACACTGTCCACTGCTGTGGGCAGGGGATCAGTGTGTTGATTTCAGCCGGCACGACGGGTTAGTCACGGTGATCTCCGGTGCGTTGTCATCCGGTATGCTAGGGAATGCTTACCATCACTCCGATATTGGTGGCTATACCTCACTGTTTGGTAATCGCCGCACTAAAGAGCTGTTTGACCGCTGGGTTGAAATGGCTGCCTTTACTCCGGTAATGCGTACACATGAAGGTAACCGGCCAGACGAAAACTTCCAGTTCGACCAAGATGGAGGTACTTTAGCGCACTTTGCTCGTATGACCCGTGTTTATTGCCACCTCACACCATACCTGCGCACGTTGTCCGCAGAAGCTGCCGAAAAAGGCTATCCGGTTCAGCGTGCTCTGATGCTGCATTTTGAGCACGACCTAGAAACCTACAGCATGCAAGACCAATACCTGTATGGCCCAGACATGCTGGTCGCGCCAGTACATCAAAGCGGCGTAACCGAGTGGACCACCTATCTGCCAGCGGGCGAGCAGTGGACCCATGTCTGGAGCGGCCAGACCTTTACTGGCGGTCAGCGTGTGACCCTACCTGCACCAATTGGTCAACCACCGGTATTCTACCGCGCTGAAAGTCAGTGGAAGTCACTGTTTGCTCAATTGGCTGACCTCGTTTAATCGTCAAGCTACAAGCCTCTGAACATGTTGATCGCGATATCTCGTTATCAGCATGTTTATTATAGGTTCGACTTTATGGCTCAGTGATGAGCCATATTCTATCTTTGCTGATGTGTGAGGAAAATACGGAATGTTCGCTACCGACGAAGAAATTGTACAGATTGTGCAAAATCCTGAGCTAGATGATATTCACTTTTTACGTGATCGTCTGAT
Organism: Plesiomonas sp.; assembly: GCF_051652165.1. Classification (GTDB taxonomy): domain Bacteria; phylum Pseudomonadota; class Gammaproteobacteria; order Enterobacterales; family CAMTGL01; genus Plesiomonas. Next base: position 272,964 of record NZ_JBOFTR010000004.1, read on the forward strand.
TGAAAATAATCGCACCTTTGTTGGTGAACATACCCGGCAGCCATTGGCCGTGTTCATCCATGATGCACAACAGTCGCGTATAGGAGGTTGTAGCGGCTACACCTACGGCAACTGGTTATATATCGAATACCTGTGGGTCGATAGCAGCGTGCGTTCGCAAGGTATGGGTAAACAATTGCTGTTGGCGATAGAGCAGGCTGCACGTGACCGAGGTTGTCGTTTTGCATTGTTAGATACCTTCAGTTTCCAAGCTCGCCCATTTTATGAAAAACAGGGTTATCAGAGCGTGATGACACTAATGGATTTTCCTATTCATCACGAACGTTATTATCTGACAAAAATGTTGTAACAGATGTGCAATCACCAAGAGCGAAACCATCACAAACAACGAAAACGCCCATCTAGGATGTGCGTTTATTCATTGAAAATAGGGTATAAAAATTGGCATAAGAGAACTTGATTTAAGCATAAAAGATTAGAACACGAAACGTGTACTTTGCCGCGGGATCAAATCAAAGCCTACATTCACAATCTCACCGGCATAATCAGCTTTATGCGCCATTGTCAACATCATCTCCGCTGTACGTGAAGCCACTTTATCGGTATTGATGTTGATACTTGATAGTGTTACCGGTGCTAAATACCCACTGCTTGGGAAATCACCAAAGCCAAGAATAGAGAGTTGCTCTGGCACCCGAATATTTCGCTCCACCGTCTCCATCAGTAACGCAGTTGCAATCATATCGTTAGAGGCAAAAATGCCATCCAGATTGCGCTCTTTAATCAATGCCTTGATCAATGCTTCGCGGGTAGTCGGGTAAATATTTTCACTGTGCGGAATTTCAACTAACAGTGGAGGAGTACCCACTTCATTCAACGCCTGACAAAAACCAGCATAACGGCTTTGTGCACGCACATCATCGGCAAAGCGGGTAGTGAAGTAGGCAATGCGCTGGCAGCCAGAGCGCAGCAGATATTGCACAGCATCATAGCCGACTTTGGCATGATCAATTCCAACTTGTGCAGGAAAAGGGCTCTGTTCACCAACTTGCCATGCCTGAACTACCGGCACACCACTGTGTTGCAGCATCCGGATTGTTGTCTCACTGTGTTTGGCACCCGTTAATGTAATTGCTGCTGGTGACCACTGTAAAATTGAGCGAACTTGTTGCTCTTCTTTTTCCATCGAATGATCATGAGAAGCAATATACAGTTGAAAGCCAGCCTCGCTGACCACATGCTCGATTTGCTGCACAAAACGACTAAAGGTGATATTAGAAATAGAAGGAACAATCACTGCCATAGATGAACTGCGTCCTAAGGTAAACTGGCTGGCAATTTTGTTATGCACATAACCTAGCTCATTGATCGCCTGCTGAATTTTACGGCCAGTTTTCTCACTCACTTTTTCAGGAATGCGTACATACAGCGATACGGTAGATGGCGATACTTTTGCCAGTGCGGCAACATCATCTAGTTTTACTGCTTGCTTGCTTCTTGAATGCACGATGTTCAGTTACCTAATAAAAGAGTTATAATTCTGCTTGATAGCGATTATACACTAATTTTGTCTATAACTCGGCCTGTGAACGGTGTAGCGTAAAACCATTTTTAATGGGTAGTTTGGTGCATTTCAATGGCATAATTGCCATTAACAAAACACAATGTATTGGTTAATAGATGCACAGCTCACCATATGAATTCTCACAAAATTTGAAATACTTATAGTTGCTATCTATTAACTATCACCTATTTATTTTGCCAACTGTTCTCAATTGTAGCCAAACCAAGTAACATAGTCGTTTATTCTGCATAATATCGCAGAGTCACCTCACCGTTATTGGAGATGGTCGATTGATTAGCGTTTTTCTGGTGGATGATCACGAATTGGTGCGCGCGGGGATCCGCCGTATTCTTGAAGATGTGAAAGGCATCAAAGTCGTCGGAGAGGCACATTGCGGAGAAGATGCAGTTAAGTGGTGTCGTACAAATAATGCCGATGTTGTGTTGATGGATATGAACATGCCCGGTATTGGTGGCTTAGAGGCTACTCGTAAAATGCTGCGCTACAATCCTGATGTCAAAATTATTGTTCTGACAGTTCATACCGAAAACCCACTGCCGACAAAAGTGATGCAGGCTGGGGCTGCAGGGTACTTAAGTAAAGGTACCGCACCACAAGAGATGCTCAACGCCATCCGTACGGTGTGCTCAGGCCAACGATATATTGCACTTGATATTGCTCAGCAAATGGCGTTAAGTCAGGTGATGCCAGATTCTGATAACCCGTTTAGTACCTTATCTGAACGAGAATTACAGATCATGATGATGATCACCAAAGGGCAAAAAGTGACTGAAATCTCAGAGCAACTTAACCTAAGTCCAAAAACGGTGAACAGTTACCGCTATCGAATGTTCAGTAAACTGAATATTAACGGCGATGTAGAGCTAACTCACCTTGCACTTCGGCATGGCATGTTAAAATCTGAAAAGTTGTAATTTGTGTTTGATGCCAAAACGTTTCTAAAAACCGTGGTCAATCAACCCGGTGTGTACCGTATGTACGATGATGCGGGTACGGTTGTGTATGTTGGGAAGGCAAAAGATCTTAAAAAACGCCTTTCCAGCTATTTTCGTGTCAATTTACCCAATAAAAAAACTGAAGCTCTAGTGGGGGTTATCCACAGTATTGATGTGACTGTGACTCACACAGAAACCGAAGCGTTACTGCTTGAGCACAACTATATTCAGCTTTACCAGCCGCGCTATAACGTGCTATTGCGTGATGACAAATCTTATCCTTATATTTTACTCAGTGCGCATCAACACCCTAGGATCAGTGCTTATCGTGGTGCAAAGCATGCCAAAGGTGAATATTTTGGCCCATTCCCCAGCTCTTCTTCTGTTCGTGAAACACTGATTTTAATGCAGCGGATTTTCCCGTTGCGGCAGTGTGAAGATAATGTTTATCGTAACCGCTCACGCCCCTGCCTACAGTATCAAATAGGCCGTTGTCTTGGCCCTTGTATAAAAGGCTTAGTGAGTGATGCGGATTACCAAGCTTGTGTAGCCGATGCTCGATTATTTTTACAGGGTAAAGATCAGCAAGTAATCAGCGGTTTGGTTGACCGTATGGAAACAGCCAGCCATGATTTACGTTTTGAAGATGCCGCCCGATTGCGTGATCAGATTCTGGCCGTACGTAAAGTTACTGAAAAGCAATTTGTATCGGGCGATAGTAATGATCTTGATGTGATCAGTGTCGCTTATGATAATGGCATGGCCTGTGTATATGTACTCTTTTTACGGCAAGGAAAAGTGCTAGGAAGCCGCAGTTATTTTCCTAAAGTCCCCGCAAATACCCTGTTAGATGAAGTGGTAGAAACGTTTATTGGCCAATTTTATTTACAAGCCAATGAATCGCGAACATTGCCTTCGGAAATTTTACTCGATTTTCACTTAACAACCCGTGATCTATTAGCTGATTCCATTTCAGCGCAAGCCGGTAGAAAAATAACGATACAAGATAGCCCTCGTGCAGAGCGTGCTCGTTACCTCAAACTGGCAAGGACCAATGCACATACAGCTTTAGTCTCTAAATTGGCACAACAGAGTACAATACATCACCGCTTGAAGGCGTTAGCCACGTTTTTACAGATCCCCGCGATTTATCGTATGGAGTGTTTTGATATCAGCCATACGATGGGGGAGCAAACAGTGGCTTCTTGTGTTGTTTTTGACCATAACGGCCCACTAAAGTCAGATTATCGGCGCTATAACATCACTGGCATCACACCGGGTGATGATTATGCAGCAATGGAGCAGGTGCTACGTCGCCGATACGATAAATCGCTGCCGTCCGAAAAAGTACCTGATATTATTTTTATTGACGGGGGAAAGGGGCAGCTTGGTAAAGCAATTCAGATTTTTGCACATCTGACCGTTGATTGGGATAAAACGCACCCGCTCTTGATTGGTGTTGCTAAAGGTGCTGATCGTAAAGCAGGTTTAGAGACGCTGATCTTAGCTAAAAGTGGTCAGAGTGTATCGTTACCACCAGACTCTCCAGCATTGCATGTGATCCAACATATTCGAGATGAATCACATAATCACGCCATTACTGGGCATCGGAAAAAACGCGCTAAAGTAAAAAATAGCAGCGCACTAGAGGAGATCGAAGGCGTTGGGCCGAAGCGTCGTCAGCAGTTATTAAAATTTATGGGGGGGCTTCAGGCACTCAAGAATGCCAGCATTGATGATATTGCTCGTGTTCCTGGTATTTCAGCAAATTTAGCAGAAAAGATCTTTCTGGCGTTGAAACACTGAGCAGCTTGTAGCACCATAGGCGTTAGCCACTTATCTCACTAAAAAAGCTAACTAATTATGCAGTTTAATATACCAACTTGGCTAACACTGTTCCGTGTCATTCTTATTCCTTTCTTTGTTGTTGCTTTCTATCTGCCATTTCACTGGGCACCTGCAGTGTGTGCACTGATTTTTGTGATTGCAGCAATTACAGATTGGTTTGATGGTTTTTTGGCTCGGCAGTTAAAGCAGACAACACGCTTCGGGGCTTTTCTTGACCCTGTAGCTGATAAAGTGATGGTTGCTGTTGCATTGGCATTGGTTGTTCAGCACTACCATTCGATTTGGGTCACACTGCCAGCGGCCACGATGATTGCACGTGAAATTATTATCAGTGCTCTGCGTGAGTGGATGGCTGAGTTAGGCAAGCGTAGTAGTGTTGCAGTGTCATGGTGGGGTAAGTTTAAAACAATGGCACAGATGTTTGCGTTATTAGCTCTATTATGGCGGCCTACTGAGTGGATGATGATTGTTGGAATGATTGCATTATATATTGCAGCCGTACTGACATTTTGGTCGATGTTCCAATATTTGCGAGCTGCATGGTCTGATTTGATGTCTTAATCATCAATTGGATCAAAAAATAACCGAACGAGTTGAAATTTAAGAAAATAGTATTGACTCATCAGCACGAATCAGTAGAATGCATCGCATCAGGTAGCGGCGCTGACATCAACAAGAAATGTTGTAAGTAACAACAAAAAGTTGATGTCAGTAAAGTAAACTGAAGAGGGCGGGAATAGCTCAGTTGGTAGAGCACGACCTTGCCAAGGTCGGGGTCGCGAGTTCGAGTCTCGTTTCCCGCTCCAAAGATTTAAGTTATTATATATTAGCGTGAATACACTAATATATAATAAGGCAAGTTTCGGCGCGTTAACAAAGCGGTTATGTAGCGGATTGCAAATCCGCCTAGTCCGGTTCGACTCCGGAACGCGCCTCCAGAACCTGTAAGGGTAGCTATCACAAGGCCCGGATGGTGGAATCGGTAGACACAAGGGATTTAAAATCCCTCGGCTTATGGCTGTGCGGGTTCAAGTCCCGCTCCGGGTACCATCTTGTGAAGCAGAGTAACTTCAATAAGTTACTCAACAAATCAACCACCTATATGGTGGTTTTTTTGTATCTAAAATTCGTGATAATCATCATATATAATAAGTTATCAAAATAAGCAGTAAATGATTATTGCTATGTATCACAGCAGTCTTACTGCTCAACTTCTGTGCTCTCACCTTTAAAAAGCCAATTCTCAAGTGATAATCCAAAAGAATATCTGTGATAAATTCTTGGGGTTTTCATTTCTCCCCACAAGATGCTCTGATATGTGCGGTTCAAACGCATTACACTTTTGAAATTTTATATCATCACCCGCGATAAAAAGAAGAGGCATAGACGCCTTGTTTTCAACCTCAAAAGAGAGCAATTAGTCACTTTGCTGCTTCTGTTACGGTTTTATCATGATGAAAATGATTAACTGTCTAACTGATATTGTCCTTTTTTGATAACAAATCAACGTAATGATTATTAATAGTACCTATCACTAAAATGCGACAGGCTATCGGTATGCTTTGTGGCTTTATTCAGCAACGTGAAGGTGAGTTGTTATCAAGCGGGTTTAATGAGGTGTCAATAGGAGTATAAATAATGGATGATCTATCCTCTTCAGATCTGAAAGTGATCTTACATTCTAAGCGCGCCAATATGTATTACCTTGAATATTGCCGTGTGATGCAAAAAGATGGACGAGTACTGTATTTAACCGAAGCAGATAAAGAAAATCTCTATTTTAATATTCCGATTGCTAATACCACCGTATTGTTATTAGGAAATGGCACATCGATTACCCAAGCGGCAATGCGGATGCTTTCACAAGCGGGTGTGCTGGTGGGGTTTTGTGGTGGTGGGGGAACACCGCTACATATGGCCACTGAAGTCGAGTGGTTTACTCCACAAAGTGAGTATCGCCCAACTGAATATTTACAAGGTTGGCTCTCTTTTTGGTTTGATGATGAAAAACGTTTGGCTGCGGCTAAAATGTTTCAAAATGCCCGAATTGAGTATTTACAACGGGTTTGGCGTGTAGACAAAGAGTTAGCCCTAGAGAAGTTTAATGTTCAAGACACGGTAATTCAGCAATCTCTTGATACCTTTCACCAGCGCACTGACGCGGCCCGTAAACAGTCGGATCTTTTGCTGACCGAAGCACAGCTCACAAAAGCGTTATATAAATACGCAGCCAACAATACAGCGAAAGATAACTTTTCTCGCCAGCATCAGCCCGATAAAAAAAATACAGATAAAGCGAACGATTTTCTCAATCATGGTAACTACTTAGCTTATGGACTTGCCGCGAGTTGTTTATGGGTACTTGGCATTCCACACGGTTTTGCAGTGATGCATGGGAAAACTCGTCGTGGTGCGTTGGTGTTTGATGTTGCTGATCTCATTAAAGATGCCATTGTGTTGCCGTGGGCATTTGTTTGTGCAAAAGAAAACGCGACTGAGCAAGAGTTTCGCCAACAAATTCTACACGCTTTTATCGAACATAAGGCGCTCGATTTTATGTTTGATACCGTGAAACGTATCGCATTACAAAACGAACCTTTGGAAGAGTGCGAGGAGAGCCCATTATGATGGTCACTTTTGTTTCTCAGTGTGAAAAAAATGCACTCAAGAAAACCCGACGGGTGCTCGATGCTTTTGCTAACCGTATTGGTGATAACACATGGCAAACGCTTATCACAGAAGAAGGGTTGTTAACGGTGAAAAAAATGCTGCGCCAAACTGCAAGCCGCAGCACTGCCGTCAGTTGCCACTGGATCCGCTCTCGTTCGCGCAGCCAGTTTTTATGGGTAGTGGGGAATAAAAAGAAATTTAATGCAGAGGGTGTAGTGCCGGTGAACTACAGCACAATTAATGATATCAAAATGGATGAAACAAAAATAATGTTAGAAGTCGTTTATGCAAATACACAAAAACAGTTACTTTCGGAACATCTTTTTGGTGTTGGAACTGTCGCAGCACTGTTAGTTGAGCAGTTGTTTAGAGGGGAGCAGCCAGCACTAAAACAAGCGGCCTTTGTGAGTGGCTGTCTACATGATATTGGAAAGTTAGACCCTGAGTATCGTAGTTGGCTCAAACAAGCAATTAATAAAAATAAAATGCAAGTAGTAGAACAACAAGAAGATGGGGTACATATTGATGCTGCTAAATTTTCGTTTGAGAAGCATCCTCGTCACAATGAAATTTCATTATGGTTATGCCAATTTATTGATTTAAAATCAATACTTTCTAATAAAAAACTAGTTGAGTACATCGAACATGTGGTGTATTGGCATCATGCTAAACCTATCCGTAAAGAAGAGTATATAAAGCTCTACGATGTTCATCGTAAATTAAGTGCGATATACAAAGAAAATGGAATGCAAGAAATAGTTGAGCATAGCCAGCGAGTGCTTAATTCAGTGATGGATATTCAAAATAATTATCCAAGTCCAGTTGTCATTGCAGATTTTAAAAAAATGTTCAATTAAGTATGATGAGAGTTTAATTTCGGACTTTCGAAAAACAGATTTACCACACTACAAGCATTACGCGTTAGACGATTCGTTTGATTTATATCGTAGTGACATAAATTTTAATGCCAAAGCGAATATTCTTAGAGCTTGTGTAATCAGTGCAGATCGTCAAATTTCTGCGCTGAGTGCTGAGGAATTGGGTAACTACATCGAAACAGGTACTTTGGATTTACTTGTTGAACAAACACTTCAACAGCAAAGTAACTTAAGTCAACAAATACATGAGTGTTTATTAGAATTTGAGCAAAAATACCCAAATAGTGATCGCAATCAAGCTCAATCTGTCACAGCAAAATCGTTGTTAGATATTGAGTGTGTGGGTGTACTTAATGGCCCTGCCGGTTGTGGTAAAACCAAAATCGCCTTGGAGTGGGCAAAATTAAGCGAAGCCAACAAAATCATATGGATTTGCCCAAGGGTACAAGTGTGTGAAGGGCTCTATCAAGACTTAATCAGTGATGAATACTTTACTGATGGAAAAATAGAAATATGCACGGGGGAGTTTAAATACACTAATTATCAAGGGGAAAAAGTCGCGACACTACAAGGGCAAGAGTTTTCAGGTGATATTGTATTAACAACGATTGATCAGGTGGTTAATAGTATTACCACACATTCCAATGTGACCGCATTTACAGATTTTTTAAATAGTCACATAGTATTTGATGAATTTCACGAATACATACCCATGCCTGCTTTCAATTTGTTATTTGCAGAGTTAGTACAAGCTAAAAAGCTAATGGGTAGTTATGCAAATACTCTGCTTGTTTCAGCTACACCTAACTACAGCTTTATTGAGAATATTTTAGGAGTAGATAAACAGGATATTAAATCGATAAAAAGTTTTAACCAGAGTAGATATAGCATTAATTTTGAATTATTTGATGAAACACAACAAAATGAAACAAATCCCTTATTCAAGGAGCAGCCTAAAAATACCATTGTTATCAGTAATACGGCGACGCTTTCTCAGCAAGCATTTATTCTTAATCAAGAAAAAGAAAATGCGATTTTATTTCATGGAAAATTTAAAACAAAAGACAAACAAACTATTTTTAACAAAGTATATGAAAGCTTTAAGGAAGATGGAACGAAAGAGTTTGATGTGTTACGAAGTGGGCCCATTGTGCAAGCTGCTCTAAATATCACATGTAAACAAATGATCAGTGAATTTACACTGGCAGAAAATTTTTTACAGCGTCTTGGCCGGCTAGATCGATTTGGGAAAAGTCAGGCAGTAAACCTATATACGGTAGCTGTGCCAAGTGTTATTCCAAAATCGAATGGTAAGGTTACATGTAATTGTGCGCGTTTTTTAAATAGCAACAATAGCTATCGAGGTGCTTATGCATGGTATGAGTTTCTTCAAAGTACTTTAACAGACCAATCATTATCAATTAATGCTATTTACGAGCTTTATAAACAGTTTTATGCGACAAACCAAGGTCGAGAAGCCGTTGAACAAGACCTAATTTCGGCATTAAAAGAAAGCGTTAAAGTTATCTCAGCAAAAGTGCATGATCCTATCCGATTTATTAAAAAGCAAAAATCCAGTGACAAAAAAAGACTCAAAAAATCCTCATTACGAGGGGATAGTCGTTTTGTCCAGATGGTTGTTATGAACATCACAAGCTTTGATAACTACACTATTACCAATGATTACGCGATTGATTGGCAAGAAACTGATAGCGATTTCTCAAATTGCTATACCGAATCACTTAATTTATTACGTGCCTCAGGTATTATTGATTATGTTGCTAAAAAGCATAGCAGGATTGATGAAGAAACCCCTATTGAAAAAATACCTGCAAAAAGTATGGCTTTACGAAAGCAAGTGCTCGAAGGTGCAGCTATAGAGCCACAATACCCTATTTATTTAAGTTATACACCATCAGATTTATCAAACAAGCTAGGCGAAAATGAGGGAGATGAATCATTTATTTATTATTTAAAAGGCACTAAGCAAGTGATTGGTGCCATGTCATTGAATAAAGTTATTCAATCATAAATTTCAAAAGGAAGAACACATGGAAAAAGTAACAGGAATTAAAAGTATCGATTTTAAAATTATCGCTTTAGGTCATGGTGTAGTGAACTGGAATGGGCCGACAACTCTATCAGGTGATGACGGAAAAGAAGTGAATAATCATACGTTACCTAAATTGCGTGGCTACTCTAACTTAATAGGTAAAGTGAAAGAAGAAACAGGTTATAAGTACAAAAAGCAAGCAACAGATATTGACTTCAAAGAAACACCTTTATATATAAGCCAAAATTGTATCCGTCATCATTTATTTAGATCGCAGGCATTCGATATTCACTATGCGAATAAATCGAAATTAGATAACCTAACAAAAGTATTGGCATCAGTTACTGGTTTGGTGCGGGGGTATGTTGTACCTAATAGCCAAAATAAACGCACAAGCCCGTTGTTGATAGAGGATTTTGTAGACCAATTAGGTAATGGTAACTTTGAGCAGTTTGGTCAAGCAGGTGAGCGAGATAATTCATCATTTTTCTCAAAAACCACATTTGGTGACACTAAGTACATCTCTTACGGTTCAATTAGTATTGAGCAATTGCAATTTATTTCGCTTGATAAGAAATTTGATCGCGAAGCAATGCAAATTAAAGAAGGTCAAGGTGAGGAAGTTGCAAAGGCAGTAGAAGATTTCCTTCAGAAATTAGACTGCTCATTGTCACCAAAAGCTAATTTTCACACAAACTATGTTCGAAAAGGAACTATTTTTGATGAAGGTGAAAATGGCATTTTACTTAACCAAGATGCTATGAAAGTACTAATACAATTTACCTTAAACTTAATTGCTGAGTTATCAATTCGCCAAGCAAAATCTTACATGTATGTTGATGAGTTAGTTGTTGACTATAACGAAAGTAATAAAATGATGCGTATAAAACGTGATGAAAGTGAAATTAACTCACAACCGCAAAAAGAGTTTGCAATTTACTTTGAAGCCAAGTAGAGGTGGTTATGAAAATAACTATAGAATATGAATCTAGTTGGCGGAACTCTTTTCTTGAGGGTTGTAATAATGAACCGTTACCAAAGCAAAATGATGGCGGAAATTATCGAAAGTTTATTGCTTCTATGACGAACCTAAAAAAGCCTGAAAACTTTATTCAACGTGAAGTTACACTAGATACTGTGATGGGGATACTAAATCGTTTGATTGGCGATCAACGAAAACTTTATCAATCAAGAAGTAGTGAAAACTACTTCTTTGGAGATATTGAGCCATTGGTAAAATTCATAGATAAGCCTTCGGTAATTAATTCTGAGTTGACCTACATAAGGAATATTACAGGCAGTGAAGATCAAAACTCCTTTACGGGTATGATCAAAGTAAATGCCCCTATTTTTACCGCTGAGTACGCACAGTGTTTTTGGGGTGTTTTGTCGCTAGATATTACAGAGTTGGTGAGCTTTATCTTGGAACAAGATGTTACTTTGAACCAAATTTCGATTGATCCGTTGACCTTGCTCGCAAGGTTAGAAGAGATAAATAAACAAAAGCCACTTGAAAAAGAAGGTGACTTAGATGTTGCCTATCAATATCTAGCGGATAAGTTTGAGAAGTTTAAAGGCATAAATAATAAAGGGCTAGTGCTACCAATTAGTATGTATTGTTCAGCACTCTATTTACAGCTTGAAAGGCTTAGTGGCAAATATGATATGAGTAGTGCGAGGACGAAAGCCGGTGGTATAGGTGGGATCTCTAATAATGGCTTCACAAAAAAAGATTTTATGGCACGCTATACGACAGGTGAAAAGAAAAAAATATGGGGAAATCCATATATTAGAGAGGAATTTATTAAAGGTGTAGGTAAAACAAAGCAGTTAATGACTAAAGCTTCTGGTCAACTATTTATTGAAATAGATATATCCAAGGAGAAAGCAAAAGAGTTGGCTCAATTAATTGAAAATGCTGGGGTTTCCTCATTCTATTTAGGAAAAAAAGGGCTTGCATACGTGAATAACATACGGATATAGGAGGAGGCGTGGATAGTTATATAGAAATCATGATAAAACCAGATGCAGAAATGCGTGAAAATGTTTTATTGAATAAGGTTTATGCCAAGTTACATAAAGCGTTAGTTACTCTTAAGTCTGATAGCATCGGAATAAGCTTTCCAAAATTCCAAGTTTTATTAGGTCGAGTTATTCGCATACACAGCAATAGTTCAATGCTTTATAACTTGTCTGCTCTGAATTGGTTGGACGGATTAGTTGGTTATTGCCAAGTCAGCGAGATTCATATGGTTCCTGTAGCATGTGAATATCGAACAATCTCACGTGTTCAAAGTACTATGACACAATCTAAATTAAAGCGTCTAATTAAGCGTGGTTCTATTAGCGATGCAGATGTGAAAATTTACAAAGCTAAAATGTTTACCAAGGGGTTAGACAACCCCTATTTGGAGTTAGAAAGTGGCTCAAATGGACATAAGCATCGGAGATACCTAAGCTTTGGTGAAATAAAAAAAGAGGCTGTAAACGGTACTTTTGACCAATTTGGTTTAAGCAAAACAGCTACGGTGCCTTGGTTTTAATGCAGTGAAGCGAAGGGTGGCCTTCGTTAAATTTACTTTTTTAGCCAACAAAGGGTATTTTTTTACCCTTTATTTTTTATCTTTAAAAATATCATTTAAATACAATAGGTTGCAACTAGTGGTTTTTAATAAGGTAAAAATGCGTTTTTTATCCTAACTGTCTGTTGTAACTTATTTTAATTGATTTATTCTATTGTTCACTGCCGCATAGGCAGCTTAGAAACTTTGCCTATACCCTTGATTGCTGCGGTATTGGTTCACTGCCGCATAGGCAGCTTAGAAACAGTTGTGTGACACCAAGCTGCGCCATCAGTTGTTCACTGCCGCATAGGCAGCTTAGAAATTTCAGCACCTTTACGTGAGTCGTGGCCTCGTGTTCACTGCCGCATAGGCAGCTTAGAAATGGTTCGGTCGTCGCAATTAGCTTACGAATGAGTTCACTGCCGCATAGGCAGCTTAGAAAGTTTTTACCAGTGTCGCTGCCAGTCGTGGGTTGTTCACTGCCGCATAGGCAGCTTAGAAAATATGGCGGTTTTTTTATACCCACAGCAAGCGGTTCACTGCCGCATAGGCAGCTTAGAAAAACCGACGGTAGTGCGGGCTGACGCTGATGTTGTTCACTGCCGCATAGGCAGCTTAGAAATTTAGCGAACAGCATGAGTAAACTTTCAAATTGTTCACTGCCGCATAGGCAGCTTAGAAATTGCCATAACTCACCCGCGAAAATCAGCAAACGTTCACTGCCGCATAGGCAGCTTAGAAAAACAGCAAGCTTATTGAACGCTAGGGATGAGCGTTCACTGCCGCATAGGCAGCTTAGAAAATGAACATGCTCAGTTATATCAGTTCCAGCGCGTTCACTGCCGCATAGGCAGCTTAGAAAGCTATATAAAGCGCCGCTACCAGCGCCAATTCGTTCACTGCCGCATAGGCAGCTTAGAAAATCGGTTAGTTAGCGCAAAATATTCAGGAACTGTTCACTGCCGCATAGGCAGCTTAGAAAAACGTTCAGTTGGAAAATTGTGGACGGTGACAGTTCACTGCCGCATAGGCAGCTTAGAAAATTTGAGTGACTTGTGCAGTAAAATCATTTCGGTTCACTGCCGCATAGGCAGCTTAGAAAGGTAATAAGTTGGATATCAAAGTACGTTTCCAGTTCACTGCCGCATAGGCAGCTTAGAAAGTAACACTTTGGCGCGGTCGTATTGTCGCGTAGTTCACTGCCGCATAGGCAGCTTAGAAATTAAATCTGTTCGAGTCGTACCGCTGCATTGAGTTCACTGCCGCATAGGCAGCTTAGAAAACCAAGATCTTTAGTCATCCACGGATATGATAGTTCACTGCCGCATAGGCAGCTTAGAAAACTCCGCCCACATTTCAGCCGCGAAAATATCCGTTCACTGCCGCATAGGCAGCTTAGAAAATAGCGGCCAACAATTTGTGCTTTACGCGGTTGTTCACTGCCGCATAGGCAGCTTAGAAAGTACATTAAGAACCCTCCCGTGGCGTTAAGTAGTTCACTGCCGCATAGGCAGCTTAGAAATCAATAACAACTGGTTTTTTCACATACTTAGCGTTCACTGCCGCATAGGCAGCTTAGAAAAAGCGGTAATGGTAATATTACTCCACATTAAGGTTCACTGCCGCATAGGCAGCTTAGAAATAATTTTTTCACTTCATTAGACATCATCACCCGTTCACTGCCGCATAGGCAGCTTAGAAATCTTTCGCTGGCGTAACTGACATCATTGATCGGTTCACTGCCGCATAGGCAGCTTAGAAACATCATTCTAAGCGAAATTTTAACGGCCTCTTGTTCACTGCCGCATAGGCAGCTTAGAAAACCAATCCGATCTAATTCACGGTTTAACGCTAGTTCACTGCCGCATAGGCAGCTTAGAAAAATATCCCAGTCGAACAACGGGAACGCTTGCAGTTCACTGCCGCATAGGCAGCTTAGAAAACACCAGCGCGGCGGAAATTCTTTGCGGTAATGTTCACTGCCGCATAGGCAGCTTAGAAAGTGGGTTGACTGGTTTGACCGGATGTCATGCAGTTCACTGCCGCATAGGCAGCTTAGAAAATAGGCAGCAAGCGTTTTACACGGAAGGGTTAGTTCACTGCCGCATAGGCAGCTTAGAAAACGCTGCGTTTGATGTGGCGATTAACTCGGCTGTTCACTGCCGCATAGGCAGCTTAGAAATTCTGATTATTCTTTTCTCTCCAAGAGTACTTGTTCACTGCCGCATAGGCAGCTTAGAAAATTTTGATCTACCAGTTGCGCTAACGTAATTAGTTCACTGCCGCATAGGCAGCTTAGAAACATCAATGACGATATGGTCAATAGGTATTTTTGTTCACTGCCGCATAGGCAGCTTAGAAATGTTGCAGCCCGCCCTGAGTGTAAGTGCACTCGTTCACTGCCGCATAGGCAGCTTAGAAATCAATGCAGCAACAGGCTCAAGCTTCCGTGATGTTCACTGCCGCATAGGCAGCTTAGAAAAATCGCGTTAAACGCATTCAGCCGTGCATTACGTTCACTGCCGCATAGGCAGCTTAGAAAAACCAAACTACGTCAAACCCCGCCGGGTCAAGGTTCACTGCCGCATAGGCAGCTTAGAAAATTCGTGACGTAGCCGGACACCATTTTCGGATGTTCACTGCCGCATAGGCAGCTTAGAAAGAAACACGGTCGAGCACTACGTTACAGTTGTTGTTCACTGCCGCATAGGCAGCTTAGAAATCAAATTAACTCGCCGTGGATTTGCACGCTCAGTTCACTGCCGCATAGGCAGCTTAGAAAGCGAGACTGTGCATAAGGTAGCTCACCAAGAAGTTCACTGCCGCATAGGCAGCTTAGAAATATCAAAAAAGGCTAAATCAATCCATGAAAAAGTTCACTGCCGCATAGGCAGCTTAGAAAAACTGATAGCATTTTATTGATGGCTGATATGGGTTCACTGCCGCATAGGCAGCTTAGAAAATTTGAACGTTTTGTAGAAAGGCTTTTTGAGTGTTCACTGCCGCATAGGCAGCTTAGAAAAGTAACGTGATAAACCACAACATGTGGCAGACGTTCACTGCCGCATAGGCAGCTTAGAAAAGCATTACGGTTTTACCTCTGTGCCACTACCCGTTCACTGCCGCATAGGCAGCTTAGAAATGAAATCACAACCCCTGATAAACGGTTTCACGGTTCACTGCCGCATAGGCAGCTTAGAAATTCAATCGCTTCCCAGTCCAAATCGCCCTCCAGTTCACTGCCGCATAGGCAGCTTAGAAAACATCATTGACTGCCTTGATGGCTTTCGCCGTGTTCACTGCCGCATAGGCAGCTTAGAAAATAACTTCTCCTTTCCTTATCAAATACAAACAGTTCACTGCCGCATAGGCAGCTTAGAAAGTTATCCACTCTCCGATAAATGACCGGTTTACGTTCACTGCCGCATAGGCAGCTTAGAAAGGTTGCTGATGTTCAGGTGAACGGAGATATCAGTTCACTGCCGCATAGGCAGCTTAGAAAATTCACGGTGATAAATGGGCGCGTTATCGAAAGTTCACTGCCGCATAGGCAGCTTAGAAATTACTACTCACTCAGCGTTACGCCATCAATGAGTTCACTGCCGCATAGGCAGCTTAGAAAGAAGGGGATCGGAAAGAAGCCAGCCGCAAGCAGTTCACTGCCGCATAGGCAGCTTAGAAATTCACCCATGATTTTCTCACGCAGCATTTTAGGTTCACTGCCGCATAGGCAGCTTAGAAATAGAAAATATCGGAGGCTGTGCAGAGCTTGATGTTCACTGCCGCATAGGCAGCTTAGAAATGATGTTTTAACTCTGGAAATTCCAGCAGCCTGTTCACTGCCGCATAGGCAGCTTAGAAATTACTCGTGTTGATGTTGCCTATGATGACTTTGTTCACTGCCGCATAGGCAGCTTAGAAAAACACAATACACAAAGTCATTAATTACTGTGAGTTCACTGCCGCATAGGCAGCTTAGAAATAGCAATGCTTCCTTTGGGTTCAAATTTGCTTGTTCACTGCCGCATAGGCAGCTTAGAAAAAATCCTGAGTAACTAAAACAATTTGCTGAGTGTTCACTGCCGCATAGGCAGCTTAGAAATTATTCTTTTGCGCGTGTTATTTACACTGTAAGTTCACTGCCGCATAGGCAGCTTAGAAATATGATGGTAATACTAGGTGTGTAATTACTGGGTTCACTGCCGCATAGGCAGCTTAGAAAACCCCAGCGTGGGGAAAGGTCGATGCAACATAGTTCACTGCCGCATAGGCAGCTTAGAAAACGCCCAGATTAGTTTTAACCTCAACCGTACTGTTCACTGCCGCATAGGCAGCTTAGAAATTGATAAATTGCATCCTCATCACCAACAACAGGTTCACTGCCGCATAGGCAGCTTAGAAATTCCAGCCATACGCCCGTTGTAAAAGTCACGGGTTCACTGCCGCATAGGCAGCTTAGAAAAGACAGCAGGCGGTCTTTTAGAACTGTTTGCAGTTCACTGCCGCATAGGCAGCTTAGAAACAGTGCCAGAAGAGTTAACAGCCGAGGTAGCCGTTCACTGCCGCATAGGCAGCTTAGAAATCCAAATTCCTTGCCCTCCTTGTTGATACCAGGTTCACTGCCGCATAGGCAGCTTAGAAATCCTGCTGAGACTTCTCGGTTTTGATGTGAAAGTTCACTGCCGCATAGGCAGCTTAGAAATGGGGTAAAGCCGACGCCGAGGAAGCAAGTGAGTTCACTGCCGCATAGGCAGCTTAGAAATGATGGAAAACAGCTCGGTGTTGATGATGCAGGTTCACTGCCGCATAGGCAGCTTAGAAAACTGCATGACCGTATACGCGAGTTCGGTATACGTTCACTGCCGCATAGGCAGCTTAGAAAATCAATTATTTCTATTTTCCCGTTACAAGTTGGTTCACTGCCGCATAGGCAGCTTAGAAAACACGAATGTTTCGCGAATTAGAGAAGTATAAGTTCACTGCCGCATAGGCAGCTTAGAAATTCGTTTTCGAAATCATTTTGCTGCACCAGATGTTCACTGCCGCATAGGCAGCTTAGAAAGCAGTTGCCGCAAGATAGAGATGAAAAAAACAGTTCACTGCCGCATAGGTAGCTTAGAAAATCAGCATCGGGTATAGGCTCTTATCCCAAAGCTTTACTGTTACACAAGCAATGCCATGAATAAAAAATAGACAGAGATAAATATCTTGCCACTTAAGAAGTAAATGGCAAGATATTAAAGACAGTTTAGAAAAGGCTTGCACAAATATTAATAGATAACCCAAGAATGGTCATATTAAATAAAAACGAAATGACTGACTGCAATAGCACCACTTTACGCATCTCTTGAGAGGCAACGCAGACATCCGCAGTTTGAGATGCCACAGCAATGGTAAATGAGAAATAGAGAAAATCCCAATATGAGGGGGTATCAATTTTATCAGGAAATAAAAGAGAGGGCTCGTCTGACTGCTGCTCACCATAATAAAAAATATGCGCATAGTGCATAGTAAAAGCCATAGGCAAAAGTGCCCACGAAGCAAATAAAGTCATTGCTGACATAGTCAGATGTATTATTTTTTGTTGTCCAGCAAGTTGCCCTGCGGTTGCCAATTCTAGTAATAAAACTAATGTACTAAACAAACAGCCACATACAACAAATAATATGACCATTTTGGCACTTTCATCTTCACCTTTAGTGACTTCTCGAATTTTTGATATAGGCGTTGTTCTTACTTTTCCAAATAAAAAAAGAATATAAAAGTAGGCAAACACATCCCATGAGATCATTAATTTAGCAAAAGGTCTCATTGAATGCGGCAACATAATAAAAGCCATACATGCTGAAAGAATGGCAAAAATAAAACGAGGCCTAACGTATAAATAATTGGATAAAAATGCTTTGAATGTCATTAATCCACCTGGTTATTTTAAGCGTTTTATATAATTAATGATCAACTAAGTTTGTTTTACTTAACTCGTTCACAAACTCTCTTTTGATTGTTGTTTCAGTGATGTAAAAGACGCTAACATCATTATTATTAATGATAAATGCTGCCCTGAAGTCATTTTTACCAACAACAACTTTATATTCAAGTATCGTTATCCCATGGCGTTTTAGCTTGTATGCAGGTTTTATTTTATGGGGTTTAGTATGAAGAATGTTTGGTAACTCATTGTAAAAGTTTAGTTTTATTAGCTCTTCAAGTGTTGCATGTTTTTTGAAAAAACTAAGAATATTGTTATTTTCATCTATAGTAACATTATTTGTTTCTGAAAAAAGGTTCATTTTTTATTTCCTGTTATGCCTATTTCTTATGTTTGTTACTAAATAGAGCATGATTTCAATGCTAATTTAGGCAAAAATAGTCAACTTTATACTTTTATTCAACATATATAGTAGCAGTTTCAGATTAAGGATAAACCAATGTGGGTGTAACGAATTGTTACTACTATTGTACAGGGAAAGCAAAGGGCATTGAGAGGAGTAAAAAGACATGTTGATAACAAACAAGAGGGGTAGTTTTATACTGTAGATAAAATAACAGCACAATACTTAGTCTATATACGATTTATTGCGTAAGTTAAGATTGTTTATCACTATTACGTAGTGTGTTTTTTTTCCTTGCTTGCGCTTTATTTTGTTTGGCTATCAATAAATTCAGATAGGCATTGACGACTTTTGTTCGATACGTAATATGATATTGAGGTGTTTTTGAATGATAGTTTCCTACCGCACACCAAACATCACCTTGACACTGGTAGAGATGCTCTTGTAATAGTGAACCTGCTACAGCAACATTTAAACAGGTGTTACTTGCAAGTGCTTGCCACGTTAAACCTGGAAACTGAGCTTGTAAACGGGGAAGGTGGATAGTATTTATCTGCATAGGGCCAAGATCATAAGAGCCATTGCTATTTTTACTGATCGTCCATTTTTTTCCACCTTCAACTTGAGAGATCGCTTTTAACAAGATAGCCGGAACACTGTAAAGCTGGCTGGCTTTAGTTATACAATATTGCATTTCTGCTACGGGCACAGTTTGTTCTGTGTAGATAGCATCAAACATGGCATAAATCCTTTTAGTCATTATTTATACTGTGTTTATACTATGGTCAATTTGCACAGTCTAATGAGAATAAATTGCTTTTTATGTAGATAAAATTGCAAAATCTGAATTGAGATCTTTTTATTGTGGATTAATTATGAAATACCATATTTTACCTGTCACTGCATTCCAACAAAATTGCTCTCTTATCTGGTGTAGTGCAACACAAGAGGCCGCACTGATTGACCCAGGTGGTGATGCTAAAACACTTATTCATGCGGTGACTCAAGCTGGTGTTACATTAACAAAAGTGTTGTTAACGCATGGGCACCTTGATCATGTTGGTGCTGCGCATGAAATAGCTAAACATTTCTCTGTGCCTATTTATGGCCCACAGAAAGCAGATCAATTTTGGTTAGACGCTTTGCCACAGCAAGCTCAGATGTTTGGTTTACCTGATTGTGGTGTGTTAGTGCCTGACCACTGGTTAAACCATAATGATAGTATCACAATTGGTGAATGTGTGTTGTCGGTATTACATTGCCCTGGGCATACTCCTGGGCATGTGGTGTTTGTTAATACACAAGCAAACGTGGCATTTGTCGGAGATGTGTTGTTTAAAGGGGGGGTGGGGCGTAGTGATTTTCCAATGGGCGATCATCAGCAACTGATCTCTTCGATTCGTCAGCAACTCTGGCCATTAGCAGATGATACCGTGTTTATTCCAGGACATGGGCCTACTTCCACCATTGGGTATGAAAAACAGACAAACCCTTTTATGGTTGATGAAACCCTTAATGGGTAAATGCATATTGAGTACTTATATTTAGCGCGTTTTTAGAAAATGGGTTGAAAAATGGTTCGTTTGGTTTATCACTCAAATTTTTCACTGAATTTATTTTTGGTGATAACGCACGAACCATTTTGTTTTGTAAATTGAGAACATTGCTCGTGTTATTACTGTGAATATACCACTCTGTTGTGCGATGTATTATATACCTGTAGCAATGTAGAAACGTATTTCTTCAACCTATTAACGATAATATTCTTTATTCTAAAGAAGCATCATAAAGTATTTACTTCATGTATTTCAGATAGTTCACGCATTTCACGATCACGGTAGATACGTGATAATGCGATAACTTGATCTGCAGAGCGATCAAGGGCTGTCAGGGGGATATACAAGTCATAACCGAATAAACGCCGACATAATTGCATACGGTGCAGCAACATTGCCTCTTCATCACAATAAACGCGCTGATTAATCTCTATTGTTGTTGCGTTATATAGCTGAGTACTGACATCTTCATCAAGGTTCTCTTGTTCTAGGCCGATATCAACAAGCTCACTCTGTTCGCGTAATAATCGGTAAATGAGTGCAGGGGTCATACGGTCAATAATATCAGCCTGGTTTTTAAGTTGAATACCCAGATAATTTATTGGAACCCACTGTAACCCTTGCTGGTGGCAAGGTATACCTATGCGTTGAACTTGTTGCCACGGAATTGCCCATCCACCCGAACGATGATGATATTGCAAGTGCATGTCTGACAGTGTTAACCCGATATTGGGTTCGCGCCAACGGGTTATACCTTGCCATGCCAGATAGAGAGCTAAAGCAAACAGTGATAATAACCAAAGCCAACTAGGTTGCAGGGTATACAGTAAGAAAGCGGTAATAACAGCAAGTAAGCTACCAGAACAAAGTAGAGTGATACAGTGCTTTTTGATGGAGGGTCGCATATGTACACTTTCCATTCGGCTCTCCTGCTAGACATACACGATGAATTAACTGTGAATATCAGTATGGTGTGGAATAGCAAGAAATGAGAAGTTTATCACGCTTATTTTTAAGTAAAAAAAATCAGCCACAGAGTAAAACGTGGCTGATTGTTGTGTATATCACGTAAAATAACGGTGTGTATCCCTTAAATACGCGTTTGCTTTACAGTGCTTTTTTGCTGTATTTAACGCGACAAGGTTTAGAGTACTTTGGCAATGGCCTGGCACAGTGGGTCGATATTTTGCGTGGTAATTCCAGCAACGTTAATACGGCCTGAACCAACTGCATAAATAGCAAATTCATCACGCAAACGGGCCACTTGTTGTGGGTTTAAACCACTGAATGAGAACATGCCATTTTGCTGGGCAATAAAGCTAAAATCACAGTCTGCGCCCAGTTGTTGTAGTTTTGCCACAAACAGCTCACGCATTTGGTGGATACGGCTACGCATATCGGCAAGCTCGGCTTCCCACTCGGCTTTGAGTTGGCTGTCAGCTAATATCATGGTAACCACGGCAGCACCGTGCGCTGGAGGGTTAGAGTAGTTGGCGCGGATTACCGATTTTATCTGGCTAAATGCACGCTCGGCAGTGTCTTGATCAGCGGCCACAAGGGTGCAAGCACCAACACGTTCGTTATATAAACCAAAGTTTTTAGAGAATGAACTGGCCACCAGAAGCTCTTGATGGTTTGCACAGAATGCACGCAGGCCGTAAGCATCTTCTTCCAGCCCTTTTGCAAAGCCCTGATAAGCAAAGTCAAATAGCGGTAGCCAGCCTTTTTCGGCCGATTTTTTTGCCAGCAGATCCCACTGTGCAGGCGTAGGGTCTACACCCGTAGGGTTGTGGCAGCAGCCGTGGAATAACACCACATCACCGGCTTTGGCCTGCTCTAATGAGGTCAGCATGGCATCAAAATCGAGCGACATATTATTGGCATCAAAATAACCGTACTCACGAACGTCAAGACCCGCGGCCTTAAAAACGCTGACATGGTTTGGCCATGTTGGATTACTGATCCAAATCGTTGTTGCGGATGTTTGTCGAGCAATAAATTCTGCAGCAATACGCAATGCTCCTGTGCCACCCGGTGATTGTGCTGTTTTTGCTCGTTTAGTTGTAATAATAGGGCTACTTGCACCAAACAGCAGTGTTTGTGTTGATGTGCCAAAAGCAGCAATACCATCAATACCGAGGTAGTTTTTTGTATTCTCTTCTTCTAACAGCCGTGTTTCAGCTTTTTTTACAGAGTGCAATACAGGCGTTAACCCTGCATCATCTTTATATACGCCAACGCTGAGGTTGATTTTATGAGGGCGAGGATCTGCTTTAAAAGTATCAGCAAGCCCAAGAATAGGATCAGCAGGTGCAGCAATGATATGTTCAAACATGTGTAATAGCATCCATGAAAGTCAGACAAGTTCCTTTATCCTTATACCGCTTGCGTGTGTGCTTGACAATCAACTCTGTAATAAAAAAAGAACAAATGCGCCTTAATCGTGCAAAGTAAGAAAATAGGTAAACGGTTAAAACGTATACTGAACCGCAACCGCAGTCACATTATCAATAAGTATACTGTTTTGAGATGTATAAGCATTTGAGTCAAGCAAGTTAATTTTATAATCAATATAGGTATTGAAGTTAGCATTAATGAGATAGGTGATTGAAAGATCAATATATTGGCTGTAATTTTGGTCACCATAACCGGTGAGATTTTTTGCTTTGCCTTGTGCATAAGCAATACCCGGTGTTATGCCGTTATCCCAAGTATATTGAGCAACAAGAAAATATGCTTGTGTTGCATCAGCAAAATTGTTATCGCTGTTGATATCCACATAAGGTTGTAGATTTTTCGTTTCAGCATAAACAGCCGCTAAATAGATATTATCGATGCTGTATTTTGCACCAACGGCCCACATATCTGCGTTATCTTCATTAAAATCAGCAGCAAGTGGGGTATCACTTAAACTGCGGATTGCCTGCATATTTTTGCCGCCAGAGTTATAAGCAGCACCGAATGTTAAACCAATATCAGCAAACGTATATTGCAGTGAAATACCGCCACCTTCAGCTTGCACCCCAGTGCCTTGGGCAAGGTATTGTAACCCAAGATCAAAATTAGAGTAGCTATAGCGATATTGTAGTAAGCCTGCACCACGCCCAGTTCCAAACATAGAGTCTGGTGAAATGGGGGTGCTCGATGAGACTTCAGAAAAGTAACCTAAAGTATCTTCACCAAACTCAGGCAACATATCAGCATAGGTAGCAATATCATACATTACTGCCCAGTTATGCCCATATTGTAGTGTGCCGTAGGTTTCATGGGCGATACCGGCATAACCAAGACGAATAGAGCCTTGACTGCCCCAATACGGGTTTTGGTTATTACTAATGGGTTGGTTATATTCCACGTGCCCAAATCCATGAAGCTCTTTATTGATGATGGTTGTGCCTGAAACACCAAAACGTGAGTTACTTTGATCACCATAGGTTGAAACAGAATTTTCTTTTGCAAAATGATAATCACCCATGATGTAGCCATAAAGATTAAGTTGATTCCCATCTTTGTTATAAATTTCAGCAGTATGAGCAGTCTGAGCCAGCAAAATAGCAGGGGCGATGACAGTAAAAATACGGTATCTCATACTCTATTTCCTTGTCTGTTATGATATTTATCTGTATTACTGCTGTTTTTCATATTTATGCAAAATGTCCATATAGGCATTAAGCATAGAACTGATTAAAAAATTCGCCATACAAGTAGATATAGATAACGCAAGAAAATATGCAAAATACGGCGCAGTAAATAGTCAAAAAAGAGATAAAGAGATGAGCCGCTAATAATTAAAACTCAGTTATCGCGGAGTATAAAATGATAAAGGGGATAACAGATGAGAAACATAGATAGGCAAACAAGAGGGCAGTGCATTTTTAGTGAAATAAAAAAGCCAATACCTTTTAAAAGTATTGGCTTTTTTGCTGTTGAGCAATGAATGATAAATACAATCAATACAACAGAAATTATAAAACTACATTAGAATGAGTATTGCATACCAACAGCCATAACATTGTTGGTGTATATCGCATTAGTTGCAGTATAGCTGTTGTTTTGCATAAGGTTAATCTTGTAATCCACAAA
This sequence comes from Plesiomonas sp., assembly GCF_051652165.1. Lineage (GTDB taxonomy): Bacteria > Pseudomonadota > Gammaproteobacteria > Enterobacterales > CAMTGL01 > Plesiomonas. The sequence goes on from NZ_JBOFTR010000004.1 coordinate 297,468, forward strand.
TGCGTTAAGATTACTACCAAGCGCATAAACTAACTCTAAATCGACATATTTAGTATAGTTTTGGTTACCGACATAACCATTAGGACGACGTAACCAACCTTGCCCATAAGCAAGACTTGATGTTAAACCATTACTAAAGGTGTATTGTGCAACAGCAGTGACCGCTTGGCTTGTTGAAGCAAAGGTGTAGTCATTAATACTATTCGGGTAGTCAGTACCAATAAGGGTTGAGTTTTGCGGGTTAGCACTATACGCCATTTGGTTTCTTGTTTGGGTATAGTTAATTGCCGCATAAATATTATTGGCGCTGTATTTTGCACCTAATGAGACTAATTCAGCGTTTTTATCGTTACCAATATTTGCTTTTTGCCACGGTGATTTGCTTGCAGTGTTATAGGTTGCACCTAGCGTTAAACCCATATCAAAATCGTAGCTCATTGCAACAGCATAACCGGTACCATTTTCTACTGCGCGTGAGTAGTTATGGTTAGTAGAGTCACCGTTATAATTATCATTTGGCCCCATCAACTGAAGGGCTAAATTGAATTTATCCCATGTATTGCGGTACTGCAATAGGCTGTCAGAACGGCCTGTACCAAACATGGTTGGTGCTGAACCCGTGTAGTTGTTGGTGGTTTCTAACATATAACCTTGGGTATCTTCACCCCACTCGGTTAACATGTCGGTATATCCCATGATGTCATAGGCAATACCCCAGTTACGGCCGTAGTTTATGCTACCGTAACGGTCATCTTTTACACCGGCAAAAGCAAAACGAAGTTGGCTAGGGCCGTTATAGTTATTACTTTGGTTCACTGCAAAGTTGTATTCAAAACGACCGAATGATTGCATGTGATCATTGATCTTGCTATTCACTTTAAAACCTAAACGTGCATAGGTTTGGTCGCCACGCATATACCCATTGTAATTATCTTGAGCACCTGTGTGGTCAGATACAAAGTGATAAACGGCAGTTATACCACCGTACAGATCAACCTGGCTGCCATCTTTATCGTAAATTACAGCAGCATTTGCCGCAGTAGCTGTTAGCATTGCAGGGATCATTGCTGCAAGAACGGAATGTTTCATGCTATTACCTCCTATTCCCTCATTCAGTATGAAGTATGATATCGCTCCGGCTTGCAGTTGAAATACGTTTTTTTCCGGAACTTTTCGCTGGGTGTAATGTCGCATTTCCGCAGATTTGATTCCATTGACTTATTGAATCGATTAATGTCTGATTTTTCACAAGGAAACAGAGTGTAAACGTTTGTGTTTTCCATCGAACTTTTTGACAGTGAGTAATTTATTTTTGTTGCTGCATTTTACAATGGTGATAAATAAGCACAAAAAAAGCCAACATAGTGTTGGCTTTTTTTGTTATTTTGTATTAGTACACTCTGACATTACTGACCATAATCAGTGTATGTAGAGACTAAAATAAGAGGGTAATTAGAAAGCTGCGTTGCGTGGTGTACGTGGGAATGGAATCACATCACGTACGTTTTGCATACCGGTAACGTAGGCAACTAAACGCTCAAAACCTAAACCGAAACCGGCATGTGGCACTGTACCGTAACGTCGCAGATCGCGATACCACCAGTAATCTTCCTTGTTCAAGCCCATCTCGTCTAGACGTGCATCAAGAACATCCAGACGCTCTTCACGCTGTGAACCACCGATAATTTCACCGATGCCTGGAGCAAGAACATCCATCGCGGCAACGGTTTTACCGTCATCGTTCATACGCATATAGAATGCTTTGATATCTTTCGGATAGTTCTTCACGACAACCGGTGATTTGAAGTGAACTTCAGCCAGATAACGCTCATGCTCAGATGACATATCTACACCCCAGAATACTGGGTTTTCGAACTGCTTACCGCAGGTTTCGAGGATCTTGATAGCATCAGTGTAATCAATTTGTGCAAAGTCTGAACTGATAAAACGTTCTAAGCGGGCAACCGCATCTTTATCGATACGATCGGCGAAGAACGCCATATCGTCCATACGCTCTTCCAGTACTGCGTTGAATACATACTTCAGCAGCTTTTCAGCCAGAGCTGCAGCATCGTCAAGGTTTGCAAAGGCAATTTCTGGCTCGATCATCCAAAACTCAGCCAGATGGCGGGTCGTGTTGGAGTTTTCCGCACGGAAAGTTGGGCCAAATGTGTACACTTTAGACAGCGCACAAGCATACGTTTCAACGTTCAGTTGGCCTGATACGGTCAGGAAGGCTTCTTTACCAAAGAAATCTTGTGAATAATCCACCGTACCTTTGTCAGTCAGCGGTAGGTTTTCCATATCCAGCGTGGAAACACGGAACATTTCACCTGCGCCTTCACAATCTGAGGCAGTGATCAGTGGGGTAGAGATCCACAGATAGCCATTTTCATGCAGGAAACGGTGAATGGCTTGTGCCAGCGTGTTACGCACTCGTGTTACTGCGCCTACAATATTGGTACGTGCACGCAGATGGCCCACTTCACGCAAGTATTCAATAGAGTGGCGTTTTGCAGCCATTGGGTAAGTGTCAGGATCATCAACCCAACCGAGCACTTTTACGTCAGTAGCGTGGATCTCAAAAGCCTGACCTTGACCCGGAGAAGCCACCACAGTACCGGTGACTTCAACTGAGCAACCGGCAGTTAAACGCAGCACTTCACTCTCGTAATTGGGCAGAGAATTGGCAATAACTGCCTGCAGAGGATCAAAACATGAGCCATCATAAACGGCAAGGAATGAGATCCCCGCTTTGGAATCTCGACGTGTTCGTACCCAGCCTTTTAGGGTGACTTCACTGTCAACCGCGGCCTGGCCACGCAATACATCAACGACAGGCATTACGCTCATACTATTCTCATACTCCGTATTTTTGCTTTTCTTAGGCACTGAATGCACCTAGCAAGGATAATTGCTTATGTTACCTGCCGATCCGCAGGACTCAAGCATAAATTCTGCGTAATTGTGTTCATTAAGTGAGTTTTTTATGTTTTCAGTATCTTTTCCTTATTTAGGATGACGTATAAAAGCAGGTGTAGTGGTAAATATCATCAATTTAGCTATTGTTAGTGTTAAATGTCGAGTTTTTGTGTATTTTTTGAATTTAAAGTCTGCTTTAAATCATATAATTGAACTATTATTTTTATTTTACGCTTAATTTGTAGTGAATTGTGCTGAATTAACTGCCCCTATTTTTTGGGGAAAAAGGTCAATTTAAGGATATAAACACTCATGACTCGACACGATGCGTTGCTGCATTCATCGCAGGAAAATACAGTTTCTTCTTATTTTTCAGATCGCTATGAACAAGTTATGGCATGGTTTTTTAGCCGTGATCCCAAACAATGGCCGATTTATCACGATCCGGGTTTGCAGCAAATTATCGGTTTTCGGCAAAAGCATTTAGCGCCTGCCGAACGTTTGGCCGCTTATCCGCAAGGGGCTGCCATGTTTGCGCAGATTGACGGCATGCGCCAGATTCAGCCACATATGCAGCCACCGAGTGCGGGCACAGATCCGTTACTGACATTTGCCGCAGCAATGTCAAAAGACTGGGAAAACCCAAGTTCAGTTGAAAACGTGATTACTATGCCCAGTGATCCGGCAGTATATGGCGCGATGATGTGTTCACTGGCTAACCCGAATTTGGCATATTGTGAATATGCGGGTATGGCCGACCATCTAGAGAAAACCGTAATTCGGCAGATGGCAACACTGGCGGGCTATGATCCGGAACAGGCAACGGGTGTTTTCACGCAGGGGGGAACATTCTGTAATCTGTATGGCTATCTGCTGGGCATTCGTAAATCACTGCCTGAAGCACGTACCCACGGTATGGGTGTTGATCAAGATTACCGCATTATCAATTCGCAGGGCGGGCACTACTCCAACATGACGAACTTGTCACTGCTGGGGGTGGATATTCGCAATAAAACGATTCGGATTAAAGTCACGCAAAGCAATGATATCGATCTGATCGATCTTGAGCGCCAAATGCGCGCCTGCTTTGATGTGCACTGTAAAATACCGGCGATTATGCTGACATTGGGCACTACCGATACGTTCGGTGTTGACCGTATAAAGCCAGTGTACGATCTGCGTAACCGCTTATGTGAAGAGTACGATATTACCGTAAAACCGCACATTCATGCTGATGCAGCGGTAGGCTGGTCAATGCTGTTTTTCCTTAACTATGATTTTGCAGCAAACCCGCTAGAGATCAATGCTGCAACGCTGGCTGGTATGCAGCACAATGTTGAACGCTTTCGTGAAGTACAGTATGCCGATTCGTTTACGGTGGATTTTCAAAAATGGGGATACGTACCCTATACCTCAAGTCTGGTGATGATCCGCAATAAAGATGATATGCATGCGCTGGAAAATGACCCAGAAAACTTCTCGTACTTTGAGCATGATTTGCAGGGGCAGACACATTTACAGTCAACCATTGAGTGTTCGCGCGGTGCGGCGGGGATGTTTGGCGCATTCTCTGCGCTGCAACACATGGGCATTGAGGGATACCAGATCATTTTGGCGCACTGTTTGCAAAATGCGAACTACTTCCGTCAGCGTTTGCAAGATGTTGGCCACGTGAAGCTGATGGTGCCGGAAAATCAGGGGCCAAGTGTTGGCTTTAAAGTCTACAACCCGCAATGGGTGAGTAATCCCGATGCCGAGTTTGCGTTTGAACAGCAGTGCATGATAGATGCAGACAGCATGGCGCGTATGCAGCGTAATGCACACTGGCACCGTGAGCAATTTACAGATGGCGGAAAGTTTGGTCTGTATACCAACTGGGTCGAGTTTATTGCGCGCTCAACCTATAACGCAAAAGGGCGTTACGCCTACATTCCGGGTGAGAAAGCCGTATTCATGAATCCGGCCACTGGCCGTGAGCAGATTGATCAGTTTATTGCTCGCCGTTTTGCTCATCTAAAATAAGCCTAAAATGGCTGATACATCAGTGCATTGTATTCATTTGTATATTGCACATGCACCTCGTACCTGCATATGATAACTGCATCTTGTATCAGCCGTTGGCGCTTTTAAAACACCCAATTTTGTTACCCTGTCACTTATTGGGGGTAGCGGTTAGGTTATTTTCGCCAGTGTTATTTGTATAGTCATCAGGGTGACAAGCACAAGGTTCACCCTCTGCAGCGGCGACCAGACTTTTTAATATCCCGCAATTATCGCTGTTGTGATGACCGTCAGGGCAGCGTTCACGTAGCATAATCAATTGCTGCTCTAGCCGTTTTAAGTTTTCGATTTGTTGGTGCACATTATCAATATGACGGTCGATCATCTCATTGGTTTGTACGCACCCTAGCGCAGGATTATTGCGATAATGGGCCAGTTGGCGAATTTCAGCCAGTGACATATTCAGCGAGCGGCAGTGCAGAATAAAATTTAGCTCAGACAAATGCTGGGCCTGATAAATACGGTAACCCGAGGCATTGCGCAACGGCTCAGAGAGCAACCCTTCACGCTCATAAAAACGCAGTGTTTCCACTTCAGCGCCTGCACTACGGGCCAGTTCACCAATTTTCATCTTTAATTCTCCAAAAATGCTTGACCCTATAGTAACTACAGGGTGTGAAATTATAGCAGGATATTTAAGGAGGGTAAGATGATGACCTCATGCTGCCAAGATAAAAAAAGTATACAGGCCGGTCTGTTAAATAAAAAAAATACACGACAAATGTCAACAGGATTAGCATTAACCGCCATTCGACCGTTAAATTTGGCTGAACATGAACATGAACATGAACATGAACATGAACATGAACATGAACATGAACATGAACATAAGCACACGCATACTGAGCACACTTGTTGTGGGCATACCGCAGACATGCCCACACAACAAATTATACGCAGTGCCAGTGGTCAGCAGGGAAAATATCAGACCAAATTTCAGATTCTGGCGATGGATTGCCCGACCGAATCGACCCTAATCCAGAAAGTGCTGGCAAAAATTGAAGGCATAACAGCACTGGAGTTCAACTATATTGAACGCGTAATGGTGATGGAGCATGATCTTGACGATATCAGCCCCGTGATCAAAGCCATCAGTGGTGTGGGGATGGAAGCGCGCCCGCTGACAGACGCACAAGCGGCCGCACTACCTGCAGAGCGCAAAACAGGCTGGCGGCAAAAGGTGCTATTTACATTAGCTGGTTTAGCTGCTGCAGGGTCAGAGGCAATAGCGTTTATCAGTGGTTCAGATATGAATCTCTGGGTGGCACTGTTGGCACTGTTATCGATAGCTTGTGGTGGTATTCCCATCCTGAAAAAAGGGTGGATTGCGCTAAAAACGGGCACAATGAATATTCATTTTTTGATGTCGGTTGCTGTGATAGGGGCAGTATTTATCGGCCAGTGGCCAGAAGCGGCGATGGTCTTGTTCTTATTTGCTGTTGCAGAGAAGCTTGAAGATATGTCGCTAACTCGTGCCGGAGAAGCGGTTAAAGCATTGATGGCACTGGCACCCGAAACAGCCTGGATACGTAATGCCGCAGGCACATGGCAAGAGATTGCCGTTGCAGAAGTGACAATCGGCAGTATCGTGCGTGTACGCCCCGGTGAGCGTGTGCCACTGGATGGCCAAATTAGCCACGGTGTTAGCCATTTTAATGAAGCCCCGATCACCGGTGAGAGTTTGCCCGTGAGCAAAGAGGTTGGCGCGACGGTATTTGCAGGCAGTATTAACGGTGATGGCGTGGTAGAAGTGTGTACTACCGCCAGCGCCAGCAGCAGTGTATTGGCCCGTATTATTAGTACCGTACGCGATGCGCAGGCCAGTAAAGCGCCCACACAACGTTTTATCGATCAATTTGCCAAATATTATACTCCCACAGTGGTGATTGCTGCGGTGCTGGTGGCTGTGTTGTTGCCCGTATTTGGGTTGATGACACTAAAAGCATCAGTATATACAGCACTGGTTATGTTAGTGATTGCTTGCCCATGCGCCTTGGTAATTGCTACTCCGGTGACACTGGTCAGTGCACTGGCATCATCAGCGCGCCACGGCATGCTAGTCAAAGGTGGCGCCCCGCTTGAGATGGCTGCAAAAATTAAGGTTGTTGCCTTTGATAAAACGGGCACACTAACGGTAGGTGAGCCAGAAGTAACCGGTATTTTACTTCCTGTATTACAAACCACGTTGCAAGCAGAGGCTTCTGAGCAGACTCTAACGCCGAGTGATGCTTCAGCTAAAGATCGCATATTGGCTTTAGCCGCAGCACTTGATGCAGACTCAACTCACCCATTAGCACGGGCCGTACTCAATGCAGCAAGTGTGCAGCACGTAGCCGTTATGCAGGCAAAAAATATTCAGGAGCTAATTGGCCTGGGTGTGCAGGGTACAATTGATGGTCAGCGTTACCTGCTAGGTAGTCGCCGTTTAGCAGAACGTACAGGTGTACTTACCCCAGAGATTAATGCACAAATCACTGAGCAAGAGGCGCAAGGTCAGGGTTTGCTGTTGCTGATGTCTGAACAGGCAGTACTGGGGATTATTACAGTAGCAGATAAAATCCGCGATGAGGCACAGGCCGTTATCCACCGTTTAAACCGCATGGGGATTTACACCGTTATGCTGTCGGGTGATCACCAGAGTGTTGCCACTGCAGTGGGGAATAAAATCGGGGTGGAACAAGCACTTGGCGAACTGTTGCCAGATGATAAACTGGCACGTATCCATGCACTGCAAACACAATATGGCCATGTTGCCATGATTGGTGATGGTGTTAACGATGCACCTGCATTAGCACAGGCTGATTTAGGTATTGCAATGGGCGCTGCTGGATCAGATACCGCACTGGAAACAGCAGATGCCGCATTGATGGAAGATAAGCTCGAAAAACTGCCAGAGTTATTTGCTCACGCTCGCCGAACAGCCGGTGTATTGAAAGCTAATATTGTGATGGCATTGGTGATTAAAGCCATCTTCTTCGCTCTTGCTTTAGCAGGTATAGCAACGTTATGGATGGCGGTTTTTGCTGATGTAGGCGCAAGTTTGCTGGTTATTGCCAATGGATTACGTTTGGCAAAGCACGTTGAGGTTGTCCCTACAGAGCTGAGTAAGTGACACAGAGAGCTGTTTGGTCAAGATCGATATTTTTTAAAACATCAGTATCTTGATTAAAATGACAGAATAAAAACGTGGTATAGCATAATAGATATGCCACGTTATAAATGGTTTGGTAAATCAGCACTACAGCATCATTATTTTCTGCTACCATCACGCCTTCTTTTTATTATCCTACATTATAGGAATAGAGTGATGACAACCACTTTGTTCAAAGACTTCATGTTCGAAGCGGCCCACCACCTGCCACATGTTCCAGAAGGGCATAAGTGCGGGCGTTTGCACGGGCATTCATTTACTGTGCGTGTGGAGGTGACTGGTGACGTTGATCCACATACTGGTTGGGTGATTGATTTTGCTGAAATAAAACAGGCATTTAAACCAATTTATGATCAGCTTGATCACTACTACCTAAATGATATCAGTGGGCTGGAAAATCCGACCAGTGAAGTGCTCGCTCGTTGGATCTGGCAGCAGTTAAAACCCCGCTTACCTCTGCTTTCCGGTATTTTGATTAAAGAGACCTGTACTTCAGGTTGCCTATACCGTGGTGAGACCGCAGAATAATTGCCACTGTTTGCTGATTAATGGTTGAGAGTGTTAATCAGCAAGCCATAAATGAACGTATTGGCAGCAGAGAGTATCTAGCCAATACGTTGCTGTTATTAAAGCCATACTGTTATGCGATAACGCACTCAATAACAATTAGGCGATCGACAAATATTTATGCATCTGTACCGACAAACGCCAGTTACGAGCAATACAAGTGCGCATACATAACTCAGTTGCTAGTGCTTTTTGGCTGATAGGTTGCAGCGCGATTTCGCGCTTTTTACCGTCGGAAGGAATGAGCATTAATAGTTGATCGAGTGCATCAATATCACTTTCGCGTGCGACTGGATGCTTAATTTCATCAGCGCGTACTAAAGCATCAAGCCTAACCTGACAACCGCCACGCATACCGACTTTAGGTGATACTGTTACCCACGTTTGTGCACTGCAACGCACCTCGTAAGTGCCGCTAGTTTCAATTTGGCACTGATAACCTACAGACTCTAACGTAGCCGTTAGCGAGCTCAGATCGTATAAACAAGGCTCACCGCCAGTGATCACCACATGTTTTGCGGTATACCCTTGTTGGTTAAACAGAGCTAATAAATCACTCGCTTGTAATGAACACCATAGATCAGAATCACCCGTTTTCACAATAACCTGATCTTCAGCCACGCGTTTATCTGCGTCTAATGCCCAAGTATGCTTAGTATCACACCAGCTACACTCGACCGGACAGCCCTGTAAGCGTACAAAAATTGCGGGAACACCCGTATAAACCCCTTCACCTTGTAGGGTCTGAAACACTTCATTAATTGGGTACAACATACAGCGCCTAAGCGGTTAAGAAAAAAGAGAGTGAATTATCGCAAACCCTGCTAAGTCTGACTACTTATAACTTTTTCTGAATATGTCTGTTGAGTGGTGATATATTGATGATATAACACTCATTGATATCACAGTGTCAGTATTTAATCGCACATCAATATAACGTATGTCTCTTTAAGATACTGAAAATAAAAGAGAGCGATTTTTATTTTACGGCTGTTTTTTATGATATGTGTTGAGATTATTTTTATTGCATTCAAAATAAATCACGGTAACTCAATTGACGATAGATATTAAACTCAATAACCTGAAAGCCTCACATCAATATGCAGTCTCCCGCTCAATACAGCAGTTAAATAAATTAGTCATATCGTTATATTAATATTGATGCAGTAAAGTGTATGTGCTTTGTGATAAAGGAAAACCTTATGCTCTAATTTAATAATAGAGCATCTAGGTTTAAGGTGAAATATTGTAAAGAAGATTAAAGTAAGGGTGTGAAATAAAATGAACGTTGAATATTATGATCGCGTAAGTAGAGTTCTGCATTGGATAATGGCTTTTGTTATTATCTATGCAACGATTGCGGGTTATGCAATGCATTTAGTTATGCATTCACACCCAAGAATATTTAGCTTTCTCTCTATTATGAATATGTCATTGGCAACAGTAGGCACGGTGTTATTTGTGTTTCGGTGGATTTGGAGCTTTTTTCGGGTGTCGCCCTCCCTTAAAGTAGAGAATATTCCTAAGAACCAGATAAACATTGCAAAAATGGTACATTCAATTATTTATTTTACAATGTTTGTGGTGTTCTCTTCTGGTTTTCTGATGCTTAAAGAGAGTTATTCACTCTTTTGGTTAGTTGAAGTGCCTAATTTAATTAGTTCCGAACCGATTAATGATTTCTTTTTTATTGTTCATCGTGTTGCTTGTATGTTTTTGGCTATTATGGTTTTATTACACATCGCCGCAGTGATTAAACATCATTTAATGTTGCGTAATAATGTATTGGTCAGAATGTTAGGCCCGCGTTTTACACTGCGTTAAAACAGTGGATGATGAGTGTTTGTATATATTATTTATATATACGGTGTGTATGAAAGCCTCTTTTACGTATTATATATGTGATTATGTATAATATGTAAAAGGGGTTTTTATTTATATTTTCTTTTATTGTGTATTTAAATAAACGGTTTAACGTGTAATAAAATATACAGTGAAATTGCTCTTTTTCTCGACACTTCATCAAATATTGTATCAATAAAGTGCATCATACTTGATGCCATCTCGCGATAAACTACATCGTGTCTGTTTAAGAAAACACATAATCTGTTTAAGAAAGGGTATCACACTGTCATTTTGTGGCTATAGTGTTAAATAATAATAAGTAATCGTGGTACTCTTATCATGATTAACAACAATGGCCTTGTTGGGGGGAAGTATGAGCATAATAAAACGACAACCGCTTGAGATGCTCTATTATTGGGAGGCTCATCGCCCTGATGAGACCTATCTACGTCAACCGGTGAATCGAGAGTTTCACTGCTATTCATGGCGTGAGGTAGGGCGGCAAGCCAGAGTGATGGCCAGTGCACTGCGTGGATTAGGGCTTACAGCAGGCGATCGTGTCGCGCTTTTATCAAAAAATTGTGCAGAATGGTTTATTGCTGATTTAGCGATGATGATGGGTGGCTTTGTTAGTGTGCCTATTTACCCAACGGCTAACGCAGAAACAATTCGCTATGTACTAGAGCATTCTGAAAGTAAGGTGATTTTTATTGGTAAGCTTGATCATCCAGAACAGCTTGACACTATATTGCCTAATGATCTGATCCGTGTTGCGTTTCCCTACCCAACGGTTGAGTGTCAATATCAGTGGAAAATGCTGCTCAATGATTTTCTTCCTTTAGAAGAGAACCCTGTTCCTGACGCGGGAAGCCTGATGTCTTTGGTATATACCTCTGGCAGTACTGGTCGGCCTAAAGCAGTTATGCATAGCCATGAATGTTTTGGTTGGGCGGCAAAATCGGTAGCAAAAACGGTACAGCTAGGCCCTAATGATCGCGGTTTTTCTTACTTGCCGTTATCACATATTACAGAGCGTGTTTATATTCTAGGTGCAAGTTTATACGGTGGATGCAGTATTACGTTTCCTGAATCATTAGATACTTTTATCGATGACATTAAAGCCACCGCACCGACAATTTTTATCTCTGTTCCACGGTTGTGGAGTGCATTTCGTCTGCGTATTGCTGAGAAAATGCCTGAAGAGAAACTCGCACGTTTATTAGCAATTCCTGTTGTCAGCTCAGTGGTTAAATATGTTATTCAGCGAAAGCTAGGGTTACACCGTGCAAGGGTTCTTGGTTGTGGTTCAGCGCCTGTTGCACCGGCATTATTGCACTGGTATCAACGGTTAGGGCTTAATATTACTGAAGCATGGGGAATGACAGAAAATCTTGCATATGGCGCGATCAACTATCCCTTTAGGTGCGATAAAATTGGCTCTATTGGGCATGCCGCTAAAGGTGTTGAGATTATGCTTTCAAAAGAGGGGGAAATTTTAACGCGCAGCCAAGGTACAATGCTCGGCTATTATCGCGATGATATTTCGACAGCACTGACGTTGAAAGAGGGGTGGTTGTATACCGGTGATCTGGGCGAAATGGATGCTGATGGGTTTATACGTATTACTGGGCGTTTGAAAGATATTTTTAAAACTGAAAAAGGAAAATATGTTTCCCCTGTATTGCTAGAAGGTAAACTCATCACACTTGAAATAATCGAACAACTGTGTGTGATAGGCAGCGGGCTATCACAGCCTATAGCCTTAGTTCAGCTTTCACAAAACTCGCTCACATTACCACAAGAGATGTTAACTCATGCATTATCTGAGCACCTCGACAGTGTGAATAGCCAGCTTGAACCCCACGAGAAGCTCAGTGGTATTGCAGTGATCTCAACACCGTGGAGTATTGAAAGTGGTGATGTGACTCCTACACTAAAATTGCGTCGTCATGTTATCGAGCAACGTTACAGTGATCAGGTCGCTCACTGGCAAAAGAGTGAAAAAGTACGCTGGTTGTAGATTTGGTCACGCTTCACTCATTGTAAGGTTGACGCAGCTACTTAAAGCTAACACCATGATGATAATAATATTTCGTAGTATGAAATGCATTTTTTTGAGTGGTGCAGCATGGCAGCAGGGCACAATCTTGGACACATTGATCAAATTAAACAGATAAATATGGGCGTGGTATATCGGTTAATTGATCAATTAGGCCCGATTTCACGCATTGAATTATCCAAGCAGGCGGGTTTAGCCCCAGCAAGTATCACAAAAATCACCCGTGAATTGCTTGATGTTCACTTAATTTGCGAAAATGAGTGCCAAGACTTTGGTCAGCGTGGTCGGCCAGCCGTAGGGTTAGTATTAGATACAACAGGCTGGCATTTCCTCTCTCTGCGCTTAGGCTGCGGTTATCTGACACTGGTTTTGCATGAGCTCAATGGTCAGATATTGATTGAAGAGCGTTTAGAGGTGATTGAGCGTCAGCAAGTTGCACTGCTCAAACGCTTAGTCAGTGAAATTGACCTCTTTTTTACTCGTCATCAAAATAAGCTTGAACGATTAACTGGTATTGCCGTGACGCTACCAGGCATGATTGATGCTGCGCGCGGTATTGTTCATCATATGCCTTATTATCAGGTAAAAGAGATGCCATTGGCCGCAGAGCTGGCGGCAAAAACCGGTTTACGGGTTTTTTTACGGCATGATATTTGCGCATGGGCGATGGCTGAGTCACTGTTTGGGCATGCTCAGGGCTGCGATAATGTTATTTTGCTGAGTATTAATCACGGTGTTGGTGTGGGGGTGATGATCGATGGCAAGCTGATTCATGGTCAGTTTCGTAATCTGATTGAGGCTGGGCATCAGATTGTTAACCCAGATGGTGTGCTCTGTGAATGTGGTCACCGTGGCTGTTTAGAAACCGAGATCAGTATGCAAGCGTTGTTGCGAAAGGTGCAACAGCAGCTAGATATAGGTATTCAGAGTTCATTGCAGCATGTTCCATTGACGATTACTGCGCTCTGCCACGCCGCAATTGAGGGCGATTCACTGGCGTTGAGTGTGTTGCATGATACTGCGCGTTATATTGGGCAATTACTCGCTACGTTGGTGAATTTATTTCATCCTGAGAAAATTTTGTTTGGCTCGCCATTACATCAAGCACAAGCGGTTTTATTTCCTGAAATTGAAGCTACAATCAAACATCTCTCTTATCCTCCGTATACCGAAAATCTGGTGTTACAGCTCACTCAATTTCACAATGAAGGCACGATGGCAGGGGTTGGTTTGGTCAAAGAGGCGCTATATAACGGCTCTTTACTGACACAATTACTTGAAGGTTAATTTTTCTGGTCATTTTACAAATGTATCCATGCAAATTGCACGGTGAATATTCAAGCGTTAGCAGTAACAAGCATGATTAGCGATACAAAATTTATCAAAATAGATTGCTAATAGGCGTTGGCATATGTTTAGGGCGTAGCTGAAACAAAAATAGCCTCACAAGAGGCTATTTAGGAGGGCAAAGAGAGCCAGAGGTGGTGTATTGAGCTAGATACTCTTCTTATTTGCAGGATAAAAGTTCTTACCTGATAGGGGAATAAATTAGACAAAGCACAAAAAACTAGGCGATCAGTACAGAGTCAATATCAGGATGTGGAAGAATCGTTGTTTCGATATCAAACACATGCTGAATATGGTTATGGGTTAAGACCTGTTTTGGTGTACCGTCAGCATACAGTGTTCCGTTATTGAGCAGTAATATGCGATCAGCATAACGGGCTGCAAGGTTTAAATCGTGCAAAATAACCAGCACTGCGTCACCCGCTAATGCTCGCTCTTTTGCTATTTGCAACGTGTGGTGCTGGTGGCAGAGATCAAGCGCAGAAGTGGGTTCATCAAGTATTAATAACTGCGGTTCTGCTGGTAATGAGCCTGATTGCTCTACTTCCTTAAACTGTTTTGCGCTCTGTTTTTTTTCGCCCAGTTGTGCCAGCACTCTTGCAAAATGTACCCGCTGCTTTTCACCGCCAGAGAGTTCAGTGTATAACCGAGTGGCTAAGTGTTGAGCCCCAACAACGGTTAAACAGTCGTGTGCAATTCGCTGATTTTCGCTATGTGATGAAGCGTGTGGTAATCGCCCTAGCATAACGACTTCGTGTACTAAAAAAGCAAAAGAGAGCGATGAGCTTTGCGGCAAGATGGCCATTTTTTGCGCTAATAGAGTACTGTTCCATGTATGTTGTGGTTGATTAAATAGGGTAATTTCACCCTGAAAAGGGATCTCCTTGCTGATGCATTTGATCAGAGTTGACTTTCCAGAGCCATTGGGCCCAAGTAATATAGTTAACTCCCCAGCAAATAAGGTTAATGAGAGATCGGTTAAAATGTGCCGTTGCCCTCGTTGCACCTGTAATTTATTGATCTGCAATATACTCATCCCTGACTCCTTTTTTGCTGGATTAGCAACCAGATAAAGAACGGTGCACCCAATAATGCTGTGATAATTCCAACAGGAATTTCGGCAGGCGCAGCCAGTTGGCGAGCAAGCAGATCAGCAACCAGCAGTAAAATAGCACCACCAAGTGCACTCACAGGCAATAGATTACGGTAATCAGGCCCACAGAGCATACGCACCATATGCGGTACAATTAAACCGATAAAACCAATCATACCCGATACAGAAACGGCAACACCAATTCCTATTGCACATAATATAATGAGCCGATGTTTAAGTTTTTCTACTTGAATACCTAAATGCCGAGCTTCAGATTCGCCCAGTAATAGCGCATTCAGTGCGGCATGTTGGCAAGAAAAAGTCATCAATAAAGCCAGCATGACAAAAACAGACAACAGCACACCATGCCATGTTGCCCCGGCTAATGAGCCCATTTGCCAGAGTGAAAGATCACGTAACTGTTGATCATCGGCTAAATAACTCAGCAGCCCTAAACCAGAAAAGGCAATAGCGCCAATGGCTACACCTGCTAACAACATCATGCTGACAGATGTACCAAAAGGTGTTCGCCCGATACGATAAACCAGTAAGGTGGTCAGCATGCCGCAGGCGAATGCAAATAGAGCTGTTGAGCCAAGTGTTAACCAACTGGCAATATCGGCCAGTAACGGCCATGACAACGCCCAACCGGCTGGCAGTAGAACAATGGATAGCCCTGCGCCCAGAGCTGCACCACCGCTGACGCCAATGATACCGGGGTCAGCTAAGGCATTACGAAATAGCCCCTGTAATACAGCTCCGCACATGGCCAGTATTGCACCAATACTGATGCACAGTAGGGTACGTGGAAGGCGAATGCTCTGAATAATCAATGCATTCGCTTGTTCACTTGCACTCTTTGGTGAATGAAATAGTGCAAATAGGCTCTCACTCATTGGCAGTTTAATGGGGCCTGTAGCCATTGAGAACAGTGCCGCAGCGATAAGCAGTAGCAGCCCTGTGCTACTCAGAAGTGATAACTTCAAACGTAACATCGGCACACCTTAGTGGCTAGATGACAGAGGGGTGTTATAGCGAAGAAAATAATCAGCCAAACGGTCAGCCTCATGCAAACTTGTTAAGCCTAACCCGCCAATTAAAGCCTTACCATTGATAGGGTATACAGCTAAGTTTTTCCCTGCAGGTGTATGAGTCAGTATCGGGAATTGTGCCAATGCTGCTTGTGCGCTACCTTTCCAGTTACGTTGACTAATGATGATGATATCGGGTTGCATAGCCAACAGGCTTTCGCTAGAAACTGTTTGATAGTTTTTCACTTTTTCTGCCGGATTTGTTGCTCCAGCCAGAGATATCAACGTATTTGCAGGTGTATTTCCCCCAGCAACCATCGGGGCGCGCCCTTCATTAAGCAGGAGGAAAATAACGTTTAGATTGTTTTTGCTCTGAATATGCTGGCGTTTTTTCGCCAGTTCAGCCAGTTGAGTGTCTGTTTTGTGTAATAATGCAGTGCCTTCGGATGGTTTATTTAACTGCTGGGCCAGTAAAGTAATACGCTGTTTTAAACTCTCAATATCTGATCCTGAAGGTAATACAGTGACAGTAACACCCGCTTGTTTAAGCATATCAATCGATGACTGCGGTGCGATTTCATCAGTACCAATTAGTTGATTCGGGCGTAGAGCTAACATGCCCTCAGCAGGCAGTTGACGAATATATCCCAGTTTTTTTGCAGAGCTATTTATAGGCAGCTCACTGCTGCTATCTGTACCTACCAAAAGATCTTGGCCACCGAGTGCAACAATGATTTCAGTAACACCCATTCCTGCTGAGATAATACGATCAGCAGCAACAGCAGGCACAGCGAAACCACTGAGCAGAGTCACACTACACACAAACAGAGCCGATTTTATCTGTTTGCGTAGTCTCAATATCGTTGGCATTACCATTTATTTTGTTCCTTTCGTCAAAATTTGTGCTGCGGGAATGTGTTGTTGTTGTAAAAAATTAAGCAAATTTAGTAAACGTTCGGCACTTACATTACGATCGGCCGCAATAATTATGCTGGCGTTGGGTAACTGCTGGTGGCGTTGTAACAGAGCTTGGCTAAACATCTCCCACGAGCGATAAGTGTGATCATTCAGTGCCCAATAAGGTTCACTGGCCAATAAGTGCAGTGTTAATGGTTGTTGTTCTGTTGGTGCAGCAGATTGTGTGTTGTCTATTTCTGGTAGATCTATCTCCATACTCTGTAAACGCACATTGGCTGTGAGCAGCAAAAAAACCAGCACAATAAAGATAATGTCGAGCAGCGGTGTCAAATCGATACCGACACTCGGTTGCATGTGATCAGATGAGCGATCGCGGATCATTGATGAAACTCCTGATTCAGCGCGATACCCTCTAACCACAAGTTATACTGGTTCATACCGTGCTCGGCACTGTGGATTAACCGGTCAATCCACAAGCTAAATAGCTGCGCGCCAATAATGGCAGGCAGGGCAATCAACAGACCCGCGGCGGTGGTATACATGGCGATACCTAAACCATTGGCGAGCAGAGCAGGAGTGACAGGGCTATTACTGATGCCGATATCCTGAAACATCTGAATCAGCCCTAAAATTGTGCCGAGCAAACCCAGTAATGGGCTAATTGCTGCAATCAATGTCAGCATTTTTAAGCCAAAACTCAGTTGGCGACGTTTGTTTTGCAGCCAAATTGCAGCAATTTCTTCACGCAATAATTTGTTTTCAGCCCTGTGCATAATCAACAGCGACAAACCTTGTAGCAGTAGTGAACGCTGACCAGATAGTGCCTCTTGCATCTGCTCAAACTCCCCTTGCTGGGTACAACGTGTTAACGGTGGCAGAGCGCCAGAGGTTTGAACATTAAATCGGCTGGCTTGTAGCAGCTTAAACAACCTATCGAGCACAATAACACCCGTTAAAAATGAGCAAATCAGTAAGGGCCACATCATCATGCCCAGTTGTTGTTCAAGTTGAGTTAGCAACATCTTAATCTCAAGCCTATTTAAGTTAGTTCAAAACGAATCGGAATACGCACCGTGTGTTTTATGCCTACGCCATTGATCTCTTTAGGTAAAAACTGCCATTTCTGTACGGCTTTTAGCGCCGCTTTATCGAGCAGCAGTGAACCACTACTGCGAGTTAACACCACAGTAAGAAGCTCACCGTGTACGCCAAGTGTAATATCGAGCAGGGTTGTTCCCTCTTGCCGCCTAGCACGTGCGGCAGTGGGATACTCTGGTGGAGCAGGGGGAATACGAAAACGGGGCTTACTTTCACTGTTGAGTGTGGTCGACAGTGAAGGGGAAGTTGTATGGGTTTGAGCCATTGTAGAAGAGGTTAGTGTATTTTGGCTACTGTGTGTTGTGGTTTGTACTGCATCTTGTTGTTTTTTAGTTGGTAGTATTTTTGCTACCTCTGATTTTTTAGGTTGCTCTGAACGTTTTGTATCCGCTTTTTTTTCCGGTGTGGTTTTAGATGGAGTGGTTATTTTTTCTAAAGGCGTTTTAAACGGCAAAGCCTGAAGCGCACGGTTTTTTGAGCTCATAACACTTTCTTTTCTCTCTTTTTTCTCTTTTATTACCGCGTTTTTAACCAACTCTGGTTTGGCCATTTCCAACGTATTCGTTAAGGATGTATCAGAGAGTGTTGCCCTTTGCTCTGTCGGATTAACCGCGGCGCGTTGAGCCGTAGCCAACGTCAAAACCATACGAGATGCTGATGTTGGTGAACTCAGAGTATCAAGGGTAATGGCTCGTGTTTGAAGAGGTTGGAATCCTACTAGTAACAAAACGGTATGCGCACAAAGGCATATGCCAGAGGCGACCAATAATCGTTTTTTTTCTGAGGAAATCCACATAGATACAACCCTTGCATACCCAATTCATCTAACGAGATAGCAAATATACATTTTGATACCCCAAAAGATCAAATGAAAATTATTTGCATTCGCATTTAATGTTCAGTTACTCTTTATGCGGCACATATAAACCTGCAAATTCCAACTCAACATGTGCTGATTCCCCTGTGACTTATGGCAAATCATTGCGGCTTTATGTCCGCAAAAAAAAAGATGTCCTTACGCAGGGTGATTTTTATTCGGGTGTTTAATCGGTCGTGGTTTTATTTTCAAAAGGATTTAGCACAAATGGCGAGTCATCGAACAAATTGCAAAAATGGGGTTATTTTTCAACGATCTGTACTTAGCTTGCTAGTTATAAATATTCTCACTGTGCCTTTAATGGCTAATGCAGAAACAACCCAGAGCACATCTACGACAACGGCACTGCCTGAAGTTATCGTAACTGCCACACGTGATAATAAAACTCTCGAACAAGAAACGCGTTCAGTCGTGGTCATGAATAAGGCACAAATTGAACAGCAGCAAGCAGCCAGTGTCGCAAAAGTGCTGAAATATGCACCTAACATTGATGTTCATGGCGGGCCGCGGGCAAATGCACAAAGCCCAACGATTCGAGGTTTAAGCGGAAATCAACTACTGCAAGTCATTGATGGAGCTCGTCAAAATACCAATTCAGGCCATCGTTCAACCTATTTTCTTGATCCTGAAATGCTATCAAGCATTGAAGTGATCAAAGGGCCAAGCAGCGCACTGTGGGGAAGTGGAGCATTAGGGGGGGTAGTGGCACTCCAAACGGTTTCGGCTCCTGATTTACTGACTGATCAGCCAATAGGCGGTTATATCAAACAAGGCTATGGTAGTGCAAATGATGATACGCGAACCAGTGCTTCACTGTATGGCATGCCAAGTGATGCAATTGACTTTTTATTAAATGGATACTATGTCGATGCAAATAATGTGCGTTTAGGCAATGGCGAAAAACTCACAGACTCTAGCTATCGTAATCAAGGTGGGTTGGCAAAAGTGGGTTGGCAAGTTGATGATGCACAGCGTTTGCAACTTTCAGTTCGGCAGTCTGAAAATCATCAGAATGCACCGAGTAACCCATCAGAAGCAATCAGCTCTTCTGTACCCCTGGTTCAGCAAAAAACACGTGATTTTAATACCACATTGGATTACCGCGTAAATCCACAAAATAATCCGTTGTTAGATGCACATATCACAACCTATCTTAATAAAACAGAGTTTGATGAGTATCGAATCCAGAAAGCACAGCATGATACGGTTAATTATCGCACATTAGGCATGAACATTAACAACCGTTCTACCTTTGATTTCATGACACTCGTGTATGGCGGTGATATTTATCAGGATAAAACAGAAGGTCAGCGTGAGGGCCCACATCGTCCTATTCCTGCTGATGCCCGTGCCCAAGTGTGGGGTACATATTTACAAGCTGATATTCCGTTGGTAACAAATTGGAGTTTGCAACCTGGAATACGCTATGATCATTTTAATATTGAAGATAAAAACATTGCTGACTCATCGCGCAGTGAAAGTAACGTTTCGCCGTCAGTCGGTTTACGTTGGCAAGCAGCAGATTGGTTAACATTGAATGCGCGTTACGACGAAGCATTTCGTGCTCCCAGTATGGAAGAGATGTACACCAGTGGTACACATTTTTGTATGGGGCCAAATATGTGTAACACCTTCCTACCAAATCCTGACTTAAAACCGGAAAAAGCAAAAAATAAAGAGATCTCAGCCAACATGAAATTCAGTCATGTATTGGCCGATGATGAACTGGCGCTGAATGCCACCTATTTTCATAACAACGTCAGTAACTACATTGATCAGCGTGTAGACAGGCTAACTACACAATACCAAAACGTTAATGATGCGCTACTTAAAGGAATAGAGCTAACTGCACTCTATAACCTACAAAATATCGAAACAAGCCTAAGCTATGCTAAAACTGACGGTGAAAATCA
Source organism: Plesiomonas sp. (assembly GCF_051652165.1). Classification (GTDB taxonomy): domain Bacteria; phylum Pseudomonadota; class Gammaproteobacteria; order Enterobacterales; family CAMTGL01; genus Plesiomonas. The sequence continues at coordinate 318,350 of NZ_JBOFTR010000004.1, forward strand.
GAGTAATGGCCAGCCACTGCAAAATATCCCAGCACAAAAATGGGTATTAGGCGCAGGGCACTACTTTATGGATAAATCTCTTAAAGTTGGCATGAATGTTAGCCACTACCAAGCGCAAGATAAGCTGCCTGAAAATGTCACTGAAGTGTACCCAAGTTACACTCTCATTGATCTCTATACCACATGGCAGCCACAAGCCTTTAAAGCCGTTAAAGTGGATATTGGTATCGATAATCTTACCGACGAATACTACCGTCAGGCCTTTAACCAGCTCTATTCCGCAGGTCGTAATTTCAAAATTGGCGTTCGGTATCAGTTCTGATGATTAATCTCTCTTTATTAGATGAACACATTCTGGGTTATCACAGCCCTGATCCCTTAGCATACGCGTTTACAGGAAAGCGTCAGGCACATGTAGGCGCAAGTGGTCGCCCGCTATCTATTGAAGCGACCAAAACACAGTTTACACAACTGCTCACTGGCAACGAGAAAGTATCACGCGATCGCTGCTTGTATCTCCACATTCCGTTTTGTCGCGTGCGCTGTACGTTTTGCTCATTTTTTCAGTATGCCGCCAGTGCCACATTAGTAGCAGAGTACTTTGTTGCATTGAGCGAAGAGCTAAAGCGTAAAGCAGCAATGCCATGGACACAAGCACACCCTTTTGCTGCGGTATATATCGGTGGTGGTACACCTACCGATCTTACTGCAGAGCAAATATTTCAGTTAGGAAAACTAATTCATGCGCACTTTCCATTAACAGAGGATTGTGAAATTACCCTAGAAGGGCGCTTAAACCGTTTTAGTGATGAAAAATACGTTGCCGCGGTTGAAGGTGGTGTAAACCGCTTCTCATTTGGTGTCCAAAGTTTTGATACTGCTGTGCGCAAACAGGCCAAGCGTTTGGATAACCGTGAAACGTTGCTAAATACACTCAACCATCTCGTCGCATTTGATCGCGCACCAGTCATTGTTGACTTAATGTTTGGTCTGCCAGGGCAGGATAGTGAATGCTGGCAACGTGATTTAACCGATTTTTTAGCCAGCGGAGCACACGGTGTTGACCTGTATCAGCTTATTGAGATGGAAAACACCCCAATGGCACGTCTAGTCAGTGAAAAACGGTTACCACCACCAGCAAATACCCCCGAAAAATCACGGATGTATGCCAATGGTGTTGCCTTTATGCAACAGCAACAAATCAAGCAGCTCAGTGTTAATCACTGGGCGCGAGATTCACGTGAACGCAGCCGTTACAACCATCTGGCTAAAACACACGCCGATGTATTACCGGTTGGCGCAGGGGCTGGAGGCTCAATTAACGGGTATGCCCTAATGCAAACCCGTGATTTAGAAGCCTATCATACAGCCATTGCAGAGAACCAATTCCCATTGGCAATGATGATGGCACCCAATCCGCTGCATAGATTACACAGTGCTATTAAGGCGGGGTTTGATCGCGGCATGCTGTCAGCCCACGCTCTGAATCAGGCCAGTGAAACTCAGCTATTTGAACATATACAACCTCTACTGGCTGCATGGCAAGATCGTGGGTTACTAACACTTGATACTTCAACCGCACAACTCACTACTGCAGGCAGTTTTTGGAGTATCAATATGGCTCAGGGAGTGATTGAAGCATTACAAGGCCAACCTTCTGCAGCACAGGCTGCTTGATTGTGAAAATCAAGCGAGATAACGCAAAGCAAAAGAGGCTGTACAAAAAAGAGGACAAAAAATAATGCACGATAACCGTAGCAGATAATGGCGATGACTATTAACACATTTAACTGATTATTTTTGATATACAGGGTATGGAATTACCGATGCAATCACTTACGTTAGCGCAATCAATAACCAAACAACAAAACCTTGCAACCCAGATTGCTGCACTTTCAGAGCATGAACTGGGTGCATCAACACAAGCATTAGCCAGCCAGTTTTCAGTGAGTGAACAGCAGTTGGTCGCGGCACTTCCTGCAGGCATGGCAACATGGGTATTCGCTGAACATGCGCAAACATTACTAGAGTCACTCACTGAATGGGGGGCACTGACCACCATTATTGAGTCTGAAGGCAGCATTTTTGAGTTTAAAGGTGCGTTTCCGGCTGGAAAACCGGCACACGGCTATTTCAACTTATATACCAAAAGTGCCGAAGGTTTACATGGCCATCTCAAACTTGATCAGGTTTCGCACATTGCCCTGTTGGAAAAGCCATTTATGGGTAAAGAGAGCTATAGCCTGCTGTTTTTTGCTCAATCAGGCCGTTGTATTTTTAAAGTGTATCTGGGGCGCGATAGCAAACGCCAGTTGTTCCCTGAACAAATTAGCCGCTTTAACCAATTACGAGAGCAATATGCAGCCAGTGCATATGCAATAAGTGAAGTGGCCCCTATATTAGCATCAGAACGAGCCGAGTAGTCAGCTATTACAGCCATGAAATAGCAGAGTCACTGTAGCGACTACGGTAACAATATCGATCACCACCTCACCATGCGGGTTTCGTACAGTATAGTGCGCCACGGGTGGGATATTACCATGAGTAAATTGCGTAGGAAAAATCATCCTACAGCATAAAAAAGGAAAAAAATCATCATGAGTACTGAACGTCAAGAGCGCCTACAAAACCGTCTAGAACCTGAAATTCAGGCTTTCCGTCAGCAGTGTAAAACCCTGATCCTTGCCACAGTAGACAGTACTGGTATGCCAAATGTCAGCTATGCCCCGTTTGTGCAATTAGCCGATGGTTATTACGTGCTGATCTCTGAAATTGCCCGGCATGCACGTAATTTACAGCAAGTACCTCGGACATCTTTAATGATGATTCAAGATGAAGCAAGCAGCCGTATTTTGTTTGCTCGCCAACGCCTAACGTTTGATGCAAAAGCAGAAATTGTGACACGTGATAACAACGCATGGAAACCGGCTATTGATGCCTTAGCACAGCGTCATGGTGATATTGTCGATAATCTGTCAAATATGGCCGATTTTATTCTGTTCCGTTTAGTGCCAGAACAAGGCCTATATGTTAAAGGGTTTGGCCAGGCATTTCAGGTCAGCAGTGATGACTTGATTGATATGGTGCACCTGAAAGAGGGGCATAAATCACTGTCAGGCGAAGAGATTACCGCAGATAACGCCCCAGCAGTATAAATAAAGCGTCTGTTATCAATTACAAACAAATATGAATGCACCCCAGTGTGTGTATAGTTGAGTACGTATTTGAATTTGTTGGCTCTGTTTAGTTTAAGCGTAGAGCTGACTTTACGAGTTATTTATGTCTTAGTATGAATGACAAAAAGCAGACAATTGTCTGCTTTTTTACTGTAGATGCTGACATATACAATCAGCATAAATAATGCATCAGCGTCAACTGAGCTCTGCTTCTAGCACAGGAACAACGATGCAGGTCGCATGGCAACCCTTAGGCCCTCGATGCATTTCAAACTGCACCTCTTGCCCCGCTTTTAGCGTGCGATAACCTTCCATTTGAATCATGGAGTAGTGTGCAAAAATATCATCACCGCCGACAACCGGACAAATAAACCCAAATCCTTTGGCATTGTTGAACCACTTAACAGTACCCGTTTCCATACCTCTACATCCCTCGAGTGATACTTTATTTGATAGTACAAACTGTATTTGCGCGCTCGCGCTCGAATTTACGACCTAATCACTCAACTTTTATACTGATTGGTCGAAATATAAACACAGCTTGTTGATACACTCTAGTAGAATTGGGAGTAACGTCAAGGCGACGAAGGTCGTGTTGACGGGTTGTTCACTAAAACGTCATTGAAATTAACATTTCATTCGCATCTACTGAATGTAAAGACTACGATAGAGTTATGAGTAATTTAGATTGGCTAGGAATAGATGAACTCATCAGAGATGAAGAGAAAACGACGGTTAAGCCGCCGTCTATGTATAAGGTAATACTAAATAATGATGATTACACACCAATGGATTTTGTCATTGAAGTGTTAGCCACATTTTTTAGTCTTGATATTGAAAAAGCAACACAAGTTATGCTAACCGTACACTATCAGGGTAAAGCAACCTGTGGCATTTTTACCGCTGAAGTTGCCGAAACAAAAGTAGCGCAAGTCAATCAGTATGCGCGTGAGCACGAACATCCATTGCTCTGTTCAATGGAAAAAGCCTGATAGCGTTGTACGGGCTTTGCTTTCAGCTTCTAAGGGGAGGTGCCTATGCTCAATAAAGAACTTGAATTAAGTTTGAACCTAGCGTTTGCCAAAGCTCGTGAGCTGCGGCATGAGTTCATGACAGTCGAGCACTTGCTGCTTGCACTGACTGACAATGGTTCAGCGCGTGAGGCATTGGAAGCCTGCTCCGTTAATCTGGACATGCTACGGAATGATCTAACCATTTTTATCGAACAAACCACACCACTGATTGCCACCGAAGAGAGTGAGCGTGAAACACAACCTACGCTCAGTTTTCAGCGTGTACTGCAGCGTGCAGTTTTTCATGTGCAATCCTCTGGCCGCAGTGAAGTTACTGGTGCAAATGTCTTGGTCGCTATTTTTAGTGAGCAAGAATCACAAGCCGCTTATTTATTGAAAAAGTATGATGTCAGCCGTCTTGACGTGGTGAATTTCATCTCACACGGTGTGCGTAAAGACAGCCCTGATACCAGTGCTTCACAAACTTCTAACCAAAACCAGAATGCCTCTTCTGCAAACAACAGTAACGAAGAGGGTGACGAGCGTTTAGAGAACTTCGCTACCAATCTTAACCAACTGGCGCGTGTGGGCGGTATTGATCCACTTATTGGCCGCGAACACGAACTTGAGCGTACGGTACAAGTGCTCTGTCGCCGCCGTAAAAATAACCCACTGCTGGTGGGGGAAGCCGGTGTCGGTAAAACGGCTATTGCAGAAGGTCTGGCATGGCGCATAGTGCAAGGGGATGTCCCTGAAATTATGCTTAACTGCGTTATTTACTCGTTGGATATCGGTTCACTACTGGCGGGTACCAAATACCGTGGTGATTTTGAAAAACGCTTTAAAACTATCTTGCGTCAGCTTGAGCGTGAAGAGAATTCGATTCTGTTTATCGATGAAATTCACACCATTATTGGTGCGGGCGCTGCATCCGGTGGGCAAGTTGATGCGGCAAACCTAATTAAACCACTGCTTTCAGGTGGAAAAATTCGGGTTATGGGCTCAACTACCTACCAAGAGTTTTCCAACATTTTTGAAAAAGATCGTGCATTGGCGCGTCGCTTCCAAAAAATTGATGTTATTGAGCCATCAGTAGACGAAACAACCAAAATTCTGATGGGATTAAAACCAAAATACGAAGCACACCACGATGTTCGTTATACCAACAAAGCTATTCGTGCTGCAGTTGAGTTGTCAGCAAAATACATTAATGAGCGTCATTTACCCGATAAAGCCATTGATGTGATAGATGAAGCGGGTGCTCGTTGCCGTTTAGCACCATTAAGCAAACGTAAGAAAACCGTCAATGTCAGTGATATTGAGTCAATTGTTGCACGGATTGCCCGTATCCCTGAAAAATCGGTCTCCTCCAGCGATCGAGATGTGCTGCGTTCACTCGATGACAAGCTAAAAATGCTGGTATTTGGTCAGGATAAAGCCATTTCAGTCCTCACCGAAGCCATCAAAATGAGCCGTGCAGGTCTTTCACAAGACAATAAACCGGTGGGTTCATTCCTGTTTGCCGGCCCAACCGGTGTAGGTAAAACCGAAGTTACTGTGCAACTAGCCCGCGCTATGGGCATTGAGCTGTTGCGTTTTGACATGTCAGAGTACATGGAAAGACACACCGTTAGCCGCTTAATTGGTGCGCCACCGGGCTATGTGGGTTTTGATCAGGGGGGCTTGCTAACCGATGCTGTCATTAAGCACCCGCACTCTGTGGTACTGCTTGATGAAATTGAAAAAGCACACCCTGATGTATTCAATCTGTTGTTACAGGTCATGGATAACGGCACGTTGACCGACAACAACGGGCGTAAGGCTGATTTCCGTAATGTCGTGCTGGTGATGACTACTAACGCAGGCGTTCAAGAAACCCAACGTAAATCTATTGGTTTTAAACAACAAGATAACAGCACCGATGCACTGGGTGAGATTAAAAAAGTGTTTTCACCAGAGTTTCGTAACCGGTTAGATAATATCATTTGGTTTAATCATTTAACGCCGGAAATTATTCATCAAGTGGTTGATAAATTTATCGTGCAGTTACAAGCACAGCTTGATGCGAAAGGGGTATCGATGGAAGTAAGTGCCCAAGCCCGTGATTGGCTGGCAGAAAAAGGTTATGACCAAGCGATGGGGGCACGGCCAATGACTCGTATTATCCAAGATAATTTGAAAAAACCGTTAGCGAATGAGTTGCTGTTTGGTTCTTTAACACACGGTGGTGTAGTGAAAGTGGATGTCAGTCTTGTTGCAAATGAGCTTACTTATACATTCAGTAGTGCACATGCTCGTAAAGATAAAGAAGAAGAGAGCACATTACACTGATTGGAATATCATTCATGCTCTCTTGCCGTCAGCAAAAAAGCTGGCGGCTTATTTTAGTATTATGTTATCACGCTAAAAAAGAAAAACCCGGATACTTAGGTCCGGGTTTTTTTTATCACCGCAATTAGCGACTACGGAACACGATACGGCCTTTACTGAGATCGTACGGTGTCATTTCTACAGTCACTTTATCGCCAGTCAGAATACGAATGTAGTTTTTACGCATTTTACCAGAGATATGAGCAGTCACAACGTGACCGTTTTCCAGTTCTACACGGAACATGGTGTTTGGCAGCGTGTCTAGCACTGTGCCTTGCATTTCAATGCTGTCTTCTTTAGACATTGATTCCTCGTTAAGGCTTACAACCTGAATAATAACCGGCAGATAATGCCGAAAAACGTTGGTAGTGTAAAGGCAACATGGCATAAAGCAGGTTAAAACTCAGCATTTATCAATCCATTGCCAACCTGTCGGTGTTAACTCTTGTGCTGGGCGAAATCGTTTTTTATAAGACATCGCCTTACATGCATCAACCTGATAACCGGGATAGACCCAGCGTTTCCCAATTTGTCGTGCCCATTCAAGCTGTTTTACCAGCATAGCAACACCGGGAGAGTGCTGGCTAAATCCAGGATCAAAAAATGTATAACAAGCACTTAGAGAGTCGGGTAGAACATCTGTTACCGCAACTGCAATGAGCTGACTACCCTGATACATACAAAGATAGGCCACGCTTAACCAGTGACACTGAGTAAAAGATTCAAACTGCGCTTTATTCGGTGGATACATACTGCCACTGGCATGCCGAGCATTAATATACTTGGCATAAAGAGTAAAAAACTCAGGTGGTAGTTTATCACAAATCTGCCATGACACGGCATGCCAATGTTGCAATGCCCGTTTTTGTGAGCGGCTAGGTTGAAATTCAACCACTGAAATACGTAATTGTTTACAAGCATGGCATACGGGGCAGTGTGGTTTATAAATGGCATCACCATTTCGACGAAAGCCGTGTGCCAAAAGTTGTGAGTATCCCTCAGTGGTGTGCCACTCAGTGCCAGAAACAACCCCTATCTGTTCAGATTGCTCAGGCAAATAGCTGCATGTGCTTGGCGGTGTTAGCCAGAGCTGGATCTGTTTTTGCTGTGTACTTTGATAATCTGATGACATAATTATTCATTGCAGGTTTGAATACTGTGCGCAACAGCAGCATAGGTATTATTGCACAATGGTATATGTGGATAATCAAGCTGCCGTGCACGCCAAAAACCTTGCGATAACATAGCATGTTGGTATGTGTGTAATTGCTGTAAAAATTCGGACCGAGGTAAAGTCTGAGCACCCAATGAGGCTAAATGCGGATTCATCACCTGACAATCAATCAGTTTTCCCTGTGCTTGCTGAAAATGGTGATTAAATACCAGCAATGCAGTTTTTGAAGCATTAGGTTGCAGTGAAAACATAGATTCACCACAAAATAGCTGACCCATGGCAATGCCATACAAACCGCCGACTAAATTATCACCCTGCCAAACTTCCACAGAATGGGCAATGCCTTGTTGATGCAAGCAGATATAAGCCTGACAAATATCAGCAGAGATCCATGTATTTCCCTGCCGAACAGCCGCACACTGTTCGATTACTGCAGAAAATGCCTGATTCAGCGTAATTTTGTACGGCGTTTTAGCCAGCCATTTCCGCATGCTGCGGTTAGGGTGCAGCGTAGCAGGAACAAACACCGCCCTTAGGTTCGGAGACCACCAGAGGATTGGTTCTTGATCGCTAAACCAGGGGAATATCCCCTGTTGATAGGCGGCCAACAGGCGTGCAGGCCGCAGATCTCCCCCATACGCAAGCAGACCATCTGGATCTGTCAATGCAAGTTCGGGGGAAGGAAAACACGTATCTGTAAGAGAGAGTTGAGTTAATCGCATTACAGATAATTACCCTCTTTGAAAACAGGCTTACAGGCGTTGATGTAATTGATAATAGCGCCCCTGTTCGGTCATTAACTGCTGATGCGAGCCCTGTTCAATGATCTGACCCTCTTCCATTAAACAGATCTGATCATAATCGGCTAACCCGCTCAGGCGGTGGGTGACATAAATGACCGATTTCCCTTGAGTATGTTCTGCTAGCAGTGCCAGTATTCTCTGCTCAGTTTCTGCGTCTAGCCCCTCTGTGGGTTCATCAAGCAGCATGATAGGGGCATCGTGCAGTAAGGCGCGTGCTAGTCCTAGTCTGCGTTGCTCACCGCCAGAGAGCGGCCTCCCACCATCACCTAGCCACATATCAAGCCCCTCATCCTCCAGCAGTGCAGTTAAGTCAACGGCGTTTAGCACGTTGGCAAGCTGATTATCAGAGGCGGTAGGCGCGGCCATTAACAGGTTCTGGCGCAATGTAGCACTAAAGATATGTACTCGCTGTGAGACAACAGAGATCATGCTGCGCAGTTGGGTTTCAGTTAGTGATTGATAGGGTTGATTACCGAGCAAAATATGGCCTGCTTGTGGATCATAAGCACGCGTTAGCAATTGCAATAATGTTGATTTTCCGCACCCGGTTTTCCCTAATAACGCAATATGTTGCCCAGCGTTAAGTGTTAATGAGATCTTGTTTAATACAGGTAATTCTGTTGGCGAGTAGGCAAAACTCACCCGCTGCAAATGCAATACGTTGTCATTTAAAGCGTAATGAGCAGGAGGTGTTGCTGTAGCTTGTGTTTCAGGGATAAATACGACATCGGGTTGTTGTGAGATAACATTGTTTACCCGTTCAGCCGAGGCGATAACCTGACCAAGGTGTAAAAATGCGCCGGCTACGGGAGCTAATGCCTCAAATGCAGCAAGCGTGACAAACGTAAACAGGCCTATCATTGCTCCTGCATGTTTTATTCCGCCAATATTATCGGCTGCCAGCCACAGCATCAGCACCAGTGTCAGACCTGAGGCGAGCACCATCAGACTTTGTGCCCATGCCGCAAGGCTGGCCTCTTGTTTCTGACTTTGTTGCCATTGTTGCTCGGTGTGATCGAGTTTATCGCGGTACAGGTTAGCTGCGCCAAAAATCACCAGCTCGGCATGGGCCTGTAGCCATTCGACCAGTTGCACACGGTAGAGGCTGCGCTGACGGTGAATATTTTGCCCGACAGGTTTTCCTGCCTGATAAAAAATAACCGGGATCACCAGCAAAAGCACCAGCATGATACCGCCAAGAGTGAGTGCTAAACGTACGTCAAGTAAAGAGAGCAGGAGAGTTGTACTAATAATAACCAGTAGGGCAGAGACCAACGGTGAGAGCAGGCGTAGGTAAATATGATCAAGGGTATCGACATCTGACACGAGTCGGTTGAGTAACTCGGTCTGGCGGTATTTTGCTAATCCACCAGGCGAGAGTGGAATGATACGGCGAAAGCAAAATACGCGCAGATGGGTCAATACCCGAAAAGTCGTATCATGGCTCACTACGCGCTCAAAATAGCGCGATGCTGTGCGAAAAATGGCTAACCCACGCACACCACCTGCCGGTAACATATAGTTGAATGGAACACCCGTCAGTGTTACACCGGCAATAGCGGAGGCCGCTAAAAACCAGCCAGATAGCGATAACAGGCCAATACTGGCAGCAAGCGCCACGATAGCCAGTGCAATACCGAGCGCCATACGGATCCAATGGCGGCGGTATAACGCCAGAAAGGGTAACAAAACACGCATGGGTTAAATCTCCAGATGCCGATTAGCCAGCAGAGTCGCAAATGGGCCATCAGCTTGGCTTAGAGTGGCAAAATCACCTTGTTGTACCAGCATTCCGTTATCCATCAGCCAGATTTGCTCGCAGTGTTTAATATCCTCAATACGGTGCGTGATCATAAAGGTGGTCTGTTTTTCTGCGGCCAGCATTAGAGCTGACATAACTAGTTGTTCGCTACGGGAATCTAAACTGGCCGTCGGTTCATCGAGCAATAAAAAGTGGGAATCACGCAGTAGTGCACGAGCAACGGCAAGGCGTTGCGCTTGTCCGACTGACAGACCGACACCATGATCTCCCAGTAGCGTATCAATGCCTTGCGGCAGTTTATCGATAAACTCACTGGCATAGGCAGCATTCAGTGCCTGTTCGATGCTGTGCTGATCAACAGTATCTAACCCCAGTGTGAGGTTATCGCGCAGAGATCCTTGTAGCAGCAGCGGGTTCTGCCCGACCCAAGCCAAATGTTGCCGCCATGAGGCTTTATCCAGCCGATTAAGTTCTTGCCCTGCAATAAGCAGTGAGCCGCGATACGGTAAGAACCCAAGTAACGCGTTCATTAATGAGGTCTTACCTGCACCACTTTTTCCAACAAGTGCAATACGCTGGCTAGCATCAATCGTAAAGTTCAGAGGCCCGGCCAACACTTTTCCTTGTGGCGAGAGGATCTCAAGATCAGTAGCAACAAGAGAAAACGGCTGTAGTGGTTGAAGAGAAAACAACTCAGCAGAAGGGCGAGACACGTGCTCGGTGGAGTGTGCGTAATGGGTTTTATCAGCTGCGTCAGTGGTTGCTGTTTCATGGGTATTGTTAGCTTCTTTTTCTATCGCAGGCTTTTCTACCGCAAGAAATTCAACCAGTGTTTCTGCCGCACCAATGGCTTGGGCTTTGGCATGATAAAACGTACCTAAATCACGTAAAGGCTGATAAAACTCAGGTGCAAGAATTAAGACTAAAAAACCGGCAAAGAGGGTAACACCCTGATCATAATGCCCAAAATTCAGCTCACCAAGGAAAGAGAAGCCAAAATAGACGGCAACCACGGCAATAGAGAGCGAGGTAAAGAACTCCAGTACTGCCGAAGAGAGGAATGCCATATACAGCACTTCCATCGTGCGGTGGCGGAAATCTTCTGCATCAGCATGAATATGGTCAACTTCAGCTTGAGCGCGATTGAAAATACGCAGTGTTTCCAGCCCCCGCAAACGGTCTAAAAATGAGCCGCTCAAACGGGCTAAGGCTTTAAAGTTACGGCGGTTAGCATCTGCCGCACCCATGCCGACCAGTGCCATAAAAAAGGGGATCAATGGGGCAGTGGCCAGAAGGATCAAGCCAGCGGCCCAATTTATTGGGAACACGACACAGAGCACAATCAATGGTACGAATACAGCCAGATACATTTGCGGCAAATAACGTGCAAAGAAATCTTGCATATCTTCAATTTGTTCAAGCACCATGGTAGCCCATGCACCGGCTGGTTTACCTTTAATCCACGCTGTGCCAAGTGAATCTAGGTGATTGAGCACCAGTGAGCGAATTTTGGTGCGTACTTCAACGCCACATTGAAATGCGCAGCGTTCGCGCAGCCGAGTGACCAGCGCACGAACAAAAACAGTGCCTATTAAGGCTATAAAGTAGCTGTGTAATGATTCACGCGGTTGATTAAGAATAATCAGATCATTGAGTAGAGTAGCCAGTAGCCACGCTTGCAGTGCGATGAGAAGCCCTGAACATAACCCTAGCAGCATCGTCAGCGTTAACCAGCGGCGCGCCAGTTTGCTTTGTTGTTTTAGCCAGCGGGTCAGTTCGCGTTGTTTGAGTTTATCCATGAGTGCAGTGTCTTAACAGCCCTAGAAATACGGCTTTGTGGCCGTTACTAACGAATGAGTCAACGGGAGCATTTACTCCCGTTGTCATGGTGCTTATTTTCCGAGGGCATCAAGGTAGCGTTCAGCATCCAGTGCCGCCATACAACCGGTTCCAGCAGAGGTAATGGCTTGGCGGTAAATGTGATCCATGACATCACCGGCAGCAAATACCCCTGGTATGCTTGTTTGTGTTGCATTACCTGCAGTGCCTGACTGTACTTTAATATAGCCACCGTTCAGCTCAAGCTGACCTTGGAAAATCTCAGTGTTCGGGCTATGCCCGATGGCCACGAACAAGCCGTTTACCGTCAACTCGTTGGTTGTATCACTTTCGATACCGCGCAGACGCAAGCCTGTTACACCCATATCATCACCCAAAACTTCATCGAGTGTATGGTTGGTGTGCAATACAATGTTGCCGTTAGCCACTTTATCCATCAAGCGAGAAATCAGGATTTTTTCAGCGCGGAAAGTGTCGCGGCGGTGAATCAAGTGTACTTCAGATGCGATATTCGAGAGATACAATGCCTCTTCAACAGCACTGTTACCACCGCCAATCACAGCAACAGCCTGATTACGATAAAAGAAACCATCACAGGTTGCGCAGGCTGAAACGCCACGGCCCTTAAATGCCTCTTCAGACGGCATGCCCAAATAACGGGCAGAAGCCCCAGTCGCGATAATCAGCGCATCGCAAGTATATTCCGTGCTGTCGCCAAATAAACGTAGTGGGCGAGATTGCAGATCAACGCTATTAATGTGATCAAAAATAATCTCAGTATTAAATTTTTCTGCATGTGCTTTCATGCGATCCATCAACAGCGGGCCGGTAAGCTCATCGGCATCGCCGGGCCAGTTTTCTACTTCCGTCGTGGTGGTCAGTTGTCCGCCTTGCTGCATACCGGTAACAAGAACCGGATTAAGGTTTGCACGGGCTGCATAAACTGCAGCGGTATATCCAGCAGGGCCTGAGCCCAAAATCAATAATTTGCAATGTTTTGTCGATGTCATTGTTATTCTCCACGTACGACAGGTGTGCTGCCGATTGTAGGTAAATTGTGTCAGCAAAAACAGTAAAAAAAGGCACTTTGTACTGACAATACCTAATCTCAGACTCGTGTATTATTAGCAAAGTGCCATTTAGTGCAGAAAAAATGTGATTTTATAGGAATATAGATGAAGATTTTCTTCATCTATCCACTAAAACAGCTCGAATAATGGTGAGGATTATTTACCGTATAAAACACGATCTAATGGTGAGAAGGGTAAACCTAAGCTATCAGCCACCGAACGGGAAGTCAGCTTTCCGTGATAGATGTTCAGCCCATTTGCCAAATGAGGGTTGTTTTGCATTGCCACTAAGCAGCCCTGATCTGCAAGTTGTATGATATAAGGTAACGTCGCGTTACACAGGGCTAACGTTGCAGTTTTAGCAACAGCACCGGGCATATTTGCTACACAATAATGCACAATATTATCAATGATATACGTTGGGTTATCGTGTGTGGTGGGGTGCGAAGTTGCGAAGCATCCCCCCTGATCAATAGCAACATCAATCAGTACCGTTCCTGCTTTCATGATTTTAAGATCATCACGACTGAGTAATTTAGGTGTGCTCGCACCTGGAATAAGCACAGCACCAATAATTAAATCTGCGTGGGTTATCGCAGACTGAATCGCGGCATGGGTTGGGCTGAGCAGTTGAACACGGCCTGCGAACTCAGTGTCTAGGCGGCGTAATGTCTCTATATTGTTATCAAATACAGTAACATTCGCTCGCATCCCAACGGCAATTCGTGCAGCATTGGCACCAACCATACCGCCACCAAAAATGATAACATTTGCCGCAGGAACACCTGGAACACCACCAAGTAAAATACCCGATCCACCTTGTGATTTTTCCAGTGCATGTGCACCTGCTTGTACCGCCATACGTCCAGCAATTTCTGACATAGGGGCTAAAAGTGGTAGTCCACCGAGAGCATGAGTCACTGTCTCATAAGCAATACAAATTGCACCACTTTGCAGTAAAGCGTGAGTTTGTTCCACATCAGCAGCCAGATGGAGATAGGTAAAAAGCACCTGAGAAGAGAGAAGTTTGGAACGTTCTACTGTTTGTAGCTCTTTTACTTTGACAATCATCTCTGCATTTGCGAAAACATCATCTGAAGAAGAAACGATACGTGCTCCTGCGGCAATATAGTCAGCATCAGTAAAACCGATCTGGCTACCTGCATGAGTTTCGACAAGCAGTTGATGGCCATGAACAGAGAGTTCTTTCACGCCTGCAGGAGTCATCCCAACGCGATATTCATGGTTTTTGATCTCTTTAGGAATACCAATAATCATCTGAGTACCTCGCAGTAAATGGTGTATAACACTGAAGGTTTGTGAATCATCTGTATATGTTGCTAGTATATAACGACTAGGTTGGTGTAGTGTTTCTTTTTTGAGTTAGGATGCAGCATTAATTCACGCAAGGACGTAAACGGGTGGAATAAAATGACAGAAAATAAAAAGCGGCCAAGTAAAGATCTCGACAGAATAGATCGTAATATTCTGAATGAGCTACAAAAGGATGGGCGTATATCCAACGTTGAATTATCAAAGCGCGTCGGTTTATCACCAACTCCCTGTTTAGAGCGAGTACGGCGATTAGAGCGTCAGGGGTTTATTAATGGCTATACAGCATTATTAAATCCACATTATTTAGATGCTTCTTTATTGGTGTTTGTTGAAATTACGTTAAACCGTGGTGCACCTGATGTATTTGAGCAATTTAATGCCGCTGTGCAAAAGCTTGAAGAGATCCAAGAGTGTCATCTGGTTTCCGGTGATTTTGATTACCTGCTAAAAACACGTGTACCTGATATGTCAGCGTATCGTAAGTTATTAGGTGAAACCTTACTGCGTTTGCCGGGTGTTAATGACACACGAACTTACGTTGTAATGGAAGAGGTAAAACAGACCAATCGTTTGGTAATAAAAACACGTTAAGCAAGAAGATGAGCATGAAGGGTGCAAAACTCGTTCAGCTTAGTTAAAATACTGGCCATTCATCCAGATCAAAACGCTCGAGTGGTATAAAACTGCTCGAGCGTATTTTTGGTCGTTAATATTGACTCCTGGAGAGACATTTTTGAGCCAGGTACTCGCAGAAAAAAAAGCTAGAACCAATAAAAGATTAAGTGGATTACACCGTTTGATGGAGGCACTCCTGATTGTAGGTGTTATTTTTGCTGTCTATATGATGCTTGCATTACTGAGCTTTGATCCCTCAGATTCAAGTTGGTCACAGGCTTCGTGGCATGAAGCAATCCAAAATATTACGGGTGCGGTAGGGGCATGGGTTGCAGATACACTGTTCTTATCTATCGGGATACTGGCTTATGCTGTGCCACCTATTATGGTGATTGCGGCATGGGTGATATTCCGTCGCCGCAGTGATGATGAGCCATTTGACTTTTTAAATTTGTCGTTACGCCTGATTGGTGTGGTGTTGTTAATCGGCGCATCGTGTGGATTAGCCGCTATTAGTATTGATGATTTCTACTATTTCCCTTCTGGTGGGGTTATTGGTGCAGCAATCAGCAATTATAGTGTGCCTTGGTTCTCTCGAATCGGTGCAACGTTAATCTTGCTGTGCATCTGGGCATCAGCAGTGACGTTATTTACAGGCTTGTCATGGCTAACATTGGCTGAAAATATTGGTGCTGCAATTTTAAGCCCTGTAGCCTTTTTTTCTGGTGGTGGTACTCGTCGCCGTGAAATGCTGGCTAAAAAAGCAGCAGAAAAGGCAGCGCGTTATGCTGATGATACCGATTATGTTGATCAACAAGGCTATGATCATGATGAAGATGATGATGGAGATATTAATGATGAAGATCATGATGAAAAATCTCAAGAGCAAGATGATCGCACTACATCAAAAGTAAAAAACAGTAAAAAACAGCCACAGAAAAATAAAAAATCGCGACGTGATCTTGAAATGCATGATCCATTATTAGAAGAAAATGCAGATGAAGAAGATGAGATAGACAGTGATGATGTACTGCTACAATCACCACGTCGAGTAAAAAAAAATGAGCTAACAGAAACACCTGTTGATAGTGAATCCGTTACAAAAAAGTCTGATGAGGGTGACAAGGATACTGTCATGCCATCTTTGCATGCCCATCGCATGGATGATGACATTACTATCAGTGCAGACTCGCACGCTAATTCAGTGATTGACGCGGTAAAACAACGGTTATCTGAGCAAGAGTTAGCGATCAACCCAGCTGAGACAGCAGTTTTTGTTGCTGGGGCTGCGGCAATAGCATCAGATACTGTAACAGCATCGACAAAAGCAGCAGATATAGATAACGAATTTGAGCCTCAGATCAATCTCGATGGGCTAGATGCGCTCATGGCGATGGATCCTTCACCAAATCAAGCTGACATGCACACAGTTAACAAGAGTGAAGCATTTAATCAGCAATATATAAATCCAGGCTTAGATGATGGTATTACACCATTTGGTTCAGCATTTTCTGATGATTCGCCTGTAATTAGCAACCTTGTCACAGGGGGCGCGATTGCTAGTGCAATGTCAAATGCCTCTATACCTGCGGTAGTGACAGCAACAACAACGGCATCTATAGCGGCTGATTTGGTAAGTAGCTCACCACTTAGTTTTTCTGCGCATACCGAAGAGGGGAATATAAAAACAGCAACAGAGAGTAACCATCTTCATGATATATCTACTCACAGCTTTAGTGCGCAGCGTAATGATGATAGCGATACAGCATACACACCAAAACCACAAGTTAAGCCTAACGTGCCTGAAATGCCGCGTCCAAATCCGGTCAAAATTCCAACGCGTCGTACATTAGCATCGCTAGGTATTAAATTGCCCTCTGAGCGTATAGCTGAACAACGTCAACGTGAAATTGAGCAACAAAAGCAAGAGCGTGAACAGCATAAACAGATTGAGGACTCGCTCAAACGTGAAAATCCACTGATACCGGGTGTAGATGTTCCAACCTTTTTTACTCAGCCACAAGAGAGTGATCCTGCACATGGGTACTCTTTTACAGCACGTGATGAGGCGGGTGCTCAACATACAGATCAAGCACCAAGCATTGTTGTGTCTACTGACGAAAAAACAACAGAAAATAAGGCTGATAATCTAGATCGCCAATTCACATCACCATCAACCTTACAAAGACCGGTTGCACGTACTTCTGAGCGTTTACACAATGATACCCGTGCATCAGTAAGACACACTCAAACGGCTGACCGTGTTGATGATGTTGATGATGAAGCGACACTCAATGTACGTTTGCAGGCCGAATTTGAAGCACATGAAAATGCTCGCTTACAGCGTGCGGTTGATGCTGTACGTAAGCCATTGCAGGTATCGACATCGGTGTCATCTGCATCGCTTGGCAGAACAGAACCGACATTTACGTTTGAGCCTGTTGCTGATAAAGAGCCTGAGCCTCTGTTTACATTTGAACCTGTGCCAGAGTTAGTCACAAAGTTAGAGCTACAACAGGCACAGCATTCAGCAGGATCAGAGCGCAGTGAGCCGACAATGAGCACATCATGGGCATCTGAGCATCGTATAACTCAAGAAAGTCAAGAGAAAGCGTTGCAGGCGTTGGCAACGCTAAATCTTGATCAAGCGATTGAACAAAAAATAGACGTTCAAGATCAACAAAACCAGCAAGATGAAGAGGAAGCATTGCACTATCAAGCGCAAGCTGCAGAGATAGCTCGCATGCGCAAACGTGCAGAACAAGAGAACTTAGCTTTTTTGCACCCTTTTTTAATGCAGCAAGAAGAGGCGATGCCAAAGCCAACTACACCGCTGCCCACACTCGAATTACTGGCAAAACCAACCAATACCGAACAACCAGTCAGTGATCAAGAGCTTGAAGCCACAGCGCGTTTGGTTGAAGAGCGTTTGAATGACTACCGTATTAAAGCAGATGTTGCAGAAATTTCACCGGGGCCGGTAATTACCCGTTTTGAACTTGACCTTGCTCCGGGAGTTAAAGCAGCGCGTATTTCCAACTTATCGCGTGATTTAGCCCGTGCATTGTCTACCTCTGCTGTACGTGTCGTTGAAGTGATCCCTGGGAAATCATATGTAGGTTTAGAGTTACCAAATAAAAATCGACAAACTGTTTTTTTGCGTGAAGTGCTTGATTGTGATGCGTTCCGCCAAAGCACATCACCACTAACAGTGGTATTAGGTAAAGATATTGCCGGTGAGCCTGTTGTGGCTGACTTGGCAAAAATGCCACATCTTTTGGTTGCAGGTACAACAGGTTCAGGGAAATCAGTCGGTGTTAATGCCATGATCCTCAGCATCTTGTACAAGGCAACCCCTGATGAAGTTCGTTTCATCATGATTGACCCGAAAATGCTGGAGCTCTCGGTTTATCAAGGGATCCCGCACCTGCTGACTGAAGTGGTCACCGACATGAAAGATGCCGCGAATGCACTGCGTTGGTGCGTTGGCGAGATGGAGCGTCGTTATAAGCTGATGTCACTGCTTGGTGTTCGAAATATCACCGGTTATAACGAGCGCGTGGTGATGGCCGAGCAGATGGGACAGCCGATTCCTGATCCATTATGGCGACCAGGAGATAGCATGGAACCGATGCCACCAGCACTCACCAAACTGCCTTATATCGTAGTGATGGTTGATGAGTTTGCTGATCTGATGATGGTGGCGGGTAAGAAGATTGAAGAGCTGATTGCGCGTCTTGCGCAAAAAGCGCGTGCGGCCGGTATTCATTTGGTTTTGGCAACTCAGCGCCCTTCAGTGGATGTGATTACTGGCTTGATTAAAGCCAATATTCCAACCCGTATTGCGTTTACAGTATCAAGTAAAATTGACTCACGTACCATTCTTGATCAGGGCGGTGCAGAGAGTTTACTGGGGATGGGAGATATGCTGTATATGCCACCAAACTCCTCTATTCCTGAACGTGTGCATGGCGCATTTGTGCGCGATCAGGAAGTGCATGCTGTCGCACAAGACTGGAAAGCACGTGGCCGACCGCAATATATTGATGCTATTTTAGCCGGTGACAGTGCAGAAGGTGGTACAGGTTACGATGGCATGGATGAAGAGCTCGATCCCCTGTTTGATCAAGCAGTCGCGTTTGTGACTGAAACTCGTCGAGGTTCAATCTCTGGTGTGCAGCGTAAATTCAAAATTGGCTATAACCGAGCTGCCCGCATTATTGAGCAGATGGAAAGTCAGGGTATTGTGAGTGCTCAAGGACACAATGGTAACCGTGAAGTTTTAGCACCGCCACCAGTGCGAGGTTAAATCAGTAAACGGGTAGCCACTGAATTAGAAATTAAAATAATAAAATCTGCATTCTGAACCAGATGTGCACAACATATTTAATGTGCATATAACGATCAGAATGCAGAGGTGTTACCTGCAAAATAATGTGCAAAATCGCAAGTTATATGATTGAGCGTAAAGGTGAGAATCACAATGAAAGCACAAACAAACAGGAAAACCGCAAGCATAAAAACAGTGATAGCCGCAGGTGTGATGGTCTGTGGTTTGGCACTGAGTCTTATATCATCAAGTGCTTGGGCTGATGCACGTAGTGATCTACAAACCCGGTTAAGCAAAGTGAACAGCTTTAGTGCTTCGTTTACGCAAATGGTTAAGGCTGCTAATGGTACAACGTTGCAAAAAGGGAATGGTGTTCTTTCAGTATCTCGCCCCAATTTGTTTCGTTGGGAAAGCAAAACGCCAGATGAAACACTACTCGTAACAGATGGCAAAACCGTGTGGTTTTTTAACCCTTTTGTTGAGCAAGTAACTATCAGCAATTTAAAAGATGTTACAGGTAATACCCCTTTTGTTTTGCTAACCCGTAATAACCCGTCTGACTGGGCACAGTATAACGTCAGTCAAAAAGGGGATCTATTTACCCTAAAGCCTATTAAAAATAGTGGTAATATTAAACAGTTTCAGTTAAATGTGACCTCTGTGGGCATTATTAATGGTTTTTCAGTGGTTGAACAAGATGGCCAAACCAGTAAAACCACATTATCAAATCTCTCAACCACATCAGTAAATAAAGCGACCTATACATTTAATGTACCTAAAGGTGTAGAAATTGACGATCAGCGTCAGTAAGGCCATTCGGTGAGTAATTTATCGTTAGATTTTGCTGCTGACTTTCAACCGCTGGCTGCAAGAATGCGCCCAACAACCTTGGCACAGTATATCGGGCAATCCCACCTTTTAGCACAGGGAAAACCGCTGCGTAGAGCAATTGAAGCAGGTCATCTACACTCGATGATCTTGTGGGGCCCACCAGGCACAGGCAAAACAACACTGGCCGAAGTGATAGCCCGTTATGCCGATGCTGATGTTGAACGCATCTCTGCGGTAACATCAGGCATCAAAGAGATCCGTGAAGCGATTGAGCGGGCACACAGTAACCGTGATCGCGCTCGTCGCACTATTTTGTTTGTCGATGAAGTGCATCGCTTCAATAAAAGTCAGCAAGATGCGTTCCTGCCACACATTGAAGATGGCACGATTACCTTTATTGGTGCGACAACCGAAAATCCCTCTTTTGAGCTTAATAACGCGCTGTTATCACGTGCACGGACTTATCTGCTCAAATCCCTAACGGAAGAGGAGATTGGAACAGTGCTTGATCAGGCGATGCACGATAGCGCACGTGGTTTAGGCACTCAGCCATTGCAACTGCTGCCTCAGACTCGCGAACAGCTGATGCGGCTGGTCAATGGTGATGCACGTATGGCGCTGAACTGTCTTGAGCTGATGGTAGATATGGCTGTAGAGAATGCCAATGGCCAGAAGGTACTATCCCCGCAATTGTTAACGGATGTGGTCGGAGAGCGTAGTGCGCGTTTTGACAATAAAGGTGATCGTTACTACGACCTTATCTCAGCACTGCATAAATCAATTCGAGGCTCATCACCAGATGGTGCGCTGTATTGGTATGCAAGAATACTGACCGCCGGCAGTGATCCGTTGTATGTTGCGCGCAGATTATTGGCTATTGCCTCTGAAGATGTAGGAAATGCGGACCCAAGAGGTATGCAAATTGCGTTGGCCGCATGGGATTGCTTCACCCGTGTTGGTCCTGCAGAAGGTGAAAGAGCAATAGCACAAGCAGTTGTTTATTTGGCATGTGCACCTAAAAGTAATGCCGTGTATACCGCTTTTAATGCTGCACTGGCTGATGCCAAGAATCATCCCGATTACGATGTGCCCGATCATCTGCGTAATGCACCAACAACTATGATGAAGCAGATGGGATTAGGTGCAGAGTACCGTTACGCGCATAATGAACCGCATGCTTATGCTGCAGGTGAAAGCTACTTACCCCAAGAGATACAACAAACGCGTTACTATTATCCTACTGAGCGGGGTTTAGAGGGCAAAATTGCTGAAAAACTACGCTGGTTAGTACAACAAGATCAAAATAGCCCAATAAAACGCTATCCGTAATATATTGCTTTACGTTAAGGTATTATATTTCCTGTATAAAATAGATGTGTACGGTATCTCGTTTAATTTTAAACCCACTGACAATAGTATTGATAAAATCGTATTGCGTGCAATTTACTGTATCTGTTTGATTAACAATTAAAAGAAATGCAGAGCAGTGATAACAAATGGCGAAATATATTACCTTCACTGCCATTTACAATAGACCCTATGCTCTAAAACAGCGAAAATAAGATAGGTGAGTACTCTGTTGCACAGATAGCTCAGATTAAATTCTTTAAATAACGATAAAAGCAGGATAAAAATGCTCGATCCTAATTTGCTACGAAACGATCTTGACGTGGTGGCAGAGAAGCTGGCACGTCGTGGCTTTAAAATTGATGTTGAAACGCTAAGGGCGCTAGAAGAGAAACGTAAAGTATTGCAGGTGAAAACGGAAAATCTGCAAGCTGAACGTAACGCACGTTCAAAAGCGATTGGCGCAGCAAAAGCACGCGGTGAAGATATTCAGCCATTGCTAGATGAAGTTGCTTCTATGGGAAGTGAGCTCGATGCAGCAAAAGTTGAGCTGGATCAGTTACAAGATGCATGGCGTGATATTGTGCTGAGTATTCCGAATATTCCGGCAGATGATGTGCCAAGTGGTCGTGATGAAGCTGATAACTGTGAAGTTCGCCGTTGGGGTACACCTCGCAGTTATGATTTCACTGTACGTGATCACGTAGATCTAGGTGAGATGGCCGGTGGTATGGACTTTGCTGCCGCTGTAAAACTGACCGGTGCGCGCTTTGTGGTATTAAAAGGCCAGATTGCAAAACTGCACCGTGCGCTTGCCCAGTTTATGTTGGATTTACACACGACAGAACACGGTTACTTGGAAACATATGTTCCGTATCTGGTAAACCATGAAACGCTGTACGGTACTGGCCAGTTGCCTAAGTTTGGTAAAGACCTATTCCATACAATGCCGCTGGAAGAGGGTGATCCGACTTATGCTCTGATCCCAACAGCAGAAGTACCAGTAACGAATTTGGTTCGTGGTGATATTCTTGAAGAAGAGTCATTGCCACTGAAAATGACCGCACATACACCATGCTTTCGTTCTGAAGCGGGTTCATATGGCCGTGATACCCGTGGTCTGATCCGCATGCACCAGTTTGATAAAGTTGAAATGGTGCAAATTGTTCGCCCAGAAGACTCGATGCAGGCACTTGAAGAGTTAACTGGTCATGCAGAAAAAGTGCTGCAATTGTTGGGTTTGCCATACCGTACTATGCTGCTATGTACTGGTGATATGGGTTTTGGCTCACACAAAACCTATGATTTAGAAGTGTGGTTGCCAGCGCAAAATACTTACCGCGAGATCTCTTCATGTTCTAATATGGGGGCTTTCCAAGCTCGCCGTATGCAAGCTCGCTGCCGCTCTAAGAGTGATAAAAAGCCACGCTTGGTGCACACCTTAAACGGTTCTGGTTTGGCGGTAGGGCGTACATTAGTCGCGGTTCTTGAGAACTATCAGCAAGCAGATGGCCGAATTGAGATCCCTGAAGTATTACGCAGCTATATGGGCGGTTTGACACATATCGGCTAAAAATGAATTAGCCGATTAAGTATTTCTTTTGGGTATATATTAAAAACCTCTGTATATCAGAGGTTTTTTTATGCTTGTTATCTATAAGATAAAAAAGTTGTCTTAGTTGCTCAGAAATACTTGCATCTAACACCGATACTCCTTATCTTATACTGTATAAACGTACAGTATAGATGAGGCTATCATGGAACTGAACATTTCGCTCCCCAATGATCTGTTCACCTACCGCCCTGTGGCATTTTTTAATGATACAGCGTTAGGTTCACCGACTTCTTCTCACCCTTTTTCCGGACGTGAGCGTCTTGATCTGAATCTGCATTGTATTAAGCGACCAGATGATACTTTTTTTATGCGAATTACTGGATCAGGAATGACAAATACGGGTATTCGTTCAGGTGATATTCTGGTCGTTGATCGTATATTACTGCCAAAACTGGGCGATTTAGTGGTGATTATGCAGCAAGGGGAGATGGTCGTGTACGAAATGCAACAGAGTCGTGATAGCTGTAGTGATGAAGCCTGTTTGTTGTCATTAAATCCAGATCACCCAAATCTTGATACCCATGCAACACTACATATTGTTGGTATTGTAACAAGTATCATTCACCATATTCGCCAATAAAATGTGAATACCTGAAGCGATGTTATAGGGTTGTGGGTAAAAAAAGTGACGCACTAATGCGTCACTGAATAAATAATCAATTTATCTCTAAGCGTTAGCATGAAGAAATAAGTGCAAATGCGCAACACACGAGGTTAATCTACCACAAAATCAATTTGTGATAAGACAATATTATCTGATTTTACATCTTGTAGTGTTATCTATTTGTGCGGCGAATAGGATGTCTTTGTGATTTTTTATTCGGTTTTTTCGGTATATTCACACAAATCTTCAATGATACATGAGCCACAACGTGGTTTTCGTGCAATACAGGTATAGCGCCCGTGCAAAATAAGCCAATGATGCACATCGAGTTTAAACTCAGCAGGCACAACACTAAGAAGTTTCTTTTCAACGTCATTGACGTTTTTTCCCAGAGCGAAGCCTGTACGGTTGGATACACGGAAGATATGTGTATCTACAGCAATTGTTGGCCATCCAAATGCTGTATTGAGAACTACATTGGCTGTTTTTCTTCCTACACCAGGTAATGCTTCCAGTGCTTCGCGGTTCTCAGGTACAAGGCTATTATGCTGATCAAGTAAAATTCGACAGGTTTTGATAACATTTTCTGCTTTAGTATTATATAAACCAATAGTTTTTATATGATTTTTTAAGCCATCAACACCCAAATCAAAAATAGCCTGTGGAGTATTAGCAACAGGGTAGAGTTTGTCTGTTGCTTTATTGACACTGACATCAGTGGCTTGCGCTGACAACATTACCGCAATTAATAGCTCAAATGGCGAAGTAAAGTTAAGTTCGGTGGTTGGTTTTGGGTTTTGTACTCGTAATCGCTGTAGAATTTCGACTCGTTTTTTCTGATTCATATATGGCTTCTCTTGCACAGTAGTGATTAATGGCAACTGTTTGTTTTTTTCAACTCACCATGTTCAAAAGAGGTTGTGGAATAACCACGTACTTTAATTTTTTGATCAATTACGTATTTTCCCGCTAACATAAAACCAAGCCCAATAAATGCACCAGGAGGTAAAATTGCGAGCAAAAAGCTATTGTTTAGATGCAAAATATCAATACGCAATACGGTAGCCCATGAGCCAAGTAAAAGATCTGCACCGTCAAAGAGTGTGCCTTTACCTATAATTTCGCGTAATGCCCCTAAAATAAACAAAGCCAATGTTGCACCTAAACCTGTAGCTAATCCATCAAGTGCTGAGTGAGCAACAGAGTTTTTAGCGGCAAAAGCCTCTGCTCGACCAATAACAATACAGTTTGTAACGATAAGTGGAATGAAAATTCCCAATGATTGATACAAACCAAAGGCATAAGCATTCATCAGTAACTGCACAACGGTGACTACTGAGGCAATGATCATCACATAAATAGGTATTCTGATTTCACTAGGAATCCAGTGGCGAATCGCTGAAACAGTAATATTGGTACAAATAAGCACTAGCAGGGTAGCCAAACCCAAACCCAGTGCATTCGTTGCTGTTGAGGTCACTGCAAGTAAAGGGCACAACCCTAATAATTGTACAAGTGCAGAGTTATTTTTCCACAACCCTTGCAACAAAATTTCTTGTGGGTTACTCACTTGTTCACTCCATTAACCACTAAATTAGTGTGTATTTACTGACCGCAATCTGGTGTTTGGTTAAATAGTGCTGCACCGTATTGGCGAGTATAAATTAGCGTGTTTTTAACACTGCCAACCACCGCCCGTGGGGTAATAGTTGCACCGGTAAATTGATCGAACATACCACCATCTTTACGTACAGCCCAGCGAGAATCAGTATCACTTTTGAGTACTTTATCTTTAAAACTTAAAATCCAGTCAGAGATGCGTAGCTCTATTTTATCACCCAACCCCGGTGTTTCATGGTGCTCTAATACTCGAACACCAAGCGATTTTCCGCTCAGTGTAGCCCCGACAATCAGTTTAATTGCACCGGAATAGCCATTAGGGGCGGTGCTCTCTATCGCCATAGCAACGGGCTGCCCATTTTTCCGTGCTAAATAAGCCTTATGAGGAGCGGTGGTACCGAGCAGAGTAGGGTTGGTGACTAACACACACTCTTTTAACGGATCATTATCATATAGCTCTGGTGGTAATACCTGATTAATCAGGTTGGCTTGCTGTAATTTAGCTTGTGCTGCAATTTTATCATTAGTTAAAGAGTGTACAACGACAATCATTCCTGTAGTAACCAGAGCAAAAATAGCGAGAGTCATACCATGACGACGCATTGTGTTTAACATAGTAAAATCCTTAGCGCCCGTAAACTCTAGGTTGGGTATAATGATCGATCAATGGTACGGCCATATTGGCAATTAAGACACCAAATGCAACACCGTCAGGGTAACCGCCAAATGTTCGAATCAGGTAGACTAATAAACCAATTAACGCACCAAAAATCAGCCGACCTTTGACGGTTGTCGAGGCGGTGACTGGATCAGTTGCAATAAAAAATGCACCGAACATGGTGGCACCAGAAAAAAGGGAAAACCACGGTGTTGCCGCAGAGTCGGCTGAAATAAGCCAGCCAAGCGTGCTAATTACCGTTAAACTGGCCAGAAAACTGACGGGAATCATCCACTGAATTGTCCGGCGGTATAGCAGGTAGAGGCCCCCTAGCAAAAAGCCGATATTTGTCCATAACCAACCAACACTGCCACCTTGTGCAAAAAAGGGCTTTTGCATAATTTCATGTACTGTTAAGCCATTTTTCAGGTTAGTTTTTAGTGTGTCTAGAGGGGTTGCTTGAGTCACACCATCCGCATCAAGCAACAATTGGTGCATAGTACTACCTTCAAGTGTATGACCACTAAAGATCACCATTGCACTGTCAGTGAGTGACACAGGCTCTGTTTGTAGATGTAATGGTGGTAGCCATAATGTCATCTGTACAGGGAAAGAGATTAACAGTACAACATAACCAACCATTGCTGGGTTAAACAGATTTTGCCCTAGACCACCATACAGCTGCTTGGCAATAATTACGGCAAAAATAATGCCGATTACCATAATCCACCAAGGTGCTAGCGGTGGAATACAGACTCCAAGCAGTAAGCCGGTGAGTATGGCGGTATTATCTTGCAGTGTTTGCCGGATAGGTTTTTTCCGCAAAAACAGCACCAGACTTTCTGCAATAACTGCCGTTACGATAGCAATGGCAATCTGAATTAAGCTGCCCCAGCCAAAGAAAAACCACTGTGCCGCTACACCGGGAATACAGGCCATAATCACCTGACGCATCAGCATATTGGTGCTTTGATGGTTATGCGTGTAAGGGGAGCTGGCAATTTTAAAGATCATCGGTTTGTCTCTTCCTCACGCATTTCAGTATGAATGGTACTGCAGTTATCTGTTTGTGCTGCCGTAGTTTGTGCAGCTTTGCGTGCTTTTGCTCGCGCGATAGCGGCAGCAACGGCCGCTTTTTGCGGATCAGCGTCTTCAACTTGCGTAGCTGCGGGTGTTGCCGTAACAGGTTCGGTTACGACTGGGGCAGTATCAGTAGATCCCTGAGTTCCCTGTGCAGCTTTGCGCGCTTTTGCCCGTGCGATAGCGGCAGCAACGGCTGCTTTTCGCGGATCAGCGTCTTCAACTTGCGCTGCTACTGGTATTGCAGTAACAGGCTTGTTTACGACAGAGGTAGTATCAGCAGACTCCTGAGTTCCCTGTGCGGCTTTGCGTGCTTTTGCTCGCGCGATAGCGGCAGCAACGGCTGCTTTTCGCGGATCAGCGTCTTCAACTTGCGTAGCTGTGGGTGTTGCTGTAGCAGGTTCGGTTACGAGCGGGGTAGTATCAGCAGACTCCTTAGTTCCCTGTGCGGCTTTGCGTGCTTTTGCTCGCGCGATAGCGGCAGCAACGGCCGCTTTTCGCGGATCAGCGTCTTCAACTTGAACTGCTGCGGGTGTTGCAGTAACAGGCTCGTTTACGACAGGGGCGGTATCAGCAGATTCTTGAGAGCCGTGTGCAGCTTTGCGCGCTTTTGCCCGCGCGATAGCGGCAGCAACGGCGGCTTTTCGCGGATCAGCGTCTTCAACTTGCACTGCTGCTGGTGTTGCAGTAACAGGCTCGTTTACGACAGGGGCAGTATCAGCTGACTCCTGAGATTCTAGAGCAGCTTTACGTGCTTTTTGTTCACGGGCTTGCTGTTTTCGCATTTCACGGGCTGCAGTGGCTGCATTTTGCTCTACGATAGTCCGGCCTGCCAGATCTGTCGCTGACTCATTACGTATTTGAGTAATTTGCGGCACATCAGTGTGAGAGCCTTCTTGCGCCTGAGTTTGTGCTTTTTTTGCTTTAATTCGCTCAAGAGCTGCCTGTACGGGATCTACACCGTCAGTCGATTTTTGTGTACTGCGCCGAGCCTCTGCTGCACGGCTAGCCCGCAGTTCACGTTCTTCTTTTTCACGCTGTAACCGCAGTTGTTTTGCCTCAAAACGCTGTTTAGCGACTTCTGCTTTTCGTTCATCACGGCGAATTTCCCACAGCGCAGATTTCTCTTGGCGGTAGTATTGCACCAGTGGAATATTACTTGGGCAGACATAGGCGCAGGCCCCACACTCAATACAATCCATAATATTGTATTGGCTGGCTTTGTCATGATCCTGACCGCGGCTGAACCAGTATAACTGTTGTGGCAATAAGCTTACTGGGCAAGCATCAGCACATGAACTACAGCGTATACAGGCTTGCTCAGGCTGTGGTTGCCCAAATTCGGTGTAGCCAGGTGCAAGTATACAGTTGGTTATTTTGACGACTGGAACATCCAAATGCGGCAAGCTAAAGCCCATCAAAGGGCCACCAACAATGACTTGTGGCGTTTGGGTTGGGCGGAAGCTGGCATGATCGAGCAGATGCTGTACCGGCGTACCTAAGCGAGCCCAGACATTGCCTTTGTCATGAATGGCATCACCCGTCATAGTTACAACGCGTTCAATCAGCGGTTCACCGTTAACAATGGCGCGTTTAATTGCAAATGCCGTTCCCACATTTTGCATTAAAACACCAATAGCTGAAGAGTGTTTTCCTTTGGGCACTTCACAGCCGGTGAGAATTTTGATCAGCTGTTTTGCACCGCCAGAGGGGTATTTTGTGGGAATGATCCGCAACTGAATATCTTCACTCCCACTGAGCGCATTTTTCAATGCGTTGATGGCGGCAGATTTATTATCTTCAATGCCAATAACCACCTGCTCAGGGCGCAGAATATGCCGTAAAATACGCGCACCTTCGAT
This sequence comes from Plesiomonas sp., assembly GCF_051652165.1. Lineage (GTDB taxonomy): Bacteria > Pseudomonadota > Gammaproteobacteria > Enterobacterales > CAMTGL01 > Plesiomonas. Next base: position 347,454 of record NZ_JBOFTR010000004.1, read on the forward strand.
GACCTCATCGGCATAATCCTGCATGAGGCGGTCATCTGCGGTGATGTAGGGCTCACATTCCGCTGCATTGATGATGAGCAGTTTTACCAAATGGCTGCCACTGAGTAATTTGGCGGCAGTCGGGAAGCCTGCACCACCGAGACCGGCAATACCGGCACTGCGGATTTGTGCGATCAAGGCTTCCGGCGTGGCGAGGTGGTAATCATCAATAATCTGCCGTTCATACCAAGTGTCATGACCATCGGGTTGTATCACAACACATAAATCAGGTAAACCGGACGGGTGCGCGGTTGTTCTTGGCTCTATAGCCGTAATCGTGCCTGATGTGGGTGCATGCACCGGCAGTACACGCCCACCACCGATATAATTGGTCAGTGGCTGGCCTTTTAGCACTTTCTGACCACAAGAGACCAGCAAATCACCACTCTGCCCAGCATGTTGTTGCAGCGGCACAACATAGTAAGGCGCAAGATCAATCCGGCGGATAGGGGTGGCATTTGACTGAGATTTCATCTCGGGCGGATGAATACCCCCGTTGAAATCCCATAGCTGGCCGCTTTGAATAGCTTCGATAACGCTGGACATAACTTAATTGATGACCTTAACAGGAATTGTGTTCAGATCCCATTTCCATGTGTCGGGTGTAATATCGACAGGGATCAATTCGATACAATCGGTCGGACAGGGCGCAACACAAAGATCACACCCAGTGCAGAGATCACTGATTACCGTATGCAGTGATTTGGTTGAACCGACAATGGCATCAACTGGACAAGCTTGAATACATTTAGTACAGCCAATACATTGATCTTCATGAATGAAAGCAACTTTTTTCCGTAAATCAGCATTTACTAATTCTTCATTGATAGCCGGAGGCTCAACACCTAGCAAGTCAGCTATTTTAATAATGACAATTTCACCGCCAGGTGCGCACTTATTGATTTGCTCCCCTTGACTGACTGCTTCAGCATAAGGCCTACAACCGGGATAACCACACTGTCCACACTGACTTTGTGGTAAAATAGCGTCTAGCTGATCAACAATAGGATCAGCATCAACTTTGAATTTGATAGAGGCAAAGCCTAAAAGCACACCAAAAACAAGTGCAAGTACCACTAACGCTAAAATAGCCACCACAATGCTAAACATGTTTATTTAACCAGACCGGTAAAGCCCATAAAGGCTAATGACATTAAACCTGCTGTAATCAGTGCAATTGAAGAGCCTTTAAAAGGGGCAGGGATATCGGCTAATGCCAAACGTTCACGTAAAGCAGCAAACAAAATCAGCACAACAGAAAAGCCAACCGCAGCACCAAACCCGTAGATTACAGATTGAATAAAATTATGTGCTGAGTTGGTATTAAGCAGAGCTACACCTAATACGGCACAGTTTGTAGTGATAAGAGGTAAGAAAATACCCAATAAACGGTAAAGTACAGGGCTCGTTTTGCGTACTACCATTTCAGTAAACTGCACAACAACGGCAATAACTAAAATAAATGCCAATGTACGTAAATAGTCAATACCTAAAGGAAGTAAAATAAAGTGATCAACAAGGTAAGAGCATACTGACGCAAGCGTAAGTACAAAGGTGGTGGCTAACCCCATACCAATAGCGGTTTCGAGTTTTTTGGATACCCCCATAAATGGGCATAATCCGAGAAATTTGACCAACACGAAGTTATTGACAAGCACTGTGCCAATAAGCAGCAGAATATATTCGGTCATGGGAGCTACCTTAGATAACAAAAAACTGCCGTATTATCAGCAATTCTGTCTGTTTCGACAACCTACCAATGACCGTGAGATGCGAGTTAGTGTTAAAAAAAAGCATTCTATTAAGAATGAGATGCCTTTTTGAGTAAAGAGCCGACAAAATAGCAATGAAATACGATTTTTGTGATTTAACTAACGAGTTTTAACAATTCTGAATGATGTACTGATTTTGGTTTTGCAACAACATAACCTTGAATTGCATCTACTCTTAAGTGAATAAGAGCTGATTTATCCTCTTGTTTTTCAACATTTTCTGCAATAACACGCGTACCTAAACGGTGTAAGGTGTCAATAAAAAGACGCATCACTTGCTGTGTATTTTTGTCTGCGTCAATATCACGAGTATACCGAGAAGCAAGTTTGATAAATGAAGGCTTGTATTTTGATAAAATGGCTAATCCATCGAGTTGCTGACCAAAATTACACAAACAGACACGTACACCGTATTGATGAAGAACATTAATTAATTGCCCCGCATTTTCTGGATAAGTTTGCACAGCCTCCGTTGGAATTTCGATAACCAGCAGTTTGGCAATTGTACTTTCTTGCTCAAGATAATGGGTAAGCCAACGTAAAAAGCCCACATCGTTGACGGTATGAAAACCAAGATTGACAGCAAGTATACCTTCACCTTTAAAACTGTTAAGCACAGCTTTAATTTTAGTTAATAGCATCATATCAAGTTGTGCCATACGACCATGGTACTCTGCCATTGCGATGACTTTTTCCGTTGACATTGCTCCTTTTGAAAAAGTAAAGCGTGAGAACAGCTCGTGATACTTTGGCATTGTCTCACTGATACTGAGAGTAGACTGGATATCAAATGCAACATCGGCATTAGCAATTTGTAGGTCTAACTCATAATGCCAATTGTCAATTTGCGGTTGTTCAGTGTATTCAACTTGCCAACTGCGATGCGGCAGAGAAGCTACAATGCGTAAACTCTCTTCTGCATGATTGAGTGCTGCACCCCACTGATTTCCATAGAAGCTGACAAATGTAATATTGGCTGCACGATTCACATGATGACGTTGTGCTATTTGTTCAAGTGATTGCGCACACCGCTCGGCAAGGCGCTCAGGGTTATCTATTTGGTGCGCAGAGGCAACCCAAGCAAACATTGCACCTTCAAATCGATATAATTGACCTAATGGTAAACCATGAATAGTCAATTGTTCGGCAATCTCTTGCATAAAAAGATCGCCTAATTTATTGCCACCGCGTTGGTTTAGCTCATGAACAGGAGCAACATGAATTAATGCTAACCAATGTTTTGCATTATCTTCAGGTAAAAGAGAAAGTTGCCGTATAAAATTAGTTCGATTAGGCAAGCCTGTTAATGAATCACGATTAACATCTTTTGCTATTAACTCAAGCCGATGTTGTAACTCCGCTTTTTCTTGTCTCCAACCTTGTGCGTACTGTGCAACCAATTTTGTTTCGGCTGTATCATTAGGGCTTGCTGCAGCACTCAGTGTTTGTTCTAGTTTACTCAGACGTTCTGCTGCAAGTTGTTTAATTTTGAACAACTCTATACTGAACATACTTGCACAAAACATTAATAAAAGAACAAGTGTAACAGCAAGAGATAATGAGTAGGCTGATTGAAAGTAAATCAGAGTGGCAATAACACTAAAATAGATAATTACCCGCCAAATAGAGGTTAGCCAAGATACTTTTCTACTCATCGCGATAATATTCTCTTTAGGCAAATGTAGATAATTTGATTATATCAGTCTATTCGTATTTGTTATTTTAAAACGATAATTATTATGTGATTTACATTCCATAATTAAATGTTTATTTTCAGAAATGAACGGTGTTGATTGGAGATGTATTACATATATTTTGTATTTAGAACAGTCTATCTATCAGATTTACAATGGAAGTGTATGCCAATAGCCGTTATTAAAGGGAGAAGAAAAAGAGAGTGAATATATAATATGCATCAAGAGTATGGGGTTTTTCATAACGAGATGTTAATGATTTGCTTCTAGATGGTGTTGTTTTGTTGTTAGGTGATTTGTCAAGCCTATTTCATCGCGTTTATTCTATTTGCTGCATTATACAACTCATTGATATTTATCCTCATTTAAATTGTTGACTTCTCCTTTTTTCTTTAGAAACACGAAAGTTATCCACTGAATCTGTGGATAACTGTGTGGGCTATATTAAGACAGTTTGGTGAGTGCCTTTAGTTCTCTTGGTTTGTAGCAAGTAAGCTATTTTGTTTGTTTGCTGGCGTAGTATGGGATTAATTAAGGTTGTGCTTATGTGATTTACCGCACAATAACAGTATGTTTACAGATGATAATGGGGTGGTTGAAAAGTAGACATATTGACAGTAGTTACATGGCCAATTAATCGATTTTTTAGTATAACTGATGCGTTTTATCTTTAAACACAGATAAGTATAACAAGAGAGAGGAAGATTGAAGAGATTCTTAAACAATGTGAGATGATGTTCAAGATATGATACCGCTGTTTTTGTAGAGTGAATAGTGAGTTGTTAGGAAGGTTGTTGAACAACATTGTTTGTTTTTGTGGCAAAATTACTGCACTTTAAATCTGATTTTGAAATGAAGAGAGCATATTAATGCTCGAGAGAGAGCGATGAATACTCTTTATTTTGTTATTTTTATATCCTTAATCATGCTTTAAGTAGCGAAATTATTTATGGTTTGAGTTTTACTGAGTAAGTGAGTGATTAATGTTGTGGTTATATCTTAATTCTTAAAAAGAAATATTATAAGGTGATGATTGACAGTATTTAGATGTTGTATGATATGAATCTAAAATAATAACGTAATTTTCTCTGTATTTAATATGATTGAAATATTAATCGTGTGCGATTTGCTAATGTCAGTATATTGTTATTATTGTGATATGGGTATATCCGTTAAATATACAATAAGATAAACGTATCAGTATAAAATGTAAAGTTTGTTTATTGTACAGTAGGAGTATAATGGAAATGTCAATATGCTTATATTATACAGCATAAACTATAATATGATCGCAGCAGTAATGGCTAAACAAGCTCGAATTTCGTTATAAAGCCGCGCATAATAGAGAGATAACAAGACAAACTGCAGTAGGGTAAGCATGAGCAACGCGTTTGAACTTGAATCAACATTCCAGCCTGCCGGTGATCAGCCGGAGGCTATACACGCGCTGATTGATGGTATTGACGCGGGGTTGGCTCACCAGACATTGCTGGGTGTAACGGGGTCGGGAAAGACGTTTACTGTAGCAAATGTGATTGCCACCTTAAAACGCCCAACCATGATACTAGCACCGAATAAAACACTGGCTGCTCAGTTATATGGTGAGATGAAAGCCTTTTTTCCACACAATGCGGTGGAGTACTTTGTTTCATATTACGACTATTATCAGCCTGAAGCGTATGTGCCGAGTACGGATACCTTTATCGAAAAAGATGCGGCAATTAATGACCACATAGAGCAAATGCGTTTATCGGCAACCAAAGCTTTGATGGAGCGCCGAGATGTGGTGGTAGTTGCCTCGGTGTCTGCAATTTATGGTTTGGGTGATCCTGACTCCTACCTGAAAATGATGCTGCATTTACGGCGTGGCGATAAGCTTGATCAGCGGTTTATTCTGCACCGACTCTCTGAATTGCAATATAAGCGCAATGATCAGGCATTTCAGCGCGGTACATTTCGTGTGCGTGGTGATGTGATTGATATTTATCCGGCTGAATCTGATGATCATGCCGTTCGGGTTGAGCTGTTTGATGATGAGATCGATCGCCTATCAGTGTTCGATCCGCTGACGGGTCAAGTTCAGCAGGAGGTAGTGCGTTACACGGTTTACCCGAAAACCCACTATGTGACGCCGCGTGAAAAGATCCTCGATGCGATTGAGCAGATTAAAACAGAGTTAGTAGAGAGAAAGGCAACGCTGCTAGAACACCATAAATTGCTGGAAGAGCAGCGGATCAGCCAGCGGACGCAGTTTGATATCGAGATGATGAATGAGCTAGGTTACTGCTCAGGGATAGAGAACTACTCGCGTTATCTATCGGGTCGTAACCCCGGAGAGCCACCTCCGACACTGTTTGATTATCTGCCGCACGATGGTTTACTGATCATTGATGAATCACACGTTACTGTGCCACAAATTGGCGCTATGTATAAAGGTGATCGATCACGCAAAGAGACGCTAGTGGATTATGGGTTTCGCTTGCCTTCTGCACTTGATAATCGCCCGCTAAAATTTGAGGAGTTTGCTGCATTAGCTCCACAAACCATTTATGTCTCAGCAACACCTGGAAAATATGAACTTGAACATTCGGGCAGTGACATTATTGAGCAAGTAGTGCGGCCAACAGGGTTGCTTGATCCTATCATTGAGGTGCGTCCGGTAACGACACAAGTAGATGACTTACTTTCTGAAATTCATCTGCGTACAGTCATTAATGAACGTGTATTGGTGACTACGTTAACTAAGCGGATGTCGGAAGATCTTACCGAATATCTTGAAGAGCACGGTGTGCGCGTGCGTTATCTGCATTCGGATATTGATACGGTTGAGCGTATGGAGATTATCCGTGATTTACGTTTGGGGTTGTTTGATGTGCTAGTGGGGATCAACCTTTTGCGCGAAGGGTTGGATATGCCAGAGGTCTCACTGGTGGCGATTTTAGATGCCGATAAAGAGGGCTTTTTGCGATCTGAACGCTCATTAATTCAAACCATTGGTCGAGCGGCACGGAACCTGAACGGTAAAGCGATTTTGTACGGTGACAAAATTACCCCTTCAATGGCTAAGGCGATCAGTGAAACTGAGCGTCGGCGTGAGAAACAACAACTGTTTAATCAGCAGCATGGTATTACGCCACAAGGGTTGAACAAAGCGGTAGCTGATGTACTCGATGTAGGTTCGCGTGTACCACCAAAAGCGAAGGGGAAAACGAAAGGACGAAAAGTGGCTGAATCATCGCCTGCATATCACGCTATGTCAGCTAAAGAGCGTGAGCATGAGTTGCAGGCATTAGAGCAAAAAATGTATCAACACGCACAAAACTTAGAGTTCGAAGAGGCCGCAGCACTACGTGATCAACTGCAACGGCTGAGAGAGGAATTTATACAACTCTCATAAACAAACTATAGCAAGCAAGATATCGCTATAACGCAGATAATATTAGCATAAGGCCTGTTCAATGGCCTGTTTTAACAATTGGCGATCATGACGATAGGGAATATCGGCTGCGTCGAGGATGGTTTGAACAATTCGTCGGTTCTCTAACATACTGACATCAATTTGTGGCCCAACAACAACACCTGTGATGCAACGCCGGCCAATGTGCCGCTCGATAATATCGAGTTTCTCACTAATATTCAGCGTTGCAGCAGGGCTGTGCTCTTTGGCTAAATTGCCGATATAAACCACATGTGCAGCATTTGCGTGGCGAATTGCCTCGGCAATTTCGCTGTTTAGCAGAGGGGGCAGCAGGCTAGTCATAAAACTGCCCGGTCCGATTAAAATTAAATCAGCACGCTCAATTGCCGTTACTGCTTCGCGTGTCGCCGGAACGGGGGGCACTAACTCTAAAGACCGCGGTAGCTCGGTCAGGGCATCAATATTAACCTCACCAAATACCGACATGCCATCAGCGCATACGGCGGCCAAATCAACCGGATGCTCTGACATTGGAATGATATGAGCATCTACTTTTAATAATCGCCGCACCAGATTAATGGCATCTAACGGCCGAACGCTCAGATCATCAAGTGCTTTGAGCATTAAATTGCCTAAATTATGCCCTGCTAAATCGCCTTCACCAGTAAAGCGATACTCAAACATGGCTGATGCTACGGTTGGTTCAGAGATCAACTGATTAATGCAGTTACGGGTATCTCCCCAAGCTATACCGCCTTCCGCCATACGAATACGGCCGGTTGACCCACCGTTATCGGTGGTGGTGACAATACCGGTTAAGCGGTGACCTAATGAACCTAATGAAGAGAGAACACGGCCTAATCCGTGTCCACCACCTATAGCAACAACATGATTTAAATCTGCAAGCATGGAGGTACGCATAATAAAGTCAGTATCAGATAACGGTAAGATACAAGAAGAGAGCTGACCATAAGAAATAATCTTATCAAACTCAATCAATAATGTTGACTGACCGCACGTTATGCTATGTGTTTGCTGCTTATTTAATCCGTTCATCGGGCAATAGCACCAAATGGCCTTCCGTATCAAAGTACCAGCCTTTGATAATATGGTGCGCTGACATGTCTTGAAAACCGGCTAATACAGTGTGTGCTTCGGTTAGTGCTGTCTCATCATCATAACCGTGCATACGTTTGAGATATTTTGCCAACTCAGTAATGCCCACTGATTCAGTAATATTGCTCATATCTACCTCTATACAAATTGTGCGTGTCTGTTATGAAGCGTAGACGGTTTTCATTATATTGGCGTGTGGTTACGTCTCTTTTTCCTTCCCTTAAAACGTTTTTCGGCGCTTTGCTCTTGCTCTGAAAACAAAAACAGCAATTATTTATGGGAAGATAAACTGAAGCGAAAAAATAGGCTGGGCAGCCTGCGAAGCTTGATCTAGTTAGAATTTTTACCTAATACCCCGTGATGATGATTGTAATTTTGCTACACAGATACATAAAATAGCGATACGCTTTACATCTATTTATAGTTATGTCGTCAATTTCACTCGATGCAGTGAACCTTGCCGCCAAAAACTCCGAAGCCATTTTACCTAAGTGCAACACTTTTTTGAGGTTGGATAGGGAAAGATGGCCGTGGTTCAACGAACCACCGGGTTAGAGCAGAAATGCTTTAGCCTCCCGACATTTGGAAAGGTGTTTTAAGGTGCAGCAACTTAAAGATACGTTTAACCGCGAGTTTTATTACTTGCGGCTATCAATTACTGATGTGTGTAACTTTCGGTGTACCTATTGTTTGCCTGACGGTTATAAACAGACCTCTAAAACGGCGTTTTTATCTCCGAATGAAACTCGCCGGATTGCGCACGCCTTTATTGCCTCAGGCACCGATAAAATTCGGCTAACCGGCGGTGAACCAACATTGCGTCGTGACTTTCTTGAAATTGCCGAAGGTATCAGCACTATTGCTGGGTTACGGACCTTGGCGCTTACCACCAACGGCTACCGCATGGCCAAAGATGTTGCCCGCTGGAGGGCTGCTGGTGTTAATGCACTTAATGTGAGTGTCGACAGCCTAGATCCGCGTCTGTTTCATTCGATTACCGGTGAAAACAAATTACGGGAAGTCATGGCCGGTATTGATGCTGCGTTTACCGCTGGATATGACAAAGTCAAAGTGAATACGGTGCTGATGAAGGGGTTAAATGATCGTGGCCTGAATGATTTTTTAGGCTGGATTAAAGAGCGCCCGATTCAATTACGCTTTATTGAGCTGATGCAGACCGGTGAAATGGGCGAGTTGTTTGCAAAGCACCACCTTTCAGGGGGCGTAATCCGCGATATTCTGCTGCAACAGGGTTGGCAACCGGTGGAAAAACAACGCAATGCGGGGCCGGCACAGGTTTTTCGCCATGAAGACTATTGTGGTGAAGTTGGTCTTATCATGCCGTATGAAAAAGATTTTTGCCAAAGTTGTAACCGCTTACGGGTCTCGGCAACCGGTAAATTGCACTTGTGCCTGTTCGGGGATGAGGGCATTAACCTGCGGGATTTACTGACCGAAGATCAGCAACTTCCGTTGTTGCAACAGCGTTTACAGCAGGCGTTACTGAGTAAAAAACAGACCCATTTCTTGCATGCCGGTAATTCTGGCAGCACACCGCATCTGGCATCGCTGGGCGGATAATAAAAAACCAAGATTACTATAATGATAGGAAGGAGTGACACCATGGGACACGCAATTGCTGATTTTCAACCTGCAATGCTGGCGGTACTGACCGTATCAGATACCCGTACTGAAGAGAATGATACTTCAGGCCAGTTTCTGGTGAATGCCGCGACAGAGGCAGGGCATCAGGTTGTAGCAAAAAGTATTGTGCCTGATGATGTGTATCAGATCCGCGCCATTGTTTCTGCATGGATTGCCAACCCACAGGTTCAGGGCATTTTGATCACCGGTGGAACCGGTTTTACTTCGCGTGATACGACACCTGAAGCTGTACGTGTGTTGTTTGATAAAGAAGTTGAAGGTTTTGGTGAGTTGTTCCGCATGGTGTCATATGAAGAGATTGGTACATCAACTATCCAGTCGCGCGCGATTGCCGGTTTTGCTAACCATACGGTGATTTTTGCTATGCCAGGCTCAACCGGTGCATGCCGCACTGCGTGGGAAAAGATCATCTGCGATCAGCTCAATGCCAGCTATCGCCCGTGCAACTTTATGCCTCATCTGAAAGCGTAATATCGGGAAGCGTATGACTGAGTTTACCCATATCAATACCCGTGGCGAAGCCAATATGGTTGATGTTTCAGCCAAAGATGAAACAGTGCGAGAAGCGCGAGCAGAAGCATTTGTTGACATGGCCGCTACTACACTGGCAATGATTATCGGTGGGCAGCACCATAAAGGTGATGTGTTTGCCACCGCACGTATTGCTGGAATTATGGCGGCAAAGCGTACGTGGGAGCTGATCCCACTGTGTCACCCGTTATTGCTGTCTAAGGTGGATGTCAGCATTGTGGCTGAACCGGAAAAACAGCGGGTACGCATTGAAAGTGTATGCCGTTTGAGCGGTAAAACCGGGGTTGAGATGGAAGCATTAACGGCAGCTTCGGTTGCGGCGCTGACCATTTATGATATGTGTAAAGCGGTGCAAAAAGACATGATCATCAGTCAGGTGCGGTTACTGGAAAAAAGTGGCGGTAAATCGGGCGAGTTTAAGGTGAGCGAATGATTCGGGTGCTTTTTTTTGCGCAGGTGCGTGAGCTGGTGGGCGAAGATATGCTGACACTGAACGCGGAATTTGCCACGGTAGAAGCGTTGCGGCTTGAACTCTCTGCGCGTAGTGATAAATGGGCATTGGCGCTAGAGAAAGAGAAACTGCTGGTGGCAGTAAATCAAACGTTAACGCCGTTAGACAGTCCGCTACACGATGGCGATGAAGTGGCTTTTTTCCCGCCAGTAACCGGAGGCTGATGATGAACACAATACCGCCAGCACTGACGCGTATTCGGGTTAGCGAAGCGCCGTTTAGTATTGATGAAGAGCACAACTGGTTATCGTGCGATGATGAGAGCGGGGCAGTTGTCACGTTTGTCGGAAAAGTACGCAATCATAATCAGGGTGATGATGTTGTCGCGCTGCGTTTAGAGCACTATCCTGCGATGACAGAAAAAGCGTTGGCGGATATTGTCTCTGAAGCTCGCAGCCGCTGGCCGTTGCACCGCATTTGTGTGATTCATCGGGTGGGTGATCTGCATTGTGGTGAGCAAATTGTGTTTGTCGGTGTCAGCAGCGCGCACCGTGATGCCGCATTTGCAGCTAACACATTTATTATGGATTACCTAAAAATGCGTGCGCCGTTTTGGAAAAAAGAGCAAACCCCTGAGGGTTCTCGCTGGGTTGAGGCCAAACATAGCGATAAAGAGGCGGCAGCGCGATGGTCAGATTGTTCAGCAAGCTGAGTGCACACTGCGCCAATAACGCGGTTAGGAAAGTGCATTTTGCGGCCGTGGTGATCAGTGTGTGTACTGCGCTGATCAGTAGCCCTGCAGTGCAGGCGGATACGCTCAATATTGCAGTTGCTGCCAATTTTAAACCGACGCTCGATGCGCTTGCCCCGTTATTTGTGCGCCAGTCAGGGCATCAGTTGCGCATAACCTCGGCCTCTAGCGGCGTGTTGTATACCCAGATTATCAACGGTGCGCCGTTTGATGTTCTCTTGTCGGCAGATACCGAGCGACCGGAGAAACTTGAACAAGAGCAGCGCACGGTGGCCGGTTCGCGTTTTACCTATGCACAAGGGCAACTGGCCTTGTGGAATATCGGAGAGCCGGTTTCACTGGCTGACCCAAAAGCATGGCGCGGCCGTTTGGCAATTGCCAACCCACGTACTGCACCGTATGGCAGTGCAGCAAAAGCATGGCTAGAGCAACATAATGCCTGGCAATCGCCTACATTAACGTTAATTACCGGTGCAAATATTTCACAGACGTATCAGTTTGTTGATACTGGCAATGCCAACATGGGGTTGGTGGCGTATCCGAATGTGTTGGTTAGTCAACCCAAAGGGCAGATATTGCTGTTACCGGCAGAGAGTTATCCGGCTATTGCGCAACAGGCCGTGATTTTATCATCTAGCTCTCATTTAGCTGCGGCCAAGCAATTTAGCGCATTTTTACGCAGCGAACCGGCCAAAAAGCTGATCCGCGAACAGGGGTATTTGCTGCCTTGAGTACTCCCTTATCAGCTATTTTTTGTTTTGGTGCGATCTTTTTTTGCTATGGGATCTCTCCTTGTTATGGAATAGGGCAGAGCCGTGTCTGTGGCTGATTGGCAAGCGGTCTGGCTGACACTGAAACTGGCCGCCTCTACAACTTGTGTGCTGATGCTGTTCTCTCCGTGGCTGGCATGGTGGCTAGCACGTAGCCAGAGCCGTATTCGCCCACTGATTGAATCTCTGGTGTCATTGCCGTTGGTGTTACCGCCGACTGTGCTGGGGTTTTACCTATTACTGGCATTTTCTCCGCAAAGCTTACCAGGCTCATATTGGCAGCAGCTTACCGGCCAGACACTGGCTTTCTCATTTTCTGGTCTGGTTATTGCCTCAGTACTCTATTCACTGCCGTTTGCCGTACAACCCTTGCAAAGTGCGTTTGTGAATATGGGGGATAAAGAGCTCAATGCTGCTCGAACACTTGGATTCAACGGCATTGCTCGTTTCCGGTATATTGTGCTGCCGATGTCATTCCCCAGCTTTATTATTGCTGCCGCGCTAAGTTTTGCTCATACCATTGGCGAGTTTGGCGTGGTATTGATGATTGGCGGTAATATCCCCGGACAAACGCAGGTGTTGTCAATTGCGCTGTTTGATCATGTCGAAGCGATGGATTATCAAAATGCCCACGCTCTCTCTGCCGGATTATTGCTATTTTCCATAGCAATGCTGACGTTGGTTTATGGTGTGTTACAGCGCCGTCAGCGTCGGCTGTTAATTAGGTAGCGGAGTATCTGAATGGGATTTTTCCAGCGTAAATTAAAAGGGCGTACCCCGAACAACAGTTCTGCTCAAATAGCATGTACGACAGATGCTCTTTTCCAAAACCAAAACCAAAACCAAAATCAGGCTACAGACGATCAAACCTTGCAGATACAGGTGCATACAGCGCTGTCTGATTTCACTCTGAATGTAGATATCTGCTTGCCTGCGCGCGGGATCCACGGAATATTTGGCCACAGTGGGGCGGGGAAAACCACCTTGCTGCAAATTATTGCTGGGCTAATGCCCGTAGATCATGCCCATATCCGTTTTTCCGGCGTGCAGTGGCAATGCGCTTTAGGCTCTTCTATCCCACCAGAAAAAAGATCTGTAGGTGTGGTCTTTCAAGATAGCCGACTTTTCAACTGGCTGACGGTTCGGCAAAATTTAACACTGGCCGCGCGTTACGCCCCTAAAACGCCGCCAGATATTGTGCAACTGGCCGAGCGGCTTGGGTTTACGCCACTACTGGATCTAGCGGCACACAAGCTCTCTGGTGGCCAGCGCCAGCGGGTGGCCATTGCCCGTGCGCTGATGGCAACACCGGCTCTGTTGCTGCTTGATGAGCCATTATCGGCACTTGATAGCCATGCGCGTCGCTTACTGACCGCTGAGATCGCCCGGTTAGCGAAAGAGCTGGATTTACCGATGTTATATGTCAGCCATGCAATGGAAGAGGTTGTCACGCTGTGCGAGCAGATTGTGGTGCTGCGAGCCGGTGAGGTAGAGGCGCAGGGCGAACCGACCGATCTGTTCTCACGTACTGATTTATCACTGGCACAGCACCCTGAGGCCGCAGTTCTGCTGAATACTCAAATCACCGGATATGATGCTGAAAATCAGCAGATTATCGCTGATTGCGAAGGGCAACAGCTGCGTATTCCGGGTGATGACATTACCCCGCAACCATGGCGTTTGCGGGTGCTGGCACGAGAGGTGTTATTGTCACGCAGTGAGTTGCCGCCTTGCAGCGTGCAAAACAGACTGTGGTGTCGGATAACTCAAATCGGTGAGCCACACAATGGCATGGTGATGGTGCAATTATATTGTGGTTTGCAGCCATTGCTCGCTCGTATTTCATGTCGGGCATTAAATCAGATGGCGTTGCGAAACGATGAGTGGGTTTTTGCCTACATTAAAGCGGTAGGATTGGTGAGTTAGTCACAATAAGAATATTTCTAGTCGCTAAGTGCATCATACCGTAATATTATTGTGTAGTAGTAATAACGGTGCTACAAATAAGCCGATAAATAAATATGTGAGTGATGAGCAATCAGCTTATTTGATAGGGTATAACTTAAAAACTGTAGGTTTTGTGTGATTATTAATAGATTTGAAAATAATTTTGTTTTATTCACAATATCCATTGTGGTGTTTCTTTTGATGTTGGGTTTAATTCCTATAGCTCAGTTTGAGGAAGCAAAACTTATTGAGTCTTTCTCATTTTGGCTATTATTAGTATTATCATTGGTTAGTCTTAGATTAAGCCCATTATCATTTAAACGGTTATTATTTTGTTTTGTTTTTTTTATTCTTGCTGATGTAATTGGAAATCATATCACTAATGCAGCGCAATCACTTAGATTAGTTGCGATGCTTGTTTTCATGTGTATTATTTTCATTGAGGTTTCATCACAAATCTTTTTCTCAAAAGAGAGCACAGTAAACAGAATCTTGGGATCTTTGTCATTATTTTTAATAATAGGTATTCAGTGGGCGATCATTTACCTATTTTGTGAGTCTGTTGCGCCAAACTCATTTTCAGGGCTGCAAGCAGAAGATAATACAGCTATGTTTGTGAATGCGATATATTTTAGCTTTATAAGCCTTACATCGGTAGGGTTTGGGGATGTATTACCTTTGTCATCAATGGCTAAAATAATAGTGGCTATTGAAGGGGTTACGGGTTTGTTTTATATGGCAGTTGTGGTATCAACACTTGTCAGTTCTGTTCAACTTCGCCCAGAGGATAAATGATTTTATTTCATTGATTTTAAATCATTTTTTATTCGTGTTCCTGAAGGGGTGTATCAGTATAAACTGTTTTTGTTTATCTCAATGGGGGGCTTTGCTCCCTTTGTTTTTTGTTTTTTGTTTTTTGTTTTTTGTTTTTTGTTTTTTTAGTGCTAAGTGCTAAATTGATGATTGAATTTATAGAGAATATTTCTTTGGTATAATAGATTTATACTGTTTTTGTATCAGTGATAAAATATATAGCGCACTTTAAAGTGACACTCTACATTTTTAATGGAAAAGTAAGAGTTTAACAATGTATAAAAAAGACAGTATTTTGAAAAAAGTACGTAAAAAGCAGAGTCTAAAAATAGTAACTAAGCATGTAATCTACAAGAGCCTTGGCTAAATAAGTAAATGTTTAGGTAAGTGATTAAATGAAGAGCAATGAATATTTATAAAGTAAAAAACAAAAGCATTGAGTTTCATGTAAATAAGCCGTTATTCATAATTACAGATAGGAAATTAATGAATAAGACTCGCTAATTTAGCAAGTCTTATTCGTTTGTATTCTGTTATCAAGTTGTACTGTGTTTTGACATGTTTTATTTATGTGTGAACAGTAAACTATAGGCTATTCGTATGCTCAGAGCAGACATCACAATCAGCAAAACGCAGCAATGCCATCTCCCTAAATTGTAGAGTGCGCCCATCAATTAACAGCAATTTCCCTGCAAGTACACAACCTATTTGCGTAATATATTTGATCGCCTCTAATGCTTGCAAATTGCCAACAATACCAACAATAGGGGCAATAACGCCAGCCTCAACACAAGAGAGCGCATTATCACCAAATAAGTGGCTTAGGCAGCGGTAGCACGGTTGGCCTTCAGCATAGGTAAAGACGGAGAGCTGACCTTCAAAACGGATTGCAGCCCCCGAAATTAACGGAGTTTTACTGTTAAAACAGAGCTGATTGAGCTGATTACGGGTGTCGACATTATCGGTGCAATCAAGCACCAGATCGTGCTGGGTGATGAGTGTAAATAAGTCATCATCCTTAAGCTTTCCGTTCAACGGTTCTACGCGGATATGCGGATTGATAGCCCGCAACTCTGTGGCCGCCGACTCGACTTTTGGCATACCAATACGCGTATCACGATGCAGAACCTGCCTTTGTAGGTTTGAGAGTGATACGGTATCAAAATCGAGCAGTGTCAATGACCCTACACCGGCAGCGGCCAAATACTGCGCCGCCGCGCAGCCCAATCCGCCAAGCCCGACAATCAGCACTGATGCTGCTTTTAGCTTTTCCTGCCCATCAAAGTCACATTCACGCAGCACAATCTGGCGGTTGTAGCGCAAGGTTTCAGCATCACTGAGTTCGGTCTGCATTTTTATGCTCCGAGTAGGGTATTAAACGGCTCGACCGTCACCATCTCTCCGGCATCCACATGTCCGCGATCTTGTTCCAGCACAATAAAACAGTTTCCCTGCATAAATGAGCTGAAGACATGTGACCCCTGATGACCGGTTGAGCTGACACTTAAGGTCATCGTGCCGGTTTGTGGATCAAGCGTGCTGTGCAATACACCGCGCTGAAAGTCGATTCGGCCTTGTGATTTTTTCAGGCGATCATTACAGCGAACCTGAAAACGCAGGGGCATTTTCCATGTACTGTGGCCAGACAGTGCGGCAATCAGCGGCTGTACTAACTGATAAAAGGTGACCGCCGCAGAAACCGGATTACCCGGTAATCCGCAGAACCAACTGTGCTGCAAGCGGCCAAAGGCAAACGGTTTGCCCGGTTTAATGGCCAGTTTCCAGAAGGCAACTTCACCCATTTCATCTAAAATTTGCTTGGTGTAATCGGCTTCACCCACGGAAACACCGCCTGAACTTATCACCAGATCGGCTGCGGCATCGGCCTGTTCAAAAGCACGGCGAAAAGCGTCAAGATCATCGGGGATAATGCCCAGATCAATGATCTCGCAGTCAAGCTTTTCCAGCATTAAACGAACGGCCAGCCGGTTACTGTCATAAATTTGTCCGTCGGCCAGAGGTTGACCTGGTTCACGCAGTTCATCACCGGTCGAAAAAAGAGCCACTTTTAGGCGACGGTAGACGCTTAATTGCGTAATGCCGAGCGAGGCTATCATCGGTAAATGGGCAGTACTGAGTTTTGTGCCCGCAGGCAGTATGTCACTGCCACGCTGTACATCTTCACCTGCCAGACGAATATTCTGCATTGCACGTACTGGGTGGGTGAAGGTAACGCCTTTTGCCGTTACCTCGGCCTGTTCTTGCATGATCACGGCATCACAGCCGTCTGGAATGACTGCGCCAGTCATAATCCGAATACAGGTGCCTGTTGGCCATTTACCATTGAACGGTGCACCTGCAAAGGCTTTTCCGGCAACCGGTAAACAATGTGGCGTGGAAAGATCAGCGAGTCTCACAGCGTAACCATCCATTGCCGAGTTCGCAAAAGGCGGTACGTTAATCGGGGATTGCAGTGCAGTTGCAGTAATCCGCCCAAAGGCGTGATCCAGTGCAACAGTTTCCGTTGTGCAGCAGCAAGAAACGTGCTTTAACAGGGTAGATAATGCGTGATCGAGTGTTTGCAAACCCGTAGTGGCACAGCAATCCATGTGATACTCCTCTTAACTCTTTGGGAATTTATTGTTTATTTTCATGTTATAAAGGCTGTTATTTGTTAAGAAAAATAAAACAGACCTTTCTGATTAGAAACCATCTTTTGGCATCGCGTTGCTTAGTATAAAGCCTTTAATAAGAGAATCGCATTGATTTCCCTTTCAAGAAGGTATCAATGCAATTGTGCTGTTTTCAATGATATGGCATGTGATCTCTATGTAGCATTTTATTTTCAATAATGTGATTTTCATGGTGAAATTAATGGGTGTTTTCACTTTTAAATGTATAGTTGCTTTATTCTGATGCAATAAAATGAAATAACCTGATTAACATCAAGGTAGATTTTTTTTTCGTAAGGGTTATGCTTCTAAAAAACAGAGCGTTATCGTCTGTCATGTTTAGACGGTGCTCTACTGTTTATTAAGACAATGCACTGTGCCCCTAGCACCCTGTAAAATAATATTTAGTATCGGGGTAATAGCACAATTCGATTTATGTGGAGAACATAATGCCATCGCTTACAGAAGACGCTAGTAAAGTTCGTGCTGCACTTGAGGCTCATGGCCTTGAAACACCGATGAAATCATCAGGATTAGATAAAAATACGCGCCGGGAACAGATTCAGCAGCATATGACTGAGGTGATGCGTTTACTGAATTTAGATCTTGATGATGATAGTTTGGCAGAAACGCCACGCCGTATTGCTAAAATGTATATCGATGAGGTTTTTTCTGGATTAGATTACAGTACATTTCCGAAAATTACGGTCATTGAAAATAAAATGCATGTTGATGAAATGGTGACTGTTCGCGGCATTCATTTAAACAGTACATGTGAGCACCATTTTGTGACTATTGATGGGGTAGCCAATATTGCTTATATCCCACGTGATAAAGTGATCGGTTTATCTAAATTAAACCGTATTGTGCTCTTTTTTGCCCAACGCCCGCAGGTTCAAGAGCGGTTAACACAGCAAATTTTAGTTGCACTGCAAACGTTATTAGATACCGATAATGTTGCTGTTTCTTTAAATGCAGTGCATTATTGTGTTAAGGCGCGCGGTATTCGTGATGCAGGAAGCTCAACAGTGACAACGGCGTTAGGGGGAATATTTAAATCTAACCAGAGCACTCGCCAAGAGTTTTTGAGTGTGGTGCGCAGTTAGTCTATTCTGCTCTGCCATTATCTTTAGATTAGGCTTATTACATTTTAGAAGAAGGGTGCTGAAAGGCATCCTTTTTTGTTTTTATTTTGTTTAGATTTAAAGGTGTTGTTAAAGTAGGAAAATATGAGTCAATAAGTGCAAGTAAATATAATAATAGCGAGAGGTTGCATGCAAGAACGTTTAGCGGTGCTAGATGGTGCTAGAGGTGTGGCGATATTGGGTATTTTATTGCTCAATATTATCAGTTTTGGTTTACCTCAAGCTGCGTACTTAAATCCGGCATTTGCAGGGCTACCTTCTGTTGGTGATACATGGGTATGGGCCGCACAGAATTTATTAGCAGAACAAAAATTTCTGACGATTTTCGCACTGCTGTTTGGCGCTGGAGTGCAACTACAATTACGACGGGGAAAGGGTAACGAGTTTATGAAATCTCGCCTGTCGTGGTTACTGCTATTTGGCTTATTTCATACTCTTTTTTTGTGGGATGGTGATATTTTACTCTCTTACGGACTTGTTGGGCTAATGTGCTGGCGACTCATTCGTGATGCACAAAGCCCACGCAGTTTATTGCGTTTTGGGTTGGTGTTATACAGTTTAGGGTTATTGTTACTGTTTATTTTAGGATGGTTAAGCTTAAATGCTGCACCAAGCACATTTTGGCAGCCTGATTGGGTTGCTCTTGATAGTGAAATTAGCACGAAACTCAATGGTGGCTGGGGCGCTGTAACATATCGTTTTCACCAAATGATCTCAATGTTATTAGTGGTGATGTTGCAGTATGGTTGGCAACTTGCAGGGCTAATGGTGGCAGGAGCAGGGCTTATTCGTAACGGTTGGTTACAAGGTAGCCGATTACCTCATCAATATTGGCGTAAAGCAATTGTGCTGATTTCGCTTGGTTTACTGATTCAAAGCCCAGGTATTTGGCTTAATATTGCGGTGAAGTGGGATTTTCACTGGAGTGCCTATTTTGGACAGATCCCGCGTGAAATTGCTGCACCGATTCAGGCTATGGGCTATTTAGCACTATGGTATGCGATTTTTCCTTCTATTCAGTATTCGCGCTTTGCACAGGCAATGGTTTCTGTTGGGCGAATGGCACTGAGTAACTATATTTTGCAAACACTATTGTGTAGCCTGATTTTTTACCATTTTAGTTGGTTTAATCAACTTGATAGGTTGCATTTGCTGATGTTTGTTCCTGTTGTTTGGTTGATTAATATTCTATTTTCAGTGTTTTGGTTGCGCTATTTTTCTCAAGGCCCATTAGAGTGGTTATGGCGAAAGTTGGTATTAATCAGTGTTTCTCATCATAACGCACTATAATATTGAGATTGTTAGTTGTATCAAATGATACTATTTATGCTGAAGGTAAATGTGCCCATGGTGGAAAAATAGCAAGTGGTGTTTTTTTAGGGCGATGTAAATCAGCGCGTAAATACGGTATTTGAGTTGTATTTGTTGAGGCGGTGATCCGCACAAAAAAAGACAGTAATTGTTGCGGGAGTGTTGCTTTCGAGGGATTAGTCAGTGCAAGCTCAAAAACGGAAAAATAGGCTGACTCTTGAGTAAACTTTGGTGCTGGAAATATGACATCACCCTGAGGAATAGGCTCTTTGGGCCCTAAAAAGCGTGGCTGGCTGCCAAGTAGGTAGAGATCAGATACTGCCGCAAGACGAGCAAATATTTCACGTGTTCGGGTTTTTAGATAACTATCTGGCATAGAAACGGCAAAGCAAACCGCATTAATGTTGTAGTGGTGTGCAATCATCAATGCGCGTTCACAATGAAAGCGTTGTGTGATGATGATAAACTTTTCTGTATCGAACACTTTTTTAGCACGAACAATCGAATCGAGAGTACGAAACCCTGCAAAGTCGAGCACGATAGCTTGCGGAGGAACACCAGCTTTGATTAAGTCTCGCCGCATATTGCGTGGTTCATTATAACTAAGTTGTGCATTGTCTCCGCTAACAAGCACACGTTTAATTTTCCCTTCATGGTACAAGGCCGCTGCGCCATCAATGCGGTAGGTATAAAAAGTATTGAGTTTTCCTCGGCTGACATATTTTGCTGTGCCTAGCACTAAACCGACAGGGGAGTCGGGCACTAAAGTGATATCTTCATAAATGTATGGCGAAAAACGCCAGCTAACCCAACGATCAAGCAGTAGCAGTGTTAATACTGCTAGTAATGAAAGAAACAATAAGTATTGTAAGCTTTTATGCCACATGGCAAGTGTTCTACCTTTACCCATATCTTTTTTACTTTACCGCACTATCTCATTGAAAGCACGAGACAAAGATAAGAACAGGGAATGCTTACATATTGCGCTGTAAGATCTGATCTTATCGAATACTATTTTTGCAAAAACAAACGTTTATCTCAATTGTGGATGTATGAGTTTCTATTATTATTGGTTTGAAATACGTAAAGTTGATGGTTTATCGTGAGTTTCGGTAAAAGAGCGTGTTTATAGAAAACTGATATGAAGGAAAAATCATGTTGTCGTCGGTAAAATCATCAGAGAGTGTACTCTCTGATGATTAAAGGTGACATTTACATATCAGGTAGTAACATATTGTTTATGTTGTATTTATCAACAATATTTTACCGACAGTTAGAATGAGGTTCGTTTATATTGTCGATATTGTGCATTCCAAAAATTCTGCTCAATACTGTGCTCTAGAGCTTCATCAGGCGTTTGTACTGCAACACCATCAAATTGCGCGGCTTTTGCCACTTTTAACGCAATATATTTGCTGAGTTTTTGAATTTCAGACAAACATGGCAACAGTGAGCCTTCGCCATTATTTGCTAATGGTGAGCAGTCGGCCAGTGCTCGGCTTGCAGCCATCAGCATATTATCCGTAACCCGACGTGCGCCTGATGCAATAACCCCCAAGCCAATACCTGGGAAAATATATGAGTTGTTGCATTGGGCTATCGCATAAGTTGTGCCTGCATGTAATACCGGTGCAAATGGGCTACCTGAAGCAACAAGTGCTGCGCCATCTGTCCAACGAATCACATCTTCAGGACGCGCTTCTACTCGTGAAGTCGGGTTTGATAGGGGCATGACAATCGGGCGGGCACAGTGGGTATGCATTTCACGAATAATCTCTTCGGTAAATAACCCCGGTTGACCAGATACACCAATTAATACCGTTGGTTTGGCGTTACGTACAACATCCATCAGTGAGATGGTGTCAGAAGAGAGATCCCAGCTTTGTAAACGATCAATTTTTTGTACCAGCTTGGTCTGGAACTCAAGCAGTGTTGGCATCTGATCGGTCAATAAGCCAAAACGGTCAACCATGAATACCTGTGAACGGGCCTCTGCATCACTTAAGCCTTCGGCTTTCATTTGCGCAATAATTTGTTCTGCAATACCACAACCAGCAGAGCCAGCACCTAGAAAGGTAATGCGCTGATCGCGCAGTTGGCTACCTGCTGCACGGCTTGCTGCAATTAAACAACCGAGAGTGACTGCTGCAGTGCCTTGAATATCATCATTAAAGCAGCATAAGTCATCGCGATAACGATTAAGCAGTGGCATAGCATTTTTCTGAGCAAAATCCTCAAATTGCAGTAAAACATTTGGCCAGCGGCGTTTAACAGCTTGAATAAATTCATCGACAAAAGCGTCGTACTCTTCGCCGGTGATTCGTGGATGTCGCCAACCCATATACATAGGATCATTAAGGCGTTGTGGGTTATTTGTGCCTACGTCAAGAACAACAGGCAAAGTATATGCTGGGCTAATACCACCACAAGCGGTATACAATGAAAGTTTACCGATAGGAATGCCCATTCCACCGATACCTTGATCACCTAAGCCTAAAATTCGCTCGCCATCAGTGACAACGATGACTTTAACATTCTGCTTGGTCGCATTTTGCAGCATATCATCAATGCGATCTCGATTTGGATACGAGATGAACAAGCCGCGTGCCCGACGGTAGATATCAGAAAATTGCTCACAAGCTTGGCCTACGGTCGGGGTATAAATGACTGGCATCATCTCTTCAATGTGATCTTCAACTAAACGATAAAACAGTGTTTCGTTGGTATCTTGAATGTTACGGAGGAAAATGTGCTGATTAATTTCACTGTGGAAGCTGGTGAACTGTTTGTAGGCGCGGTTAGCTTGTTCTTCTATCGTTTCAATAGCCTCTGGCAATAGGCCTTCTAGATTAAAAAACTGACGCTCGTCTTCTGTAAACGCATTGCCTTTATTCAATAAAGGGGTTTCTAGCAGTGCTGCACCGGCATAAGGAATATAAAGGGGGCGCTTGGTGTCCTGATTATTTTCAGTTGTCATAGTCTTTAATGTAAATAGGTTTGTAGGAAAGGCGAGGTTGATCCTAAGACGATGCGGTAGAAAGTAAATTGGTATTACTCATAAATGTGCGAGCGCGCAAGTTATGGGAATTTAGTGTGCCAGAAACGCAGATAATCTATGATGTCATAGAGTATGCAGCACCATTTATTGCTGAGGAAGTGTTGTTGATGTACGAGATAGCAACAAATTGTCTGAATAAAGCTCAACAGAGATAGTCACTTTATCTGTTGGTAAAAGTGTAAAGCGCATAGAAGAAAGAACTTCAGGTTGATTGGCTCGAAAATGACTCTCTTGCTGTTGTGATGTAGTATTGCGGCCTGATTTTCCCATTTTTGCAATACGAATTTTATAGTTGCACAGGCAATTTTGTGTTGTTTGCGCGTATGCTTGTACGGTTGACTCTGCTCCTTGCGTTTTTATATTAAACCAAAGTTGTGATTGCAATGCACCGGCTAACAGTAAAGAGAGCATAGTAATGCCTTATTGGTTTAGCAAATGATGAGGAAAAGAGCAACTAACCGCGGTGTAAGCTATAAAATAAAGAAGCGGCAAGTGTTAGCTCCGCTTCTTTATCAGATAATACAGTATCATGTAGAGCTTTTTTGAATAAAACGCCAACGAGGTTTAGCTAATTTTGAGTCACATTTGCGCTATTATGACCACCGTATTGTGTGACAGTTGCTAAATCACCGAAGGCACTTTGATCAACAGTGACGCTGTTATGGTGGCCATTTTGGTAAGTATCAGATGTATTCATCCCACCTGATTGTTTGATATCGGCATCGTTACGTCGACCAATTTGTACAGCATCAACATCGTTGTGAATGCCACGTTGTTTGACTTGTGCGGTATTCTTTTGGCCTGTTTGACTGACATCAATATCGTTAAAGCGGCCACGTTGTTTTACAAGAGCATCGTTGTAAGAGCCTGATTGATCAACGGTAGTGTCGTTACGACGGCCTGATTGTGTCACGTGTGCGCTGTTTGCTGTGCCACTTTGGTCTACATCAATATCATTTTTTTGACCACGTTGAGTAACATCAGCACTGTTTTTATTGCCATGTTGATCAATATCGGTTTTATTGAGTTGTCCTTTTTGTGCAACATCGGCACTATTTTTACGGCCAAATTGATCAATGGTAATGTCATTACGTTTACCACTTTGATCGACTGTGGCATCATTTTTTCTGCCGCGTTGGTCTATATTAGTATCGTTTTTGTAACCAGTTTGTAGTGCGTCAGCATTATTACGTTTACCGCGTTGTTCAATATTAATATCATTTTTATTGCCACCTTGATCGGTGACGGCATTATTGTATGAACCACTTTGGTAAATAGTAGTATCACTCATTGCGGCATTAAGTTGTTTTGAATCAGAGGTGTTTTCAGTACCTAATTGAGTAACATCAATAAGTACATCATTTGAACCGCTTTGTAGAGCATCTGCTAAGTTACCATTGCCTGATTGATAAATAGTGGTTTGTTGATTAGCAGCATTAACAGCAACAGAGCCTAAAATAGCGACAGTGATGATAGACAGATTCAGCATTTTCATTGTATAAACCCTCAGTGTTGCGTTGTCTGAATGAATTAATGAGTTTGCTAATTACTTTGCGACAGTGTAATAGGCAAACCTACACCATGTTGCACGACGGCAGCACTAAGTCCTGTGCCGTTTTGATTAATATTGGCTTGATTGCTCGAGCCAATTTGTATAACTGCTGCGTAATTATTAAAGCCATATTGATTAATCGCTGCGTTATTATCATAACCGCGTTGATTAATATACACTTCGTTCCCTGAACCATATTGTGAAACATCTGTAATGTTATTGACTCCTGATTGTTCGGCTCGCATGGCATTGTACGTACCATATTGGGTTAGAGTAAAATCATTATTTTTTCCTGTTTGTCTTAATGATGAATCATTAAATATACCATGTTGAAATATATCAGTACTGTTGTGGAAGCCTGCTTGATAAATATCAACAGTATTAAAATGTAGTTCATCTGGCGCTAGGTCTTCTGCTGCATAAGTAGCTAGGCTTAATGGCAGAGACATAAGCATAGGTAGCCAAAAGTACTTTTGCTGCATGGTGTTCTCAGCTTTATTTAAAGTGTTTAAAGCTGTTTAATTATTCATGTTATGTAAATAAATATAAATAAAACTATATTCTTATTTGTGCAGTGTATGATAGAGGAAAGTATTAATGCTTTATTTTTTATAGTTCTATATCAAATGCATATAAATATGATTGAATGTGTTTTGTGTTTTGTGTTTTGTGTTTTGTGTTTTGTGTTTTGTGTTTTGTGTTTTGTGTTTTGTGTTTTGTGTTATTTTATTTTTATGGTTCATCTAATTGGATATTTTTAAATATTGTGGTTTTACTTTAAAGAGAAAGAGAAAGAGAAAGAGAAAGAGAAAGAGAAAGAGAAAGAGAAAGAGAAAGAGAAAGACCGCCAGTGCGGTCTTTATGATATAATATAGAAATGGAACAACAGAGGGTATGAGTGATATATTAATTTGTATTTGCAGGTACTTCTTCTTTCATATAACGTTGAATAATTGGATTATTTATTTCAGCAGGGTTTTGTAATCCCCATAGATTCTGTTTTAATCCCTCAACAATAAGATGTGCAACACCTGATTCGAGAGCGGCCATCATGCAGAGTATTACGGGCTCATTGGTTGTAAATCCGGCTTCTATTTCTAAAAGACGTTGAAATTCAATGAACCTAAATACACCGGCTGAAAATTCATTCGAAAGTATGGTTTTACTGGTATTGACGGATAGAAGTATTTCTCCAGTTCTAACATCAACAGCCCGTAAATTTACGGCGACCTGATCAACACGGTATTTTCCTGATGCACCAATACCAAAATATCGAGCACCCGCACCGCCAGTTTTAATGTCGGTATCATAACCAATAATTGCTCCTTCAATTAATACATTAGCTGATAACAGTGAGGGAAGGGGCATTTGGTTATTAGCAGCAACGGTACCACTTTCTTGTGCTGCACGAATAATTTTACGCTCATTGAGTAAGTTCTGTAGCCCTTCACGCTCTAAGGGGACAAACCAACCTGAATCTTTTAATGCTGAAGTTAACATTGCATTACCACTTTGTGGCACAGCAGTAGAGAAGTTACTGGCCGGCAACGGTTTAAATTGCCCAGTTTCATCTTGAACGGCATAAACAGAAACAATAATTTTTCCATTTGGTTTTGGCAAATTAATAAGATCTTTATAAGTGCTCGGTCGCGGCATTAAGGTAGGTTTGGCGCTCTCCTTTGGTATATCAGTAACCGCGCATCCCCCCAGTAATAATACTGTTGTTAAAATGATTGCTCGCATAGCTGTAACCCTTATCTCTTAATTTATTGAGCGGCCACTGACTTCAATGGTAGAGGTTTGCCCTGTTTTTTTATCTGTAATTAAAACGACAAGTTGGCCAGTATTATTACCTTGTTGTACATTGACAGAAAAATCATTAGTAGAGATTGATTGTCCGGCTGTTGGGTTACTGAGTAAGTCACTCACCAAGTTAGACTGTAATAATTCAGTTAAATTATCTAATGCTGATGGCGTTGTAAGTGCAGATTCCAATGAGGGATCACGATAACTATTTTGAGCTTGAGCACCAGACATTAAATAGCCGCCGTTATTAGGGTTCCCTCCAAAATTAGGATTTACAGGTTGGTAAATTAATGGGCTGGCCTGTGCTAAAAAGCTGAGTGTGAGCATTGGAGCGATAATCAATCTACTTTTTTTCATAGGGTCTCCATTAAAACTCATCAGGGGCTAATTCATCAGTGTTTAGGAGTGCTTTATCAAACATAATTTTTGCCAGATTATCAGCGGTAATATTAACGGCTTGATTAACACTCTTATCTAAGCTTTTTTTACTTGGGAAAAGCACTGTTCTAAAGAGGGTGTTTTGTTCATTTTTAATGGTAATAATACTTCCCCAACGTGCACTGGGTTTCTCATAAATAGTTAAATTGATATGATCACTGGCTTGCCACTTTTCGCTGAATAATCGATAAAAATCATGGCCAACAGGGGTAATGGTTCGGTTAGTGATTAATCCAGCAATCTCTAGTTCCACAGCATATGGCTGTAAAGGATATAGCGCCATTAATACGATTATTATCATAGAGACTAAGGAGGATATGTATTTTTGGCAGATAGTGGCATTAACATTGATATTATTCATGGTTATTATGGCTGCTGTTTGACATTTTCTTCAGCCCAATAAATAGCTTGGGTACGATTCCTCACATTTATTTTTCTAAATAAATTATATAAATGTGATTTAATAGTGTGTTCACTGACAAATAGAGTGCTAGCGATCTCCATATTTGATGCCCCTGAGCGCAGTTTTTCTAAGATCTCTTTTTCACGCAATGTCAATTGCGGGTAGTTAGCTGTACCACGCTGATGTACACGTAAATGCTCTATCAATAAACTGGTTATACTGCGTGGTAACCAATATTCACCTTGAATAACAGACTTAATACCTTTGACTAAAACATCTTCGCTTTCATCAGTTTTAAATAATCCGCAAATAGAGGGCCATGAAAGTACCTCTTCTTGTAAATAGTGATCTGGCATATTAAATAGCAGGGTTTTAATGTTGTTACGATATTTAAATATTTGATATTGCCAGAGTTTAATCTCTTTGTGATCAATCTCAGCCATGTCAAATAGCATCACGGTGATCGCAGAAGGGATATCTTCTAATATATTGTGTAAATTGTGAATGTTAACAGACAGTGCTGTTTTTTCCCGTAAAGTTCGACTTAATGCGCTAACTTGTAGTGATGGTTTAGTAATAAGCAGCAAGTGCGCTTGTTTTTCCATGGTAAACCTCATCAGCTATACGGGAGTATGTACTTTATAATTAGTACAAAAGCGTAGCGGATGAATCTTATTCTTTCCGCTTTACTTTTAATATTACATTGTGTTTCATTGTTGATATAACAAATGGTTAGTTGTGACTAGAGTCAAAATGTTTAATTACTTTATAAGAAAACGTTCTATTAAATCAGGCAATATACAATAAGCATAGTCAATAATAAAAAAATAGCCTGCTGAATTAAGCAGGCTATAGAGAGATTACAGGGTGTATTGAATTAACACTTTTCAGATATTAATGGTGAGCGTATACACTGTAATTTTGCATATTTAAGTTGGCTTTTGGTGTTCACGATGTGTAATAAATGCGGTAGCTGCAATAATAATTGCAGCACCAAGCCATAAGCGGCCAGGTGGGGCCCAGCCAAATACAATCCAACCGGCAGCAATATTAATAGGTAATTTAACATTATCAAAAGGTTGAACAAAAGAGGCATCAGCACTGGCATATGCTTTTGCAATAGCTGTTTGCGCAAATGCAGTGAGTAATCCGACAATCAATAACACAGCACCCGTATATAATGTGGGCAGTGTAAAATCAGGAATTGCCAACACGAGATTAAAAGGGGTAATGAGCAGTAATAAGTAAACTACCATGGTTGTGGGGGAGTCATGCTGAGAGAGTTTTTTAACCATTAACGAGTAACTTGCCCAGAAAAAGGCAGCCGCTAATGGTAGTAAAGTCACGAGTTTAAACTCATCACTCCAAGGTTCAAGGATAATCATTGCGCCAATAAACCCAGCTAACGTTGCACACCAACGTGCTGTACCTACTTTTTCCCCTAATAAGAGCCCCGAACCAAGAGTGGCAAATAAAGGGGATGTCATCAATAAAGCAATGCCTTGCCAAATGGGAATCGGGTAGGCTAGTGCCCATAACCAGCATTGAATACCAATAACCGATAAAAAAATACGAAATACATGCTGGCCAAAATGCTGAGTATGTATAGCGCGGCGTAAACCGGTTTTGAATAACCAAGGTAGCATAGCGATGAGCGCAACAAGATACTGATATAAAGCTACGGATGTAGAAGGTATATGAGTACGAATGCTAATGTATTGTGTTAGTGTATTGATACAGGCAAAAGCCAACCCAGCTAGGATCATCCAACTAGCGCCTAGCAAAGGGCGGTGAGTGTGTCTTGTCATGTGGGGCTACTTAACGTTTCAGGCAGTCAGTCACTAAGTAAAGTGGGTAGTGTACTGATTTCCTGCCAGTAACATAGCAAAACTGAACATAAATACAGGATATGAGCAAAATAACGCCTGTTATAAAGCAGGCGTTAATGTGTATTACCTCAAAAGTGCATCAGCTATAACGCGGTAGTAAGATTAGTATGGTTACAGTGAGTGCTTTTATTGTAGAGAACACCCATTTTGTTACACTGTCACGGACTCGCAAGCCGATAGACCTAATGCATGTAGCATTGTATCTGTTGCAGGTTGCTGATTGATTGTTTGTGTATGACTTTGTACTAATACTGTACGGGTAATCTGGCTAATATTCTCACCAGAAAGATTTAGATTAATTAATGCGGCTTGTAACGGAGGAAGGCTTGGGTTAAAAGCGGCATTTTCAGCATACATTCCATGATAAATATGGCCGGATGTTGTCTGCAACGCTACGCCTGAGTAACTCTGGCTATAAGGCGCATGGCTGGCATTAGCGGCAGCTAATGCACGTAATACCACTGCATCTTCAGTTTGACTGTGCACAGGAAGCGATAATTCATGAGCTTCGCTATCCATCAATAATGTGGTGATATTAAGATCGCGTGGGCCAAAAGATTCAGGTAAATAATCGTGTAGTTTACTGGCTGTACGCTGTGGCAGATGAATATTGAGTGTTGCAGCAGCATTGAGTTCATTCATAAACTGGCGACAATGTCCGCAAGGCGAGTAATTGATGGTGATATCACTCAATGCCTTTTCACCCCGTATCCATGCATGGGTAATTGCACTCTGTTCTGCATGTACAGTTTGTTGTATGGCTGCACCTGCAAACTCCATATTGGCACCGAAATAGAGATTACCGCTGACACCTTTTGCTATCGCGCCCACATGAAAAGCTGAAATAGGTGTAATTGAATATGCAGCAGCTAAAGGGAGCAGTGCAAGCATTATGTCTTCGCTTGTCATGTTACAGACTGTTTGCAATGTGACCACCTCATCATGCGAAAGCCATCCGGCAAAATCAGCACGAGATACATAAGGTGTTATTGCTGCAGCCACATGAGCAGGAAGGTGAGTGAGTGCGTGTTGAATTTTCTCGTGCATGCGCGTAATCCCTTTTATTTTCAATTATAGGATCAACAATTCTAGAGAGCACGCACGCTGATTTATGTGACTCATGTCACTTTATTATGCAATAAATCACACTTACATTGATTGTTGTGAGAGATATCCCCCTATGCAGATAGGGAGATAAGCACGTTTTAGGAAGATGAGGGCTGACATAATAACCAACCAGCGCAATCAAAAGGCGGTTGATAGGTGTTGAGCGGATTATGCTATTAATGTGGAGCAGGATTGCGCAGTTGGCTAGTCTGCGGATCTATCCTACTTATCTTCTATTTTATACTAACTAAGGTTTATTAAATTTATGCTCACTCAGTGCCCTTTATTATGTATATTTAACATGAATAATCGGGCACAGATGTAAGTTAGATTTGTTTAAATACCTTAATTTAGTACCTTAAATTTACTGGCTATTACCGTATAATATGTCTTTATATATTGAACAGGAAACCTCTTGTTAAGTAGAACCTAAAGAGGTGGAAACAGCCATTATTAGTGTAAAATATGCAATAACACAGGGAAAATAAACGGGGCAATCAAAGAAGTGATAATCCCACAAATAACCAGTGCTAATGAACTAAATGCACCTTCAACATAATCTTCTTCTGCACAGCGTGCCGTTCCTAACGCATGTGAAGCATTACCCATAGCCAAACCACGCGCAGAAGGGTGGTTTATTTTTAGCCAGCGCATATAAATATGGCCAAATACAGCACCAAGCAAACCCACATAAATAACAGCTACTGCAGTAATGGCAGGAATACCACCAATATTTTGCGCAACCGCCATCGCAATAGGGGTTGTTACTGATTTTGGTGCAATAGAGGCGGCCATTTCAGGTGAAGCCCCCATTAATAATGCAATGGCTGTGCCGCTCACAATGGCAAAGAAAGAGCCAATAAAGCAAATCCCAATAATGGATTTCCAGCGAGCTCGAATTTGATGTAGCTGTTCATACAGTGGAAATGCCAATGCAACTACAGCAGGTTGTAGCAGTTGATTTAATAATTTACTGCCTGAAAAGTACTCACTATACGGAATACCGGTATAAACCAAAAATGCGATTAATACCAACATCGAAATCAGTAATGGATTCATCAGCGGTGATTTTATTTTTGTTGCTAACCAACGGGAAGCAAAAAACACCCCTAATGTCAGCGGTAAAGGCCACCATATCATGACTGTTTCTCCACATTTGAATCTGCACTTGGAGGGCTTTTTGAATCTGAGCTTGTTTTGTGGATACGTTGATAAACAACGGCAACCGTTGTCATCACAATAATAGTACTCACAGTTGTGGATGCTAAAAACGCACCTAATTCACTGGATAATTGGTTGTAATGATTAATTAAACCAACCCCAATAGGAATAAATAATACAGCCATATAACGGATAAAAAGAGAACAACCTGACCTGACCCAATCAGGGCGGATAATTCGTGTGCACAGCAGCGCAAATAGCACCAACATACCGATAATACTGCCAGGAATATTCAGGTGTAGCCATTCAGACAGTGCATTACCTATCCATAAGCAGATAAAAATTAATGCAAATGCGCGGGCATAGCCCCATATAGAGAGAGTAAATTGTGACATAGAAAATAGACAACGCTTAATAAACTGAAATTATCATACAATTATTTTTGTGAATGAGCTACACCCACGCACTACATAATGTGTGCATGAATATGTCAGACATTATCACACTCAGTTCTGATCAAGAACTATTATTGCATAATAATGCGGTATGGGTTTGCAATACATACATTTATTAGTCATGACAATAAGTTTAAATAATGAACAACATATTAATTTTAAGAGATATATTAGTAATAAAGAGGGGATGTTTAAGCTAAATCACTCCCTAGAGGTACTAGACAAAGCTAAAACCAGATTGGTAGACTAAAAAAGTATATAGCAAGCAATAAGTGGTTGTTATAGACCTAAAAGTTCGGATGAAGGTATCAGGAGAGTAGGGAATCGACCCTACGCCGAAGAAGTAAATCTTTCAGGCGCTGTTTTCAACAGCAAAGACTGTTACTGGACGAGCCCTTGGAGAGAGCCATTGAATTGGACGCCGAAGGCGCAAGGTAGCTCCCGCTACTCAAACGCTCAGGCAAAAGGACAGGGGAAGAGATGTGCGGAAGATTGACCCAGCAGGGGCAGTCTGCGTTGTGCTATGAGTGTTTTGGTGAGCTTCATACGTCCACATATCTGTTTCTCCTCCTAAATGGTTAGATTTATTACCTTACAGGAGGAATATTGTGTTTGATCTGCAATCGGTATTGCAAAGCGTTGATAATCTGGTTTGGGGCGCGCCTTTGCTGACACTTTTAGTCGGCACCGGTGTTTACCTAACCCTGCGGCTTAAGCTTATTCAAATTATCTGCCTGCCTCGGGCATTTTCCTATATGTTCCGTTCAGAACCTGGACAATCTGCCGGTGATGTCAGTGCATTTGCAGCATTGTGCACGGCACTGTCAGCCACTATCGGTACGGGAAATATTGTTGGTGTGGCTACGGCCATTAAAGCGGGCGGCCCCGGTGCACTATTTTGGATGTGGATTGCGGCATTTTTCGGTATGGCCACCAAATATGCCGAGTGTCTGCTGGCGGTTAAATTTCGCGTCAAAGATGCCAATGGCCAAATGGCCGGTGGCCCGATGTACTATATCGAACAGGGGTTGGGGGTGAAGTGGTTGGCCTCACTGTTTGCACTGTTTGGTGTCGGGGTCGCATTTTTTGGTATCGGTACTTTCCCGCAAGTGAATGCGATTACTGAATCACTCAATGCTACGTTTGGTTTTCCTATTTGGCTCACCGCCTTAGTGTTGACCTGCACAGTGGCTGCTGTAACACTGGGTGGAATAAAGCGTATCTCAGCCATCGCACAATTTACTGTTCCCTTTATGGCACTATTTTATGTGGCCGGATCGGTCATGTTGCTGGCGGTGAATTACCACAAAGTGCCTGATGCGATTATGCTCATTATTACCTCTGCATTTAATCCTGATGCTGCAGTGGGCGGGGCAATTGGCCTGACTATTCAGCAGGTGATGAAATCAGGTATCGCACGCGGGGTATTCTCTAACGAATCTGGCTTGGGAAGTGCACCGATTGCTGCTGCTGCAGCCCGTACCAATGAGCCAGTGCGTCAGGGATTGATCTCAATGACCGGTACATTCATTGATACGTTGGTGATTTGTACGATGACCGGATTGGCACTGGTAGTGACCGGCGTCTGGAATGGCCCATTAAGCGGTGCGGCGATGACCAATGCGGCCTTTTCGAGTGGCTTAAACGGGATTGGTGAGTGGATTGTTACCATTGGTCTGATGTTTTTCGCGTTTACCACGATTTTAGGCTGGAACTACTACGGTGAGCGTTGTGTTACCTATTTATGGGGCACAAAAGGCATCAACCTTTATCGCTGGATTTTTATTGCACTGGTAGCTTCGGGTGCATTTTTGAAACTCGATACGATCTGGATTTTAGCTGATATTGTTAATGGCCTGATGGCGATCCCCAACCTGATAGCTCTGCTTGGATTACGCCACGTGGTGATTGCGGAAACGCGTGATTATTTCACCAGAATGAAGGCAATAACTGCCACGGCTGAGGCTGTGTAATCGATTATTTCTGTCTGTTTTTTCATCCACTTCTTATAAATTGCCACACCAGTACGGTAATTATCGTGTTGTGTGGCAACCGCAATATAACGTGTTGGACCTTCTAAAAAAGCCACTGTAACCCGTTTTTCTTTCAGATAACGGGGTAATGTGTTTGTTGTATTGATGTTGCAATATTGTAGATGTAGTTCAGTAAATATAATAACAAGGTGTCATTATAGTGTTTTATCTTTGTCACTAAGGTGTCATTGTGAGTGCCTATATTTCCCCACGTGAAACGACAATCGTCGACAGGATACTGTTTTATAGGGAGATATAATCACAATGACAACACGTTTTTCTTTTGCGCTTATCACCACGGCAATAATGATCTCTTTGGGGGTTCAGGCCGCTGACCATCAGGACGTTGGCAGCAAAGCAGATAAATCTGCCGGTACGCCACCGCTAAGTTCACGCGCAGCACAAGGCGATATCACACAGTTTGGTGGTGCTCGCCGCGTGATTGCCGAGCAGACCGCTGCACTGCGCGCCTCATTATCTGGCAAGCACGTGAAGAACGTGATTTTACTGATTGGCGATGGCATGGGGGATTCAGAGATCACCAGTGCGCGTAACTATGCCGAAGGTGCAGGTGGTTATTTTAAGGGGATTGATGCCTTACCGTTAACCGGCCAGTACACACACTATGCGCTGGATAAGAAAACCGGAAAGCCCGATTATGTGACCGACTCTGCCGCATCAGCCACGGCGTGGAGTACAGGCGTTAAAACCTACAACGGTGCACTGAGTGTTGATATCACAGAAACATCACACACAACATTACTGGAATTGGCTAAATTAGCCGGAAAATCGACCGGTAACGTCTCTACCGCAGAACTACAAGATGCTACACCTGCCGCGCAGGTTGCGCATGTTACTGCACGCAAATGTTATGGCCCTGATACCACCACACTGCTTTGCCCGAGTAATGCGCTTGAAAATGGTGGTAAAGGATCAGTAACAGAGCAAATGTTGAAAACCCGCCCCGATGTGTCACTGGGAGGTGGTATGAAAACGTTTGCTGAAGTCTCTAAAGCGGGGCAATGGCAGGGGAAAACATTGCGTGAGCAAGCACTGGCACAAGGGTATGTGATTGTTGAAAACAGAGATGATTTGGGCAAAATTGCCCGCGCTAATCAGAAAGCACCGCTGTTAGGGCTGTTTTCTGATGGCAATATGCCGGTTCGCTGGCAGGGGCCGAAAGCCAGTTTACACGGTAATCTGACACAGCCTGCGGTGACTTGCACCAATAATCCGGCTCGTACAGCGGCAGTACCCACATTGGCAGAGATGACAGAAAAAGCGATTCACTTGCTTAAAGATAATAAAAAGGGCTTTTTCTTGCAGGTTGAAGGTGCTTCTATCGATAAACAAGATCATGCGGCTAACCCGTGCGGTCAGTTTGGTGAAACGGTAGATCTGGATGAAGCTGTACAAAAAGCGTTGGAGTTTGCAGGTAAAGAGGGAAACACGCTGGTGGTTGTAACCGCAGATCATGCGCACTCTAGTCAAATAGTTGCGCCTGATACGAAAGCCCCAGGTCTGACTCAGGCTTTGATGACCAAAGAGGGCGCAATCATGGCCATTAGCTATGGTACAGCGGAAGAGGGCTCTCAGGAGCACACCGGTTCACAATTACGCATTGCAGCATACGGCCCACGAGCGGCGAACGTTGTTGGGTTGACTGATCAAACCGATCTGTTCTTTACGCTACGTGATGCAATGAATATTAAGCAGTAGACTCATATTTCAAATATGATGAATACAGTTTAAAATTAACGGCATACATAAATGCATACATAAATGCATACATAAATGCAGTGATTGTAGCTTGCTGTAATTTCATCACAAAGTAAGAGATCGGTTTTAAGTGATAGCGGGGATAGATGTTTTCTTATCCCCACTATTTTTTGCTATATGTTTTAGAGTGTATGCTTTTAGTTTACTCAGTGAATGACGTTGTTTGAGTATTTTGCTTTGCTTTGCTTTTTATTTTTAGTATTAGAAATATAATCAGTGCGAAATTTTGGTAAAATCGGCCTTTTTATTATGGTTCTTTAATCGCTGTTTTTGCGTATATTGTTGATATATCATCTCTCCAACGCACAGTATTAACCCCAGCCAGATGAAACTAAAACTAATACCTTTTATACGATCAAACGGTTCATCAAAAATCAGCACAGCCAATAAAAATTGTAAAGAAGGTTCAATATATTGAATCAGACCAATAAGCGTGAGTGAGGTTCGTTTCACTGCCAGAGCAAACAGTAATAACGGTAATAGCGTGACAGGTGCACTGAGAATATAACCTGCGCGGGTAAGGGTATCGGCATGAAGCAATACACTGTGACCACTGAACAGCAACCAACTTGCGTATAACAGCGCAAAAGGAAAAAGACACAGTGTTTCTACACTCAGCGCAGTAATTGAATCATAATGAACATATTTACGAATTAATCCATAAATAGCGAAAGCTGACCCCATCAAGATGGCTAACCACGGTAGCTGCCCATAATGCCAAACTTGATAGGCCACACCTATAATAGCAAATATCACGGCCCAGCGTTGATAGCGTGTTAATTTATCATTAAGAAATATCACACCTAGCGCAATAGAGCACAATGGGTTGATAAAATACCCAAGACTTGCTGAAAGCACTTGATCATGGGTAATTGCATAGGTGAAGGCTGTCCAGGATATGCACATCACCAAACTACCCAATAAACACCCTAACAGTGATTTTTTATCCTGCCAGACTTGTTGAAAGGTTGTTTTATTTTGCACAAAACAACGAGCAAGTAATAACAGTGGCAATGACCAAATTAACCGTTGTGAAAGCAGTTCAAGCGCATTGGCATTAGGAATAATCCGATAAAATATTGGGGTTATCCCCCATAAAATAAATGCCGCGGCAGCAATAAAAGGGCCAGAAAACAGTAGAGGCATATATATTACGGTATTGTTGTGCAATACCGCACCTGTATAAAATAAGAATTTTTA
This sequence comes from Plesiomonas sp., assembly GCF_051652165.1. Classification (GTDB taxonomy): domain Bacteria; phylum Pseudomonadota; class Gammaproteobacteria; order Enterobacterales; family CAMTGL01; genus Plesiomonas. Next base: position 384,430 of record NZ_JBOFTR010000004.1, read on the forward strand.
TCAGTGTTTAATCTGTTTTTAAACAAGATTTTTGTTAAAAATGGTTATTTATGACATTAATCGCTGCCCATATTCATATAGAGCTTTTAATAGTGCTAACTTTTCTGGATTATCATCATAAAAGTTGGCTAAATCTTCTAAACTTCGAGTAAACGCGGGTGCTTGAGCTGTTAGTGTTTCATGGCGATGAGTTAGCCATTGCTGCTGTTCAGCCTGAGTTAATGTATGGGGATAGTTGCGTGCGCGATGGCGAAAGAGTAAAGGGGCAATACGTTTATCGGTAAATTGTAGGTCTAATTCACCACGTTGTTCAGGCTTGGTTTGTTGAATAATCTTCATAGCGGCTTTATCAGCATCAGAGAAAAAGCCATCATATAATTGTGCATCTACATTGTTTTGTGCAGGATACTCTTTTTCTTGTGCAAATATGGCAACCAGTTTTTCGCGTAATTCGGGGGTTTCACGTAGGTGCTGTAAATGAGCTAAACAGGCTTCGCGGTTAATGCCTAAGCGTTCAGCATTTTCAGGTAATAATGTTTTTGCCGGCGCTAAAATTGGGCATTTGTTGATATGAACCAGTTTGAGTGGAAGGCGGCTTTCACCGTCAGCCAGCTCTGTGGTGGGGGTATACAGTTTTTCACGCAAAATATTAGCACTTTCAGTGAGCAAGGGGGTAATATCTCCGGCCAGATCAACCACAATGACTGCATTTTGGTTATGTGGATGCCATGCTATTGGGGCTATCCAACTGGTATTGCCACGCCATGCGCCGAACATACCGGAAACATGCACCAACGGTGACATATTGACCAAATCGAGTAGCGCAGATATTTTGCGCTTATGACGATGAGTCAAAAAATAGTCAAACAGTTTAGGCTGTGCCTGTTTTACGCGTTTTGCCATAGCAATAGTGGCATATACATCAGACATTGCATCGTGTGCTTGTGTATGTTCAATACCGTTAGCATGCGTTAAGCGTTCAAGTTTAAAACTAGGTAAGCCATCATCACCTTCTGGCCACTCGATACCGTCTGGGCGTAGTGCATAACAGGCACGTACAACATCAAGCAGATCCCAGCGCGAATTATGGTTTTGCCAACTATAAGCATAGGGATCAATGAAGTTCCGGTAAAAAATATTTCGGGTAACTTCATCATCAAACCGGATATTGTTATAACCCACAATACAGGTATTCGACACACTAAATTGCTGGTGGATTTGGTGGGCAAATTCGGCCTCACATACCCCTTTTTTTGCCGCAAGTTGCGGTGTAATTCCAGTGATCATGACCGCTTCAGGTTGTGGCAGATAGTCATCTGTTGGCTGGCAATAGATCACCAAAGGCTCATCTATCACATTAAAATCACTGTCTGTTCGTATACCGGCAAACTGTGAAGGACGATCAAGTGCTGGGTGAGTGCCCCATGTTTCAAAATCATAAAAGTAAAATGTATTTTCAGTTGAAGATGCCATTAGAATACCGGATTTTATTAGTGCTTTAGAGCAGCCTTAGTCAGTGTTAAACCCGATTATATCAAGGCTACGGTTAATATGTGCTGTATGTTAGCAAAAAACAGTGCCTATTGGTGGAATAAAATAATAAAACCATATTGAGTGTAAAGTAATTTTTCATTTTTCATTTTTAATTAGTGCTTAAATACACCTAAAAAATGTGTGAATAAATACGGCGTTCTCACTGTTATTATAATTTTTACTCATGATTTAATTCGGGTTTTTTACCTGCATTTAAATACAGTATTAACATGATGGAGTGATGACTGTCAGATAAGTAATACTTTCATTGTATTTTAAAGAAAGTTGCGTTGTAGAGAAAAATAGAAAAGGGATGAACATAGAGGAGTGAATGAAAATAAACAATCGGGTAGGGTAGAGTACTTTATTTGCTGAAATAGATTGCTTTCTTTTCCTGTTGGTTAGTTATTATTTTTTGGGGATACATTATGGATATTGAATCATCTTCTCCTTCTTGTAGTATAGAAAGCGGATCATCAACAATAGAACCACAAAACGCTAACAATAGAACCACAAAACGCTGATGCATCTAAATCTACTACACTAGAAAATAGATTAAAGCAGGCATCGTCAAGCGTGGTTGAGAAGTTAGCAAAAGAAGTTGAAAGAAGCTGATCGTGCCAAAAGTAAAGTGAAGAAAGAAGTTAATAGATGGTTTAAAAAACGATAATGAATCTGGTTTAACTAGGTTAAGTGTTTAATTGATTATTTAGAAATATAAATTTTAATTTTCTAAAATAAATAGACGAAAACAAAGCAGAGGTAAAGACATGGATAGTATTAGTGGCTCACCTACACGGATTAGTTATGCGATTGAAGCTTCAGTGAGTGGTATCGATTCCACTAGTGCAAGAAAATTAGCAAGTACCCCAAAGGGTATTGTTGAGTTTCTTATTAACTTTTTCACTTTTGGTCAGGTAAGCCGAAATTTAGGTAAGCAATATGATCAATTAGTGCGCGATTTTTCTGAAAAAATAGTCTTATCGATGAGTAAAATGGATGCTTCAGATGATTTTTCAGGTGAGTTAGAGTGTGATTTTGAAGGCTGCAAGATTACTTTCTCTTCAAATGAAGGCTCTATTTCTCTACAAGTAACGTCACCTGATGGTAAGTTGTGTGAAAATAAGGATTTACCTGCTGAGAACTTCCAGCGGGCTGTGAACTTTTTTAGAATGCGACATTTGGCCGGTGCTGGATTCTCTACAAATGTGTTTAATAAAAATGGTTATGTTAATTTACAGAACTTGGATTTCTCTGATCATAATCTTGAATATACCATATTTAATGGAGTCGATTTTTCAGGGAGTAATTTTCAGAACTCAGATATGACTGGTGTTAATATTTTTGACTCTATATTAAATTCAATTAATATAGAAGGGGCTAGGGTGGATGGTGTTGGAATATACAGATCTAATGTTTCTAATGTTGACTTTTCCACTGCAGATGCAAGATCAGTATATATGCATAGCTGCCTATTGGGTGATGCTATTTTTATCAATAAAAAAAAGCCAAATTCAGTATTGATGTATTCTACCTCTTGCTATGATGATAATCTAAAATTCCGACCTAAGTATAAAAATCCTCCAAGTCGCAATGATATAACGATGTCGTTAAGTCCTGAGGAGAAATTTAGAAGACTGCGGAGTGTAAATTTAGGAAGCTCGTCATCGTCATCGTCATCGTCATCGTCATCGTCATCGTCAGAAGATGAGAGCGTTAAAACTCTAAAAAGACCTCCTGAAGAGCTAAAAAGGCCTCCTGAAGAGCTAAAAAAGCCTCCTAAGCCGCCAAAAATGCCTGAACTACAAGTATTAAATAATGTACCGATTCGGTTTGCACCTACAGAAGAAGATCTTGTTAAAATGGGAAAAAATCTAAGGAAAGTATCTGAACAAGTCGAAAAGGAGCGGGAGGAAAAAAAGAAACAAGAATATAATCATAATCCTGTGTTAAATGCTCTTAATCGTACAATAAATTTTCCTGAAAAGAAATAAGTGACAACAGAATATCTCTTATTATTTACAGTGAGTAAATTTATGGTAAAAGAGATATATTATTTAATATAAACTCTTTATAACTAAGCGAATAATTATTATTCGCTTAGTTTTGTTTATACGTATAAACAAAGGGTAAGAGATGTACATATGTAACCAAATATAGCAAAATGCCTCTACAGGTATCTCTTAGAGTGTAGAGGCGTTGCACCATGAGTCAGATTTTCGATACTAATCTATCGGCTTACCCCTTTCCCGCAAAACCTGAACCGCTAACGGATCAACAAAAACGGTTTTACCGTAAGCAAATACACCATTTATTAAAAGAAAAAAATGCTGTTCTAGTGGCTCATTATTACACTGATCCTGAAATTCAGGCTCTTGCCGAAGAAACCGGTGGGTGTGTAGCTGACTCTTTAGAGATGGCAAAATTTGGCCGCGCACATTCAGCATCAACACTAATTGTTGCAGGCGTGCGCTTTATGGGCGAATCTGCAAAAATTTTAAGCCCTGAAAAACACGTGCTAATGCCAACACTTGAAGCAGAGTGCTCATTAGATTTAAGATGCCCTGAAGCTGAATTTATCGCATTTTGTGATGCTCATCCAGATCGAACCGTTGTGGTGTATGCAAACACATCTGCGGCAGTTAAAGCACGAGCTGATTGGGTAGTCACATCAAGTATTGCAGTAGAACTCATTGATCATCTTGATTCTTTAGGTGAAAAAATTATTTGGGCACCTGATCGTCATCTTGGCCATTATGTGCAAAAACAAACAGGTGCTGATGTATTGTGCTGGCAAGGTGAGTGTATTGTTCATGATGAGTTTAAAGCACAAGCTTTAAAGCAGATGAAGGCATTGTATCCTAATGCGGCAGTTTTGGTTCATCCTGAATCACCGGCATCAGTTATTGCATTGGCAGATGCAGTAGGGTCAACCAGCCAATTGATTAAAGCAGCTCAAACATTGCCACAATCAACATTAATTGTGGCGACGGATAGAGGGATTTTTTATAAAATGCAGCAAGCTTGCCCTAATAAGCAAATATTTGCCGCACCAACCGCAGGTGAGGGGGCTACTTGTAAAAGTTGTGCACATTGTCCGTGGATGGCAATGAATGGGTTACAGGCTATTTATTCGGCGTTGGCAGATGATCCTGTGCCACATGAAATTTATGTTGATGAGATTATTCGACAAAAAGCATTACTACCGTTAAACCGTATGCTTGAATTTGCTGCATCATTAAAATAGTGTTAAAAGTCATTAAATATCTCATGGTCTATAATATTGTCAATAGACCATGAGAGAACAACGAAAATATCAAATTTCAATTATTTTGTTGTTGCGGTAGTGCTTGTATTAGCGGATTCAGGAGTAGAATGCGCTGGTGTAGCTGGTGTAGCTGGTGTAGCTGGTGTAGCTGGTGTAGCTGGTGTAGCTGGTGTAGCTGGTGTAGCTGGTGTAGCTGGTGTAGCTGGTGTAGCTGGTGTAGCTGGTGTAGCTGGTGTAGGTGTACCAATCAGGCTTTCTGAATCAATAATAATACCATCTTCAGCTGCTTTTAATGCTAAGTTAGCTTCATAGTATTTATTTTCTTTTATTAGTGTAATTGCTTTATTGACATGTTGCTGAGTCTGTTTTAGTGGCATTAATGCTTGATTTTCAACAATACCAATACCTGCTAAACGCAATGTATCAAGAGCGCCTTTACGATCACCCGCTTTAATTTTTTCATTTGCAGTGCTAATTGCTTTTTGTTTAGTTGGCGTTGGCGAGAAATCTTCTGAGACAGACATTGATGCATTAATAATGACATAATTATCACCTGCTAATGGTGCAGTTTTACCAACTTTAATAAATTTAGTCCAATCAATGCTATCGGTCGCAAGTTCAGTTTTTGCTTTTAACACTAACTTTTGGGCGTCTGTTGGCTGACCATTAAACAGTGCTGCACGCGCACGCTGTACGTTCATCATTGCAGAGAAACCTTGTTGGGCAACTTGCAATGCATCTTTTTGTTGTTGCTGAGAAACAGCAGGCACAGCAGGTTGTTCAGCAGCCATTGCGCCAGTAGAGAAAATAGCAACAGACAATGCAACCGCAGATAAAATTTTCTTCATTTTAATTCCCTACATAACAATTGATAATCACGTAAATCATATTGATATAACTAATATCAGATAATACTAAATTGTTTTTTTTTAGATACTAAAAAATAGGATAGTTTGTTACTAAATGTTTTGTTGTTTCTACTTTTATGCTACAGTTTTTATATTAAAAGCAATTAACAATGTAATTGCTTTTAATATGAAAGAATATCTTAACTATATATTACTTTTATTTGATTGTAAGGAAGATTGACATTGACGAATCTTTTCTACAATTTTCATAAGTTCAGGGTTATCAGAAAATAGCATACTTAAGTCAAATTTCTGCCAACATTTTAACTTAGTACAGGCTTCTTGAATAAGTGACGCTTTTTCCTGTTCTGTTATATCAGGGGTAGATAGCATCTGTTTAATTTGCTTTACATATTTTATGTATTTAATACGTTCAAGTTTTTGAACAGAGTTACAAGTGGTTTTAACCACATTGGTTGAGTGCATGCTAAGTCCTACAACAAAGTCATACTTTAAAGTATGCAGTCATGGCTATTTAATACTGATATAATGCAGTAAAGCTTGTTTTAGCTAACATATTTGCATTAAGCATAAAACCTACCATAGCAGGCATTGTATTTGCTGTTAAGTCTAATGATTCAACACTTAATGCATAAAGTGTAAATGTATAATGGTGAATGCCATGGCCTTCTGGTGGGCAAGGGCCACCAAAACTAGAAAAACCAAAGTCAGTTAAGCTTTGTACTGCGCCAGTGGGTAAACCAAGGCCTTCAGGTGTAACTCCAGCAGGCAATGCGTGCGTATTTGCAGGAATATTAAATACAACCCAATGCCACCAACCACTTCCTGTTGGTGCATCACTATCATGAATAGTTAATGCAAAACTTTTTGTACCGGCAGGTGCATTTTTCCACTGCAATGCAGGTGATAAGTTTTGACCTTGATGACCAAAACCATTAAATGCATGGCGTTTTAAAAGAAAATCACCATCATTTAATTCAGAACTAGAGAGTGTAAAATGACTCTGCAAGTTAGACATAGTATTACCTCTGTGTGCTCTTCTTATTATGCTAATTTATCAATAAAAATATAACTAAAATAAAGGTATTGGCTAGGTGTAGGCTAACTCAAGATATTAAACAGATCGATAAAGATGTTGTGTGTAAATCACTATAAAAGTAACTACTTTTTACGATGTGTCTATACCTATTGCATAGTTGCATAGTGATAAATTTAGTCTTTTCGCATAAAAAGTGCCAATACAGCAGTCACCACAACATTGCCAAGATAAAACCATGATAGCCACTCTGGGCGCGAGCTAATCGTTAAATTGTGAGTGAGTGCAGAACCAATAAAGAGGATCCAAAGTAGGGCTATCATAGAGCTACCCACTTTTGTATTGATTTCTATGCTATTTTTTTTATGATTATTCATGTCGTTATCTCTATGTGTTAAGATTATTAAAATGCATAAGCATTATCTTATTTAATAATAGAGTGTGTTATGCCATGAATATGGTGTATTGAAAAGAGGAAAAATAAAAATTGAAGATTTAAAGAGGTGAGTGCAAACAAATTGAATAACTAAACGCTATTATCAGCAAGAGATAGTAGAGTTTAGTGAGAAAATGTGTAATTAATCTTCTCTTGACCACGATGCTAGGAGCGATGTGGCGATTACATTACCAAGAAAGGCAAATGTCACCCAGATTGGGCGATGATTGTTTGAGGTTAAATTGGTTGATAGTGCTGCACCAAGAAATAATACCCAAATAAGTGCAATTGTTGAAAGTGTTACTGTACCTTTATTTTTATATAACATAGTGGCCTTAACCTATAATGAACAGTTTGTTACTGTATTATGTGATTCAATGTATGTATGTTGTTTCACTTTGAATCATATAGCAATAGGTAGGTGTGTGGCAATGATCAATGTATATGTTTTTTTAGCAGAGCACTTAAGAAAATAGAGTGTTATTGTTGATGCGGCTAATAATACATGACTAAAGTAAAAATACAGAAAAATAGTATACTCTAATATATTCTCACCTATAATATAAGAATTATCACAGTACTGTTTAGATTTGATAGAAGAGAGTATAAAATAGCGAGGGTTTTTATTTTATTATGCTTTTATTAAAGCTAAAGCGTTATTTTATCAATAACGCTTTTTATACACTAATTTATTTATTTTATGCTTTTTTTATCAGCTTATCTTTTAATGGGTGCTCAATTTTCCCATCATTATAGGCGGCTTCAATTTTTGCTATAACAACCTGATAACCACTTAGCCATTTAGCATGTTTTTGTTTTGCTTCTTTATGCGTATCATTATGAATTAACGCATCCAACCCTTCTTTACCTTCCCAGTAATAGATATTAATCAGTTGGCCTGACTCAGGGTGAACATAACTTTCGTCACCTAAGTAGCCGGCTGTTTTTTTTGCAATTTCAGCAATCATATTATCAAGAGTATAAAACTCATCATCATACTCTTTTTTTTGGAAGATAAAGGTAGCTGAATAAATATCTTGCATGATAGTAGCACTCAACACTTATATAATTTGAATATATAATATAGAAATAAAAAGGCTTTGTGTGTAATAAATTGTATTATTGTGTATAACTCCGTCAGTATTGTTAATTTCCCGTAAGTGGCGTAATTGAGCGTAACGAGGTAATCAATTAGCTTAATGTTAAAATGACCAAGTAATCAAATAACTGTATTGCATATCATTTTAATACAGACCAGATAAAAAATCTGAGCTTATATCTATTGAATAAAGGAAGAAAGAGTGGCATTGATAAGTGCTATTATGAATATGAACAATAAAAGAGAAAACACGACACATAGCAATGTTACTTTAAATATATTTAAATAGCGTGCTACTTATTGCAGGTGAAAGCATGTCATGTTTTAAGTGAGTGTTTATATGTTAGATCTGTTGAGTTATAAAGAGTTAAATGAAATGTAATGTTTTGAGTGCCTTAACTTTTGGTTGATTTTCATTCTAATCTGTATATGAAAAAATGGAATATTCTTGTTTTTGACGTTATTATCCTCTATTAAGAAGAGGCTCTGATACATTGAACGCTAAAAGGTGATCACTTGAGTTATTTTTCAGGTTTTAAACAAAAAACAGTTAAGATATGGTTACGTGCCAGACATGGTATTGCTGCTATCGCTGTTTTGCTAAACGGGCTATTAATTTTTAAAACCATCTATAAATTGCCAATCAGTTTATTTGATATTTTTAAAATCAATAGTGTTTCAGGCATAGACTTTTCATTGCTTGCTAATGCCCCGTGGTTTATGCTAGGTATCTTTCTGGTATTAAACTTTTTTGGCTTATTATTCAGAGCTCGTTTAGCATGGGCAATGAGTATTGTTCTGTTACTTATTACACTTGTTTATACCATACACTTTTATCCTTATTTGAAATTTAGCATCTGTTTTTGTGCAATTTCAATGCTCATTCTTATTTTACTAAAAAAAGATTTCGAAAGTAGCAGTTCAACAGCAGGGGGGATTTTTGCCTTAATAAGTTTTGCATCTTTACTTTTTTACTCAACGTATGGTGCATTATATTTCGGTGAAGGATTTAACCCAAAAATACATAACTTAATGACATCGTTTTACTTTTCTATTGAAACGATGACAACTGTAGGTTATGGCGATATCGTTCCTGTTTCTGAATCTGCTCGATTATTTACAATCTCAGTGATTATTTCTGGGATTACCGTGTTTGCAACATCAATGACGACAATATTTGGTCCATTGATCAGTGGTGGTATTAATAATTTAATTAAAGGGAATCATAAGAAAATGAAAAGAAAAGATCACTTTATTGTTTGTGGCCACTCTATATTAGCCATTAATACCATTCAGCAACTTCACCAGAGAGGGCTTGATGTCACTATTATTACAAGTCATCCAGAAGATGAGCTTGCTCAATTTGAGCAACGTTTAGAAGGCAAGTTTGATATCGTTTCAGGTGATAGTAATGACAGTGCAGTATTGAAAAAAGCGGGGTTAGATGACTGTAAGGCGATTTTAGCCTTGAGCGACAATGATGCTGATAATGCGTTTGTAATTTTATCTGCAAAAGATTTAAATAAAGATGTTAAAACAGTACTTGCTGTATGTGATAGTAAAAACATTAATAAAGTGAAAAAAGTTCAACCTGATGTTATTTTATCACCACAATTATTTGGCAGTGAAATATTAGCAAGAATTTTAAATGGTGAGCAAGTAGACAGCAGTTTGCTAATCTCAATGTTATTAAATTCTGCACACGGCATCATTAGCGAAAATAACACAGTAAAATCTGATTTATTACAAGAGAATAATGGCAATGCAGAGGGTGAAGCATCAGCGAGTACAGTCAGTGATGATCAAAATAAAAACAGTGAGCCTTTTGTCGAAGAGAGTGATAATAAGAGCACTGAAAACTCGGATAAATAAATTAATATTGACTCTATTGGTATAAAAGTGTTTATCCATAAAGCGTAACTAGCATATGACTTATATGTTAGTTACGCTATTTTATTTCTATTAAAAATCAGTTTCGATAATAATTAAGCTAATTCTAAATCACTATTAATAGTACAGCTACATGCTAACACATAACCAGAAGCAATCTCGTCTGCACTTAGCGTCATCTGGCTAGATGATTCGGTATCACCACTGATAACCTGCACTTTGCATGAGCCACATACACCGGCACGGCAGGCGGCAAAAACGGGGACATCATGTTGCTCTAGTGCTGCCAGTAATGTTGTACCTACTGGAACATGGATATCGCGTTGTAGCCCGCGAATATGTAACTTCGCCATTGTATTAACAGAGCCCGTTGCAGTATTTTCTATTACCGCACTTTTTTCTGTTGTAAGATTATTGTCTTTAGCATTGAAAAATGACTCTTGATAAAACTCACCTTGTTTGACGCCCAATTGTTCTGTCACTGTTTTGGATAACGCCATATAAGATTCTGGTCCGCAACTCATCACCGTATATTTTTCTGCATCAGGCACAAGTTGCTTTAACATATCAAATGATAATCGGCCATTAAGTGGTGCAGGGTGGTGAGGTTGTTTCGCCATAATATGTAACGATAATGTTTTCGGGTGCGATGCTGCAAGTTGTTGCCACTCTTGGGCGAAGATAACATCGTCAACACTGTGTGCATTATAAATAACAGTGACATGCGTATTTTTACGCTGATGCATTAACCAGCGTGTCATAGACATAATGGGGGTTATCCCACAACCGGCAGCAAGCATCAGATATTGTTTATTATCAGCATGTGTAGCACAAGTAAAATCCCCTTGAGCATCACTTAACCACAATGTATCGCCAACCTTAACCTGAGTTGTTAACCACTGAGAACCAACGCCATTGGGAATTTGCCGTACAGTAATACTGATATATTCACTCACATTGGGTGATGAAGATATTGTATATGCACGTACAACGGGGAGATTGCCCGGCTTGTTTTCTGGCTGATTATTACCGATATTCACAAAGGCATACTGGCCAGCCAAATAAGAATAAGGCTTGGCTGGGCGTAATATCAGCGTAAAAACATCCGCCGTTTCTTGATGTAAAGCATGAACATACATTGCATTGTGGCAAAGCGTGGCGGAAGTCATCATAGTGATACTCACTGTAAGCTGAATAATGAATCTGAATAATGAATCTGAATAATTAGACTGAATAAATAATAGCAATAATATGAAATGAATAAGCACATGCAAAAACATGTGCCTATATTTATTACAGATGGTGAGAAGTTATGCAGGAGATAGAATAGACTTCATATCTTCAGCTACAGTAGTAATAGATCGCATACCAAACTTTTCATTTAATATTGCGAGCACATTATCAGTTAAAAATGCAGGTGCAGTAGGGCCGGTATAAATATCTTTTACGCCAAGAGCCAGCAATGTTAATAAAATAACAATGGCTTTTTGTTCAAACCAAGAAAGCACCAGCGTTAACGGTAAATCATTAATGCCACAATTGAGCTTTTCCGCTAAATTAACTGCCAACATAATGGCTGAATAAGCATCATTACACTGACCAACATCAAGCAAGCGTGGTAATGCACCAATTGTACCAAAATCAAATTTATTAAAACGATATTTACCACAGGCCAGCGTCATGATTAAGCAATCTTCAGGGATCTCACGGGCAAAATCGGTGAAATAGTGGCGCTCACCACGGCTGCCATCACACCCACCCACTAAAAATACGTGGCGCAGTTGTTTGTTTGCTACCATATCAATCACTGTATCCGCTGCACCGAGCAGAGTTTCACGGCCAAAACCTACCGTGATCATCTCATCGATTTCAGTATGCGGGAAGCCAGCCATCTCCTGCGCTTGGGCAATCACTGCAGAGAAATCTTCACCTTCAAGATGTTTAACATTTGGCCAGCCAACAATGCTGCGTGTCCAGATCCGGTCAGCATAATTGCCAACATTCGGGTCAATGATGCAGTTAGATGTCATCACGACAGGCCCTGGGAAGCGTGCAAATTCCTCTTGCTGGTTTTGCCATGCACTGCCGTAGTTACCGACCAGATGCGGGTATTTTTTTAGTTCAGGATAACCGTGAGCAGGCAGCATCTCCCCGTTAGTATAGATATTAATACCCGTACCTTCGGTTTGCTCTAACAGTGCTTTGAGGTCTTTAAGATCATGTCCGGAAATTAAAATCGCTTTACCCTTGACAGCTCGTATATTGACACTTGTTGGCACAGGGTTGCCGTATAAACCGGTTTCACCCGTATCAAGCATCGCCATAACATCAAAGTTCATCAGGCCGATAGCCATTGCATTGTCGAGCAGGGTTTGCATATCACTTGGGTTAGTACCCAGCCATGCCATAAAACCGTGGAATGTTGCATACACATCAGCACGTTGCTGCTCTAAAACGCGGGCATGCTCTAAATACGCAGCTGCACCTTTCAAGCCATACAGACAAAGCATACGCAGGCCATGAATATCATCACCCACTTCAGCTTTATCTTTGTTCAGCGCATATTCAGCCGCTTGCAGGGTTAATGCAGGAATGGCCAAATCAGACAGTTGGATATGAGCAACCGGAAGGGCAACATGAGCCTCGGCATTGTGTAGTCTACACTGTGTGGCCAGTGCTTCACGCAGCGTAATAGCCTGTTGGGTATACTCAACAATGCGGGCTGAATCAAAGTTAACATTGGTCAGTGTTGCAAAAAACGCTTTTGGCACAAACGCATCGACATCAGCGTCAATAATGCCATAGCTACGCGCCGTTACTGCCCATGCCGACAACCCTTCAAGCACTGCAACCAGCAAATCTTGCAAGTCAGAGGTTTCTGAGGTTTTGCCACACATACCTTGCGCGTAAGAACAGCCGTTACCGACAGAAGTACGAATAGTTTGCTCACATTGAACACAATACATTGAAGCCTCGCATTAAGTTATATTTTATATGCTTGTTATAGAGTCATCATAGAACTCATAAACAAGCATTTCAAATGCAACTTAATGCGATTTCATTCTGTCTTGATGCAGATCAATAATCAGAGTGCAAACAGCGCCATAAAGACCGGTGCGCTGAGGCTAAGAATAAAGCCACTGACAATGGCTGCGGGTACAAGCTGTACACTGCCTGACTTTTGGATCACCGGCAGAGTAAAATCCATTGCCGTTGCACCACCAATACCTACTGCTGACATACTGTAGCGGCGTACCAGCAGCGGAATAATCATAATGGCGATCAGCTCACGGAGTAAGTCATTGAAAAATGCTGCACTGCCCAGTATTGGCCCAAGTGCATCGGTTAGCATAATGCCAGAAAGTGAATACCAGCCGAACCCTGACGCAATGGCCAACCCTTTATTGAGAGGCAGCCCCAACAGTAATGCTGCAATCAGCCCGCCAAGCAGGGAACTGATCAGTACAACCACGGCAATCAGCATTCCACGGCGGTTGAGCAAAATTTGTCGCAACGGCATATTGCTATTACGCAACTGAATACCAATTAACCACAGTAAAAAAATCAGCGCGTATTCACTGGCTTTACCTGCATGTGCTGACCAAGGTTGTGTTACCCAACCTACAGCAAACCCAACAAATACAACGCCCAGCAATTGCAGTGAGTCGGCAGCCATTTTCAGGCGTGAAGGCAATACCTGTTGATGTAACGTAACCTGCCACGGCCAGCATTTATCCACCACATATAAAGCAATAAGGTTTAGCAGATTAATACAGCCGAAAAAGACCAGTGCATTCAGCACGATGTGTTGCAAATTTGCAGAAAGGTTATCTAAATAAGAGAGGGTGATACCCATTAACCCTAAAATAACATAGACCATCCAGCCACATAATTTACCTATCCATGGCGTTAGTGCCGGTTGGCGAAGCGGAAACAGATAACCAATAAGCAGAGGAACAATCACAATTAACAGGCCGGAGTACATCATTTTTCCTTAAAACCAGCAGAGCGACAGGGGGGATATTCACACGCTAGCGCAAAGCCAGAAGGCTGTAAAGAAATGTGTCTGAGATAACGTATCCATAAAATAAAAAAAGAGATTGTTAACATTGTGAAGTAAAACCAACCGCCGATGTAAATCACTTGACCACATACCGCTGCGGGGGTAACTCTCTTACAAGATAACGCCTTCACGAGGATGAGAAATGTTTCTCGAACGCATTGAAATTGTTGGATTTCGTGGTATTAACCGACTGTCACTTTTGCTGGATGAGAACACCGTTTTAATCGGTGAAAATGCCTGGGGAAAATCAAGCCTGCTGGATGCGTTAAGTTTGCTGCTCGCCCCAGCAGATACCTTGTATCGTTTTAAAGCGAGTGATTTTTATCATCCTCCCGGTGAAGAGCAGGCAAAAGAGCGGCACCTGCATATTGTTTTCACCTTTCGCGAGTTGACATCAGGACACTGGCAGCAAGCGCACTATGCACCTTTTCAAGCGGCATGGGTGAGCCCGCGTAATGATAAATTACAGCGGCTGCATTTTCGGCTAGAGGGTGAGTGGTGTGATGATGGCTCGGTATCCACATGGCGTAACTTTATTGATGAGCAGGGCAAGCCGTTACACCTTGACAATATTGAACCGTTAATCCACCAGCTGATCCGGTTGCATCCGGTATTGCGCTTGCGTGATGCGCGGTTGGTACGTAACCAAAAAGCCAAGTCTGAGCCTACGTCACCCAATATGCAGAAGCATACTGACAGGCAGAGAACTCGACCTCTGTCGCGCTACGATAGGGCGCGCCGCTATCTTTTACAGCGGCGATCGCGGCAGATACACACTGATTTTATTGAGTCTAAAACCGTGCCGCCTGAGGGGGAAAACGCAAATAAAAATGAAAATGCTGCCATCTCAGCGTATCACACTGATCATCAAACAGGTCAGCAAGCAAACCACTTTATGGGGGATGCAGAGCACGCCGCACACCCCTTTGATATCTCGGGTGAACTCTCACAGCATATTTATAAAACGCTGTCAGATAAACTGACCCACAACCTGCAAGATAACCCACAGCGTATTACCAATAAAGAGATCCGTGAAGGGTTGGATGCTGCCCGCCAGCTTCTTGAGCACTACTTTACCGAACACAGTACATCACCCACAGTGGCAAGGCGTCGAAGAAGCCCTGACTTGACGCTGCACAACTCATGGCAATCACTTGATATTTTACGGGGATTGGCACAGCGCCCTGAGAACCGCACCATCCGCCTGTTACTTTTGGGGATGTTTGCGAGCATTTTGCATGCTAAAGGCATTGAATCACTCGATCCAAACGCCAAACCGCTCTTGATTGTAGAAGACCCAGAAACCCGTCTGCACCCGATTATGCTCTCGGTGGCATGGGGGCTGCTCTCGGAATTACCGCTACAGCGGCTGACAACCACCAACTCAGGTGAATTGTTGTCGTACGTGCCGGTAGACCGCGTCTGCCGTTTGGTCCGCCATTCGAGTCGAGTCTCTGCCTACCGTATTTTGCCCTCAATGCTTAGCCGTGAAGACAGTCGTCGGATTGCGTTTCACATCCGTTTAAACCGAGCATCATCACTTTTTGCGCGTTGCTGGTTACTGGTTGAAGGCGAGACGGAAGTCTGGTTGCTGACAGAGCTGGCGCGGCTAGCCGGTTATCATCTGCAATCGGAAGGTATCAAAATTATTGAGTTTGCACAGTGCGGCCTTAAACCGCTGATCAAGTTTGCCAATGCCATGGGCATTGAGTGGCATGTACTGACCGACGGTGATGATGCCGGTAAGAAATATGCCGCGACTGTACGCGGTTTTTTGCGAACATCGTCATCACGTAATCCGTTTACCTCTTATCCGGCAAATAACCATGAGTTCAATAGCGATAAAAAGAGTAAAAATGAAAGCCTGACCAGTTCAGAGCGTGAAAATCTGACATTTTTACCGGTTGCTGATATGGAGTTGTATCTGTTCCATGCCGGTTTTGCGCATGTCTATTATCAAGTGGCACGGTTGCCTGAAAATATCCCACTCTCGCCGCGGCGGGTAATTGATAAAGCTATTCATCGCACATCCAAACCGGATATGGCATTGGCAATAGTCGAAGAGGCCGAACGGATGGGAACCGAATCTATACCGAAGTTACTGCGTCAAATGTTTTCAAAGGTGGTGTGGCTAGCTCGTGGGCGGGCAGGGTAGATAGGGTTATTTGCATTATTGAGTGCCCGATGGGGCACTCAATATCCGGCTATATTTGACCGTGTAATCGTGCAGGAAATGTTGCCAGAAATACGGTCAAAACGGCTGGAAAATATTAAGATAATGGCATGACATGTGTGCTATTGAGCATATAATCAAGAGCTTCCATTGAGGGCACATGTACACCGTGATCAGCCACTGTCCAACTGGCCAGTGCAGTAGCAAAACGTAACCCTTCGGCCATATCCCAGCCTTTAATGGCCGACCATGCTAACCCTGCCACTAAGGTATCACCTGCACCTACTTCAGAAACCACATTAATTTCAGGGGGAATGCTACGGAACCCATTATGTTGTTGTACCGCAATTGCCCCTTGTGAACTGGCTGAAACGACAACAGTTTCAACTCCAAGCTCAAGTAAACGGTATGCATAAGGCAGAGCCTGTTCGAGCGTGGTGATCTCCTCTCCACACCAGTGCGATAACTCGTGCAAATTGGGTTTAATTAAGTGTGGCCCCGCTTTAATGCCTTCGGCCAGCGCAGTAGAGCTAGAGTCAAAATAGACAGTCGCCCCTTTTGCCCGTAACGCGCGGATTAACTCAGCATAAAACCAAGGCTCAACACCGCGCGGCAAACTGCCACTGAGAATAAACAGTGTCTCTGGCGTGGCTTGATGGCGCAGCTGATCAAATAAGCGTTGTTGCAGGGCTGTATCAACGTGAAATCCGGGGAAATTAATTTCAGTCATGCGGGCATGTGCCTCTGCAAGTTTAATATTCACCCGTGTGCGGCCATTAACACGTAAGAATTGATCTTTGAGGCCTTTTTGCTCAAATAGATTTTCAAAACCCATTTGATTGTTATCACCCATAAAACCGCTTACGGTAACATCAGCCCCTAAATCAGCTAAAATGCTGGCAACGTTAATCCCTTTACCCGCGCAATGGCGGCTAAAATCATTGACCAGATTGAGTTCACCCGGATGTAGTTCATCAATGTTACCGGTTAAATCAATCGCTGGATTCAAGGTTACTGCAATCACACGCTGCATCAGCGATGACTCCTAAAAATAAAAATCAGTAACAACGACGAGAAGACTGCTGTGGATCATCAACAATCAATCACTCAGCTCAATATAATGCCGTTAATCGTTTATATGTGATGATTGTACAAGCTGAAGCGAATCAGCACTAGCTGATTATTCTCAAGATGCAGCGTATTTCAACACAGAAGATAACTAAAATAATAAAGTGAGCGGATCATAGCAGATTTGTTATGTATTATTGGAATAATTTTCATGAGAAAAGTGTACTTTTAGATGTATTAAAACAGGTATTCACATACCAAAGTGATTATCATTTCTAGATTAAGAAAACAGAGTAGGTAAGATAGATATGGCAAATAAAGCCGCAGCAGTACATATTTTAGTAAAAACTGAAAAAGAGTGTATTGTACTTAAACAGAAATTGGCTGCTGGTGCTGATTTTGGCAAGCTGGCGCGCCAGTTTTCAACGTGCCCTTCAGGAAAACAGGGTGGTGATTTAGGGGAGTTTAGTAAAGGGCAAATGGTGCGAGCGTTTGATCAGGTGGTTTTCTCTGCGCCCTTGCTTGAAGTAATGGGGCCGGTAAAAACCCAATTTGGGTTTCATCTGATAAAAGTATTATATCGAAATTAATATATTGACGTTTGTATACTCCTTTTTATGTATAGATCTTTATTTATATTCATGAGTATTCCAATAGGCCTTTGTCAAATGGATATTCATGCAATTAATAATGATAAACATGGAAAATAATAAACAAATATCACTGCAATTAGTCAGTATCAAGCAAAAGACCAAAAGACCAAAAGACATAGAGGGCATAGTCAATCAACTATGCCCTCTATGTGAGTATTATATTGCTAGGTTATCAGTATAGTAATCTCATTATCAGACATTATTTTGCGTTATTATCATCAAAATCGCTGTCATCAAACTCTTCTCCAGAAATATCCTCAAAATACCAATAACCGGTATTGACTAGCTCAGTGAGTAGCGTCATTACGGCAGTATTATTGAGAAGCTCACCGAGCTCTTCAGCACTGAATGCTTCAAGGTCGCACAAGAGCAAACGAAGCTCTTCACTGCCGTTAGGGAGCAGTAACTCTTCACCATTAATAAAACAACGCTCACCCAGATAAAATGCACGTAGGCCGCCCAAGCGTTGCAGCGTTAGACCACTGTGCAACATTTCATACAGATCTTCGGGCGTAAATTCCGGTTCAGCTTCAACTAAATCAAGCTCGTGGCGAGACTGGCTAATAAAGCTACCAAACCAGTTGTTGAAGTGGGTTTTATCACTGAGTAAATCGAGCATCATACGGTGGATTTTATCCGTTTCGGCAACGGTAATTTCACCCGGCGTGCTGGTTAGCGCCAGATCAGGATCATCATAACGGTGGTTACCCAGATCGTGTGCCAATACATGGTCTGCAAAGCTGCTGATTAGATCGCGCTGATCGGGGGCTCGGTATCCAACTGAAAAACTCATGGAGGTTTCAATCGATTCACCATCGTGTGGGAAACCTGGTGGAATGTATAAAATATCGCCTGGGTTTAGTTCTTCATCAATAATGGGTTTAAACTGTTCAACATGCAGTAGACTTGGGTGTGGGCAGTGCTCTTGCAATGGCAATTTATCGCCAACACGCCAGCGGCGCAAGCCTGAACCTTGAATGATAAACACGCCATACTGATCAATATGCGGGCCAACGCCACCGTGCGGGGTAGAGAAGGAGACCATTAAGTCATCAAGACGCCAGTTTGGTAGCACCCGAAACGGAGTGATCAGTTTTGCAGCCAGCGGATGCCAATGGTTAACCGACTGTACCAACAGTGACCAGTGCGTTTCCCCAAGGTGATCATAGCTCTCGAATGGGCCATGCTGGGCATTCCATTGCTGGTTTTTGAAGCTGACAATGCGGCTGTCTGCTTCTGGCTCGGTGGCAATACCGGCCAGCTCATCGGCAGACATCGGGTCAATAAAATCAGTAAATGCCCCACGAAGAATGACAGGTTTTTTCTGCCAATATGTCGCCATAAAAGTGGGCCAATTAATATTTAGTTGGTATGGCATAGTGTCAGGTATCCTCAAAATAGCGGTTGGCGCATTATACGTGTTCTTTTCGCCTCTATCTTGCTTATCTTAGGATCTCTGTGTGCTTTATACGGAGCAAATATTGCAGTCACTCTTCTTGATCGCCAAACATAACAGTCACTTGCGCGCCACCAAGTGCGCCAGAGTGGAAGTGCATCTCACCTTTGTAGCGATCAATAATACTCAGTGCAATGGTTAAACCAAGCCCTTGGCCTGGTTTTAATGTGTCGGCCCGCTGTCCACGTTGTACCACAATGTGCTGTTTATTGGCTGGAATACCAGGGCCATCATCATCAACAATCAGTATCAGTTGGTTATTTTGCATGTTGGCACGGATAGAGACAAATTCCAGACTGTACTTACATGCGTTATCAATGATATTTCCCATTACCTCCATAAAGTCATCTTTATCGCCAATAAAGATAAGCTCTGGTGAAATATCAAGTGATAAGCTAACTCCTTTGCTCGCATAAACTTTATTAAATGCACCACATAAGGCATCGAGCATACCGGCCACCGAGGTTAATTTACGGTTAAGTGGCCCATCGTGCGGGCGATCGGCACGGCGCAGGTAATAGCCGATTTGTTGTGAGATCCGGTCAATCTGCTCTTGTAGCACCGGTTCGGCTTCGTCAAAATGATTTTTTTCGGGGGATAACCGCACAGAGCGCAGGGTAGTTTGTAGTACGGCCAGTGGGGTTTTCAAGCTGTGGGTCAGATCGCCCAGTGTTGCGCGGTAACGCTCTTGCATCTGTTTTTGTGCGGTAATCAGCCGGTTTAAATTGATGATCAGGCGGCGCAACTCCTGAGGCGGTTTTGGGCTGAAGTCGAGTTGTTGGCGCTGGTTATTCTCTAGCTCTTCAACTTGTTGGGCAAGATTGGCAATGGGCAATAAACTCCAGTTGGCTGCCAGCCATAAAAGCGGGATGATTAGCAGAACATGCGCCAGTAATACCCACTCAAACAGCAACCAGACATAATCAGCATTTTGTAACTCTTGCGGCACAACATCTAAAGTAACAATGGTCATTGATGGCAGTTCATTACTGGCCGGATAGGTGTTCACGGCCACCGAGTAGGTGACTGCATCATCAAGATACTCATTCAGACCCGCTTTTAAACGCTCGTTGTTCATCAGCGGGTAGGTGGCTATTGGGTGCGGGCTATCTATCTCATAGAAACCGGGTTTTTTTAGCCACTCAGGGGCTATCGCTTTTTCAAATTCCGGTACATTTTCCAGCCGCCAGAGCAATTTTCCGTCAGCATCATAAATCCATGCCAATAGCATTTTATTGCGCAACAGGCTGTCGGGGACGTGTACGCTGAGCTTATCCTCTTTCCAGTGTGCGAAATTAACGAATAAATTTCCCTCACTGCTCATGATCCGGTAGGTCGATTTCTCAAACACATAGATATAACCGCCAATCGCTACAACGCCGTACAGCAGTGATAACACGCCAATTAATACGGCGGTTGCCAGCAGAAAACGCAGCCGTAATGACTGAAATTTCAGGTTGCCGATAGCCTGTTTAATACGGTTAATGCCTTGTGTTACCCGAGAAAATATCACCATTATTGGCAACTTAGCTCAAAGCGATATCCCTGACCCCGTACGGTCGTGATCACATCGTTATGCCCCTCACTCTCTTCAAGGGCTAGTTTGCGGCGCAGGCGGCCCATCAGCACATCAATGGTGTGGGTTTCACGCAGTTCGGCATCAGCATATAGCTGGAACATCAAATGATCTTTACTGATCACCTGCTGGTGGTTGCGCATCAGGTATTCGAGGATTTTATACTCAAATGCGGTTAGTTTTACCGGTTGCTGGTGAATAGTGAGTTCGCGGCGTGACAGGTTTAGCTGATACGGGCCGGCGGTCATGTAGGTAGACGCAATGCCGTTACTGCGGCGAAGCAGTGCCTGTAAACGGGCAACCACTTCCTCGAGCTGAAATGGCTTGGTGACATAATCATCAGCACCTGATTCCAGCCCCTGAACTTTCTCTTGCCAGCTTTCGCGTGCGGTGAGTATCAGAATCGGCAATTTTTTTCCAGCGGCTCGCCAACGGCGGATCAGCGATAAACCGTCTTCATCGGGCAGGCCGAGATCGACCAGCGCGATATCCAGTTCATGCTCTTGCTGAAAATAGTCCGCTTCTACGGCATCTTTTGCCGCATCAACCTGATTCCCTTGCTCTTCAAGCTGCACTTTCAGGTGATGGCGGAGCAGGGCATTATCTTCAACAATCAGAATGCGCATTAAAACCTCGGACAGTGACTGATTTATTCGCCATATAAAAGAGGTGGGTAATTTTACCTCACTGTGTTAACCAGTATTAACATGCTATATGTTATCGCACAACATAATGTGTTTGTTTAAACCTATGCTAAACAAAAGTGCAAACAAAAAAGCCGACAACAGAGTTATCGGCTTGAATATGCAGTGTATTTTATTTAATGCATGGGAAGTTTTGTAAGGCAACTGGGTATAACTACATCGTGAAATTGTTAAATCATTGCATTTACAAAATGATATCGTGTTATTTTAATGCATCAACCATATGCACAGCATGGCCAATATAGTTGGCCGGTGTCATGGCTTTTAGACGAGTTTTTTCATGCTCAGGCAGGGCTAAACCATCAATAAATTGCTGCATACCTTCTGCATCTACGCGTTTACCACGGGTCAGTTCTTTGAGTTTTTCATACGGCTTTTCGATACCGTAACGGCGCATCACGGTTTGAATTGGTTCTGCCAATACTTCCCAATTGTGATCAAGCTCGTTCGCAAGGTTGCCCTCATTCACCTCAAGCTTGCTGATGCCTTTAAGGGTGGATTGATAGGCGATCAGTGAATAGCCTACGCCAACACCCAAATTACGCAGTACGGTAGAGTCGGTTAAGTCACGCTGCCAGCGTGAAACCGGCAATTTAGCCGCCAGATGATCAAACAGTGCATTGGCTAACCCGATATTGCCCTCTGAGTTTTCAAAGTCAATCGGGTTCACCTTATGCGGCATAGTAGAAGAGCCGATCTCTCCGGCAATGGTTTTTTGCTTAAAGTGATTGAGCGCAATGTAGCCCCACATATCGCGGTCAAAATCGAGCAAAATAGTGTTGAAACGGGCAACCACATCAAACAGTTCGGCAATGTAGTCGTGCGGCTCAATTTGTGTGGTGTACGGGTTCCAATTTAGGCCAAGTGAAGTAACAAAACGTTCACTAAAATGGTGCCAGTCAACATCAGGGTAGGCCGCCAGATGTGCGTTGTAGTTACCTACCGCGCCATTAATTTTACCTAGGATCTCAACGTGTTGCAGCTGACGGAATTGGCGCTCTAGGCGGTAAGCCACGTTAGCCATCTCTTTACCGACCGTTGACGGTGTTGCTGGCTGACCGTGGGTACGTGAAAGCAGTGGCATGTCGCGGTAGGTGTGTGCCAGACCTTTGATCTGGTCGATCAGCGTACGCCATACTGGATTTAGCACGTCTGTACGTGCCGTACTCAGCATAAGCCCGTGTGACAGATTGTTGATATCTTCAGAGGTGCAGGCAAAGTGAATAAATTCACTGACCGCATTCAACTCGGGCTGGGCGGCTACTTTTTCTTTCAGGAAGTACTCAACCGCTTTGACATCGTGGTTGGTGGTGCGCTCAATGGTTTTAATCCGTGCAGCATCGGCTTCAGAAAAATCGCTCACAATCTGATCAAGGAAAGCGTTTGCGTCGGCGCTGAGTGCCGGTACTTCAGCAATGCCTTCACAGGCGGCAAGTTTTTGTAACCAGCGAACTTCTACCATTACCCGAAATTTCAGCAAACCAAATTCACTGAAAATGCCACGCAAGGCGGTGACTTTATCGCCGTAGCGGCCATCAATCGGGGATACAGCTGTCAGAGCGGACAGTTCCATGGGGATAAAACTCCTGAGTTCAGATAGTAAACGTTGATACAGAAAATAGAAAAAAGCGGGCCATTTACAGCTCGGCAAGCATACGCTTGGCCTGTTCAGCCAGTTTTCCGCGCGAAAAGACCAGTTGCAATCGGCTTCCACCCACTTGTCGCCACAATACGGCAGCCCGAATTCCGGCCAACAAACAGGCTCGAATTCGGCTTTGGACAAGGCTATTTTGCAGATGGGTTGGGTTGCCAGTAACTTGAATACGTGGCCCAAGCGGGCTGATGACATCAACATAAATCTCGGCAATCGCACTAACTATCTGCTCATCGAGCAGATCAAAGTGGGCAAGCTGACGATCAAGCCGTGTGATACGATCAGACAAGATAGAAATACTGTCTTTACGGGCTGAGAGCTTTTTCTCAAGGATAATCAACCCGATTAAATAGCGAGTCAGTTGCGTATCTTGCTGCCCCTTCATGCCAGATAACTGGTTAATCAGCGTCTCTAATCCAAGGCGCAGATTTAGCGGCTCATTATCAAAAACGGCCAGCGTTGATGTAGGAGATGTTTGTAAAATGCTATGTAGCGAAGCGCGAAGCGCCTCGCTGTGGTTGTTTCCATCGCGTGCAATCTCTTGCACTAATCTCACTGCCTGACACATGCCGGAAAGTGCAATGACAACATCCGTGGTATTTTTTGCCACTGAAATCACTCCTTGATTTGCGCCTCAATAATACCGCCGCCCAAGCACACTTCACCGGCATAAAATACGGCAGATTGGCCGGGGGTCACGGCAATTTGTGGCTCATCAAAACGCACTTCGATTTTATCATCACCAAGCGGGGTGATAGTGCACGGAATATCCTGCTGGCGATAACGGGTTTTCACCGTACAACGGAAAGGTGCGGTAACAGTGTGGCGATCAACCCAGTGTAACTGCTGCGCAATCAAACCGTTTGATTTTAGGCGCGGGTGATCATGGCCCTGTGCAACAATCAGCTGATTATTTTCCACATCTTTTTCAACCACATACCACGCCTCTTCCGAACCCTCTTTGGTTCCGCCAATCAGCAACCCTTTACGCTGGCCGAGCGTGTGATACATCAGACCCTGATGCTCGCCCATGACAATACCGTCAACACTGACGATTTTGCCCGGTTGTGCTGGCAGGTAACGGCCTAAAAATTCTGTGAATTTACGTTCACCGATAAAGCAGATCCCCGTAGAGTCTTTTTTCTTGGCGGTGATCAACCCAATCTCTTCGGCAATGCGGCGAACTTCTGGTTTTTCGAGTTCACCGACAGGGAACAGGCTTTGTGCAACTTGTTCAGATCCCAGCGTATACAGGAAATAGCTCTGATCTTTATTTTGATCAAGCCCGCGCAACAGTTGTACCTGACCATTTTCATCACGATTAGAGCGGCGTACATAGTGGCCGGTAGCGATATAATCCGCGCCTAAATCTTCGGCGGCGAACTCTAAAAAGGCCTTAAACTTAATCTCTTTATTGCACAGAATATCAGGGTTTGGCGTGCGGCCCGCTTTGTACTCTTCAAGGAAGTGTTCAAAAACGTTATCCCAGTATTCAGCGGCAAAGTTCACCGTGTGTAACTTCATGCCCAGCTTATCGCATACGGCTTGAGCATCGGCCAGATCCTGTGCCGCAGAGCAATACTCCTCGGTGTCATCTTCTTCCCAGTTCTTCATGAACAGCCCCTCAACCTGATAGCCTTGTTGCTGCAGCAGGTAAGCGGAAACGGAAGAGTCAACCCCGCCGGACATCCCGACGATCACTTTGATATGGCTGTTATCAGACATTTGTGTATTACACCCGTTGTGGCCATGCAGATGGCCCGATAAAAAGTTGATGGAATTTTTCTCTCAGAATTCAGGCAGCAGATTTTAACATAGAACAGAGGTGTCGCCCAGATCAGCAAAACCCTGTTTAGCCGTGCCCTTACGTTGCAGGGCAGAGCAAAGAGCATATCTTGTTTTGGGATATAAGCTGGCTTACTTTATCTTGGTTGAAGTAGGGCTGATATCACGCCATGTGCCATTTTCAAGCCCTTCAAGATCCCACTGACCCACTTGAAAGCGAATTAAACGCAATGTTGGAAACCCGATATGCGCGGTCATTCGGCGAACCTGACGATTACGCCCTTCAAAAAGTGTCAATTCAAGCCATGATGTGGGAATGGCTTTGCGTTCACGAATCGGCGGGTTACGCGGCCATAGCCAGTGCGGTTCATCACGCAACTGCACATGAGCAGGTAGCGTTGGGCCATCATTTAAAGTGATACCTTCACGTAAGCGTTGTAAATCAGCCTCTGTTGGCACGCCCTCAACCTGAACCCAGTAAATTTTACCCGTCTGTTTATTGGGCTGTGTCAGTGTGGCCTGTAGTTTACCGTCATTGGTTAGCACCATTAGGCCTTCACTGTCGCGATCGAGGCGACCGGCCGCATAAACACCTTGTACGGGGATAAAATCTTTTAATGTGGTTCGACCAGATTCATCAGTAAACTGCGGTAGAACATCAAACGGCTTGTTGAACAAAATGATACGCTGCGGTTCGGATAACGGAGACGTGGGTTTACGTAACGGGCTGCGTTTAAACGGTTTGGCTGATTTTTTTTTCGTTGGGCGTGTAATCATTTTACTCTGTTCAATAAATTCTGTGAGCGAAACAGTATAGCGGATTCTGCAAGAGATTGGCGGAACGATAATGTTCGAGTATTATTGACGCGCCTCTTACAAAACCATAACAAATGGACGCTCGAAGGAGATGTCAGGAGATGTCAATGGAAAGCAAAGTAGTTGTACCGACCGAAGGCCAGAAAATCACACTGGATGCACATGGCAAACTGGTTGTTCCACATAATCCGGTCATCCCTTATATCGAAGGTGATGGTATCGGCATTGATGTTACTCCCGCGATGAAGCTGGTGGTTGATACCGCAATTGAGAAAGCGTACAGCGGTCAGCGTAAAATCGAGTGGATGGAAGTGTATACCGGTGAGAAATCGACCCAGATTTACGGGGAAGATATCTGGCTGCCGAAAGAGACATTAGATCTTATCCGTGAATACCGAGTGGCGATTAAAGGCCCACTGACTACTCCGGTTGGCGGTGGTATTCGTTCTTTGAACGTGGCTCTGCGTCAAGAACTTGATCTGTACATTTGCTTGCGCCCAGTGCGTTATTACAACGGAACACCGAGCCCGTTGAAAAATCCTGAACTGACTGACATGGTTATTTTCCGTGAAAACGCGGAAGATATTTATGCTGGTGTTGAGTGGAAAGCAGGCACCGCCGATGCAGATAAAGTGATCGCCTTTTTACGTGATGAAATGGGCGTGAAGAAAATTCGCTTTACTGAGAATTGCGGTATCGGCATTAAGCCAACCTCGGAAGAGGGGTCTAAGCGTTTGATCCGTGCAGCAATTGAATACACGATTTTTAATGATCGCGATTCACTGACGCTGGTTCACAAAGGCAACATCATGAAGTTCACCGAAGGGGCTTTTAAAGACTGGGGATATGAGCTGGCTCGTGAAGAGTTTGGCGCTGAACTGCTTGATGGCGGTCCGTGGATGAAACTGAAAAATCCACAAACTGGCCGTGACATTATCATTAAAGACTGCATTGCTGATGCATTCTTGCAACAGATTTTGCTGCGTCCGTCTGAGTATGATGTTATCGCCACCATGAACTTAAACGGTGATTATATCTCTGATGCTTTGGCCGCTCAGGTCGGGGGCATTGGTATTGCACCGGGTGCTAACATTGGTACTGAGTGTGCAGTGTTTGAAGCGACTCACGGTACAGCACCTAAGTATGCCGGACAAGATAAAGTGAACCCAGGCTCACTGATTTTGTCTGCCGAGATGATGCTGCGCCATATGGGTTGGTTCGAAGCGGCCGATCTTGTCGTGAAAGGCATGGAAGGCGCTATCGCCGCGAAAACGGTCACTTATGATTTTGAGCGTCTGATGGATGATGCTAAGTTATTGAAGTGCAGTGAATTTGCCAAGGCGATGTGCGAACACATGTAATTGTGTTGAATCACTTTTACGCTTAAACGGGGGAGCTTTGGCTTCCCTTTTTTTGTTAGAACAGCTGTATTCTAAAATTAGACTAAATTTTCTCTTTCTCTTTCTCTTTCTCTTTCTCTCTTCAAAGTATAGTTTTGCTAATTTTCATCAGTAAATAGTGAAGCTATTATATTTTTAAGTTATGAAGGGTTCTCTGTTAGACTTTATCCCTAACGTCTATTTGTACAAGCAAAGTGAATAATAACAGAGAGTAACTTGATGAACGAGCAACCTAACAATCCGCTACACGGTTTAAGCCTAGAGAAAATTCTAACCCGACTACTTGAGCACTATGGTTGGGATGATTTATATGACTATATTAATATTAACTGCTTTATAAATGATCCTTCGATTAAATCATCGTTAAAATTTCTACGTAAAACACAATGGGCTCGTGATAAGGTTGAGGCATTATATATCCGTACGTTTTCTGAAATTAGATGATAGCTGGTAATAATGACTGTTTGAGTGGAGTCATGAAATGCAACATTATTTGCAGAAAATGATGGCCAGATTTCTTGGCGTAGTATTGCTTTCCACTTGTCCATGGGGATGGGCGGCAGATAGCTCACAATATGTTGAGTTTCGTCAGGGTCAATCGGTTACAGAGCTAAGAGGAAAGATCACTGGAGGAGATATTAGTGATTATAAACTGATTGCCAAAAAAGGCCAACAGATGCAGATTTACCTAAAAAGTAAACGGTTAACAACGTACTATAATGTTATTGGCCCTGATGGTGGAGATGTATTATTTAACAGTTCAATCTCTGATGATAATTATAATGACACTCTTCTTAAGTCAGGTCAGTATATTATTCGCGTTTATCAGATGGGTGGTGTAAAAGCTAACAACAAAACTACATCATTCACGTTGAAAGTGCGGATTTACTGAGGGTAATGTGGTAGACTCTTTTTAGAATAAATAGCATAAAACACCGAGATATGCTTATTGGATGCAGTTCGGTATAATTTGTTCATGTCAATTCAATGGCCATTTACCTTGAAATAGTACTCCTCAAGGTAAATGGAATCAATTAATCAGTGAAGCACATTACCTCTAAATGTTTCATCATTGTTTTCTATGTTCTACTTCATCTTATAGATGATTTTGAAATAAAGTCGGTAAGCGCAATATTTAACAGTGGGCTGTTCTTTCCTTTAATGGCTTTGTTTTGTATTGAAACAGACTGCTCATTTTTATTTAAATGAAAAAGGGTAGTGTTTGAAATTATTTTTTCATAGTCATTCATGTTTAACGAAAAATGTGAAATCTCATATCCATTATAAAAAAAAACAGCTCTTGCTTTGGTTATATCTTCAGCTTTACTTTCATAGTCATCACCACTTTTTGGTAGTTCCTCTAGCGCACTTTCAAATTGAAATTTAAAAGTGAATCGCTGTATTTGCTTACTATCAGTAAGTTCAATCGTTTTCATGCAGCACGCAAATATGCGTAATCCCTCATTGTTAATTATGTCTAGTTGATTACTTTTATTATTACATAAAGATGTTGATTGTGATTGGAGTTGTTTTATTTCATCAAAAAAATCTGACATAGCATAACTTATTGCTTGTTTTTTTGTTTCCATAAAGAATAGCATTCTAAAAAAATCAACAATTTCATCTAGCGTAGAAAGCTCTATTTCTGGAATTATCCCTTTAGTTATACTATCTGCATCTTTAAATCTTAATAGAGAAGGATTTTGTGGTGTATTTCCAAAAGAAATAATAGATCCCATAATATTATTAGTCATTAATATATTTCCTTATTCTAAATTTCAAGTGCCATTGAAAATAAACAGAGTCTCTAGGCCTTAAAAACTACCACATTAACAAGATAAACAGCATAAGTGTAATTCCTGATAACGATTAGAAATGGTGTTTATTTTTTATGCTGAATGTGATTTTGCACAGTTTAGACTTTTATGAATAATAAGGTGAGGCGAGCTATTTATGGGAGAGGGAAGGAGATGGTTTTATGAAAAACAGTGTTTAAATATAAATAAAAGCGGCATTATAATAATGCCGCTTGATTTAAAACGCTATAATATGAGAGTTTTAAAGATTACTTATGTTTATTCATTATTGCATCAGGTGAGATACCTAACGCGGTAGCAATACCCATACCATAGGCTGGATCAGCACGGAAGCAGTTACAAATATGGCGCAGTTTAATGTGTTCTTCTACACCAAACATAGCGCGTGCAGTATTTTCAAACAGACGAATCTGCTCATCTTGTGACATCAAACGGAATAAGTCACCCGCTTGTGCAAAATGATCATTACCAATATTACGATCATAGTGTGCAGCATCACCGTTAATTGCAAGTGGTGGCTCGGCAAAATCAGGTTGCTCTTCCCATTTTTTGTAGCTATTC
Source organism: Plesiomonas sp. (assembly GCF_051652165.1). Taxonomy (GTDB): domain Bacteria; phylum Pseudomonadota; class Gammaproteobacteria; order Enterobacterales; family CAMTGL01; genus Plesiomonas. The sequence continues at coordinate 414,287 of NZ_JBOFTR010000004.1, forward strand.
GGCTGATAACCCAGAGTTCGGCCATTATTACCATCAACACGCATTGCACCGTCACGGTGGAATGAGTGAACAGGGCAACGTGGAGCGTTAACTGGAATCTGGCTATGATTAACACCTAAACGATAACGATGTGCATCACCGTAAGAGAATAGACGGCCTTGCAACATTTTATCTGGTGAAAAACCAATACCCGGTACAATAGTTGTTGGTGCAAAAGCGGCTTGTTCTACTTCAGCAAAATAGTTATCTGGGTTACGGTTTAATTCCATAACACCCACTTCAATTAATGGATAATCTTTATGCGACCATACTTTAGTTAAATCAAAAGGATTAACTTTGTATGTTTCAGCATCTTTCTCTTCCATAATTTGAACAGCTAATGTCCAACGAGGGAAATCACCACGATCAATACTCTCAAGTAAATCACGTTGATGGCTTTCACGATCATTGGCAATGATTGCCGCTGCTTCTTCATCAGTAAGGTTTTTAATACCTTGATGAGTAGTAAAATGGAATTTGACCCAAAAACGTTGATTAGCTTTATTAATAAAGCTATAGGTATGACTACCAAACCCATGCATATGGCGATATGAGAATGGTATACCACGATCACTCATGGTAATGGTTACTTGGTGCAAAGTTTCAGGTAAATGAGTCCAGAAATCCCAGTTATTATTGGCTGAACGCATATTAGTATAAGGGTCACGTTTTACAGCGTGATTTAAATCTGGGAATTTAATTGGATCATTTAAAAAGAATACTGGGGTATTATTCCCTACAAGATCCCAATTACCTTGTTCAGTATAAAATTTAACTGCAAAACCACGAATGTCGCGTTCAGCGTCAGCGGCACCTCGCTCACCAGCAACAGTTGAAAAACGGGCAAAAATCTCAGTTTTTTTACCTACTTCAGAAAACAGTGCTGCTTTTGTATATTTAGTGATGTCATGCGTAACAGTGAAATGACCAAATGCACCAGAGCCTTTAGCATGCATACGACGCTCTGGAATTACTTCGCGATCAAAATGAGCCAGTTTCTCAAGAAACCATGCATCTTGTAACAACATAGGGCCACGAGGGCCTGCGGTGAGAACATCTTGGTTATTCGGTACAGGAGCACCGAAAGCGGTAGTAAGTTTTTTATCAGACATCTTGTATTCCTTGTCTTTATGCTACTGTGTTATCTAAGTATAGATGCGTTACCTATGAACTAAATAGCTTGGTTATTCTATTACTCTAATAGGTATAATTTATGGTAATTCGCAGAAAATAGATTCCTTGTATTGTGTGTTAATTGTATCAAATTTGACATTAAATGTGTCTATTTGTTTTATATTGAGTTTGTGTGATCTCACCATCGTAAATAATATGCATACCCAATGTTTTTATTTTGTTTATTTATTGGGTGTGTTTTGATTTTAATTTTTTATAAGCGCAATAAAAAAAATAGGCCACATAAAAGTGGCCTATTTTTATCCTATTGAAATACGATTTTTTATTTAGCAGAAGTAGAGAAAGGGTATGAAAAAGATGAATGATAATGTTTCTCTTTGAGAACTCTACGGCGCTGTAACTGTATAATAAAGATAAAAAGAATAAATGCAGGGATCCACATTATCTCTTTAGGGATACGCGTTGTTGGGGTACGAATTTGTAAGAGCGTTTGATCAAATTCAATACCGGCAGTGGCGGCAGGGCTACCAAATGTTACGGTATCAATGCGTGTGATATTATCTTCCTGATAAGTACTGATCCCTAATTTTTCCAGCCGCTCTTCACCTGATGCGCCATCAGGTACGGTAAGTAATACAGTAAACTGGCGAGGTTTTCCTACCGCATCTTCCCCCTGAAGTTCTAAGCGTAGCGTACTGTTTTCATCGACTAAACCTAGAGTTTGGCTTAACTCTGCAGGTGGTGTGGTTTGATAAGGGTCAGAGACTCTATCCAGCCAAAAATCGGGTCTGAATAGGGTAAATGCCACCAGCAAAAGCAATATGGTTTCATACCAGCGGCTTTTAGTCAGGAAGTAGCCCTGTGTGGCTGCGGCAAAAATGAGCATAGCAAGGGTGGCAACAATAAATATCAGTACGCCGTGTGCAAAATCAACGTTGATCAGCAACAGGTCGGTATTGAAAATAAACAAAAAGGGCAGTGCGGCAGTGCGTAAACTGTAATAAAACGCAGTAATACCGGTTTTTATCGGGTCACCTTTTGATACGGCAGCCGCAGCAAATGAGGCCAATCCAACCGGAGGAGTAACATCAGCCATAATTCCAAAATAAAACACAAACAGATGAACGGCAATTAACGGAACAATCAGCCCATTTTGTTGCCCCAGCGCCACGACAACCGGCGCAAGCAGGCTCGATACCACAATATAATTTGCCGTGGTCGGCAGCCCCATACCTAAAATTAGGCTGAGTACGGCAGTGAGCAGCAGCATTAACAGCAGATTGCCCATAGAGAGCAGTTCGACCAAATCGGCCAATACCAGACCAACACCGGTTTGCGATACCGCGCCGACAATAATACCGGCGGTAGCGGTTGCAATACCGATACCAATCATATTGCGGGCACCGGCAATTAAGCCTTCGCGCAGATCAATTACACCATCAATAAAACGGCCATAACAGTGGCGGTTATCACGGCGTAACATATTTAGCAGTGGGCGCTGTGTAAGCAAAATGATCATCAGTATTACACTGCCCCAAAAGGCAGATAAGCCCGGAGACAAACGCTCAATCATTAAACACCACACTAGAACCACAACTGGCAGTAAAAAGTGCAGGCCGGAAAGCAGTACTGCACGGGTTTTTGGCAGTTGGTTGAGTGGTTTATCGGGGTCTTCAACCGCCAAAGGTTCGTTACTGGCCGCAATTTTCAGTAATCCAATATAAGTTATGGCAATTAACACACCAATACCGGTGAGTGCATAATCTCCCAAAAGCGGTTTTAACCAGCTTAAACCGTAATATACCAACAGCGAAAGCCCGCTAATGAGCGCAGCACCAAATGCAAACCCTGTTAACCGATATAACCACGGGCGGGGTGCTGAGTGCTGTGCCAGTGGCTGCATGTTCAGCTTGAGTGCTTCCAAATGCACGATATACAGCAAGGCAATGTATGAAATTGCCGCAGGCAAAAAGGCGTGCTTAATAATATCAACATAGGGAATACCGACATATTCCACCATCAAAAACGCGGCAGCGCCCATGACCGGAGGCATAATTTGCCCATTAACCGATGAGGCCACTTCTACCGCTCCGGCTTTTTCTGCGCTAAAACCGACACGCTTCATCATCGGAATAGTAAATGTACCGGTAGTTACTACATTGGCTATCGATGATCCTGAAATCAGCCCTGTTAGCCCAGAGGCGACAACCGCAGCTTTGGCTGGGCCTCCGCGTAAATGTCCGAGCATACTAAATGCCAATTGAATGAAATAGTGCCCGGCACCGGCACGCTCTAACAAGGCCCCAAACAGCACAAACAAGAATACAAAACTGGTGGATACCCCCAGAGCGATACCAAATACACCTTCGGTTGTGATCCATTGGTGGTTGGCCAGAGCCGTTAAACTTACGCCGCGGTGGGCTAATAATCCCGGCATCCACGGCCCTGCAAGGCTGTAGGCTAAAAAGGTGAGTGCTATCGCCGGTAGTGCAATGCCCAATGCTCGACGCGCCGCTTCTAACAGTAGGGGGATGCCGATACAGGCCGTAATAAAGTCAGCAGTTGCCAGATTTCCGGGTCTGAGCGCCAGTTGTTTATACATTACAAACAGATAGGCGGCTGTCGCCGCGGCAACCAGCCCCAGCGCGATATCAATAGCCGGAACATACTTTCTAGGGGAGCGGCGAAATGCAGGAAACACCAGATAGGCAAGCAGCAGCGCAAAGGCTAAATGTATAGCACGTGTTTCAGTATCATTTAATACTGCAACACCAAAAATAAAGGGAAGTGGAGAGGCTATCCACAGTTGAAACAGAGACCATATCAGTGCTAATCCGGCAATTGTCCATGCCATAGCACCAGTTGGCAAACGTGCACCAACATCTTCTGCAATAAGTTCTTCAGTAGAGAGTGATTGTGGTTGCATAAGATAACTCAACGGATACAACTAAACAGACTGACTTAATAAACGAATGTTTATTAAGCGCGGCATACCTGCACGTAGTGGTGAGCTAATATTGTGTACAGGTAAAAGTAAAAACCCGGTAAGCCACATTAAGTTAAAATAATCGGCTAAACAGACATCGGGTTAAACATATACCCACCCGTAAATAAACACCGGTGGGTAGGGGGATTACATCCAGCCACGCTCTTGATAGTAGCGTGCGGCTCCTTCATGCAGCGGTGCAGAAAGACCCACTTTAATCATCTCTTGTTCTTGTAACTCAGCAAACGCGGGGTGAAGCTTCTTGAAGCGGTCAATGTTGCTGAAGACGGATTTTACCAGTTGGTAAACAATTTCAGGGTCAGTATCGGCACGGGTAGAGAGTACGGCTTTTCCACCAATGGAAGGAACAGGGTCTGGGTTGCCTTTATATAACCCCCCTGGAATATCAGCTTTGGTAAAATAGGGTTTTTCGGCCAGTAGTTTATCAATTTCTGGCCCTGTAACAGGCACTAGTACGGCATTTGTGGTGGTTGATGCTTCCTGAATTGCCCCATTCGGGTGGCCAACAAAATAGCTCATCGCATCAATATTATTGTCGCCAAGCGCAGAAGCTTGTTCTGCCGGTTTAAGCTCAGAGACTAAACTAAATGCCGAACGATTCCAGCCTTTTGCCGACATTAGCTCTTCAAATGTATCACGCTGACCTGAACCTGGGTTACCGATATTAACGCGTTTTCCTTGTAGCGTATCAAAGTTGCTGATATTCGCCTCTTTTCGCGCTAAAACAGTGAAAATTTCACTTTGTAAGGAGAACACTGCGCGCATATCCGCCATTTCACCCTCTTTTTGGAACGGAGCAAGGCCCTTCATTGCTTTATACTGGTGATCTGACTGCATAATGCCGAAATTATATTCACCACTGCGCAGGCCATTTACATTTGCAACGCCACCACCACTGGCAGGGGCATTGCACTTAATTTGATGATTTGCTGCACCACGGTTTAAAAAACGGCAAACAGACTGACCGGCCACATAATACACTCCGGTTTGGCCACCCGTACCAATAGTGACAAATTGTTCAGCTGCGGCAGCCGAGTAGCTGAATACAGAGGTTGTGAGAACGGTTGAAAGTGCACACGCCAGTGTTATTCCCTTCATGTAATAGTTCCTTCTTTTGAAATGACAAACTGCCCCAAGCGGGGAAGAAGAGTAAAAATCATACTAACCGATACGGCTACCGATCATGGCTCTGGCTATCTTGCCAATATAACGTTTGATATTGTTTCCAACTCAAACCAATAAAATAAGCCTCTAAGATTAAGCATAAAACCTTATCGTAAATCAAATTAGCAGGCGTTTTTTTAGTATTTTATGTTATAAAGTTTGAAGTGAGTCATTTGTGTTATGTAAAAATAAACGGGTTGATGTGTATCATATTTTAACGTAATAAAGTGTCTTGTTTTTACACTTCAGTGTTATTCATTATGATTTTTCCTTTTATTTCAAACTTTTACTTAATTACTGAGTTTGGGGGAGTTGATAAATGAAATATCAACTTTAAGGAGAAGGGTATTGTCGTTTGTCTTGATCATATGCACTAAACACACTGTTGTGGTTTTAGACGATTATGCTAAAAATTTGGTGATTTTTGCTATTTATTTTCTGGCTAATTTTCAAAGTCGATCTACACTCAATAATAGGTATCATATAAACGATGCCTTTTTTGATAGGTACATTAAAAAAGCACACTTGTATGCCGCGAAAGCAAGCATGACAAAATGCTGGAAAGCAACAAAGCAACAAAGCAACAAAGCAACAAAGCAACAAAGCAACAAAGCAACAAAGCAACAAAGCAACAAAGCAACAAAGCAACAAAGCAACAAATAAATCTGCTGCTAGATCGTGCGTAATGCAATATTACGCCAATAGAGTGACTCCTACAGGAGTTCTGTGGAAATAGGTTATAAAAGCGTCAGATTGTGAAAAAATAGTGAGTTAATCATATCAAGGAGCAACCTCGAAGGAGTGAGTTTAGCAATATGTGGCATCTGTAAAGCAATAACAGTAAGCAAGGAAGTCGTTAAATAGCTTGTTAAACAAACGGTAACAATGAAAATTAATTGAGTAATACGTTGAAAGTGAAAAAAAGCTATTATCATTTATAAATAACGAAAGTTATCTATATTTGAACGATATGAAAACAGTTATGAAGTAAATGTTTTGTTTTTCGTAGTGTTCTCAAAAACTACTGCTACAAAGCTACGCAAGCCAATCGCCGAGGAGGTGGCAGGATGCTAGTTCCATTACTGTTAAGTGCTGTTGTATTACTGCTTGTGATTGGTTTGTTTGTTATAACCAAACGATCATTAAATGGAAAACCACGGTATCGGCTTTCAAATTCGCCGAGTTATTGGAAACGTGAAATTGAATAAAGTGTTCAAAAAAGTTTTATCAATGTTTTTCAACACGGTGAAGTTATCTGCAACATAAGCCGTAATAAACACATAGGTTGCTGATGACTTTGAATGTTAACGTAAAAATAGTCAGTTTCTCTGTAATACGTACAGTAAAAAGTACTTGTATATCAAGCTTTATAGATAGAGTGAAACCCTAAACCGGAATGGCTAAATAGCATTCCGGTTTTTTATATTTTGTTATAATGATTAATATACCCAATCACGTAACATAAATACCATTGTGTGGCCACTCCCTTCGATAAATAGTGTTGTGTCCTGCTGTTTGAGTGTTACACCTGCCTTTATCATTTGCTGAAATAGCGTATCCCACTGATTTAACTGCTTATCACTGCATTTTTTTGTTGATATGGTCTTTTTTGTGGGTAGAGAACCATTAATGGGTATCAGTATACCCTGTATTGTTTTATCTATTTGGCTTACGTGACCCTGTAACGTATTGCAAAATGTTGAACTAAGAATATTTTGTTCATTAAAATCAATACCAGGATACATAGCCTGCGCGTGCAATTGGGGGGCAGACGGTTGCCATGATTTACCATCAACACGAAGGAGAACAAAATGATGGTGTGCAAGGTCAGCAAGAGATACCACACTGGGTTCAGATAATGGGTTTGTGAGCTCATTATCCGCTGAGGCATAAGGGGTTGAAACGCAACCCAGCAGAGAGAAACAGAGTAAACTAAGAGAGAGTGTATTAAGTAAGGTCATTGAGATCACATTATGTCAGTCGTATGTTTAAGAATGTTTTAGTTTAGTGGTTCTCACTTTATACTCTGCGCGTTGATTTTTCTAATAACAGAGCTGTTGATCTGCACTGTTTTGATTATGGCCGATAGTATGATTTCATTTATTACACCCTCTTCTTACGTTTTTAGCACATCACTTCCCTTGTTTATCAGTGTGCTTCTTGCAACGGTATTGATGGCAACACTGACACTGAGTCTTATGCGTGGAAAAGGGCAGATATGTCCAGGTCAGCGGCGCAGGTTAGTCAAGCAATCATATGTGCTTACTTTTTTATGGGGAGTATTCAGTGCGCTCTGTATTGCAGCCATTAATGAGAGTGAATGGTTAATTGGGCTGGCAATATCGACAACCTGTGTACACTTTTTCTCATTGTATACAATAAAGCAGCTCTCTATTTCTACCGCAACACGCTGGGCAGATTATTGTAATAAATTATCTGCTATTTTAGCGATTAGTACAGCTATTTTGTTTATTGATATATGGCCAAAGACGTTTGGTTTACTTATCTCTACACTACTGACGTTAGGTGCAGTATTTACCCATTTATTAATGGTTGCTGCACGCTGCCGTTTACAGGCCTTTCACCGCTTACTGCCATTTACTGGTTTTGTGGGTATTTTTATTACGTGTGGAAATACAGTTTATCAAGCACTTCATACACCTGTTAATGTGATATATTCAACCATACTGATGGTTTCAATTACAGTAAGGTTAATATTACTGGCTGCTGGGTTTTTAATCTGGGTATGGCCATTAATCATGTATCATCAATATACAAATGTAGATGATGTAAATTTAAAAGAAAAATCAACGCCATCAAAACAACGATTAATCAGTGTGATTCTCTTGTATTTAACCAGTGCGTTTTTAGCGATGTTTATTTGATGAGTAGAGTATAATAAAGAGCATATAAAAATCATAATGCTGCGAAGGATTGCGATAACTTAGGTTCATTGAAATTCATGATTGTTTATTTCTCTGCTATTACGGTGGGTATGTTTTAATACGGTTGTATTTAAAATGTATTGGGAATATATTGAGAGCAGAGTGGTAAAGGAAAATATTAAATAACAGATATATTATATTAAGAGTGAATTAACGAGAAATGAAATTGTAGAGGATAATTTTAATAAGAAATAAGAAATAAGAAATAAGAAATAAGAAATAAGAGATAAGCATGTCTAGATTAAATCAGTACTTTATAAGATAGAGCAGAGGCCACTCCTTGGCCTTCTGTTTATTTGGCGTGTAAACCAAATACCTGGTGCAGCATATTACGTAACTCTGAGAAATAAGCGTCAAGTTGTTCTGTATTATCGCGTGAGCAATCGCGCAATACTGCAGTAACAATCAGTGGGATCATTCGGCGGATTGTCGGGAGTCGGCTCTCATCAAACTGTGGGTTTAAGTGTGTAATCAAATTTCCCCAAATATCAGATAACCACTCATTTTCCAACTCATACAGAGTATGAAGTTCAGGTGTAATAGCCACAGATGACCAAACTGCTTGATAACCTGGCTCTTTACTTAAAAAATGGATATGTACATTAAGCAGGGCATTGATTAAAGCTTCACCGTCTAAATGCTGATCACTGACTGCACGGAATTGCTCACGCAATTTCTCAAGGTGGCAGATAGCCAGCGCATGAATAACGGATGTTTTATTAGGAAAATAACGGTATAACGATGTCCGCGTAATACCCGCTTGAGTTGCAATATCACCAGGATTGACTGCATCAATCCCTTTTTGTTCGAATAATTCTGCGGCGGCATCGAGAATACGCTGAACGCGCTCACGGCTACGGCGTTGTAGTGGTTGTTGTCGTTGCACGACGTGTTCCTCATGTGTGGTTTTTGTCATGACCATTTGTGATCTTTTTGTCACTATTGGTGTTGTTTCACATATAAAATTAGACGTGAAAGTTTAAGCTAGTCAATGTGTAGCGAAATTAAATTATTATTGCTTTTACTTACTGCTTCATGCCGATAGGAAAATGAACCAGTTTTTAGCAATGATTATCACCCAATGTTCGAAAGAGTATGATTATAAACTGCTTTACTGAACGAACGTTCTGTGCAAGCGAGTGCATAACTTAGCAGAAAATAAGAAACAAACAAGGTGTGATTAGTCAGCTATCTTTAGGATATTTATCAGTTATTTATATAACAGATCGTTTTTTTTCAATTAACGTAATGAAAACAATTAATTATTGTACAAAATGTCAATAAAACTGAGGAGAGGTGTTTATGAGTTCAAAGAGAAAAGAGAAGGAGGTAAGAGCTCTTACATGTAAAATAGATTAAGGCAATACAACATTTCAATATTTAAATAGATCAACTTGTCTTATTTAGGCCGTAACATACACGTTACAGCCTGTTATGTCTAAAAATATTTACACACTGTTGTATAAATATAATAGTCTCTTCTTTATAAAATAACTTGATTGGTACAATGTTGAGTACGAGCAAACTCTGCAATATTACTCAGTGTGGTATCAGCAATATTGGTTAATGCTTCTTCAGTTAAAAAGGCTTGGTGGCCAGTAAATAACACATTATGACAAGCAGAGAGGCGGCGGAATATATCATCTTTAATGACATCATTTGATTTGTCTTCAAAGAACAGATCACGCTCATTTTCATATACATCAAGACCAAGTGCACCAATTTTTTCTTGCTTAAGTGCTTCAATAGCATCTTGCGAGTTAAGTAATGCCCCACGGCTTGTATTGATGATCATTACACCTTGCTTCATTTTAGCAAATGCCGCTTCATTTAAGAGATGACGATTTTCTAGGGTAAGCGGGCAGTGCAGTGAGATTACATCTGATTGAGCAAGTAGCGTGTCTAAATCTACATACTCACCACCAAGTTTTTCAACTTCAGGATTAACATACGGGTCAAAAGCAAGCAGTTTCATGCCAAACCCTTTCAAAATCCGCATGGTAGCGATACCAATTTTCCCTGTACCAATAATACCTGCAGTACGTTCGTGCATGTTAAATCCGGTGAGCCCTTCAAGTGAAAAGTTAGCATCACGGGTACGTTGATAAGCGCGGTGAATACGGCGGTTGAGCGTTAGCATCATACCAACAGCATGCTCTGCTACTGCTTCTGGTGAATAGGCAGGTACACGTACAACCGCAATACCAAATTCAGCAGCGGCAGCTAAATCAACGTTATTAAAGCCAGCACAGCGTAATGCAATAAGTTTAATACCTTGTTGTGCAAGAATTTGAATTGCTTCTCTGTCAGCCGTGTCGTTGACGAAAATACAAACAACATCAGCACCTTCGGCCATACGTGCTGTTTTAGCATCAAACTTAAAGTCAAAAAAATCCAGTTTAAAATTAAAGGTACGATTTACCAGATTAAAGAACTTACGATCATACTGTTTACTGCTAAATATTGCGATGTTCATCAGATTACTCCACATCTTAACTGTAATTAAATTACAAAAATAATTGATGTAAATCAAATGAACGTTTGTTTCAATATTTAATGGCTGTTTTTAGATGTGACTCACGGTGAAATTTTCCCATTTTTAGCATATTCCATTAATAACTTTAGGGATTAAAGATCATGGTGATTATTCATGGATAGAGTCAGTAAAACGCGGCATGATTTTTATGCGATAACGTCAGTATTGATGACGGCAATGCCATTTTTGTTGTTTTTGATCATGCTGTTAGTGCCTTCTCACTGGTTTATGATGCCAGGTTTAACCACGGTTGAACAACGTGTTATAGCCATTTTTATATTGGCTGCGCTGTGTTGGGTATTTGAACCTATTCCAATTTATGCTACCTCCGTGCTCATCATTTTACTGGAGCTATTGCTGATTTCAGATCGCGCAATTTGGTTGGCTCTGCCTGCTGCTGATGCTGTTGATTTTGGGGTTGTATTGGGATATCAAGAGATCATGAGTACGTTTGCATCACCTATTATCATATTGTTTTTAGGTGGTTTCTTTCTTGCAATGGCTGCTACTAAATTTCGTTTAGATGTCAATCTTGCCCGTGTATTGCTAAAGCCGTTTGGTAAAAATTTACGCCACGTCATGTTAGGTTTGATGGTTGTTACAGCAATTTTTTCGATGTTTATGAGTAATACCGCAACAACCGCGATGATGCTCTCTTTATTGACCCCCGTATTGGCAGTATTACCCGCAGGAGATCGGGGGCGGATCGCGTTTGCATTGTCTATTCCCATTGCAGCGAATATTGGTGGAATTGGTACTCCTATTGGTACACCACCTAATGCAGTTGCATTGAAGTATTTGAGCTCTGAACATGCAATTTCGTTTGGGCAATGGATGAGCTTTGGTGTGCCGTTTGTGTTGGTGTTGTTACTGATTGGTTGGTGGTTACTGAATGTGTTTTATCCGTCATCACAAAAAGAAATTGAGTTACAAATTCGTGGTAAATTTTTGAAAACAGGTAAGGCAATTGTTGTGTATATCACGTTTATTACCACCATACTGCTCTGGATGTTGGGTGGTTTGCACAATATGAACTCGTATGTTGTTGCTCTGATCCCCGTTGCAGTGTTTATTTCTACTGGCATTATCACTCGTGATGATATGAAAAAAATATCATGGGATGTGCTCTGGTTAGTTTCTGGTGGTATTGCTTTAGGTTTAGCACTTGAGAAAACTGGGTTAGCCCAGCGTTTAGTACAGACTATTCCGTTTGCAGATTATTCACCCATAGCAGTATTAGTGGGGGCAGCGATATTAACGTTGTTGATGGCAAATTTTATGTCGAATACTGCAACAGCAAACTTATTGCTACCGTTAATGGCTGCATTAGCAGGTTCGGTCAGTGGGTTAAATGAGGTTACGTTGATCTTAGGTGTGACTTTTGCAGCTTCATTAGGTATGGCATTGCCTATTAGCACCCCTCCCAATGTGTTAGCACATGCCACAGGAATGGTGGCGTCTTCACAAATGGCAAAAACAGGGACATGGCTGGGTATTATTGGCGTAGTGTTGAGTTTATGTATGTTGGTATTGCTCACTCAGTTTGGGATTATTTGATGAGCGAGGCTAAAACAGAGCAGTTGGCCGTTATCGAACGGATTATTCGTGACTATTTCATGCACCCAGAGTATCAACTTTGTTTGCACACTGGTGATGTGTTGATGGATCAAGGGCAATTTAATGATCGTCTCTACTATGTGCGTGAAGGGCAGCTCAAGGCAACAGTAAAAGCATTGGATGATATTGGTGAAGAGGAGCAAACGGAGCTTTTTTTAGCTTCACCGGGAACATTTATTGGTGTACACAGCTTTTTCTCATATCGGCTGGTGGCTTCTAGCCGAGTCGTTGCTGAGACAAAAGCTGAATTGGCATGGATAGATCTGCGTACTGTACCTGTTGATCGTGAACGCTTTGGTAGTTTAAGTGAACAATTTATGCCCGTTATTGTTGAGGAGCTGCAACGGCGACAGTGGCGTTTAAGCCAAATGGCACGTGAACAAGAAGCTGCAAACCGACGTTTACACTTAGCTGAGAAGCTCTCTACGCTTGGCCAATTAGCCGCAGGTTTAGCACATGAGTTAAATAATGCGGTAGGTGTATTGGCACGTAAGTCAGACTATCTTAGTGATGTTACACGTCATTTGCTCAAAGATCGTTCTCCGGCATTGATTACATGGTTTGATCAAGGGCGGGAACAAGGGCAGTTAGCGTCTAGTTTACAGGTACGCAATTTAGCTCACTTGTTGCGTGATCAATTTGCACTTTCGCATGCGCAAGCCAAAACATGGGCACGTGCGCTGGGTGATCAGCCAGTACCGGAGCATCTTCCTGAGCATCTTGATGAGGCTTTGCAATTATGGGAGATAGGCCGTGACTGTTATGATATGCAATTAGCTGCACGCCATGCTAGTGGGATTGTAAAATCAGTTAAACAGCTCGGTGGTGGTGATTACCAGCGGCAGTGGGGGGTCGATGTGAATGACTCTTTACATGAGGCTTTGTCATTATTGCAAAGCCCTCTACGAGAGGTAAATGTGGAGCTAAATTTAGGCGAGCTCTCACCAATATATGGCAATCACATCGAACTGGTGCAGATGTGGGTTAATATCATCAAAAATGGCTGGGATGCGATGAAAGAAGCCCACACACCGAACCCTACATTGTGGATCACTTCACGGGTAGGAAAACGATCAATACAGGTGATATTGTCAAATAATGGGCCGATGATCCCCGAAGAGATTGCCGCGCGGATCTTCCAGCCAAATTTTACCACCAAAAAACGTGGCCAAACAGTTGGTTTAGGTTTGGGGCTGTATATCGTCAAGCGGTTAGCTGAGAGCTACGGAGGCGATCTGTTACTTAAAAGTAGCGTAGATTATACGCAGTTTCGAGTGCGGATCCCACTACAACAGCTGCAATAAGGCCAACGAAGATCAATGTTGGGCAGCGTAAAGTATATAAACCATTCAGGGAGAATCATATGGAAAGGTTATATCTGATTTGTATCGATGATCAACGTGAAGTGCTCAGTGCCGTGGTGCGTGATCTAGATAAGTTAGCCAGTTGGATCAATGTTGAAGAGTGTGAGTCGGCTGCAGAAGCAATCTGTTTAATTGATGATCTTGATGCGAAGGGAAAACGTATCGCACTGGTAATATCAGATCATATTATGCCGGGAAAAAATGGGGTTAATTTTCTGGCTGAACTTGCTGTTGACCCGCGTTTTTATCTGATGAAAAAAGTTTTGCTCACAGGGCAGGCATCTCACAAAGATACCATTGAGGCAGTAAACCGTGCACAGATTCAGTACTATCTTGAAAAGCCATGGCAACCAGATATGTTGGTAGCCATATGCCGTAAGCTATTGACTGAGTTTGTATTTGATAGTGGTATAGATATTACACCGTATCTTGAATTTGCTGATCAGGCCGTTGTGTTAGAAAGAGTGCGCGATAAATAAACAGATTATTGCGCACTCTTTTGAACAGGTGCTTACTGTGACTCACTGCAATGTAAATGGCTAATCACGATAGAGCTGAGTCAATACTGGATCCATGATCCCTTGTGGCGTTAAGGTATGGCGCAAACTGAGTAAAATCATCAATGTTGATGAGAGCGTAGTGCAAGCTAACAGTGCTAACATCATGAGAATTTGGTATTTAATAGCCAGCAGAGGGCTATTACCACCTAAAATTTGCCCTGTCATCATTCCAGGAAGAGAAACGACCCCAAGTGTTGCCATTGATAAAATTGCAGGTGACCATGCTGAACGCATCGCTTGCCGCAGATGTGGCAATGCAGCCTCAAAGGGCGTAGCCCCTAATGAGAGATCCATCATCCACATAGACTGTTGGCTAATAATGGCGCGGTAAAAACGATCAAGCACTAAATAATTAGCCGTTAATGCGTTGCCAAATAGCATACCACCCAGTGGAATGGCAAAACGGGCATCGTAGAGCGGAGTTGGTTGTAAAACCACTAGCAGTAAATAGGCCAATACAGAGAGTGAGGCTAAAGATATACCGATAAAAACGGGTGCAAACAGACGTGCACGAGGGAGTGGAGTCCGTTTGATGGCATTAGATGCTGCAGCAGAGATCATCACTAACAGCCAAATAATATTCAAAAATGGGTTATTGAGTTTAAACAAATATTCAAGATAAAAACCAATGAGTATGAGTTGGATAACCATCCGTAGTGCTGATGTCAGCATATCTGCTTCAAGTTTTAACTTTAGCCAACGGCTTAAACTCAGAGGAATAATGAACAGTAGTGCACCGAGTGCCACATCTATCCAACTTACATAAAGTTCATTCATACGCGCTCCTGAGGTAATTGATGCTGTAAAGGCTGCTCGTGGAATTGCTGGTTAGTGATTAACCAGTGGCGATGACAAAACTGCATCAGATCAGGATCGTGTGTAACAGCAAGCAAACTGCAAGCCTGTTTTTCGAGTAAAGCAAAAAATTTATGTTTGCTTTCACTGTCGAGTGCCGAAGTAGGCTCGTCGGCAAGCAGTAGTGGTCTATCAAGTTGCAGACATGCAACAATACCGACTCGCTGGCGCTGTCCGCCAGAAAGATCTGACATGCGTTGTGTAAGAATGTCGGCATTTAAACCAATCTCTTCGAGGAGCGAGACTGTTCTTTGCTGCATAATCGGTTGCATAGTGGGTGTATTTAGGTGTTGATTGTGTGAAAACTGCAAAATGCGTTGTAAATAGTGTTCAACAGACATCTCTATTGCAGGAATTTGTTGCGGTAAATAGGCTATTTTTTGGCGAATACTCGCTTGTGTTTCAGGTGAAATTGGGTTTCCAAAGAGTGAAATACTGCCACTTTGTGTTGGAAACATACCACAAAGTTGAATAAGTAGCGTGGTTTTACCACACCCTGACTCGCCAGTCAGTGATACGCGTTGACCTTGCATTACTTGTGCTGAGAAAGGCGCAATTAGCACCGTATCATTATGTTTTATTAATACGTCGTCGATAGCTAATACAGGAACATTTACCGCAAAGGGCATAAAGTGAATACTCCAATGTTGCAACAAATAAATAAGCGTTATTCATAATAGGGCAGTGTTACTCACGATTGAAAGAGTATAAATAGACTTATTT
This sequence comes from Plesiomonas sp., assembly GCF_051652165.1. GTDB lineage: Bacteria > Pseudomonadota > Gammaproteobacteria > Enterobacterales > CAMTGL01 > Plesiomonas. Next base: position 430,231 of record NZ_JBOFTR010000004.1, read on the forward strand.
AGTCACCTAATGTAAACGTAATACGACATGTAATACTATAGAGGTAGGATATTAAAAGAGATTACGCATGAAAAAGCCCACGATGTGAGCTTTTTATATTGCTGTTTTGCTTATTTTGATTATCTTCTTTATTGTTTTCTTTTACATAATCTTGAGCGATAAGCATCCCAACTTAATGCTGCTGCACCATGTTGTACCCACATGAGCAAACCACCGGCCATTGCTATATTTTTCATTAACATTGTCATTTGCATATTTTCAGTGGGTTGATAGTGAAAAAGAATACCACTCATAATACAAAACAGAGCCAACGCTGCAGCCATAAAGCGTGTGTGGAAGCCGATAAGTAAAGCCAAACCACCACCAAGCTCAAGTAAGATTACCAAGGGTAATAAAATACCCGGCAATCCAACAGATTGCATATGCCCTGCAACACCAGCATAACCTACACCTAATTTACCCCAGCCTGCAATAATAAAGATATAAGCCATCATTATACGGGCGAGGAGATCAATATATTTCATGTGGATATCCTTTATTCCAATTATTATTTCAACACGTTATTTATCTTTTATATCTAAAAGATATTATCTAAATGATATATTTAGATGCACTGTTTTGATGTAATACTTAAATCTACGCTTTTGAGTAGTCTATTTTTCATGATGCGATAGTTGTATTATTATATGTCTATCTTTTACTTCTATTTTATGATTGTGGCTAATTTTTCACGTGCAGTAACATGTGCTTGGTTTATTGCATCGGGCCCATATGCAATAGCTTCAGCATAAACGAAATCAATATGGGTAATTCCCATAAAGTTGAGTACAGTCGTCAAATAGGGCGTAATGTGATCTGTTGGTAAATCTTTATGAATACCCCCGCGGCTACTTAATACTATGGCGCTCTTTCCGTGAATTAAACCTTCTGGCCCTTTTTCAGTATAACGAAATGTTTTTCCTGCCCGTAATACCATATCAAGATACGATTTTAGTTGAACGGGAATGCTGTAGTTATACATAGGTGCAGCAAGCACAATAATATCGTGAGCAAGCAGTTCGTGGATTAAGTGATCAGATAATGCGAGAGCTTCTTGCTGACGTAAACTTAACTCCCCTGTAGGGCGAAGTGTGCCTACTGTTTCACTGTCGAGCATGGGAATAGGATTCGCGACGAGATCGCGAACTGTGACGTTGTCACCTTTTTCATTATATTGTGTTATCAAAAAGTCAGCCATTTTGTTTGATTCTGATTTGGCTAACATAATGCTGGATTTTAAAACTAAGACGTTACGCATACGCTTATTTCCTGTATTCATCTGTGTTGTATGTTTTGCTATTTGGTTAAAAACCCATTGTTGTGGGAATAACATCAATTTACACGAAAAAATAGGGCTAAAAAGCGCAAAAAATCGGTCTAATCTTTCGAGTAAATAGAATAGTTGACCGATTTTTTGCAGACATGCGCTAATAGAGCATAAATAGGTGGTTATTTAAGGCGATTTGGCTGAGAGAAGTAGTGAATAATTTGTTGTACGGCAGGTAATTGAGCTGCTTCTACGCTGTAACACCAGCCAATTCTGCGGGAAAGTGTCAATTCTGGCAGTTTGTATGTCTGCAAAGTTGGCCAGTCTGCTAATATACTATTTGGTAGTAAGCCAACACCGAGCCCTGCATGGATCATTGCGGCTAGTTGAATATCAGTTTCTGCTTTTGCTTTAGGTGAGAGCACCAGAGAGTGCTGTGCAAGGATACCCATAATACGCTGATAGCTGGTGCTGTTATTGCAGACTAGCCAGCTTTTTGCAGGAATATCACTGGCTGAAATGGTGTTTTTTTCAGCAAATAGCGTGCGTAAGACGATGCTGTGTGGATGATCGGCAGCGATCGCTATACGATACTCTTCATCAATTAACGGAAAGAACAGATCATCATCACACAACGCAGTATCAAGGCTGATCCGCATATCACCACAGCAACCCGATCGAACATCCAGCTTTAGATTGGGGATCGCATGATAACATGCTGCTATGATCTGGCTTTGAAGCTGCTGGCCAAGAGAGGGCATCAGGCCAATCTGTAAACTCAATGCACTACCTTGTTCAACAAACAGATCAGGCAGAGCGTTAATCTCATTTACCAAACGACGCGCTGTTGGGTAAAGTCGGCGCGACGCTTCGGTCAGTGCAACACCTTTAGGCTGGCGAATAAATAATTCGATACCCAGTTGATCTTCGAGTTGCCGAATAGCAGTTGATAGCGCAGGTTGCGAAATGTGGCAACGATGTGCTGCTGCAGTCATATTTCTCTCTTCAAAAACGGCTGTAAATGCACGTAACTGGCGATAATCCATAACTTTGATCACTCTTTGCGGGGTGTTATTTTCTGTGTTTTGACGTGGCTCAATGCTTACTCTACATAGCGGACTACAACGCTGGTGGAATAAGAAAAACAGATGCCAAATCAGATTATTATCATTGATTGTACCAAAAATGTCGGGTGAGTATTCCACATAACCTTATTTTTTATCGTTATGCTATTTATATTGGTTATAGCGTTATCCTCTAAAAAGGGGTGTTAGCTGTAAAATTAATCACTTTTATCCCTACGAAAATGAACATTTTTCTTTTATCTAGCGTGAAAAAAATGACAGGTAAAAATGCACATAAAACAGCCTAAAATAGGCTGTAATAGCGGGAAAGCTCACATAGAAAAATGTGTTTAAAAGACTATATTGCTGCATACCTCTCATCTTGAAATAAGTTTTAGTTATTGCTGTGAGTGTTATTTTGTATTTCAGTTTCAATATTTACGGGGATATAGTCGTGATAAAGACATTAAAACGTATTTGTCATTACTATTGATTATGGTGATGGAAACATGATGAGTTGATGCAGTATTCACCTTTAGTTTACGTTCACGTGAAGATGACGCTGTTATAATGTCATAAACACTCAGACTTAAGCAGCCTTGTGGTCGCTTTTGTATATCGTATAGAGAGACACCGTATACAACCCGTGCACCATAAGGAGAATGCATGCGCAGTTCGATGAAGTTGACACCTCAATCAGGGTTTATCAGCCAATATTGGCAAGAGGCGTGGAGAAATATTCGGCGTAGTGGGCGTAAACTGATTGAGTTTGAACTGCTATTTGCATTGATGTCAGCAGGAATTATAGTGCCGCTTTCTAGTTTGGTTCTTAATCATCTGATCAACCGAACGGGAAATGTGGCGATTACTAATTATGACCTAATGGCTTTTGCGTTATCCCCTTACGGAATACTCTTTATTTTGGTGACATTATGCAGCAGTTTTACACTGTTTTTTACCCAACGCGCAGGTGTCACTATTTTGGCCGCATCAGTGGTGCATGATCGCCCCGTTGGGCCTATTCGGTCTTTGGTGTTCGCACTGGGTCGGTTGCCGGTTTTTCTGCGGTTAGGCGGAATATATGCGTTGGGTTTGTTGTTGGCTAGTTTGCCTTTTATCATAGCAGGGGCGATTGCCGCCTATTTTTTGTTACAGCGTCACGATATTAATTACTACCTTTATCATCAGCCAACAAAATGGTTTATTTTTTTAGGATGTATTGCTCTGTTGGTTCTCGGTTATGCCATTTTTGCTATTCACTTATGGGCGCGTTCAATTTTGGCGTTAACCATGATTGTGAGTAAACGTCTTGGTGCGATTAGTGCTCTACGTTGTAGTTGGCAAATGACTGCTTGCCATGAGCGTTTTATTATTAAAGTGGCAGGGGGCTGGTGGTTATTATTAGCGATACTGATTTTTTCACTGAATAGCGTCATTTCTACAATCGCTGATTATGGATTGGATCATCTTGCGATAGGATTATCTACTGAAGTTGTGATAGTCACGCTGGTGGCAACGTTGATTTTTATTCTCAGTGCGGGATGGTCTTTGTTAGGAATGTCAGGTGAAGCACTGATTGTTCAACAGTTATATCGTGAGTCGGGTGGTCAGTTAGCTTCACTGGCGCGATTAGAGCGTAATACGACCGCCCACCAAAATGCTTTATCAATAAAGCTGGTGGGCACAATTCTGATTGCTGTTTTTACCGTGATGCTTGCTGCTGGATTATATCATTTGGCTGACGAACCTAAATCCGATCAAATTTTGATTACCGCACATCGAGCCGGAGCTGTACGTGGGCCAGAAAATACACTGGCAGCACTGCGTCTGGCTATTGCAGAGCACGCTGATTATGCTGAGATTGATGTACAAACTTCGGCTGATGGGAAATTAGTTGTGTTGCACGATGCTGATTTAATGCGGATAGCTAATGATCCTCGTAAAGTCTCTGATCTGAGTGCGGCACAAATTCAATCTGCCGATGCAGGTAGTTGGCACAGAGCCACTTTTTCCGGAGAGTCTGTGCCGTTGTTGTCAGAGATGTTAGATGCAGCACGTAATAAAATTGGGTTGAATATTGAGCTAAAATATAACCGCCCAGATCCTTTTTTAGCCGAAAAGGTGGTTGCGTTATTACAGAAAGAGAAAATGACTCAACAAGTGGTGATTACATCACTTAATGCACGTGCGATAGAAGAGGTGCGTCAGCGTGACCCTTCGATTACAACAGGGCTAATAGTGACAACGTCAATCGGTGATCCAAGCCGTATAAATACGCAGTTCTTGGCTGTCAATCAATCGGTGGCAACGGAAAAGCTTATTGCCAGAGCACACAAAAGCGGAAAGCAGATCCATGTCTGGACCGTAAATAACCCCAAGCAGATGATCCACATGCTGGCATTGGGGGCTGATGTGCTAATTACCGATTACCCGCAGGAAGCGGTGGCTATCCGTGCTGAGTGGTTGGCACTTTCGCCAATAGAGCAAACAGCACTACGTTTGCGTTATGTGTTCTAAGTAGGGAGTGTTTAGGTTTTTGTCTGTATTAACGTGAGTACTTCCCTAACCAAGTAGAGATTTTTTCATCTTCACCGTAAATACCGTTAGAGAAATTTTTTATAATAGGTTTTGCTAAAGTATAAATCCCTGTGCGTGAATTTTTTATTGAATCCAGTGAATCAATAAGCTCATGCGCCATACGTAGCTTTACTTCACGATACTGATCGCTGATGCTGTTTATCGTCGTCAGAATATTACGATTATTACCCTTCTCTATATAATTCATATACCTCTTTAGTGATTCTTCATCCCATTTAGGAAGCCGCAGTAGGGGGCGTTCTGATAGTGGGATATCGTTTAATTTTGTGTTAGTTAGATCAGATGCATCTAATAATGTGTTCTCTATTTTAGCTCTATTTAACTTAGTGTCTTTGAAGTTAGTATTACTAAAATTATTATCACTTAGATCAGCACCTTCACAGTTAGCATCACTAAAGTTAATATATACAGGTTGATAAAAAGAGGGTGACGTAATCCCCATCACAAAACGATAATGTGGAAATTCACCACTTAGATCTGCACCTTTGCAATTGGCGCCACTGAAATCTATTTTTTTAAAACAACAATTATTCATATGGATATGTTGCAAGCTAGCGCCTTTACATGAAACATTCTCTAGAAGCATTTGTTGAAAAAAAGCACCGTCTAGAGTTGACTCGTCGAAATTTATATTCTCCAAAGACGTGGGGCATGAGTCATTGGTATTAAAAACTGCATCATGTAGATCTGCTTTACTCATATTTAAATTAGACAACTTAGCACCAGAAAAATCTGCATATGGAAGGTAAGCACCAGACATATCAAAATTTTCAAATACCCCCCCGCGCAAATTAGCGCCGTTATTATCGTTTAATACTGCTGACGTAGGAGGGAGATTCCCTTTATGGCGTAAAACCAATGCAGTGCAGATTTTGGAATATAAATCTTTATCAACCAAGGCTTTCGAGCTTTCTTTTCCGTGTCCTCTAACCTCAATAGTGATATGTTCTGGCAGTTCACTATGTTCTTGTGATGAGTTGAACTTTACTGTATAGCCAGAAAAATCAACAATGAGTGTTTCAGGTACTTTATAAGGGGGGATGTTCGCAGATGAGCTTAATAGTGCGGTTGTCATTGCATTTGAAAATGCGTTATATGATTCAGAATAATTTTTTCTTATTGCCCCAAAAGTAATGAAGTTTATAATATACTCAAGAACACTTCGTGGATTAGTCAATTTATTTAATCCATCTTTTGTTGCAACATTTGCGCAGTATATAGCTGCGTTAAGCGCACCTGAGTTGCTATTAACGGTATATGCCATTTTTATTTTCTCCGGTTCAATTTTAACTTTCTGTGCTTGTCTTGATAAGACACATAGTGACAGTGTTGATAGCTTGCACGGGTTACTTAGCTCTATGTGATGAAGAGATTTTTATATTTTTATCATACTATTAAATCACAAGATGAAAGAGTGTAGATTACAAGATGAAAAAGTGGTCGTAATAAATAAGGTAGAAGCAATTATCACTAAAAGTAAAAAAAGTGACATAAGTTAAAAACTTTATTTTAAGTGTTGAATAGAGATAGGTATAATAATGTGCTTGTTATTTTTCTATAATAAAAAATACCGTAAACACATTGTTTACGGTATTTTTAAGGTATATTTAATAATTGATACTACTTAGACTATATGGATAAACAACTTTTATCCACGCGCTTTCCAACGGTACATCCGCCATGCTTTTTGCTGTGCAGGGGTAAGAAATGTCCATGCAACAAAACGGCTAATTTTTTGACCTTGCGCCATTTCTACCGTTTTCATTTCTACTATACCCACCTTTTGTAAAGCATCATAAATAACAGACAGATTTGATTTTTTTGATACGAGTGATGTAAACCAAAAGCATTGTTGGGAAAACTTTTGGCTTTCAGCAATCATTGTGCAGATAAATTGAACTTCTCCACCATCACACCATAACTCATTGTTTTTACCACCAAAATTTGATGCGGAGTGTGCTGAGACGGTTACTTTATTGCCACGAATCTTTTGGTTAAAACCAAGATTATCGCGCTTGCGCTGTGATGTTTCTTCTGCTTCCTCAGCAGAGCAATAGAATGGTGGGTTGCAGAGTGTAAAATCAATCATCTCATCAGGTTGGATGATGCCGGTAAAAATATGCTCTAACGAGGGTTGGTGGCGAAGTGATATGTGGGCGCGCAAAGCCGGATTTTGTGCCAGAATCCGCCCAGCAGACTCTAGTGCAGTAGTATCAACATCTGAGCCAATAAACTGCCAATTATAAATATGTTGGCCGAGCAGAGGATACACAATATTTGCACCAACACCGATATCAATACCGGTAATGCTTTTACCTTTAGGTATCCGGCCATGATTACTTTCAGCCAGTAAATCAGCAAGATAGTGAATATAATCTGCACGACCTGGAATAGGGGGGCAGAGATAACCTTCTGGGATGTCCCAGCTCTCTACTGCATAAAAATGCTTCAGTAGCGCACGATTTAAGGCTTTCACCGCATTCGGATCAGAGAAATTGATACAGTCTGTGCCGTAAGCATTACGTTGTACATACGTTGCTAGTTCAGGGTTAGTTTTTGTCAATGCTGCAAAATCATAAGATGTACAATGCAGATTGCGTGGGTGCAGGCTTTTTTTTGTATCACTCATCAAATATGTCTACCAAAAAAAATAATATTGCTAATGATAGCGGGAATCTGTTTGTTTGTAGTGTGAAATACGGTTTTTATATTTTTTTTATTTTGTGTTCCAAACTTAATGATAATGATGTTGGTTGGCATTGACTATTTTATTACCTTTTATATAAAAAGCGTATTAAAAAATAGCCTGATTTCCTGGTTATTTTTTATACTTAGCGTCTTTTTTGTATGAGTAATAAGCAGGGGAGGCTTGCGTCACGAGCAAGTTGATATTATTACTCATCAATCGCATCGCCTGTATAAATATCTTTGGCTACAGTATTTTTTTTATTTGGAACAACTGCAATAACTCGAATATTTTCTCCTTCTGTGGTAATGATATTTGTTACTTTTTGTATCTCGCATTTTGTATTTGGTTTAATTAAAATATGATCAACTAAAAGATTATTTCCTGCGATTTTTTTCTCAATATCGGGGTTGTAAATGATCAGGAGTGTTGTATCACCTGGTTTTTTTCTTGTTTTTAACCATGAATTTGCGTGCCAATTATTGGCATTAGTTAAAATAGCAGATGAGCTAACAAATCCTTTATCTGTGATTATATCGCCTTTACTAAACCCATCTGCTGCACTTGATCTTGTGTTCATAACCCTATACGAATAGTTACTGTAATCCTCAAGAGCATCATACTCTGTCAGCATTTGAGCGATGGTCTGTTTTATATTGCTAGTATCTTGCCGTAATTGAGTTTCTCCGCCTCTTAAAAATGAATTAATAGCATCTGAACCTCCAGAAGTATAATCGCTAATAGACTCTAGTTCATGCTTGTTTTTCCCATAAATAACTTCAAGCTTTCTTAAATCTTGCTCGACAGTAGATGAACCGTGGATTCTATCTGCTGTAATTGAGTTCCAATCGACTCTTACTCTTTTGACCTCATTTTTCAAACTCACACTCTTTTTTCTGGGTATACATGAAAACACTGTATCCATTGGTACTCTTTTCCCTCTTTTTTTTACAGAGCAAAACATAATATGACTTAATCCGATATTATATCCGCCTGTAGCAGATAAGGGTAAATAGTGATGAGCTATATTCTTAGTTATCCTAAATTTATCTTTAAATATATTTTTAAATAGTTCAAGAAGTTTAAGTGTGTTTGTTTTGGTTAGTTTTATAATCTGATATGTTAATTCAATGCCGGGATCAAATACTCTGGTGATTGCAAGCCCAAGGCTGATGAATGCTTTTTTACTTGTTATTGAATTTGCAGATAAGAGACCTCTTTTTATCAATGTATTTTCTATTTGATGTAGTAATTTTTGTGTGCCAACAAGCCTAAGCATCATCGCAATACGAGAGCCTGATGCGATAAACCCTCTAATTAAAAATCTAGGTATTTTTGCTAATAGTACAGAGGCTTTTAATGCCGTACTTGTTAGCCCTAAAACCTCAAGTGTGCATGAAGCTATTGATTCAGGCACTTTTTTCTCTTTGATGTTTTCTACACAGTCGTAAAAAGGAACTAAAAATCGCATGATTTTTTCACTGCTTGTCTCATCATAACCTATTTTATGTATTTGCTGATAAAATAGGTCCGCATGAGGCTCTAATGCAGCATCGATAAATATTTCAATAGGGTCATTACTTGTTTTAAGTATTTTCCCTTGCTGAATGCTTCTTAAACTAAAATTATCATATAGCCCAATAGAATCAAATAAGTGTGATTGATATATAGGTAACTCATGTTCAGTTCTTGCTATTACATAACCAATTCTGGTTTTCCAAAAAGAATAAATTCTTGTCTCATCCCAATTTTTTGCAAAGAAAGTATAAAAACCATCTTCTAAAGGTATTTTTATTCTTTGTGGAGAGGGCAGTAGTCCAGTGACTGTTTTCTTACTCACTCCTGGATAATAGTTAGCAAACAGTGTTACTATACCCTCATTAATTGTTGCATTGTTTATGAAATCAAATTCTTTTTTAGGGAGCTCGTTGATAGTCGTTAAGAGATAATGCTTGTCAACCGTCTTAAATGATGATTTTAGTTTTTTATTTTGAATAGCATATGCTTTATCTCGTGAGTTTGCTTGAGAAAACTCCTCTGGCCATGGCTTATCGACCGGAGTGAAAAAATCATCGTCTTTATTTTCTTTTTGAACAAGATCTCCTGTTATTTCTACATATGCAAGCTCTTTTGTTGAGTAAATAATATGCCAATCTATATGGTGAAATAAAAAATCACTTCTATTTTTAAATGTGCTCAAGTTGCTTATGTGTTGATTTAATTTTTCACTTAGCAATTGATATCTATCAATTGCTTTTTCTAGTTGCATGAAATACGCTTCAAGTATATCAGCATCGTTTACTCTATAGAATGTATTATTTTCTGAGTGTATTGTAGAGTGTATTTTAGCAGGAAGTAAAAAGGCATCAACCCATGCCGCAGGTATTGCATTTTTATTCAACAGATTAAAAAATAACACGCCAGCATTGAAAAGATCAGTATCATCCATATCTTTGTAATCAACACCTAACCGTTTAAAGAGAGTCATGCTGATATGCATAAGCCCCCAAGGAGTCGAATTTATTGCATATTTCACATGTTTTTCATTTAACATCGGTATAAAGTGTCTAACAATATTATTCGTTATATAATGATTTGTTTTCTCTTTTTCTGCATGTGTCATCACGATATTGCACAAGTTAAACTCATGAGTTAGGCTCTCCTGTAAATAATGTGTGAGATGAAAACCTAACATTTCACCTTGAACTAAGATACTTTTGATAAAATGCTCATAGTGTTTTTTTATTAATACATTGAATATATAATTAAACACCAGTGACTCTGACATTCCAATGTTTAATTTCTTAGCATTAATCCCTGAAATAAATGAAGCTGTCTTTTTTTTGATCTTCACGCTTCCGCTGTTTAGGAGTAAATTGGCTGTTAAAAAGGCAAGTGATTTTCTTGAAATGGTACTTTCTTGAGTAATATTATTTTCTTTTAGCAATGTGTAAAGACCTTCTTTGTTGGCTATGCCATATTGAGCTGCGTCATCTTTATTATTAGATGCTGTTAAATGAGAAAGAATAATAACCAGGCGTCTGCTCTCTATGGACTCTAAATATTGATAGAGTGATTTCTCTATTGATTTCGCATGATGATATATGCTGTATTTTTTTAAATGAGGGTTTTCACGAATAAAAACATCAATGTATTGTATACATTTCATGATGACCATGACTTTTTTTCTTTCGCCCGTTTGTAAACTAACTTCTGGCGAATGGTAAGCTTTATCATAAATGGCCCCAATGATAATTTTATTTATTCCTGTGAAATTGTTTTGTTGAAATAAATTGGCTATGTCATTAGTATTTTTTTCTTTTTCAATAGCACGTTTCCCTCTATGGTTTTGATAATACTTCTCAGGGATTATGTTTAGATTCACTACATGCAATTTCTGAATTTTTTTAATTTCCTCATCTACATTGAGTGTTTTATTGATATTACTGATGGTTATTTTATCTAGGTGATGTAAGTTTTTTTTGGTGGGAAAGAAAAGGAGATTTATATAATAGGGTATTTTAATGGCAATAGTAGTCAGCAGGGTTAAACCTGTCATGATAAATGCTGCAATACGCTTATGTTTTTTAACTGCGTACAAAACAGAGGAGGTGTGGGGTATGTTTACCGTTGTTATTGCAATTGTTGCTGTAATAAGGGGGAGTTGTGCTGCCACATTATACTGATTCGCCGTTGAGGATAAAGGTTTAGGTGTTTGAGGTAATACCTTATATTCAGTATCTATATTTTTGAAAGTAGCAGGGGATGCTGATAAAGGCATTAATGCATCACATTTTGTATTTAAATGTGAGTATGTCATGTTCCATTCATATTGTTCTTTTTTATATGTATGGCAGTTTTGCAAACTGTCTATGTTGCTTTTTTTTTGTAATTTGGCGATGGAGAATGTGTGTATTTTTTCAGCCAGATTATCGCTGGATATTGGTGTAATAAGTGATAATGGCTTTATTTCATTTTGCACTGTGGCTTTTAAAAAAAATTCAGGTATTGTTGTTGAGTTTGATGATAATGCGGTAATGCCTATTTTTGAACTTACTTGATTGAGTTTACCTGTTTTTAAATAGGTGTCCACTTCAAATGCATATTGATTAGCGATAATGTTACTTTCACTTTTTACCGTATTAACCATGTTTCCTAAGTGTCGCCAATAAAAGTTAGCGCGTAATAAAAGATTTGCGATAAAATTCGGAACGTTTAACAAAGCACGTTGAGGTTTGTTTTCTTTAGTAATCCAGTGGTTGGCGATAATTGAAAAGATTGCCAGAGCAGTAAACGTATTTTCAGGTAAAAATTGTTCACTCTTATCAAAGAAGTGATTGATATATGTATTTTCTGTCCAATGAATTATGGTTTCTTGAATAAAACGAGCCAATGTAGAGATAATATTAAAATCATTAGGAATAACCCATGAAGCAATACCCAGAGCTTGTAATAATGCAGTATCAATCTCTCTTTTTTCTATGAACGCCTTATACATGCTTTCGGCGATCATTATAATATTTAGCGGTATACTTGGAATGATTTTTGATAAGCAGGCTGAAAATATGGCGTTTGTTTGATAACGGCTAAGTGTACAAATAAGTTGTTGAATACATCGTCGACAATCTTCCGTAAAAGGCACAAAAGCCTCAATTTTTTCCTCAACATCAGCAGGTAACTCTTCAGCATCAAAGTAGATATCAGTGTGATCAACATGCTCGGCAAGAGGCTCTATCACATCAAACCACGTTTCACTCATATGAACCCACTCGGTAGGTTCTATCGTATCAAACCAGATCCTTTTCTTGTTGGTAGGGTGACAGTCATCTTGGGTATCTTGAAACGTCAGTGAGTGAGATCTCGTTGAGGAAATATTCAGCATTTTTACCGTATCAGTTGTGACATATTTCCCTTTATCTCTTGATACTTGGTTCTGTTTCTATCAAAAAAACACCTTGTTTTTCCATTCGAAAAGTATACTCACTCATAAGAACAGGTTGCTAAAGAGCATGACATGCCGCTCTGTGATAATATTCACAGAATATCAGGTGTAATATAGACACTATCGCATAAAGCAGAACTGGCATGTGTGCCGTGCAGAACACCCTGACTCCGTATTGGAATTGAATAAGAATCACAATAATGAACGGTAACTCAATTGCAACATCCTCTTTATTGCCCCGTATAGCCGATTTAAACGGTATTATGCTGCGTGATCGCCGCCGCTTGCAGCGCCGGATTGAAGGCGCAAAGAAGATTAAAAATCCGCAAACACTACAAAAAGTAGTTGATGAGATAACCACTGATCTTACGGATGCCAAGCGTAAGATAGAGGCTCGTCGCGCCTCAATTCCTGCCATTGAATACCCGCCGGAACTGCCGGTTAGCCAAAAAAGAGATGACATCCTCAATGCCATCAGAGATCACCAAGTGGTGATTGTAGCCGGAGAAACCGGATCAGGTAAAACTACGCAATTGCCGAAGATCTGTCTAGAGCTTGGCCGTGGTATTCAGGGGGTAATCGGGCATACCCAACCACGCCGCTTGGCTGCGCGTTCAGTCGCAAACCGTATCGCCGATGAGTTGAAAACCCAAATGGGATCAACCGTTGGTTATAAAGTACGTTTTAATGATCAGGTGAGTGATAACACGCTCGTTAAGCTGATGACTGACGGTATTTTACTGGCAGAAATTCAAAATGATCGGTATTTAACCCAATACGACACCATTATTATTGATGAGGCGCACGAGCGCAGTCTGAATATTGATTTTATTCTGGGTTATCTGCGAGAGCTGTTGCCAAAACGCCCCGATTTGAAAGTGATTATTACCTCTGCAACCATTGATCCTGAGCGTTTTTCCAAACATTTTAATAATGCACCGATCATTGAAGTGTCTGGTCGCACTTATCCGGTAGAGGTCCGTTATTATTGCGCTGCTGATGCGGGGGAAGATAACGATCAGCTACAAACTATCTTTGATGCAGTGGATGAGCTCTATCTGGAAAATCGTGGTGATATTCTGATCTTCATGAACGGTGAGCGTGAAATACGTGATACCGCTGATGCTTTGGAAAAGCGCCAGTTGCCGCATACTGAAATTTTACCGCTGTATGCACGTCTCTCATCATCAGAACAAAATCGGGTGTTTCAACCCTCTGTGGGTCGCCGCATTGTATTGGCAACCAACGTAGCAGAAACATCACTGACTGTTCCGGGGATCAAATATGTCATTGATCCGGGAACTGCGCGTATTTCACGTTACAGTTATCGCACCAAAGTTCAGCGTTTACCTATAGAGCCAATTTCACAGGCATCGGCCAATCAACGTAAAGGGCGTTGCGGCCGTGTTTCTGACGGTATCTGTATTCGTTTGTACTCTGAAGATGATTTCTTATCGCGCCCTGAGTTTACTGATCCTGAGATTTTGCGTACCAACTTAGCGTCGGTCATCTTGCAAATGACCTCATTAGGGTTAGGGGATATCAGTGCATTCCCATTTGTGGAAGCGCCAGATAAACGCAATATCCAAGATGGCGTTCGCTTGCTTGAAGAGCTGGGTGCGCTAGATCCTGAACAAAAAGAGGCGAAAAAGCGTTTAACTCCACTGGGGCGCAAGTTATCACAGCTTCCGGTCGATCCGCGTTTGGCACGTATGGTGTTAGATGCGCCTAAATATGGTTGCCTGCGTGAGGTTATGATCATTGTTGCCGCGTTGTCTATTCAAGACCCGCGTGAACGTCCGCAAGAAAAACAACAAGCATCAGATGAAAAGCATCGCCGTTTTCATGATAAAGACTCTGACTTCTTGGCATTTGTGAACCTGTGGGATTATCTGCGCGATCAGCAAAAGGCACTTTCGAGCAACGTGTTTCGCAGACAGTGTAAATCTGATTTCCTTAACTATTTACGTATTCGTGAATGGCAGGATATTTACACACAATTACGTCAAGTTGTGCGTGAACAAGGCCTTTCTATTAATGAAGAACCCGCAGATTTTCGTTCCGTTCATTTAGCACTCCTCACCGGTATGCTTTCCCATATCGGTATGAAAGATGCCGAGAAAAATGAATTTCAGGGTGCGCGTAATGCTCGGTTTGCTATTTTCCCAGGTTCTGCTCTGTTTAAGAAATCCCCTAAATGGGCAATGGTTGCCGAGCTTGTTGAAACATCGCGTTTATGGGGGCGAATTGCCGCCCGTATTGAACCTGAATGGATAGAACCGCTGGCCCAGCATTTGGTAAAACGTAGCTACAGTGAACCGCATTGGGAAAAAGCACAAAATGCGGTTATGGCCAGTGAGCGCGTCACACTTTATGGCATTCCTATTGTTGTTGCGCGTAAAGTCAATTATGGCGAGATTGATCCGTTGTTATCTCGTGAGCTATTTATCCGCTCAGGGTTAGTTGAAGGGGAGTGGAATACGCGGCATAAGTTTTTCCGTGAAAACCGTTTATTATTGGCGGAAGTGGAAGAGTTAGAGCATAAATCACGTCGGCGCGATATTTTAGTTGATGATGAAACTTTATTTTCGTTTTACGATCAACGTTTACCACATGATATTGTTTCTGGTCGACATTTTGACAGTTGGTGGAAGCAGACAGAAAAAGCACAACCGGATTTACTCAACTTTGAAAAATCAATGCTGATTAAAGAAGGGGCGGGGAAAATCAGCGAGTTAGATTACCCCAACTTTTGGTATCAGGACAACCTGAAATTAAAACTGTCTTATCAATTTGAACCAGGTCAAGAAGCTGATGGCGTCACGGTACATATTCCATTGCCAGTACTAAACCAAGTTAATGCAATAGGTTTTGACTGGCAAATCCCCGGTTTACGGGAAGAGCTCATTATCGCACTGATTAAATCACTACCCAAGCCAATACGCCGTAATTTTGTTCCTGCACCTAATTATGCTCAAGCATTTTTAAGTCGAATACAACCGCTTGATGGTTATTTACTTGATGCACTTGAACGTGAGTTTCGCCGCATGACTGGCGTGACAGTGTCACGCGAGAATTGGGGGGCAACACCTATCCCTGATCATCTCAACATAACGTTTAGGGTTGTAAATGATAAAAACCAGAAATTAGCTGAGAGCACTGATCTGGATACATTAAAACTGAATCTGAAAGAAAAGGTGCAAGAGACGCTTTCTGCCGTTGCTGATGATGGTATTGAGCAGTCAGGTTTACATCTCTGGAGTTTTGGTTCATTACCACAATGTTATGAGCAAAAACGAGGAGGGTACTCAGTAAAAGCCTTTCCTGCATTGGTTGATGATAAAGACTCTGTCAGTATTAAACTTTTTGAAACCGAATTAGAACAGCACAAAGCAATGCTAAAAGGAACACGTCGGTTATTATTATTAAATGTACCTTCACCCATTAAATATCTGCATGAGCGTTTGCCTAATAAAGCAAAACTAGGGCTTTATTTTAACCCATTTGGTAAAGTTCTTGATTTAATTGATGACTGTATTGATGCTGGTATTGATAAATTAACCACAGAGTTTGGTGGGCCAGCATGGGAAAATAGCCATTTTGAGCAACTGCGTGATCATGTTAGAGCACATTTGAATGATACTGTAGTGGATATTGCTCAACAAGTTGAACGTATATTAACCACATCACATGAAATAAATAAACGTTTAAAAGGAAAAGTTGATTTTACCATGGCATTTGCGCTGTCTGATATCAAAGCTCAAATGGGAAATTTAATTTACCGAGGCTTTGTTAGTGAATGCGGTTGGCAACGTTTACCTGATATACAACGTTATTTAAATGCTATTGAGCGCCGTTTAGAAAAACTACCTACTGATCCGAATCGTGATAGAGCACAAATGCTTAAAGTTGAGTCAGTACAGAAAGAGTATCAACTATTGCTAGGTAAAGTCTCAAAAGGGCAGCCTGTTCCAGATAAAGTATCCGATTTACGCTGGATGCTAGAAGAGCTAAGAGTCAGCTTGTTCGCTCAACAATTGGGGACACCGTATCCGATTTCAGACAAACGGGTAAAAATAGCCATTGATGACGCACTTAACTAATACATAAATAATGTGAAATTGTTAAAAAAACGCCCTCTAAAAGAGGGCGTTTCTATTTAAATCGGAATGATGAAGATAATGAAATAGTCAGTAAACTGTTAAAAACGATACATCATTCCAATAGCAAGATTGCTTAACTGAGAATTAAAAAAGGTTACATCAGAGTCTATTTCGCCATACGCTAAAGATCCATAAAGAGAGAGTTTCGGCATATGAAAAATATTACTTCTAAACAGGGTCACATTCGCAGCAAAGTCAGTTGAATTGGTTTTTTTACCAAATATCGGATTTTCTTGCGAGTAGTCTATCTTTCCTACGTATATGTTACTCACTAAATTATATGGCATCGAACGCCAAAAATAACTGACTAGCATACCATACTGTTGATTACTCATTGCCGAACCGTTTCTTTGGTTATCAACATACCTGAACTCAGGTATTAAATATTGGCGTTGATTGATAGCATAAAAATAAGAGATTCGAGATGAATTACTATAACCATTTCGATCAAGCATTTGCATTTGAGTTGATGTTAACTCATTATTTTGGTATAAAAGTTGTCCGCTCGTTTCATTTTTGATAGACAAATTACGATAAGTATAGTCAGCTGAAAAATTGCTGCCTAAAATATTTTGCCATCCAATTTGAACCCCTCTCGTATTTCGCTTGGTATCAGAACGATCAACCCCAAAAGCATAAGGGTCTTGCCATACTTTATTTGCTAATCCAGAAAAAACATAGGAAGCAGAAAAAATACCACTTTGACCCACCTGCTGACGAACACCAACTTGCTGAGAGAAATCGAGCCGAACAGAATCTTGGATCAAATTACCTAAATAAAACTGTGTTCTTGAGTCACCGAGTGTATAGCGTAAATCTACGTTAAAAGAAGGGGCTAGTTTACTCCGTGCTTTAACAGACGAATTTTTATCTTCTACATATTTATTACCATCATTTTCACCTGTTGGGCCAAGATATAAGTTTGATTTATTCTGTGTAATATTGACACCGCCAGAAATAAAACCAGACCAGCCACTTTCTTTGGGGATATCAAAGGGTGTTGCTGCATGAGTAGCAGTAGACAGTAATACCAATAGTGCAGGTGATGACAAAATTTTATTCTTCATTTTTCCACCTATGAAAGTAGACAAATCAGCTCTTATCAGTTAATAACCATCATGGTAGTTTACATGAATGTTAATGTGGTCGCTATAAGTAAGTTGAATTGATCGTTTTGTAGCCGCTGGGTGTTGGGTGACATGTTTTGACACAGATAATGAGTGTGCATAGAAAACAAATCACGGTACAAGGTTGATCACATTTTAAACTTACCGCTTGTATATATATCAAGCTGTCTTATTTTAACACCAGAATGGTTGATTCGATTTATGTTTTTATTTAGAAAAACTACGCTGACGTTAAAAGCTATTGCTACATGTACCGCTATTTTTTTATCGTCAATGGCTTATGCAAGTGAACGACCAAATTTATCAGATAAACAGCATATAACGCCTGTTGAACATATAGCATTAAATAATGCATCAGATTATATGCAATTTATGCAAAAGCATAATATATCTAATATAGATAGCAGTGGTGTTCCTACCGTTTATTGTAATAATTTACCAGACGGCCTTCGTGATATGGATACACCACAAAAGAAAAAAGCATTTATTATGATAATGCTGCCTATCATTAAAAAAGTAAATAGAGAGATAAAAGAAACAAGAGCAGAAATAATCAAATTACATAATCAAGAGCTTGATGATAAATCATTATCTAATGATGAATCTGAATGGCTTAATGACATATATGTAAAATATGACGTATCAAATGGTGACTTTAGCCATCTGCTTACACGCGTTAATATTGTGCCTGCCTCGCTTGTATTAGCACAAAGTATTGATGAAAGTGGGTGGGGGACATCATACACGGCTAAACACGGTAATGCTCTCTTTGGTCAAAATGAATCACCGCAACATGAAAATTATGTTATTCGTGCAGATCATGGAAGAGTCAGACTCGCCGGATTTAATACATTATATGACTCTGTATATGCATATATTCATAATTTAAATATTAATCCAGCGTATCAAGACTTCCGCATGCGAAGAGAGAAAATGCAGAATAATGATGATCAATTGCTAGGTTATTCTTTAGCTAATGGTTTAGTTCGCTACTCATCCAGAGGGCAACACTATATCCGTGATTTGCATAATTTAATGAGAAATGCCGATCTTAATCAGTTTGATAATATCCAATTAGCAAGAAAATCCCCAATACATATCACATTTTCAAATGTGTAATAACCATAAAACCAGCCGACCTATTTTCTTATATAGATAAAGCTCAAATAATAAAAAAGAGCGAGTGTTTTTATTGCTTGCTCTTTTTATTTTAATTACTTGAAATTAAGTCATCATCCAATGTATGATTTAAACAATTTTACATACCACATAGTCTAAAATAAAAAGGTCTTTACATGAGTCTTTCTTTAAAATCCGCAAAATATGATATTGATTGTGCTCTTGATGTACTTGATTCATTTTTAGATCGAAACCCTATTAGTCATCTTTGGCTGTATGAGTTACCACAATGGAACAGAGAAGATGAAGGTAATCTTCCCGACATCATTCCTGTTACTGAAATTATTGGTGGGGAAGAGCTCACTCCGCTATTAATGAAAATATATCGGCAATTTTATGCACCTGAGACTCAAAGTACTCACTTAATACCCTCAACAAAAATTGTTCAACGCTATCCTGGGTTAGCAGTATGCTCAGGAGACTATAATGAACTCAATAAAATTATCTGTAATATAAATGAGAGTAAAGATAGATTCGCTAATGCAATTACAGCTGTCGGTAATTCAGAGCAACGTTTTGAAGCGGTGCATACTCGTTTTCCAATGATGATAACATTACAGGCAACTCGTCATATTAAATTGTTACCCTGTAACACAAAAAAAATAAGCTTCTCATGGCAAAGGCCAATTGCATCAAAAAGTGACAGTGATAAACTCAATAAATTTTCATTACTTGAAAAACTAACTCAAGAGCGACGCTATCCTCCAGCACATATTGCAATGAGCTTAGAAGGGGATATTTGGGCAGCGAAAATAGAAGAAGAGATTGCAATAGTTGAAGCTCTGTCTGAGAATGTTCAATTACGTTACCGTCGAATATTACGGGAAGTACCACAAGTTAATTGGGTATACGAAGAACAACATCCAGATACAAGACTCACCACAACATTACGTGGTAACGGTAAAGTGAATTTACCATTACTGACAACATGTATACCCACAAAAGTGACCCCACTCAAAGAGTTTAACCGAATAGATGCAGAATCAAAACATCGTAGGCCAATAGGCAAAGGAAAATCACTGCTTCCACGTTTAAATATTGAAATAGTAGAGTAGGTCATTTACTGTATAAATCATGCCCGATAATTAATCGGGCATAGCAAGAAAATAAATTTTGATCGTGATTTGTATTATTGTGAATTTTAAGTTTTTATCAATTACTGTAAATGTCGACCACCGTCAACATGTAAAATCCTACCTGTTACATAATGGCTATCAAGCAGATATTGTACTGCTTTAATAATTTCAATTTCACCTGGCACAATACCCATGAGTGATTTATTTAATGCTTTAATTTTATATTCTGCATCATCATGCGTATTAAACATAATTAATGCAGGCGCTATAGCATTAACCTTGACGAAAGGTGCTAATTTTTTTGCAAATGAGAGTGTTAAATTCTCTAATGCAGCTTTACTTGCAGCATATGCAATGTGCTTATCACTGCCTTTTTCCACAACATAATCAGTAAAATGAATAATATCCGAATGATCATCAAAATAAGTTTCCAGTAACATATTTAGTAAATAAGGTGCTTTAACATGAATTTGCATCATTGTATTTAATACAATACTGAGTTCGCTTACTTTTTTTTGATCTGTTTTCCACTCCGATGCATTATGAATTAACGCTTTTATTTTATGTTTATTCAGCTTTTTTAATGTAACCATAATTTGATCATAAAATGATTCAATACCCTGATCAGTAGAAAAATCTGCACAAATACAAATAGTACCTAATGCTGTTAACTCATCTACTTCGCGGTAATATGTTCGGTAGCTAATAATAACTGTTTTTTGTTGTTGTAAAAAATAACGAGTCAGTGCATAACCAATACGCTTTGCACCTCCTGTGATAATAATGACATCTGAGTCTTCATTACTGAGTGGCATAAGATAGTACCTATCATAAGAAAGTGAAATAGCTTATTTAGTTTTAAATAAAAAACCGATGCATTAACATCGGTTTTTTTAAGTGTTATGAATGTAAGTTTTGATACAACATCCATGTTGCAGGCAATATACCTAGCAACAACATTACAACGCCCATCCGATCAACACGCTCTAGAGGGATAACATCAATATTATTTTTTCTCGAATAGAAAAAAAGCAGCATACCCGGAGCATACATTAAAACAGATAACATTAAATGAGGAAGCCCTGATGCATACAATAGCCATATACCATAAGTACATGCACCACAACTGATTGTTTTTAAAAGTATACTGTTTCGTTCTATCGCAATTTTAAGCAAAAAAGCGCCCACTAAAAAGTAGGGCACTAATACCATTTCAGAGGCAATCGTTAATAAAGAACTGTACGTTCCACCATAAAAATAGATCAGCAATAATACAATCTGAACACAACTATTCGTTAACCATAAAGACGCAGATGGAGATCCATTTTTATTTAATTTTGCTAAATAACGTGGAAATGCATTTTTTTGTGCAGCAACATAAGGAACTTCAGCAGCTAAAATGGTCCAACTCAAATATGCACCACAGACAGAGGTAATTAGTCCCAGACTAATAATGATTTTACCCATAGGGCCAATCATTAAATCAAGCATACCTGCCATTGAAGGATTGCGTAATAAAGCAACATCAGATCTAGGCATTACTCCTACAGCTAATAATGTTACCAATAAATAGATCCCTAATGCTGATAACAAACCTAGCATAGTTGCCCGGCCAATGTCATGTTTGTGTTTTGCACGAGAGGACACAACAACAGCACCTTCAACACCAATAAACACCCAAACGGTAATCAGCATTGTTTCTTTGACTTGTTGCCATACAGGTGTACCTAATGCTATACCCGTAAAATCAATATGGAACGTATCCCATTTAAAAAAGAAAACTGCACAAATAATAAAAATACACAATGGAATAAGTTTAGCAATTGTGGCTAAATTATTAATACTTGTGGCCTCTTGTACACCACGTAAAACCATTGTGTGAACAATCCAAAGTAGGGCAGATGAGCACAATAAAGCTTGCCATGTATTACCATCACCAAAAATGACATGCCCTGGGCTATCAGTAAAAAAGCTTAATGTTGCAAATAAAATAACCAAATAAGAGGTGTTAGCAATGACAGCACATAACCAATAACCCCAAGCAGAACAAAAACCTATAAACTCACCAAATCCTTCACGAGCATACGTAAAAATGCCACCTTCAAGATCGGGTCGTAAACGTGATAAATGTAATAATGTGAGTGCTAGAAAAATAATACCAACACCTGTGATGCTCCAACCGATGAGCAAAGCAGCAGGGCTAGCCACGGCTGCCATATTTTGAGGTAGGCTAAAAACACCAGCACCAACCATGGAGCTAAGTACTAGTGCAGTTAATGCACCAAGACCAAGTTTTTTGTTCAATGTCGGGAGATCCTGAAGAATGGTCTAAACAAGCCGATATCACTATATCGGCCCCAAGCATTTTATATTATGGACAATGTGTTTTATCATAAAAATGAATAATCACTAATGTCATTGAATACTCGCAAATTTTACGCACATGTCGCTATATCAGCAAAGGATTTCTTAGAAGCGAAGTATTTAATTTTGCATGATTAAATAACAAGCTAGTTGCTTCTAAAGCAGAGCAGAAAAGATTAATTAATATACTAAACGTCTATTTTTTAATTCAATAACCAAGATAATACGTATATTATTTATCATATAAACAAATTTATACTGTGCGCAGCATTAAATTCATGCCTTATATAGTGAGAGGTAGAGTCAGATTTTGCATAGCGCGATCAATCTTCTGGTTGTTTATATTTTGTATAAATTAAGTGTTGTATTTGTATCTTTAGATTAATGTTTTCAACTAACACAAAAATGTTCTTAGTATTACACATAATCTTATACGCACATCACTAGTGCGCACAATGTATATTATGTTAAATCAATTTAATGCGAAGCATACTGTACATAGTACGTAATCACATAAGTAAAAATGTATACTAGGTTGTTGTATAAAGAACCCACCCTTCTTGAAAGGATAATTTGAAATGACTGCTACGTTGATAACCGTAAGATAATCAATCAAAACATACGATATTGGCATGTTAACATCGTGCACTTTAGGTAGGTTAAATCGCAGCTCATCACTTATCATATCGTCTACTAGCCTAAATGCGTAACAAACTGATCGCGCTACGTAAAATCTAAAGCATGTAAAGCACAATTGCAGTTATAAAAATATAAAACACTGTCAGTTTTGAATATGTATAAACGAGAATTGAATCAACATAATCGAGATTGATCACATCAAATTATCATAACAATCCCCTCTTGTTCTTGTGTCCTAGATAGTGGCTCTTTTGTTTATCAAAAAAGCTTACTGCTAAATGGGTGATTTATAGCCAATCAGAACGCTGATGTTTAGAGATAATTATCATTTTTATCTCGTTATCCACTCACATTGACTGCTCTGTTATTGTGTACAACAACATGGCTAATACCACTCATGACAAATTAACACTACGCTTATAGTGTTCAAGGTTTTTATATTTACTCATTAAAAGTAACTGCTCAATTCTCTATGTCATATAAAATATATTTGTACACTAAATACTAAAATAGCATCTTAAAAGACAATCAATTATATTTAATATGGGATGAAAACTATGGGGGATTAATAGAAGCGATTTTATAGCAATATACACAAAATAGTAGGCAGTGATTACTGTGATTCTTTATTCAATTATTCACTATAAATGATATAAATAACCATTGATCTGGTTAAAAACAAATCAGTCAATAACGAAAACAAATGACAATGGCGATTTAAGATATAAGCTACGTGTATAACACCCGATAAATTTTAGACGCAGCAAAAAAATCAATTCATTTTCATTATTGCACTGGTCTAATGCTTTATAGGTAAGAATAGATAGAAAAAACCGTGACAATCAAGCCACGGTTATATGTTAAATAAGTATTGTTTAATTAAATCGCATTATACATTGAGTTTAACTTATAAATATAACGTCTCGCTTGTTGATCGTTATGTTGTGTATTGATATACCGATAAACTTGTTCAGGGCTCATGCGATTAATTTTTTGCAGTGCTTTTTTTCTATCTGGATGAAAGGAGCGTAACAATGCACCAGCACCATTACTGTATGCTGCCATCATTGCATAATGCATACTTTTAGGATGCCGGATACCCGCCAATTGTTTATCACGTAAAATACTTAAATATGCAGTACCTATATCAATGTTATTTGCTGGGTTAAGTAAATAGCTTTTTGTTGGCATACCTGAGCTATTTTTATAAACACGAAACACTTCTCGTCCTGCTGTTTCGCGTTTAATTTGCATTAACCCAATAGCATTTGAACGGCTAATGGCATTAGGGTTAAACCCTGACTCAATCTGTATCAGTGCAATAACCAACTTTTCATCAACCCCATAGCGACGTGATGATTTTTTTATAGAAGACATATACCATTTAGCCTGTGGGCTTAATGTTGTATATTGATAACTGGGTTGTTTTGAAGTGTGTCTGCTTGAGCTGCTACAACCTGCAAGAGCAAGCGTAAACAAGATCAACACAAACCAATAACGTGGCTTATTCATAAATGATACACTAATACTCAGAGATACAAAAATTTTAGAAGAAAATCATAGCAATCTCTGCATTATACTTTGTAATGGAAATGATTGAAATGTGAACTAGATCAGTTATTGCACTCCTCCTCTTCATCATTATTAGTTTCACTGCTTTTCAATTTAGTTTGCTTAACATAAAAAAAACAGACTAGATTACTCATTGCTTCATAAATGACCATCAAAAATATGAGTGTAAAATAACCAGTACCACCCTTTTCTTTCTCATATTCTTATAAAACGATGTCTTTTTTTAAATAAAAACAACTTATTGGTCTTTTATCACGAAATTTCATTAATGACTTGTGGATGTCTGTGGATTATAAGCTATAATCAAGCGGCAGTGCGCATTACAACGTTCTGTTGTTAGTTTTGAGTTTACGAAAAATTTATGAAAACCAAGCAAATAAGTATGTACAAGAGGCTAATCTGTGGTAACATCCATTCCGGCCTGTAAAGCAGACCTTATTTATGCAACAATTTGATTCTGAACGCTTCGCTACACCGCTTAACTTTGTTAGTAGTTGTCCTGAAGATTTTCGTTCAATTGGTCATCATAAATATTTCTTTATTCTGGCTAGAACGCGCTATGCGTAATGTTTAACTTTAAATAAAAGATTTTCAGGAGACTAAAATGTCTAAATCTACTGGTACCGTTAAGTGGTTCAACGAAGAGAAAGGTTTTGGCTTCATCACTCAAGATAACGGCGGCGCTGACGTATTCGTTCACTTCCGTGCTATCATGAGCGAAGGTTTCAAAACTCTGGCTGAAGGTCAAAAGGTTTCTTTTGACGTTGAACAAGGTCAGAAAGGTCCTCAAGCAGCTAACGTAATCAAGCTGTAATTGAGCCTTCTTTAGTAAGACTTTTGTTTTACTAAAAGTAAAAAGCATCCCTAGGGATGCTTTTTTTATATCTACTGAACCCACTCTCTTTGCTTAGAATAAAAATACAGGGCCTTCATCGTATTACATAGAAAAAGCACCTATTCGGTGCCTTAGTTTATACAATCTCTCTTTTCTTATTGTCGTTTATTCACAACTCCCTGCTCTTCTTTCTCATCTTTTACAAACGTAATCACTGAAAAACCTAATGTCAGAAAGTAGTTATGCCGGAAGTCTTTTACTGCTTTTGAACCTTTTGATGTTGCAGCAACTTGTTGCTCCATCAAAATAAATGCTTTTAAATCAATACACTCGGCTTTAGCTACTGCCTCATACATATCGTGGTACTGTGTATAAGCAAAAGGAATTTCTTTTGTTTTTCCTTTAAATGTATAAACAATTCTGCGGGCCATTAAATTCCCCTGATAGCAAAACATTCACTATACTAAAATTTTTTATTAAATACAGTATTCTACTTTATTGTTTGATCTTATAACCTACGAGATTGCCAATACACTTGTCGCCAATACGGATTATTCATTGATGATTTCACCACGCCTGAAGAGGTTGATGCATGAATGAAGCTATTATCATCTGCATAAATGCCTACATGTAACCCATTAGGCCCTCTTCCGGTGCGAAAAAAAACAAGATCACCAGGTTGAAGTTCACTTTTCGTCACTTTAGCGCCTTTACGTGCTTGTTCTTTGGTTGTACGCGGTAGGCCAAGAGCAAAACGGTCTTTGAATGTTACTGAAACAAAACCAGAGCAATCAACACCTTGTTTTGTCATTCCACCAAGATGGTAGGGTGTTCCATACCAATCATCAAGCTGTTCATGTAGTGCAGCAATAACCATAATGGGATCACCGAGTGAACCTTTAATCGATGTGCTTTTTTTTACCGGAGAAGAGGAACATGCTGCTAATAAGAGTACTGTAATGGCTAAACTAGCAAAGCGAAATGGAAATACCCTAATCATATATCATTACCATTATTTTATTTTTTAAAACAGCCAGTAAGTGACAGTGTCACTTTATTCTTACTGACTTATAGTAACACCATAAATATGACAGCTGTTATGGTGTCAATAATATCTTCCGACCTTCAATGCTCATACACTTGAAAGGTACGCCATATGTTGATGATAACAATGCCTCAGTCATTATTGAGTCTGTATTTCCATATGCAATACACAGACCTTCTGATATGACCCACACATTATCAGCATTACACAATGTATGATTAAGATCATGCCCAGTCATAATAATAGTTACACCTTGTATTATTAATGTTTTTAGTAAATCATTAATAATGACTTGGTGCGCAACATCAAGAGCAGTCATTGGTTCATCTAAAAATAACAGCTTCATAGCAGGGTTGATAGTTGGCCAAACTTGCAAAAAAACAGAGACTAAACGAACTCGCTGCCACTCGCCCCCTGATAGTTGTGATATTCGACGCGGTAGTTTATCTGTTAATAGCAACTTATCAGTTAACATAATAATAGTCGTCTCAACAACAGATGATGCTACCCCCTGATAGTGTGCATAAATATATTGATACACAGGGATATCCATAGCAGGCAGTTGTTGCTGTACTAAATATCCTCGAAAACGCGCTAATTCATGCAGTGACAACTGTGTGATATCTTCATTTATGCCATTATCAATGTAACGTACACTGCCATTATCAGGTGTTAACATACCAGCCATTACAGCAAGTAACGTGCTTTTCCCTGCCCCATTAGGCCCAATTAAATGAGTTATTTTATTCGGCTCTATTTGCCCTGAAATATGTTTTAATCGCTTATTTAAACAAACGCTCAGTAACGTTAACATATATAACCTTATTGAGATGAAAATAGATGTATATTTATTTTATGCGTATTAATCTGTTGTTAATTGACTTAACAGCATCCAAACAAATAATGGTGCACCAATACTCGCAGTTACGACACCTACAGGTAACTCTGCTGCTTGTAATGATAACCGCGCCAATAAATCTGCAAATACCAAAGCTATTCCTCCACCAATGAAACATGCAGGTAATAAATAGCGTTGGTCAGTAAAACCAGCAAGGCGTAATAAATGGGGAATAATTAATCCGACAAAGCTAATTACTCCGGCTAACGCAACACTTGTTCCAACAATAAAAGCAACAGCAATAACAAGCGTCACGCGTAACCAACGAATATTTAACCCTAATTGCTTTGCTGATGATTCTCCCAACAAAAGTAAATTAAATGAGGCTGACTGCCGAAGTAACCAGGCTACTGGTAATAATAACAAGGGTAACATCACTAGCTGACTCCAGCTGACGCCACTAAAACTACCCATCATCCAATACATTAACTGGCGTAAGCTCAAATCATCACTTAGATATACCATCCATGTCATCATTGCACCGCTTAAAATACTAAATGCAACTCCCATTAACAGCAATCGTGCATTATTTAATCGTTTTACATGCGCGAGCCACAATAAAAACAAAGTAATAACCAGTGCCCCAATAATGGATAACAAACTCACTAACCAAATTGGAGGGAAACCATGAAACCACCACATCACAATAACGAGTAAAACCCCTGAACCATTTGATAACCCAAGTAGTCCAGGTTCGGCTAATGGATTTGCAAACAAATTTTGCATTGATGACCCAGCAATAGCCAGTGCACCACCAACACACAACGCTGTTATCATGCGCGGTAAACGCAATTCAAAAACCAGCATTTGCGCAATAGGTGTATTCCATTGCGTTGGCCACAACCACTGTTCACCCACCATTAAACTAAATAGCATCATCAACAATAAAATAGCACTCATCACAACTATTTTTTGACGACAGCGACGATGCTGTAATTCCATTAAAGAGTAAAAAGACATTAGGATTTAAGATTATTCTGTAAAAGAAGTGGAATAGAAATGGGGATAGCGGTCAGACATACACGCTGCCCTATTGCAACATTGAGATTAGGAAAAATAATGGTCTCTTGGGGTTGTTCAATGCAGTAGTTTATATCGCCATCAACAGCAAACCGATCACCATTTTGAAAAAAGGCAAAATTAGGGAGATCATCTAAAAACAAAAATCGAAAATCATCACTATTACGGCGAATCTCGCGATAAACAGCGAATACATTTACCTCGGCTACTGATTGCGGCCATACATAATCAATCTGACCACAAAAATTTATCAATTGTGTACGTAACAACGTTAATGCATGAGGGGCATTTTGCCCAAAAGGTGCAGCCTTACCCAGTTCAAGAGTAAATGCATGCGCTGAAAACTCTTTGCTTGAAAAGTAGCTAAAGGTTGTACTTGGTGCATTCATTAGTACGACCGCACTAATACCACAGGCCGATAAAAAAGCGAGTTGTTCTAAATTGTGAGCAGAATCATGTAAATAAGGGTAAATAGCAAATTTTTCATACAGTGAACTGCGTAAAGCAGTATGAAGATCATAGTGATAACGTGCCCGAGTTGCTCCACCTTCGCGAAAAAATCGATCAACATAGGCTTCGAGTTTTGCTGCTCGATCGCGTTCACGTGAGCGTCCACCAAGGTGTGCACCACTGAATAACCGGTTTAAGTTATCACGAACCTCACGTACATTGGCATTAATTGCTGCAGGATTACCAAATATAAACATCACCCGCTGATTTACTTGCCATTTTTCCAGCAGTAATGTCTGAACTAAATCAGATAACAGCTCGATAGGTGCGGTTTCATTACCATGTATACCACATGACAAAATAATATCGCGTTCAGAATATGTTTGGGGTGAAAATATAATAACCCCTGTATCCCAGATAGAGACTTTTGTACCGTTGTTTAACGTAAACTCACTAGCCGTTAAGTGCCACTCATTTACTAATGAAAGACTTAAAAAGTCACCATTTAACAACTCAACCAGTCGCATAAAAAACCTCCGTTGATGTCGCCAAATTTCGCACTGTTCAATTTTCGCCATCCTAGCGTAGAGCATATAACGTAAAATACGGTGCTCAAAGAGCGATTAAAAAAGGCTACCATAAATACGGTAGCCTTTTAGGGATAAATAGCACGATTGCTGAATAATCAGCATCTGAATATAGATGCACTAAAAAAATAAATAGCAGACAAATGCGCGCTATATACGCGCAATATCACCCTATTTACTCTTTTACATCCGTGCCTTCAACACGTGCCTTTAGTTTTTGCCCCGGTTTAAAGGTTACAACCCGACGGGCTGTAATCGGAATATCTTCACCGGTTTTCGGATTACGCCCAGGTCGCTGGTTTTTATCACGAAGCTCAAAGTTTCCGAAACCAGACAGCTTAATCTGTTCGCCATTCTCCAAAGCCTTTCTGATTTCCTCGAAAAACGCTTCAACCAGATCCTTGGCATCTCGCTTACTGAGTCCGAGGCTTTCAAATAGATTCTCTGCCATTTCGGCTTTGGTGAGTGCCATAGATTTAGTCCCTCAAGGATGCATGAAATCTTACTTTTAACGCTTCCACTATGTTAGACACAGCGTTAGCAATTTCCTCTTCTTCCAGTGTACGGGAAGTATCTTGCAGAACGAGGCTTACTGCCAAGCTCTTACAACCATCATTTATACCTTTTCCACGGTACACGTCAAATAAGTTTACGCCAACTAACTGATTTCCGCCAACTTTCTGACATTCATCAACAATATTTTGTGCTGAAACAGCTTCATCTACCACAATTGCAATATCACGGCGGTTTGCAGGGAAACGTGAAATACTCTGTGCAGAAGCGATCACACGTTGAGAGATTTTATCCCATTGCACTTCAAACAGCATAGTACGGCCGTTAAGATCCAGCTTACGCTCAAGCTCTGGGTGCAAAGCGCCTATCAGACCAATTTGCTCGCCATCTAAAAACAGAGCTGCGCTTTGCCCAGGATGCAGAGCGGGGTTAGATGTCGTTTGGAATTTAATATCTGCTAAACGTCCAGTTAGCTCCAGAACTGTTTCTAAATCCCCTTTTAGGTCAAAAAAATCAACCGTTTTGCTCTCTTGAGCCCAATGCTCACCATTACGATTACCGGTAATTAAACCTGCCAGCATCGTTTCTTGGCGAACACCGTTTTCTGCGCTAGCATCAGGAATAAAGCGTAAACCACTTTCGAACAAGCGAACACGAGGTTGCTGACGGTTTTGGTTGTACACCGCTGCGCCCAATAAACCAGACCATAGAGATAAACGCATTGCCGACATTTCAACAGAAATTGGGTTTGGCAAAATCATTGCTTCTTCATTTGGATGCAATAAAGCCTGAATTTTCGGATCAACAAAGCTATAAGTAATCGCCTCTTGATAACCACAATCTACCAATGCTGCTTTAACTCGCTTAAGCGGTAAGTTTGACTCTTTATGGTCATTCATACGCAACTCAGCCAACGGAGCTTCATTTGGAATATTGTTGTAACCGAAGATACGGGCCACTTCTTCGACCAAGTCCTCTTCAATTTCCATATCAAAACGCCAAGATGGCGCAATAGCCGTCCAACCGTCGGCTGTCTTGCTGACCTGACAACCTAAGCGGGTTAAAATATCAGTAACTACATTATCTTCAATAACATAGCCAATCAGCGAATCAAGTTTGTGACGGCGTAACGTAATAGTCGCAGCTTGTGGCAAATAGCTTGCAGAAGTCACATCAATAACAGGGCCTGCTTCACCGCCACAAATCTCAAGTAGCAATGCAGTGGCACGCTCTAACGCTTTATACTGCATGGCATGATCAACACCACGTTCAAAACGGTGCGATGAATCCGTATGCAAACCATAAGCACGTGCTCGGCCTGTGATGCTCAGTGGGCTAAAGAAGGCACATTCAAGTAACACATTTTGCGTATCTGCCGTTACACCTGAGTACTCACCGCCAAAAATACCGGCCATTGCTAGTGGTTGTTTATGGTCAGCTATAACTAATGTATCACTGCGTAATGTCACTTCGTTGCCATCGAGCAGTGTTAGCTTTTCACCTTCTTCTGCCATACGAACAACAATACCACCATCGATTTTGCTTTCATCGAATGCGTGCATTGGTTGCCCCATCTCAAGCAACATATAGTTAGTGATATCAACAACCGGGTCAATCGAGCGAATACCACAGCGGCGCAGTTTTTCCTGCATCCATAATGGGCTTGCGGTATTAAGGTTAATCCCCTTGATAATTCGACCTAAATAGCGCGGGCAAGCCTGAGGTGCATTCACCTTGATTGGTAGCACATTTTCAATGCTTGCAACAATGGGGTTAATCGCTGGCTCAGTCACCGGTAAACGGTTCAGTACACCCACTTCACGGGCGATACCCGCCATACCCAAACAATCAGCACGGTTTGGTGTTAAGCCGATTTCAATCGCGTTATCGTTGAGTTTTAGATACTCACGTATATCCATGCCAACGGGCGCATCAGCCGGTAATTCAATAATACCGTCAGATTCAACCGGAATTGCCAGCTCATCAAAAGAGCACAGCATACCCTCAGAGGGTTGCCCACGTAGTTTGGCTTTCTTTATTTTGAAATCACCCGGCAGCACTGCACCTACGGTTGCACAGCAGACTTTCAGGCCTTGGCGACAATTTGGTGCACCACAAACGATATCAATAAGAGTGTCGTTACCCACATCAACTTTAGTGACTCGCAGTTTATCTGCATCAGGATGCTGCGCACACTCAACTACATGCCCAACTACGACACCACTAAATGCACCGGCAACTGGCTCAACAGCATCAACTTCTAAGCCTGCCATGGTAATTTGTTCTGATAATTCTTCGGTGCTAATTGTAGGATTAACCCACTCACGTAGCCAAGATTCGCTGAATTTCATTGTATTCGACTCCCGAAATTATTTGAATTGCTTAAGGAAACGCAGATCGTTCTCAAAGAAAGAACGTAAATCAGTGACACCGTAACGCAACATGGTTAAACGCTCTACGCCCATACCAAATGCAAAACCGGAATACACTTCAGGATCGATTCCTACATTGCGTAGCACACTTGGGTGTACCATGCCGCAGCCGAGCACTTCTAACCATTTGCCGTTTTTACCCATAACGTCAACTTCTGCAGAAGGTTCGGTAAACGGGAAGTAAGATGGGCGAAAGCGAATGGTCAAATCTTCTTCAAAATAATTACGCAGGAAGTCATGCAAAATACCCTTTAACTGCGTGAAACTGATATTTTTATCGATCATTAAACCTTCAACCTGATGGAACATAGGCGTGTGGGTTTGATCATAATCGTTACGGTAAACACGGCCTGGAGCAATAATGCGAATTGGCGGCTCTTCATTTTGCATGGTACGAATCTGCACACCAGAGGTTTGCGTACGTAGCAAACGGCGTGCATCAAACCAAAACGTATCATGATCAGCACGTGCCGGATGATGGCCCGGAATATTCAAGGCATCGAAGTTATGGAAATCATCTTCAATTTCGGGGCCGTTAGCCACACTGAAACCCAACTCACCGAAGAAAGTTTCAATACGTTCGATAGTGCGTGTTACAGGGTGCAAGCCTCCGTTTTCAATACGGCGACCTGGTAGAGAAACATCAATAGTTTCAGCAGTTAAACGAGCATTGAGGGCAGCTGATTCAAGCAGATCTTTTTTTGTATTTAATGCATCTTGTACTTGCTGTTTAGCAAGGTTAATTACCTGACCTGCGGCTGGACGCTCTTCTGCTGGCACATTGCGTAAAGACTGCATTTGCAGAGTCATGTGCCCTTTTTTACCTAAAAACTCAACACGCACCGTATCTAGTGCCGCGATATCATTCGCTTGCTCAATAGCGGCCTGAGCTTGTGCAACTAATTCTGCTAATTGCTGTTGCATGTGTATTCCTCAATTACCCCATATAGGGAGTTGCTCGTAACTGTAACTTATCAATAAACAAGGATATTATCGTTTTCCTGTCTATTCACCAAATGCTAATACCCTATCATGATTAAATCAGCGTTTGCCGTCTTTAATACTGTGCCATTTTAGAGCGTTGTTCTATTATTACTGCTGTAAAATCTACAATTACCTAACAAAAAAGCCTCCCATTGGGAGGCTTTTTGCATTCGTCTTTCGTTTCTTTTCTCAACGCGAAGCAATCCTCCCTGTTTATTGGGGGATAAAGCAAAAAAAGAAACGAAAGATGATGCTGGAATAATAAGTCATTCTGTAATGTATTGGCTGTATCAGTTAACGCTTTTAAGTAAAAAAATAAGGGAGGCAATGCCTCCCTTACCTATTGAACTAGCTTATGCCAGTGCTGCTTTCGCTTTTTCTACCAGAGCAGCAAATGCTACTTTGTCGAATACTGCGATATCAGCCAAGATCTTACGATCGATTTCAATAGAAGCTTTCTTCAAACCGTTGATGAAACGGCTGTAAGACATGCTGTTCTGACGTGCTGCAGCGTTAATACGTGCAATCCACAGCTGACGGAACACACGCTTTTTCTGGCGGCGGTCACGGTAAGCATATTGGCCTGCTTTAATTACTGCTTGGAAAGCAACACGATAAACGCGAGAACGGGCACCGTAGTAACCTTTCGCTGCTTTCAGAACTTTTTTGTGACGTGCACGTGCAGTCACACCACGCTTCACACGAGCCATGGTTATCTCCTAATCGTCTTAAACCTGAAAAAAAAATGTTATGCGTACGGCAGACACGCTACTACCAGAACCAGGTCGGACTTAGCAACCATGGACTTGTGACGTAGGTGACGCTTACGAGTAGTCGATTTCTTAGTCAGGATATGACGCAGGTGAGACTGCTTACGCTTGAAACCACCAGAAGCAGTTTTCTTAAAGCGCTTAGCGGCACCGCGCACGGTTTTCATTTTTGGCATGAGTATCTACTCCGCATTGTTAATTGAAACGAACCAGCTAGGCGAGCTATGTTGGCATCGAAATGCCAACATAAACTACTTGTATATGCCTTACTGTTTCTTCTTAGGTGCGAGCACCATAATCATCTGACGTGCTTCAATTCGGCTCGGATACGATTCAACTACAGCAAGTTCTGCTAAGTCGTCACGGATACGGTTAAGAACTTCAACACCGATTTGTTGGTGAGCCATTTCACGACCACGGAAACGCAGTGTGATTTTAGCTTTATCGCCTTCTTCCAGAAAACGAATCAGGTTGCGTAGTTTGACCTGATAGTCGCCGTCATCTGTACCAGGACGGAATTTAATTTCCTTAACCTGAATAACTTTTTGATTTTTCTTTTGCTCTTTCGCAGCCTTGCTCTTTTCATAAAGGAATTTGCCGTAATCCATGATACGACAAACTGGCGGCTCCGCTGTAGGACTGATCTCTACTAGATCAACGCCTGCTTCTGCTGCTTTTTCACGAGCATCAAGGATGCTAACAACACCGATTTGCTCGCCGTCTACGCCGATCAGACGGACTTCACGGACGCGAATCTCTTCGTTAATACGGTTTGGTCGCGTCGGTTGAACTCGTTTTGCGCCTTTAATAAGCTTATTCCTCTAAAAGATTCAAATTACGGCTGCGAATTTCTTGCTTCAAATGAGCAATGAATTCGTCAACATTCATACTGCCTAGGTCTTTACCGCGGCGGGTGCGTACGGCGACTTGGCCGCCTTCCACTTCTTTATCGCCACAAACCAGCATATACGGTACACGCCGTAAAGTGTGTTCGCGGATTTTAAAGCCAATCTTCTCATTTCTCAAGTCTGATTTTACTCTCAGACCTGCAGATTGCAGCTTTTCGGTCAATTCGCGTACATAATCGGCTTGGTTATCAGTAATATTCATGATAACCGCTTGTACCGGTGCTAGCCATGACGGGAAGTACCCTGCGTACTCTTCGATTAAGATACCGATGAAACGCTCGAGTGAACCCAAAATTGCACGGTGAATCATGACTGGTACGTGGCGTTCGTTATTTTCACCAACGTAAGAGGCATTTAAACGACCTGGCAGTGCAAAGTCGAGCTGGATAGTACCACATTGCCATGCACGATCTAAACAATCATGCAGAGTAAATTCAATTTTAGGGCCATAAAATGCCCCCTCACCCGGTTGAAGATCAAAATCTAAGCCATTTGCACGCAGTGCTTCGGCCAGACCCTCTTCTGCTTTGTCCCATGTTTCATCGGAACCAATGCGTTTTTCCGGACGTGTTGATAATTTTACTGCAATATTCTGGAAACCGAAAGTACTGTAGACGTCGTAAACCATTTTAATACAATTGGTTACTTCTTCTTGTACTTGATCTTCAGTACAGAAAATATGGGCATCATCTTGGGTGAAGCCGCGTACACGCATTAGGCCATGCAGTGAGCCTGATGGCTCATTACGGTGGCAGCAACCAAATTCAGCCATGCGCAGTGGCAGATCACGGTAAGATTTCAAACCTTGGTTGAAAATCTGTACGTGGCCTGGGCAGTTCATTGGCTTAATGGCGTATTCACGGTTCTCTGATGAGGTGGTGAACATTGCTTCAGCGTATTTTTCCCAATGACCTGAACGCTCCCACAGCACGCGGTCCATCATGAATGGGCCTTTGACCTCTTGGTAGTC
Source organism: Plesiomonas sp. (assembly GCF_051652165.1). Taxonomy (GTDB): domain Bacteria; phylum Pseudomonadota; class Gammaproteobacteria; order Enterobacterales; family CAMTGL01; genus Plesiomonas. Next base: position 466,359 of record NZ_JBOFTR010000004.1, read on the forward strand.
ATATTCGCGCAGTTTCATGCGAACAAACGCTTCTAGCTCACGGAAGATAGTCCAGCCATCATTGTGCCAAAAGACCATACCCGGTGCTTCTTCCTGCATATGATACAGGTCAAGCTGCTTGCCGATTTTACGATGGTCGCGTTTTGCTGCTTCTTCTAAACGCTGTAAATAAGCACTTAGCTGTTTTTTATCTGCCCACGCCGTACCATAAATACGTTGCAGCATTTTATTGCTGCTATCACCACGCCAATATGCACCTGCAGTTTTTTGCAGTTTAAAATGGTGGCAGAAACGCATGTTAGGCACATGCGGGCCACGGCACATATCAACGTACTCTTCGTGGTGATACAGACCCGGCTGGTCATCACGCGCAATATTTTCGTCAAGAATGGCGACTTTATAATTTTCACCGCGTGTAGCAAATGTGTCACGGGCTTCTTGCCAGCTCACTTTTTTCTTGATGACATCGTAATCTTTTTTCGCCAGCTCAAGCATGCGCTTTTCAAGCTGATCTAAGTCTTCCTGACTTAAGGTACGGTCAATATCCACATCGTAGTAAAAACCGTGGTCGATGACAGGGCCGATTGCCATACGGGTGTCTGGCCACAACTGCTTGATAGCATGACCTAACAGATGTGCGCAGGAGTGTCGTAGAATTTCGACACCCGCATCATCTTTTGCCGTAATAATAGCAACGTGTGCATCTTGTTCGATCAGATCGCTGGCATCAGCCAGTTCACCGTTAATACGGCCGGCAATACAGGCTTTCGCCAGACCTGGGCCGATATCACGCGCGATATCCATAATAGAAACAGCATGATCGAACTGACGCTGACTGCCGTCAGGAAGGGTAATAACAGGCATAATGATTCCTTATTCTGCAGTGGTGACCCACACGAAAGATCACATACAGCTTTAATAATCGTTAATTTACAGTTTGTTGTGTATAAATCTAATAAACCATCACTACATTGGTACACAACTTAGTACACAGATGTTCTCTTGCTATATCTATCAATAGCCACCTGATAAGTTGATGTTAACACCAACAAAAGATCAATTGCACCCTTATGATGTGTGCAATATTTACCAATTGGTCATCAACTAACCGAATACGTGCTATTTCCTTACTCTATGCGTGAATTATCCAAACAAAAACTCGATTGCCAGGCTCGCTATCGGCCACAATTGCCTTTGCTACAAGCTTAAACTGTATGAACTACAATAATGGGAATAAATTTAAAAATGAGGTATAACACTACATTACATAAACGCATTGAAACACGACACAATGCATAACGTATTCACATCACTTTTTGTAAGCCAAAGCTTTTTGTTTATATTTAATACCACAATGTGCTCAATTGTGCGCTAATCCAGAGATTATACTTAATTAATATACGACTTGATTGAACTAACATAACACAGCGGTAACTTTTCCCTATCACTTTACGTAAGGGGTCATACTATGTGGCATACAGTCTGTACGTTGTTAAGTGAACACTTCCAATATACTTATGTGATTTCAGAAAAAACTGTGCTACGAGGGAGTGAGATATCTGAAAATTATCGAATTTCGAATGGGCATCACCCTGTTTTTGTTAAAGTAAATGATCTCACTACCCTATCGCAATTTCAAAGTGAATACGATGCACTTTCATTACTAAGTAGCACAGAAACCGTGCGTGCACCCACCCCTTATGCTGTTGGTGTATTCAGAAATAAAAGTTTTTTGCTCATGGAGTATATTGACCTTGCGCCACTCAATACGATAGATGCCGCAGAGTTAGGTGCTCAATTGGCTTGTTTGCACTTATGGGGTGAGCAGTTAAAATTTGGGTTTGATGAGGACAATAATTTAGGTTGTACTCCACAGCCTAATAGCTGGCAACTTCGTTGGGACACTTTTTTTGCTGAACAACGTATTGGCTGGCAATTACAGCTGTGCCAAGAAAAAGGCATTTATTTTGGAGATATCAAACAGATTGTATTATACGTTAGAGATATTCTCTCTGGGCATACGATTGAGCCCTCTTTACTGCTTGGAAATTTGTTAAGCACACACTGTGGAAGTTCATCAACCGGACCAGTGGTTTTTAATCCGGCTTGTTATTGGGGCGATAGAGAGTGTGATATTGCGGTAAGTGAGCTGGCGAATACGTTATTCACACCGTTACCCGCAACATTTCAGCAGGCTTATGAGCGTTTAAGCCCCCTTCCCGCTGGTTATAATCAGCGTAAGAGCATTTATCAACTTTATCATTTACTGAATTTATGCAATTTGTTTGGTGGACATTATTTAGCACACGCGCAAACCGTGATCGACCGAATGATTTTTCACTCTTGATATTGATATTTATCATGATGAATATACATAATATTGCATAGATAGTTGTACTATTTCAAAGGAGTGATGGAATGCTAAAGGCAGCCATATTTGATATGGATGGATTATTGGTTGATTCTGAACCGTTTTGGCAACAGGCTCAAATTGATATATTACGTCCACTCGGTGTTGATATTACATTACAAGATACACTATTAACGACGGGTGTACGTATCGATCAGATAGTTAATCTATGGTATAGCCGCTTTCCTTGGTCAGGTATCAGTAAAGAAGCTGTTGTTGCACAGATTGTTCAGCAAGTTGGTAATTTGGTTGCACGTTATAAGCCCATAATGCCCGGTGTAACAGATGTACTAAGCTTGTGCCATAAGTGTGATTTGAAAATTGGATTAGCTTCTTCTTCACCACTAGAATTAATTCATCAGGTACTTGAAGCTCTTAGCTTAACAGACTGTTTTGATGCTATTGAGTCAGCAAAATCGCTACCTTATGGAAAACCTCATCCAGAGGTTTACCTTAAATGTGCACAGGCCTTACATGTTCAACCAATACAATGCGTTGCATTTGAGGATTCACTACCGGGGCTCATTTCTGCTAAAGCTGCGCGTATGAAGACAGTCGTGATCCCTGAGAAACTATTATTAGATGATCCAAAATGGTCAATTGCTGATTACTGCTTGCCGAGTTTACAGTTAGTAAATTATTTGCATTTGAAATAGTATTTATGTGTATCCTAATTTGCCATGATATCAGGATACAACATTTATTAATTACATATTCCTTAAGGAAACTTAATTTATAATCGTTTATTTTTTATAAGTATTCTAAAGTATGGGCACTTTCCATTAATAGATAAATCTTTACCATCATCACCTTTTCTAAACTTTATTATCTCAAACTGTTCTGGATTAAACTTATGTAAAAATGTAATCGGCACCCCCATCGCACCTTTATAGTCTAGTGGTATATCTTTTGTCTTATTAACATTAATCCCATCATAATTATCATATTTTAGATATTCCTCCTCATTTCCTAAATATCGTTTGGATAAAGGAATATCCTCATGACGTTTAAAAACATCTAAATTAGTTAACCATAAGCAATTATTTGGCGAAATGATTCTATTTCCTAAGTGATCAATGCGTGTTTCTGTTCCGTAAAGATCATAATGCTCAGGAACAATAAACCCAGAAACACCTCTACCTAGGTGTATCCCTAACCAAGCTTTATTTTCTTTAATTAGCGTAAAAATCTCTTTATATGTTATTGAATTTACATTCCCAATAATTAAAAATTGTTTGTTATATTTAACCAGTTGGTCAACATATTCTCTGAACAATGAAAATGGTGGGTTTGTAACAATAATATCTGCTTGTTTAAGCAATTCAATACTCTCTACGCTACGAAAGTCACCATCCCCTTCATAAGGTAAAACATTGGGTGAGCTGATTTTATTTTTTTCTTCTTTTGTATTGCTATACTCAAAGAAAAACCCACTGTCGTTATCATTACTTATAAAACAAGATGTTATTATTTTTTTGAGACCTAGCCCTTCGAAGTTATTAACAAAATATTTAAAGAAATTACTTACTCGTGGATCATCGCAATTACAATAAACAACTTTATCTTTAAAATGTATCTTATAATGTTGCAATTCACTCTCAATATCACAAAGCTGTGTGTAAAACTCATCACTCTTTGATTTCTTTGCTTTTTGCAATAATTCATTCGTTGCTTTTCTAGCCATTAATAGCCCGTTTCATATAACTATTCATGCTTTTTATACTGCTGTATAACGCTGAAAATAAAAACGCTCTTGTTTCTCAATATTTTCCCACTTAACGATTAGCGGATGCGTGTAAGCCGGTGAATTAATAACAAGAGTGTGAAACTCTCCTCGCTCTCCGCACAAGTCTATTTGTACAGGTAATTGATTTAATAACGAGCTATCAAAACGCCGACCACAAAAATGGCCTGATAACTGTGTCGTATCAATACTGACTAAATAGGTCTCTATGTTGCGAGCAATAATCTCTTGTGCCAGCTCAGTGGTAGGCTGCCCCATCAGTGGAAAATATGTACGCCACCCATGTGGTTCGAGGTAACTACGACGAAACTCTGCAATGCCGTCAAGAAACAGATCACCAAAAGCTAATGTGTCAAAATCTAGCTGACTTTGCTGTAGTGCTTCAACCACAGAGGTTGTGTAAACACGGTTATTTGGCCAAACAGGTTGCGGAATTTCAATTAGCGGTAAGCCCATGCGTTGTGCTTGTAACCGAACCACATGTATTGGTGTACCCTGAATAGGCACTTCATTCTCTGATGCTGAATAGGTCGTGAACAATCCAACAATATGACAATTTGGATCTTCTTGCATCCGCAGCAAGGCCAGCATAGCATCTTTACCTGAGCTCCAACTGAGCAAAACCTTCATCATTATTTATAATTCTTTGTAGGGGCTGTTGTGAATCCTGAGGGGTTAAGTGTTGCCACAGGTTGTGTTGCCAGAATACGGGTTACAGTATCAACAATGGCTTGGGTCTGCGGATCAATTTCAATATTGACTTTTTCCCCTAAACGACGCTGTCCAAGCGTAGTCCGCTCACGGGTTTCAGGAATTAAATTAACACAAAAACGTGATTTCGTGGTTTCCCCAACGGTTAAACTGATACCGTCAACACCAATATAGCCTTTATCGAGCACATATTTCATTAGCTCAACAGGCAATTTAAACCAGATTTGATGATTAGTTTCTGATGTGAGTATTCGTACCACTTCTGCCATTGCCATAACGTGCCCTGACATTGCATGCCCACCAATTTCATCACCAAAACAGGCCGCTCTTTCAATATTAACCCAATCACCACACTGCAATAGCCCTAAATTGGTGATACGCAGCGTCTCTTTCATTAGATCAAAGCTGACATTGTTTCCATCAATCTGTGTCACTGTCAGGCATACACCATTGTGTGCAACCGATGCTCCCGTTGTGAGTTGGTGCAATAAGTGGTTAGGCAACGAGATAACATGTGTACGGAAATGGTCTTTTTCTGTAATGGAAATGAGTTGAGCTTTTCCTTGCACGATTCCTGTAAACATGATCGGTCTCTCGATTTTTGATGATGAAGTGCTAAAGCAGCAGTTTAGACTGTCTATTTTAGCGGATACAGCAACGATTTTTAATGCAAAACGAAACCTTAGCGTAATTGTTTGCTACAACAGAATTAACCAGTAGAATTAGTGGGTTTACTCTGATTCGAGGGTGATATTATCACGGCATTTTCTGCTGACAAAAAATACATTGTTGTCAACGGCGTGCTGTTTTTCAATGCGGAGTGTTTGTGCAACGATATCGTTTAGAAGCTAAAAATTTGTTAAAACTGGCTATCCCCGTGTTAATTGCTCAGGTAGCACAAACCTCTATGGGGTTTATTGATACTGTGATGGCAGGTAAAGTTAGTGCTACGGATATGGCAGCTGTCGCCATTGCCTCATCTATTTGGCTGCCTGCTATATTATTTGGGCATGGGTTGCTAATGGCATTAACACCCGTTGTCGCACAGCTCAATGGATCTGGTCGACGTGATAAAATCGGTCATAAAGTACGCCAAGGGTTTTGGATGGCATGGCTGATCTCTATTCCTATCATGTTAGTGCTGTATGGCAGCCGTATTATTGTCGAGCAAATGGACATTGACCCCCATCTTACTGACCTTACTGTGCGTTATTTACAGGTCATTATGTGGGGTGTACCCGGTTATTTGATGTTTGCGGTGCTGCGATCGTTCAATGAAGGGCTTTCTAAAACAAAGCCTGGCATGGTCATTGGGTTTGTGGGCTTACTGATTAATATCCCAGTCAACTATGTGTTCATTAACGGCAAGTTTGGCGCGCCAGCACTTGGTGGTGTCGGCTGTGGTGTTGCAACAGCAATGGTTTACTGGTCAATGTTTATCATGATGATGCTGTATGCAACACGCGCGCACAGTTATCGTGATATTAATGCGTTTACTCATTGGGAAAGACCCGATTGTAAAACACTGATTAAGCTAATGCGGCTGGGTTTTCCCATTGCGATGGCGATGTTTTTTGAAGTGACTTTGTTTGCTGTAGTTGCACTATTAGTTTCTCCGCTCGGTACAACAATTGTTGCTGGGCATCAAATTGCGCTGAACTTTAGCTCGATGGTCTTTATGTTACCGCTCTCTATGGGGATCGCCGTAACGATTCGTGTTGGCCACCGTTTAGGCGAAAAATCGCCTGATGATGCACGTGTAGCGGCTATTACTGGGCTAGTAGTTGGATTTATGTTAGCGATGTCTACAGCGATCTTGACTATCCTATTCCGTGAAAATATTGCCAATATCTATAACAGTGATCCTCAAGTCATTCATGTTGCTGTGCAGTTGATGGTGTTTGCAGGGATCTACCAGTGTTCTGACTCTATTCAAGTGGTTGGCAGTGGCGTATTACGCGGTTATAAAGATACCCGTGCAATTTTTGTGATCACGTTTATTTCTTATTGGTTGATTGGTTTACCTATTGGTTATGTATTAGGCCGAACAGATTATCTTGTTGCACCGATGGGAGCACACGGTTTTTGGATTGGCTTTATTACCGGATTAACCACTGCTGCTCTGCTCTTTATCCTGCGTATTCGTTGGTTACAACGTCAAGATAGTCATAAGATTTTAGAGATGGCAAGCCGCTAACATCACGAGTTAATGTTTTTTTCGATTTTAAAACAGCACAAAGTGCTGCTTTTTTACGAGAAGAGAGCATTCAGATACAACAAAGCCCGCATTATGCGGGCTTTGTCTAAAATGTGGTACACCCAAGTGGACTCGAACCACCGACCCCTACCATGTCAAGGTAGTGCTCTAACCAACTGAGCTATGGGTGTAAAGTAAACATGTACTTAAAGTAAATACCTTATAATCATCTCATATTTATTCACTAACATGTATGAGAGTGTAAATATGTTATTGGTACACCCAAGTGGACTCGAACCACCGACCCCTACCATGTCAAGGTAGTGCTCTAACCAACTGAGCTATGGGTGTATGACACATTGACTATATTTTACTTTATGGTGCGTCCTAGTGGACTCGAACCACCGACCCCTACCATGTCAAGGTAGTACTCTAACCAACTGAGCTAAGGACGCACATTATAGAAATTTATGTTTTCCATAACCAGAAAGCGAGGTGAATATTAACGATGAACCTCAGTGCTGGCAAGCCTGAAATATCAAAAAAACAAATCAAGTGAACTGTTTGCACTAAATATAGCCAAATTGCTGCTTTTCACTGCACTTGTGTGTCTACAAAATATACGCTATTACACAAAACCATTTTTGACCGTAATAGTGATTTGTTAGCATGATTTACTCTAATTTTGCTTTAATGAACAGGAGCACTCTAATGACAAGTTCAACGACTACGTTAACTGAACAACAAATGACTGCTATTGACCAACTCGCACGTAAACAAGTCGATGATATGAATAGTGATGAGATTTTATGGCATTCAGTTGAACAATATATGGGAAATATGACTGAACATATGAAGGATTATTTTCTTGCTCGTGTGCATTTCCATCGTAATACACACCGTCAGAGCTAAAAAGAGTATAAGCGATGTTAAAAAACGGCTACTGTTTAACCTACTAGAGGTATACAGTAGCCGTTTGATTATCAAAAAATACCGTGATTAATACAACAATGGGTATTAACGCTTTGCTGCTACAGGAATTTTTGCTGGTTTACTGCCTTCTAACCACTGACGAATACGGTTGGCATCCCCCATTGGGGTTCTTTTCCCTACTGAGTCAAGCAATACAATAGTGATATCATCTCGGCCTGGTTGCGCTCGCATAACCAGACAACGCCCCGCTTCATCGGTATAACCTGTTTTACTTAAACGAACATTCCAACTGTCATTTCTGACTAATGGGTTCGTATTCACAAATTGTAATACGTATGAAGGTGTATTAAAGTGCATTTCTCGATTTTCAGTTTGTGTAAACTGACGAATCAAAGGTTGTGCATAAGCTGCTTTTACCAATTTAGCTAAATCATTTGCGGTTGATACATTGCCTGTTGATAAGCCTGTTGGATCAGCAAAGCGAGATCGTGTCATTTTTAACGCTTTTGCTTTTCTATTCATTGCCTTCACAAAAGCAGGTTTTCCGCCAGGATAGTGTCGACCTAATGCTGATGCCATTCGGTTCTCAGATGACATTAACGCAAGAGACAGCGCATCACGGCGTGTTATTTTTGTACCAAACTTAATCCTTGAGTGAGTATGCTTTAACGTATCGCGATCACGCTGGTCAACAGTAATAACTTCATTTAGGTTCTGTTTTGAGTCTAAAACGACTAATGCTGTCATTAATTTAGTCAGTGATGCAATAGGCACAACTTTATTCGGATTTTTAGCGTACAGTGTCTTTCCTTTACGCGTATCAACCACTAAAGCACTTGCAGAGGCAAGTTTTAACGATGAGCCTGACGATGATGATGCCTCTGCCGGAGTGAGGCTTGTGACCAATACAGAGAGCGTTAGTGCACAAATAACACTCAGAATACGACTCCTTTTGCTCATAGATGCTCCATCATTTTCGTTTGATTAACATACAAGTATAGTGGTTGAAAATTATTCCAGTACATATGTTATTTGCTCTACGACACGCGTTTAGTACGCGCTAACCCTTTCAAAAAATTGCGTAAAAACTGATCACCACAAGGACGATAGTTCTTATGCCCTTTTTGACGGAAAAGCGCGCTTAACTCTGATTTTGAAATTCTTAATTCAGCAGCAGACAGAATAGCCTGCATATCTTCATCTTGTAATTGCAGTGCAATTCTGATTTTACGTAAAATAACATTGTTTGTTAGTGGTTCTTTTTCTGTTACCGTATTAGTTGAAGAATGTGGAGAAGGGCCTCTCAATTCAAGAATTAAGCCATCTAAAAACGCACCTAATGCATTATCATCACAATCAATGAAAGCATTTTCATCTTCTTTTTTTAGCCAACCATTTAACGTATCTGTAGAAACCGTTAAACCAACATGGCTATAAATACGCAACATGTGAGCAATACTGAGTTGCAAGCTGTAACGTAGGCTACGTAAAACATCATTATTAATCATAACGTTCCAAATTAGTTCAAGAGCAATGCCATATTGGTGTAGAAACGTGCGCATACTAGCACAACCGTAATATCACTGAGTATCAATATTAATCTCGCATTACACCGTATTTAGCTGATAAAATGTAAGAATATTTTAGTCTATTGATTGCCAATGGCTATTTTTTACTCCTTAAAAGGCAAAATGATGGAAATCTTTCAATTAGAAAACCACCCTTTCGTTGAACTGTGTGACTTGTTAAAAATTCAGGGGTGGAGCGAAAGTGGAGCTGCGGCAAAAGCGGCTATTGCTGAAGGTTTAGTAACAGTTGATGGACAAGTAGAAACGCGTAAACGTTGTAAAATTCAACCAGGTAAGGTTGTCTCCTTTCAAGGTCAGAGTGTTAAAGTAAGAAGTTGATGTTTTAAATAGCCTCTATGCAACGGCTTAAGTCCTTGTATAGAGGTATTATTATTCAATTTTTCACCTCCTTAAATTTAATTATTCTTTCTTAAACTCACTAAAACATCATAAAGTATGATGCCAAAATTAATAACCTCAGGGTTAATACTAATTTTAAATTATTATTAACTTATATATAAATTAAATATGGGTAACCTATTTGCTAACGATAAAACAGACTAGAAGGTATTGTTAAATGTCAGCGATTAGCCATTGTCAAAGTATCCATGAAATATTCAATATACCTGAAGTTGAATTTAATAGCTTGTTCTCTGAGGATATAAATACAGACGTTATTAACAAACTATCTGAGTCTGCTGCAAATGGTAATGTAAATAACATTGATTTATTATATAACATAGCGTTACAAAAAAATAATAGCGGTGATCTTGCAGAAAAAGCTCTTTTTGACCTTTTTAGTGGAAAAAAAAGAGGGAAAATTGGTGTGGAATATGATATTCAACAAGCTGGTTTAAAGTTATATGAGATAGCTAACCATGCTAAGGTGCTTGGTTATAACAATATGGAAAAACTTCATTCGCCTTCTAAACTACTCTACATTGTTGGTTCTGCTATTCAAAACTCCGAAGTAAAAAAAACACTCTCTAATATACTCCAGCAAAATCAGTGTATAGCGCCAGAGGATGATTTTATAGACGTTGATTTATGGGGAGCAAACAGATTAATCACAACAGATGAAATTAATTTTACTGTGAAAAAAATCTCATTTGATAATCATAAATTATCAGTAAACTACCCTATTGGACTCGTTAATGAGCATAGCAATGAGAATAACTTATCATCTCATGTACTCGATAGATTAAACTCTAACCAGACCGAGTTATTCCCAGTAAACACTGGAGAGCATTGGGTGCTTTTTGGCTTATACAAGAATAAAACAGCAGATTGTGAAGTTATGAAGGGTTTCTTATTTAACTCATACTTACCACTAAATGAAGATGCAAAAAATAAGATTCTTGATTCTGCAAATATTGCAGGTGTTGCTAATGAAAATGTTGAATGGATTGAAAGTAACATTCAAGATAATGTACCAAATGGATGTGGTGTTTTTGTATTCTCTACAATAAGAGAGATAATGGAACATATTGATAACGATCCGATTAACACTATTAATGATTTCATTGATAATTTTAAAAAACAAACAAAAGACTCACAAGAGGTATTTAATTTATATAATCGTCGTCAATTATATGAATACTGCATTAACCCTCGTAATTAAAATATAAATAGATAAACTTCTACATATTTATAACACCTTGATTATCGAGCATATAACACACAGTAAATAGCATAAAAATTCTATCATTTTTACTGTCCACTTTTATAACGCCCCCACTCTTTTGCATTGCCTCTCAACTAAAATGGTTGAAATACAACCAATGGTACTTATGTTAACGCTAAAAAAGCAATAACAGACAACAAAATAGATATAGGTTAACAGCATAATTTTATTGCTGTTTGCGCTTTATGTTTATCTAGGATCTAGCAGTGACCTATGGGTTAGGTGGGAATAAAACTGGATGATGACTTAAATAAGAGTTATTGTATGAAACATTTTCAATGTTTCTGAAACACCGATATCTCTGCTACGCTATACCCTGATATGTAGCACATAACAAGCAGTATTCTGCTGGTAACTGGAGAGTAAACACGTGAATTATAAGAATGCCGTTATCTTATCAGCCTCTAAACGCTTGATAGGATGGATTTTAGTTATTATCGCGGTGATCAGTACTGCAATATCTATCTTAAAATTTCTTAGCATTCATATTGACAATGGAACGATGGCATCGGCGGTGTTGGCTGACCCTTATAAGCAATTTTTTATCTTTATCTACAGTAAAACGCAATTTTTAAGCTCATTTTGGAATAGCTCTCCAACCCCAGATCATACAAATCTGACCAGTAGCGCATCAATTGGCTTTTTTGCTATCTATATTCTGATTTTTGTTGCGAGTGCAGTGAAAAACTCAGGAGCGAAACTCTCTGAGAGACTAGCAAAAACACGTGATCAAATTGATGATCAACTTATGCAAGATCAGATAGGTGCTCTGCCCTCACGTAGCAAAAAAGAGATCAGAGAAACACTGATAATTCCAAACTACCCTGTTCTTAATCAACTTATGTGGGAACTCATTCCATTGACAATTACCTCAGCATTATTATTTGGGTTTTATAAAATGTTTGGGTTTTAACTTAGTGTTAATAAAACTTATGATTCCATAGAGAATATTAACCCATGCATTATTTATGATGAATTTTGTGGTATAAATCGCAACATAAGAACAGAAAGAGTACACTGCTCTTTCTGTTTTATTTATTACTGATGCCTAAATGTACTACCTCCTTCCTTTGCTTACTGTTCTCATTTGGTCAGGTAATGCCATTGTTAATAAAATGGCCGCTACCAGTATAGATCCTGCTGCAATTGCTTTTTATCGCTGGTTATTAGCTTTTATCGTGTTAACCCCTTTTATGCTGCTCTCTGTGTGGAATAATCGTCAGAAACTGCGCCTATATTGGGGGAAGTTTATTGTTCTTGCTCTGCTTGGTATGGCGATCAACCAAACATTAGGTTATTACGCCGGATTAACTATTAGTGCATGAATATCGGAATTATTACCTCATTAATTCCGTTAATGACTGTATTGATTAGTCTGTTACTTTTGGCTGAAAAGCCAACAATAGGTATAATTTTAGGTACCGTACTTTCACTGTATGGCATTTTGTACCTTGTTAGCTGCGGGGATATAATTCGCCTACTGCATCAGGGAATTGGGATTGGAGAGCTGCTTTTACTTACAGGTTCAGGTGCTTACGCCTTATATAGTGTGTTACTGAAAAAATGGCAATTACCATTTTCTGCATGGCAATCAGTATACATTCAGATTTTTTTTGGTGTATTACTGTTACTTCCTCATTTTTTGTTAGCACAAAATATCAATATTAATGCTCAAACATTACCACTTATTATTTATGCAGGTATACCAGCTTCTGTTGTTGCCCCTTTCTTTTGGTTGCAAGCCGTTAAACATCTCGGTGCAAGCAAAACTGCTATTTTTATGAATTTAATGCCCCTATTTACTGCAATTATTGCAGTCATACTGTTAAAGGAAAGTGTTGAACATTACCATATTATTGGTGGATTAATTACATTATGTGGTGTACCACTTTCACAAACATTACGTAAACCGTTTCGTCAATTATCACTTAAACTCCCATTTATACGGTAATCATACTTTCGTTTAATATGAGCCAGTATGTATAAAGTGAGTTATCAAGTACAAGCAAACTACTTTCCCTGTATAGCGATAATGTAGCAGTAACTACCTTTGCCGTAGCTACTGCTAGTCTAAACACGATCAGATAAACACCGCGATAAAACTAAATGCAACAATCATTGCTAATGCACCTGTAGTCGTCAGCAGCGCCCAACACAATTCAGTCTCCATACTCTCTCCTTAAGTTTATGTGCTGCGTAATGTACTTGCATGGCTTTGCACTCATCTAGCCTATTCATTGTAAGCATAAGTGCTATGTTTTGAGTATCATTAAACAGTCATATGTTAAGCTTGTTAAATTTGTCAAGGTGAGTTCCATTACGCACAAACAATGATACACTCTTTTAAAAACATAAATAACACATAAATAACACATAATTTAAGGATATTTTATGCGTCATGGAGTGCCATTTTTTACGCTAATGCTCTTTCTTAGCCCTCTGCCAGCTCACGCATTTGATCAAGTTTGCTTCACTCATAAATATGAACAATTTGTGCAGGCGTCTGATGCATGGTATGCCACACTCTTAAATAAAGTGACGCAACAAAATCCAACGCTAAAAGTGGCAAGTGAACAATTTTTAAATGAACGCACAAACTATCTTAACCGTAACCTTTCTGCGGTGAAGTGGTATCTTAGCCACGAACCTAATAAGTTAGCATTAGACAAACCCGTCAATGAATGGCTTTCACTTGATGAAGAGTCTGAAAAGACACTCAGCAACCAAAACAGTGAGTTTGCTCGGTTAAATACGCAGGTTTTTAATGACAGAGTGGTCAAACCTAATCCACAAAGTTATGCACTTCGTTCTGCATTTGCTGAGTTATTAACGCACCCAGAAAATGTACGTATAGAATTAGACAACTATAACCGCGCAATGAAGAAGATAGAGGCACTACATTGCACCAAATAGTATCTATTTTATCATGTTGCGTATTGTGCAAAGCACAAATCGTATTTTCTGGTGATTACTGATGTGTTATATAAAAACGAGAAGTCACTAAAAATCACACAATATTTCTTTTTTCTACTTCCCGTCTCGCAGATTATAAGAGAAAATGATCTTTTGGATTTTTGGCATCGGGCTATCATGAGTTTTATAACGATAACTAAAGCCCGTTTGCATTATTAATTACCACAATATAGCAAGCAACAGAAGCAAACGCTTCCGTAGTAAATAAGGCAAACAGGCTAACCTCTGCCGTGTCTTGATGCTCGCTCAAGTCAGGAGTTCTACTTAATTTATGGCAACGATTAAAGATGTCGCCAAACTTGCGGGTGTTTCAACAACCACAGTATCGCATGTTATCAATAAAACGCGCTTTGTCGCAGAAGAGACACGTACTCGGGTATGGGCAGCAGTAAAAGAGCTGCACTACTCACCGAGTGCAGTGGCTCGGAGTTTAAAAGTTAATCATACTAAATCTATTGGTATGATAGTAACCACCAGCGATACGCCTTATTTTGCAGAGATAGTGCAATCTGTTGAAGAGCACTGTTACCGCAAAGGCTATACATTATTCTTGTGTAACTCACAAAATAACCTTGAAAAACAGCGAGCCTATCTTGCGATGCTGGCACAAAAACGGGTTGATGGCCTGCTAGTGATGTGCTCTGAGTATAATGCGCAGCTGCTTGAACTGCTGGAAAATTACAGTACCATTCCAATGGTAGTGATGGATTGGGGGCTCACTGACAGCAACTACACCGACCGTATTCAAGATAACAGTTTTGATGGTGGTTATTTAGCGACCCGCTACCTGATTGATCGTGGCCACCGTGATATTGGTGTGATCACTGGGCAATTGAGTAAAACAACCACTCAAACACGTTACGATGGCTTTATCAAAGCGATGCAGGAGTCTGGTTTACCGATTAATGATCAGTGGATTGCCGAAGGTAACTTTGAGCCTGAGTCTGGACACATGGCAATGAATACCATTTTAAGCCATAAACAGCACCCGACTGCAGTGTTCTGCTTTAATGATACAATGGCGATGGGTGCAATTTGTGCCGCAGGTGAGCAAAATCTACGTATTCCACACGATATTTCTATTGTTGGTTATGACAATATTCGTGATGCACGCTTCTTTTCGCCACCATTAACTACAATCCACCAGCCAAAAGCCCGTTTAGGTGCAATGGCTTTTGATATGCTTATTGATCGCATTATTAATAAACGTGAAGGCGGTCAAATTATTGAACTGCACCCAGAGCTTGTTGCCCGCAATTCGGTGATTGATGGCCCTTATAAACAAGGTAAATAGCCACATCTGAATATATAATTATCACAGCAGCTATAACTGTTTATCGAGCTTTATATTTGTATCGCTTAATAACGTAAAGATTTTAGCTGCTGTGTGATTAACATATTTTACCTCCTCTTTTTCTCTTTTCCCTCTTAGCCTTTAAAGTCAAATTTCATCTTCTAGAATCGGTCTCTAAAACCGGTTTAATCGTTGCGTTATCTAGACAACCACTAAAAACAACTGTATATATATACACCGCAAGTAAAGAGGCTTTCTTTTTATCATGTATATACCTAACTGAGATCTCTAGAGGTTATCTATGCGTATTGAAGTTTCGCTTGATCGTAATTTATCTCTTCCTACTCAATTCGAACAAAAATTACACATTGAGCTTACAAAGCGCCTTAGTACAATCTTCGATGAGCCTGATGTCATCATCAAACGAGGCCCTGTGGGTATTTCAATTTTACGGGGAAATAAAGGTGATAAAGATCGTGTTGAAGAGATCTTGCAAGCCTTGTGGGAAAGCGCAGACGACTGGTTTGATGCTGAAACATTCTCGTAACCATTAATTGCATAGACCATACTCTAATACATAAAATACTTACGTGCTGTTTTGTATGCTCTTCTTATCGCTTCTCTTTTTTTATCCTATAAACCTTAAAAGAACATGCGTGCGTTTATAGGATACTTTTACTATAAGCATTTGATGCATTAAAAACACAATGCCTTAAACTCGACACTTAGCTAAACTCACTCATCATTAAGTAGCTTGTACGTATTTAACTACAAATAGCTTGTATACTCCTCTATCTGCATCTCTCTCTTTAATGTGTGTGCTTGATTAACTCGCACTAAACAATTAAATAATTACACTTTATTTTGTAAATAATTGAGCATTGACCAATTATTATTGTTGACAATATACTTGTTTTTGTTAAATGCACAGTTGATTAAATGTTCTTCTTCCCAAGATAAAGATGAAATGACAGCCAGTTGCTGCAATCTACATTTATTTTGGTAAACTACGCCGCCTTAAAGGTAATACCATCGCCGATAATGCACTGAGCAACTCCCCGGCATGAGGATAGATCTGTGAAAAAAAACTGGATATCAGCGACACTGCTTGCCTGTAGTTTATGGACCACTGGTGTGTATGCTGATGAAATCACACCTTGGCAACAGACATTACAGCAAGCACAAGGACAGACTGTCTACATTAATACTCAAGAAGGGAATACAGAACTCAATAATTATCTTAAGTGGGCGGCACTTCACGTTAAACAACGCTTTAATATTACTCTTATCCATACTCAAACGCCGAATAATACTGAGATTGTTAGCCGCATTATGGCTGATAAAATTGCAGGTAAAAAGCAGCTTGGTGTCAGTGATATTGTCTGGTTGCAAGGGCGCTATTTTAATACATTACGCAGTGCTGACTTATTGCAAGGCCCATTTGTTGAAGATTTACCACAATGGCAACATGTTGACCAAAGCCTACCAGTAAAAATTGATGCAACACTTCCAACTCAGGGGTATGAAGCTCCGTGGGGATTAAGCCAACTGGTTTTTATCTATAATACCGCAACACTAAAAACACCTCCGCAAGGTTTTAAAGATCTTCTTACTTATGCGATACAGCACCCAGGAAAGATTACCTACCCCATTCCTACCGAAATTCACGGTATAAACTTCCTAAAAGCCGCATTATTGCAATTAGCGCCTACGCCTGATGTGCTATACCGTGATGTTAAGGAGAGTGATTTTAAATTCCAAACTGCCCCATTGTGGCAATATCTTGATACTCTTCATGAATATGCTTGGAAAAAAGGGCAAACTTTTCCTCGCAATCAGACCGAGATGCTTGCATTGCTCAATGCAGGTGAAATTGATATGGCTTTGAGTTTCAACCCTAATGAGGTGCAGCACGCGATAGCACAAAATCGTTTACCAGAAACAGCCAAAGCCTATGCTTTTGGGCAAGGTGCAATTACCCGTGCCCACTTTTTGGCTATTCCATTTAATGCACCTTCACCTGATGGCGCAAAAGTTGTTATCAACTTTTTGTTATCCCCTGAAGCGCAAGCTTATAAAGAAGACCCCGCAGTTTGGGGTGATCCCACTATTTTGAACTTACCTGCTCTTAGTGAAGCAGAAAAAGCAAAATTCACTGCGCATAGCGAACTTTATCGGGTACTACCAGAACCTCACCCTTCATGGGCAAATGCACTCGAAACGGAATGGCTACGCCGCTATGGTACAGCGTCAACATCTGCTCCCGCAGCTGATGCGGTAGTGTCAACAGTAGAGAGCCATTCACGATTAAGTGTGCCGGTATCCCCCAAGTAATGCAGTAACCAGTGCATAGCTGGTGAGTGATCTTGTGAACGCCACGCTACACAGCATCGGCTGTCTGGTGTTGGCGTTTCTACTTGCATATCAATTAAACGACCAGCCAATACAAGTGGTTTTGCAATATGTGCTGGTATCATTCCTACACATAACCCTGCACACAAACAATCTGTTGCTGCATACCAGTCAGGTACAACCAAACGGCGCTGATTATCCAACAGCCATGTTGTTCGCTTGGGCAATAACCGTGAAGTATCTTCAAGACAAACAGAAGGATAGCGACTCAGTATTTGATCACTAAGTGGCTGAACCTCTTGTGCGACTGGATGATCAGGGCTAACCACAAAACGCCATGACATACTCCCCATATCACGGTAGTCAAAACTCCCGCCAACTGGTATCGCACTGGTTGCACCGATACCCACATCTGCACGACCATCGACCAGCGCATCCCACACACCGTTAAACACCTCCATACTAATGAGCAGCTCCATATCGGGAAATGCACGGTAAAAGTCTGCCACCAGATGCCGAACACGATCTGGGCGCACAATATTATCTAGCGCAATCGATAGCTGCCCACGCCACCCATTAGCCACCAGTTGACAACGGTGACGGATATCGCTCATCCGTTTCAGCGTTTCACGCGCTTCATTAACAAACGTTTGCCCTGCCGGGGTGAGCACCACATCGCGATGTCTTCTTTCAAAAAGCGTAACAGCAAGCCAAGACTCTAGCTGCCTAACCGTATAACTAATGGCCGATGGTACGCGATGAAGCTCTTGCCCTGCGGCACTAAAACTTCCGGTTCTTGCTACAGATTCAACCACTTGCAGTGTATATTCTGACCACATCATTCTGATATCAATATAATTGAAAGCAATAGACAAATATTAACGTTTTACAGGGAAAACGTCACTCAGTAGACTGCGCGCAATATCATACTTACCGTATAAAGCTTACTGCATAAACTCACAGGCAGATGCCTTATACGCATAACAATAAAAACACAGGATAGCCACATGAAATCCTCCCTCGGTTTTACCGTATACCTTGCTGGGCTTAGTATGCTTGGCTTTTTGGCCACTGATATGTATTTGCCCGCATTTGAATCTATGCAGGTCTCTCTGGGCAGCAATGCCAGTGCTATCGGTGCAACATTAAGTATCTTCCTTGCCGGTTTTGCGATAGCGCAACTGGTCTGGGGGCCGCTCTCTGATCGCCTTGGCCGTCGTCCTATTCTGCTGGCGGGGATCTTACTGTTTACTATCGCCAGTTTCGGCTGTGTGTTTGTCACCAGTACGACACAATTACTGGTACTGCGCTTTATTCAGGCGGTTGGGGTTTGTGCTGCCGCAGTAAGCTGGCAGGCATTGGTTGTTGACCGCTTTGAGGGAAATGAAGCCAATAGAATGTTTGCAACCATTATGCCGCTGGTCGCACTCTCCCCTGCACTTGCACCATTGATGGGCGTTTGGTTACTTGAACACTTCAGCTGGCGGGCAATTTTTGTCGCGTTGGGTGTGATTGGTATTCTGCTACTGCTGTGCACGTTGCGTTTGCAAGCGCGCGGCGCGCAACCTGCTACACAAAAATCGGTCAGCTACATAACCATTTTGCAATCAACCATCTTTTCAGGTAATGCGCTGATTTTTGCTGCCTGCTCTGCTGCGTTCTTTGCATGGCTAACCGGTTCACCGTTTATCTTAGGTGAGCTAGGCTACAGCCCGCGTGATATCGGTTTGAGTTATATCCCCCAAACCATTGCTTTCTTAGCAGGCGGTTATGGTTGCCGCACGTTGCTGACCCGCACCACTGGTAAAAAAATGCTGCCATGGTTGCTTGGGCTATTCATTCTGAGTGTAGGAATGTTGTATATCATCCCACTGACAAAGTATGTCTCTTTGCTGTTGTTGATGATTCCTTTTTGTTTATTGGCTGTTGCTAATGGGGCTATCTACCCAATAGTGGTGGCGAATGCATTAGCACCATGGAAAGCGCATACTGGCCGTGCTGCGGCATTGCAAAATGCTATTCAATTGGGATTAAGTTTTCTAGCCAGTATGTTGGTATCGTGGCAAGCACAAGATGCGCTGATTGCCACCACCCAAACTATGCTGTTAATGGCAATGTTGGTGTTAGTCGGCTATTTTTTACAAGGGATGCGAACAGAAAACGCTGCAACAAAACCAAAACAAGCTTCATCACAATAATTGTTTATCTGGTTAAATAAATTACCTCAGTGAAACTTCAACTTCTGGCCAGAAGTTATGCATGTGCCGGGCAATGACCCGGCCCTCTTTTATCAAGCAAAGTAAACGTTGCAATAAAAACTCATAGCCAGGCGAGTCATGAATACAGGCAGAAGCTTTAGCGACTACCATTAAGGCTTTACTCCACCGCTTCGAATATTGTCCTGCATATTCAGTGTGCGATATCTCTAAAATATCTCCAGTATGAGTATCTAACTCAGCGATAGACTCTCGTGATATACCTTCTGGCTGGGCAATAGCATCAAGCAGCAGCGGATCATATAAATTTTCCGGTACACTAACGATTTTACCCTTATCTTGATAGCGTAAACTTCCGCGATCATCTACTAACTGTTGCCAAAGTTCTGTTGCCTGCCGATAAGCAGAGTACGGGAAATATGTTGCGTGCTGCTCATTTTGTCGTAAGTGCGCCCTATCTTGCTCACCACGTAAATAGTGCACAGAACGCACCTGCTGACGGTGTTGATACTCCGTTTCAATATTTCGTAAAACTTGGCTTTGCATGAGTACATCTTGCAGGCTTTCTGATAACCACAGTTGTATCGTATTCCCTTGAACAAGCCAATCAGATAATAAAGCGAGCGGTTTTTGCATCGAAAGTAATGCGTGTGTGAGCTCATGAGCTGAAAATGGAAATGTTGGGCTACCACTCATTAGGGTTTGCCAATACGCTTTGCGTTCAATGGTTAAATCGCCATGGCAAAGGGTATCATCAAAGACCACCACTTTTTCGTGTATACGCCCTGCCCGCCGCAACATCTCTCGTAGCGTAGCCGCACAAACGCTGTCGGAAATTATGTGGATCAGTGCAAGAGCCATGGTGTACCCCTTTAATCTTGATGGGCATTGATATGCTGGACAAAGTGCATATTAGATCTTCAGAATAATAGGGTTATGACCATAAAAACCGAGAGATCGGTTAAAAAAAAGGCCGCCATTGGCAGCCTTTAATACTAACTTGTTATAGAGCTCACACTTATTGATACTGGCCCGCTCTTAATGCGGCAATTCGTTTATCCAGTGAAGGGTGGCTCATAAACAACTCACTGAAACTTTTTTTACCACTGTTGATACCAAATGCCATCATAGATCCTTCCATTTGTGGCTCGTGGCTGGTTTTTAAACGCTCAAGTGCAGCGACCATTTTATCACGGCCCACCAGCTTGGCAGAGCCCGCATCGGCGTGAAATTCACGGTAACGTGAGAACCACATAGCAATAATGCTGGCTAGAATACCAAACACCAGTTCCAGCACCATGCTAATACCAAAGTAGATCAGCGGGTTTCCGTTACTGCTCTCTTCACCATCATCATTATTGGAAAGAAAACCGGATGCCACTTGCGCAATAATACGTGAAATAAAGATCACAAAGGTGTTCAATACACCCTGAATCAGGGTCATCGTGACCATATCACCATTTGCAACATGGCTGATTTCATGGGCCAGTACAGCTTCGGCTTCATCACGAGTCATGCTCTCTAGCAACCCACTACTGACTGCCACCAGCGAATTATTACGGCTTGGGCCAGTTGCAAATGCATTGATATCCATTGAGTGATAAACAGCCACTTGCGGCATTGCAATGCCTGACTGTTGTGCTTGCTGACGCACGGTTTCCATCAACCAACGTTCAACTTCATTGCGTGGTTGCTCGATAACCTCTGCCCCTACTGAACGCAAAGCCATCCATTTAGACATCATCAGTGAGATCAGCGAACCACCAAACCCAAACAGGCCAGCCATAATAGCTAATCCAGCCACACTGCTCGATTGAATACCTGTCAGGCTCAGTACTAAACTGAAAACCATCATCACCGCAAGGTTAGTTAAAAGGAACAATGCAATACGCATCATAAGCGTTACGTCCTTAGAGTCGAATCATGAGTAGAATTACAGGCATCATAGAGCCTGAATGTCATCTTTCAAGCATTTTAGACATATTCTTTTTCATTTTAACGATCTTCATCAATATTTTAATTTAAAATAAGTGACAAGGATCAACTCTAGAGACAATGAAATACGATATAGCATTTCATGTTCTAAATTTTACCGTCTAAGCACGCTTAAAAAAGCACAGATACCCTATCTGCATCAATACACTTATTCGAAAAATAAGCTTAAACATAAAGATGAAAGCAGTCATCTATACTGTATAGGGCAACAAGGGTAACTAATGATTACGACTATAGTCTTACTTGCGAAAATGCGATCTATAACTGATAGTAAGTGTATACAAGGAAGCTCTGATATTGCATACACGCCACTCAGGTAAGGAGACCCCATGGCCGACAAAGAAAACTACTTGGTTGCGATTGATATTTTACGTTGTCATTTAGGAAAAAGTTATGAAGAGGCGTGTGAAGTTTTAGGATTAGAAAAAAGTGCACACGGTTCACATACGAGCAACAGTGATTCGGCTTGCGTATTAGCCGCTGAATAATTACATACCTATCAACACTGTCATTAAGTTATATGTGAAAAAAGGCACTTTTTAGTGCCTTTTTATGCGTTTATTTTTGTTGACCCTAACTAGGTATTGTTAGTGGAACATTTATCCAACGTATTGATAAAAGCTAAGAAAATATAATAAGAATAATTTATGTTACTCACTAAACAGCGGAGTTAAATTCATATATTTTTCTAGTTGCTGCGTTTCTGGGCGAGAGATATATGGAATTTCACCTAGTTGTGGTGCGGGTATGCGCGCACGCAGGGTTTGAATTAATTCAGCATAGTGTGTCAGGCACGGATTAACGCGGTTTGCTACCCAGCCAACCAGTTCAACACCATCATTGGCGATAGACTCCGCCGTAAGAATGGCATGATTCAGACAACCGAGTTTAATGCCTACCACTAGGATCACGGGCATTTTTTCACCCACAACCCATTCAGAGAGGCTTTGTGTATCTGTCACCGGTACCCGCCAACCGCCACACCCTTCAACCAGAACCAGTTCAGCTTGTGATTCTAGTGTTGTGACACCTTTTGAAAGATGCGTAAAATCAATATCAATTCCGTCAAGCTTGGCAGCCAAATGCGGAGAGATAGGCTCACGCAGTGCTATCGGGTTCACTTGCTCATAAGGTACGGCAACAGACGCTGAACTTTGTAAAACCAATGCATCACTGTTGCGCAGCCCCTCTTTGGTTTCTGTACAACCCGATGCAATGGGCTTATAGCCAACAATCGAGTGCCCCATACTGGCAGCAGCCTGCATAAAGGCACGGCTAACCACAGTCTTACCCACTTCGGTATCGGTGCCCGTAACAAAAAAACGCTTACTCATTGACTATTACTCCACAACACACGTCATAGCTGGCTGGTAGCATCGCTTGCTGTTGAAATTTTTCGCGATAGTGCCGCTCCAGTTCAGCCAATTGTCGCCTTCCCCCCAGACCCGATCTCCGTTCACGGTGGACATGGTTTGCGCCGATCGCTTTAAGATCACGCATTAAGGCAACAACACTGGGGTACATCACTTTTTTCGTGCTGAAGTTTAGGTGATGGTGCGAAATTCCTGCTTGCGCCAGCGCAATATTTATTTGATTAATCGAAAGAAATGCATTCACATGCGCATCTAGATCAATATTCGGGTCAACCGCATGCCAGCTCGCTCTTAATTCAGACAGGGTATTTTCCAATAAAGTAGCAAACAGAATTTTCCCCCCAGGACGAGTAATCCGGGTTAACTCACGAAACACCTGTGGCAAATTTCTGCTCCACTGGATAGCCAGACTGGTAAAACAGGTATCCACCGAGTTATCAGGTAACGGAATAGATTCCATATCTGCACACACATAGCATTCAGCGCTTTGCTGTGCGGCGGCAACGGCCAGCATGCCTTCGGCAATATCGAGTGCAATCACGCTGTGCCCGCGTTGCTGCCATTGACGGCTGAAATATCCAGTGCCGCACCCTATATCCAACAAAATACCGGCAGGAATATCGGCTAACTGCATCAAGTCGTGCCCGATTTCACGCTGCAGTGCCGCGGCACTGTCATAACTGGCCGCCGCTTTACTAAAACGGGCCGCAATTTGTGTATTATGGGAAGCAAAATGATTATACATCCGCGGCCTCAGTAGCAGTTTTGGTATGCAGTGCTGCTATTTGTCGTGCTTCTGTGTGCAGTGTGGTTAGCAGATGTGAAATATCAGCGGGTGTATGTGCGGCAGTCAGTGTGATCCGCAAACGAGCACTACCGGGGGCGACCGTAGGTGGGCGAATGGCCGGTGCCCATATCCCACGCTGGTGCAAGCGGCTGGCCAGAGTCACTGCTGTGTGGTTATCCCCCAAAATAAGAGGCTGTATAGGTGTATCAGAGGCCTGCAGTGTAAAGGGAATATCACGACAGCCCTGCTGAAACTGACTAATCAGTTGGCGTAAATGAGCACGCTGCTCATCGGCCTGCTGTACACAACGGAGCGCCGCTTGCAGTGCGCAGGCCTGTGCCGGAGGCATTGCCGTGCTATAAATCAGATGGCGGGAGAACTGCAACAGATATTCAGCTACCGCCTGTGAGCACAACACCGCGGCCCCCCCAACGCCCCATGCTTTGCCAAAGGTGACAACCAAGATATCGGGTTTGATGCCAGCTTGTGCACAACTTCCCCGCCCTTGTGGGCCATGAATACCAATACCGTGCGCATCATCGACCAGCAACCACGCAGAATGCTGACTTGCGTGACGTTGTAACGCCGCCAGTGGAGCAAGATCGCCATCCATACTGAATACACCTTCAGTGATAATCAGGGTATTTCCTGCCGATGATGAACGGATGGCCTGTTTTTCTAGCACACGAGAGAGCGCAGACAGATCATTATGCGCAAAGCGCCGTAAGGTGGCCGGAGAGAGCATTGCCGCTTCAATCAACGAGGCATGGCTGAGTTTATCGGCAACAATGTTGTCGCCCTCGCCACACAGCGCCTGCACCACTGCCTGATTTGCGCTAAACCCGCTGATAAACAGCAAGGCGCGATCATATCCCAGCCAGTCTGCCAACTGCGCTTCAAACTCAGCATGTGCTTGGGTGTGTCCTGAAACGTGGCCAGATGCCCCACTTCCCGCACCGTATTGATGTAATCCCGCTTGCCATGCAGCCACGATCTGCGGATTTTTAGCCAACCCCAGATAGTCATTCGCGGCAAAATTTAAATAGGCAGATGATTCAGGTTGATGCGAGCCCGTAATCTGTTCTATTATCTTCACCGTGCGATCGCTGCCGTGCTGATTGATCACGCGTCGGCGCAACAACCCTTGTGCTTCACGAGCTGCCAGTGCACTACTTATTTTATGCTGCCAGCTCATCCGCGCTGTACCTGTGTTTGATGCTGCACCTGAGTTTGATATTGTGCCTTCTGAACCGTTGCATCATAAAACAGGCTATTGCTGGTCTGCGGTTCGGCCTGCATAACCTGCTCCGCCAATTGGTCTGACAGTGCATTATCTCCCTGCTCAGTTACCGATGCTGCCGCGTTAATCCCCAAGCGTGAGAACAACCGTACATCACTATCCTCTTCTGGATTGGGTGTTGTCAGCAATTTACAGCCATAAAACACCGAATTTGCACCCGCCATAAAACACAATGCTTGCATCTGATCATTCATCTTTTCACGCCCTGCCGACAGCCGCACAAAAGAGCGTGGCAGCATAATCCGCGCAACCGCGATGGTACGAATGAAAGTGAAAGCATCTAAATCTTCAGCATCGGCCAGCGGTGTACCGGCCACTTTCACCAGCATATTAATCGGAACACTTTCAGGATGTGCGGGCAAATTAGCCAACTGAACCAGCAATCCGGCACGATCTTGCGCACTTTCACCCATGCCCACAATACCGCCGGAACACACCTTCATACCCGCAGAGCGAACATGCGCTAACGTATTCAAGCGATCATCATAAGTACGTGTGGTAATGATCTGCTGATAGAACTCAGGCGAGGTGTCCAGATTATGGTTGTAGTAGTCAAGCCCCGCATCGGCCAGTGTTTCAGCTTGATCACTTGTCAACATTCCGAGTGTCATACAGGTTTCCAACCCAAGCTGTTTAACGCCTTCGACCATTTTGACCAAATACGGCATATCACGCGCTTTCGGATTTTTCCACGCTGCCCCCATACAAAAACGGCTCGAACCGGCCAGTTTTGCTTTACGTGCTGATTCAAGCACGCTCTCCACTTCCAGCAAACGCTCGGCTTCAACGCCCGTTTGGTAGCGTGCACTTTGGGGGCAATACTTACAATCCTCTGGGCAAGCGCCTGTTTTTATGGATAAAAGCGTACTTACCTGCACATGATTCGGATCAAAATACTGCCTATGCACCTGCTGGGCGCGATACAGCAGATCCATAAATGGCAGCTCAAACAACGCACGGCTCTGCTCTACTGTCCAATCATGACGAACGGTGTTATCGCCTGCTAATGTCTGCTGTGCTATCGGTTGCACTCTAGGCTGTTCCATACCTTGCTCCATGCTATTGCCGGATAAATAATCGTGAAAAAATTTTGGCTAGTGTAATTCTCACAGGTACACTGTCAATAACATGAATTAATAATGGTTTACATAAGGTTATTTTATCGCCATGACTTCTATTGCCGATCTTGAGTTTGATCAGCGCCATATCTGGCATCCTTACACCTCGATGAGCAACCCGCTACCCTGCTATCCAGTCAGCTCTGCACACGGAACTCGTATTTATTTAGAGGATGGAACAGCACTGATTGACGGAATGTCATCATGGTGGGCGGCGGTACACGGCTACAACCATCCGGCACTCAATGCCGCATTACAGGCTCAGATCCCTAAGATGTCTCATATCATGTTTGGCGGGATAACCCATCAGCCTGCAATAACACTGTGCCGTACGCTGGTGGATATCACGCCAACCGAATTTGAGTGTGTATTTTTATCTGATTCAGGTTCTGTTGCGGTGGAAGTCGCCATGAAAATGGCACTGCAATACTGGCAGGCACGGGCAGAGCCTCGTGCGGAATTTTTGACGATTAAGCACGGTTATCACGGTGATACTTTTGGCGCGATGTCAGTCTGTGATCCTGAAAATGCTATGCACGGCTTGTATCAGGGGTTTTTACCACAACACCGCTTTGCTGATGCACCACAATGTGGATTTAATGATCCGTGGGATGAGCGCGATATCGCCTCTTTTGCCCAACAGATAGAACAGCATCACCAAACGCTTGCGGCGGTGATCCTCGAACCTATCGTACAAGGCGCGGGAGGCATGCGAATTTACCACCCGAACTATTTACAAAAAGTGCGGGCACTGTGTGATCAGTATGGTGTATTGCTGATTGCCGATGAAATTGCCACCGGATTTGGCCGTACCGGAAAGTTGTTTGCCTGCGAACACGCGGGTATCACGCCCGATATTTTGTGTCTGGGCAAAGCACTAACAGGCGGATATCTGACACTGGCGGCAACCATTACCACTCGCCATGTCGCCGATACCGTCTGTAATGGTGAAGCAGGCTGCTTTATGCACGGCCCAACGTTTATGGCTAATCCACTGGCATGCAGTGTTGCTAACGCGAGTTTGGCGCTACTGGCTACAGGGGAATGGAAAACACAGGTGGCTGACATTGAAGCGCAGCTAAAAGCCGAACTGCTGCCTCTGGCCGCATTGCCCCATGTTGCCGCTACGCGGGTATTGGGCGCTATTGGGGTTGTCGAGATGAAAGAGCCGGTATCAACGGCGCAATTACAGGCTCAATTTGTGCAGGCCGGTGTTTGGATACGCCCGTTTGGAAAGCTGATTTACATTATGCCGCCGTATATCGCCACTCAAGATGATATACGGCAATTAGTGCAGGCGATTTTCCACGTGATATCAGATAAATCATCTCAGATAACACCGCTTGGTGAAGCGGTTTCAGCCGAGTAACACTTAAATACGCTAATAAATCACTTTCGGATAAATAGCTAATACTAAACGGTCAGATACGTTGTACTGGTTATATAATCTCAAAGCGACATAATCTCAGATCAATACACACCGCTTTACAGCGTAAAGCGGTGGATAATCTGATTCGCACTGCCGCGCCAGACCAATGCCGGATCAGCTTCAGCCTGAATAAATTTCCCATCCACCAGCGCATCAATATAGGGCAATACCGCTTGTTGCGTGGGCGTTAGCTCGGCACGTGTGTACCCACTCCACAACCAAATATCTTTATCTGGGCACTCGCGTTTCACCCGCTGAACCAATGCAAGCACTGCCGAAACATTGGCAGGATGCAGCGGATCGCCGCCGGAAAGGGATAATCCGCGCCGCTTAATGCGGGTATCTAACAGATCAGCAATGATCTGATCTTCCATCGCCTGCGTAAACAGGTGTCCAGAATCAAGCCGCCATGTAGACTGGTTATAACAGCCCCGACACTGGTGCTCACAACCCGATACAAACAGTGTACAACGAGTTCCCGGCCCGTTAATCACATCGACCGGATAGTATTGATGATAGTTCACCGCAGTATTCCCACTTCAAGCATTGACTGGTGTACAGCAAAAAAGAGTCTGTGCAATAAAAAAGTGACGCCGTCACACAAACTATCGTGTTTTCATCACAGGCATCACTCAAATCAGATCTTATTTAGCCCAACGTTACAGGTGTTTCACCCGACGTTTTACCTCTTCTTGCTTACCATAGTTAAACGGACGCGCATCAGGGCTGCCCAGATAACCGCAAACACGACGAGTCACTGATACTTTAGTTGGCTCATGATTACCACAACGTGGGCAGGTAAAACCTTTACTGGTGCACTCAAACTCACCGGTAAAACCGCACTCATAGCACTCATCTATCGGGGTATTTGTACCGTAATACGGCACACGGCTATAGCTGTAATCCCACACATTTTCCAGCGCTTCAATATTATGCTGCATGTTCGGGTATTCGCCATAACAGATAAAACCACCGTTCGCGATAGCCGGATAAGGCATCTCAAAATCGAGCTTATCGTATGGATTTACTGCTTTTTCAACATCAAGGTGGAAACTGTTGGTGTAGTAACCTTTATCGGTAACGCCCGCAACAATACCGAACTCTTGTGTGTCTATTTTGCAAAAACGGCTGCACAGGTTCTCACTCGGTGTACTGTACAGGCTAAAGCCATAGCCGCTCTCTTCTTTCCATGCATCAGTGGCATCACGCAGGCACTGCACAATGGCAATGGCTTTTTCACGCAGCTCGGCAGAGTCGTATACATGTGTTTGTGTACCGTATAGAGCATTCACGGTTTCATGCAGACCAATATAGCCAAGAGAAATAGACGCTCGACCATGCTTAAAGATCTCCGCCACGCTATCATCGGCATTCAAGCGCACACCACATGCCCCTTCCATATACAGAATTGGCGCAACACGGGCTTTTACATCCTGCAAACGCGCAATACGAGTATCCAGCGCCTCTTTAGCCAGCGCTAAACGGGTATTCAGTAAGCGGAAGAATGCCTGTTCATCACCCTTTGCTTCCAACGCGATACGCGGCAGATTCAGGCTGACAACACCAATATTGTTACGACCATCATGGATCAGCTCACCCTCTTCCTCATACGTACCAAGGAAACTGCGGCAACCCATCGGGGTTTTGAATGAACCGGTCACCTCTACCACTTTGTCGTAGTTCAGAATATCCGGATACATACGCTTGGTGGCACACTCTAGCGCAAGCTGCTTAATATCGTAGCTCGGGTCACTCGGCTTATGGTTCAAACCATCTTTAATCGCAAAGACCAGTTTTGGGAAAACGGCGGTTTTACACTTTTTCCCCAAACCAGCAATGCGGTTTTTCAGTATAGATTGCTGGATCAGGCGTGATTCCCATGAAACCCCCAGCCCAAAGCCAAAGGTGACAAACGGGGTTTGCCCATTTGCCGTGTGCAAGGTGTTCACTTCATACTCAAGTGATTGGAATGCGTCGTAACACTCTTTCTCGGTGCGAGCATGCGCAAAAGCCACTGGGTCAGCAATATCCCACTCCAGCGCAACTGCATGGTGCTTTTTGTAGCTGGCCGTAACATAAGGCGCAAGGATCTCATCAATCCGGTTGATGGTCGTGCCACCATAAATATGGCTCGCCACCTGCGCAATAATCTGCGCGGTCACTGCTGTTGCCGTTGAAATTGACTTTGGCGTGTCAATTTCAGCATTCCCCATCTTAAAGCCGTGTGTCAGCATCCCTTCAAGATCAATCAGCATGCAGTTGAACATCGGGAAGAATGGCGCGTAATCGAGATCATGGTAGTGCAGTTCACCGCGCTCATGCGCTTGTGCCACATCACGCGGTAACAAATGCTGCAAAGCATAGTGTTTGGCCACAATACCGGCCAGCAAATCACGCTGAGTTGGGATCACTTTACTGTCTTTATTCGCATTTTCATTGAGCAAAGCGGCATTGCTCTGCTCAATTAACCCACGAATTTCACTGTTCAAACGGCTGGTTTTTTCACGCGCAACATCACGATCGTGGCGATACTCAATGTAGGCTCTTGCAACCGCTTTATGCGGCCCAGACATCAGTTGGTTTTCTACTGCATTTTGAATAGTATGAATGGCCACTTCCTGCGCGCCATTAAGGGAAGATTCGACAGCCTCTGCCACGGCTTCAGCATAGGTCGGGTTCATCTCTTCAACCGTTCGAGCCGCACTAATGACTGCGTTTTTAATCATTTCTGCATCGAACGCTACACGACACCCGTCACGCTTAATTACCACCGGCTTCACTGAACTTCCTCCACTTGTTACCAACTCGCCATACTTTATGCAAAACACTAAATATTGATGAGATGATAAAGCTATCTACTAGATGTGGTGTATTAGGCGAGATTACGCGGTTTGACACATTGATCTGGATCAACTCTTTTTCGTGAGCGACTCTTTCCCATGCAATATTATTTAGCTTCCTCGGCTACCTCACATCGCCCCTTATCAGATTCTATTTCGCTTGTTAACTGCTTTTTTTAAGCAATTTTCACTGCTAAATTGCACAAAAAACAACCCTGTATTATTACGCATAAATAGGATTGTATCGTTCACAATATGCACCAGCGATCTTTCTGCTCTTTGATGGTTGTTTAGACATAAAAAAAACCTGCCTTTTTGAAATAATCCTTTTTAAGTTGGCTACCCAACGCTTAAAAATGACTTCAAAAGACAGGTTATAGTGATTATCGTCAATTACATATTATATTTTATGGTCAATCTGATAATCGATTTTATCGTTTTACTTTGCCGAATCTTGATGCTCTTCGTGATGCTTTTTCTCACGTTTTTCAGCTCGGCGCTCTTGTTGAGTTTTCTGTGGCTTTTTCTTTAAATCGTGGCTCATATTAACTCTCCAGAAGATCAGTGAAACTGTCTCTATTTACCGCCTGTTGGACTAAAATAGCAAGTTATAGCCTGCGCTAATACCGTGCTACAGCGTAACGTTAACTTGCCTCTTTCTGGAAATATAGCACTTGTATCTTTTCGTAATTGTCTATTTATCTACTATTTTGTTGTTTTGTGGCTGTCATAACATGCCAATAAATAGGCATAAACACCGCCAATGGCGGCACCAAAGAGGTGGCTTTCAAAACTCACGCGTAATGACACAGGGAAGAGGCCAAAAAACATCACGCCATAAACCAGCAAAACTGCACACGCAATCAACAGTGATTTAACGCTACGTAGTACCCAAGCATAGACCAATAAATAGGCCCATAGCCCGTAAACAACCCCACTTAACCCGATATGATAAGCTTGGCGTGCAAACAACCACACTAAAATACCACCACCCAGCCACACTAACGTTAATAAACCATAGTAACGAACCGAGCCATAACCTAATACCAACCAAGACAACAGCGTAAAGGGCAATAAATTACTCAATAAATGCGCCCAAGACCCATGAATAAGCGGTGCAAATAGCAATGAAGGCAGTACATTTGTACTGCCAGGTAATAAACCAAACTGCAAAAAATACCCGCGACTCACGATATTCATGAGCCAAAATGCCACACATAATGCATCAATAATCAAAATGACCCATACCGCCTGTGGCAAACACTTCACCATACTTTTACGTTGCTTATTGCTTATCACTTGTCATTACATCTCCATGTCAACCAAAACTTAAACGAAACTGACACCAACGCGCTATTTTTACAAAAAAGAGTCGCAGTTTGTGCTCTACATCGGTAAATCATTTTCTTACTCGGTGAGTTTCAAGCCAGACTCCACCCTATGCATTAAGCCCTTTACTTTTAACTCTCAACCACCCTGCTTATGGAGTTAAACACAATATGGAAATACTTAATCATCAACTTTTTTTGCTGATAAATGCCAGTATGCCCCCTTCTCCAACACTCTCTGTTGTTTCCCATTTCATTGCCACATGGCTCATTGATCTGATTCTCTTTGCCCTTGGTTTAGCTCTGTTTTTGGGATCACCCAATAGTAGAAAAGCCATTATCACCGCATTTGGATGTGGGCTATTAGGCTATCTCTTATGCTCAATTATTGGCCACACATTCCCACATCCACGGCCTTTTATGCTGCCTATTGGAAATACCTTTCTTTATCATGCGGCTAATGCCTCATTTCCTAGTGGGCATGCTACATTGGTTTTTAGCCTTGGTTGCTCGTTATATATGTCGCGCTATCGTACTGCAGGTCTCTTGATTTTACTTTGTGGAACAGGCATTGGCTGGGCAAGAGTCTTTCTCGGAGTCCACTTTCCATTTGATATTCTCGGTGCTTTCCCTGTTAGCTTGCTTGCTGCATGGATCACTCACACATTAGGAAGAGTATTCAAAAGCAAATAATGGCTTTATGGGATAAAAAACCAAGCTCTGTATCCCACAAATTCCTTTTACTTATACAATCAAAAGAGCAAGATAATTGATAGAACGGACATAAAAACGCCGTGTTATAAGATAAAAACGTATAGCGGCAAACAATATACCTTACAGCCTGATTACTATCAGGTTGTAGTATAATGTTACTTTTCTTCTTTTTATTGAGCACGGAACGCAGCACATGAGCCTATCTCGCATATTGATTCTTGGTGCAAACGGCTATATTGGTAGCAGTTTAATCAACTATCTTATACCGCAAGGTTACGATATTCGTGCTGCAGCGCGTGATATTACAACCCTTCAGCATCAAACATGGGCAACATCACCACAGGTTGAATTAGTCTATGCTGACTTGCAAAACGCAGACTCACTCAACGGTTTACTGACCGACATTGATATCGTGTATTACCTTGTACACAGCATGAATGGTGGCAACCACTTTTTAGAACAAGAGCAGAGTGCGGCCACACATTGCGCACAAATACTGCAGCAATCATCAGTGAAAAAAGTCATTTATCTTGGTGCATTACAACCACACGCCAAACAATCAGAACACCTGCAAGCCCGTCGGATCACCGGAGAGCTTCTACGCGGCAGCGGTATTCCAGTTATCGAGCTGCGCTCTGGCATTATTGTCGGCGCAGGATCCGCTGCATTTGAAGTGATGCGTGATCTGGTCAATCATCTGCCGATAATGATCACCCCACGCTGGGTGCGCTCGAAAACCAGCCCAATTGCTCTTGATAACCTACTGTTCTATCTCTCTGCGCTGATTAACACACCCATTAATGACGGTATTTTTGATGTCGGCGGGCCTGATTATATTAGCTACCAAGATCAGATGAAGATTTACGCTGATATTACCGGTAAATCTTGCATCATTATTCCCGTGCCATTTTTATCTCCGGCACTCTCTGCAAAATGGTTACGTGTAATTACTACCGTACCGATAAACATTGCTCGCGCCCTGATTGGTGGGTTGTCGCACGACCTCCCTGCCAACAGTGCCCCGCTTCAGGCGCTGATCCCTCAGCCTCTTCTTAGCTACCGAGAGGCCATCAGTGAAACGCTCAAGCACGGCTCTGATTTTCTCGACTCCGCCCGCTGGGGGTACGATGCCGATGCCAAATCAACATGGAAAGCCGATTACAGCTTCTATCCTAAAAATGCCGGTTATCGTCTTGCCACCCGCGTAAGCAGTAAAGATTTATGGGAAGAGATCAACAAAGTCGGCGGTGATCATGGCTACTTTTATGCCGATATATTGTGGACAACCCGCGCACATCTAGATCGTTTATTCGGCGGAAAACCCCACGTGCGTCAGCGCCCTGAACATGCCATGTTGCAAGTGGGTGATAAAGTCGACTCGTGGAAGGTGATTTGTGCTGATCCTGAAAAAAAACTGAGTTTATTATTTGGAATGAAAGCACCAGGCTTAGGCCGTCTCGACTTCACTATCACTGAAAAAGATAATCTGCGCTATTTGGATGTTAGAGCGTGGTGGCACCCGGCCGGCTTTCCGGGGTTACTCTACTGGTTTGCGATGATGCCAGCCCATCTGTTTATTTTCCGCGGAATGTGCATGCAGATAGTTAAAAACGTACTCAAAAACCAAAAATGCTAACCTTTTAACACTCAGATAGATAACAGAAAAACGGCCAAAATAAAGGAGCAAAAAAGCCATGTACACCACACTGCGTGCACATGGCTTTCACCATATTAATCCGTTAAAAGCACTTTGCTACTGATTACTTACTCAGTAAGTTATTTAGCTTCATCAACATGACTCACTACCGTATGCGGTAAAATCAAATTCAGCAGTACAGCAACCAGTGAAGCCAGCCCTACGCCCGCCAATGCAAAACTGCCGATTTTCAGCTCAAGCGCACCAATCCCGATAGTCAGTGTTACCGCCACAATCGCGATATTACGCGGTAAGCCCAGATCAACTTTTGCATCAATCAAAGTCTTCAGCCCAATTGCCGCAATAGAACCAAACAGCAGTAACATAATACCGCCCATCACCGGCATAGGAATTGAAGTCAACAGCGCATTAAATTTGCCCACGAATGCCAAAATAATGGCAAAAATAGCCGCCCATGTCATAGTCAGCACTTTAAAATTACGCGTCAACATCACAGCACCGGTGACTTCCGCATAGGTTGTTACCGGCGGGCCACCAATCAAACCGGCAAAACAGACACCTAAACCATCACCAAACAGTGTACGGTGCAGACCCGGTGATTTGGTGTAATCTTTACCCGTTACGCCGCCGATAGCCATCACACCACCAATATGTTCGATACAAGGCGCAATGGCGACCGGTAACATAAACAGCGCGGCAGCCCAATTGATCTCCGGTGTAATAAAGGTAGGAATAACAAACCATGCCGAAGCAGACAATTGTTCAAAATTAACAATACCCGCCATCATCGACGCAACATAACCGACAACCACACCGGAGAGTATTGGCAGCAGACGTATCCACCCCTTACAAAAAACAGCGGTAATCAGAGTGGTTGCCAGAGAGATACCTGCCAAACTGATAGCTATATCCAGCGGAATAATCTGCTCACCATTTACCCGCCCCATCGCCATATTGCACGCGACCTGTGCCACCGACAAACCAATCACCATGATCACCGGCCCAACAACAACCGGAGGCAATAGACGGTGCACAAAATTTACACCTCGAGCACGAATCACACCGGCAAAAACAAAGTACATGATACCGGCCATGCACAGACCAAACATGGTCGAAGGCACACCCCATGTCTGTGTGGCATAAATAATCGGCGCAATAAATGCAAAGCTTGATCCCAAAAAGATAGGCACCTGATTACGCGTGCTGATCTGAAACAGCAGCGTTCCGACCCCTGCCCCTAACAGCGCCATGGAAGGGTTTAAACCTGTCAGAAGCGGAACAAGAACCATTGCACCGAAGGCCACAAACAAAATTTGTAATCCGGCAATACTTTGTCTTAGAGAAGAGAACATTCTGAACCTTATAAAACAGACAGAATAAAATAAAGGGGTAGCAAACCGTTTATTCATGTGATGAATAGTATGGGTTACTAAAGTCTGCTGCTATCTGTCATCAGAAGTGTGGGTACGCAGGAAAAGAATTCGATACGTAAACAAAGATATACAAGCATCGAGGTCAGGATCATACGGTATCTTGGTCAAAATACCAAACGTTTGCGGCAACAAATAAAAAAATGGCACAACATGAGTGCGCCACTTTATTACACTGAAATATACATATATATCAGTGTATAGCTCTGACTAATAGCATCAAAGCCAATAATTTATTTTAATAAATCATAAGAGAGCAAGATATTACTCTGCAGATTCATCTTTATATTTTGCTGCAACTTCTTTAATCAGCGCCTGTAACTCACCTTTTTGCGCCATTTCCAGCATAATATCACAACCGCCAACCAGCTCACCTTCAACCCACAATTGTGGGAACGTTGGCCAGTTAGCAAATTTTGGTAATTCAGCGCGGATATCAGGGTTCTGCAAAATATCAACATAGGCAAAACGCTCACCACAGCTCATGATTGCTTGCACTGCTTGAGCCGAAAAACCACAGTTTGGCAACTTTGGTGACCCTTTCATGTACAGAATAATTGGGTTTTCTGCCAACTGTTGCTTAATTTTATCAATGGTTTCCATTGTTAACCTCTATTGCCTATTATATGAATGTCAGTATTTGCTGATTCTACCGAGTCTGAGCATAAATAAAAAATCCCTTTTTTTGTAGGGATATATTACGGCATGGCTCGTAGAACACAGATGCATTTTTATGCGCGTATCTTCCGTGAAATACGCTTTCGCACCCAATTTTCACACTATAACGTGCATACAGACACACTCATTTGATTTTTTATTCAAAAAAATAAAAATCGTTACACGCATCGAGATAATTTACACGTTATGTTCATTAATATCCTTTTAATATAGGAAAAACTTGCTAAAATCCCAAACCATAACAGTTATACAACAGCCCTTTGTGGCTAATCATACCATTTTAACGTGTGATTTTAGGAAGCAAAAGAACTTGGGCTATGCCCTAACAATAACGGAGATTTCAGCAATGTCTTTTGAATTACCTGCGCTACCATATGCAAAAAATGCACTTGAACCTCATTTGTCAGCTGAAACGCTGGAGTTCCATTACGGTAAGCACCACAACACCTATGTGGTTAACCTGAATAATCTGGTTCCAGGCACTGAGTTTGAAGGCAAATCATTAGAAGAGATTGTAAAGACCTCTTCTGGCCCTATCTTCAATAACGCAGCACAAGTGTGGAACCACACCTTCTACTGGAACTGCTTAGCGCCTCAAGCTGGTGGCGAACCAACGGGTGCACTGGCTGATGCAATTAACAGCACTTTCGGTTCATTTGATGCTTTCAAAGCACAGTTTAATGATGCCGCAGTAAAAAACTTCGGTTCAGGCTGGACATGGCTGGTTAAAAAAGCTGACGGCACACTAGCAATTGTCAGCACATCAAATGCTGGCTGCCCACTGACTGAAGGCCATACTCCACTACTGACTGTTGATGTGTGGGAACACGCTTACTACATCGACTACCGCAATGTACGTCCTAACTACCTCAATGGTTTTTGGGCACTGGTCAACTGGGAATTTGTTGCACAAAACCTAGCCGCTTAAGATTACTCTTAATTCTAAAGCACAAAGCCCTTATTGTTATGATAAGGGCTTTTTTTATAAAAAAATAAAATATAAGGTCATTGTAAGTAATGGTTGATACTGGTAACTAAAAAATCATATAGTAAACTCACTCACCTCAACATGTTATTTACATTATGATTTCACTGATAAAAAAACACATTGTTATTTATTCACTTTTATTGCTCTCTTTTTCAACTCAAGCCTCCTGTTGGCTAGTTGGTGATATTAAAGGTTATAACAGTGCAGGCCAACTAACTGAGTTAAATAGTGATACGGCTAATAAAAGTAAATTCATTGTTAAAATAAGTAACAACTTAACAAAGATAACACCAAGCAATCTTAATTTTATCTCAATGGGAAATAAAACTGCTGCAGGTGTCTATGATGAAGGCAATGTTACGATTATCGAAACATGGTCAATCTCTACAGATGAAAAGAAAGTCTTTATCAGTAGGATACAAACTGGGAATGCTGCCACTGAAGGCGCTAAAGCCTTTCAAGGCAATGTGATATCTCGTTGCCCATAGTTCTGAATAAAACATATAGAACACACGTATCTTACAGTGTGATATCTGCCACGGGATGGCTAATTAGCTGCTCTTTTGATAATGGGTGACTAAATAAAAACCCTTGCGCATGATCAACATTTAAATTACGCAAATAGAGCAATTGTGCGGAAGTTTCTACACCTTCGGCAACCACCTCCATTCCCATAGAGTGAGCCATTTGTAATATAGAGTCTAATACCGGAGTATGAATAGTCTCTAAACCAATAGATTGAATAAAACCCTTATCTATTTTTAAATAATCAACTTTATGTTTTTGTAGATAAATTAATGCGCTGTGCCCTGTACCAAAATCATCAATAGCAATCAAAAACCCTAATGCCCTCAATTTTACAAAAATATGCTCTGCACTCTCATTATCTTCAATCAATACTCTTTCCGTAATTTCTAATACGCATATAAAGTGATTTTGGGGTAGTTGTTGATAAAAAGACATTAAGTCATCAATAAAATAAGGGCTATTGAGATGAATAGCTGAAATATTAATGGCTATTTTAGTACGAGCAGGATATATCTCTGCCAGAGATGCACTATCATTAATAATTAATGTAAACAAATGCTGTGTTAACGGAATAATCATTCCTGAATGTTCAGCATAGCTAATAAACTGATCGGGAGGAATTAACCCTTGTGTTGGGTGCTTCCAGCGTAGCAACACCTCAAACCCACTCAGAGAGCCATCACGTAAACTGAATACTGGCTGATATAGCACAAAAAACTGATCGTTTTTTATACCACGTAAAATAAGCGTTTTCATATCTCTGTTGTTACCTAAATAAAAATAAGATAACAAACCACTCATCAGCGCAATCAATACAGAAAGAAATAAAATTTCATACCACATCGAAAGAGAGAGATTATCACCAAACACATAAACTTCATAACCATATCGCTCTGATGTAACACGCACGATTGGATTAGGAAG
This sequence comes from Plesiomonas sp., assembly GCF_051652165.1. Taxonomy (GTDB): domain Bacteria; phylum Pseudomonadota; class Gammaproteobacteria; order Enterobacterales; family CAMTGL01; genus Plesiomonas. The sequence continues at coordinate 505,530 of NZ_JBOFTR010000004.1, forward strand.
CTCGCTTTTGGGGATAATTTTGTCTGTAGAGGTAACAACGGCTTTATCATTAATAACAAGAGCAATACCATCAATACGTTCAGAGGTAAAAACAATTGTTTTATAGCTTTCGATAGAAAGAGGAATCGTTGCTAATACACCGGTTTTACTCCCTAAGTTCTCACCCCCGATCCAAAGAGTAATAAGAGGCGAATTTTCTGATGATAATACACCTTGGCTTAAGCCAATACTGTATGTCTCATCTAAGTCAACACCTAACAAATAGTTTTCAACCGGTTCAGTCATATTGCCTAAAGAGGAAGAGCAATAAGCCACCCCCTTTTGCACAAGAATATAAGATCTGACATCTGTATTGTATGAAGCGCGCCTGATTAGCTTATTTCTCGCACTATTACACTGTAAATTCTCTAATGTTGTAATATACAACATATCATCAACAATTTTATCTATTCGATCATCCATGATTTTTCGAATACCATACATAACATTTTGCCTTACTTTTTCTTGTTGGTAGCTTACTGATAACCAGACTAAGAAAAACACAGACAAAAAAGCAAGTAGACTGATAAGTGATATAATATATTTTTTATTTTTCACGTTTATCTACTCCAAATAATACATTGGTACTTAAATTAAAATCACAAAAATAGATAAAAAATCAACTAAACAACTTTGAAATAAAAATAAAGAAGCAGTGTAATAACAACAAAAAAATAGAGTATCGGGTTAAACACTAAGTTATGAGTACATTAGAACTAAAAATAACATATAGATCTAATCTCTCGTCTCCCTACCACCCACTGTCCCTACTACCTACTGTATGAAGTTTGATTAGTCACCCATAGAGAACAAATTAACTTCAATATACGTTGCACGGTCTGAAACAGGGCTGCAATGTTGAGTGTCTAAATTACAATAAATACCATGACTAAACTGAATATTACGTGCTGGTTTCTCAGTAACCTCTATAACGATATCACTGGTTTGGCTATTGATAGCATCAATATGTGTAGTGTCAGTAAGCATCTCACCCATAATATGGGACAATCTGTCTTTATTAACTGTATTATTTAAATGAGCACCATCTAAATAAAGAGTACTATTGATATAGTGTAAAGAGTGTAGAAGAGATATACCACTTTTAGTTGCACAAAATTTAGCAATACGATCACACACCACTCCCTGTTCTGGAATAAAGATATCAGGGGTTACTTGCTGAACAAGTTCATAAAATGCCCCGACTCCTATAGCAATGATAATAAGAACAGTGAATGGATTCATAGCGGCATCCATCGCGATGCAAAGTCATCTAAGTATAATAAAGATCATACAAATTAACAGGTGAAATAGTGATTAACTCACCGTTGAAACTGCGTACAATCAATACTGATAAAAGCACCAGAGTTATGCTTTTCTATAAACAAGCATCGCTTTTCACTTGTCAGTTCTTATGTAGGTAATTTGCTTAAAAAATCAGTATAATCAATTATCTAACCTGTTATGATAGATAAATAACATACTACTCAGCATTTAAGGTGTGTGTATGCTTCATTTTCATTGGCTGCTAGGTTGTATCAAATGAATGGAATCAAATCGATGATAGCGAGACCCCCTTGCACTAAAGGTGTTTCTCTTTCTCTATTTACGCTCTTAACCAGTACTTATATTGGATTAGTACTCAACGAAATGTTTTACCGAAATTTGTATGATATTTTTTCGAAAATGTCTACGGTCGATCATTTCTTTGTTATATCAATCCCATTTTTTATTATTGCAACACTCAATTTTTTACTTAATTTACTTAATTGGCAATATTTTATAAAGCCATTTTTTATATTGCTGGTTATAACCTCTGCGTTAGTCTCTTACGCAATGACAAAATATGGGGTCATTTTTAATCAAGATATGATCCAAAATATCTTTGAAACGAATGTCAGCGAGGCAAACTCATACTTTAGCTTATCTGCACTGCTCTGGCTCTCTCTTACTGGATTATTACCAGCAATTATTATTTTATTTACGCCTATTCGCTACACCTCATTTTTAAAACAACAAGGCTGGCGACTACTCTCATTAGTAGCATCACTTATTATTGTGGGTATTATTGCTTTACTATTTTATAAAGATTACGCTTCCGTGGGCAGAAATAATCCAACATTGCGTTCAGTTATCGTACCAACGTATTATATTAACAATACATATAAATACATTAAAAAAGCCTATTTTTCTAAACCAGTGATTTATCAACAAATAGGTTTAGATGCCACGCTATCACCTATCACTGTTGAGCACTCTTCAACATCAGAAAAAAATACCAAACCGACGTTGTTTTTTTTATTAGTCGGTGAAACAGCACGCAGTCAAAATTATGCATTAAATGGCTATAACAAACCCACAAATCAATACACTGCTGATCTTGATGTTATTTCATTTCAAAACGTGCACTCTTGTGGAACAGCAACAGCAATATCAGTTCCGTGTATGTTCTCTAATTTAGGTCGAAGTGATTACAATGAAGCACAGGCAAAAAACCAAGATAATGCGTTAGATATCTTGCAACGTGCTGGTGTTGAGATGCTTTGGAAAGAGAATGATGGTGGTTGTAAAGGTGTTTGTGATCGCATTCCTACTGTCACATTAAATGTAAAAGAGAAAAATGGGCTATGTAATGGTTCAACCTGTTATGATGGTGCATTTTTACTTGGGCTAGAAAACGATATTCAAAATATCTCTGGTTCAAAAATGATCGCATTACACCTGATTGGTAGCCATGGCCCAACCTACTATTTACGTTATCCTAAAGAGATGCGAACGTTTGTTCCTGATTGCCAGCGTAGTGATATTGAAAATTGCACACAGCAAGAGTTAATTAACACTTATGACAACACCATTCTTTACACTGATTTTGTCATATCCGAAATCATTAACATGCTTAAAAAGTATGAAGATAAATATAATGTTGCTCTGCTATACCTTTCTGATCACGGTGAGTCTCTCGGTGAGAATGGTCTTTATTTACATGGAACACCTTATAGTCTAGCACCTGAATATCAAACAAAAATCCCAATGATTACATGGTTTTCTGATGGATTTGCTAAGGAAAATAATTTAGACCTTCTTTGTCTAAAAGAAAGAGCTAAAACAGAGTCATTCTCACACGATAACTTGTTTAGTTCGTTATTAGGAATAATGAATGTAAAAACATCTGTATACCAACCTGAACTCGATATTTTTAATCGTTGCCGCCGCAACTAAATGCAAGTCACATAAAGCCCTGTTCAATGAACAGGGCTTTATGTATTACAGTATTACAAAGCTGATCTTTTATCTTTGTATATACTGTTATTTTTGTACTCTATTTTATATCGCTTATCTCAATTTATATTATTGCTTTCGTTATTGCGGTAATACTCAGTAAAGCCATAAATACAGCTGAAATGCCTAGATCCCAACAATAAGTGAGTGAATCATGGTAATTAGTACTGTCTGTATTTAGCTGAATTATCAGTTCACATAGAAAAACAATTGATAATACACCGGTAATCAATGCAAATAATACTCTAAATGTTAGTGCATTTATAACGATATCTTTTAACTTCATTCCATTTATCATCAACATATTTACACCTGATATGCATCCATGAACACAAGTGACTTTAACGAGCCCGCTATTGAGGTATAAGTCATATCGTCTACTGCACGTACGCGATGACTTAACTCCCCTCTTTTGCTATGTATCCAGTAATTAATTTTTAAAACAACAGCTATAGCCTACTCTTTTTAAAATTATTTTCTAATTAAAATTAACACTGCTCTAAAGAGACAACTACACGCTCAATGAAAATTAAAAACAACAATAAAAACAAAATGATATAGAGAAACACCGAATGAATTATTTTTTATTAATAACGAATAAATCAATTTTAAGCCTGATTTTTATCAAAAATAATTCAATATAATTGCAATTAAAGTGCATTTATATGCATAAAATTAGCAGTTAAAACACAACTAGAAACAATTTAGTGTGTTACTCAGAGATAAACATACGAAATAAATTCAATATAACACATTATTTTTCCGCTTTATTTTTTCTCAAAATAAAGCACAAGGGTATTATTTTTTAATAAAACCCTTTTATCTCTAGTGCATTCCTGAGAGTATGCATAGCATTATATTCAAATTAACTGATGATCATTAACATTTATAAGGGGTATTATGCGCATTTTGCACACGATGTTACGCATTTCTGACATGCAGCGTTCACTTGATTTTTATACCCGTATTTTAGGCATGAGCCTATTACGTATCAGTGAAAATGAAGAGTATAAATACTCTTTAGCTTTTGTCGGTTATGGTGATGAAAGTACTGGTGCAGTTATTGAGTTAACATACAACTGGGGTGTAACGCAGTATGAAATGGGGACTGCATTTGGGCATATTGCATTGGGTGTTGATGATGTTGCAGCCACTTGCGAAACTATTCGTAATGCCGGTGGTTCAATTACCCGAGAAGCAGGCCCTGTGAAAGGAGGAAGCACTATTATTGCTTTCGTTGAAGACCCTGATGGCTACAAAATTGAATTAATCCAAAATAAGCAAGCCTCTGTTGGATTAGGTTGATTTAAGTATCTTGTAAGTTTGTTATCTGTGCGGTGTATAACGATTAACTCTTTTTCGTTTTATATACCGCACAATAAAAATTTACTCTACTCGTATATTTTACAGGCTGCTCTCTGCACCACGTGCTAATGAAATCACTAAACGGCGATTTAGTTTACGCTGTGTTGGTGAACGATTATCAGCAACTGGCCGCTTATCACCATAAACTTGCAATTGTATTTGCTCAGGCTTTAGCCCTAATTTCACAAAGTAATTTTGAATAGTTTCAGCCCGTTTACGAGCTAACTCTTCACTATTGATAACCACTTCTCTATCGTCACCGTGTGCAGCCACCAGCACCAGTTCAACATCTTTAATATGCTTTACATATTCGGCTATTTTTGCCAATTTTTGCTGAGAGTCAGCCACTAAAAGTTCACTTTCTGGTTGATAGTGCAGCACGGTATACGCAATATCATCAAAGTTATAGGGCAATAATCGCTGTACACAGGATAAATACTGTTTATATGCCGATTTAAAGTATGCCGGTGATAAACTCACTTGTATCTGACTGTGCCCATAATAAGCATCACGGTATTGCAGTGTCGGTAAACGCCCTTTCTCAAGTGCTGCCAACATTTGCCATGCATATGTATCTGCTATGTACCCATCAAATTGTTGAAATAGGGTTAATGTGCTTATTGACTCTGATGCTATACCTGGCATCCAACGAGGAGGTAATGTCAGCAGTGTTGTACGGCGTGTTTCAGCCATTGGGCGTAACATGTGCAACGCAAAGTCAAGGTTGATTTTTTTACTGGCTCGGCTAGTAAAAACGCCTGTTCCGTAGTTTGGAATCACATGCTCTAAACGGCATTCAAGTGGTGAATCTTGTGTCATTACCCATTTTGAATCATCAATACCTGCAAAAAAGCGAGTGTTTGCCCACAAAGGCAGGCTGTTCATCAATAATACCGCCATGAGAATGTATCGGTGGCTACGAATCATAAAGCACTTTCTCACTGTTACTCTTCTTTGAATGCTCTCTACTTAGCGGCAATGCAAAGGAATACTTTAGTTACCTCCCATAAATTGCAATAATAGAATGCTCATTCGTGTCATTTATACAGCAGCAAAGAGAGCCCATGGCTAAAATAACCAACCCTAACAGCCTAACTGCCCGTTTTCGTGGCTATTTCCCTGTCGTGATTGATGTTGAAACAGGTGGATTTAATGCAACAACAGATGCGCTTTTAGAGATTGCGGCTGTTACGCTGAAAATGGATGAAAACGGTTGGTTGCTGCCCGATCAAAAATTAAGTTTTAATATTGAGCCGTTTGAAGGGGCAAATTTAAATCCTGAAGCACTGGCTTTTACTGGCATTGACCCTTATCACCCACTGCGGGGTGCAGTCAGTGAATATGATGCTTTACATGAAATATTTAAAGTGGTGCGCAAAGAGCTCAAAGCGGCTGAATGTAACCGCGCCATTGTTGTAGCACACAATGCCGCTTTTGATCATGGCTTTTTAATGGCCGCTGCACAGCGAGCCAACTTAAAACGCAACCCTTTCCACCCTTTTGCAACCTTTGATACCGCCGCACTCAGTGGTCTGGTATTAGGGCAAACGGTACTGGCAAAAGCATGTAAAACAGCACAAATTTCCTTTGATAATCATCAGGCACACTCTGCATTGTATGACACAGAGCGTACCGCCGAGCTGTTTTGCGAGTTGGTAAACCGCTGGAAGCGTTTAGGCGGGTGGCCATTGGCGAATGATACAGAAGATACATCTGACGTATTTGAGCAAATCCAAGATGAAACAAGCATTCAAACATCAAACTAATACTGCAATGTAAACTACCAACACACACAAATACTGCGGGAAGCGTTCATTTCCCGCATATCCTCTTTTTCAATATCCCTATCTGATTATATTTCGAGCAGTGAAGCATGATATGCTTCTCACGACGCACTCTTTGGCTTCTTTTTATTCAGTTACCGAGCGCAAAAACGCCCAGACTCCCATGGATATTAAGTTTATGCTATATTAATAGCTTATTATTCTGCTTTATCGGAAAAAAATATGTCAGTCGAAGCAACTTTACTGCAACGTAGCAACGCCCACTGTGAACTTTGTACCAGCGAACAAAATCTTGCTGTTTACTCTGTGCCACACTCTACTACTGATGATGCCGATCACAGTGTATTGTTATGTGAAACCTGCCGTACTCAGATTGAAAATCCAGCGTTGACTGATGTTAGCCATTGGCGTTGCCTGAACGACAGCATGTGGAGTCAGGTTCCTGCAGTACAAGTGATGGCATGGCGGCAGCTTAAGCAGTTATCCACTGAAGTGTGGGCACATGATCTGCTCGATATGCTCTATCTTGATGATGAAACCCTTGCATGGGCCACAGCCGGTGTAGCAGAAGAGTCTGATGACTCCCAACCAACACTCGACAGCAATGGCAACCCGCTGCAAGACGGTGACTCAGTTACCCTGATTAAAGATTTAGTCGTGAAAGGTGCTAACTTCACGGCAAAACGAGGTACTATGGTAAAAAATATTACGCTAACCAGCAATCCGGAGCACATTGAAGGCCGAGTTAATGGCGTACATATTGTTCTGGTTGCCGCTTTCCTTAAAAAAGCCTAAGTCTGCCTGATTATCGCCTCATCATGGTTATTTGTTGTATCCAATATACGAAATAATCAGTATGCAACAACTCACGTTATGAACGTATGTTGCTGATGAGGCGAAAGATCTTAAAAGTAAAAATACCAAACAAGAAGAAAGAAGAAAGAAGAAAGAAGAAAGAAGAAAATATTAGGGATATAGATAGCAGCAATGCAGCAGTAGAAATTAGTATAAAAAAACGCCGATATCATATCGGCGCTGCAAAAATAGAGTTTCGCTATAATACAAATAAATTGAAGGAAGTTAAGACAACGTGGAGTACAGCATCCATCGCATAAATACTGTATTCACCTGCGTTATAGAGTATGCGATAACGTGACCATCGCTACTTTGATTTTGCTCAATTTTTCAGTCATCACTGTTAAACTCTGTGGCAAAAGATCTTTTTTATCTCTGTTTTTTCTACACACAAGCTCTGTTATAACCAGCGTTTTCTCTTCAACCAAACCCCTATTCCAATAGCAACCACCACTAGAGTGAGACAAAAAAACGCAAAACTTTCACGAAACCCTGCACCTGGAATACCTTCTAAATTAACACCAAACAATCCTGTTAAAAATGATAAAGGTAAAAACATCATGGCCAACAATGACATCACATACGTTCGGCGATTCATTGCATCAGCCAGCAAATTGGCAATTTCGTCGGCCAATACTGATGTACGTGAGATAGCCGCATCCAAATCATCGAGTGTACGGCCAAGACGTTCGGAAACATCCTGCATCCGACGTTTGTCCTCTTCGCTAAACCACGGGATTTTTTCTGCCGCAATACGTGAATACACATCACGCTGTGGTGAAAGATAGCGGCGTAAGATAATTAATTGCTTACGAATTAAGCCTAACTGCCCCCGATCGGGGACTCGGTGGTCAATTAAACCATCTTCTAACTCAATGATAACTTCATGCAAATCATCAATAAACTCAGAGGCGTAATCGGTCATTGCATCACACAACTCGACAACCCATTCGCTACTGTCTGTCGGGCCATGGCCAGACCAAAGTGTAGATTCAACATCTTCTACTGGAAATAACCGACGTTTTCGGGTCGATACAATCAACTCATGGGTGATGTAAGCGCGCAATGCAACCATCTGATCTGGCCGCTCACCGTGGTTATAGTTAATTCCTCGCAGGGTAACTAAAATACCTTCTCCGATACGGGTGAAACGCGGACGCGAGCTTTCTCCCAGCAACGCATCTTTTACCCCTTCAGGCAAAACATCACTGTTTTTAATCCACTCTGCCGATTGTGGATGGCTATAATCCAGATGTATCCACGCAGGTAATGAAGGGATTGTATTGACAACACTGTTTATGGGTAATGCACCACCTTTTCCATCTAAAAATATCTGTGTTACAGCACCCTCTACTAATACATCACTTAGTTGCATCTTTTTATCCTAAAATATTGCCGTAATTCTCTGTATTGATCACACTTTGAATCTATTTCTCCATTTCCGATCTATCAATCTGTGGTAGATTTCTGCCTGTCAACATTAGCATTAGCGCCCTGTTATCATCTGTTAAGTCTATTTAAAGGATCACCACGATGAAACAAAGTATAGATATCTGGCTAGAACAAGAGCTTATGCTACAGGAAGTGATCAGAACCGAGAGATTGCGCCATTTACGCGAAGAACAAGACAACACTCAACCTGATACTAACCGCCGCTCTTGCCGTCGTCGTCAGAGTAAACGCAATAAAAAAGTGACACTGTAACTATAAAAGGACGATAAAAATCTTACGAGAAAATTAAAATCTGTCTTTGGTTACTGCTCTATTCTTCGGGTTACATACTCTCATATCACGTATATTTGTGTACTTAATCATTGGTTAATCGTTGGCTAATCAATGATCGCAGTCGTTAAACGAGCACTACAACAGAGTTGATCTTGTTGATTAAAGATCTCAATTTGCCAGACTTGATGTCGGCTACCGGTATGTAATGCTTTGCAAACACCGCGTGCCATACCCTGCCGAATCGCTTTGATATGGTTGGCATTCACTTCTAGCCCCACCACTTTTTGTTCACCCTCTGTACACAAGTACCCTGCCACTGAGCCAAGGGTCTCTGCTAATACCACCGACGCACCGCCGTGTAATAAACCAAACGGCTGAGTAGTTCGCTGATCGACCGGCATCGTCGCTTCAATGCTGTCTGTATTCAACGCGATAAATTCGATACCAACATGACCAACCATACAATTTGTTCCCATTGCATTGAGTTGGCTAAGGGTTGCCTGACGCTTCCACATCATAGGTACACTCTCTTTTTTAGCATGTTATTCAATAAATTGCATGCAATTCCGTGAATGGTATTCATCGCTATTCATGGCAGTTTTGTGCTTCACATCCCCTATAAGTATTATGGATATAACTCGATAGCAAACCCCATAACAACCCTAGAGTGCACATAATTACACATTTACAATGGGTGATGTTGTCACTCAAAACGCCACGGAATACCGGTTTATACCGACATGATTGTGCGATAGTGACTACAACAAATTGCCATCGCGACAAATCGCCAGCAGTGCTTGCGCTGGATGTAAAATGGCGGTTTTCTCTTCACGTTTAACCTGACTGCGGCACGAGTAACCGGTTGAAACACAGCGATTTAATGGGCGAATTTTGAGTTGTGATTGCCAAGACAAAGCATAGATCCCCTGAGAGTGTGTTCGGTTTTTCTTTTCATGCCCGTATGTTCCGGCCATACCACAGCACCCAACACTAACCGCTTGTAACTCTGCACCAAAATGCACAAATATCGAGGCCCAGTCTCGGCTACTTTCAGGTAATGCGGTACTTTCAGTACAGTGGCCAAACAAATACCATGTGTCAGAAGTTTTACGGTAAGTAGGCAAGGTAGCCAGTTGATTTTTCAGCCACTCATGAGCCAACAATACGTTAAAGTCACCGCGCTTATCCCCCAGCGTGATACGGTATTCATCGCGATAGCAAAGCACTAGAGCCGGATCAACACCCACCAGCGGAATACCCAATGCGCTAATATGGTTTAAAAACTCTGCCGTATTTGCGGCGGTATTGGCAAACCCGGTGAGGAAACCTTTGACATGTTGTGGTTTTCCGTTGGGTTTGAACGGCAGTAATACGGGATGAAAGCCTAGGTGTTCAGCCAGCCTGATAAAGTCTGCAACAACGTTTGCATCATAAAAACTGGTAAACGGGTCTTGTACTACCAGCAGATAACGTGATTTTTCAGCCTGACTGAGCGCCTGCAACTGTGCATAATCAAACTGCAAGGCGGTGTGTCCGGTTAGCTGTTCGGGCAATGTCGGCACAGATAGCAAGGGTACATCGACCATACCGAGTGTTTTTTCTGTCAGATGTTGCATCCACGTTGGCTGCATGAGGGCATTAAACAACCGAGGGGCTTTGGCCATCAGGGGGGCATATTGTTCGACTGTGCCAATCATATAATCACGCACAGGCCGCAAATAACGGGTGTGATAAAGCTGCAAAAAGCGTGAACGAAAAGCCGGTACATCAATTTTAATCGGGCACTGTGTTGAGCAGGCTTTACAGGCCAAGCAGCCAGACATCGCCTCTTTCACTTCGTGCGAGAAGTCATACTCACCGCGCCGTGCAGCCAAAGTGTAACGCGTTTTTGCTATTAGCTGGCGGAATGTGGTGCGTGTTCCGGTCAACGATGCTTCAATCGCCAGCGTATCTGCGCCTTCATCGGCCAACAGTGTCAGCCATTCGCGCACCAACGCGGCGCGGCCTTTTGGTGAGTGGCGGCGATCTCGGGTAATTTTTACTGAGGGACACATCGGGCTGTGGGTGTCAAAGTTAAAACACAGGCCGTTACCGTTACACTCAAGTGCGCCGCGGTAAGATTCACGCACTGTTAGCGGGATTTTTTTATCATGCCAGCTACGTTTTTCATCACTGACCTGCACCAATTGTGCATCCGCTTTCAGTGGAATACAGATTTTTCCGGGGTTCAGCCGGTTATCAGGGTCAAACACGGTTTTGATGTGGCGCAGCTCGTTCCACAGTGTTTCACCAAAAAACAGCGGGCTGTATTCGGAACGAAAGCCTTTTCCGTGTTCACCCCACATCAGGCCACCATATTTTGCTGTCAGTGCAACAACCTGATCAGAGAGCGTTTTCATCAGGATCTCTTGCCGAGGATCGCACAAATCCAGCGCCGGACGAACATGCAATACCCCCGCATCAACGTGGCCAAACATGCCGTAATGCAGCCCATGTTGATCGAGTAAGGTTCTAAATTCGGCAATGTAATCGGCTAAATGCTCGGGCGGCACACAGGTATCTTCTGCAAATGCGATAGGTTTGGCCGCGCCTTTGGTATTGCCGAGCAACCCAACGGCCTTTTTACGCATGGTGTAAATACGCTCGATACTGACCAGATCGTTGCAACGCTGATAGCCAATCACACCCGAGAGATGCTCGGGTAATAGGCTATCAAGCTTATCGCACAGCGCATTGACCTGCTGCTCAATCAGCGTGGCATCATCACCGGCAAATTCCACGATATTCAGACCCTGCATATCCACACCGGGGACATCCGTAATCAGCTCTCGTACGGAGTGCCAGACAATGTCTTCACGTGCAAGGTTGAGTACTTTTGAATCGACTGTCTCTACAGATAAGGCATTGGCCTGTACCATAAAAGGCGCATGGCGCAGTGCCGAATCAAAACTGTCGTATTTAATATTGATCAGTTGCCTAACGTGTGGAATGGCAGTGATATTGAGTTTTGCTTCGGCAATCAGCGCCAAAGAGCCTTCTGATCCAGTTAATAGACGGGTTAAATCAAACTGGCTGAGGTCATCATTAAAGACATGCTTGAGATCATAGCCTGTCAAAAAGCGGTTCAATGGTGGGAAACGCTCTAAAATTAATGCACGTTGTGCACGGCAACGCCCAAGAACGGTTTGGTACACCTGCCCGATACGCTCTTTTTTCTGCGCAAGATGTTCGGCCAGCGCGACAGCCATCGGCGCGGTATCAAGTAGCGTGCCATCAACCATGACGGCATGTAAACCCAGCACATGATCCGAAGTTTTGCCATACAACAGTGACCCCTGACCTGAGGCATCGGTATTAATCATACCGCCTATCGTGGCGCGGTTGCTGGTGGAGAGATCGGGTGAAAAGAAGTAACCATGTGGCCGCAGATAAGCATTGAGTTGATCTTTAATTACGCCAGACTCTACGCGCACCCACATTTCATCTAAATTCAGCTCTAAAATACGGTTCATGTAACGCGAGGTATCGACCACGATGCCCGTCGTCAGTGATTGACCATTTGTTCCCGTTCCGCCGCCACGTGGGGTAAATGTCAGCGTTTTAAAATCAGCTAACTGGGCGGTTTGCATTAACAGCAGCATATCGGCCACCGAGCGCGGAAAGACCACTGCCTGCGGAAGTTGTTGATACACACTGTTATCCGTTGCCATACTTAGGCGCGCAGCATAAGTATGCTCTGCATCCCCCGTAAAGCCATGGGCTTTTAGCGCATCAAGAAAAGCGTGCGTGACCGGCGCTACGCCCGGCACATGTGATAAACGCGGAATCATCATTGTTATCCCTTACAACATTGCGTCCTCATGCTTTGATAGTGGTCTACACCTACCCCTGACAAAGCCATGCCTACTGTATTTATCTAATCTACTGTTTTACTGCACGTATGTCTTGTCTAACACAAGTAGCGGGAGATTTTTTGCAACCAGATCACCGGTGACGACACAAACCTGCCATTACACAGATGCTATTACCCAGAGCAGTGCAGCCGATCCGTCTCTTTTTATCCCCCTATTTATATTTGTTGATAATTTGCACAACACATCGCCAATTTTCGCCAATTCCTAAAATTATTTTTCTATATGCCATTTTATCGGCTCTGAATCGACCCTACCTGTTTGCAGCCTGCCTAAATTTCGTTATTGTGTCTAGGTGAGTCTCTTCACAGCCCGTCTGTATGAAGTTACCAAGAGAATATAATGCCTATTAGAACTGATGAGTTGCGCACTGCACGCATTGACACTCTGGTCACGCCTGATGAATTGGCAGCGGAATATCCGCTTGATGATCAGATAGCCAATACCGTGATGAGTGCCCGTAAAACAATAGAAAATATTTTAAGTGGGATAGATCCGCGTTTGCTGGTGATCGTTGGCCCCTGTTCGGTACACGATCCGAAAGCAGCCGTTGACTATGCACAGCGGTTGTATGCCCTGCACCAGCAGTATCATGATCGCCTGTTCATTGTTATGCGCACCTATTTTGAAAAGCCGCGTACGGTTGTCGGCTGGAAAGGGTTAATTTCAGACCCCTATCTTGATGGCAGTTTTCAGGTCAATCAGGGTATCAAAATAGCGCGTAAGCTGTTGCTCGATATCAATAAAATTGGTCAGCCAACAGCCACTGAGTTTTTGGATATGGTCACAGGCCAATATATTGCCGATCTGATCAGTTGGGGCGCAATTGGTGCCCGCACCACAGAAAGCCAGATCCACCGTGAAATGGCCTCTGCGCTGTCGTGTCCGGTTGGCTTTAAAAATGGTACTGATGGGAATGTACGTATCGCCATTGATGCCATACGTGCATCGAGTGCATCACACATGTTTTTATCGCCCGATAAACACGGCAAGATGACCGTTTACCGCACCTCGGGTAACCCTTACGGGCATATCATTTTACGCGGCGGAAAAGACCCCAATTATCAGGCGAAATATGTCTCGCAAGCCTGTGATCGCCTGCGTGAGTTTGATCTGGCAGAACATCTGGTGGTTGATTTTAGCCACGGCAATTGCCAGAAGCTTCACCGCCGTCAGCTCGATGTGTGCGATAACATTTGCGCACAAATTGAAGCCGGTTCTCGTGCGGTTGCGGGGATCATGGCTGAAAGCTTTTTGGTGGAAGGAAGCCAAAAAGTGGTTAATGGTCAGGCCGCGGTGTATGGCCAGTCAATCACTGATCCATGCCTGAGCTGGGCGGACACAGAAATTCTGCTCGAAAAACTCGCGACTGCAGTAGCCAGCCGCTTTTAGCACTCACAAAAAACTCCCCGTTATGGGGAGTTTTTTAAATCGCATGCATTCTGCAACGCATACTCAATAATTTGATTTCAAGCACCGGTTGTTAAGGGTTTCATATCAAACAACGCGCGCTGATTTGCCCTTTTTTAACTTGCCCATGACGTGCATTTCGCAACGCTTACAATCAAATTTCAAACGAAACGTATCGTTACCCATATCCAGTACCAACGGATCCGGTTTCAACCCTTTCACCTCTTTTGGGCACATGTTCTGGGTATAACGTAAGCAGTGTTTGGTGATCATCAGGGAAACTTCATCATCTTCCTGATTCAGCTCATAAGCCGGTGCAACCTCGTTCACACCGTGATCACGGTAAAAGGCTTCTGCCGCTTTATTGTAAACATTACCTAAATAACTCAAGGTATCTTGCGGGAAGGTGGCATTTTCCTCTGCCGTATGGCGCAGCGGGCGCTGATACCCTTGTGTACGGGCATGCTCAAGTTTCTCGCACGCCTCGCGCCGTAATGTGTTGAGTGCAGACACTGGGATAAACCACGCCTGTGACAACGTCACCTCTATCTTGCGCAGGTAAAATAGCGTATTACCAAGTTTGCCTAGCTGATCGCGTACCGTTTGATAAGCACGCTCAGGGTTATTGGCAACCGATTTTTCCGCCTCGAGCATCACCTCAACCGCAAAACCCTGCTCATCTTGCATCGTCAGGCAAAAGCCCTGCTCTGTTTCGGTAAAACTGAGATCAGCGGCAATCTGACGGGTGGCTGACTCTTTATCCAACACACCATCAAACTGCTGATCATGGTTGCGATAAATCACGGTATTCACGGTTAATCCGCGCACTGGCTCGGCAGTAAACAAGCGATGCCCATCGGCCCGATTGATCCGCAACCCACTTAGCTCATTACGCGCGGTGAAATAGCATAATCCATCACCGTTATTAAAGGTTGTCTGGCTGCTAACTTCAAACCAGTTAGGCCCAACTCGGGTAACTTTTCCAGCCTCTTCGCCAATATATTTGGGTGATCGGAACGAAGCAATTGTGGGTTGTCTTCCCAACAAAAAGTAGTCGGTACTGCCGCGATTAAAGGTTTTATCCGGATTTGGACTAAAGGTGTACTGGCTACGCCCCGCCGATGAACGGCTCAATTCAGGACGCTGCTCTAAAATTGTATCAAGCTGCTGACGATACCATGCTGTCACATTTTTAATGTACGACAGATCTTTTAAGCGCCCTTCAATTTTGAATGAACGCACGCCCGCATCAATCATTGCCGGTAAGTTTGCGCTCTGATTCATATCCTTAAGCGATAATAGGTGTTGATCTTGTACCAACACCTCGCCTTCACGGTTTTTCAGTGAGCAAGGTACACGGCAGATTTGCGCACATTCGCCACGGTTTGCACTGCGTCCGGTCAGCGCATGGCTGATATAACACTGGCCACTGTAAGCAACACAAAGTGCGCCATGGATAAAAAACTCAAGTTGTACAGAAGTTTGGGCAGAAATAGCGGCTATCTGCTCTAACGATAATTCACGGGCTAATACCACCTGTGAAAACCCGACATCTTGCAAAAACTTCACTTTTTCAGGGGTTCGGTTATCCAACTGAGTGCTGGCATGCAACGCAATCGGCGGTAAATCGAGCTGTAGTAGCCCCATATCCTGCACAATTAGGGCATCAGCACCCGCGTTCCACAACTGATGAGTCAGTAATTCAGCCTCTGCCAGCTCACTGTCTTTAAGGATAGTATTGAGTGCCACAAACACCTGAGCGCCATAACGGTGGGCAAAGGTGGTCAACAGTTCAATATCTGCAACACTGTTACCTGCATTAGATCGCGCCCCAAATGCCGGACCACCGATATAAACGGCATCTGCACCGTGTTTTATCGCTTCAATACCAAAGGCTGCATTTTTTGCCGGAGCAAGCAGTTCAAGCCGGTTATTTTGTACCATCATCAGTCAGCAAAACTCTGTTAGAAAACCATCATAAAACGCAAACATACAGTGTATAACAAATTGAGTATGACAACACATATTCACATTACACTGTTTTCTCTTATATTCATGCCACGCTAATATTTACTTGTTTGATTTAAAGCTAACTCTTATTCATGAATTATTGCAACGGTGTAATGATCATACGTACACTATTATTTATCTCATTAATTAATGACAGCACGTATTCATTTTAAATTTGCACACATTTAAAATGTACCACTATTCATATGCATAGTTCATCACACTCAGTAAACCAACAAGAAAAATGACGCGTTGATTTTTTATATTGCTCACACTGTAGGTTAACTCTGTGCATTTAGCATAATGTAAAAAAGAGCCTCTACAGGCTCTTTGATTCATATAAATATAAGCTAACTTTAATATTACACAGGTAATAACTGTTATCTCACAAATAGAGTTATATATTTATCACGCTATAGGGGTATGAAGTAACGGCAACATCATCCCAATATGTCATTAAATCTTATTGATCAAGAAATTATCTAAAGACTCACCGTTTTCCAATGCTTTTGCAATCAATGCTGGTGTGCGGCCTTGGCCTGTCCACGTTTTTACTTCACCGTTCTCATCTAAATATTCATATTTTGGTGCACGTGGCGCACGTTTTCCTTGCGCTTTAATCGGTGCTTTTGTAGCAGAAATTTGTAGTAAATCGCTTAGATCAATGCCATCTTCTTTTAGCATTTCACGATACTGCTCTAACTTGCGAGCACGGGCTTCTTCTTGTGCTTTTTGCACAGAATCTTCTTCACGACGCTCTTCTACAACAAGAGAGAGTTTCTCTAATACTGATTCTAACGTTTCAAAGTCAACTTCACGTGCAAAAGCACGCAGTGAACGTATATTTTTAAATAGAGCAATAATTTCTTGAGACATAATAATTAACACAACTAACAAATATTTTTCTAATAGTTAGCTATCAAGCACTACAAATAAGTAATGATAACCATGAAGTTCTATTTTAGAACGAAAATAGGATAAAGCCAATCTATCCTAATCAATTATTAATTCTTTTTACATTTTATTTGTATCATTAATAAGTATATCACCTCAGCATCTCTTACTCTTTTATTGCCCGTAAAATGACAAATTTCTGATTTGCTGCCACTGTACTACAGTTACCAAACAAGCGGCGTAATTTTAGGTGATACCCTAGATGCTGGTTTCCAATAATACGCAGCTCTCCTCCCTTTTTCAAACAACGCTTTGCATCATGGAACATTTGCCATGCGATATGATCGGTAACAGATTGCTGTTGATGAAAAGGTGGATTACATAATATTAACTGAATCGAGTTAGCTTCTATATTTTGTAAACTATCACCAATAATAAATTCACAACGTGTTAAATCTTGTGGGTAATTATCTTGTATATTAATATGACTAGAAGCAACCGCCATATAAGATTCATCAATAAAAATAATATGTGCATCTGGATTTTTTTTGAGTGTTGTCAACCCGATAACACCATTACCACACCCTAAATCAACAATATTACCTTGCGTATTAACAGGTAAATGTTGCATAAAAAATCGTGCACCAATATCTAAAGAAGCCCGTGAAAAAACATTTGCATGGTTTTGAATTTTTTCACCACTATTTTCCAGTATCCATGTGGTTGGATAGGGATTTTTACGTTCTGGGCGAGGTGCTATTTGCGCAAAAACCAACCGTGCTTTTTTCCACGCTAAACTGGTGGTTGTTTCACCAATAATTTGACTAAATAAATTTAGCGTAGAGGTATGAATATCACGTGCTTTTGCCCCTGCAATAATACGTGTTGTAGGTGTAATCACCGCACGCAATGACAGCAGTTGATACTCTAATAGTGCCAATGTTTTTGGAATTTTAATGATAACAAGTGCTGGATTTTGCGGCAAAGGCTGCATACAATCTTGCAAAATAACCTGTTCAGGCACTAGTTTATTACGTTGCATGTTTCTTAGTATTGCCTGTTGACTTACATACGAATCACTTACTGACACAGGTTTATGCGCATGTAACGCACACGTTAATGCACCAAAATTGTCATTAAAAATAATCACAGGGCCATTGATTTGATGCTCAACTAACTCCTGTAATAAGTATTCATCTGCAGCCTCCCATGCTTGTAATTCAGAAGTGTTCTCTTCAGGATAACGCACTAAATTTAATGTCAGCGATCCTGATTCAAAATGGCTCATGCCCCAACTCCATACGCGTATGATTCAATTTATATCGTTATTTTAACGTGAAATGTCGACGCTGTATTGATATTCATTGGTATAAAAACAGGTTAACAGTGTCATCTTTGCAAAAGGTATGACACTGATTCACACCTTACTGACATAATATTTAAATTTATGCTCGACAAATGGGTATGAATACGGAATCTTACACTTACTCTCATTAACTATTACATTTGAATTGCCTATGAATGCCGTTGTCATTGCCGTTTGTGTCATGTTGTTGTTAAGTTTATTGCGGGTAAACGTTGTGATTTCATTAACGTTTTCAGCAATTTTAGGTGGGCTTATTAGTGGAATGGATTTAAAGCAAACCATAGATACCTTTACAGGTGGTTTAGGTGGTGGAGCTGAAATTGCCTTAAGTTATGCAATGTTAGGTACATTTGCTGTAGCAATTTCTCGTTCAGGTATTACTGATGTTCTCGCACAATTTGTGATCAAAAAGTTAGGCTCAGAGGCGAGTGCAAATAAAGTATTCTGGTTTAAATACTTACTCTTGCTTGCTATTGCCATCATTGCTATTTCATCACAAAATGCAATCCCAATTCATATTGCGTTTATACCAATTCTTATTCCGCCATTATTACATGTGATGGCACAACTCAATATGGATCGGCGCGCAGTGGCTTGTGCCATTACATTTGGCCTGACAGCGCCCTATATGATCCTTCCTGTCGGATTTGGCGGTATCTTTCTCAATAATATTTTGCTGCAAAATCTCAACAATAATGGTTTGCACGTTACTGCCAATCAAGTTCCTACGGCGATGGCGCTTCCTGTTATGGGAATGATAGTTGGTTTATTAGTGGCTGTATTTTTTAGCTATCGAAAACCACGCCACTATGATGTAGCAAAAATTCTTGCCGCTGAACCAGAGAAAAAACGTATTGAGCCTCAACATTTGTGGGTGGCAGGCGCTGCAATTTTAGGTGCGTTAGGTGTACAGCTATATACCAACTCGATTATTCTTGGCGCATTGATGGGCTTTATTATTTTTATTATTGGTGGCGTGATTAACTGGCGTGATACGCAAGATGTCTTTAGCCGTGGCGTACAAATGATGGCGATGATCGGGTTTATTATGATCACAGCATCCGGTTTTGCCGCAGTAATGAAAGCCACCG
Organism: Plesiomonas sp.; assembly: GCF_051652165.1. Taxonomy (GTDB): domain Bacteria; phylum Pseudomonadota; class Gammaproteobacteria; order Enterobacterales; family CAMTGL01; genus Plesiomonas. Next base: position 525,256 of record NZ_JBOFTR010000004.1, read on the forward strand.
GCAGTGTAGAAACTCTGGTACATTCGATTACTGATGTCATTGGCCACAACCGTGCTTTGGGTGCATTTTTGATGTTGGTAGTTGGCTTGTTAATTACGATGGGTATCGGCTCTTCATTCTCAACTGTGCCTATTATTGCAACTATCTATGTTCCGCTGTGTATCTCTTTTGGCTTCTCACCAATGGCAACCATCGCACTTGTAGGTGTTGCTGGCGCACTAGGTGATGCTGGCTCTCCTGCTTCTGACTCTACGCTTGGTCCAACATCAGGTTTAAATATGGATGGGCAACATGATCATATCTGGGATACTGTTGTTCCAACCTTTATTCATTACAATATTCCGTTACTGATGTTTGGTTGGCTTGCTGCAATGATCTTATAATCCATTGATTGAGTATTCGTGAATACATCTATCTTCCCAAGAATCATAACGATGAGAAATTGAATGTAGCAATAAAGCGTTAGCATACAAGCTAACGCTTTATTTTAGATTATACAAAGCACAGTATATCGCATGCCATTTTACTTTTTATCAAACATTTAGATCTGTATTATTGCCAAAGTGTACGTAATCGGCCACAAAGTGAAACGATTATAAATACAAGTGCACCAACCACTATTCCCCAAAGTGCATTCAGTAAAGTAGGCATCATAATAGCTAAAACATTGCCTAAATAAGCATAATGGCCAACATATAGAGTTATATTATTCATCATAGAACTCACAATATGCACACCATGAGCCACAATACCTCCCCCTACCATAAACATGGCAACAGTACCTACAACTGTTAATCCACGCATCAAATACGGGGCTGAATATAGAATAATTTTCCCAATTTTATGCAGTAAATGTGTTATTTTACCTTGTCCTTGACGTTGCATTAAATACAGCCCACCATCGTCAAGTTTAACAATTGCAGCAACAAGGCCATAAACGCCCGCAGTCATTGTTATTGAGACTACTGCAAGTACAGAAAACTGCAATAATAGCGATTTTCCAGCAACTGTACCTAATGCAATAGCAATAATCTCTGCTGATAAAATAAAGTCTGTTGTAATAGCCCCTTTGATTTTATCTTTTTCTGCTACCAGCGAGCTCTGATCGTCCATATTTTCAAGCGGTTTAGCCTTCTCGTTCTCTGACGAAGGATGTGATGATGCAGTAAGTGTATGCAAAATCTTCTCAAACCCTTCAAAACAGAGAAACATGCCACCCAACATAAGCAGCGGCGTAATTGCCCATGGAATAAATGCGCTAATTAGCAGTGCCATTGGCACTAAAATAAGTTTATTACGAAAAGAGCCTTTTGCTACAGCCCAAACAACAGGCAATTCACGATCAGCCTTTACCCCTGAGACTTGTTGGGCATTCAGTGCAAGATCATCCCCAAGCACTCCCACTGTTTTTTTGGCTGCAACTTTTGTCATTAAAGCAACATCATCTAAAATTGCCGTAATATCATCTAATAAAGCAAAAAAACTCGCACCAGCCATACTTTCCTCTGCAAAAAAACACAATCTCGATGATGTGTAGAGATGTACACCCTACACATTTATCACATGAATATATTCTATTATGCCGCAAATGCCCGATAAAATTTGCTTGTTTTATCTTGAAGAATAAGACAATGGTTATTTTTTACGCCAAAGTGTTACTTGCGAAAGTGTATGTTGATATTTTCGGGTGGTTTCTCGAATGACAAAGGGTACATCTGTTGGTGGTGTAATTAATTCAAAATGGGTATTTAATAGTTGATTAAGTTGTTGAAAACTATTTAATGATTCACCATTCTCTTTTTTTCCACCTAGCCAGTGCTCTTTTGGAGTGTGGTGTGCTAACCATGTATAGGGTGATGCTAATAACAAGACTCCCCCCTTGACGATGCGCTTTGTCATACTCTCTAAAAACAGAGCTGGATTTACTAATCGATCGATTAAATTTGCAGCAAAAACCAAATCATACTGTTGATACTTATCTTTAAGGTTGCAGGCATCTCCTTGTGTAAACCGTACTTTTTCTACTGTATTTTTAGGCAGGTTATATTGGGAAAGATGGATACTCCGATACTCAAGTAACTCCCCTTCCGTTGGAACGGCATAACGATACTCTTGCTGTAAGGTTAGTGATAAAGCGATATCAATAAAACGAGCTGAGTAATCAACGCCATCAACCTCTTGAAAATAGCGCGCTAATTCAAAACTGGCTCGGCCAACAGCACAGCCAATATCGAGAGCACGATTGCGTTGCCGACAATGCGGAATAACAAGTTCAATTAATTGCGTAGCAAAATTAGGCACTGAAAAGTGTGATTGCCCATAATGAAAATCAAGATATTGCCCAACTAACTGATCTGTTTCATAGGGATTAATGATATCAGGCTCTTGGTAATTCGAGGCAACATAACGAAATCCAGCATGCTGGAAAAAGTGTCGACGAAACGCATACCGTGCATGCTGTGTCGCTAAATTTCCAGTCGATACCCACGAACCGCCCTTGATTAAGGTATGTTTTCCATCAAAGGTTGGCGTTGAAAAATCATCATACAACGGGTGAACAGCAAACCCATCAAAGCCATCAATTGCGGTAGAAGTCCACTGCCAAACATTACCAACCACATCACACAATGATCCATGTATAAAATAATCAACAGGACATGGTGAAGCCCAATATGCCAAATCAATATTAGCCGGTACAGATGTATCTTTTGCTAACCATGCAGGGTGATCAATCTCGATTGCTTGCCGTAATTGTACCCATTGTGCCTCACTGGGTAGTTTGATTGGTAACCCTGTTGCAGCCGCTTTCCAACGACAAAACGCATCAGCTTCAAGTTGATTCACTTCTACTGGCCAGTTCCATGGTATTGGCACTTCTTGTAACATCAAACGCAAACGCAATTTCTCTGGTTGATTTGCATCTCCGATCCAGAATGAGGGTTGCACTGTTTTTGCAAACTGACACCAACGCCATCCTTCATCACTCCACCACTGCTGTTGCATATAACCATTATCGGCAACAAACAGATAAAACTCTGCATTACTCACAAGCATACGCGACACAGAGAAATCATCGAATGCCGCTGTACGCTGGCCATACTCATTATCCCAACCATAAGTTGTAGCAGAGCGATCTTTTCCTAATAACAACGTATTTCCTGGCTGTGCAATCAAACTATTATTTGGTACATGGGCTCGTTGATGCTCGACTATTGGGCAAATCGGCCACATGGCATTAGGTTTAACCCACGAAAGTGGTAACTGACGGATTAACACAGATGAAGTTTCAAGGTGGATGCGCTCATGCTCTATCCCCATTAAAATAACCCATGCTGGGCTATCATCTCGTATTGGTAGCGACAGTGGCATCTGCTCAATAAAGTTACTAACACAAGCTTTTACCCGCGCCCGATAATCTCTCAGCGTCGTTAGATCTGGCCATATATAGTGCAGCTCATTGAGATCATCCCAGCTCATTTCATCAACACCAACGGCCATCATCGATTCAATGTCAGGGTCTAAACGCGTATATAATAACTGAGCCACAATGAGTTTATTAATGAAAAAAGTTGCAGTGTGGCCATAATAAAAAATTAATGGATGACGCAAACTTATTGCTTTAGTAAACCACGCTTGCTCATCACATAGACACGTAAACAATGCTTCATAACGTGTAAATACATCTAAAAATGTGGCTAATATCTCAGATCTTTTTTGTTCAAGATCATCCCCTATTAACAATACTGTCCCTGCCACACTATTTTGTCGCATAACAATATGCTGTGTTGACACCGTATGTTTTACCTGCAACGCCATAAAAGCTGCTCTCCCTAAGTTTAATGGTGATATCCCTAATATTTATGGTCAGTAAATAGCATAAAATTTTATTTTGTGAATGACTAACCCATAGAGTTCATATTTAGCCACACTTTAATTATAGACGTATATCTATCATTACTGGCAGACTAAAAAAAGTTGCTCTTTATCGCTTTATATACGGTATCGTGGCTATGCAATCATTAACATAACTCATGGTTTTATCTCTATGTTTACATCTCACTTAATTATTGAGCTTGTATTGCTAACATCAGTTTCCGCTTTTGCTATCGGAGTATGGTTTTTCTTTTTAAGCCGGAGATTTAATAACCACAAAAAAGCCTTTACCTCTGTATTATCCTGCATCTCTTCAATTGTTTTTTGGTGTATTATTTTACTTACTATAACCGAAACAGTGAGTATATTTTTAAAGCACCTTCATTTATCCTACGATTATCAAGAGTGGATTGGCACAATTAACATAACGTTAATCTCTGCCATTGTGATTAAATATGTATTTGCACTTATCATGCGAATAGAAACGTCACAAATTGAAAAAGGAAATGATGTTACTACATCAAGAGCAATTGCTCGCTTACTCAAATCTATTACTGTTCTTACACTAATATTATTAGTAGGCCAGCATTTTGGATTAAGCCTATCGGGATTAATGACTTTTGGTGGCGTTGGTGGTATTACCATTGGTTTAGCCGCTAAAAATATTATCAGTAACTTTTTCTCTGGTTTGATGCTCTATTTTGATCGTCCATTTAACGTAGGTGACTGGATCCGTTCACCTGATCGCAATATTGAAGGTACAGTATGTGAAATCGGCTGGCGGTTAACGAAAATAACCACATTTGATCATCGCCCACTGTATGTACCTAACTCTGTATTTTCATCAATTAGCGTAGAAAATCCGGGAAGAATGACTAATCGCCGGATAAAAACCACATTAAGTTTACGCTACCAAGATGCAGCAGTCATCGGTGATGTTGTTAATGATATTAATCAGATGCTTAAAACGCATCCAGATATTGATACCAAACAAACACTGCTCGTCTATTTTGATGAATTTGCAAGCTCGTCTTTAAGTATTATGATTTATTGTTTTACTCGAACAACAGCATGGGCTGAGTGGCTACGTGTACAGCAAGATGTTTATCTAAAAATGATTGAGATTATACATCAACATAACGCTGATTTCGCATTTCCAAGTCAAACGCTCTATCTTGATAAAGAGTCATCTTAATTTTATTTTGCAATATCCTACAGGGGCTAGTGACTTTAACTGCCCCTATACTCTCTTATTTAAAAAATAATGAACATAAAACATTTTTGACAAATGATAAAATTATAGCGAAATAGCATTAATACATATTCAATGATATCCCCCTCTTTAATTATCAATGTAAAAATAACAATAATAAAAATCACTCCTGATTATTGTGCTATATTAAAAAATACATGTAATGTAAATTAGATTAAAACACGATAAAGGAAGAGTAGACTCTGTTATGGAACAACACATTGATAATGTAAACACAGCAACAATGCTCTCTAAATTAAACATTGCTTGTACTCATAACTCTCTTTGGCTTGTGTTAGATAGTCGCCAGATAGGGGGTATTGAAAATCATGTATTCACATTAGCTGAAGCATTACAAAAACAAGGTCTCCACCCAACGGTGGTATTAATGGATGACTACGGCTCAAGCCCAAATATCAACCGATTAAAACGTCTTAATATTCCCTATTATATTTGTCATGGCTCGCGTGATTTCATTCGAAACATGCGCAAAAATCGTCCGGCATTATTGCATTCACATGGTTATAAAGCAGGTATTATATGCCGTGTTTTTGGCTATTTATCTGGTATAAAAGTTATATCCACTTATCATTCAGGGGATATAGGCACAGGCCGTTTGCGATTTTATACTATGCTTGATTTACTCACCGCATATTTAGCACCTAGAATTGCAGTAAGCCAAAGTATTGCTCAACGTCTATATAAACCTGTCACTGTTATTCCTAATTTTGTAAATATGCCGACAAAATTAAATATTAACCAACATACTCGTATTGGTTTTGTCGGTCGTTTAAGTTATGAGAAAGGCCCTGATATCTTTTGTCAGTTGGCCAAAGATCACCCTTATGCTGAGTTTCATTTATATGGTGATGGCCCGATGCGTACAGAATTACAAGCCCAGTATGATGACCAAGTGATTTTCCACGGTTTTTGTACTGATATGGCACAAATTTGGCCTGATATTGATTTACTCTGTATCACTTCACGGGCAGAAGGGTTGCCACTTGCCGCACTTGAAGCTCTTGCTCATGGTATACCTGTCTGTACATTTAATATTGGTGGTTTAGGTGATTTAATTCGAGATAATTATAATGGTTGGCTAATTCCAGCTGAAAATATACCTAAAATGAACCAAGCCATTGCGCATTGGTTAACATTAGATGATACTACTCGAACTCAACTACAACAATGTGCGCAAGAATTAATAGCCAATCAATACACACCCGAAGCCGTTGTTCCTCAAATTATAGCGCAATATGCATTAGCACTGTCGATTTAAATATGTCTCATTATCAATACCTAAAAAATTAACATATCAGCTTTTTAATGACTTCAAGCGGCTGCTGATAGACAATTTCAGCTCTAAATGTGGCCGCAACTTTCTCACCGGCCTCTCCTAACTGACGTATTAATGCCGGTTGCTGTTGTAATAGTGTTAAACACTGCAACAATGTTTCGCTACTATCAGGTTGATATTTCAAACAGTTTATCCCATGCTCAAGTTTTTGATCCCAATATGCACCATCTGCTGGGATAATGACACATAAACCCACACACAAAGCTTCTAGAATAGATAGTCCAAAAGGTTCATTTTTACTGGTTGAAATAAAAACAGTACAGGCAGAACGAATTTGATCAAGATTATCTGGCTCTTCATGCCAATGCACGTTGGAAATAGTTTGCGATATTTGTGTTACTGGTAGCGTAATGTCTTTAGGGCGCAAAAAACAGATCTCTGTTTCCCAAGCAACAGTGTTGGGTGTATCTATCGCCGCTTGTTGTAAAACATGAAGCAGCAGATCTAAACCCTTCCACTTTAAGAGTGATGCCGCCCAAAAAATCCTCACAGGCCGCTCTTTTGTATTTGCGTTAATGGGTATCATGGCCGATGGCCAGCGTGAACGAGGAATACCATTTTGCATAATAGACCAAGTATCACTGTGTAAACGTTGATTGATTTTTTCGTCTGTCTCACCTGTAGCACGCAATGCCGCTTTCAGTGACTCTTGGCAACTGGCTAAATACAGTACTCGGTCTGCCATTTTTAAACAACGCCCACAAGTGCGTGAACACGCCACAGGGCCATGAACTAATTGTATTATCTGGGCTGACACAATTAATTTACTCAAATACAACGCCAAATCTACGCCTGGCCCTGATCCACCCACCAATAAGCTTCCCATTCCTAAACGAATACGCAGTAATAATACTTGTAACGCAAAAAAGAGATGCCGTAAAAAATAGGGTATTCCCGACTCAGCAGTACGAACAAACGGCAATTCATATAAGTTAACTGTACGCCACCCTGTTGTTTTCCAAGCACCTGCATTCCGAGTAAGCACTGTGATTTTTACACTCTCTTCTGGTAACAACCCTAAAAAATAGCGGTTAGCAATTTTTGAACCACCATTAAATGCAATAGGATCAAGCAATAAAATACATTTTGTCATTTTGTACCTCTTGAAAAAAAAGCACACATACGTAGCCAGACCCAACGTAATAACCCAGGAAAGCATCGCCAACCGTTATACCATGTAAGATATGTTGTTGAATTTGTTAATAGCTGCTGATATATAACCTGAATATCTTGGACATAACGCTCAACAGAGAATTGCTGTGAAACGCGTAATTGGCCAGCTTTTCCCATTTGTAACCGTTGTTCAGGTGAGTTATATAATTGTTCTATCGCTGCAACTAGCGCATTAACATCTTCTGCAGGAAACAATACACCTGATAATTGATCAGCCACAACATCAGGTATTCCTCCCACTTTTGGAGCAATAACGGGTAAGCCTGCCCATCCTGCCTCAGCTAAAACAAGACCAAATACCTCTTCACGCGCAGCAGATACCATAATGTCAGCACCTCCGCGTAGCCATCCACCAACATCGGTTATCTCCCCCCCAAGAAAGACGTATTGCATTACACCAAGATCGTGAATTTGCTGCGTAAGTGCAAAATGAGCATCACCTTCACCTAACATAACCAATGCCACATCACACTGTTTATCTCTTAACTGTTTGATAGCATTGATAAGAATATCCATTCCTTTTCGAGCAATGAGTGAGCCAACAGTAATGAGCAATAATCTCTTTTCAGGAATGCCAAAGTGCTGGCGAATATCTACAATCGAATGAGATGCTAATCGGTCAGCATCAATACCATTATAAATAACGTTAAGACGCTCATTAGGCACTCCATCATCAATGAGACCCTCAATCACGGGCCTACTTACACCAACAACACATGACACCTGATGAAGCAATAAACTGTAACGATCACGTGGCTGATAACGTGCGTGCAAATGTGCAAGTAAGGGTAAATGATAAGAGCGTGCAACAGGTACTACCCACTGACAAGGCGCACCACTATTGCAATGAATCAGTTTAATTTTATGCTCACGGATAATATGACTGGTTTGCCTAATCAATCTCCAATAAGCACGGAGGTCGCAACGTGGAGAGGACCAGCCACCCAGTAATGTAAAAGGGGTAAAGTATACCGTCACATTCAGTAATGCGACTTGCGTTAATAACGCTTGATTATTACTCCATACTATCGGTAAATATTGCTGAATATCTAGCCTTGTCAATAAATCTAATAAACAACGCTCACTGCCTCGTATCCATGTTTCACCATAATGAACAAATAAAATAGGGGTCAGCATGATATTCATCATCCTTTCATTAAATTTTACTATCACGCCAATATCTTATTTAAAATAAGAAAATTACTGTATATCGGCATACTTACAAACGTAACTCTCGCTGTTTCTCAATTGCGCGCATTCCTGCTACAGCAATAGCCAGTTGTAAATAAACCGGCCATGTAAAACCTTGCGTGAGAAAAGTGCCTGAAATACAAAATCCAATAATGCTTGAAACCACTCCATTAATTGCAATGGATACTGAATATGGTGCTGAGTCATTCAAATGAGTAGCAACATGCCAAACATGCCATAAAGTTGAAAATAACATAATTAAAAAAACTATCAGCCCTAAAAAACCGGTCTCAGATAATACATTAAACCATGTAGAGTGAACCGCATGATTTAATCCATCCCAGTGCGGACTATAAAAATAGTAATTATAATAAAAATTATTTAATCCAACACCACGAAATGGGTGTGCAACTGCCATTCCCCATGCAGCCTCCCATGCATATAACCGCCCCATCGCAGAGGCATCTATTCCATCCTCTGCTGCACCACCAGAACTACGACCACTGATTCCAGCAACAGCAAATAAAATTAATAGTGCAACAGTACCTAAAGAAAACAATAATACTTTTGATTTTATTTTCCGATAACCAGCAACAGCCATTACTGCACAAATACCCAGTAAACCACCCCGACTTTGTGTTGCAATAATAGCTAACAAATTAACTAAAAACCCGGCAAAGCCAAAAAAACGCTCTATTTTATGTGCCCGTGACTCAAGTGCTGTCGCTAACGAAAATCCAGCAGGAAATAATAGCACTAATGCTAAATCATTTGGGTCTCCTAACACTGAACCCAATTCTCGGCCAATAGTCACACGGGTCTCCTCTACTAACCCAATTCCTGCACTTTTGTTATAAAGAGCTACAATACCTACAAGCAAACCACAACTAATAAATACTCGCGTGGCCATAGAGAAATCAGTTGGTTTATCCATCAACCATGCAATAGCAAATGTCATTGTGACAATTTTCACATATGTACCATTCCAAGCAGCCAACGCTTCACCACGGTTTGCAGCCATAAAAACACCGATAGTGACTAACACAAAAAAAATACTTAGCCATTTAAATTCTGAACACCAAAATGGTTGTATTTTTTTTGTCATTAACGTGTGCCATAACAATACAGCCAATGCAGCTACAGCAAGAAGTTGTGGTAACCGCAACGGATTAAGCTGAGGGATAACTTCATGAATACGGAAAAAAGAGAACGCAATAAATGCCAAAACCACCCAAAATGGAAAGCGAAAAACCAATAAAATCCCAATAGTCAGCATACCCAAAACAGGGCCAATTAATGGTAATGGCACAAACCACCAGATAACAGAAACTAAAAAACAAAGTAGTGTACTAATAATGATTGGCTTACCATGGCGAACTATAAAATGGGGTGTTGGAGTACCCACCACTGGCCTATCCATATTGCTCCCCCCATTAATAATGCAGAACTTATTACCCCATACCACCGATAAGGTAAAAATAATAATTTCTGGCTATAATATAAAAATAATCCTGCACGTAATACATTCACGAATAACTGGCTAATGATAACGCCAAAAACACCAAAAAAAGGAATTAACACTGCATATCCACCCACACCAATAAGGCTAGTGACTAGATGAATATTCATTTGTATCTTGCTATCTGATTGGCTATAACAACCCACATTCATTAATTCAGATTGTGTTTTAAAAGCCATGGCAGCCACCAGCCATGGTACTAATTGTATTGCAGGATGATAATCAACAGGTGTTAATATCATAATTAAATAAGGTGAAATAATACCGACAACACCTGCTAATAAATAACCACAGGATGCACCAAACTCTGCAAAATCAGCGTTTTTTTGTAATCCGTTCTCATCAAGTAATAATTGAAAACGCTTAGGATACCACCACAGAGCAAAGGGCTGTAAAATTAACCCAGCAGCCAATGCAAACTTAGCAGCAACGGCATAATAAGCTAACTCGGTTTCCCCAGCAGAACCGGCTAACCACCAACGATCTAATCCTGCTATAGCAAAGCCCGCTAACCCACTAATTAAAATAGGAAAACCATAACGTAAATAATGCATGCTACTTTGCAATTTAAAATGAGCACCTGTATCACGCCACTGCCAATAGCCCATCAACATCGCCTGCCCTAAGCTAGTAAGAGCGCCTACCACTATCACCCCCTTCACACCGTGACCACTGCGCAGAAAAATCCAAATTAGAAACGCTTGTATCACCACTCTTCCGGCCGTACATAAGAAGAAAAAACGGGCCATACTTTTCATCCGTATCCACGCCAATGGAATACCAATAACGCCTTCTAAAGCGATAGAAAGCAAAACCCAGCGTATAACGGAAACAGGCACCCCACCTGGCAATAATGCTGCAATCTTTGCTGCAAAAGGAAAAAGAACCAGAATACCAAAAGTTGCAATCATCAAAGTCTGACCAAATAGAGCACCTGCAACATGATTTCGTGCTTCTGATGTATGCGATACGCCGGCAAAGCGATATAACGCATCAACTAACCCTAGCCCTAGCAATAATGTACCGATATTAATCAGTGCAAGTAACACCTCTAGTTGCCCAAACTCTGCTGTCGACAAATAGTGGGTAAAAACTGGCAACATGAGCAGTGAGATCCCCTTCATTAGGATCAGCCCAAGGCCATAAAAAAACATCTGCTGCAATGCTGCTGGAATATTTATTCGCATGGTGTCCATACCACAACAAGCTAAAAAGTTATCAGATCTTTATAGTCATGTTTCTGATTATTGACTAGATAAACTGGCAAAATAAGCAAAAGAGTCTTAATAATTAAGTATTACTCTTTCATTTTTCTAAGGTGAGTTGCAGTCATGACATGGATACGTCACCTTCGGTTATGGGCCAAACAGGGGCAATCGCCTTATGCACGCTGGATATGGCGCACAGCAAAACAGCTACGCTCCTGCTCTTTTCCTGTGTTCCCCCCCTTACACCGAATGTTATACACATTGCATTACATCATTAAAAATATGCTGTCAGGATTACTACGCATACTGTACTGGACTCCTCTATTTCAAAGTCGACTGACTGCACCTGCCTCTCAGCTTTACCTGTATAGCGGTATGCCACAAGTTATTGGCCCGTTGCACATTAGCATTGGTAAAAAATGCCAAATCAGTGGTGTCTCTTCATTTATTGGCCGCCAAACCACGAGTGCTGCACATTTAGAAATTGGTGATCGTTGTCATATCGGCTGGCAAACTACATTTGCTGTTGGCCGAAAAATTAAGATTGGTAATGATGTATTTATGGCTGGAAAAGTTTTTTTAGCTGGTTTTCCAGGTCATCCGTTAAACCCTGAAGAGCGTGCTGCTGGCCTAGCAGAGCATGAAGATCAAGTCGGTGATATTGTGTTAGAAGATAAAGTTTGGCTAGGAACAGGGGTTATGGTTAATGCTGGTGTTCATATCGGCTATGGTACTGTTGTAGCAGCAGGCAGTATTGTGACCCATAATCTACCTGAACGTGTACTTGCAGCCGGTATTCCAGCCAAAGTAATCAAAGCCCTTCCCTCTGAATCACTCCTCTCTTTAGCAGCAGGTTCTCAGCCCTTTGTACGCGAGCCCTCTCATGAATAACCATCAAAATATGGAAAACCGTGCGGATAAACCGCCATTAGTCGTTTTAGGTGAAGATTGGGGCGGCCATCCAAGTAGTACTCAACATCTGATTAAACGCCTATTACATGATCGTCAGATTATCTGGGTTAACTCTATTGGCTTACGTAGACCTCGCTTTAATCGGCGTGATTTAACCCGTTTATGGCAAAAATTATGGGCAATTTTACGTCACCATTACCAGAAAAAAAAACATTCGGACATAAACTCACATACGCAAGCGCATATTGTGGAAACAACCGTTGTTGAGGCTATGACACTTGATAATACAAATATTGAAGCAACAAAACATCAAACTACAAAGCTTGAAAATACAGACTCATCATCTGAATATGAAGCTATATCTCAAGACACTTCAACATTGAATGCACCTTTTGTTATCGCACCATTGGCTTTACCCTTACCAGGCGTTGCATGGGCAAGGCCAATTAACCGTTACCTGCTCAAAAAACAGATCCTCAGCGTGATGAAAAAGCATCACATCACATCACCTATTTTGTGGTTGTCTCTGCCCACTGGGGTAGATCTCATTGATACATTAAATGAGCGCGCCGTAATCTACTATTGTGGTGATGATTTCTCTGCCTTAGCAGGAGTCGATCATCAAGCTATTCATCCATTAGAACAAGAACTTGTTGAAAAAGCAGACCTTATCCTCGCGGCAAGCCCAACATTAGCATCCCGGTTTCCACCAGAAAAAACTCAACTCCTTCCACACGGTGTGGATATACAACTGTTCTCTCAACCCCAAGCACGGGCCGTTGATTTACCTATTGGAAAACCTATCGCTGGGTTTTATGGCAGTCTCTCAACATGGATAAACGTTGAACTACTTGCCGAAGTTGCCCGTACATTAACAAACTGGAATTTTGTCCTAATAGGCCCAATTCAAACTGATATTTCAGCTTTTCATGGTATCAAAAATATCTATATTTTAGGCCCTAGAGCACACCATGATCTTCCCGCCTATGTGCAATATTGGCAAGTTTCTATGCTGCCATTTTACGATAATGCACAAATAAGAGCCTGTAACCCGCTTAAGTTGCGTGAATATTTGGCCGCAAAAAAACCCATTGTATGCACCGATTTCCCCGCACTTGATGGTTATCGTGATCTCATCCATACCGCTAACTCTGCCCATAGTTTTTGTATGGCGTTACAACTTGCGGCGCTAGATACACCTAAACAAAGTTATATGTTTGAGCAAAGCAACAATAAATTGCCTACATCACTAGAGATCAATAGCTTAGAAACTGACCATACTTACAATGAGCCTGCTAATATAGAACAATTTAGCCAATGGCTAAAACACTCCTCTCCTGATTGGGATGCTGTTATTCAGTTAGGTATGCAGCGCCATGAACGTTACCAGCGAGTTACCGAACAGAGCTGGGAAGCTAGAGTGAATGACCTTAACCTTCTGTTGGATCGTCTATGATTTCCCCTTACTCTCACCTTCACTTATTATGTCATCACTTATATTGGTCTGCATATAAGCAAACAGGTCTGTATTCGCGTAGATTAATCATTCGTATAAAGTATCTATCCCTAATATCCCTAATATCCCTAATATCCCTAAAATATACTCGTTCTAGTTTATCCATACTATTTTTGTTTCTTTTTACTCTGCTTACCTCTTTCTTACCCATGCAAACAGTGCGAGCTGATGAACCATCTATCCCCACATTTACACTAACTCAACCAAACTCAGTTGAATTAGCAGACAAACACCAGTCAATACTCTCTTTACCTCTGTATGCTGAACATCTGTTACCGCAAAATTGGGAATTTACCACCGATCAACAATGGCCTAAGAATGATGACTTAATTATTGAGGGGAGTAACCCTTCAACAAAAAATAACCTGCTGGTGGTCCGTATCGATGATGCAAACTCTACCGGATATAACTCAAGAGTGAATGAAGAACGTATTATTCCTTCAGGAAACTTTCGCCTGCGTCTACCTTTAAGTGCCCTACAAACGCCCAACAAAACACCACTTAACCTTGAAAAAATACGGGCTATATATCTGTTTAATACTGAAACACCATCTTTGATTATCAATAAAATCAGATCAGAGAAAGGGTTACAATTTTCCGAAGATATTATCGCATGGGATTTTGGTGCAGCTTCACGCCCGCCCTTTAGTGGCTTTACCCGTATCAGTGAAACTGATCCCCATTTAAAAGGCCCTATGTCAGTTATAGAGCGCGCTGGCGGTTCAACATTACTCAATGATGGATTACGGGGTATTAGTGAAATACGCCTTTCTCTGCCAGCAGGTAGCTATCATTTAAGGCTTTGGACAGAAGATCGAGGGGAATGGGAATATTTGCCACATCCCCTAGAACGCCGTATCCAAGTGAATCAAAATGTCATTTGGCAACAAAAAATGACACCTGAAACATGGGTTTCTCAACGCTATATGGCTGGTGCAAAAAATGAAGCGCAACCCAATGGCGATGTATGGCAACAAATCCAGCAACAGCGAGGTGGCAGTATAGACTATACCTTCACGCAACCTGATGGTGATATGATCATTACCCTAGACGGTGACTCAACAGATGCTCAATTTTTATCGGCACTGCTTCTTTGGCCTGATAAAAATCTTGAAAATAGGATGATAAGGCCCTCCTCTGGAAATCAAAAAATACTCACACCAGCAGAAACCGTTGACATTCGTCTTGCCACTTTATTTCGAGAAAATTGGAATATAAATTCAACACCAGCCGCACTGCCTGTTAATGCCACTTTAATATCATTAATAGATAAAAAACAACTCACAGAATCTCTCGCACAAACAGGTTCAAATAGCCACCTTAATCTGAATTTTGTCATTGACCCCAACAGTATTAAAGAAGCCATAACCGCAAATATTAGTGTACAGCCACCAACACTTAAAGGTGTAACTTTAAATAGTGAATTACGCTGGGGTCAATGGTTATGGCGCAGGCCATTAGCACAAACGAATGCACTTTCTGTTAATGCCGATTACCTACGTAGTGATACCCAAACTGTTCCTTTATCACCTAATCAACCACGTTTACTGAATGTTGCATTATCAATACCGTCAAACACACCTGCGGGTATCTATAAAGGAAATATTCAGATAAAAACTGCACATCAACTTATTAATACACCGTTTAGTATTAAGGTGTTAGATATCATACTCCCTGATATTCCCTTACCGATTGGTGTCTACCTTGATAAAGCACCGCATTTAAGTTGGTTTGATGCAAATAAAACAAATGCCGCAGCACAGTGCGATATGCTTTGGCTCTCTAACTCAGGCCTAACCACATATGCTCCCCCTTTGAGCACTCCAACTAATGATAATATACAAACCTTTCAGCAAGATCTTGATGTAGCAATAAAACTGACACCTTCAACCACTCTACTAGCCTACACACCGCTCAAAAGAGCAAGAGAAATAATGGGCGATAACGCCACTATTGCACGCATTACCGAAATAGATCAGCAAACCACCAAGCCCATTGCGTGGAGTTTAGCCGATGAACCGAATATCAATGATATTCCACAATTAATTCAATTTGCCGATAATCTGCGCCAAAAGTCACCTAAAACAAAACTGGCTGCACACTTTAATCACCCTATGCAAAATGCACTGTTACAGCACATTAATCTTGCACTTATCAATGCAGGGTTTGGTGTTGATAGCATGCAAATATCCATATTAAAAAAACAAGATATTCAAGTTTGGTTATATAACTTAGGGGCGAAGCGAGTAGCAAGTGGTTTTTATCTGTGGCGTTCTGGTGCTGATGGTTACATGCAATGGCATGCGCGTATGCCAACGGCTGATCCTTTTGACCCCACTGATGGCCGAGAAGCTGATTTCCAATTTTTATACCCTATGACGACTTATTGCAATGCAATTCCTGATGTTGATCGCTCTCTGTTTGCAATAACATCAGGTATAGAAGATTTACGCTGGTTATATTGGCTTGACCACAAGAGTAAAACATTGCCAGCCGCTAAAATATTACGACAAAAAATATGGGATCAGATGCCCGACACATGGCATGCAGCCGAAGTACTCCCTGAACAAACACTGAATCAGTGGATTAATCAGATTCAAGTACTCGCTCAACTGTCTGCAAAATCAACATAACGAAAATCATAGCAATCATGATATGTATATAGGATAAAACAAAATGTAAAATAAACGTTTTATTTCTAAGTTTTTTTAGAACACTCTTTTATTTATAATAACAATGTGACTTATACTGTATAACACAAGGATGGCAAAAAAGAGTGCTTTACTGCTAAACGCGGTTAAAGCGGTAATAGCACCTATCATAGGTAAAGGAAAGTCAGTGAAAATGAAACGCTATTGCACAATAATCCATATTGTTTTCATACTTCTACTTGTTGCCTGTGGCACAAAAACAAGTAGCAAACAGTCAGTTGATCTTGCTGCAATACAACAACTGCGGGCAGTACAAGGTGCACATTCACAAAGTTTTAATGCCGCATATCCGAAAGAGAGTTATACACTTTTAGCTGAAGATGAAACGCAGTTTTATCGATTTATCGCACAACAAGACCCTAATGCACTCACTGTATCTGTTGGCCCTGCAGAAGGAAACCCTCTTCATAGTGCCCAACAGGCCCATCAACGTTTAAAACTTATCGAAAAAATGCTTATTGCCCGGCCTATTACTCTAAACTTGCAATATACTCCGCAAGCACGTGCAGACAGTTTGCACGTTGAGGTGAGCCGTGAACAGTAACCTCTATCTCTCTTTATGTGCCATATTAAATGGTGCATGGAGAAGGCGTGCTCTGATTATTACCCCTTTATTAATAATGCCATTATTAGCAACACTCATTGGCATTTTTACGCCAAAACAATACCAGTCATATACCACTCTCCTGATTCAAGAAACCTCAAAATTAAACCCTTTTTTGGAAGACCTCTCTGTTTCCACCAATTTAAAAGATCGCTTTGCCGCACTTGATAGCCTTTTGCACAGCCGCTATGTTTTGCAAATGGTTATTGATGATGCAAATTTACTGCCTAAAAATGCTAGTCAAAGTGATTACGATAATAAAATTAATCTACTCTCCTCTTCTGTTACACTAAATTTAGTTGGCAGTGATTTAGTTCAATTACGTTTTAAAACCCAAAGCCCTGAAAATAGTGCAATAATATTACAAGCTATCAGCCAACGTTTTTTAGATAATGTCCTCGCACCTGAGCAATCATCTATTAGTGGTTCAGAGAAGTTTTTAAAAGAACAAATTACCAAACAAGAAGCAGAGCTCAATAAAGCGGAAAAAAACTTAGCTGATTTTAAACGTCGGCAAGCAGCAGAACTGCCTGATTTATACAGTTCGAATGTAAATCGATTACATACCTTAAAAGATAAACAAGAAGAGCGATTAACTCAACTAGCAGGTGCAAAAGCAGCATTGCATGCATTGCAAAATGGCATATCACAAGTTAATCCTATTATTGCAAACCTTGAGCAGCAAATAGTCAATACCACAAACGAAATATCACTGTTACGCACACGCTATACAGACTCGCACAGTAAAATCCAAGCAGCCATTTATCGTTTAAAACAACTTGAAGATGAACGACAATCACAATTAAATTCCATCCCTAAAATTGACAGCTCAGATCTCAATCAACTACTCAATTTGTCTCAAAATAACAATAAAAGTAATACGAGCCAAACAAATAAAAACGATACCTTACTTGACTCTCAATTAAAAGAGTTACAAAAAGCTGCAACAAACGTCAAATCACTGCAAGAAGAGCTCAATAGTATTGATAGAATGCTTTCAGAGGCCTCAAATAGCGTTGGAAGTTTTGGTGATGTAGAGCGACAAATGTCAGAACTTGAACGCAATCTTCAAGTTCAGCGTGAAATCTATCAAGATTTACTTACACGCTATAAAAAAGCACAAGTCACTGGTGCACTCGGACAGTTTGAAAAAGGTGATCGTGTCAAAGTTATTGACCCACCATTTACCCCTACATCACCGAGTACACCTCCCCTTTTTGTATTTGTTATTGCGGGCATCATTACTGGAATTGCCATTGGTTGCGGTTTTGCACTCATTGCAGAAATAACAGACAGTACCGTGCATCGTAGCGATAAGTTGTCTATGCTATTAGGTGTACCTATATTAATACGGATTCCTTACAATCAGGAAATAGAGCAATATGAAAATCGCCCCGCGCAGGATAACACAAATCATTCAGCACTTAGCGCCGGGTGGTATTGAGACCATAGCATTAGAGCTGCACCGCATCTATCAACATAATCACCAACCTTTACTTATTAGCCTAGAAGGAAACGGTGAGCAAGCTAGTAAAAATTGGCCTCGTGTAAAGAATATTATCGAAAACTCAGAAAGCAGCTTACTATTTCTTGGTAAAAATGCGGGGTTAAAATTTAGCTTGCTCTTTACACTCATACAATTATTAAAAAAATCAAAGCCTGATGTAGTACATACTCATCATATTGGCCCATTACTCTATGGGGGGTTAGCTGCCCGAATTGCGAATATTAAAACCATTATTCATACCGAGCATGATGCTTGGCACTTAAATAATAAAAAACGTCGCTATCTCGCACGATTACTGGTTAATATTATAAATCCAATAATCGTTGCCGATTCCGAGCAAGTTGCTGTTAGTCTCAGAGAGCATCTCCCAAAAACCAACCCAATTGTTATTCTCAATGGTATAGATACAACTTACTTTATTATGGGAAGTAGAGAAAAAGCACGTCAACAACTTAACTTACCTATAAAAGAAAAAATAGTAGGCTGCGCAGCACGATTGGAGACGGTTAAAGGGCATGCTGGATTATTTTATGCACTTAAACAGTGCCCAAACTTACATCTAGCACTTGCAGGAATTGGTTCATTAGAACAAAAATTAAAAACTCTAGCATATGAACTCAATATTATCCATCGAGTTCATTTTTTAGGGTTAATAAATGATATGTCAGTATTTTACCATGCTATAGACAGTTTTTGTCTTGCTTCCGAAGCAGAAGGATTACCTTTATCACCACTTGAAGCACAGTCATGTGGTATTCCTGTTGTACTCACTAATGTGGGTGGTTGCAAAGAGTGTATTGATCCACAATCTGGTCAATTAGTCCCATTTGGAAATATTGAGTTATTAGCTAAAGCACTAGAGCATAGTATTACATTACAAGAACAAACGACATCTCGCTCATTTGTAGAAAAAAATGCCAGTTTGCAAAATATGGCAACACAATATTTATCTCTTTATCAAAGTACCAAACGATAAAAGCAGCCAAGGAATCGGTACATGATCGCACTTAGTATTTTTATATTTATTGTTTTTTTAATTATTTACCACCATTTTCTCTACCCTTTTTTATTAAAAAAAATAAGTCAACGCCGAGTATATGCACTTCCAGAGATCACAGTTCGCCACTATACAAAAACAAAGGAAGATTTATCACTTCCTGATATTACCCTTATTATTCCTGCATATAATGAAGCCACCTCTATTGCTGAAAAAATTCGTAATCTTGCCGCACAAGATTATCCAGCAGCAAATTTTACTATTCGCCTATTATGCGATGGTTGTACTGATAGCACTGTTGAAATTGCACAAAAAACACTCAATGAACCAGAGTGCCAATGGCTACCTTTTATTATCGAAGAGTTTACCGTTAATCGAGGGAAAATAGCTATTATTAATGATGCAATTACAAACATCACCTCCCCTATTGTTGCATTTAGTGATGTATCAGCACTATTACCCATTAATACTTTTTTAACTGCTGCAGCTCATTTTAAACATGCAGATATTGGTGTTGTAGGGCCAGGCTATCGTGTTTTACAAGCCGGATCACTCGGTGAGTCACACTACTGGCAATATCAATCTCAGATTAAGCAGTCAGAGTCATCACTAAATTCTGTATTAGGTATGCATGGTGCATGTTATTTTATTCGTCGCGAATGCCTTAACCCAATTGAAGCTGATACTATTAATGATGATTTTATTCTTCCCATGAATGCGATTGCTCAAGGTTATCGTGCTGTATATGAGCCACGCTGCCTATCACTTGAGCTTGAAACTGCCTCACCTGAACTTGAAGCTAAAAGGCGAAAACGTATTGCTGCTGGTAATACACAACAGATATGGCGTTTGCGAAAACTTCTTCATCCCCGTTTTCGTTGGAATGCATTTAATCTTATCTCAGGAAAAGGCTTACGTGTTCTTATGCCATTTTGTTTGCTAACAATACTTTTATTATCACTCTATATCTCAATAGCAATACCTTTGTTTATATTTCTATTCATTTTTCAATTCATTGGCTATATATCTATTATTGTTATGAATCTTAATCCCAAAATAGCCTGGCCTGATAGTGCAAAAAAAGTTCAATATCTTGTAAATGGGCATTGGTATAATTTTATTGGTACATGTCGCTATTTATTAGGTAGAGAGAAAGGTCGTTGGAAACGAGCTAATCAACAAGGAGAGTAATCATGTCACACTATGTTCATCCAGTGACTGCCTTTGCTAAACGAATGATGGATATTATCGGTGCATTATTCGGTATTTTGCTCACACTCCCACTTTGGCCTCTTATTGCTATTGCTATTAAGCTTGAAAGCAAAGGGCCGATCTTTTTCAAGCAACAGCGTGTAGGGCGTATCTTTCCTGATCATGTAGAGCTTTTTTATATGATCAAATTCAGATCAATGCGTCAAGATGCTGAAGCTACAAGTGGTGCTGTATGGGCAACAAAAAATGACCCACGGATCACTCGTATTGGTCATTTTTTACGTAAAACACGGCTAGATGAATTACCACAATTTATCAATGTAATACGTGGCGATATGTCGCTTATTGGTCCAAGACCTGAGCGGCCTCATTTTTGTAACACATTAGAAGATGCCATCCCTTTTTATGTTGAACGCACTTACGGTATCGCACCTGGCATCACTGGGCTTGCACAAGTCAATCAGGGATATGATGAAAGTTTAGATGATGTTCGCAGTAAACTAGCATATGACCTTGCTTACTCATTAGCATTAACTCGCCCTTGGCAATGGTTAAAGCTCGATTTGAATATTGCTTGGCGCACTATTAAAGTGATGGTTGGTAAGCGTGGTCAATAAACAAGTCAGTATCATTCATAGCAGACTGCACTCCAAAATTTAAGGATAAATAATAATGAAACCAATGTTATATACTTTAAATAACTGGCAAGTAATGACTCTTCATGGCGAGCTTGATGCTATGTATGTCAGTGAACATAGAGAGACGTTTGAAATGCTTGCAGTACAAAATCATAATACGTTAATTGATATCAACGAAGTTCATTTTATTGATTCATCAGGAATTGGTGCGCTCGTGTTTTTATATAAAAGACTAAAAGCAAAATCACTCACACTTTCATTAATTTGCGATCAAGGGCAGCCAAGAGAACTATTAAAACTTCTACATATTGACAACACTATTGAATGCTATAGTACAATTAAAGACTTTGTTGTTAAAACCAGCGAGTGATTATAAAAATCACTGAACTATACCCATCACTAATAAAAGTGCATCAAACCATCTATTTTTTATGATAAAGTGCTTATTATGATAAATTTCTCAAAATGAATGGATATAAAAAAATCACCTTAATTATACTCGGTAGTTTTCTTATCGGCTGTACAACTTGGCCTTCAAATGGGCGTGGTGGTATGGCTGAAATTAGGCCTACTGTATTACCTAATCAAACAGAGAAACATGATGACTATATAGAAAATATCAACCAAATATTGCATTATAAAGAGACATTAGTCACACAACTGGTACAATTTAGCCCTACATTAAAAATCTGTATGCCGAGTAGACTAATCCAATTAGAGCAACACAAAATATTAATTGAGCGCGAGTTACACGCACGATTATGGCATGATGGGCTATACAATCTTAATTTATGGAAAAATGAGATTCAGCAAGCAGAAAAAGATTTGGCCAATTTACAAAAGAAGACAGGCTGCGCAAGCTCTACTCATAACCGATTAAGTGAATGGCGATTGCTATAAGGCTGTTGATAAATAAAAGCAAGGAGCGCAGCATGAACTGGCTAAGACTTATCCAGCCAATATTTTTCTTATATTTTATTTTGTTAGGGTTAATTTCTGTTCATGCTCAACCTGTTTCATCTGTATCAACAGAGACAGTATCTGATACATTACGTCCAGGAGATCTTATTTTTATTAATCTTCCTGGTGAAGCAGCATTTAATGAACCATTTCAAATTAACCGCGAAGGTAATCTTCAACTTCCTGAAATTGGTGATATTAGACTATGGGGTTTATCACTCACTGAGGCTACGCCACAGATACGTAAGCAACTGCAAACTGTATTTAAAGACCTTTCAGGATTTAGTGTGCGTATAAAAGAACGGTTGCTGCTTGTTAATGTCATGGGCTATGTACGAAAACCGGGAAGCTATCAATTACCTGAAAATGCTAATGTTCAACTCGCCATCGAGTCAGCTAACGGTTTAGTACCCGGAGCACAACTTAGTAATATTCAAGTTCAACGTAAAAATCAAAAAATTGCTTTTGACTATAAACACTATCTTGATACTGGTGACTCCAGTGAGATGCCTTCATTACAAACACTTGATACAGTGTTTATTCCTGCATCCCCTCTTACAGGTAATGTTCAAATTGATTTTGACGCAGCAACATTGTCAAAAAGTGGTGATGCCGCCGATGCACAGCGAGCGATTAAAGTTTTTGGTGAAGTAAACACTCCTGGCGCATATAGCATTAAATCTGGTGAAACCGTAGTAGACATGCTCATGCGCGCAGGAGGCGTTACCCGCTATGCAGGTGTTGAGCGCATTCGAGTGATTAGCAATAATGAGCCCACCCTCTTTGATCTTAAGAAATTTCTTGATACGGGTGATAAGCAATTTATGCCAGAAATTGCGCCAGGTAGTACTATTTTCATTCCTAAAGATGAAGAACAAATTAAAAAAGGTACACGTACTGTCTATATTATGGGTGAAGTAGCAAAGCCTGGTGCTTATGAGAGCCGTAAAGGTGATACATTTATGGATATCCTCGCTAATGCAGGTGGGCCAACTCGCTATTCAGAAAGCCGACAAATTCGTATTATTCGTGCTGATGGTTCAATTGAGCCCTTTGACCTACAAGGATACACTGAAGGGTTAACTCGCCGACAGTTACCCGTAATTACACCCGGTGATGCAATATTTATCCCTGAAAAAACAGATGTCAATGAAAAATCATGGTTAAAAGTATCACCTAAACACGCTGTAATGGTAATTGGGCAAGTTAATAAGCCCGGCCGTTATGAGTGGTCAGATGAAATGTCATTGCTTGATCTTCTCGCTAATGCAGGAGGGCCATCAGATAAAGCAGACACATCAAAAGTGCAAATTTTAATCACTGAAAATAGTAAACAAGCTAAACCTATATATTTTGACCTTACTAAATTTCTCAAAGAGGGTGGAAACTTAGAGCAAATTCCAAATATCCGTGCAGGATACACCATTAATATTCCACAGTTACCCAATGATCCAAAAGATAATAAATCACAATGGGTACAGCAAGCACCTGAAAATTCAATCTATATAATGGGTCAAGTTGGCGCACCTGGACGCTATGCATTTACATCAGAAATGGGTTTCTTAGATATTCTCGCAGCAGCAGATGGCCCAACTGAAAAAGCAGACTTGCGTAATATACGCGTTGCTCATCGTAATGGTGGTTCAGCTAATGTAACAAAACTAGATTTATCCCTCTATTTTGAATCAGGTGATGAAAGTTTATTACCTAAAGTCGTTACAGGTGACTCTATCTATATCCCTGAAAAAGATCGGTTATGGCTAGACTCAAGTAAAGAGTCAACAGTGAGAATAATGGGTGCAATTGGTAAACCTGGACGTTATCGTTTTAATGAAAGTATGACACTACTTGATCTGTTAGCTGAGGCCGGTGGCCCAACAAGTTCAGCTTATGTACAAAAAATTATTATTGCTAATCTGTCTGAGAGTGGAAAGAACGACCAAGCACGTACATTTAATTTACTTGATTTTATGAAGTCACCTAATTTTAGCCAATTACCTATTTTACGAGCTGGCGATACAGTATACATCCCTGACACTAAAGACAGTAATTGGTCTGTATTTATGGGTGGAATGACAGATATATTTACGATTCTTTCTGTACTTACTTTACTAATTAAAATTTAATGGTTGAGTACAACATGACTAAAGAAAAAGAGCCTGAATATCATAAAGAGATTGATATTTTATTTGATCGTGCACTATCAAAAGGTATTCGCACACTCGCTATTACCTCAGCAGTCCATCAAGAAGGTGTATCAAGTAGTGCCCTTGCCTTTGCCAAGCGTTGTGTTCAAGCAAATATGCGCACACTCTTAGTTGAGTTATCGATTACCGCACCAATTTTACCGGCATTATACCCTAACATAGGCAGTGCACTTGTTAATAATGTACCAAACACAAGTTCACTTAACTTTCCCACTATTCATCAGGTTTCATCTTTATTTTCTCTTGCGACAACACTCACTCGTGTTGAACCAAGTGATCGCTGGTATAGAAAAAATTTCACTCAATTATTAAACGATTTCACTGAGCACTATGACATCATCATTTTTGATATTCCACCTATTACATTAGAAGAACCAAAATATTTACCCAGTGAAATTGCCTGTGCATGTTGTGATGCTACTGTACTCTCTGTTTTATTCTCTCGCACTCAAGAAAGTGAGATAAAAGATACATTAAAAAAACTAAAACAAACAGAATGCAATATTATTGGTTTTATTGCCAATGATAGATTTAATCCCTCTCTTGCTAGTGACTTAACAAGAGAAACATACCGATTAGAACATCGATTTCCTTTGTTAATGGAAAAATTAAGAACTCGAATAAGAAAAATAGCAATTTTATCTTTTAAACTATAATAAATCACCAATACTACATATTTTAAAACAGTTCTAAAACATCCACTACCTAAAGGATTATCGCATGTTAAAAAACGAATGGATATTAAAAAAAACAGCATCGCTACTTTCAGTTCGTGAATTGAGAAGTAATTTAAATTCAATATTAAACTCACACAATATAGCACAGCAAGAATTACAGCACTGGTTACTTGCTTTTACAGAAGCAGCAACTAATATAGTCAGACATACTACCCCTCCTGCCACCTTTATTCAGTTAACATTATCCTATATAAATAACGAATGGATAATGATAATTGAAGATGATGGAGGTGAAACAACTGTTTATAATAATAAGAGTAATATACCAGACATTTTAGCTGAGGGGGGATATGGTATTGCGTTAATTCAGTCATTATTTGCAGAGTCAGTTTATTCGCGCACACCAGAAAATATAAACAAACTTGTTATATCTAATCCACTTTGCTCTCAAGTCAAACTACCTACTATTATACTGGTCGATGATGATCCTGTGATTCGTAAAATAATACAAAGCTACCTAAAAAACAAATATCAAATCATTGCGTTTTCTTCAGCAGAAGAAGCCATTCCATTTATAAAAAAAAATAAAATAGATTTAATCCTTTCTGATATATCAATGCAGGGCATGGATGGTCTCAGTATGCGTAAAAACCTAGCAGGTCACATTGAAACCGATATACTTCCTTTTGTTTTTATCACAGGAAACTCAAGTAATGATACTCGTCAAATTGCTACCCGCTTAGGTGTAGATGACTATATTGTTAAACCAGTGAAAAAAGTAGAATTGCTTGACATAGTATCACGTGTACTACAACGAAGCCAAAATCTTAAAATCCGAATAAATCAACGGCTCGACCCCAAAGTTACCGCAGGCTTACGCCCACAACTCCCCAAAAAAATAGATGGCTATAATCTTGTAGTACAAAGCCGAGTAGCATCAGCAGGTGGTGGTGATTATTTATTACAACATGATAAGCTTATACTACTTGGCGATATTATGGGGCATGGTGAACAGGCTAAATTTTTTGCATATGCACACGCAGGCTACTTTCGTGGTTTAATCTATGGGTTATATAAAAATGAAGGCGTTAATCTTCTCTTAAATAAACTATCCCAAAGCATGATAAATGATTCTCTACTCAGTGGGGCACTCACGACATGTATTGCTGCAGAGCTTAATAACGAATATATTCAATTAGCCAGTGCTGGCCACCCTAAACCTTGGTTAATTACTGAAAAAGGCATAGATATTCTACCCGTTAGTGGTATGTTAGCGGGTATCACTGAAGATACGCAATACAATCAACTTACTCTGCAATTAAAGCCAAAACAAAGGCTCATGCTTTATACTGATGGATTATTAGAGTCACGAAGCGAAACACTTAGCTCTCATTATGAAACTGAAATTAGTCACATCTTACTCTCTTCATTAACAGAACCTATTGAACTAGCTGCAAAAAAAATATCTCATTGGTTTGATATAACTCACGCTGAAATGCCAGAGGATGATATGACTTTTGTTTTAATTGAAAGACCCATATAAAAAGGCTGAAAATAATTATGCTAGAATTGAATCTTTAATTAATGTTCGATTAATTGTATCATTTAACTTACTCATTGTAAGTGGTTTAGTGCAATAATCAACCATGCCTGCTGATAAACATTCATCACGCACACCTATTGTTGCATCTGCAGTTAAAGCAATTATTTTCGGCGAGCTTTCTCGCATATTATTGATAATTGCTTGCGTTGTTTCTATTCCTCCCATACCAGGCATATGTAAATCCATAAAAACTATATCATAACTTTTATTTTTTACTGCGTTTATTGCCTCTTCTCCAGAGACAACCGTATCAACTAAATGCCCCATCTTTTTTAGCATTGCCTTTACAACCATTAGATTAACTTTATTATCATCCACCACTAATAATGATTTAGCACTGTATATTTGCTCTATTTCAGAAGCTTCATGTGGTGCGCAATGATAATCACGTGCATCAAAATGTTTTGCAATTACTGCTTGTAATCCTGCCGCTTTAACAGGTTTAGTTAAGTAATCATCCATTCCTGCTTGAATATAAGTTTCTCTTGCACCTTCTAGTGCATCAGCAGTCAATGCAATTATTTTAATTTCACGATGATTATCATCTGCATATTTACGAATAACTATAGCTGCATCTAAACCATTCATCAGTGGCATTTGAATATCCATGAAAACCAAATCAAATACATCACTATTCACTTTATCTATTGCAATAAGCCCATTTTCAGCTGTTTGAACTTTATGCCCATGCCCGATAAGTAAGGTAGAAATAAACTTACGATTTGCAGCACTATCATCAACAACTAAAATGTTAATTTGTGGTGTGCATTGATGGCATTGTATGCTTTGACACTTGTCAGTTAATGGTGCTTGAGCACTCTTTGCTTTAAAAGAAAAAACAAAACAACTGCCCTTTCCAAGTTGACTTGTCAATGTAATATCACCATTCATAATTTGTGCTAAATTTTTTGAAATCTCTAAACCTAAACCTGAACCACCATATAAACGAGTTGTTGATAATTCAGCCTGAGAGAATCGTTGAAATAATTTAGGTATTATCTCTTCAGCTATACCAATACCCGTATCTTCAACAGCAATAGAAATTTCAAAAAAATCAAGCGATACGTTCTTACTATAAACAGTTATACGTATAACCCCTTTCTCTGTAAATTTAATCGCATTACTGATTAAATTCATAATAATTTGTCTAACTCTAATAGAATCAAGTTCAACCCATGCGGGTAAATCAGGTGGATAATCAAGTATAAGCTGTAATCCCTTTTGATCCGCTGCATTTGCCACTAAACGATGTGTGTTAATAAGTAAATTTGATAATGAACATGGAGACACATCTAACTGTACATGCCCAGCTTCCAATTTCGACACATCAAGAATATCATTAAGTAATCCAAGTAAATGCTCGGCTGAATCTTTTGCTGTTGCTAAATAATCTGCTTGTTGTGAGTTCAATGTACTGTCTTCAAGCAATGAAATCATGCCAATAACACCGTTCATTGGAGTTCTAATCTCATGGCTCATATTCGCTAAAAAAACACTTTTTGCGCGATTTCCTGCTTCTGCTTGAAAACGCGCATCTTCTAATTTCTCAGTTAATAACATCAATGAATGGTTTTGTTTTTTACTCCGTTGTAACTGACTCCATGCAACAAAACCAAAAATAACAATCAGCATTAGTTGCAATGTTGCAATTGCAGTTGTTATAGCAATTTGGTTGGTTACAGTTTGCTTTCTACTTTCATCTAATGCAGTAAAAGAGGTATTAACCTGTAAATTTGTTTTTTGAAGTAAAGATTGTAGTGCATTGACACGTTCAATGAGTGTTTGATACTTTTCCTTATTGTATACAGGTATAACATCTGGTCCTAAAAGGGTATCTGCATAGTAAATAAAATTAGGTAACTCTTTTTTTATTTGGTGATAAATAGGTTGATCAACCAATATTTCACGGCTATCACTACTGTGTAATGCTAATCCTATACGACTAATAAAAGTATCATACCGAAGTTGTAATGCTCGCATTGACGATGCACTGCCATTTTCAGACTCCACTTTCAACAATTGATACTGCAAACGATAATATTCATTTTGCAACTGAAAGTAAGTCCACATCAAATTATCATCGCCAATACTGGCGCTTTTCTTTAAATCATCAAACTGCTTATATTGAACAGAAGCTATGCTTATAAATGTCCCTAATAAAACAAGACAGATAACGACAAGCAGCCGATAATTTGTTTTCATTTTATCCCTTATTTAGCGCATTAATTTATCTATTAGCATATCCATTACTCTATTTTTATAGAATCTACTTGCCAAGCGCAGCGGCTATAATATAATTTCGTTCTTAACTCTGGGTGAGTATTAAATGGATAAATAACAAATAGAGGCCCTTTATCCCTTACACTCAACATTTTTCCATCTATTTTTCTTGCTAAAATCACATCGTATTTATTAATGTCAGATACAGGAATCTTTGATTCATAATCATTTAACGCAACAAAAGTAATACTCTTTCCTTTTGATTTAACTAAAGCGAGAACATCTCTAATCAGTGGCCCTTCAAATGTTTTCTCACCCTCATACCACGGTGTTGTAGTCGTAATTTTATGCTGAGGTAGTGCATCAAGTGATTTTTCATCAAACACAGCCGTTTCGCCTTGATTTCTTTCACCAATATCACCTGATATAGTTAATACAGCCTCATCTGTAATATGACCAATTGCTAAACTAAGCTCTGGATATAACAGCGCAGAGAGCATTAACCCTGCTACATAAACTAATCCTTTTAATTTCATTTAAAACACTCCTGTTTTGAGTTTTATATCCATTATTTTATGATGCAAGATAATCTTGCAATGCTGCCTTTGTTGGCTCACTGTACTGCATAAAATCAACGTAAGCTAACTCACTAGCGTCTATTTCAGTATTACGACAATGCATCTCTAATCGTAAAGCAGCATGATACAAATCTTTTGCGCCTAAAGATCCTGAGCTACTTTTAATACAATGCGCTAATTTACCTAACGCGATAAAATCACCTACGTTATGCGCATCAGTCATTTGTATGATATGTTCATCAAGTTCTATTAAGTAGACTTGAATGATATCAACAAGCACATCATCACCAATCTCCTGTTGCAACTCATTTAGCACTTGTAAATCAAGCCGCTCAATAGAAGACGCTTTAAGTGCCTGAAGTTGAGCCATAAATACTCCTTGTCACAGAAAATGCATATTATGTATAGCTACTAAAATCAATATAGAAGTAAGAGGTTATTACGCAGTCTGTAAGTAAATAGTCTTAACCTTTTACCCGTATAAAAAAGATAGCACTCAGTACAAAAATATTCACCGGTATCTGCCTGTATTATCTAAAAATGGTAGAGAGTGAGAGTAAAAGCGAAAATAATAAAAAACGAGCAATTAATAATTAATATAGCCAGATGATATAAAAGCATCTTATATAAGATGCTTTTATATTGTATTCATAGGTAGTCCTGATTTACTTCTGTAAAAATCAAGACAGCATTGTTGTAAGTGATGCAATTTTCACAATAACCTCAACAGCTTTTTCCATTCCCTCAACGCTGACAAACTCATGTTTACTATGGAAATTATACCCACCTGTAAAAATATTTGGGCAAGGTAAACCACGATACGAGAGGTATGCACCATCAGTCCCTCCTCGGATAGGTTTAATTTTAGGCTCAATACCACACTCACGCATTGCCTGTTCTGCAATAGCAATCACATGTGGATGTTCTAAAATTTTATCCCGCATATTAAAATAGGAATCAGAAATGCTGATATCAACGCAGCATCCACGCTTCAACCCTAAATTAAATGCTGCAACTTTCTCAGATAAAAATATCTTTCGTGCTTCAAAATGCTGCCAATCAAAATCACGGATCATATAATGCAGCTCTGCTTTTTCAACTGAACCTTTCATCTGATTAAGGTGAAAGAAACCTTCGCGGTCTTCAGTTAACTCAGGTGTTTCACCCGCTGGCATTCCCGCATGAAACTGCATAGCTAATGCCGACGCATTAACCATGACATCTTTTGCAGACCCTGGATGTACATTATTACCGTGGAACTGGATCACCGCGCTGGCAGCATTAAAGTTCTCATATTCGAGCTCGCCTACTCCACCGCCGTCAACCGTATAAGCCCATTGTGCTGCAAACTTATCCACATCAAAATAGTGTGAACCTCGGCCAATCTCTTCATCAGGAATAAACCCAATGCGAATATCACCGTGCGGCACATTTTCGGCTTGTAAGCGTGCTATTGCGGTCAATATTTCAGCAATACCCGCTTTATCATCCGCTCCCAGTAAGGTTTTACCATCAGTGGTAATTAATGTTTTACCGTACATTTCATGTAATACTGGAAATGTCACCGGTGATAAAAACTCATCACCTACACCTAGAGCAATATCTCCGCCACGATAATTCTCAATCACCTGTGGTTCAACATGCTTTCCTGAATAATCAGGCGAAGTATCTAGATGGGCAATAAAACCAATTGTAGGTACACACTGATCGACATTGGCTGGCAATGTTGCCATTAAGCAACCATACTTGTCTAAACTAATATCAACCAAACCCATCTCTTGCATTTCATCACGCAATGCCTGAGCTAACGCCATTTGCCCTTCTGAGCTTGGCACATACCGCTGATTAACCTTAGATTGTGTATCAAATGCCAGATAAAAGAAAAATCGGTCTAATAGTTTATTCATTATCTTTGCGCCTTATTTGTCATTACCTTATTATGCAAAGGTAATGCAAATACATATTGCGGTAGGTCAGTCTTTTGCTTAATCCTGTTGAATAAAAGGGATAATTTTCGTTGGTTTAACAGAAAAGGTCAGCACATCACTTTTTGTGATCGAAAATCGTGTAAAATCAACTGTCCATTCATGCTGCTTATATTCAATAATACGCGTTTCTAATGCTGTAACAGAGTTATTGGTATTCTCTACCGTAATCTGACCCGTTTCTGTTGGAAAACGAACGATCACCCCACCTACTTTAGGCATACGGCTACGTGTAAAAAATGTTCCCAACCGCTGGTAAAGCGCATTCATATCTGCCACTAACAACTGTAACTGCTGGCCAGAAATAGTGTTTGTCATAGGTAGGGTAGCAAGTACTTGAACTGAGATATCGCAAGGTAGTGTATTAGCCGTTTCAATCATGATATTAGGGTTAATACGGCGAAGATTACTGTCTTGTGGAACTCGTATCTCACCTGTAGCATCAATGTTTATTTGCTCGTTATGCCGACCTGAACTCATTGTTATACGTGTGATCTGACAGCCTTGTTTTGTTTGTGGATCACGTAAAAAATAGGCTAACCGTGCCGCTAACTTCGCTTCATCAGGGCGATTTATTCGTGAAACATCATCATAAAATGTCTTATATTCGAACACTTGGCTCGCTGCATGAGCATAACCTGCTGACGCTCCCAAAAAACACAAACACCCGTGATAAAGCACTTTATATACAGTGTTTAATAAGCCTTTTTCTTTTATTGTTATTTTTTTACTTTGAATTTTGTTGTGCACATTCAAAACAACAGCCACATGCATAGCAATGCCCTTTCGTCATGGTAAATTACATTTCACATAATATTTTCACCTGAAAACACAATAATTAACATGATTAATGCAAAAGATTGCTAGGTTGCTTGATAAAAAACAGATCCAACACACTATAATTTGTGCTTTAGAGATGAAAAGAGGAAAATTATCCAGTTAAAGGGAAAACGGCTTTCCATTCTGGGGCGTTACCCTTATTATTCGCGCTCTTTTTTATACTCAGTGGCATCTTTGGTTAACAGTCTTTTCCAAAGATGGTTCTATCTGTACACATTAAGGATAGAGTAAGAAGCTAAATGACTGAAAAACGTTCTCATTCGCCGGTAGTAGAACTCCGAGCCATTCGTAAAGGATTTGATGGTAAGGATATCATCTCGAATCTTGATCTCACCATTAATGACGGTGAATTTTTAACCATCTTAGGGCCTTCAGGTTGCGGAAAAACAACTGTTCTGCGCTTAATTGCAGGGCTTGAAAATGCTGATGAAGGTCGTATTATTCTTGATAACCAAGATATTACTGATATCTCGGCAGAACATCGCCACGTCAATACCGTATTCCAAAGCTATGCACTCTTTCCCCATATGTCGGTGTTTGAAAATGTTGCTTTTGGTCTGCGTATGCAAAAAGTTCCTACCCACCAAATTGAACCACGCGTGATGGATGCACTTCGCATGGTGCAACTTGATGATATGGCAACTCGCAGTCCGCATCAGCTTTCCGGTGGGCAGCAACAGCGTGTTGCTATTGCACGTGCAGTAGTCAACAAGCCAAAGATATTATTGCTTGATGAATCACTCTCAGCACTTGACTACAAACTGCGTAAGCAGATGCAAAATGAACTAAAAGCCTTACAACGCAAACTCGGTATCACGTTTGTTTTCGTTACGCATGATCAAGAAGAAGCCCTGACCATGTCAGATCGCATTATTGTTATGCGTGATGGTCGCATTGAACAAGACGGAACACCACGCGAGATCTATGAAGAGCCACGCAACTTATTTGTAGCCCACTTTATCGGTGAAATTAATATTTTCACAGCTAATATTATCGCGCGTGTTGATGTTGATCGCGTGCTGGCCAATGTCGAAGGCCGTGAATGCCATATTCATAATGTCATGATGGATGTATCGGCAGGTGATAAGGTTAATGTATTGCTGCGCCCTGAAGATTTGCGGATTGACGAAATCCACAACACCGATCAGGTAGATGGCATCATTGGTTATGTTCGTGAACGTAACTATAAAGGTATGACATTAGACTCTACCGTTGAACTTGAAAGTGGTAAATCAGTCATGGTCAGTGAATTTTTTAATGAAGATGATCCTGATGTTGATCACTCACTCAACCAAAAAGTTGCTGTAACATGGGTTGAAAGCTGGGAGGTGGTACTCGCCGATGAAGACAACGCGTAAGTTTCAAAATATTGTTATCACCACCATTGTTGCTTGGTTAGTGTTATTTGTTTTTATTCCAAATCTCATGATTATTGGTACTAGTTTTCTAGTCCGTGATGATGCAAATTTAATCCAGCTTACTTTTACGCTGGATAACTATACCCGTCTGTTTGATCCACTCTACGCCGAAGTCATGTGGCATTCGCTCTCAATGGCCATGATCGCAACATTTTTGTGTCTGCTTATTGGATATCCATTTGCCTATACTATTGCACGAATGAAAGAGAAATGGCGGCCTATCATGCTCTTTTTAGTGATAGTCCCGTTTTGGACTAATTCTCTGATCCGTACATATGGTTTAAAAATATTCATTGGTACAAAAGGTTTGCTTAATACGTTACTGCTTTCTGTTGGTATCATCGATCAACCTCTGCGGCTAATGTATACCGAAACGGCTGTTATTATGGGGTTGGTGTATATTCTCTTGCCTTTTATGGTGCTGCCACTCTATTCCAGCATTGAAAAGCTCGATGATGCTTACATTGAAGCTGCACGTGATTTAGGTGCAAATAAACTTCAGCGTTTTATCAAAGTGATCCTTCCCCTGACAATGCCAGGGATTGTAGCCGGTTGCGTTTTGGTTTTACTTCCTGCCATGGGGATGTTTTATGTCTCTGATTTACTTGGCGGTGCAAAAAACTTATTAATTGGTAATGTAATCAAAAGCCAGTTCCTTAATATCCGTGATTGGCCATTTGGCGCGGCAACTAGCGTAACGCTAACACTATTGATGGGGCTATTGCTATTTATCTATTATCGAGTAGGAAAACTGCTCAATCGTAAGGGTGAGCTAGAATGATAGGACGTATATTTCGTGGCGGTTTTATGC
Organism: Plesiomonas sp.; assembly: GCF_051652165.1. GTDB lineage: Bacteria > Pseudomonadota > Gammaproteobacteria > Enterobacterales > CAMTGL01 > Plesiomonas. The sequence continues at coordinate 560,225 of NZ_JBOFTR010000004.1, forward strand.
TTACGGTATATGCTTACTTGTATATTCCTATCGGCATTTTGATTGCTAACTCCTTTAATAAATCAAAATATGGCATTAGGTGGGAAGGTTTTAGCCTTAACTGGTATGAGCGACTAATGAACAATGACAGCCTGATACAAGCTGCATTGCACTCCATTACTATCTCTGTGCTTTCAGCAACAATGGCAACACTGATTGGTGCTATGGCAGCCGTTGCGCTATTTCGGTATCGTTTCCGAGGTAAACCTTTTGTCAGTGGCATGTTGTTTGTAGTGATGATGTCACCCGATATTGTCATGGCCATCTCACTCTTAGCACTGTTTGTTGTAGTAGGTATTTCGCTGGGTTTTTGGTCATTACTGTTTGCACATATCACTTTTTGCCTTCCTTTTGTTGTGGTTACTGTGTACTCACGTTTGAAAGGATTTGATGTCAGAATGCTTGAAGCTGCAAAAGATCTGGGCGCAAGTGAAACCGTCATTTTACGTAAGATTTTGCTGCCATTAGCTATGCCTGCGGTTGCCGCTGGATGGCTGCTCAGTTTTACACTATCACTTGATGATGTTGTAGTGTCATCTTTTGTGACTGGCCCAACCTACGAAATTTTACCACTGAAGATTTACTCTATGGTTAAAGTGGGTGTATCACCTGAAGTCAACGCACTCGCAACACTCATGTTAGCGGGATCGCTAGTGTTGATCATTACAAGCCAGTTGTTGTTACGCAAAAAAGTGACATAAAAACTTACATATGTATTCAAACGTAGTGATATATCGTAAAATTGATATTTTAAAACTGGCTGGGGATAACACATTTTTTAATGATCCCCTCATTATTCTATTTACTTAGAGGAGAGTCTTGAATGAAACGATGGTCACGTCTTCTTGTTGCGGGGATGATGGCGCTCGGCATTCAAGTTGCGAATGCGGCAGAGAATAATGTGGTCTACTTCTATAACTGGTCAGAATATATCCCTTCTGGCTTGTTAGAAGAATTTACTAAAGAGACTGGAATCAAGGTAATTTACTCTACCTATGAATCTAACGAAACCATGTATGCTAAGCTCAAGACATTGGATAAAGCCAATGCTTACGATCTTGTCGTACCTTCAACCTATTACGTAGATAAAATGCGTAAAGAGGGTATGCTACAAAAAATTGATAAAGCAAAGCTCTCTAACTATAAAAACTTAGACCCTGCTCTGCTTAACAAACCTTTTGACCCTAACAACGATTACTCCATTCCTTACATTTGGGGTGCAACAGGGATCGGTGTAAATACGGATGTGATTGATGCAAGCAGCGTCACATCATGGGCTGATCTGTGGAAGCCTGAATATGCCGGCAGCCTGCTGATGATGGATGATGCACGTGAATTTTTCCATCTTGCACTGCGTAAATTAGGCTATTCAGCAAACACAACCGATCCAAAGCAGATTGAAGCAGCTTACCACGAGCTACAAAAACTGATGCCAAATGTGCTGACATTCAATTCAGATTTCCCCGCAAACCCGTACATTGCTGGTGAAGTCAATCTGGGGATGCTGTGGAATGGTTCAGCCTATATGGCCCGTCAGGAAGGTACTCCTGTACAGATTGTCTGGCCAAAAGAGGGCGCTATTTTCTGGATGGATAGCCTAGCTATCCCTGTAAATGCAAAAAATACTGAAGGCGCGACCAAGCTAATCAACTTCTTACTGCGCCCTGATGTAGCAGCAAAAGTGGCTGAAGAAATTGGCTACCCTACACCGGTTAAAGCCGCACAGCCGTTATTGCCAAAAGAGATGGTTTCCGATAAAACTATTTATCCGGAAGAAAAAACCATTTTGGCTGGTGAATGGCAAAGCGATGTTGGTTCAGCTAATGAACTGTATGAAAGTTATTTTCAAAAGCTCAAAGCCGGACGTTAATCGTCTACTGATAAGGAACGCATAATCGCACTATCGATGAGTAATCACACTGGTCATCAGGTGCGATGATATCTTCTGCACCCTTGTTATAAAAAATGCCGATCACCACCATGATCGGCATTTTTTTATCTGTTAATGTTAACGTTTTATCGGTAAACCATGATTAACAAACAACAGGTTTAGTCAACAGCGCGGCCACAAACTCCGGTACTAACTGGCTGGCAATACCATACTGTTTTTCCGCAAACTCACTTTGCACCAAACTTGGCTCTAAATTTAGCTCAACTGTATGTGCGCCACTCAAGCTTGCTTCATGCACAAAACCTGCTGCCGGATACACATTACCGGATGTCCCGATAGCAATAAACACATCAGCATCTGCCAATGCGGTATAAATATCATTCATTCCTAATGGCATTTCACCAAACCAGACAATGTGCGGACGCAACAGTACGGGTATCTGACAACAATGACAAGTATCATCAACAGTCAAATCCCCTTTCCAGTCAATTGTTTGGCCTGACTCAGAGCAACGTGCTTTTAATAACTCACCGTGCATATGGATCACCCGCCGGCTCCCTGCTCTTTCATGCAAATTATCGATATTTTGTGTCACCAGTAAAAAATCATCACCCAATGCCTGCTCTAATCGAGCCAATGCAAGATGCGCAGCATTCGGTTCTAATGCCGGAGAAAGTAGCTCACTTCGGCGTAAATTATAAAATCGCTGAACTAATACAGGATCACGCAGATAACCTTCTGGTGTTGCGACATCTTCAATACGGTGCTCTTCCCACAACCCGTTTTGATCTCGAAAAGTACGAATGCCAGATTCAGCGGAAATACCGGCACCGGTTAATACAACAACTTTTCCAATCTGATTATTGTTTTGCACACTGTAACCTCTTTCATTTTTAGCAAAAGATAGACTCAAGCGGTTCGCTTTTTTTCGATAAAAAAGCCAGATACGGCAACGTTGGCGTACTCTTTTTCTCATTGACCTTTTACCGCTTACCGACCCGAACACGCTATCTTCCCGATGCATAATCCACCGAAACATGATAACCATGTCATGCTAATAACAAAAAAGAAAGTTCGCCTTTAGTGTAACAACCACATTTCAACAGACTGCTAATGAGCAGATAATGGCTGACTCACTAGCAATCTGTGATTATTATCAAAGGTTATGATAAATGTAAAAATGCTGCCCCACGTACCCCACCAGCATCACCATGGCGAGCTTTAATTATCCGCGGCACTTTAGCCACATTCAGCAAATGCTCTGGCAAACGCTTAGGTAACTCTTCATAAATCAACGCAAAGTTTGATAAGCCCCCACCGATAACAACAACATGTGGATCAAGCACCGTCAGAATATTACCAAGACAAATAGCTAATAAATCGATAAAGCGATCAACATGCTGTAGAGCACATCGCTCTCCGGCATAGTAATGCTCAATAATTTCCTGTGCAGAAAGCTTTTCTGCAAAATAGTGAGCATAGAGAAGCTCAAAACCACGCCCAGAGAGATAATTATCAATACAACCCATTTTCTTGCAGCCACAAGAAAAAATAGGGGCATTCTCCATACCTAACAGCTTCAAGGCATCATAAGGTAAGCGGATATGGCCAACCTCACCTGCAATGTTGGCTCGTCCAGCATGTACTTTACCATTGATAACAATCCCCCCCCCCACACCCGTACCTAAAATCAAGCCAAGCACAGAGGGATACTCTCGCAAATCGTCATCCCAGGCTTCAGACAAGGCAAAGCAGTTAGCATCATTTTCAATTCTAATTTCACGATCTAGAAGCACTTCAAGATCATGTTTTAACGTTTGCCCCATGGCTGCCGGAATATTTGATGTCAGCAATTTACCCGTATCAACATCAGCAATACCGGGGATACCAATTCCTATTTTCCCTTCTACGCCTAATTTTGCATCAGCAGCACGCACTAAATTTACAATAGCAGATAAGAAATCATCATAGCTACTCGCTGGTGTCGTCACCCGTTCACGCATTACTCGTACTAAATCAGTATCAAATGCACCAAACTCAATTTTTGTTCCGCCAATATCCAAACCATAATACATCGCACACGTCCTTATAAAGTTTACTGTATCGCTACAAACCCTGCTTATGCTGCGGTATTCATTAATAATCAATAGGTTAATTATTGCACAAAACTAAAGTTGGTCGAACAAAATTAGAATATCAAGTGTAATATCATGGGCTATTTCGCAATTTATTGGCATAAACATAGCTGTTTCTGCTCTCCATCTTTTCAAGGTAGAATGAGCTACGTTCATCCGGTTGCTATAGCAAAATGCACTGTTTATTTACCGGCCTTACTCAATGAGTTAATGCAATCTATTTGCAGGAGTAAAACAATGAAATTAAAACAGGTGGCGGAAGCCGTATTACCGACGCCTTGGGGCGATTTTCGAATGATCGGTTTTGAAGAACTCAAAACGGGAAAAGATCATGTTGCTCTGATTTTTGGTGATATCTCAGGAGACGATCCTGTTTTAGCGCGTGTTCACTCAGAATGCCTTACCGGTGATGCCTTGTTCAGCTTGCGCTGTGATTGTGGTTTTCAACTTGAAGCAGCATTAACGCGTATTGCAGAAGAAGGTCGTGGAGTTTTGCTATATCATCGTCAAGAAGGACGAGGTATCGGCTTGCTAAATAAAATTCGTGCTTATGCATTGCAAGATCAAGGTGCTGACACAGTAGAAGCAAACCATCAGTTAGGGTTTGCAGATGATGAGCGTGATTTTACTTTATGCTCAGACATGTTTACTCAACTTGGCGTTCAAAATATTCGTTTACTAACTAACAACCCTAAAAAAGTAGATATTCTATCTGCAACTGGAATAAATATTGTCGAACGAGTCCCACTTTTAGTTGGTAAAAACCCCAAAAATGAGCACTATTTAGCAACAAAAGCGATGAAAATGGGGCATATGCTCGATCAATAATCCCTCTTTTATCATTAGATATTTTATACCTATATTTATTATTATAACTCTTCAACAATAGCACAAAAATACTAACATTACAGACTGTATACTTCATATACTATATGTAATCATGATGAACTATACAGTCTACTGCTCATGTCGATATTAGTCGCATAAGGTTGGTATATGTCTGCAAATTTTTTGATACTGTTACTGATCTTTTTTTGTTTTCTTTTTATTGCCAATATCGTACAAAAAAAGCAGAAAAAACAGGCGATCATAAAAAAAATACGCTTAAAACAGCAGCAGATTAACGATCAAAAAAGAAAATGGGATAGCATGATGAGGCGAGAAAAATAAAATACACTACTATTTAGCAATATAAATAGTCTATGTATTTTATGACAGAATAAGCGGATCTCTGAAGCAAGAAAAAACCACAGATTTCTCTGTGGTTTTAAATTTGGTTGCGGGAGCTGGACTTGAACCAACGACCTTCGGGTTATGAGCCCGACGAGCTACCAACTGCTCCATCCCGCGACTGATCTTTACTGTACTGATATTTGTTTTATGCCCTAAACAGCAAACAAAATATTTCTCTTCTTTTAAACTGGTTGCGGGGGCTGGACTTGAACCAACGACCTTCGGGTTATGAGCCCGACGAGCTACCAACTGCTCCACCCCGCGACTGATCTTTACTTCAAATATTTATGTATCTTTAAGACCTAAGATGCATAAACACTGATTTTAACTGGTTGCGGGGGCTGGATTTGAACCAACGACCTTCGGGTTATGAGCCCGACGAGCTACCAACTGCTCCACCCCGCGACTGATCTTTACTTCAAATATTTATGTATCTTTAAGACCTAAGATACATAAACACTGATTTTAACTGGTTGCGGGAGCTGGACTTGAACCAACGACCTTCGGGTTATGAGCCCGACGAGCTACCAACTGCTCCATCCCGCGACTAATCTTTACCTTTCAGAAGTTTTACTCTAATAAAACAAAAGCCAAACACCTGATTCTAAACTGGTTGCGGGGGCTGGACTTGAACCAACGACCTTCGGGTTATGAGCCCGACGAGCTACCAACTGCTCCACCCCGCGACTAAATGTCACTTTTGCTAAACCGTAATTTGGAGGCGTGTTCCGGAGTCGAACCGGACTAGGCGGATTTGCAATCCGCTACATAACCACTTTGTTAACACGCCTTTGGAGCGGGAAACGAGACTCGAACTCGCGACCCCGACCTTGGCAAGGTCGTGCTCTACCAACTGAGCTATTCCCGCACTTACGACATTTAACATGCTTTTACTTTCCCTTTAACTTCAACATGTTATGTTTATTTGTTACCGGGAACGGATGCAGATATTACCTGATTACTGCAGGATGTCAATAAACTATTCTATCAAAAAAATGCAATTGCATGATAATCAAACGACTTGAGTGAATATCAATCAAATTGATGTTTTTTTATAAAAAGAATGTACCGATCACACTTTACTTGTTCTAGTTTTAATACAGGTCTAAATTTAATATTTTCACTGGCTAGACCATTTCATCCGCATTTTTCGCTACACTGCATACATGTTCTTTATTTTAAGTTGATACTGACTCATGTTTCTAGCTCCGTTTTATCACAGTAATCCTGAACACTTCTATTTTAGCCGTGAACAAGCCAGTGATTTTGCTAAAAAAGTTGCTGGTGATTTCAACCCTATTCATGATACAGACGCAAAGCGTTTTTGTGTTCCTGGTGATTTGCTATTTGCATTAACTATCAATAAGCTAGGTTTAAGCCAGAAAATGCACTTTGATTTTGCAGGAATGGTTACTGATGGTATCAACTTAACACTCTCACCTCAATCAAATGACCGCTGGTGTGTGACAGATCAACAGGGTAAAAATTACCTCAACCTAACACGGGCGGGTAATATCACAACCAATAAACAGATCACCGAGCAAGTGATTCGAAACTACGTTGCATTCTCAGGCATGAATTTCCCGCATATCATGGTTCCGTTAATGGAACAATCACAGCATATGATCCATCCAACAAGACCCCTTGTTATTTACGAAAGCATGACTCTCGAAATGGATTCGCTCGATTTTACCAATCCCACCGTTAAACTAAGTAATGCAACGATGGATATTGAAGGTAAACGTGGCAACGTAACGCTAGAGTTTATTTTTTCTGAACAGGGAAAAGAGATTGGTGTTGGACGCAAACGTATGGTTGCCAGTGGCCTAATGCCTTATCAACAAGAGGCTATCGACGATCTCATCCAACGTTTTGAACAGCGCAAAACAACTTTTATGCAACAGAGTAATGTCACATAAGGCTTACTCAATAACCAGCCAATGGCCCAGACGTTGTTGTAGTTCACCCTCAATGGACAATACACGCTGGGTTTGTAAATCTACACATACAAAAGTGATTATTGCATCTGCAATTATATCGCCACTTTTTGCACAATGAATGAATTGGGTTAATAACCCACTGTGCTTACTCAATTTCGTCAGTTGGCAACTAATCTGCAAATGCTGGTTTAACAAAGCCGGTTTCCGGTAACTGATATTGATATTCGCCACCACAAAACCTACCGCATGTTTTTCACACCATGCAAGATCACCACTCTCTTCAAGCCACTGCCAACGAGCTTCCTCTAAAAACTCCAAATATCTTGCATTATTAACATGCTGATAAACATCAAGATGGTATCCTCTGACTGTAATATTTACAGATTTCACTCCCCTTTTTGATATAGCAATATTTTCTTGCTCACTCTTTTTTAACCCACTCATTGCCCACCTCCTCCTTGAATATCAATAACCATGAATTACCGATTGTATAAAATACACGCGATGAACTTACGGTACGCATTGATTTATACTTATGTGCTACAGTTATATATTAGCTTTTTCGTAATTATTTTTTTATGCCCTCTTCACAGTAAAAAAGACTGTTGATAATGTATTCCCTTGTGTGATATTGACTTGCCACACCATTTGCTCACTGGTGCACGACCCCACCGTAAAATCACCTATCCAGCGACCATTTTCAAACGAAAAAACAACAGGGATCTTTCCCATGAACATATCTCTCCCCTCTACATAGGCAGAGACTATTGTATTTTTAGTAACCCCCGTAATCACTAATTGTAATGGATACTCCGCTTTAGGTGGCAAAGAGCTTAATGTGACTTTGGCAATATTGACTTTACTAGCACTAACCACGGTACTGCTTTCCTGTAAAGAACACGCCCCTTCATTTAAAGAACACGCTGTTGATATGCGTGTGATCTTTTTTCCAACAGGGTTGTCAAATGTTCTCCATACAAACAAACCAAGAAAAAAAACCATGATGAAAACAATCTGAATAAAACGCAAACGTGTTAATTTTTCTGCCGCCACAAGACCCCCTCTTGTTGTTGGTAATTGCACGAATTTCACACAAAGCTAAAACCTAGCGTTACAAGACACACAATTTTGTTATTTCACCGTAACAAATGTGTGTTTTTTTTGCTGCGCTTTATTTGCAGCTAAAGTAGAATCACAAACGAAAAATGCCACGTTTTAAAGCAATTAGCAAAAGTACATGGCATACAAAAGAGAGATGTTCCTGCACAGGGAAACATTAGTGTAGTTGATAGCGACAACAGCGGAAGCACATCATCATGACTCAACAGATGAATACGCTTGAGCAAACCTACAACTATACAGTCGTGCGCCAATTCTCCCTGATGACTATTGTCTGGGGTATTGTGGGTATGTCTGTAGGTGTATTAATTGCAGCACAGCTTATTTGGCCCCAACTCAATTTCGAAACACCGTGGCTCACTTATAGCCATTTACGCCCACTACATACTAATGCAGTCATTTTTGCCTTTGGTACATCGGCACTCATGGCTACCTCTTTTTATGTTGTACAGCGCACAACTCAAACCGTTCTTTTTAGCCCTAAATTAGCTCAATTTGTTTTTTGGGGTTGGCAATTAGTTATTGTGAGTGCAGCCATCTCATTACCTTTAGGCTATACCACGTCTAAAGAGTACGCAGAGCTCGAATGGCCAATTGATATTTTAATTGCTGTTGTTTGGGTTGCGTATGCTATTTGCTTTTTTGGCACAATTGCTAAACGTAAAACACCACATATTTACGTTGCAAACTGGTTTTTTGGGGCATTTATTATCACTGTAGCTGCATTGCATATCATCAACAGCATGGCGATCCCCCTTACATTCACTAAATCATATTCACTCTATTCTGGTGCTGTAGATGCCATGGTACAGTGGTGGTATGGCCATAATGCGGTGGGTTTTCTACTCACTGCCGGTTTTTTAGGTATGATGTATTACTTCGTCCCTAAACAAGCAAACCGCCCAGTTTACTCTTATCGGCTCTCTATTGTCCACTTTTGGGCGTTGATCTCCCTTTATATTTGGGCAGGGCCACACCATTTACACTACACAGCCCTACCCGATTGGACACAATCTTTAGGTATGGTCATGTCAGTTATTTTGTTTGTTCCCTCTTGGGGCGGCATGATTAACGGTATTATGACACTATCAGGTGCATGGCATAAACTGCGTGATGATCCTGTTATCCGCTTCCTTGTGGTTTCACTCTCATTTTATGGCATGTCAACGTTTGAAGGCCCGATGATGGCCATTAAAACCGTCAATGCTCTATCACACTACACTGACTGGACAATCGGCCATGTACATTCTGGTGCACTTGGTTGGGTCGCTATGGTCTCAATTGGATCGTTGTATCATTTAATTCCTATTCTTTTTCATAAAGAACAGATGTACAGCGTGCGGCTTATTAATGTCCATTTTTGGTTAGCCACTATTGGCACTGTATTATATATCGTTGCAATGTGGATATCAGGCGTAATGCAAGGGCTTATGTGGCGTGCAGTTAATATGGATGGAACATTAACCTACTCTTTTGTTGAAGGATTACAAGCTTCCTATCCGTTCTACTTTATTCGCTTTGTTGGCGGTCTATTTATTGTGGCAGGTATGTTCATCATGGCATACAACACCTATAAAACCGTTATTTCAGATAACAAAGAACATGAAGCTATTGAACCAACCTCTGAGTCGGTATAACAGGGAAGATAGTCATGAGCAACCAACGTAATCGCCATGAGATCATTGAAAAAAATATCGGTTTGTTAGCAATTCTTATTGTTATTGCTATTAGCCTTGGTGGATTAGTCGAGATAGTTCCACTGATGTTCCAAAAAGAGACGACTCAGCCAGTCTCCGATCTAAAACCCTATACCGCGCTGCAAATGGAAGGCCGAGATATCTATATTCGTGAAGGCTGCCATGTATGCCATAGCCAGATGATTCGGCCATTACGTGCAGAAACCGAGCGTTATGGCCACTACTCAGTTGCTGGAGAGTCAGTGTGGGAACATCCATTCTTATGGGGTTCAAAGCGTACTGGACCTGATTTGGCACGTGTTGGTGGCCGTTACTCTGATACATGGCACCGTGAACACTTAATTGACCCACGCGCTGTTGTACCAGAATCAAACATGCCTGCATTCCCATGGCTAGAAGAGAATGTATTAACCGGCGAGTTAACCGGTAAAAAGCTGGCGCTCTTTCGCGATAATTTTGGTGTTCCTTATACTGATGCGCAAATTGCTTCTGCGCCAACAGATGTTAAAGGGAAAACAGAAATGGATGCGCTAATAGCCTATTTACAATCTCTTGGCTTGGCAATGAAACAGTAGGAGCGGACAATGAACTTTGGCATTATCCATAGCATCTATACCGTAACCGTTTTTGTCAGTTTTCTAGGCATTATATTTTGGGCTTACAGTAAAAAACGTCATGCTCGGTTTAAGGAAGCGGCTAATTTGGTTTTTGCTGATGAAAAACCACAACAATCTGTGCCGCAAGCAGGGAGTAAGCAAGAATGAGTCTATTTTGGACCCTTTGGATTACCATTATTACCCTTGGCAGTATTCTTGGCTGTGCTCTGCTATTACGGTGGTGTACGAAAGATAAAACCGGTATCGATGAAGGTGCCGACATGGGCCATACCTATGATGGTATTAAAGAGATCAATAACCCCCTACCAAAATGGTGGCGTTATATGTTCTGGATGACCATTGTATTTGCACTCGGTTATCTTGTGCTTTATCCCGGATTAGGCTCTTGGGGAAATCTGCTCAATTGGCACAGTGCTAATAAAAATGTGCTATCTCTTCAAGAATCAACAAGTGCGAGCACACAAGCTGAACAAAGTGGTCAATATATTCAATATGATCAAGAAAAAGTACACGCTGATAAAGTGTATGGCGAAACCTTTAAACGCCTCGCTTATCAAGCTGATGGAAAAACATTACGCCCATTAACAGAAATCGCCACAGATGATAATGCACTCAAAGTAGGCCGCGCCCTATTTTTACAAAACTGTGCGTTATGCCATGGATCTGATGCTAGAGGACAAAAAGGCTTTCCTAATTTAACAGATAATGACTGGCTCTATGGTGGTGCACCTGAAATTATTAAAACCACTATTTTACATGGCCGTCAAGGTGCAATGCCTGCATGGCTAGAAACACTAGGCCCTAATGGTGTCCGTGAGGTGGTAAGCTATACATTAAGTTTATCTGGTCGAAAAGTTGATCCGCGTGAGGCTGAAGCAGGAAAGAGTCGCTTTGTATTATGTTCTGCATGCCATGGGCCCGACGGTAAAGGAAATCCTGCTGTTGGAGCGCCTAACCTTACCGACCAAATTTGGTTATATGGCGGTAGCCGTGCAACAGTTGAAGAGACTGTGAAATATGGCCGACAAGGTGTTATGCCTGCATGGGATAAAGTCTTAGGCGATGAAAAAATTCATATTCTGTCTGCCTATGTCTATAGCCTTAGCCACAGCAATAAGAGTACAACTGATATGGCAACACACAAATAAGTGATTTTTGAACAAAACAATAACGTATAAACTAGGGTATAGATAAAATAATTGTCTATACCCTAACACATAGCTCTAAAAACGTTAGCCATACAACAGCATAAAATATAAACTTACAATAATACATTAATGTATCTGTGAAATATAACACCATACATTAAGCATGGATGTGAAATATGGTTCAACAAGTTTGGTACAAACAATTCTGGCCTTGGTTTTTAATTACTTTACCTGTCGTTGCTGTTATTGCTAGTTTTTACACACTAACACTAGCAATGAATACCCAAGATAGCCTTGTTGTAGATGATTATTACAATAAAGGTAAGGCTATTAACGAAGATATTAGCCGTCTTCAAACCGCAAATAATGCTGGCATTCAAGCCTCATTGTATATTACTGGGACACAAGCCTCATTAAATTTTGATAAAGGTCAATTACCTCATTATCCAGCATTAAAAATTTACTTTTATCATCCAACTCTACAAGATAAAGATCTACATTTGATGATTAACGCAGATTATAGTGGTACTTATCGCTTTGTATTACCTTTAGCTATACAAGGTAAATGGTACGTCAGTATTGAGCCATTTGATAAAAAATGGCGACTGCAAACTCAAATTATGCTTCCTAGTCATCAAACATTTACTGTTTATGGGCACACATGAGTATGTTTATAGTGCTCAAGACTGCTGTTATAGCAGCATATTAAGTAGGTTTTGATAATATGAATACCATCAGTGTTTGTTACCACTGTAATGATTCAATCCCTGCTGGCACAGACTTTTCTGTGGTTATATTTAACCATCGTCAACCTATGTGTTGCCCTGGATGCCAAGCTGTAGCACAAACCATTGTAGATAGCGGTCTCACTTCTTACTACCAATACCGTACTGCAACAGCAGAAAAAGCTGAACTTATTCCTACAGAGTTAAACACTTTACAGCACTACGATATTAAAGAAGTGCAAGCTGAGTTTGTGAAGCAACAAGAAGGAGTATCTGATGTCACTTTATCGTTAGATAATATGACTTGCGCAGCATGTGCATGGTTAATAGAAAAACATATTAGTAAAATTGCAGGTGTGAGCCAAATACAAGTAAATGCAACTGCACAAAGAGCACGTTTAAAGTGGGATGATCAGCGTGTTAAATTAAGTACACTACTACTGTCATTACAACAGCTTGGTTATCACGCAGCACCATTTGAAATTACACAACACGAACAACAATATCGCTATGCGATGAATAATTATTTACGTAAACTCGGCGTAGCCGGTTTAGCCAGCATGCAAGTGATGATGGTTGCTATAGCACTCTATCTAGATGCATTTAGCGATCTTGATGACATACAGCGGTGGTATCTTCGCTGGGTCAGTTTTATTATGTCAACACCTGTAATTTTATACTCCTCTCTTCCTTTTTATCATAGTGCATGGCGTAGTTTAAAAGCTCGCGCATTGAATATGGATGTTCCTGTCTCTTTTGTTCTTATTGGCGCTTATATTGCTAGTGCATATGCCACTATTATTGATAGTGGTGAGGTTTATTTTGAATCTATCACCATGTTTGCCTTTTTCTTGCTTTTGGGCCGTTTTCTTGAAATGCGAGTTCGGCGCATTGCAACTGAGGCAACAAGCAACTTACTTAAATTTATTCCTACTATTGCCACACTTGAATCGGGTAAACAAGTGGCAGCCAAAAGTTTACAGCCTGGCGATATGATAATTATTCGCCCAGGTGAAGCTATACCGGCTGATGCAAAAATTATCTTTGGCCGTAGTGATATCAACGAGTCCATGTTAACCGGTGAACATTTACCCGTGACTAAAAACCCGAAAGATTGTATTTATACCGGTACAATTAATGGTGAAGGTAATTTGCTTGCACAAGTTACTCATACGGGGCCTGATAGTCTTATTGCTGAGATATTACGTTTACAAGACCAAGCCTTACAAACAAAACCGGCGATTATTTTACTTGCTGATCAAATTGCACGTTATTTCGTTTGGGGGCTATTATTAATTGCAGGATTAACGTGGTGTGGCTGGCATCTGTATCAACCAGAAAAAGCATTCTGGATAACGCTTTCAGTCTTAGTTGCAACTTGCCCTTGTGCTCTGGCATTAGCGACACCCACGGCAATAACCAGTGTTATTTCACGAATGAGCCAAAATGGGATATTAATTCGAAAAAGTCATGTATTAGAAACATTATGCCAAGTTAATTGTGTCGCAATGGATAAAACCGGCACATTAACAGAAGGAAAGATGATCTGTATCGATACTATCTTATATCCACACATAAAAAAAACACCATATTTAAATCATCAACTCGTAGACTCAGAACAAGCTAAAGTAGCTTGCCAAGACAATCAATACTGTTGGACAAAAGAACGTGCATTTTCTTATGCCTGTGCGCTTGAAATGCACAGTGTTCACCCTATAGCACAGCTTTTTCAACGTACAATTAAAGACTCTTCTCTTACTGCCGAGCAAATTACCACATACATTGGTAATGGACTATCTGGTATTATTCACGGAGAAACCTATCGAATAGGTCATCGTTCCTTTATTGAGCAATATATTACACTCCCTAATACAGAAAATGAAGATGATAGCTTCGCACACATACAGCAAGGTAATCTGCCTATTTATTTAGCCAATAGCCACCAAGTTATCGCATGCTTTTGGTTACAAGACCCTATTCGAGTAACGGCCAAAACATGCTTACAGCATTTACACAAACATCATATTCACGTTCATTTGCTTACCGGTGATCCATCAACAGCAGCTAATCATGTTGCACATCAACTCTCTATTAATCATTGTTCAAAAGGCTTATCTCCCTCTGAAAAACTCCATTACCTAAAACAAAAACAGCAACAAGGTGATATTGTTATGATGATTGGTGACGGTATAAATGATACACCTGTACTTGCAGGTGCACATATTTCCGTTGCTATGGGAGGTGGTGTTGAGCTTGCTAAAAATGCTGCAGATGTTGTTTTACTATCAGATAATTTAGCTAAAATTCCTTTTGCCATTGAACTGGCTAAACGTACTCGTAAAATTATTCGTGAAAACTTAGCTTGGGCATTAGGATATAATTTAATTATTTTACCTTTAGCAATAGCTGGAATGTTACCACCCTATATTGCGTCTTTAGGTATGTCTGCGAGCTCTTTAATTGTCGTGATTAATTCATTGCGGCTAATGAGGTAATACATGGATATTATCTATACTCTTGTTCCAATTACTATGCTATTTGTACTAATTGCTGTTCTAATTTTTTTATGGGCAGTAAAATCAGAGCAATTTGAAGATTTAAATCGTCAAGGTATGCAAATTTTATTTGAAGATGAGGCCACAGAAAAAAATAGCGCAATAATACCTGAAAAAAACACGCCACCACGCCCGACTTCTCTTAACCAAACTCATCATGATCGCGTTTGATGCAATAGGAGCTATGTTAGTTGGCCTTGTAGGTGCTGGGCACTGTTTAGGTATGTGCGGTGGCATTTCTGCTGTATTAACATTTACCTTACCTAAAGATCATTCACTTATACAAAAAATAAGGGCTCTTTTTCTTTATAATATTGGGCGGATCACTGCTTATACTTTTGCAGGATTTGTTATTGGTGGAGTATTTGCTTCTCTGACTGAACTGAGTACTGCAAAATATACTCTAGCTATATTGCGTTTATGTGCTGCTGGAATGATGGTTTTACTCGCACTATATATGGGGCAATGGTGGTTTGGTCTGCAAAAAATTGAACGTATCGGGCAGTTTTTTTGGCGTGGCTTAACGCCTATTGCACAAAAGATGTTGTCGCTACGTCACCCACTGATACCCTTTCCAATGGGGTTTATTTGGGGCTGGCTACCTTGTGGGCTTGTTTACTCTAGTTTAAGTTGGGCTGCAGCATCTGGTAGTGCAATATCAGGGGCAATCATCATGTTATTTTTTGGCTTAGGTACATTGCCAACTATGCTGACTGTCGGTCATGTGGCTGAATACTTGCGAAAATGGCTTACAACATTAATGCTAAAACGCACATCGGCATTGTTACTGTTTGTTTATGGATTACAAACAGCTTATGTTGCCATTCAACAACTGACATAATTAGCCAATTGACAAACAAACGTGATAAAATTGACTAAAATCAATATTAGGCAGTGTTATACAGTATGATTCCAGAGAAAAAGACAATTCGTCGCATCCAATCCGGTGGCTGTGCTATCCATTGTCAAGACTGTAGCATTAGTCAATTGTGTATCCCATTTACCCTCAATGAAAGTGAATTGGATCAGTTAGATAATATCATCGAGAGAAAAAAACCAATACAAAAAAGCCAAGCACTGTTTAAAGCTGGTGATGAATTAAAATCGCTCTATGCGATCCGTTCTGGAACGATAAAAAGCTATACCATTACCGAACAAGGTGATGAGCAAATTACTGCATTTCACTTAGCCGGTGATCTCGTTGGTTTTGATGCTATTAATTCAATGACACACCCTAGTTTTGCACAAGCTCTCGAAACATCAATGGTGTGTGAAATCCCTTACGAAGTGCTTGATGATCTTTCAGGTAAAATGCCCAAACTGCGTCAGCAGATGATGCGTTTAATGAGCAGTGAAATCAAAGTTGATCAAGACATGATCTTGCTGCTATCAAAGAAAAATGCAGAGGAACGTTTAGCTGCTTTTATCTACAATTTATCACATCGTTTTGCTGCACGTGGTTTTTCACCGCGTGAGTTTCGACTCACGATGACACGGGGTGATATTGGTAACTACCTTGGCTTAACCGTTGAAACGATTAGCCGTTTACTTGGCCGTTTTCAAAAATCTGATATTTTAGTAGTTAAAGGTAAATACATTACTATCAATGATATCGATGCTCTTTCAGTGTTGGCTGGTAACAATAAATCAGCGTAGTTTTAACTCAAAACCTTAACAAGGGTCAACGATTACTCATATTCTTGACCCGTGTCTCTCTTCTGACTTTCTCATTCTGCTATTTATATAATACGTACGATCAATATCTGTCATTCCATAACCAGTAGCCTCAAAGATAGGGGGACTGTATGCTTAAATACCGTAATATTCTTGTTGCAATTGATCCTAATCAAGAAGATCAACCTGCATTAAGCCGTGCTATCTATCTTGCTCAACAAGAAGAAGGTACAACCATTACTGCTTTTTTATCTATCTATGACTTTTCGTATGAAATGACATCGATGCTCTCTGCCGATGAACGGCAAGCTATGCGTAATGGTGTTGTTGGGCAGCGTATTAGTTGGATTCAAGATATACTGGCTCAATGTACGCATTCTAATGCGTATAAAGAGAATGCCGTTTCTATTAACATTAACGTTGTTTGGCATAACCGCCCTTTTGAAGCTATTATTCAACAGGTAATTCGAGGAAAGCATGACTTACTGATCAAAGCGACTCATCAGCATGATGGATTAGAGTCACTCATCTTTACACCAACAGATTGGCATCTGTTACGCAAGTGCCCATGCCCTGTTTTAATGGTAAAAGCGCAAACATGGCGGGAATATAATAAGTTAATCGTGGCTGTAAATCTATCCAGTGACGAAGAGTACCATTTGGAATTGAACCAAAAATTGCTCGACGAAGCTCAAACCTTGAGTAAAGCACTGCCACAATCAGAAATTCATTTAGTCAACGCATATCCCTCAACACCTCTCAATATTACTATTGATATTCCTGAGTTTGATCCTACAACTTATAATGATGCTATTCGTGGGCATCACTTATTAGGTATGAAGGCATTACGCCAACACAATAATATTGATGTTGAACATACCCATGTTGTTGAGGGTTTACCTGAAGAGGTTATTCCTGATATCGCGACTCAACTTGATGCTGAATTAGTCATTTTAGGCACAATTGGTCGCACTGGATTTTCAGCCGCATTTATCGGTAATACGGCTGAACATGTGATTGATCGGCTTACTTGTGATTTATTGGCCGTAAAACCAGAAGGGTTTATCTGCCCCATTGATGCAGAGAGTTAATTAACATATTAGCACATGTATAAACATAGTTTTGTTGTATACATAATCAATACAGCATAGCTATTATTTTCTATACATATTCGGTAAGGCTATTTTTATTTCTCTTTACTTTTATTAGCCTTGCCGTTTTATTTTTATGGCCTTTGAGTTGTATGTCGTCTGTGTTAATTCGCTTGATTATATATAAATCTTTATACTCTTTTATAACCAGCGAGCCTCACTGGTAAAGCAGAGCGACAGCCATGGGTCACTCCCCAGCTCATCCCCCAACTCAGCCCATAATTCAGCACGAATATTATCTTGTCGGTGTATACCCCAATCCCCTTCGCATGGAACAAGAATATTCACTTCAACTTCATAGCGACGACCAATTTTTGCCAAATGGCTGGAGTATTCGATAAACCCGTGACGAGTGGCAATATGCGATAATGTTTGATCTAAATGATCTGAAAGTGAGGAGCGCGGTGCAACAAGTAACACTTCACGTAAGTTACGGCGTAACACATTAATGGGGATCAGCATCGCAACCAAAGCAAGTACCAACACCATTACGGAGTCAATGTATAGATTCATCCAAGCAAATTGGGTAGGTTCGAGCAATTTAGCAATACAAAATCCAACCAATATGGTGGCACTTAATAAGCTATCTACCAACCACTCTTTGGCATCTACACTGACCAGCTCTGAGTTTACCGAGCGGGCAACCCGAGATTCAAACCAATATACCGTTAAACAAAATAGGGTTGATAGCGATGCATAGATTAATGCACTGTCGAGGTTAACCGCATGTCCACCGGTACGAATAGAGAGAAGAGCATTGAAAAATGCGTATATACACGTCAGTAAAATAATACTGCCGTTTACCACATTAATCAGAGGTTCAAGGTGAGCGTAGCCATATTGAAAGCGGTGGTCATCTGGACGAGCAACCAGATAGGCGGTCATTAACCCGAGCCCTGTCATCGCCATACTGAGCAATGAAAACAAACCATCCATAAAGATAGCATCAGATCCAACAGATAAACCATAACCAATACCAAAGCCAGACATAATGATTGTTCCGGCCAATGACAGTTTTAAAGCCTGACGTTCCCTAATAAGGGCATGGTTAATAGCAACCATAAGTGTTCCTCCATTCAAATAAAAAAATGATACACATGAGTGATGTTTTTGAGCCGACGTTTTAGATAGCAAAAATTATGCAGCACACGCCATATAGGACAGGGAGTCGAATGTGGCTCATTAAGCCCTGCTCAGACCGCAACTGTAGAGTCAAAAACAGCTAGAAGATAGCATACAGATAATATTTGTACCCGACTCTATCTTCCTCTTTCCGATAAGACTTATCGTGTTTATCGTTTTATAATCACAAAAGATATTAAAAACACACTTTTAAGCACGTTTACGCTAATCATCATGATGACAATAAATTCTGAAAACCCCTTCTCGGCACGCTGGAGTCGAGCAGGAAATACGCTGTGTTTAGGACATTGGATCATTACCTACAACGATGCATTACTGAACATTCCTGATAAAAATAATGAAAATCATATGGATACATATGGGATTTACTCTTTTATGTCACCAGATGACCCACTATTTGCCGAAGGGCTACATTGTGATGAGTGGATTATTAAGCATGCCGACTGGGTTGTTGACTGTTTTATTGATCACGCAATTCCGGCTGATGAAATGCACTTACGCTGGTTTTATGAGGCCATTAATCTGGCCGATTGGCGCTGCGGAAGCTGTGGTGGCTGCTGAGAACAGCCTGAGAGTCTAGTTATTGTCACATGTTCAAGGTATATTCTTCAACGTATCGAATTTTCGATATGCCGTTATTCAGGAGTAGGCCATGACTCGTGACGAGTTACTTCAATGGGCAGATATTGAATCTGCCAAAGCCAACGGAATGGCTGCCCTGAACAGTTATCACGGAAAAGAGTAATCTACTGGCCCGCTCTGCGGGCTTTTTTTTGTCGCAATTTTTGTGGTAATAACGGCAGAAAACCGTACCATACGCGGCATAGATTTATTGTACCAGATGCAATGTTTGCATCTTAGAGAATATCAGCATTAGAAATATGACGATGACACAAGATCTTAATCAAAAACAACAGTATAACTTCAATAAACTGCAAAAACGTTTACGCCGTGAAATCGGCACGGCGATTGCTGACTTTAACATGATTGAGGAAGGCGACCGAATTATGGTCTGCTTGTCCGGTGGTAAAGACAGTTATACGCTGCTCGATATTTTGCGTAATTTGCAGCAAAGTGCGCCAATTAATTTTGAACTGATTGCCGTAAATCTGGATCAGAAGCAGCCTGGTTTTCCGTCAGAAATCCTGCCTGCTTATCTGGAAAGTATCGGTGTTGAGTACAAAATTGTTGAAGAAGATACCTACTCTATTGTTAAAGATAAGATCCCCGAAGGTAAAACTACCTGTTCGCTCTGCTCACGCTTGCGCCGCGGTATTTTATATCGTACGGCGACTGAGTTGGGTGCAACCAAGATTGCATTAGGGCATCACCGTGATGACATCCTCGAGACGATGTTCTTAAATATGTTCTACGGTGGAAAACTCAAAGGTATGCCGCCAAAACTGGTCAGTGATGATGGTAAGCATGTGGTGATCCGTCCGCTGGCATATTGCCGTGAAAAAGATATCGAACGTTATGCTGAGGTGCGTGACTTCCCGATTATTCCGTGCAACTTGTGTGGTTCACAACCAAACTTGCAGCGTCAGGTCATCAAAGAGATGTTACGTGGCTGGGATAAGAGCCATCCGGGTCGAATTGAAACCATGTTCCGCGCAACGCAAAATATTGTTCCTTCACACATGTGTGATAGCGCATTGTTTGATTTCAAATCTATTCATGCCGGCAGCGAAGTGGTTGATGGCGGGGATATTGCGTTTGATAGACAAGAGATCCCTCTGCAACCAGTGGGTTTAGAAGATGATGAAGATTTGGTCGTCAATATCGGCGAACGTCTTGATATTGTTGAGCTGAAATAACCGCAAAAAAAAGAGAGCGCATTGCGCTCTCTTTTTATTTTCACACCAACATGTTCTTACACGATCAATCAATTACTTGTTGATACGGCGCTTGAACTCATTGGTACGGGTATCGATTTCGATCATATCGCCAATTTGTACAAAGTCAGCGACGGTCAGCGTGTAGTTAGTACCGACCAGTGTTGCTGGCTTCATCACTTTGCCTGAAGTATCACCACGCGCAGACGGCTCGGTGTAAGCAACTTCACGAACGATAGTGGTTGGCAGTTCTACGCTGATAGCTTTATCGTTGTAGAAGGTCACTTGGCAGATATCTTCCATGCCGTCTACCATGTAGTGCAGCATTTCGCCCAAGTTTTCAGTTTCGATATCATACTGATTGTAATCACTGTCCATGAATACATACATTGGGTCAGCGAAGTAAGAGTAAGTACACTCTTTACGCTCCAGAATGATATCTTCCATTTTTTCGTCAGCTTTGAAGACTGTCTCGGTTCCCGCACCAGTTAGCAGGCCTTTCAGCTTCATTTTACACACGGCAGAGTTACGACCGGATTTGTTAAATTCGGACTTCAGTACAATCATTGGCTCGCCGCCAATCATAACTACGTTACCGGCACGGATTTCCTGAGCAACTTTCATCGGTATTTCCTGTATTCAACAAGAGTTTTTGAAAAGCGCCGTATTCTAACTGCTTTGTGAAAATTTCACTAGCTGACAAGCTAAATCTTCTGTCAAAGCTAACGTATTTGCCCATTCGAGTGCCTGTTTTTTCAGCAAATCATACTCATTATCTAAAGTAGACCATGCTTTTAGCTCACACTGACCTGAATTATAACCCTGACAAAACTGCCTCATAGGTTCGGCCAGCGCTGTTGGCCATGCCTCAAGATAGCGGGTTAAAAAGGCATCTAATTTTTCGATATGTGCCTGTTCTTCTTGCGGATAGATATGCCAGATAAAAGGAACGCCTGCCCACTGAGCTCGGATAAAAGAGTCTTCGCCGCGAATAAAATTCAGATCGCAACTCCAGAGTAAACGATCAAATCCGGCCTGATCAGTAAACGGCAATACCTCCAAGCGAAGATGACCGTTACACCAGTGATCGCCTGCCTGTAATGCTGGCAATGCGAGCTGTTCTGTCAGATAGGTTAAGGTTCGCCCTTCCGGTACTAAGCAGCGCACCGGTTTTTCAGCGTCAGCCCAATATTGAATAAGTGTAAGTAAAGCTGGGTTTTCATACGTAAACAGGCTGACCCACTGCTCATTCTCACACTTAGGCATGATTCCCCGCTCTTCCCAGTAACAACCGATAGCATGCGGATCAGCTTGCCACTGTTCACGCGCAGCCAATAACCCCTGCTCACGCAATAAACCGCCGGTTTTTGCTGTAAATCCTGGAAAGAAAAAGTGTTTAGTGAGGCCATCAGACTGCAGTGATGGCAGTGCATGACACCCCTCGACCCACGGCTCGGCACTCAGATACTCTAAATTTAACCAACAAGGTGCTACCGTACACTGGCGCATCTGTGCTCTGAAATACTCTGGCAGCTCACAGGCAAAAGCCTCAATCACATTGTAAGCGGGTATCACAGGCTCTGCTCCACCCTGTGGCTTTGCTTGCCACAAGCAGAGGGTTATCCCAACATACTGCTGCTGCACACGGTGTGCATCTACTCCGGGACAGATTCGGGCACATGACGCCAGATCATCAACCCACAAGCGTACCCTCTGTTGATACTCAGTGGTCAATTGACGCGCCAAACGCAGCGTCACGCCGATATCGCCATAATTATCCACGACTGTACAAAAAATATCCCAGTCATAACGCTGTTCACTCATACTGCATTGCCTGCACATTGATTAGCCTTTTATAGGTTATTTTACGCTATTTCATCTGCGAAATGAGTGCCTTGAATGGTGAGATCTCAATCACACTACTGAGGAATTGCATTAAAAAGCAGTGATCTCTGCCTGCAAGCACGATTTTTTCCCGCTGACGGTTGCTCAAAAGCCGTTCAACCTGTAGTCTGCGCCTCTAATTGAACATCTGTGTGATGCTCATCATCTCATTTCATTCACTGTTTTAGGTACGCACCCTTGCTTTCCACAGCCAATATCACAATGCAATTCGGCGACAAGCCGCTTTTTGAAAATATCTCCGTTAAATTCGGTGAAGGTAATCGTTATGGTCTGATCGGGGCTAACGGTTGTGGGAAATCCACCTTCATGAAAATTCTGAGCGGTGAATTAGAGCAAAGCGCTGGTAATGTCAGCCTTGATGTCAATGAGCGTATGACCAAGTTGGGTCAGGATCAGTTCGCGTATGAAGAGTACAACGTAATTGATACCGTCATCATGGGGCACAAGGAGCTGTGGGAAATTAAGCAAGAGCGTGATCGCATCTATAATCTGCCTGAAATGAGCGAAGATGACGGCATGAAAGTAGCCGATCTTGAGGTTCAGTTCGCTGAAATGGATGGTTACTCTGCTGAAGCGCGTGCTGGCGAGCTTTTGCTTGGTGTAGGTATTCCACTAGAGCAGCATTTTGGCCTGATGAGTGCCGTAGCACCGGGTTGGAAACTACGGGTATTACTGGCACAAGTGCTGTTTGCTGAACCTGATATCATGCTGCTTGATGAACCAACCAACAACTTGGATATTCATACTATCCGTTGGCTAGAAGATGTGCTGAATCAGCGCAACTGTACCATGATCATTATTTCGCATGACCGCCACTTCCTGAACAGTGTTTGTACCCATATGGCCGATCTGGATTATGGTGATCTACGCCTATTCCCTGGCAACTATGATGAGTACATGACTGCGGCAACACAAGCGCGTGAGCGTCTATTAGCAGATAACGCCAAGAAAAAAGCACAACTGACCGAGCTTCAATCTTTCGTCAGCCGCTTCTCTGCAAACGCCTCAAAAGCAAAACAAGCAACATCACGTGCGCGTCAGATGGATAAAATTAAGCTTGAGGAAGTAAAAGCATCAAGCCGTCAGAATCCATTTATTCGTTTCGAACAGGAAAAAACGCTGTTCCGTAACGCACTTGAAGTTCAAAAGCTGGCTCAGGGCTATGATGGCAATACCCTTTTCTCTGGCTTTAACTTGATGACTGAAGTGGGTGAACGCGTTGCGATTATCGGCCAGAATGGTGTGGGTAAGTCTACCCTGCTGCACACCTTAGTCGGCTTGATGGAAGCACAAAGCGGCACGATTAAGTGGTCAGAAAATGCGCACATTGGTTATTATGCACAAGATCATGCCGACGAGTTTGATTGTGATCTGAACCTGTATGACTGGCTTGATCAGTGGAAAAAACCGGGCGATGATGAGCAGGTTATCCGTGGCATGCTTGGCCGGATGCTGTTCTCGCAAAATGATATTCTCAAATCAGTACGGGTGATCTCCGGTGGTGAACAAGGCCGTATGCTGTTTGCTAAGCTGATGCTGCAAAAGCCGAATATTTTAGTGATGGATGAACCGACTAACCATATGGATATGGAGTCTATTGAATCTCTGAACTTGGCATTGGAAAACTACAAAGGCACATTGTTCTTTGTCAGCCACGACCGTCAGTTTGTCTCTTCACTTGCCACCCGTATTATTGAATTAACCCCTGAGGGTATTCAAGACTTTAACGGCACTTACGATGAGTATTTGCGTCGTCAAGGTTTGTAATACAACACTAATAAATAAAAACAGAGAGCTAAATGCTCTCTGTTTTATTTATACGATGAGAGCTCTTATTCTTCATATTTTGATAATTGATAACTTAATTGTGTTGTCTCTTTTTGTGATACACAAATACCAAACCCTTGAAATCCATTGAGTGATAACTGAGCCAACTGCTGTTTTTGCTCTAAACTTTCTACTCGTGTTGCAATCGCATATAATGAACATTGATAAATTAACCGACACAATGAAATAACAACATTACGCGCCATCATATCTGCACTAGCATCAATACAACGGGTATAACTGTAATCAAGTTTAATGTATTCTGGCTTAAATTGAGCAAGGTAATTCCCTTTTTCTGCAATGCGCCCAAATTGATCAAGCCCCCATCGCCAGCCACTATTTTCTATATGCTGAATAAAAAATTTAGCGCGCTCTATATTCATCAATAGTGCGGACTCTGAAACCTCTAAAATAAGATGTTGATGTAAAAATTTAGCCTGTTGTAAATAACGGATAAAATCATGGCTATGCACACTCAGCATACTAATATTAATCGCCACCGCTTTATCAGCCTGCTGCTGGGCTAAATAACTGATTACTGCCATATCCAGCTGTACAGATAACCCAACTGCTTCAACCATTGGCAACCAATCTTCAGCCATAACCCACTGTTCATTTAATTTTAGTTGAATAAAAGCCTCTTGATGTAATATATTTCCCTCTTTATCAAAAACAGGTTGCAAAATAGCATTCATACATTGTGCTGGACTCTCAATAATACGTAAAATAGCCGCACGCCATGCATGATTATCATTCAATACCGGTGAAAATGTATCCTGATGAATATAGTAGTGTTTTGCTGACTTTCTCGCCCGTTGCAGCGCCATATCTGCTGCACTCAAGAGTGCTTGACTGGTTTGGCGACCATGTGTTGTCGCACCACCTAATAATGTAGGTAACTCTATTGAACACGTATTATGAGTCTGACTAAGTTGTATATCCTCATATTCAATTATTGTTTGATTAATATTTTCCAATAATATTTTTGCCCATTGATCAGCCACTTCAGCCAATAATCGTGGACACCAAATTGCAAACTCTGCTAAACGTGTACGGGCAATAAGAGCATTAGGATAAGTAGCACATTGTTCACGCAACAATGTGGCAATACGCAAACTTATTCTATCCGCATCTTGATTGCTGATTGTTTCATAATAATATGACAATTTTTCAAGATCGATAATAAAGAGGACACCCGCAACACCTTCATGACTAGCAGTATCTAATTGTTGACGAAACCATCGGCGGTTAGCTAAATGAGTAGTGACATCTTGATAAGCCTCACGGTGTAATCGTGATATTTCCTCAATCTGAGCATTAAATTCGCAGATGTATTTTTGTTGCATTTTATTAAAAGCGAGTGAAATAGCACTAAATTCTTTAATATTTGACTGCGAATTATAAAGTTTTGAATCACCGCCTTCTATATGATGAATGAAAAACATTGGAAGATTTTCTACTAATTCATATAGTGGTTTTAAAATTTTTTGCAAAAAAATACGGTAAACGACTACAGTAATAATAATAAATACTGTAGAAAAAAGAGCTAACCACAAGAGTAAAAAGTTGAACGTACCACTCAATTCTTCTTTCCCTCTTAGAGTTAATGCCTTTTTACTCTCGTCATCAATTATCGGTTCAATATAATGGAATGATAATGATGGCAATATAAATGTCGATTCAAAAAAATCAGATTCGGTTGTTTTGTGAAAAACAACTGACTCTGGTTGGATCAGAACATATTTAATGAGTAAAAATATGGCTAACATAAGTGCAGTACAAAGCACTATTAATAATAGGGTCAATCGATATAACAATGCTCTACATAGAGTATTCATACTGTGCATCCCATCAAATTTATCAAACGCATGTAAACCTATACTTTTCAACTCACTCTCTGAAAAAACGCGTATCATGATTAAAAGATAGTGCATTTACACAAACCTAACCATCTTTCTCAATAGAGATTATTTTTCATATAACAAGTATAATATTGTACTAAGTAAAAACATTATGGTAATTATATGAAATTCCGTGAAGCTACAGTAGCTGACATTCCAGCTATGTCAAAGATTCGATTAGCTGTAAAAGAAAATACACTTTCAAATCCGAATGTAATTACAGATCAAATGTATAAAGATTACTTAGATAAGTGTGGAAAAGGTTGGGTATGTGAAATACATGGAAAAGTAGTCTGTTTTTCTTATGCTGCTTCAGAAGATAACTCTATCTGGGCGTTATTTGTAAATCCAAACTATGAAGGTATGGGATTAGGTAAACAATTACTTAAATTGGCGATAGATTGGTTATTTGAGCGTGGCACTGACTGTATAACATTAGAAACGGCGATAAATACTCGTGCAGATCATTTTTATAAAGCACAAGGTTGGGTGAAAAGTACTACAAAAAATAGAGAGGACGTTATATATACTCTATATAAATCTACTCGCTAAACTGTATATTTTATATTTATTCTTCTGTTTATTTGCTTCACATCAACTCCAACAATATTGTTAAGGTTGATGTGATATATCGATTAACGCTCTAACAGAGGTGAGCTTCGAAAGCTCCACATCCCCATAACACGTAAAGAATCACGATAAATACCTAAAAGATCATCTTTAGAAACCTGTTGCAACTCCTCTAATGCTTTATCTGGTGCTGCAATAGACTCAAATGTAATATCATGTGGACCAGTTTCCCATGTTGCTATTTGCAACAACGCCTGTCCTCGACGTACATGGCTTCCTGAACTCAACACTACTGCTTGTTTAATACGGTGTTGAGTAAGTGCATATCGACTATACAATGCATTTTCTACCGTAGAAGTGGCATAGTTATCTTGAACAATACGTTTAGCATCAACACCTTTTTGAACTAACCATTTTTGCATTAAATCAGCTTCAGTTTGGTTATTGTGTGGAACACCCCCTGTAACAATCACTAAAGCCTGAGGGCTTTGGTTTGTCAGTTCTAATGCCTTCTCTAAACGCTTAATTAAAATATCATGCATAGAACCATCAGGATTAAGTGCATAACCAAGTACTACAATTGCTGAATCAGCGCCTAAAGGGCCAGGTAATGTATCACGAATAGGCATTTTACTTACCGTATCAACAACAGCAAATAGCTTTTGTAGTTGCTGATAACGTGCTGGGCTCAGTACTTTAAGGCTGTTTAAATGCTTATCTACTTCTGCTTGATTATCATTAAATCGCTGCCATGTGGCTAAATAGGTATGAGCATCTAAATCATCAGGCGCTAAAGTAAGTACTTTTTCAAAAATTTGAATCGCTTTATTGATATCTTTATTGTAAATATAAGCATTTGCAGCACTAAAAAGCAGATCTGCACGATATGGTTCTAATGTATATGCCGTTAATAAACGCTCAGCCACTGTCTCCATATTACTTGGTAGTTTAGCGGTAAAGCCGGCATGCGATATACGTGCAGGTGATTTAAACGCATCTACTGCTTGTTGAAGTAATTGATCGACAACCTGCCGCTGTGTCATTAACTCAGTATATTTACTTTGCGGATGTAACGTTTCAGTTGCAGAAAATACAGAGAATGTTGGCGATAGCAACGCAACAGCAAGAGAATATGCAATTAAACTATGAGTCTTATTTTTCATTGAACCCTCACAAATACAACATGCACCAAGGTAGATAATATAAAAAAATATCAGTAAATTACCTTATTGTTCGGTATTTTAAAGAATATACGTATTTATTAATATCTACTGCTTTTTAGATCACGTTTTTTATAAGGCCAACTGTTTTTACGAAATAAAAACACACTGTTATAATAAGTGTGTCACCTTGTTGTTTTATAAGTGACACCTTATCTAGAATTAAGTCATCAGATCCATTAATAAAAAAAATTCTCTTATTTACTTATGGTAGCTTACTTAAAATAATCTCTATTTTTATCTACACTCACTTAATTAATCTTACTTATTGAGTAATAAAATATTAATTACTGCCATTTTTCACATGCAACTTGGCTATTTTTTGTTGTGTCAGAAAACCATACTATACTATCTTCGATAGTCGCCTGAATATGCATAGTTCGCTGTACAAATTGGCTTAATATTGTTGTTTGCTCATCAGGAACAAAGTAAATAGACAGGTTTTTATATTGGCTAAGTTTATTTTTATTCTGCTCCCACCATATACGAGCAGAGCGTTCACTGTAAGTATATAACACTACTTTTTCTGACTGATTAACGGCTTTTTTAACTCTTTTTTCATCAGGAAGGCCAACATCAATCCACAAATCGATACCACCATGATAATTTTTAATCCAAATTTCTGGCTCATCTTCTGCGCATAACCCTTTAGTAAAGGATAATCGTTCATCAGCATGATAAATCCATGCTAATAAACGTACCATCATCCGTAACTCAGTTTCTGATGGATGCTGGGCAATGACTAAATCTACATCTTGATAGTGATGGCGATCCATGTCTGCAATGTTAATATTTGCTTTATAGACAGTCGCTTTTAAGGCCATGGTATTCTCTTTGTAATCTGCTTTTTTAATACAATAACGTGTTGCCATAGGCTTTATGGCAACAGAAAGAAAGGGGTGATAAATAGGTAATTACATAGTTATATAATATGTTATATCGATATCTTTTTTACATGCAAAGTAATGCCGTTGACTAACACAACTTCAACAACACACTCAGCGGGTAAATCAATGTCAGATTGAATGCGCCATGTTGTATCACCTAAGGTTAACCGGCCAATACCGTTTTGCATGGGTTCAGTCAGTTTTCCTTGCCGCCCAATTAGCGTATTTCCACGTTGATTTAATTGGGTATGTTGTTGATCTTGTTTATCTCTTCTATATTGCCAACGCCACCAAAGTAACGATGCCACTACGCTGAATACTGCAAATAAAACCCACTGCACAGCAAGAGTCAGTGGGATCAACCAGAGCAGTAATGCAACAGTTAATGCAGAAAGCCCAAGCCATAGCAAATACCCCGCAGTACCGAGCATTTCACAAGCTAATAGCACCAGACCTAAAACAATCCAGTGCAACGCTGACCATGCAGAAAATGCACTTAGCACGAACGTTCGCCTTGTTTATTTGCACTATTTTTAACGGTCGGATCTGCTTTTAATAACTCGGAGATGCCGCCAATAGCGCCAATTAAACTACTCGCTTCCAATGGCATTAACACAATTTTGCTGTTCTCAGCCTGACCAATAGCCTGCAACGCTTCTGTGTATTTTTGTGCGACAAAGTAGTTAATCGCTTGCATATTACCGGCACTGATTGCATCAGAAACCATCTGGGTTGCACGTGCTTCGGCTTCTGCAGCACGCTCACGCGCTTCAGCCTGCAAAAATGCGGCTTGACGCTCCCCTTCAGCTTTTAAAATTTGTGACTGTTTATCACCCTCAGCACGCAGGATCTCTGCCTGACGAACACCTTCTGCTTCAAGAATATCTGCACGCTTATTTCGCTCAGCTTTCATTTGCGCATTCATTGCGGCAATCAACTCTTGTGGTGGGCGCACATCACGGATCTCGATACGGGTAATTTTTACTCCCCATGCATTGGTCGCTTCATCTAAAATCCGCAACAAACGGCTGTTGATGGTATCGCGCTGTGAGAGCATCTCATCAAGCTCAAGTGCACCTAATACGGTGCGAATATTGGTCATAATCAGGTTACGAATCGCGTTCTCCAGATCATTGACTTCATACGCAACTTTTGCCGGATCAAACACTTGAACAAAACAGACTGCATCAATAGTGACATTTGCATTATCTTTAGAGATAACTTCTTGTGAAGGGATATCTAATACCCGCTCCATCATATTGATTTTATGCCCAACACGATCAATAAAGGGGATTACAAAATTTAGGCCAGGCACGAGTGTATTGGTGTAACGGCCAAAACGCTCGACTGTCCACTGATAACCTTGCGGAACAATTTTAAATGCAGTAACAACAATAATAAATGCCACAATGACAAGAGCAAATACAGGTGAAAATACAGTAATATCCATCAGTTAACATCCTTGATTATTTCAATTACTGGCCACTTAATATACGGGCAGGATCAATTTTCGTTGCCCGCCATGCCGGATAAAGACTGGCCAGTAAACTTAAAACAATGGCAGTAAGAGCAACTAAAACCACATCTTGTATACGCAATTCACTAGGAAGAAAGTCAACAAAATAGATATCACCCGACAAAAATTTATGCCCAACCAGTGTCTCTATTGCACGAATAATACGGGTTAAATTCAGTGATAATACAACCCCACCAACTACACCAAAAGCACAGCCAACCATTCCAGCCATCATACCGTACCACAGGAAAATATTACGGATGATTCGGTTGTTTGCGCCCATTGTCCGCAACACAGCAATATCACTTTGTTTATCTTTTACGGCCATAACCAGCGTAGAGACAATGTTAAAACAGGCCACACTGATCACTAATACCATAGCCAGATACATGATCACACGAACCATCTGAATATCACGGTACATATAGCCATATGTGCCCATCCAGCTACGTACATAACCATATACGCCCGTTAAGCGTCCTGCATCACGCACAATTTTTGCTGCTTCAAAGACTTTATCGACCTTCATGGCTACACCACTAACCCCTTCACCTAAGTCAAGATACTCTTGTGCGTCACGCAGGGGAACCATGCCAAAGGTGTGATCAAGCTGGCCATGTAACTGCAATAATCCTGTAATTTGTAAACGGATACGTTTTGGCTGCCGCAGCTTCATTTCAGGATCTGGGTTTGGGATCATCAGTGTCAACCAATCGCCAACCTTAAGACCAAGTGAGTCAGCAACCCCTTTTCCCAAAATAAGCTCATTTTTACCAGAACGGAATGTTTTCCATGCATCCCCTAAAACAAATTGGGGTAATGCACTGATCTTCTCTTCAGAGGCCGGATCAACTCCACGGATTTGTACGGCTTTAAGCTGTGTTCCTTGATCTGCTAATGCAGTAAAGGTGACATAAGGCGCAGTTGCCACAATTCCGGGGTGACGTTGTAACCTTGTCTCGACTTTTTGCCAATTAAGCAGGCTACCTTCTGCAGGGGTAATTTCACCGTGTGGTACAACGGCCAGAATACGGTCAT
This sequence comes from Plesiomonas sp., assembly GCF_051652165.1. Lineage (GTDB taxonomy): Bacteria > Pseudomonadota > Gammaproteobacteria > Enterobacterales > CAMTGL01 > Plesiomonas. Next base: position 591,991 of record NZ_JBOFTR010000004.1, read on the forward strand.
TGAGTTCTCGTTGAAAACCATTCATGGCACTTAAGCCCATGATTAAAACAGCAACACCCAGTGCAATACCCAGTGTAGAGATAACCGAGATAAATGACACCATACCGTTGCGGCGGCGCGCTCGGCTATAACGTAACCCGATAAACAGTGATAACGGACGCAGCATTAGCGCCCTCCTGTTTTGACACTAAGTTCACGGGTAAGCAAACCATCACGCATCTCTAGCTGTCGACTTAACCGACCTGCCAGATTCAGATCATGTGTTACAACTAAAAAGGTTGTGCCGTGCCGTGCGTTTAATTCACCCAATAGCTCAAAAATACCGTCAGCAGTACGCTGATCAAGGTTACCCGTAGGCTCATCAGCCAAGACCAGTGAAGGTTGATTGACCAGTGCGCGAGCAATAGCAACGCGCTGACGTTCACCACCTGAAATTTCTGATGGCCGATGTTCTACACGCCGAGCTAAACCTACTGCTGTTAACATATCTTGTGCACGTTGTTGGGCAAATTTAGGTGACTCGCCAGCAATTAACAGTGGCATGGCCACATTTTCTAATGCGGTAAAATCAGGCAACAAATGATGAAATTGATACACAAAGCCAATATGCTCATTACGCAGTTTAGCCTGTTCGGTATTGCTCATGGCATACACATCTTTACCCTGAAATAACACTTGCCCTGAAGTAGGTTTATCTAGCCCACCTAGTAAATGCAGCAGTGTGCTTTTTCCTGACCCAGAGCTACCAACAACGGCGACGAGCTCCCCTTTTGCTAAAGTAAATGAAACTCCGCGCAATACGTCAGTTTCCATACCACCTTCGCGATAGGTTTTGACAAGATTTTCACAAACTAACAGTGGCTTATTCATAACGTAATGCCTCGGCAGGTTTGACAGCTGATGCGCGCCAAGCAGGATATAGGGTCGATAACAGAGCAACGATAACGGCAAAAAGAATAATGGTGATAACTTGCAATGGCTCAATAACGACGGGTAATGCTGTATTCTGTAAAAGATCGATTCCCAAAAGGGATAAAATATTATTAAGATTTGTAGCAATAAGCGTACCTAACGCTCCCCCAAACAGTGCTCCTATCACGCCAGCAGAAGCCCCTTGGGTAATAAAAATAACCATCACTTGGCGTGCGTTAAGCCCTAATGTTTGTAAAATTGCAACTTCGCCTTGCTTTTCCATGACCATTAAACTCAATGAGGTAACAATATTAAAAGCAGCAACCGTGATGATGAGACTCAGCAGTAATCCCATCATATTTTTTTCCATTTTTACTGCCTGAAAAAGCTCACCTTTCCGCGCGCGCCAATCTTCCCAAATGAGGTGGTCTGGAAGTGGGGTTTTAGCCGCTTGTTCTACATCAAATGGGTCTTTTAAAAATAAACGCCACCCACTGATATCGCCGCTTGGTAAACGCATTAACCGTGCAGCATCTTGAATATTCACTAAAATTTGTGATGCATCTATATCACTGCCAACAGAGAACATACCTGACACTGTAAACAAACGTTGACTAGGGATACGCCCCATTGGGGTAAATTGCGAAGCACTAGTGACCATGAGGCGAATTTTATCACCTTGCATAACGCCAAGTTGACTGGCCAGAGTATCCCCTAAAATTACATGGTATTCACTGGGCTTTAATGAATCGAGCGAGGAGTCAACAAGAAACGAAGAGAGTGGATCTCCCTCTTTCGGATCAATACCCAACATAACACCTGCACCAATATTTTTTGCACTCTGAATAATGACATCGCCCATTACCAAGGGGGCATGCTTTACAACATCTGGGATCATTGCCAGTTGGCTAAATGGAACCGACGTTGGATTAATTGCCCCTTCTTTTGAAGTAATCAAGACCTGAGGCATTAAATTCAGAGTGTTATCTTTCAAATCGCGTTCAAAGCCATTCATCACCGACAGTACAATGATCAGGGATAATACCCCAAGCGTTATCCCTATGGTGGATAAGCGGCTAACAAAACGCCCAAAACGATCACCCGTGCGACCGCGCAGATAACGTAAGCCAATAAATATTGAAGCCGGAGTAAACATAAGAAGTAGGCTTGACCGTAAAGTGAAAATGAGATTAACCCGATGAAACAGAAAATCAGCGTTTTTTCTTGCCAACCGGAATAAATACACAAGGTTACTGAGTGATATTATTCACTATTTATAGCGAAACTTACACAAGATTAGCATTTAACATTGCCAGATATCACAATCTGGCACAAACATTCCCCTTAACTCTTAAGAAGTAGAGGTAAACCTATGTTAGGTTATGCATCTTATCTCACTTACTATCGTTTTATTGTTGCATTTTCTCTTTGTATAACATCTCTGATAATATTCTCTTAACGATATAAATCAGGCTTTCGCTTTACTATGGATAAAGGACACTTTTTTTCTGTTCAACAGTGTTTATCTGTCAACATCTCGCCGTTAGCTACAGATATTCCGTTACCTGATCAGGTCACATTTGAACAAGAGATCCCCTTGCCTTTTCGTATTACTGCAGAAATTGCCCATCTTGATGCGAGCAGTATCCGTTCATTGCAAAATATAGGTGCTGTTGCTGATGATTTAGTGAATTGCTTGCAGATACAACAACAAAAAATTGATCTCTTAATCCACTCGATTTTATGGCAAGAAGATCAACCTATTCATCGCTATACCACACACTCATTCAGTGCTGGAGGTTTACGCTATTTTTGTAAAGATCTTCCTGCTATTAATACGCATATGTGTATTAAGATTTTTTTGCCTCATCCTGCCGCGGCCATTTATTGCTACGGTGAAGTTATGGCGATTGAAATAGAACAGGGCCAACCTCTTGTACAGATTCGCTTTACCCATTTACGTGATAACGATCAAGATCTGTTAATCAGAGCCGCCTTATATATACAACAGCAACAGCTTAAACAACGTGCCGAACTCAGAGTAAAGCCTAATCTATGACACAAAGTAATTATCTTAATCTGAACTTACCGGTCAATGCCGGTGATCACCGATATATCGGGCAATTAGTTGGCTCGTCACTCGCTTTAGCCGCAGCAGAAATTGGTCAGCAGCATAATGGCCCTCTCTTGCTTGTCACAAAAGACAGCCAAACAGCTTTGCGCCTAACACAAGAGATCCGGCAATTTAGTGACGATTCACCCGTGCTTTTTCCCGATTGGGAAACACTACCGTATGATAGCTTTTCGCCGCATCAAGATATTATTTCTGAACGGCTATCAACCTTATATCGGTTACCAAAAATGCACAGTGGTATGCTAGTGATGCCGGTGAATACATTAATGCAACGGGTATGTCCACGCGATTTTTTACTCTCACATGCCCTGTTGGTCAAAAAAGGGGATCAACTCTCACTTGATAAACTGCGTGTGCAATTAGAGCAAGCAGGCTATCGCCCTGCCGAACAAGTCATGGAACACGGTGAGTTTGCGACCCGTGGTGCGCTGTTAGATCTGTTCCCGATGGGCAGCCAGACACCATTTCGGCTCGATTTTTTTGATGATGAAATAGACTCAATCAGAACATTTGATCCAGACTCACAACGAACGCTGAGTGAGGTTACACATATTGATCTGTTGCCTGCGCGTGAGTTCCCAACGGATAAAATAGCCATAGAGGGCTTTCGTAGCCGCTGGCGTGAGCAGTTTGAGATCCGCCGCGATCCTGAACATATCTATCAGCAAGTCAGTAAAAATACGCTTCCTGCCGGCATTGAATATTGGCAACCGCTCTTTTTTGAGCAGATGACCACACTGTTTGATCACTTGCCAGATAATATACTGATTGTAACAGTCGGTGATACCGCTGAAGCCGCAACCCGTTTTTACAGTGATGCCACAAAACGCCATCATGATCGGGGAATTGACCCAATGCGCCCACTGCTTGATCCTTCGGCATTATGGCAACGGGTTGATGAGCTTAATGGCCATCTTAAGCAGTACCCCAATATTCATTTGCAACAAGCCCCGCTGGATGTACGAGCTGGCCGCGAAAACCTTCCCCTAGTGGCTCTTCCTGAGATAAAACTCCAGCATCAGCATAAAGAACCATTACAGGCATTGCGCCATTTTCTTGAAAACTTTACCGGTGCAGTTGTGTTTTCTGTTGAGAGTGAAGGCCGCAGAGAAACGCTGCTCGATTTACTTTCACCACTGAAATTACGCCCAAAAACCATTCATCACCTGCACGAAATTAGAGATACCCGCAAGCCAGAGCCGGTGTTAATGGTTGGAAGTGCCGAAACAGGCTTTATCCTGAATACAAGAGATATCACACAGCCTGATGAAAAAATCACCACCTATGATGCAGCAACTCAACCTCTTCTTGGCTTGATTTGCGAAAGTGATTTGCTCGGTGTGCGAATTAGCCAACGCCGACGCGATAACCGAAAAACCATCAACACCGAAACGATTATCCGTAATCTTGCTGAATTGCGGATCGGGCAACCGGTGGTGCATCTTGAACACGGTGTGGGGCGTTATGGTGGGTTAACCACACTAGAAACTGGCGGAATTACCGCAGAATACATGGTGCTCACGTATGCGGGTGAAGCCAAACTGTATGTGCCTGTTTCATCACTGCACTTAATTGGCCGTTATAGTGGTGGTGCAGATGAAACTGCGCCGCTACATAAACTTGGGGGTGAGGCATGGGCAAAAGCCCGTGGTAAAGCCGCAGAAAAAGTGCGTGATGTTGCCGCCGAGCTGCTCGATATTTATGCCCGCAGAGCACTGAAACCCGGTTTTGCTTTTAAGCACGATCGTGAACAGTATCAGCAATTTTGCAGTACCTTTCCTTTTGATGAAACCGAAGACCAACGCAATGCGATCAATGCCGTATTAACCGATATGACTCAGCCTTATGCGATGGATCGGCTGGTTTGTGGTGATGTTGGTTTTGGTAAAACTGAAGTGGCCATGCGTGCAGCATTTTTGTCTGTGATAAACCACCGCCAGGTAGCCATACTCGTGCCCACTACCTTGTTAGCACAACAGCACTTTGAAAACTTCCGTGATCGTTTTGCCAACTGGCCGGTGAATATTGAAGTGATGTCTCGCTTTCGCAGTGCAAAAGAGCAGCAAGCGATACAGCACAATGTGACTGAAGGTAAAGTTGATATTTTAATTGGTACGCATAAACTGCTGCAAAATGATATTAAATTCAGCAATCTCGGCCTGTTAATTGTGGATGAAGAGCACCGTTTTGGTGTCCGCCAGAAAGAGAAGATCAAAGCACTGCGCGCCGATGTTGATATTCTCACTCTAACGGCAACCCCTATTCCGCGCACGCTGAATATGGCCATGAGCGGTATGCGTGACTTATCTATTATTACCACCCCACCAGCACGCCGTATGGCAGTGAAAACCTTTGTACGTGAGTATGACGATTTAACCATCCGTGAGGCCATTCTGCGTGAAGTACTCAGAGGGGGTCAGGTCTATTATCTGCATAATGCGGTTGACAGTATCGAGAAAACTGCTGAAAAACTGGCCGAATTAGTGCCAGAAGCGCGTATCACCATCGGCCATGGCCAGATGCGTGAGCGCGATTTAGAACGGGTAATGTCTGATTTTTATCATCAACGCTTTAATGTGTTGGTGTGTACCACCATTATTGAAACAGGTATTGATATCCCGACTGCCAACACCATTATTATTGATGATGCCGATCATTTCGGGCTGGCTCAATTGCACCAGTTGCGCGGACGAGTGGGCCGATCACACCATCAGGCTTATGCCTATTTGCTCACACCACCGCCCAAACGCATGACTGACGATGCACGCAAGCGTCTAGAGGCTATTGCCTCACTCGAAGATCTGGGGGCTGGTTTTGCTCTGGCAACGCACGATCTGGAGATTCGGGGTGCAGGTGAGCTACTGGGCGATGATCAGAGCGGGCAGATTGAGTCTATCGGTTTTACCTTGTACATGGAGATGCTAGAGAGTGCTGTCGATGCGCTGCGTAATGGTAAAGAGCCCTCACTCGATGATTTGACTCGCGGACAAACGGAAGTGGAGCTACGCATTCCTGCTCTGTTGCCAGATGATTATCTGCCAGATGTGAATATGCGGCTATCGCTCTATAAGCGGATCGCCAGCGCAGAAAATGAAGCGGTACTCGATGAGCTAAAATCAGAGATTATTGATCGTTTCGGTTTACTGCCCGACCCTGCACGCCACTTGCTCAGTGTTGCACGGATTCGTCTGCGAGCACATCGCTTGGGTATCAAACGTGTAGAGGCCTCTGACAGTGGTGGTTATATTGAGTTTAATGACCAACCTAACATTAGCCCTGTTTATCTGATTTCACTGTTACAGCAACCACAGCAATTCCGGTTGGATGGCCCAACTAAGCTCAAGTTTTTTGCTCAGTTACTTGATCGTAAAAAGCGCATTGAATATATCGAACAACTGCTTGGCAATTTTGAAACGCATAAGATCAATCAGTAAGTTAAGCTATACATAGCTCAATATGAGTTATGTTAAGTATACATACTCACTAATATTAAAAAGCACAGCATCAAAAAACAGGCTGTGCTTTTTTATTCTTCAACGCTGTCTGCAACATAATTACCGATTTGCGTGCAAGCTAAGAACCGTGACTAAATCTTGTGTTGAAAAGGGTTTACTGAGAAAACCATCCATTCCTGCGTTTTGGCACTCTTCCCTATCTTGCAGCATAGCATTGGCCGTTAACGCAATAATCACGGGTTGTAACAGTGGCAACGCACGAATCTGGCGTGTTGCCTCAAGGCCATCCATAACAGGCATTTGAATATCCATCAGTACAATTTCAGGCTGAAACTGCTGTACAAACGCAACTGCCTCAGCACCGTTCTCTGCAAGTTGTGCCTGTAACCCCAGTTTTTCTAAAATTTTTAATGAAAGACGTTGATTCGTTTTGTTATCTTCTACCAATAAGATATGCTGTAGTTTAATGTATTCAGGCAACATAGGTAATATCGATAGAGGTTGATCAATGCCTGTTGCTACTTTCATTGGCCAGCTAATGGTAAAACAACTGCCTTTACCCCATTCACTAACCACAGAAATATGCCCACCCATCATATGGATAAGCTGGTGGCTAATTGCCAGACCTAATCCACTTCCACCAAAACGGCGTGTTGTTGAACTGTCTGCCTGCTCAAATGGCTTAAACAAACGGCTTTGCTGCTCATCAGTTAAACCAATACCTGTATCTTCTACATGTAGAGTTACTTGAAAATAACGTTGTTCTTCTAATTCAGGAAATATCGGCATTAATTCTAACTTAACACTTACGCAACCCTGTTCAGTAAATTTCAAAGCGTTACTGACTAAATTCGATATAATTTGCCGTAATCGTGTCATATCCCCATAAAAAAAGTGTTTTCCCTTCGCCCCTTTTAACTCTAAGCCAGTGCCTTGTTTTACTGCTTTAGGGCTAAAGAGTGTAATAATACTGTAAAGTAGCTCACTTAAATCAAACACAGACTCTTCTAAACTCAACTTTCCAGCTTCAATACGCGAAAGATCAAGAATACCGTCAATAAGAGAGATGAGCGACTGACCACATGAACGAATAGTTTCAACAAACTCATTCTGTTCTACATTAAGTGGTGTAGCTGCAAGCAGTTCTGCCATGCCCAGCACTCCATTCATTGGTGTGCGAATTTCATGGCTCATCATCGCAAAAAATTCACTTTTTGCTTTCACTGCTTGTTCTGATCGAATAAGGGCTTGTTTTAACTCTTCGGTACGAACGGCAATTTGCGCTTCAAGGCTTTTCGCTGCACCCTCTAATAGAATATTGGCTGAATAGAGCTCAAGGCTCTTTACCTCAAGTAAACGCTCGGCTTCTTTACGCGCATTGCGCTCTCTTTCTATGCGCCGTTGTAATTTCAGAATATCAGAGTGAGCGTTATCCATAATAATATTAAGCAGTTAACGTAAGCGTAATTTCAATTAATGTCGATTTATCTTGCTGTGGATGCAAAATAACACAACCGGTTTGGCAATAATGCAATAATGCGCCTTCAACCAAGCCTTGTGCTAAACGATCTAGACAACGTGGTGAGCGATATTGCAACAGTTGACGCTGTTCTGTCTGCTCAAGCACCTCAAAGGCAGGTAACTCAGCATCGGGATACAGTTTTTTTACTTCCGCATGAATAACATCTTCAATGCCCGCTAACAGGCTAAATGTGGTGGAGTGGCCCACTAAAAATTGTGGGTATAACTGGCTAAAACGGCCAAACAGAAATTGACCAAATTGATGAATAAGATCGCCAGGCGGAATACCACTACGCTGGGAAAGAGCGGCTACTAAGCTTGCCATTTCGCTAAAAGGATATGTGCCGACTGAGGTATAGGCACCACCGTGTGGCAACTTTGCGTCATCTATTACATCATCGACCATATCCTCTGAAAATACATGCGATACCATATCCATAAATTCAGTAAACACGATCCCTTTCATCTGCATACTCTCTGTCGATTACGCTAATGTGTGGTTAGCTTTTAGTCGCTGCGCACTTATGTTTAATATGGAGGATAAATACTTCTTGATACTCCCCTTGTTATAAACCTTAGTTCATTCTTTCGGCTTACTCCATGAAAGTAGCAAGATTTACAGGTGTAACCCTTAAAATGCGATCTAAGCTGTTTATAACCGGCTGAAATAAAAAAAGCACCACGATAACGTGATGCTTTTTAAACCACAGCGGGTTAATGCAAAATCAGTGCAGTTTCAATGTTGGTCGAATAACGCGATTAATACGACCAACTAACATCATCAAGCCGGTTTTAATATAACCGTGTAACGCAACCTGATGCATTCGATATAATGAGATATAAGCAACCCGTGCAATACGCCCTTCAATCATCATTGAACCGCGCATTAAGTTCCCCATTAGGCTACCTACTGTACTAAATTTAGACAGTGAAACCAATGAACCACGATCGTTATACACGTACTTTTTCAGGTCGCGCCCGTCAAACAGTGCCAAAATGTTGTCATAGCACAAGCTGGCCATTTGATGTGCTGATTGTGCGCGCGGTGGCACAAACGAGCCATCTTCTTGTGGGCAACTTGCACAGTCACCAATGGCAAAAATATGTGAATCACGGGTCGTTTGTAATGTTGGTTCAACAACTAACTGATTGATTCGGTTAGTTTCCAACCCTGCGATATCTTTCATAAAATCAGGTGCTTTGATCCCTGCAGCCCAAACCATCAACTCGGCAGGAATATAATCACCCTCTTTGGTATGTAAACCACCGGCATCAGCTTTCGTTACCATTGTCTGCGTGCGCACGTTGACACCCAATTTGGTCAGCTCAAGGTGTGCTGCAGATGAAATACGTACTGGCAGTGCAGGTAAAATGCGCTCACCGGCCTCCACCAATGTGACATTCAGATGACGGCTATCGAGTGCTTCAAAACCATAGCTGTGCAGTTGCTTCACTGCATTATGCAGTTCAGCAGAAAGCTCTACCCCTGTAGCTCCCCCACCCACAATAGCGATGTTCACTTTATCTTGTTTCTCAGGTTGTGCTGAGAACTTCATAAACTGGTTTAACATCGCTTCATGGAAACGATTTGCCTGATCAGGGCTATCAAGGAAGATACAATTATCTGCCACACCTTCGGTGCAAAAATCATTTGATTTACTGCCCAGAGCCATAACCAGAACATCAAAAAATAGCTCACGTTCAGGTACTAATAACTCATTATTTTCATCACGAATTTCAGCTAATGTCACTGAACGACGCTCACGATCAACATTAATCAGTGTACCTTGTTGAAACTGAAAATAGTGGTTATGCGCATGTGCACGATAACTCAGTGCATCAATACCGTCATCCATTGAGCCTGTTGCAACTTCATGCAACAACGGTTTCCACAGATGGGTCTGGTTGCGGTCGATCAGTGTAATTTCTGCTTTGCCTTTGCGACCGAGCTTATTCCCCATACGGGTTACTAATTCAAGGCCACCAGCACCGCCGCCAACAACAATAATTTTTTTCAAGGCGTAGCCCCCGTTACCACTTTTGGTCAGAATGATGAAAAATCACACCAAACACACAAAGGCTACTGTTCAAGCATGCATTATTTGATAGAGCAGATTAAGACTAAAAAAGAGACTATATCGCCTATGATGCTTGCAGTTTGAATGCCTTAATGCGTTGAAGGTGAGAAGAAATACTTTTAAATTTATGGGATTGCGTGTTATCCCACACAATATTATAAAATTCTGTTAGCTCTTCCTGAGAGGCTTGATTATCCAATACTTCATCCTGAGTGGAAAGGATCACCAAACAATTTCCTGTATTTTTTTTACGAAAATTTTCTACACATTTAGTCGCAATATCGAAATACTCTTCTGGCCGATCAATTTTATCTGCCATGTTATTTTCAGGATGTAAATTAGGATTCAACATGACTTGGCGAATGCCGCACAGAAAACCAATCCGTTCTGCCCAGTATGCTCCTAATCCAACACCACAAATTAGTGGTGTTTTATCCTCACTTTGCTGAATAGCTTTGTGCACTTCTTTTAATAAATGCTGCATATCGTGGCGCGGGTGCAATGTGCTGTAACTGATAAACCGAACATCAGGATCAATAAATTGCAATTGCAAAATTTTCTCATGATTACCTGGGCTCGTTGAATCAAAACCGTGTAAATAGATGATCATGGTCTATTCCTTAAACGTGATAAGTACGATACGTTTTTTTCATGGATTATTGATGCATAACGTTACGCACATCGCTTATGCATACCACTGTTATGTATACTGCTATGGCTAGTTAGCGTGTAATTTATCTTTATGATCTTGCCAGCGCACAGCCAAATTCTGTAACTGTTGATGGCTATTTATCCAACGAGTGGAAGCCTCTAACTCAGTTTGTATTAGCGCAGGTTTATGCAATAAATGCACAATACGCTCAGAGCGAGTCAGTGGTAAACGGTCAAGTACTTCAACAGCACCTTGCCGATTATTGCATACGAGCAGCATATCGCATCCTGCCCTGAGTGAAGCCTCTGCCCGCTCGGCATAACTGCCCATAATCGCAGCACCTTCCATTGACAGATCGTCAGAGAAAATCACACCATCAAATTGCAACTGCTTTCGCAACACCTCTTTAAGCCAAAACTCAGAACCACTTGCAGGGCGAGCATCACACTCAGTATAAATGACATGAGCAGGCATCACTGCATCTAAACGCCCTTCCTGATTAAGCTGGCGGAATAGCGCCATATCGTGGTTCATGATCTCTGCTTTACTGCGATTATCATGCGGAGTCTCTTTGTGCGAGTCAGCAAGTACTGCACCGTGCCCTGGAAAATGTTTACCCGTAACGCTCATGCCTGCACTGTGCATACCATCAATATAACTGCGAGCAAGATCCAGTGCTTTTTGTGGGTCATCGTGAAATGCCCGATCACCAATTGCCGCACACTGATGCCCTAAGTCAAGCACAGGCGCAAAGCTAAGATCAATATCCATTGCCAACAGTTCAGCGGCCATCATCCAGCCACTTTCAAAAGCCAACGATAACGCCTGTGGCCATGCATTTAAAGCAGCAAAAGATTGCGGAGCGGGTAAGCGAGTAAATCCTTCACGAAAACGCTGAACGCGCCCACCCTCTTGATCAACAGCTAACAGTAATGGGCGTTGTACAGTTTGGCGAATATCTTTAATTAAAGCCTGCATTTGTGCCCGATCGTGATAATTACGCGCAAAAAAAATCACGCCTCCAACAAGTGGGTGACGCAAAATATCTCGTTCTTCTGCATCAAGCTCATAACCAAGCACATCAAGCATGACTGGGCCCATGGTGTTTCTCCTGTAATTACCTGCATCTAACGTTGATTGTGTATCAGAGTGGAAAAAATTTATCGTAATGCCCTATTTGGCGGAAGCAGCTAGTCATCTGGCAAATATAGAGGGGATCTGTGTTAAGTTTTTATGTCTTAACGTATGTTGATACTGCCTAGCCCACGTTGCATACTGCGATTCACCTGTTTGCCCAAAACGTACTTCAAACCATAATAACGTGAGAAAATGACACCATGGCCGCCAATGTGCCATATCCTCTAACAGTAGCGATTGTATTTGTTGATCTGGCAAATAGTATTGTAAAAACACGTGTAACTGTTCCACACTAAATTGGTTTGCATCACACAAAAAAAGCATTTCACATGCAAGAGCATTTACTGCGGCGTATTCCCAATCGATGAGTGCAAGCCCTGTTGATGTTAATACCATGTTAGCAGGGTGCAGATCGTGATGAGCTAGGATTGGCATGCTCAAACAAGGTGGTTTTTGTACTGAAAATGCGTTGTATAGTTGTTGTAAATCGGATGTTTTTCGTGACGATACTGTGTGTTGCCAGTACAAAGCTAAACGCTGCTTGATATCAAAGACAGGAACACTCTGTTTAAGCAACATTGGTGATAATGACAATGTGCAGTGATGGACAGCTTGAAGACACGTTGCTAACTGCTGTAAACCCTGTTTATGTTGTAAATAATCAACAGGGCAAATATTACCGATAACCCACGTTAAAATACTCCACTGTGGGCTATCATAAAATAGTGTTGGTGCTCGATAGGCTGTATGGGGGTCTATGGCTAAATATCGCAACACTTGTTGCTCTTGAGTCCGACAAATCCCCAATTGTTTAGCATGCTCACCACCTCTACGCGCCACGAACAGAGTATTATTTTCAAGTCGGATCTGAAAACTGCCCCCAGATAAGCCCATCAATGGCACAACCGAACTAACTTTTAGGTTATGCCAGCAAGGTAAAGCAAGAATCTGCAATATGGGATCGTCGGTTATCAACATACCTTATCCATACCCGTTACCATATATGCCAGCCTAGAAAAACGCACAGTGCAGACTTATTTTTTGGTACGCACATATAACCGAAAATACTCTGCATTCAGATCGGTTGCCACTGCATGAATACGGCCAATCTCATTCGCTAATACGGTTAATGTATGCCAAAGTGTGCTATCACTATCAATTTCCAGCCCCTGTGCGTTGTACCAGTAAAAACGGTACTCCAACAATTTCGCCGTTTTTTGTTGGTTTTTAATCACTACTTGTACAGTTAATCGCTGGTTTTTTTTAGTTGAATCAATACGCTCAACCTTAATGACATGGCTAGAGTCTGCATCTGCAACAACGACTTGCTGTTGCTGATCGATCTTAAAACCAGAAGTTGTCGCTGTACAACCTGACAATACCACGCATGTCAATACAATTAACCCAACAAGTCGCCCAAAACAACGTATCAATGTGTATTCACCGTTGTACTTAATAGTGGCCCTAACACCTGCCCACCAACAAGGTGCATGTGGATATGATAAACCTCTTGCCCACCGTGACGATTGCAATTCATTATTAAACGATAGCCATCATCCGCAATACCTTCTGTTGATGCAATTTTAGCTGCAACAGTAATCATTCGGCCGAGTGCTTTTTCATCTTCAATCGTCACATCATTGGTTGTTGCAATAAGGTGATTAGGTACAATTAAAATATGGGTTGGAGCTTGTGGATTTATATCACGAAATGCGGTAACTAACTCATCTTGATACACGACATCTGCCGGGATTTCACGACGAATAATTTTACTAAAAATAGTCTCTTCAGCCATATCTATACTCCTTTATTACGTTAGGCACTGCGTACACTATATTGCTGACACTATTGTACTGCAACTGTAGTGATATTTAAAAATAACAATAATATACTCACAATATCATATCGTAAGGATCACCATTTATAGCACACTACGAACATCCATTAAGTACATTCGCTTTATCATGTCATCACACAATATTAAAGCCACAAACCCCAAGTCACAAAAATGTATATATCTCGCAACATGATAACTATTTCGTTATCTGTCTCGAAAAAGAAATAACATATTGCAGTTATGATTTAACACCCAACGTCATTAGCCGATAGACCACATATTAGACATTGATGTTACTCCTCTCTTTTTGCGGTGTTGAATTTTATGGATAAAAAAAATAACGCGTCAGTCATTCGCCATATGGCAATCAGTTTCATTGTTATTGTTGGTGCATTTATTGCTGCAAGTTTATTTTCACTCGATGTTGCTGGACGTTTAAAAGATAGTCTTGATGTTGTCATAAAAAAAGCCATTCCTGTTACAGACACCTCATCAGAACTTACGCTTAATTTGCTGACAATGGATAATGCACTCACGGGTTTTATTGCAAATCAAAATGCCACATTGATTGCACATTATCAGCAAACATTTGATCTTGGTCATCAGCAATTTCGCCAACATATTGAATATCTCGATCAGTTGATTGACTCAACCTTGTCTGTAAAAACACTAGCTCTCGCGTCAACTGAACACTCAGGTAATACACAACCTGTAGATGCTGAAAAGATTATGCAATTGAATCATCTTGAACAACGTTATTCTACGCTTGCGAGCACAACATTTACCCGTTACGAACAGATACTTCAAGGCCGCCAGAACTTAAATCAAGCTGTTCAAGCGTTCCAAAATAAAAAGCTTGAATTACAATATGGGCTAAAAGCATTGATTGATAATAGTAATAATAATGTACTCAAATTAACCAGTGAGTCTTTTTTCAACAGCTTACGTGAAGTGGATAACACCACATCAGAGGCGTTGCTCACAAAGGATATTACAAGCATTGAAGCTGCTATCAAAAAAAATAAAATGAATGTTGTCCGACTCAATTACTCTTTTAAAGCACTCGCCACACAAGAGCCTATATTGCACGAACGCTATGGTGAACTGTTTCAAGGTTTTTTAACTGATGCAGGGCGTAAAGATGGTGTTTTACAACAACATGATAACTTTACCCGCAGTGAATATGCCGTCGATCAAGATATCACTGAATTATCTAAATTGATGAAAAGTGCATTAGCACTCCTACAAGCATTACGCCAACAATCTACTGAACAAGTGACAACGCTAACCGAGCAAGCCAATAATAACTATACTGGTGGTTTTTGGTTTTCTATCACAATTTCAACGATTGTTGTTCTACTTGCTACCCTTACAGGTTGGTTTTTAGCTCGTTCAATACGTAAACCAGTACACACTATTTTGCAAACACTGCATGATCTTGAATCAGGTAATATGACAAGTCGAATTAATACAATCTCTAACAATGAGTTTGGTTTAATTGCTAATCATATCAATACAATGGCAACACGATTACACGATATCCTCGAACAAATTGGCCATGCATCAACACAATTATCACATGTCACTTTACTTAATCAGGCTAACACAACCAATGCACATACCGCAGTAGAATCACAACGTGAACAAACAACCAGTGTCGCTACCGCAATGGCAGAAATGGAACACTCAGTAAAAGAGATCGCTCGCAGTGTTAACCACACGCTTGATCAAGTGCTCATACTCGAACAGACTGTGGTACAAAGTGATAGTTTAGTACAAAACAACATCAGCACGAGCCAACAACTCTCTTCTCGGCTCACTCATACCTCCTCTGAAGTTAAGATAGTTGCCCAAATGAGTGAGCGAATCGGTTCAATTTTGGACGTTATTCGCAGTATTGCCGATCAGACTAACTTGCTGGCGCTTAATGCCGCTATTGAAGCAGCCCGTGCCGGTGATATGGGCCGTGGTTTTGCCGTTGTAGCCGATGAAGTGCGTGTATTAGCAAAACGCACCACGGACTCAACCGGACAAATCGAAAAAATGATCACTGAATTACAAACCAGTACACATACTGCACTGAGCAATATGGATAACTGCCTTAATGATATGTCTTTGAGTGTCAATCAAACCAGCCAAACCGGTAATGCAATGAAAATTATTCTTGATGGGCTTGGCCAAATCAGCGATATGAACGCGCAAATAGCCAATGCAGCTACAGAACAAGAAGCCACATCAACAGATATTGCCCGCAATTTAGAAGAGATATTGCGTTTAGCTGATCAAAATTTTCACAGTATTGAAAAAATAGCGGGAAACAGTACTCAACTCGAAACTCTAGCTACTTCACAAGAACGGCTCGTTAAGCAATTTACACTATGATCTCATTTATATTACGATCTAATTTACATTGTGATTAACCTTTTACAAGGTATATGTAGACAACGATATGGGCACATAAATATACAGATCTCTTATTGATCAAATCACTCTCTTTCGGCATACACACCATGAATATGTGTATGTCGAACATCCCTTCAAAATAAACAACTTGTCATGTGGAAATTCGGTTACTGCTAATTCCCGTTACGAAACATTTCCAGTATAGTAAATAACCCACGCTGGAAGGATGAAGTGATGACTAAGTTATTGATAAAAAATGCCACTATGGTCAATGAAGGCCGCCAAACACAAGGCGATATGCTCATTGAGCATGGCAGAATCAGCCATATTCACAGCAATATTTGTGCAGCAAATGGAATAGAAGTTATTGATGCTGCTGGTAAGCTGTTAATTCCTGGCATGATTGATGATCAGGTGCACTTTCGCGAGCCAGGCTTCCCTCTAAAAGGAACAATTGCCAGCGAGTCACGCGCTGCAGTTGCAGGTGGTGTTACCAGCTATATGGAAATGCCAAATGTCAATCCACAAACCACCAACCTGCAAGCACTCGAAGATAAATACTCACGGGCAGCACTCTCCTCTGTTGCAAACTTTAGCTTCTACCTCGGCGCAACTAACGATAACCTTGACGAAATTCGTCGCCTTGCACCAGAGCAAGCCTGTGGCGTTAAAATCTTTATGGGCGCATCAACGGGTAACATGTTGGTTGATAATGCAGATACTTTAGCGGCTATTTTTGCTGAAAGCCCTGTGCTAATTGCAACACACTGTGAAGATACTCCAACCATCAAGTTGCTAGAAGATGAGTATCGTACCCGTTATGGCGATAACATTCCTGCACATGAACATGGCTATATTCGTTCAACTCAGGCGTGTTTAAAATCCTCGACTCTGGCTGTGGAACTGGCAAAAAAACACGGTACTCGCTTACATGTGTTACACATAACAACAAAAGAAGAGCTGGCGCTGTTTGAAGCGGCTCCCACATTAGAAGCATTACGCAACAAACAGATTACTGCCGAAGCTTGCGTCCATCATCTTTTTTTTAATGAGCAAGACTATGACCAATTAGGTCATCTGCTCAAATGTAATCCAGCAGTCAAAACACGTGCAGATCAGCTCGCCTTGCAAGATGCCGTACGTCAGGGTGTTATTGATATTATCGCTACCGATCACGCCCCCCATACATGGGATGAAAAGCAAAACACCTACTTTAATGCCCCATCAGGGTTGCCATTAGTTCAACACCCTTTGCTAGCACTGTTGGATCTGCATAAACAAGGTACATTAAGCCTTGAAATGTTAGTACAAAAAACAAGCCATGCTGTTGCTGAACGATTCCAACTGCAAGACAGAGGCTACCTTCGTGAAGGTTACTGGGCCGATTTAGTTTTAGTTGACCCAAATACACACTTTAGTGTGAATAAAGAGAATTTATTTTACCAATGCGGTTGGTCACCGTTTGAAGGTCACACTTTTCCTGCTCGCATAGATACTACTTTTGTCAATGGTCAAATTGTTTTCCGCAATGCAGCACATACCGGTGTACGCCCAGGTCAGCGTCTTAGCTTTAATCGCCGTTAATTTTCGAAAAACAGTTAATTAAATTACCTAAAATCAGCACAAACACAAAACAACGAAAATAAAACGAAAAACATAAAAAAAGAAAAAGGGAGCAAAAGCTCCCTTTTTTGTACAAATACAACACTGATATAACTACGTTATCTATCAATAGATAACATTAAATAAACAACATCAATTGCTGCTCATGTAGATATCCATATCTGTTTTCAGGTTGTCTGACTTAGTACCAAAAATTGCTTGGACACCTGAACCTGCAACAACCACACCTGCAGCACCTAACTTCCTCAAGCCAGCTTGGTCAACTTTTGCTATATCAGCAACTCCTACACGTAAGCGAGTGATACAAGCATCTAGGCTGGTAATATTTTGCTTGCCACCAAACGCAGCAACCAATGCTTGCGCCATTTCTGAACCTGATGCAGTTGTACTTGCAGCTGTTTCATCTTCACGGCCTGGTGTTTTCAAATTCAATTTCACAATCGCGACACGGAAAACAATGTAGTAAATTGCGGCATAAATTGGGCCAACAATAAAGAACATCCAACCATTTGTAGACAGGTGGTAGAACAAGCCAAAGTCAATTGCACCGTGTGAGAATGTCATACCGTGCTTCATGCCCAGCAAAATCAGCAGAACATACGCTGAACCTGCCAACAGAGCATGAATGATATACAGCACAGGTGCAACAAACATGAACGCAAATTCAATCGGCTCAGTAATACCAGTTAGGAATGAAGTCAGTGCCGCTGAAATCATGATACCGCCGATTTTTGCACGGTTTTCAGGTTTCGCAGTATGCCACATGGCGATAGCCGCAGCAGGTAGCCCCCACATTTTAAACATATAGCCACCCGCCATGTTACCGGCAGTTGGATCACCCATCAGGTAACGCTGAATTTCACCGGTAATCCACTTACCACCTTCAGCCAAACATGCAGGCTCTGCAGTAATAGCAGCAACAACTTTACTGTTGATAACACAGGTTTCACCGGCTTGATAGAAGAACGGTACGTTCCAGATATGGTGTAAACCGAACGGAATCAGTGAACGCTCAACAACACCATAAATACCAAATGCCAAAGCCGGATTTTGGTGTACAGCCCAGTTAGAGAATGCCTGAATAGCTGCACCTACCGGAGGCCATACCACAGACAAAATCACACCTAAACCAATACAACTAAACGCTGTAATAATAGGAACAAAACGCTTTCCGGCAAAAAAACCAAGATAATCAGGTAGTTGTATTCGATAGAAGCGGTTAAACATATATCCTGCTAACGCACCCGCCAGAATACCACCGAGCACCCCCGTATCGATTTTCTCAACACCCATAACACCGGCCATTACAGTCAGTGTCGCGGCCATAACGCCATAACCAACTGTTGCAGCCAATGCAGCAACACCATCATTATTGGTAAAACCTAATGCTACACCAATAGCAAATAGCAACGGCATTTGGCCAAATACAGAACCACCTGCCTGCTCCATAATGTTAGAAACTATCTCTGGCAACCAACTAAAGTTAGCAGCACCAACACCGAGTAAAATACCCGCAACCGGTAAAACCGATACGGGTAACATCAACGCTTTACCTACTTTCTGTAGGCCAGCAAAGGCATCCTTTATCATGTGATTCTGTACTCCTGAGTGAGTTTATTATCGTTACATTTTTTGTTAGCCATTGATATGGCAAGTTAAAAGCTGTGTTGTAATCTAACGGTATAATAGAAAATAAAGTCGGCGTATTGTTTGACGACGGTCAGATTAAAACAAGCTCAAACAGCACTACGTATCATTTTTTTTAGCTAGATCACATCATCAACCTGCAAAAAAAACCAACTAGCATCACAAAATAAATATTTCAGATAACGAAGTAATTATTCAAGATAAAAAATGTTTTGTATACATGATAGAATGTGCAATTAAAATCTTTAAAAAGTAATTTATTTTAAGCTTTAAAGTAATGATTACAAAAAGAAGCGTAAAGTTATTTTTTTTTGTAAAAAAACAAATTCCTACACTTTTTCAACATAACTCTATGGTTAAGTGCATTGACAATATATTGAAAGTACAACTTCCTTTCTTTCATTAAGCATAATATAGAGTTCACCAGCATGCGAACCTATCGGCACACTTAACCTCTAATACTTTACCCTTATAAAAACAGCTAAAAACTATAATGGCCTGTTTTTAATACAAAAAAACCACATCGATTAAAACGCCCTACTGCGTAATTTAACCGTGTGGTTTTAATAAAAAGTCAAAACAATCAGCTTGAAAAAGAAACACAATGTAACGTTAAGTTAAACAGCTTACTTATCAAATTCATCGCTATGCTGTTTACCTAAACCATATTCTCGCAATTTATTTGCAATTGCAGTATGTGAAACGCCCAAGCGTCGAGCTAATTTACGTGTACTTGGATAACTTCTATACAACCGAGTCAATACCGAACGTTCAAAACGTTTAGTAATATCATCTAATGAGCCCATTAATTGATCATCTGCAACGTTTACTTCAGCCTCAAGCTCTGGAAGATCAATACATTGAGGTGTTATCATATGTCCATCAAGCTGACTCAATGCTCGGTAAATAGCATTGCGTAACTGTCTAACATTTCCTGGCCATGTGTATTGTGTTAAAAATGGCATCAACTCAGGTACAACAATAGGTTGCTCAATCTGCATTTCATGAGCAATCTGTACCATGAACATCATTGCTAATTCCGGAATATCTAACTGACGTTCCCGTAAAGGTGGAATTGTTAATGTTAGAACATTTAAACGGTAGTAAAGATCTTCACGAAAAATACCTTTGTGTACTAAATCAAGTAAATTGTGCTGTGTTGAACAAATCACTCGAACATCAACACTCACCTCGTGATCTTCACCTACCCGCCGAAACGTACCATCATTGAGAAAACGCAATAATTTAGCCTGCATCTGAGATGACATTTCACCAATCTCATCTAAAAAAACAGTACCACCGTTTGCTTGTTCAAAAAAACCTTTTTTACTCTCCACGATGCCAGGATATGCGCCTGGTGCATGGCCAAACAACTCACTTTCAGCAACAGAATCAGGTAATGCTGCACAATTTAAACCTAAAAATGGCTGGTTTCCACGCATACTTCGTAAATGACACGCACGTGCAAGCATCTCTTTTCCTGTTCCTGTCTCACCCTCTATTAATAAAGGCGCATCGAGCATAGAGAGTTTTTTTGCTTGCAGGACAATTTGCTTCATTTTTGGACTATAAGCCAAAATATGAGCGAAACTATCTTCATCATGCACATGTATTGGCTTTAATTCATAATCTCGTTTTGCGGATGAACGCAACATGAGTACTGCACCTGCCAATAAAGGTTGCTGTGGATTATCATCATGCGTGATATACACAGGAGTAAGATCCATCAAATACTCTTGCCCACGCACTTTGACATGTTCAGCAATACATGCAACCGGTTCATCTTGCTCAAACCAACGGTGAAAATGAAAACCAGATAGTAGCGTTTGAATACTTTCATCATGTAGCTGCGTTTCACTCATCGCAAAAAGAGCTAACGCAGCATGATTAGCTAAGTCAATATGCCCTCGGACATCTACTGAAAAAACAGGATCAGGAAGAGCATGAATGAGTGCCTTTAATTCAGTATGCTCACGTTCAACAGGCATAAAACGAACTTTACGTACATCAGTGACTCCGACTATTCGCCGAATTTCTGTCATCAAACTTCTAAAGTTTTCAAAATCAATTTCAGGGAAGCTAAGATAAATTCGCCCACAGATATCAATTTCAATACCACGAAGATCAATTCCTCGCCCTACCAGTAAATCAAGCAACTCACGTGTTAGCCCAACGCGATCTTCACAAAACACTTCCAGCCGCATATCTACCTGACCTTTACGATGTTTAGCTTCGTATATAGTCAATAATACCCCGCTATGTGCAGTAGATGAAGATACGTGTCATTATTTCTTGACAGAGATACCCCTAACCAAAGAATGTCCACACTTAAGTGATAACAATAAATAGATAAACATCATATAGTTAGATACAGCATAGCTCTCAAACATAGTTACATATTTCTATCAAAGAACAGCAACAGTTACCTAATAAAATGCTATTTATTACGAATATTTAGATAAATTTAGTGTTAAAGAGAGCTTAAAACACCTTATTTTTGGTGATCTAAATATTTAATTATATCAGCGTGTAAAGATTCTGGTGCAGTTTGAGGGGCGTAACGTTCAACTACATTCCCCTTTCCATCAAGCAAAAATTTTGTAAAGTTCCACTTAATTACAGTAGTTCCTAACACACCTGGTCTTTGTATTTTTAACCAACGGAAAAGGGGATGGGATCCTCCACCATTTACTTCTACTTTTTGCATAATAGGAAACGTAACATTATAATTTGATGTACAAAAATGTATAATCTCATCAGCTGCTCCCGGCTCTTGTTCGCCAAACTGATTACAAGGGAAAGCCAAAAT
The DNA here is from genome assembly GCF_051652165.1 of Plesiomonas sp. Classification (GTDB taxonomy): domain Bacteria; phylum Pseudomonadota; class Gammaproteobacteria; order Enterobacterales; family CAMTGL01; genus Plesiomonas. Next base: position 614,199 of record NZ_JBOFTR010000004.1, read on the forward strand.
CTGTAATCCTAATGAAGAGAGTTCTCGATATAACGCCTCTAATCCCTCATATTGTTGAGTAAAACCACACCGACTTGCTACATTAACAATCAGCACTACTTTTCCTTTCAATGATTGCACATCAAATGGATGACCGGTCAACTCGGTTAACTCAAAATCATATAACGATGTCATTAGTTACCTCCTTTAACGCGCCTCTCTAGTTTTAGCACAATGATTCATCTTTAACAGAACATTACTTACACAAATTAAATTTTATGTGTATACAAAACCTAACCTTAGGTGTCTTACGCTATAAAATACAGTGACCAATCCAGCAGCCTCATTTTTACAACAAAATTTATCGACATTATTCGCAAGTTCTACTAATTTGTTGCAACCCTGACTACGAGTTTATTCGTGTATTTGCATGTTAACTTTTTATATTACAATTATAGTGTTAAGTGCACAGCCATAAGCGCCCAATAAGTTGCACTCTACCTTTTATTTTGCTGCTTTGTGAAAAATTGAGATCACTGTATGACTGAACAGCCTAGAAAACCTGAAGGTGTGCTATTACTGCGTACCTTAGCAATGCCTGCTGATACCAACCCTAATGGTGATATTTTTGGTGGTTGGATTATGTCACAAATGGACATCGGAGGCGCAATTCTAGCAAAAGAGATAGCCCATGGCCGTGTTGTCACTGTTGCAGTAGATGGTATAACCTTTCTTAAACCCGTAGCTGTTGGTGATGTTGTCTGTTGTTACGGTAAAGCGGTGCACATTGGTAATAGCTCAATGAAAATTAGAATGGAAGTATGGGTTAAAAAAGTATCTAGTGAACCAATCGGTCAACGGTACTGTGTTACTGAAGCTATTTTTACTTATGTTGCCGTTGACTCTAACGGGCTAGCACGTTCTGTACCTAAAACACAAAATCCTGAATATGATTTGGCGATATCAACCATAAATAAGTAATATCATATTTAATAAATACGATTTAACATATCGTACAATCTTAATTGTGTTATACAATAAAGCCGATAGCTTTTATTTATTATCGGTTTTATTTATGAATGACAAATGTGACGCTATACACAATTTAACAAGGAAATAATGCAATCAATTGAAATATTCATTTATTTTAATTGTTAATAAAGCATTAATGAATATTTTTTGCTTCATACTATAAAAATAGGGATACTCATGTCAAACACCTCAGTAATAAAGTACACTATTTCTGATTTGGCAACTGAATTTGAGATTACTCCTCGCAGTTTACGTTTTTATGAAGCAGAGGGTTTACTGACACCTACACGGCAAGGCTTAACGCGAATATATAGTCGACAAGATCGGACCCGGCTACAATTAATATTACGAGGGAAAAGATTAGGGTTTAGTTTAAGTGAAATAAAAACATTATTTCACTGGTATGACTCACCTAAAAACAACAGAGTTCAAATAAGAAATATGCAAAATTTAATTGAAGATAAAAAAATACTACTCAAACAACAACTCAATGATATACACATTATATTGAATGAATTAAATCATGCTGAAAATATTTGCATAAAAGCAGCCAATCAAATAACAAAAAAATAATCCACCTATATTTTTATCGCACGCCAAAAATATGTCGCCAATAAAATGACGATTTACATGTAACATCGTTATAAAGCAATGAACTTGTCAAATCACTATGTGCATAGATCACCTATGGGTGTGATCTTGCGCAAAGACAAACCCGCTTTATCTATTTAAAATTCGCCTCGCACTGCTCCTATCGCTTACATATAAATAAACATTCAACGCAGGAAGCAACATGTCTTTTTCTCTTAAAACAAGATTACTTACTTGTAGTCTTAGCGCCGTTGTGATTATGGCTTTTTCGCTTGTTGTTATTTCCAATTATAAAGTAAGCAATGATGCTCTTAATAATGCAAAAATAGAAATTAAACGCTTAGGTTCAACCTATGCAACAAGTGTTAGTGATTGGATTTTAAACAAGGGGTATGCTCTCTCTGCATTAAAAAAATCATTAGCAAACGCTCCTAGTACCCATATTGTTTCAGCCATTCAACAAACTCACGAAAGTGGTTCATTTAGCCTAACTTACTATGGCACAACAGAAGGCCTAATGTACCGTCAAGATCCAAGTTTAAACAGAGCAGATTATGATCCCCGCGAACGACCATGATTTAAACTTGCTAGTCAACACAATCAGTTAAGTATGACTCCGCCATATTTAAGTGCAACTCAAAACGTAATGGTTGTGACAATGGCTGAGCCTGTTTATCAAAATGGTCAATTAATTGGCGTTGTAGGCGCTGATCTTTCACTAAAGCAATTAGTGAAAGAAATTATCTCTATGGATATTCCTGGTAATGGTTATGCTATATTAATTAATAAAGATGGTTTAATTGTTGCCCACCCAAACCAATCTGTATGGCAAAAAAACATCAGCAGTATCTATCCTTCTTTATCACTTGACTATATTGCATCACTAGAAGCATCAAACTCAATTAATAAGATTAATGTTTCAGGTGAAGATAATTTGGTCTATGCGATAAAAATCAAAAATACTGACTGGTCACTCATTTACATGATAAACCCAAAGGTTATATTGAGCCATACTACCCAACTTATCTACCAACAAACAACAATTGCAATTGTATTACTTATTATATCCAGCTTATTCCTTACTCTTGTATTTAAGCAACAATTTAAAGATCTTGAGCGTGTATCGAAGGCCATTAATGATATAGCAGCAGGAGAAGCCGATCTAACTGTTAAAATCACAACGAAAAATAAACATGATGAAATAGGAATATTAGCCTCAGGGTTTAATTTGTTTGTTGCAAGATTACATACCATGGTTAACCGATTAACCATAATTACTCATGATTTAACGGAACAATCATCTAGCACATTCAACTCTGCCAATAATAACAGTATTGCTCTATCAACCCAGCAAGATGAAATTACAATGGTTGCTACTGCGGTAACTGAAATGGCCAGTGCAACGCAAGAAATTGCTACTCATGCTGAACAAACGGCTAATACTGCACAAAATGCAGTTGCCCTCTGCACTAAAGGGCAACATCAAGTGCACCAAAGCCAGAACTCCATTCGTGAACTAGCAAATGAAGTCTCTAGCACCAGTGATATTATTAGCGAACTAAACCACAATGCACACGCAATCAGCTCTATTCTTGCCACGATTACCGGTATTGCAGAGCAAACAAATCTACTTGCACTAAATGCAGCTATCGAGGCTGCACGAGCAGGAGAACAAGGCCGAGGATTTGCTGTTGTAGCAGATGAAGTTAGGGTTCTTTCGCAACGCACCCACTCTTCTACACAAGAAATTCAAAATATGATAGAAACTTTACAGCATACTACATCACGAGCAGTTTCAACTATGGCAAACAGCCATTCATTAGCAACGACCAGTGTCAATGATGCTAATTCAGCCAGTGATAGCTTACAACAAATTAGCTCTGCTATTGCAGGTATATCCGATATGGCAAGCCACATTACAACAGCAGCAGAAGAACAAACCTCTGTCACTGCAGAAATAAATACAAACACAGAGTCAATTCGTGAGGTTTCTACTGTTTTATCACAAGAATCACAATATTCAAGCACACAGGCCAAACATCTTGCAATATTAACTCAACAGCTAAATAGCGAAGTTCAGCAATTTAAATTGTAATCTATTTTATAAACATAAAGTCAATAACGAAAAAGGTACGCTTAATAATTACGCGTACCTTTTTTATATGTTGATAGTTATGCTCAACATTCAGATTCTATTACAATAGCAATCATTCAGTTTATTACTCGTATTATAGTATCGGGATAATCCTTGCTATTGAAACTAATGTTAATAATGGCTGAGGATAAACACCAAAAATTAATACTAACAGTGCTGACAATAATAACACGACGCCTCCAGCACTCATTGCCCAATTGTCTACTGTATCACGTGCTCTAACCATTTGCGGGGCTAAATACAGTGCAATCATCACGCGTAAGTAGTAATACAAACCAATAGCACTCCCTAAAACAATAGTACCCGTTAACCACCAACTTTTTGATTCTACTCCTACAGCAAGAACATAAAACTTACCAATAAAGCCAAGAGTTAATGGGATACCTGCTAGTGCTAACATCATAATAGTTAATACAGCAGCTAATACTGGTCGATGCCAAAATAAACCACGATAGCTATATAATAAATCAGCATCACGGCCACGATATGGGCTAGAGATTAAACTTACTACACCAAAAGCACCTAGTGCTGTAAGCACATAAGCCACTAAATATACAACAACAGACTCCTCAGGCATTGCAATATTTTTTGCTGCTACCACAGCAATCAACACATATCCAAAATGTGCAATTGAAGAGTAACCCAACATACGCTTAATATTATTTTGCATTAGTGCTGATAAGTTACCAAAAAGAATAGATAACACAGCTAAAATGCTCAGTACTTGCTGTACTGCAAAGTGATTAGCAGCAGGGGTACTCAATAAAAATCGTAAAAATACCGCAAATATAGCGACTTTACCTGCTGTAGCAATAAAAGTAGCAACCGGTGCTGGAGCACCTTCATAGATATCTGGCGTCCATAAATGAAATGGGGCTAAAGACAGTTTGAACGCAAATCCAACTAACATCATACCAAATCCAGCAAGTAGCAATGGCTCATGTAACGTATGGTTTTGTAGTGAGGACCCTATATCAACAAAAATCAAACTTCCAGTTTCTGCATACACTAATGCCATACCAAACAAAATAAACGCAGAAGCAGCAGCAGAAAGCACCATATATTTAATGCTGGCTTCTAATGATCGCTTTTCTCGATAGCTATAGCCAATCAAACCAAATAGTGGTAATGAAATTAATTCTATCCCAATAAATAATGCAGCTAAATGACGAGCTCCTGCTAATACTAATCCACCACAAGACGCAATCAGTAATAGAAGATAAAACTCCTCTTTATTATCAGGATAACCTTGTAACCATAAGTATGCAAAAGTACAACTAGCTAATGTTGCAATTAGAATAAGAGCAGAAAAAAACAGACTAAAGCCATCAAATTGTAATAGTTGTGTAACTTGCTGCGCAGGTATGTGTGAGCTGAACAATGCAGATAATAGGGCTAAATTTAAACCAATCACTGACACTGTTGCTACATAAAAGTGTTCACGTTTCCATGCAATAACCATCATCACAATAAGTGCTGTTAGTCCGGTAATAACTAACGGTAGCTCAACAATAAGTGACTGTAGTGGGAACTCCATGATCTACACTCCATTCACAGGAATTAAATTAAACCAGTACTCAACATTGAGCATCACTTGCGTTGTGGTATCTAAAATTGGCTGAGGGTATACCCCTAACAATAATAGTAATGATGCCAATAAAAGAATAATCAAGAACTCTCTTTGGCTCATTTCTGCTAAAGGCGAATTTGCTTTAGTTGGCCCATAAAATGCACGTTGAATCATAATTAACGAATATACTGAAGCTAACACTAAACTAAATGTTGCAACCACTGCTACTTTAGGCGTAAGTTGATAATTTCCTAATAAAATTAAGAACTCACCAATAAAGTTTCCTGTACCTGGTAGCCCAAGTGATGCTGCAGCAAAAAACAGTGATAGCGCAGGAAGATAACGAACTCGCCCCCATAACCCTCCCATTTCACGTAAGTCACGTGTATGTAAGCGTTCATAAATTTGGCCACACAGAATAAACAACCCTGCAGCTGATAATCCATGAGCAATCATTTGAACAACAGCGCCTTGCAAAGCAAGTGTTGTTCCTGAGTAAATAGCAATAAGCACAAACCCCATATGGGATATACTGGTATACGCGATTAAACGTTTAATATCTGTTTGTGCAAATGCCAGTAGTGCGCCATAAAATATGCCAACCAAACCCAACGACATAGCAATAGGTGCAAAATTAGCTGATGCTTCAGGAAAAAGCGGTAAGCTAAAACGTAATAAACCGTATGCTGCCGTTTTAAGTAAAATACCTGCCAAATCAACAGAACCAGCAGTAGGCGCTTGACTATGGGCATCAGGCAACCAACCGTGTAATGGCACTATTGGCATTTTCACAGCAAAAGCAATAAAGAAGCCTAACATCAATACATATTCAATGTTTTTAGTCATTGGAGTATGCAGCAGTGCCTCATAACTAAATGTCATTACTCCTGTAGCTTGATAATGCACAAAGACTAAAGACAATATCGCAACAAGCATTAATAGCCCGCTTGCCTGTGTATAAATAAAGAATTTTGTAGCCGCCGTAATTCTTGTCTTACCATCAGAGGCTTTATGCCCCCATAAAGCGATCAAAAAATACATGGGAACTAACATCATTTCCCAGAAAAAGAAAAATAGAAAAAGATCAATAGATAAAAATACACCAATTACACCACCTAAAATCCACAATAAATTTAAGTGGAAAAAACCTAAGTGCCGTTGAATCTCTCTCCATGAGCACAATACAGCTAATACACCGAGTAAACCCGTGAGTATGACCATTAGCAATGATAAGCCATCAAGAGCTAAATGCAGTGAAATGCCAAAACGAGGTATCCACGGCAATTGATATTCAACTTGCCATTGTGGAACACCATTTATAGCCGATAGCGTAAAATCCTCTGTAATCCATAAATATAAGGCTAATCCTAGTGTTAACCCCATAGAAAACAATGCAATCCAACGTGGCATTAAAGACTGGCCGCGTTCAACCAGCCAACATAAAAAACCACCCATAAAGGGGATAAGGATGAGCCACAGTAGTGTCATGGCAGATAGAATCCATTCTAATTAAAACAACACCAGCAACGCTAAAATAAACAGCGCACCGAACCCTACTGACGTTACGTACCAGCGTAACTGCCCTGTTTCTGTAGATACAACGAGCTTATTCCCTTGCCGAGTCACCAGCATGAAAATATTAAGCACTCTATTTAGTGGGTCTGCTTGTAATTTCTGCGTAACAAGTAAATAAGGCTTTACAAAAATATGATCGTACAACCAATCAAAACCCCATGCATTCAACCATAAAACAGCTAATTTTTGGCCTAGCGCAGAGTGCGCCATCTTATTCACCCGATGACGATCACCTAAAAATAAAGTAGCAGCAATAACAATACCCACCAATGCCACCAATGCCGAAATAAGCTCAAGTTGATGTTTCGCACTAAAATCAGACACTGTTTCATTTATAGGTAATACCCCCGCTAATGGAGGCGTAATGAGTGCACCAATAAATGTTGATAACAGCATTAATATGCCCAATGGTAAATAGTAACTCACACCTTTACCTGAATGCGCATCAATACTGGTTGGGCCATGAAATACAATAAAAATCAATCTGAACGTGTAAATAGAGGTAAGTAATGCCCCTACTAAACCAGCAAGTAACAACCCAATGTGATTAGAAGCGAGTGCTTGCCACAAAATTTCATCTTTACTGTAAAAACCTGCGGTAATAAAAGGAAGCGCTGAAAGAGCTGCTCCACCAACCAAAAAGCAAGCATAGATGAATGGCAGTGATTTACGTAAGCCCCCCATTTTATAAATGTTTTGCTCATGATGACAGGCAACAATCACCGCACCGGCAGACAAGAACAGTAACGCTTTAAAAAATGCATGCGTCATCAGATGAAAAATTGCCGCATCCCACGCCATCACACCCAGCGCTAAGAACATATAACCAATTTGACTCATGGTTGAATATGCTAAAATACGCTTAATATCCGTTTGAACCAGCGCAGCAAAACCAGCTAATAACAGTGTCACAGCACCGATAATACCCACGAGATAAAGAACATCAGGTGCTAATAAAAATAGCTCATGTGTTCGGGTAATTAAATAAACACCTGCCGTCACCATTGTCGCGGCATGGATCAGAGCAGAAACGGGCGTTGGACCAGCCATTGCATCAGCTAGCCATGTTTGCAAGGGGAGTTGAGCAGACTTACCCACTGCACCACCGAGTAACATCAATGTTGCAAGTGTAATAGGCCACCCACCTTGCTCTAATTTTTGTGGTGCCAGCGTAACAATTTCATGAATATTTAACGTGCCGAGTTGCTGGTATAAAATAAACAAACCAATAGCTAAAAACACATCACCCACACGGGTTACCACAAAGGCTTTTAATGCCGCCGCTCCATTTTTACTGTGCTGATAATAAAATCCGATAAGTAAGTAACTACACAGCCCTACACCTTCCCAGCCTAGATATACAAACAATAAATCATTACCTAAAACCAGAAAAAGCATACTGGCAATAAATAAGTTTGTATAAGCAAAAAAGCGAGAGACCCCCTCTTCACCACGCATATACCAAGAGGCAAAAAGATGGATAAGGAATCCCACACCAGTAACTACCGACAACATAGTCAGTGATAATCCATCTAAATAGAGAGATAAATTAACGTTTAAATCACCAACCGAAAGCCAATGCCATAAGGATTGAGTGTATATTCCCCCTTCAGGATATACACTAATAAAGTCATAACCAACATAGGCAGCAATCAATGCAGATAAACCGACCGAGCCAACGCCGATCACAGCACTGATGTTCTCAGTTAAGCGACCAGCAGAAAAAGCCAGAATTAAAAAACCTAGCAATGGAAATACGACTGTCAAAAATAAGAGATTCATCCGCGCATCTCGCTTACGACATCAACATCGAGGGTATGATGGCGCCGGTACATCTGTAACAGCAATGCCAATCCAATACTTGCTTCTGCTGCGGCCAGTGTCACGATAAAAATATACATCACCTGCCCATCAGCCTGCCCCCAATAGCTCCCAACAACAACAAATGCTAATGCAGCGGCACTCATCATTATTTCTAAGCTCATCAGAATAAACAATAAGTTGCGTCTTATCATCAGCCCTGTTAAACCAAGGGCAAATAGTGCGCCGGATAGCAATAATCCATGCTCAAGAGGTATATCCATTATCTCTTGTCTCCTTGTGAACGGTTTATTGCACTGTCTGCTGCTTTATTTTCACGTCCTAAATGATAAGCAGAGACAACACCGGCCAGTAATAATAAAGATGCTAGCTCAACACCTAAAACATACGGCCCAAACAGTGATATTCCTACCGCTTTAGAGGGGACGTCATAACTACCGATAACACCGCTACCTAAACTGCCTATAGCAATAGCGATAATCACTAAAAGTAAAGCAGATAAAATAGCGGGGCCTATCCAGACTCTTGGTTTTAGCCACTGTTTTTCTTGGTCCTCTGATGTGCCAATATTAAGCATCATGACGACAAAAACAAATAAAACTAAAATGGCACCGGCATAGACAATAATTTGAACTGCTCCTGCAAACTCAGCTCCTAGTGTGAAAAACACCATGGCAACTGACAGCAATGAGATAATCAAATATAGCAATGCATGCATTGGGCTGCGATTGCTGATAACTCGAAATGTGGCGATCAGCGCAATAGCACCTGCTGCATAAAAAGGGATATTCATTCTCTCTCTCCTTATGGTAACAGGCTTTTAATGTCTATCGGTTGAGCTTCATCTTGTGCGCTACCTTTTGGTTTACCTGCTATAGCTAAACCTGAAACCCGATAGAAATTATAATCAGGATATTTTCCTGGCCCAGAAATCAGTAAATCCTCTTTTTCGTATACTAAATCCTGTCTGCGGTATTCACCCATTTCAAAATCAGGTGTTAATTGAATCGCTGTCGTCGGACAAGCCTCTTCACATAAGCCACAAAAAATACAACGTGAAAAGTTAATACGGAAAAACTCCGGATACCAACGGCCATCGGATGTTTCAGCTTTTTGTAGTGAAATACAACCCACCGGACAGGCTACGGCACACAAGTTACACGCAACACAACGCTCCTCACCATCAGGATCTCGTGTTAATACTATCCTTCCGCGATACCGAGGAGGTAAATAAACTGACTCTTCAGGGTATTGCAATGTATCGCGTTTACGCCACGAGTGTGCAAATACCATCCATAAACTTCGCAACTGAGTGCCCGTACCAATGATAATTTCTTTTAACATCTTTATCGTCCTTGGTGATGCTAGTTTATTGGGCGTTATATAAAACAACGGCACCGGTCACAATTAAATTAAGCAACGTGAGCGGCAGGCAAAATGTCCAGCCAAATGTCATGACTTGATCATAACGAGGCCTCGGTAATGACGCACGTAGTAGAATAAAAAACATAACAAAAAACGCAGTTTTCAAGACAAACCACACAATGGGTGGAAAAAATGGCCCTAACCAACCACCAAAGAATAATGTGACCAATAAAGTAGAGACCAGCAAGATACCAATATACTCACCGACAAAGAACATACCCCATTTCATACCAGCATATTCAATATGGTATCCATCAGCTAACTCTTGCTCTGCTTCAGGCTGGTCAAAAGGATGACGGTGTGTGACTGCAATACCTGCGATAAGAAAAGTCACAAATCCAAAAAACTGCGGCACAATAAACCAAATATCTTGCTGTGCAGCAACGATATCTCGCATATTAAATGAGCCAGTTACCGTAACGATCCCCATTAAAGAGAGCCCCATAAAGACTTCATAACTTAATGTTTGTGCCGATGCACGTAAACTTCCCAGTAATGAGTATTTGTTGTTACTCGACCAACCCGCAAATAACACTGCATAAACAGCGAGACCTGCCATCGCAAAGAAAAACAAGATACCAATATTCAGATCAGCAACGCCCCATGTCGGTGTTATCGGAATAATGGCAAACGTGAGTAAAAACGCCCCCATTGCAATGAGTGGCGCAAGGATAAAAATAAGTTTATCGGCAAAAGGAGGGATCCAGTCTTCCTTAAAGAACATTTTAATCATATCAGCGGCAATCTGAAACAGACCAAACGGGCCAACCCGATTAGGGCCATAGCGATCTTGCCATAACCCAAGCAACCGCCGTTCAATGAAGCTCATGAATGCACCGCAACCGACGACTATTAACAATATCGCAATTGATTTTAATACAGAGCTAATAATCAAAACCGTCTCAGGAGAGAAACTCATCATAATACGGCCTCCTGAATGCCTGTAATATACTTCCCTAATAAACTCAAGGGTAACCCTTCAAAACCGACGGGAATAGAAACAATACCTTGCGTTAAATGTGGGCTAATTCTAATAGGTAGACGGTAGTAGTTATCATGCCAAGTAAACGAAACGGCACTGCCTTGATTAACACCTAATAGTTGTGCATCAGCATGACTTAATCCCATTGATGCAGTAGAGATCCGTGACTGAATAACACCCACTCGTTGTGACAATTCATCACTGCCAAAAATATGATAATCAGCAACAACCAACCATTTATTTTTCTGAGCAGTAATGTTTTTTATTCTTGCAGGATACAGAGCAATAGTCGCCGCATCAGGGTTCGGATTAATCAAACGCAGACCGGGATCACCAGCTTTTAATGATCCTCCCACCTCTTGCTGAAACTTATTCCACGCTTGTGGTGAGTTCCAACCAGGTGACCAAGCAAACGGGATATCCGGATATAACTCTTTGGTACCGGAATACCCTTCCATTGAAAATGAAAATGGTGTTCCGCTGTCTTGAGGAACTCGAGGCTCATGCACGCTAATATTGGCTCTTAATGCCGTACGGCCACTGTAACGATGCGGTGAACGAGCCAGTTTCAAACTGCGGATACGAAAATCAGCTTTTGGTGCGGCATCAGTAATTGATCGTAAAGCGGGTACAGAATCAGCACAATGTTTTAATAACGCATCAAAATCAGCCCATTGTATCGTTCTATCCGTTATTTGACTTTTTAGCGCACTCAGCCACTGCCAACTTTCATTGACTAAGTTTGCATCAGAGTAATAGGCCGGTGAGTAAACCTGATAAAAACGCTGTGCACGCCCTTCGTGGTTGACTACTGTGCCATCAGCTTCAGCAAAGCTGGCTGCCGGCAACACTAAAGTTGCGTTATCAACAGTCGCGGTATGCTGATGATCTATCACTATCACTGATTGCAATGATTTTAGCCCGTTAGTCACCACATTGGCGGCAAACGTTCTATACAGATCGCTTTCAAGAACAATGGCTGTATCAATGCTCTCTGTGCTGATACGGGTAAAAGCATCATCCAGTGGTTTTGCCCCTAGCATAGTCAGCCCTAAGCTGTTCACTTCTGGAACAACCAAGCTCAATCCAACCTGTGGTTTATGCTTTTTCAATGCCATCGCGATATTCGCACTGGCTTGAAGCAGTGTTAAAGACCCTGCAGATGTACCCGAAATAATCAGTGGTTTTTTCGCATTAAGCAAAATATTAGCAACATCAGCTATATCAGCTATATCAGCTATATCAGCTATATCAGCTATATCAGCTATATCAGCTATATCAGCTATATCAGCTATATCAGCTATATCAGCTATATCAGCTATATCAGCTATATCAGCTATATCAGCTATA
>NZ_JBOFTR010000005.1:0-59984 GCF_051652165.1 Plesiomonas sp.
AAAGATGAAAGATGAAAGATGAAAGATGAAAGATGAAAGATGAAAGATGAAAGATGAAAGATGAAAGATGAAAGATGAAAGATGAAAGATGAAAGATGAAAGATGAAAGATGAAAGATGAAAGATGAAAGATGAAAAGAATAAACGAAATTGGCGTCCTACCAATAGGATGCAAGACGCACGAGAGCCATAAATAGCGATGATTATAATAAAATAATCGAATAATTAAACGCCGATCACTCGGTATTAATAAGATGTTGGTTGCTGTGATTTTTCAGCTTGGATCCGCTGATAAATCTCTTCGCGGTGTACCGAGACTTCTTTTGGTGCATTTACACCGATGCGAACTTGGTTCCCTTTAACACCTAAAACGGTGACAGTGACTTCATCACCAATCATCAGGGTTTCACCAACTCGACGAGTCAGAATTAGCATTCTTTGCTCCTTGAACTAATAGCTTCTGTGTCAGCATTATACTGACATTATCCAATATAAGTCACAAAAACGTAAGTGTATCTACGAAAGTTCTTGCTTACTTAATTAATAAAACTTGGTCCTTGCTGCTTAACTCTGCCCTAATCTATGCAATTCACTGCAATTTATTGTGGCATTAGTCTTGGTATTAGCAAGCGACGTACTGCACAAAATTAAAACGTACTGACTAAAATAGCCATCAGTACGTTTATTTTTACAAGATGCGGTGATTATAGACGTTCTGCAACCCATGTAGGAACAGAGTCAAGTGCACAAGGGAGTGCCTGTACATCTGAACCACCGGCTTGTGCCATATCAGGGCGACCACCACCTTTACCGCCAACTTGTTGAGCAAGCATATTCACTAATTCTCCGGCCTTCACTTTTCCAACCAGATCTTTAGTGACACCTGCAATTAAGCTGACTTTATCATCTTGCACTAAACCCAGTACAACAATGCCTGAACCGAGCTGATTTTTCAGATCGTCAACCATTGTACGCAAGGCTTTTGCATCACCACCTTGGAGTAAACTGACCAGCAATTTTGTTCCTTTGATGTCGATAGCATTATGCACTAAATTGGCGCTCTCTTGTGCTGCTGCTTTATCTTTCAATTGTTGCAATTCTTTTTCTAATAGCTTGCTGCGATCAAGCAGTGCACGCAATTTATCTGCAACACTAAAAATATCTGATTTAACTAATTGGGCTGCATCATCAAGCTGATCTTGTTGACGCTCTGTAAAATCAATGGCTCTTTGCCCTGTTACCGCTTCGAGGCGACGAATGCCCGCCGCAATACCACTTTCAGAGGTGATGCGGAATAAGCCTATATCCCCTGTACGCGTTGTATGCACGCCACCACACAATTCAGTAGAGAAACTGCCCATACTCAAGACACGCACTTTCTCTTCATATTTCTCACCAAATAGTGCCATTGCACCTTTAGTTTTCGCTTCTTCTAGATCAACAATTTCAGTGTTAATCAGGTGATTCTGGCGAATTTGCATATTCACTAGCCGCTCTACTGCACGCAACTCTTCAGCTTTCATAGCTTCAAAATGCGAGAAGTCAAAACGCAGACTATCTGCGGTAACAAGTGAACCCTTTTGAGAAACGTGCTCGCCTAATACTTGACGCAATGCAGCGTGCAACAGGTGAGTTGCTGAGTGGTTTAAGCTGATATTTTCACGGCGATCGGCATCAACGAGGGTGTCTAAAGTATCACCAATACTTACACTCCCTAACACTACTTTACCGATATGCCCAAAAGCATTGCCATATTTTTGGGTATCAATCACGTTGAATGTGGCATTTGCTGATTGTAAATGGCCACTATCACCCACTTGACCGCCAGATTCTGCATAGAATGCGGTGTGATCAAGCACAATAATAGCATCTTCACCAGCAAAAACGTGTTCAACAGCCTGACCTTCACGGAACAGAGCAACAACCTTCCCTTGATGTGTGGTGGCCGTATAACCGTGGAATTGAGTCTGGCTATCAACACGGATCATGGCGTTGTAATCAGCACCAAAATTACTGGCAGCTTGTGCACGCTGACGCTGTGCTTCCATCGCGACATCAAAACCGGCTTCATCAACGGTCAAATTGCGCTCGCGGCATACATCTGCGGTTAAATCGAGTGGGAATCCATAGGTATCGTACAGTTTAAATGCGGTTTCACCATCAAGAACATTATCTGTCAGGTTAGCTAATGCATCATCAAGCAGCATCAAGCCGCGCTCTAGTGTTCGAGCAAATTGCTCTTCTTCTAAGCGCAATACTTTTTCAACTAATGTCTGTTGTTGTTGTAGTTCATTTGCTGCATCACCCATCACGGTAATCAGCGTTCCAACCAGCTTATAGAAGAAGGTCTCTTTTGCACCTAGAATATGGCCATGACGTACAGCACGACGGATAATTCGGCGCAGCACGTAACCACGGCCTTCGTTTGATGGCATTACGCCGTCAGACACGAGGAATGCACACGAGCGAATATGGTCAGCAATGACACGCAATGATTTGCTGTTTAAATCTGTTGCACCTGTAATTTCAGCCGCTTTTGCAATAAGCGTTTGGAATACGTCAATCTCGTAGTTAGAGTTGACATGCTGCATCACCGCGGTGATCCGCTCAAGGCCCATCCCTGTATCAACCGACGGTTTTGGCAGTGGCAGCAGTGTGCCATCAGCCTGACGGTTAAACTGCATGAACACGTTATTCCAGATTTCGATATAACGGTCACCATCTTCTTCTGGGCTTCCCGGTGGGCCACCCCAGATGTGATCACCGTGATCATAGAATATTTCGGTACATGGGCCACACGGACCGGTATCACCCATTTGCCAGAAGTTGTCAGAGGCGTAAGGTGCACCTTTATTGTCACCGATACGGATAATACGCTCTGCTGGTATACCTACTTCTTTTGCCCAGATATCGTACGCTTCATCATCAGAGGCATATACAGTGACCCACAATTTCTCTTTCGGTAATGCTAACCACTGGGCTGAGGTTAGAAACTCCCATGCATAACGAATAGCATCATGCTTGAAGTAATCACCAAAACTGAAGTTACCCAACATCTCAAAGAAGGTGTGGTGACGTGCAGTATAACCTACATTTTCAAGGTCATTATGCTTACCACCAGCACGTACACAGCGTTGTGATGTGGTTGCGCGGGTATATGAGCGTTTATCAAGGCCAAGGAAAACATCCTTAAACTGGTTCATACCGGCATTAGTAAACATCAGTGTCGGGTCATTACCCGGCACGAGTGAGCTACTAGACACAACGTGGTGCCCTTTGCTCTGGAAGAAGTCGAGATAGGCTTTACGGATCTCGGCAGTGCTTTTGCTCATGCAGCTAAATCCTGAGTCAGAGTAAATCACTTGAGGTATCTATTCTGTACGACAAGAGATGATGTTGTCGTGCAAGAAGTACCCGTATTAAAGTGTGGATAATTAAATTTTCTCACACATGACGTACATTCTGGTAGCACTTTCCCACGATAAAATATGCTTTACTGTACTTTACGGCAGTGAATTACCATAACAAATGGATATCTTCTTGATAAAAGCCGCGGTACAACATAAAGCGAATGATTTTACTGCGTTGTTCACGGGTTATCGGCAGCGGTTCACCAAAGCGCCGATAGGCGATCTGTTTGGCTAATTCAGCCCAGTCAATGTCCGTTTCTGCCAGCGCATCTTGAATAATCTCACCGCTGACTCCGCGCTGACGCAGCTCTTGCTCGATACGGCGCGGGCCATGCCCTTTATGGCTACGGCTACGAATAAACAACTTGGCAAAACGGTAGTCATCAACCCAGTGCTGTTGTTCGCAGTGTTCAAGAACCTCATCGAGCGCCAGATCAAAAGCGACTTGTGTTGTAGGCAGTGCACTTTGTGTTGTGAAATGCAGTGTGGCTTTGGCCGGTTGGCAACGGGCAGATTTAGCCTTTGCCGTAAAACGAGGTGCGGTATATGCAGGCTTATAAGCCGCCTTTTGTTCACGGAAGTGATCAGCCGATTCGGAGAACAGGGTCTCTACGGATGCGTCATCATCAGTAGCAGGTTCTGAAATAAACAGCGCCGCTAATTTGCGGCGCAGTTCGGTCTGGCTATGTTCGCGCTGCGCTAAAAATCGCAGCGCGCTGTTAAGTAACGCGGTATTCATTAAAATTCGTCGTTCAGGCTGTCATCAGCATCATCGGATTTTTCAGTTTCACTCACCGCACCTTCGGTACTCGTGAGCAACAATTCACGCAGTTTTACATCGATCTCTTGAGCTATTTCTGTGTGCTCTTGCAGATACTTCATGGAGTTTGCTTTACCCTGACCGATTTTGTCGCCTTGATAGCTGTACCATGCACCTGATTTTTCAATCAGTTTATGCTTAACGCCCAGATCAATTAGCTCGCCTTCTTTTGAGATCCCGCCACCATAGATAATTTGGAACTCGGCCTGACGGAATGGCGGGGATACTTTGTTTTTGACAACTTTAACGCGGGTTTCGTTACCAACAACATCTTCGCCCTCTTTTACCGCACCAATACGGCGGATATCAAGGCGCACAGAGGCGTAAAACTTCAGTGCGTTACCACCGGTGGTAGTTTCAGGATTACCGAACATAACACCAATTTTCATACGGATCTGGTTGATGAAAATGACCAAACAGTTGGCACTTTTAATATTACCTGTCAGCTTACGCAGTGCTTGTGACATTAAACGCGCTTGCAAGCCAACGTGTGAGTCGCCCATTTCGCCTTCAATTTCAGCTTTTGGTGTCAGGGCAGCAACTGAGTCAACAATGATGACATCTACAGCACCAGAGCGAACCAGCGCATCACAAATTTCTAATGCTTGTTCACCGGTGTCAGGCTGAGAGATCAGCAGATCATCAACTTGTACACCCAGTTTTGCCGCATACAATGGGTCGAGCGCATGTTCAGCATCAATAAATGCACAAGTTTTGCCTGCGCGCTGTGCTTGTGCGATAACAGATAAGGTTAACGTTGTTTTACCTGAGGATTCAGGACCAAAAATTTCAACAATTCGGCCCATCGGTAAACCACCGATGCCCAGTGCAATGTCAAGGCCTAATGAACCGGTAGAGACAGATTCAATATCAAGTGTTTTGGTATCACCCAAACGCATGATTGAGCCTTTACCAAATTGCTTTTCGATTTGCCCTAACGCTGCTGCCAGTGCTTTTTGTTTATTTTCGTCCATTATCTATCCCCACGCATCAGTCACTCGTTTTGTTGGGCATCAGTATACTGTATAGTCATACAGTATCAAGCTCTGTTTAAAAGAGAAATTCATTTTGCAAAGTTTGAAGTGCAAAATGCACCGCTTGCATACGAATCAATGCTCTATCCCCTAAGAAGCATTGCTGACAAGCAAGTGTGCGCCCTGAGCGGCTGGCAAAAGCAAACCAGATTGTGCCAACTGGCTTTTCGGGTGTGCCGCCTGCAGGCCCAGCAATGCCACTGACTGCAATAGCAACATCCGCCTCTGACATCTGTAATGCACCGTGCACCATTTCGCAGACAGTGGGTTCACTGACAGCACCGTAGGTATCAAGTGTGAGCCATGAGACACCAAGCATCTGATGTTTTGACTGATTGGTATAGGTGATAAAACCGCGATCAACATAATCGGAACTGCCGGCAATGTCCGTCAATGCGCTGATGATCCCGCCGCCAGTACAAGACTCTGCAGTAGCAATATGCCAGCCCAGTTCACGCAGGCGCGCCCCAACAGCATGGCTGATGTTAGTAGCGGAGTATTGTGCATGCAGTACTGTAGTATTTGGCTGCCAAGTATCGGATGACGACATGGGGTACAATCCTTATCAGAGTGACATTATGGCCTACAATCTGATTATTTACAGTATGTTACGTTACTGCAACTGCAATATATAACGGCTAGCAATGTACAAGAGTGCCGATAAATATACGGTTATTCAGCAGTGCCTATAATGGATGTTTTAGCAAGTGTAGCGGGTTTTGCCAGTTTAGGCAGTTCACCACTTAAACCACAGGCATGACGAATTAAACGCGGTTTGATACCAGGTAGATGGTTAGCGAATAATAATCCTATATCACGCACAAGTTTTTTAGCTGGATTTACCCCCTCAAACAGCGTTTTAAACCCTTGCATACAGGCTAACATCAGTGCAGCTTCACTTTTACGCCAACGTTCATACCGACGCAAATGGTGATGACGGCCAATATCTTTACCCTGTTGCTGTAAACGGAGCAGCTCTTGTGCAAGTGCTGCGGCATCTTGTAGACCAAGGTTAACGCCTTGCCCGGCTAACGGATGAATAGTATGTGCAGCATCTCCTACTAATGCGACACGATGTGCCGCAAAGCTACGAGCAT
Source organism: Plesiomonas sp. (assembly GCF_051652165.1). Lineage (GTDB taxonomy): Bacteria > Pseudomonadota > Gammaproteobacteria > Enterobacterales > CAMTGL01 > Plesiomonas. Next base: position 6,361 of record NZ_JBOFTR010000005.1, read on the forward strand.
ATCGAGCCGTCAGTGGAATGGTTTTACGTGCTGATATTACCTGACAACGTCCTAAACGGGCATCAAAGGCTGCGGTAAGTGTGGCATTAAAGTCGTGCTCTGGTATCGCTTGCAATCGCTCGGCCTCTGCCGGAGGTAATGACCAGACGATAGAGCAAAGATCCGGTGCATTCAGCGGCAAAAAAGCCAGCGGCCCTTGTGGGCGGAAAATCTGACGGGCGCATTGCTGATGCGGCTGCTCAACTCGAACGTTAGCCACCAGTGCGCTGTGGCCGTAATCCCAAAATGTCAGTGGAATATCGGCTTGCTGACGCAGCCATGAGTGCGCGCCATCAGCGCCCACCAGCAAGCGAGTGGTCAGCATTTGTCCGTTATCCAGAGTGAGAAATGCTTCGCTATCGCCAAATACCGCCTGTTGTAATGTGGCGGGTACAATCAGAGTGACATTGCTCTGAGTGCTGACTTTTTCCCACAACGCAAGCTGTATGACTCGGTTTTCGATAATGTGGCCTAATGCAGGAACGGCAATTTCATCAGCGGTGAAATCTATTCGGCCAAAGCTATCTTGCTCCCAGACTTCCATTCGCTGATAAGACGCGGTGCGGTGTGGTTCAATCCGCGGCCAGACATCAAGATGAGTGAGGATATTTTGGCTGGCCAGATTCAGGGCTGAAACGCGTACATCAGGCTCATCGGTCAGCGTGGTATCGGGTTGCTGACTTTCAAGTACGGCAATCCGCAATGGGCTGTCTTGCAGTGCGGCGGCCAGAGTTAACCCAACCATTCCGCCGCCAATAATGACAATATCAAACGCTTGCACTGCAGTAACCTCTTATTTTATCAATGGGAAAAGATGCACTGAATAGCTCTGCATCCCCCCCAACGTTTTGTTGTTATATGCCGTTACGCTGTATATTCAGTAAAAATATGCTCAGTGGAAAATACCGTTGTTGGGTATAAAAGAGCACTTATTATTAAAGGATGATAAATCGCATAGCGGCAAATGCTGACTACCCGAGCATTTTTCGGGCTAATGATTCACGCCATGGCGTGCAGTGCTGCATAGCCATTAACCCCAGATTACGCCCTGCAACCAATGGAAGATGGCTATTGGCAAACAGGTGCAGCAGACCGTCAGTCACGGCAATAGTGTTGTGCTGATCTTGGCGGCGCTGTTGCTGATACGTACTGAGAACTGGATATCTGCCGAGATCGGTTTTGCCGTTTTCTAGCGCGTCAGCAAGTGTATGCGCCAATGTCATCACATCGCGTAGCCCCAGATTAAAGCCCTGCCCAGCGATGGGGTGCAGCATTTGTGCCGCATTCCCGACAATAGCAACCCGATGGTGAATATGTTGCACAGGATAACGCAGGATCAGCGGATAAGCACTGCGTGGGCCAACATGAGTAAAACAGCCTAACCGCCAGCCAAAAGCCTGTTGCAGCTCATCACGAAACTCTCGCTCACACAATGCCAACACTGATGATTGTGCCGCCAAAGGGTGACACCACACCAGTGAACAGGTATGTCCGTGCCCTGCGGCAAGGTTAACAGGAAGCAGCGCCAGTGGGCCATGAGGGGTAAAACGCTCAAATGCGCGCCCTTGATGCGGCAAGGTGGTCTGTACATTAGCGATAATGGCCACCTGATCATACGGCTGGTGTTGAGTTTTAGCCTGACACGCTTGTAATACCGTTGAGTGCGTTCCATCAGCAGCCACCAGCAGTTGAGCGGTAAGTATGCGGCCACTGCGCAAGGTTACGGTGACCTGTTCGGTTGTGCGTTGAATATGTTCAACGCTGTCTGGGCAGTGCCAGTGAATTGCGGGACGCTGATGCAACTGCTTCAGTAATACTTCGCCTACACCGGTTAAACCAACTACGTGTCCGAGTGCATCTAGCCCATACTCATTGGCATGGAGCTCGACCATTCCTGCATGCCCACGATCAGAAACGTGGATCTGGGTGATGGGTTCAGCCTGTGCCTGCAGTGCTGGCCACAACCCGATAGCCGCGAGTTGCCGACAGGTACCGTGCGCCAGTGCAATGCTACGCGCATCAAAACCGGAGCCTGACATGGTCTCCGGTGCTTGCGCTTCAATGATATCAATGTGTACCTGCCCTTGGCACAGGGTATCCAAAGCGATCGCCAGTGTTGCGCCCGCCATGGCTCCACCCACAATAATAACTGAAGCAGGCATCACTTATGCCCCCTGTTGACGATGTTCGGCGCTGGCCATCAGTGCTTCAATATCATCAATCTGTTTGGGTACGCCTGCGGTCAATACATCATTGCCTTGTGTAGTAATAAGCAAGTCATCTTCAATGCGGATCCCGATTCCGCGATATTGAGCCGGTACATTTGCATCGGGTGCGATATATAAACCTGGCTCAACAGTAATGACCATGCCCGCTTGTAAAATGCGATCACGTGCAGGGCTCTGGTAATCTCCCACATCGTGCACATCCAGCCCAAGCCAGTGGCTTAAACCGTGCATATAAAATGGCTGATAGGCTTTTTCGGTAATCAGTGTCGCAATGTCGCCGTGCAGAATACCGAGCTTGACCAAACCTTCGACCATGATGTTTATTACGATATCATTAGCTGATTTAATTGAATTTCCGGGGATCAGGTGCTCAATGGCCGCTAACTCGGCGCGCAGTACGATGTCGTACAGGGCGCGCTGTTCCGGTGAGAATGTACCGCTGACAGGAAACGTACGGGTAATATCACCGGCATAGCCTTCGTACTCAGCACCGGCATCAATCAACACCAGATCACCTTCGCGTAGCTCACTCTCATTTTCGGTGTAATGTAAAATACAGCCATTATCGCCACGGCCAACAATCGTCCCGTAGGCAGGAAAGCGCGCGCCGCTACGGTTAAATTCGTGGTGAATTTCAGCTTCTAGATGATATTCAAACAACCCCGGACGCGCACACTGCATCGCCCGGCAATGCCCACGGGCTGATATCTCAGCCGCCGTTCGCATCAGTGCAATTTCAGCCTCTGATTTAAACAGACGCATTTCATGCACCAGTGGCCGCCAGTCATACTGGGTATTAATCGGCTGTAACCCCTGACGAAATCCATTACGCAGGGCAGCCAATGTACGGCTGACCGCAAGATCAGCATAGGTATATTCACCTTCAGCATGGTACAGCGCCGACAGGCCGGTGAGCAAAGTCGGTAATGTCTGTTCAAGCGTGTCATAGCTGAAGGCTTCATCAACGGCCAGCGTTTCCAGTGCCGGTTGCTGCCCTAAACGGCGGCCATGCCAGATCTCTGCCAGCTTATCGTTAACGCGATTAAACAGTATTGTCTGTGTTTTTTGATCACGCTTAATCAAAATCAGCGCAGCTTCCGGCTCATTGAAGGTAGTGAAGTACCAAAAATCACTGTTTTGGCGGAAAGGATAATCACTGTCGCGGCTGCGGGTACGCTCTGGTGCGGCAAAAAAAATGGCGGCACTGTTCTCGACCATTTGCGCCAAAAGTGCTTGGCGGCGGCTGACTACCTGCTGAATATCCATCTGATTATCCTTCTGAGCCGTGCGGTAACAGGGTGGTTTCTGCCGCCGGCTGTTTATGATTTATAGGCTGCTTACTGATAGTGATTTAACCGTACGTGCTATCGCGCATCTGTGCGCATGCCCCCACAATCTGGCGGCATGCGCTGTATATTATGATCAATGCAGTGTTGGTTTGCTGTTTTCACCGGCTAATGGCTGCTCGGCAAACGCATTGAAACAGAGCATCGCTGCCATGCGAACGTATTCAGCCACCTCTTCGAGTGATTGTGCCAGCTCTTCTTGATCTTCCTCTTCGTCATACCCCAGTTGTGAGATATTAACCAGATCATCAATCACTTCGCCCACTTCATCGGGTGTTTTCTTTAAATCAGGCTGGGCAATACCCAAACCGACCAGAAATTGGCTTACCCATTCAGCCAGTGCGTCTACTCTATCAAAGATAGATTCATCATCACTTGGCAAAAACAGATCAAAGCCAAACTCATCATCATTTAGAGTTTGTTTGATGTTCAGCTGCATAGCTTGAACTTGCTGCAATAGCATGCTTGGATAAGCTTGCCCTTCGTTGGTCAAGTCATACAAACTGATTTTCCAACGGTCATCTTTGATCCCACCACACAAAAACCCACTCAGCAATCCGTGTAATTCCGCTGCGCTAATAGCAATACCTTGACTCATTAAGGTTGCACATAATGTTGGGTAATCTGAAATTGCCGTTGTATTCATGTATTAAGATTCCATTTTACGGTATAAAGCAGGAATTGATGTTGGTATGCTATCACCAGCCCACGCCTGCGACCAGAATGTGCATGCACCTTTCGTATGAATATACATTTAAACTGTGTATGTGAAACATCAGTGTGTAATAGCGCATATATCGGAAACAGGTTATCACGTAAGAAACCAGGCAGGAGCTTGGCATGAGCACAGCAGAACCGGTTGATATTCAAATTCTCGGACGATTAATCCGAGTTAACTGCCCAGAAGAGCAAAAACAGGCGCTTGCGCGTTCCGCAGATGATCTTAATAAGCGGTTGCAAGAGCTAAAACAACGCACTAAAGTAACTAATACAGAGCAACTTGCACTGATTGTTGCCCTCAATATGGTTAATGAACTTGCTCAGGAGCGCCGTAAAACGCAAGAGTATGCGGCCAGTATGGAACAGCGGATCCGTTTATTGCAAAGTACAATCGAGCAAGCGTTAGTTGAACAGGGACAGTTAACGCATACGCGGCATGGAGAGAATGCAAGATTTGAATAATGTGCTTTTTAAATCAGTTATAAACTGGTATAACAGCATTAAGTTCTGAACTATGCGTGTAGTGCGTATATTTTATGCTAGGGAAATACGATAAAAGAGATGCTACAAAAGTAGGTATCGCTGTATAACTGATGCATAATTAAAAGAGCATAACAAATTTGTCCCTGAGATGTTCGTCAGCGGGTTCGTCCCCTGAGCCGATATTCAATCTTTACAGAGCCTGTCGACTCTACAACCGGTGAGCATGCTCAGTTTACTGAGAAGCCTAAAAGTTGTAACGGTAGGCTCACCTTGAACCCCGGGTTCAAGGGCTACTACCCGTAGCGGCATCTTGGGGGCATCCACTTCGCTTCTCCTCTTATTATCTAGCTTTGTGTGTTGTCTGTTTTTAGCCAATGTAATGGAAAAACTCAGTGAACACGTCCTCTTTATTTTCACATCAGCAACGTATGCATTTACGCCAGCACGTTCGAGCAAAACGCCAACAACTAAGCCCCGCTCAACAACACTTTGCTGCCAAAACACTGGCTTTAAACGCACTCAAACACCCTTTTTTTCGGGATGCACAGCAGATTGCTCTCTATCTTGCCGTAGACGGGGAGTTAAACACGCTTCCGTTGATTCATGCCTTATGGCAGTGTAATAAACAGGTTTATCTGCCGGTATTGCACCCATTTTCTGCTGGGAATTTGCTTTTTTTGGCCTATAGGCCAGATACCCGAATGACACTAAACCGTTACAACATTGCCGAACCACGGCTTGATGTGCGAGATCTTATACCAGCATCGGCACTGGATTTGATCTGTACACCGTTAGTCGCATTTGATGATCATGGCCATCGCTTAGGTATGGGGGGCGGGTTTTATGATCGTACTCTGGCTGCGTTCATGCCAACCAAAATGGCAGTATCCCCCCCAAAAGTACCGCAGATTATCGGGCTGGCACATGATTGTCAGCGGGTAAATGCGGTTCCGCAAGAGGCGTGGGATATTCCGTTGCCCGCCATACTCACGCCACAACATCAGTGGTTCTGGTGAGTTCACCCGCAAATTTCACGCAATGACACAAATAGCAAAACCCCGTTACACAATTACTGCAACAATCGCGTTTAATCACTAAACGCTAAATCTGCACCGTAAGGTTGTTGCATGAAACTTATCCGAGTTCTATCGAGTTTTGCTCTGTTGTTATTACTGCAAGGCTGCGATCACGCGCCTACGGTGTCTGATACACCGGTATCCCGCCCTGTAAAGCTGTATGCACTTGAAAATACGCCGTTGCTAAATATGGTTGTTCCTGGCCGCTTAGAAGCTAATCAACGTGCAGAATTAGCCTTTGATGTTTCAGGCCGTTTAACTCAACTACCCGCAATAGAAGGAAAAAGAGTCAAGAAAAATCAGTTACTTGCTCAACTTAACGATACCGATTTTAACAGTAAACTACGCAGTGCTGAGGCTGAACACCACCGCGCTAATGCCGATTACCAGCGTGGTAAAACGCTGTTTGAGAATAAAAAAGCAATATCTCAAGCTGAGTTAGAAAAACTGCGTGCACAAGCTACCGTAACAAAAGCCACATTAGAGCAAGCCCGTAAAGCCCTTAGTGATACACGGTTACTCGCGCCGTTTGATGGCGTGGTCAGTAAAGTGCTGGTGAATAATCACGAAAATATCAATGCCAAACAAGCGGTTGTGATCATGCAAGACCTACAATCTTTTGAGATCCGCCTACAAATCACCGAAAAGCAACTGCTCAGTTCTGAGCGCCAAATGAACACCTTGTACGCCACGGTTTCTGGTATACCTGACCGTGAATTTGCACTGAAATTTAAAACCATTTCAACCGAACCCAATGCTGTTACCGGCACTTATGAAGCGGTATTAACGATGCCGGCCCCCCTTGATTTGCCCCTATTGCCGGGAATGACAGTCTCTGTGTCTACACACGCAACAGCATTGACTGAGTCAGACTCGCTCTACATTCCTGCCGTTGCCGTACTGCAAGAGAGCCACTCTCAACAACATTATGTTTGGCGTTATAACGCCTCGCTTAAACAGGCACAGCGCGTGAATATCGAGCTTGGTGCATTACAAGGTGAGTATGTGGTGGTTCGTACAGGTTTACAGCCAAACGATCAGGTCATTGTCGCTGGCATTCATGCTGTGCGTGATGGTATGCCAGTACACCCGCTGCAATAAGAGGTTATGATGAATCTGGTTCGATTTTTCCTTGAAAAAAGAACAGTCAGTTGGCTGCTCGTGATCTTTATTTTATTGGCCGGTTACAGCAGCTTCCAAAAGCTTGGTCGCTTTGAAGACCCTGAATTTACTATTCGAGTGACTGCTATCAGCACCCCTTATCCCGGAGCCAGTGCAGAACAAGTAGCAGAACGGGTTACGGATAAAATAGAAGCTGCGTTGCAACAGTTGCCCGAAGTTGATGAAATTCGCTCAAATTCATACCGAGGGTTATCCAGTATCCAATTTGAAGCACGTGTTGAGTTTGATAAACAAAGCCTACAACAGGTGTGGGATAAACTGCGTCGTAAAATGCAAGCGGTTGAACGTGAACTCCCTGCAGGCGCAGGTCCAATCATCATTAATGATGATTTTGGTGATGTCTATGGGCTGTTTTATGCGCTCACTGGCGAAGGATACTCATTTGCTGAGTTAAAACTCACCGCAGATATGTTGCGTAAAGAGCTTGCGTTAGTCTCTGGTGTAGCAAAAGTGGCACTCTGGGGTGAACAGAACCAACAAGTCTATTTGGAAATTCCAACGAGCAAGCTGGCTAATCTGGGTTTACAAGCACATCAAATCCACCAGCAGTTACAAAATGCAATTACACTTGCCCCAACTGCGACACTCGATGTAGCCAATGAACGTCTAGCTCTTGGCCCAATGAATAACATCACTGACATTAACACACTCAATGAACTATTGATCAGTGATAATAAAGGCCAAACTTTCCGTCTTGGCGATATTGGTCACATCTCTCTTGGCTACCAAGAGCCAAGCAGTACCCAACTCTATTTTGATGGTCAACCTGCTATTGGTCTGGGTATCAGCAATATTTCTGGTGGCAATGTTGTTGAAATGGGCCGTAATGTCAGCGCACGGCTGGCGGATTTACAGTCGCGGATACCTGTTGGAATGTCGTTGCAGGTTATCTCACATCAAGGTGAAACGGTTGATGCCTCAATTAACGACTTTGTTGATAACCTCATTGCAGCAGTAGTCATTGTTGTTGTCACTCTACTGATTTTTATGGGGATGCGTTCCGGGCTACTGATTGGTTTTGTGCTATTACTGACTGTTGCAGCAACGCTTATCATCATGCAGATTGATGGTATTGATATGCAGCGTATCTCGCTCGGTGCGCTCATTATCGCCCTAGGTATGCTTGTTGATAATGCCATTGTAGTAACTGAGGGTATTTTAATTCGTACCCAAAAAGGCGAAGATCCGAAAGACGCAGCACTGGCCATTGTCAAACAGACAATCTGGCCGCTGCTCGGTGGTACCGTCGTCGGTATTATGGCTTTTAGTGCCATCGGTTTATCACCTGACAACACCGGTGAATATGCAGGTAGCTTATTCTGGGTCATCATGTACTCAATGTTACTCAGTTGGTTACTTGCTGTTACCTTAACCCCACTATTTTGCGTTCAACTGTTTCGTGCAGTCAAAACTAATCAAGAAGCAGCAGTTGGCTCGTTTTTACGTGGCTACCAATCAGTACTAGCAGCCTGTATTCGATTACGCTGGCCCACGTTAATAGCTTGTGTTGTGATGTTAGTGCTGGCTGTTATCGGTATGAAATTTGTTCCACCGGGCTTTTTTCCTGCGTCAACTCGTGCACAATTTGTAGTCGATTACTGGTTGCCACAAGGCACGCGTATTGAACAAACTAATCAGGAAGTGCGCGAAATTGATGCCTTTGTTCGTAGTTTGCCAGAAGTTAAAAGTACGACAACGCTGGTTGGTTCTGGCGGATTACGCTTTATGTTGGTTTATGGGGCAGAAGAGCCAAACAGTAGCTATGCCCAACTGCTGGTCGATGTAGATGACTGGAAAGTGATTGACTCGCTCATGCCAAAAATCCGCGATCATATTGAACAAAACTATCCTGATGCCATGCCAAAAGTGTGGAAATTCCAACTCGGTCCAGGAGGCGGTTCAAAAATTGAAGCCAAATTCAGTGGCCCGGATACCAAAATACTACGCCAGTTAGCCGAACAAGCTCGCCAAATTTATATCAATGATGGCGGTATGACAGCGATTAAAGATGACTGGCGGCAACCGGTCAAAGTCGTACAACCCATTTGGGATGAAGCTAAAGCTCGACAGAGTGGTTTTAATGCTAATGATCTTGATCGTGCAGTAAGCCAGTATTTTAACGGTAATCAAATTGGTCAATACCAACACGGTGACGATCTACTGCCGGTTATTGCCCGACCACCGGCCAGTGAACGTGAAAAAATTGAAGCCTTATATAATGTACGGCTACAACCTGAAGGTAGCCATGAAACGCTTGCCTTAAGCCAATTTATTGTCCGCCTTGAACCTGTCTGGGAAAACGCGATTGTTCGTCGAGTGGATCGCTTTCCAAGCATAAAAGTACAAGGTGATCCGGCAACAGAACTCACGGGTGTCGTCTTTCAGCGTGTTAAAATAGCAGTAGAAGCGATTCCATTACCACCTGGCTACAGCTTAAGCTGGGGTGGCGAGTTTGGTGATTCATCAGAGGCGAACGCCGGTATTATGCAAATACTGCCATTGGCGTTTGCAGCAATGATCTTTACGGTGGTTGCACTGTTCAATGCTGTTCGCCAACCATTGATTATCTGGTTAATTGTGCCATTGGCCGTTATCGGTGTCAGTTTTGGCTTAGTGATCACCCAAACACCGTTTGAATTTATGGCTATATTAGCATTCTTAAGTTTAACAGGGATGCTGATTAAAAACGCAATCGTGTTGGTGGATCAAATTGACCTTGAAATCCGTGAGGGGAAACCACGCTTATTGGCAGTACTCGAATCGTCTCGATCGCGTGTTCGCCCTGTTGCAATGGGTTCTATCACCACTATATTGGGTGTTGCGCCGCTTTTGCTCGATCCATTCTTTAAATCAATGGCCATCACCATTATGTTTGGATTAAGTTTTGCTACTTTGCTCACATTGATCATTGTTCCGGTACTCTACACCGTGATGTTTCGTATCCGTAAAGATGAAATAGCATAATGCAAACAGAGTCTTACACAACATTAGTGTGCAAGGCAGCTTCATAATAAAATAGCTACATTGCACACTAAAAAGCGCATTGTGATAGACACGATGCGCTTTTCTTTATGTTAGAAAAGCCATTATCAATACAAGGTAAATTAGATTTATCGTTAATCATCATTCATATCTGTGCTACTTCGCCTCTCCTGCTAAGATCAACATTCGCGGAAATAACAGATTATTTTCGAGATGAATATGCTGATGCAAATCAGCTTCAAACTCAGCCAGTGTTGCTAAACACACTCGCCATGTTGTGCATGCATACTCTGGTGGTGTAAAACCGTTAGTCATTTCACGCAGGTTAGCCATAATGTCGCCCGCATCTTGGTGCTCGTGTTCCATAACCCGAATAGGGTTACTGATATGGCCAAAACACGTTTGCTCTTGTACCCCAGAAATGAGATTTAACATCGCGGGAAATAAAATCTGCTCCTCTTTCATCAAATGTGGCAACAAATCATCCATCAATGCTCGAATAAAGCCAGCAAAAGGTAGAATTTCGGCATATTTCTCACCATGAGCTCGCACCATTTTTTGACTATATTCAAGCAACAATGGGGCAGTACGACGAATATAAGCATGGTGAGTACTGACTAAATAATCGATTAACTCAGAAGGTGTGATCTCTGCTAATGCAGTATCAGCCTGCCCTGCTTGTTCCAACTCAGTCAGTGCCCTGACAACATCAGCTAAATTTGCCTTTGCACGTTCACATGCACTGGCTAACGTGCGGCCACCGCCACAACAAAAATCAATACCAAAACGGCTAAATACATGTGCACTACGGAAATCTTGGCTAACTAACTCACCCACACGACAATCAACTACATTCATACTTCTCTCCATCAACAAGCATAAGAATATCACCCAATAAAGTGCATATTAAATGCATCTTATTGTTTGTGCAAGATGCAAAAAAGACAAAAAAATGGCGTTTACGCTACAACCCGTAAACGCCAAATTAAATTGAGCAAAGGTGACTCAATACAAAATGCGGGCGCGAATCGTTCCGCTAATCGCTTTCATCCGCAACAGTGCACGTTCAGCAAATTCCGTTTCCACATCAATAACCACATAGCCAATTTCTGGAGTAGTCTGTAAATATTGAGCGGCAATATTGATGCCTTCTTCAGCAAAAATGTGGTTTAGTTGTGTCAGCACCCCTGGGCGATTTTCATGAATATGCAGTAAACGGCGAGCGCCTTCATGCCCAGGTAAAGAGGCCTCAGGAAAGTTAACGGCCGATAACGTTGAACCGTTGTCAGAGTACTTAATAAACTTTCCAGCAACTTCAATACCAATATTCTCTTGTGCTTCTTGGGTTGAACCTCCAATATGAGGAGTCAAAATCACGTTATCAAACTCACACAAAGGTGAAACAAACGGATCTTTGTTTGTTGCAGGTTCTGTTGGGTACACATCAATAGCTGCGCCAGAAAGGTGCTCACTTTTTAACGCATCACACAACCCCGAAATATCAACGACTGTGCCACGTGAAGCATTAATTAAAATAGCACCCCGTTTCATTTGAGCTAATTCGGTTGGACCTATCATATCTTTCGTTGAACGGGTTTCGGGTACATGTAAACTGACCACATCGCTCATGCTCAATAAATCAGTAAGGTTAGCAACTTGCTCTGCATTCCCTAACGGTAATTTATTTTCAATATCGTAAAAATAGACTTTTAAGCCAACAGATTCAGCTAAAATGCCTAATTGGGTACCGATATGGCCATAACCAATAATACCGAGCTTTTTACCGCGAGCTTCATATGAGCCATCAGCACTCTTATTCCATATCCCCCGATGCGCACGCGCATTAGCTTCAGGAATACGGCGCAGCAGCAACAAAATTTGCCCTAACACCATTTCAGCAACTGAGCGGGTATTTGAGAAGGGGGCATTAAAAACTGGAATACCTCGACGCTGAGCAACACGAAGATCGACTTGGTTTGTACCAATACAAAAACAGCCTACTGCAACCAATTTTTCTGCAGCAGAAAAAATCTCTTCTGTTAGATGAGTACGTGAGCGCAATCCAACAAAATGAGCATCACAAATCGCGATTTTCAATTCAGCATCACTTAATGCACCTTTGTGATACTCAATATTGCTATAACCTGCTGAACGTAATAAATCAACTGCTCTAGGGTGTACTCCCTCTAACAGCAAGAACTTGATTTTATCCTTTTCTAGCGAAACCTTAGCCATGTTTCAATCCTTACATCAACCCTGAAGCAGACTCCATTTCCACGTTATACGTGGTCATCCTTTAGTCAAAATAACAGAAATTAAGTAACGTAGGAAAGGAACAATTTGCTGCTAGAAAAGAAAAAATAAACACTCTCAATACATCAGCGCAATAACAAAAATGAGATGAGGATTCTCCTCAAATAGAAAAGAGCGCCATGGCGCTCTTTTATGTGCGATGTGGTGGCAATAACGCGTTTAACTGATCGTTTTCACGCCATCAGCTGAACCTACTAGCACAATATCTGCCGGCCGTTGAGCAAATAACCCCACGGTTACCACACCGACAATGTTATTAATTTGCTCTTCAAGCTTTTTAGGTTCAAAAATCGACATATTATGTACATCAAGAATAATATTGCCATTATCTGTTTTCACACCTTGACGATACACCGGATCACCGCCAAGTTTTACCAGCTCTCTGGCAACATAAGAGCGGGCCATTGGGATCACTTCAACAGGCAGTGGAAAATGACCTAACACCTCCACTTGTTTACTAGCATCAACAATACATACAAATTTTTGGGCAATTGCTGCAACGACTTTTTCACGTGTTAACGCCGCACCACCACCTTTAATCATCTGTAAATTAGTGTTGATCTCATCTGCACCATCAACATAAATTGCAAGGCAATCAACCTCATTGGCATCAAAAACATCAATCCCTAATGATCGTAGTTTGGCTGTTGAGGCTTCAGAACTTGAAACAGCGCCTTTAATCTGCTCTTTAATTGTACCGAGTGCGTCAATAAAGTGATTAACAGTTGAACCTGTACCAACACCGATTATGCTACCGGGTTGTACGTATTCTAGTGCTGCCCAGCCTACGGCTCTCTTTAGCTCATCTTGTGTCATCTCGCTATCCTCCGAGAATATATATTTGGCCAGTACATCGCTAATAGAGCACTTAGGCTGTATCTGTTCAATCCGTAAGCACTCATCGTACAAAATAGCTTATTTGCTTAAGCTAAACACCACATCAACGTGATCAGTAAAATGCAGAGTTGGTTGTTGATAGGTTTGGTTTACTTTAGCACTGGCAGCATCGGTATATGCCGCCATGCGTAACATAGGAGGCATTGGCTGCTGTTGGGCTGTGGTATCATAACGAATCTTTTCAACCTGACCTATTTTCACACCAAACCCATGTGCAATGGAGTTTGCTTTACTGATCGCATCTTTAATGGCGGCTTCGCGGGCTTTTAGCTGATAACTTTGTGGATCAGACACGCCCATCTGAATACCTTGAATATCGTTTAGCCCAGCCTTCAGTGCACCATTTAGCAGATCATTGAGTTTACTCAGATCCATCACCTTCACATCAACATGGCGAATGGCACGATACCCTATTAGGGTCGGGGCTTTATCTTGCACATACTGATATTCTGGCTGTGTAATCAAGTTTGCCGCATTAATGTCTTTTACTGCTACCCCATTTTTTTCTAAAAAAGCCATGTAATCACTGACACGGGTATCAACCTGTGTTTTTGCATCGGCTGCCGTTTTGGCACTTTGATTCACTTCAATAGAGAGCGTTGCCATATTAGATACAGCATCAACACTACCGTTTCCGGTTGTCGCTAAAGTAGGAGCAGGCGCTAATGCTGTGGCTACGTCTGCTGTTTGTGTAGTAGGTTGCATGGTAGATGCCATAGAAACACCAGGGGCTACTGCCAACATTATCGCAATCGTTAACACTTTTAAGTTCATGACAACTCCTCAGTCTTAGTATACGTAAGCCTGCATCAGCGCAGCCTTTATATCTATTCAGTATGGTAAGTTACCCTATCGCTTTCAATAGCCAGTTAACGGTTAGACATATTTGGTAATGATAAGATGCGAATCTTCTTAAAATACTGTTAAATACTGAGTCAAAAAAACCCCTTACGGGGCTTTTTGAATTTCTGCTTTAGTTTTGTGCCTATTTTATATTGTCAGTATTTTTGCAGCGTGGATCTGTGTGTATTGGATAATCACTACTGTAACATCTGCTCAATATCATCACCGTTTAAGTGCCGCACATCTTTACCTTTAACAAAGTAGAAGATGTATTCACAGATATTCTGGCAACGATCACCTATCCGCTCGATAGCCCTTGCACACCACATAGCAGTGAGTACATTCGGAATTGAGCGCGGATCTTCCATCATATAGGTCATCAGTTGACGAATAATCCCTTCATACTCTTTATCGACTTTACGATCTTCACGGTAGACTCGAATGGCTGCATCCACATCCATACGGGCAAACGCATCTAGCACATCATGTAACATTTGAACAGTATGACTACCGAGCGATTCTAAACTCACCAGCAAGGGCTGATGCTGGCTCGTAAAGTTCTCTAATGCTGTTTTTGCTATCCGCTCGGCAACATCACCAATGCGCTCTAACTCTGCAATGGTTTTGATAATTGCCATCACCAAACGCAGATCACTGGCTGTGGGTTGGCGTTTGGCAATAATTCTCACACACGCCTCATCAATAGAGACTTCTAGCATGTTGACTTTGGCATCATCTTTAATGACCCGTCGCGCGAGATTCTCATCACGATCGTGCATGGCTCGAATTGCATCAGTTAACTGTTGTTCAACTAAGCCCCCCATACTCATCACCTGAGTACGGATACTTTCCAGTTCGGTATTAAACTGGCCAGAAATGTGTTTATTTAATTGCATATTATCCATATCAGCGCCCATCCATTAACCATAACGACCAGTAATGTAGTCTTCGGTTTTCTTTTTCTTCGGGGTTGTAAACAGGGTATTGGTATCGGAATACTCAATTAACTCGCCCATATACATAAACGCCGTCTGATCGGATACGCGAGCTGCCTGTTGCATGTTGTGGGTTACAATCACCACAGTGTACTTGTTCTTCAGCTCGTTGATCAGTTCTTCAATGGTTAATGTTGAAATAGGGTCAAGTGCTGAAGTGGGTTCATCAAGTAAAAGCACTTCTGGCTCAATAGCAATAGCACGTGCGATCACTAAACGTTGCTGCTGCCCGCCTGAAAGACCAAATGCATTTTCATGTAATCGGTCTTTCACTTCATCCCAAATAGCTGCACCACGCAGTGATCGCTCGACCGCATCATCTAAGGTACGGCGATCTTTTACGCCTTGCAGACGTAGCCCATACACAACATTTTCATAAATCGATTTTGGAAACGGGTTAGGCCGCTGAAAGACCATTCCTACGCGGCGGCGTAGTGCAGCAACATCCACTGAATTATCATAGATATTCTGGCCATGTAATAAGATCTCACCATCCACTCGGCAGCTATCAACCAGATCATTCATCCGGTTGATACTGCGTAGTAACGTTGATTTACCACACCCTGATGGGCCGATAAAGGCGGTGACTTGCCCTTTTGGGATCTTCATGTTGACGTTAAACAATGCCTGCTTTGTTCCGTAAAACAGATCTAAATTTTTTACCTCCAGCGCGGTCTGTTCGGCTGTCAGGTTTTCCAAATCCAACGTCTGAGCGTCTGCTGCATCAGCATTAATCGTAATCATTGCTATTTCCTGTCAATACTGCCTATCACCGGCTAATTAAATATCCATTGAACGGTATTTTTCACGTAAATGGTTACGGATGCCAATTGCGGTTAGGTTTAACCCCACTATCACTGTCACCAACAGGAACGAGGTTGCAAACACCAGAGGGCGAGCTGCTTCAACGTTCGGGCTTTGGAAACCAACATCGTAAATATGGAAGCCTAAGTGCATAAATTTACGATCAACATGCACATACGGGAAGTTAAGATCGACAGGTAAGGTCGGTGCCAACTTCACCACGCCGACTAGCATTAACGGGGCAGTTTCACCCGCAGCGCGTGCAACCGCCAAAATCAGCCCAGTCATGATCGCAGGGCTGGCCATAGGAATAACAATTCGCCACAAGGTTTCTGCTTTTGTTGCACCCAACGCCAGTGACCCTTGGCGCACTGCACTTGGGATGCGCGAAAGCCCCTCTTCTGTGGATACAATAACTACAGGTAGTGTCAAAATAGCCAGTGTAATGGCTGACCACAACACTCCGGGTGTACCAAAAGTCGGATTTGGTAAGGCTTCTGGATAAAACAACTTATCGATATTGCCACCAATCATGTAGACAAAAAAACCGAGCCCAAATACGCCATAGACAATAGAAGGAACACCCGCAAGGTTAATCACCGCAATCCGGATCATTTTAGTAATCGCATTTTTACTTGCATATTCATGCAGATAAATAGCTGCTATAACCCCAAGCGGTGTCACTAAAATTGACATCAGCAGTACCATGAATACTGTGCCAAAAATCGCAGGAAATACACCACCTTCGGTATTAGCCTCACGCGGATCTTCTGTCAGGAATTTCCAAACTTGATGAAACCAGTGTCCCACTTTTGCAATACCGTGCATGTCATTTGGGTAATAAGCATCCACCACATTTGACATTGCAATACTGACAATCTCTCCACGCATATCACGTACAAGCAGTGCATCACGATCGGTTTGATCGCGCAGGCTCATCAATTGTTTTTCAAGTACTGCATACTGGCGGTTAAAACCTTCTCGATCGGCGGCAATTTGTGCTTCTTCTTTTTCGTTTACTGAACCACTTAGTTGTAAACGGCGCTCTTTCATTCGGAGCTTTTCAAGCCCGTAGTTAATGGCACCAATTTCAACTTTTTGCAGCCGCTCAATTTGGTCGTTAAGCTCAAGTACCCGATTTAAGCTGCGTTGCATGTCGTTTTTCAGATCAGAAGTGATCAACGGTTGACCATTTTCTGTCATGCCAGTCAGAAAGCCGTAAAAATTGCCATTTTTGGTACGCTCAATTACCATGACCCCTTCAGGTACGGTACGTTTAGTAATTTCAGTATCGAGCAGTGTCCGAAAATCAAGATTTACGTATTCACGATTACCGGTTTTAATCAGGTAACGTGGAATATCAGTTTCTTCACTGCCATACAGGTCAACGTTATTGGCCAGCAAGCGTTCACGCGGCACCAACTCTTTGCCGTGTATTTCACCGATAACCTGCTCAATACCCTGCGGCGTTTTTGTCTCAAACTGATACACAGTGTGCGGCCAGAAATAGACTAAACCGCGCGCACCAATCAGCACCAACAGCCCAATCACTGCAATCAGGCTTAAGGAGACGGCTCCCGCCGTCATCCAGATCCAAGGCGTTCCTGATTTAAACCACTTATTCATCACTCTTCCCTTACAGCGAACTGTACTTATCGCGTAAACGCTGACGGATATATTCGGCTATGGTGTTGAACACAAATGTAAAGACAAACAGAACAAAAGCGGTCAAGAACAGCACCCGATAGTGTGTACTCGCTACTTCTGCCTCTGGCATTTCAACGGCGATGTTCGCAGCCAGCGTGCGCAGCCCTTGGAACAAGCTCCAATCGAGAATCGGTGTATTCCCGGTGGCCATCAGTACGATCATGGTTTCACCCACGGCACGACCAAGCCCTATCATCACCGCAGAGAAGATCCCTGGGCTGGCTGTCAACAATACGACCCGAGTGAGGGTTTGCCATGGGGTTGCCCCAAGTGCCAGTGAGCCGTTAGTTAAGTTACGCGGCACACTGAAAATCGCATCTTCAGCAATCGAGAAAATACTCGGGATAACCGCAAAACCCATCGCAATACCCACTACCAGCGCATTACGCTGATCGAACGTAAAGCCAAGCTCATTGCTAAGGAAATTACGAATATCGCCGCCAAAGAAGGTGTGGTCGATAACCGGACTCAGGCTAAACGAGGCGTACGCCACCAGTAAAATCACGGGTATCAGAATGAGTGCATCCCACCCTTCACGCATATAATGGCGTAAACTGTCAGGAATTTTGCCCCACAAAAAAGCGGTTAACAAAATTGAGAGTGGTAACGCAATCAAAAACGTGGCCACACCGGTTAAGTACTGCTCAAGCACAGGAGCTAACCACAATCCGGCCAAAAAGCCCAAAATAACGGTCGGCAATGCGCCCATAATTTCCAGCGTTGGCTTGATAATCTTGCGCATTCCTGCTGACATAAAATAAGCAGTATAAATTGCGCCCGACAAGGCCAATGGCACAGCAAATAGCATCGCGTAAAATGCGGCTTTTAACGTACCAAACGAGATCGGAACAAGGCTTAATTTTGATTCAAAGTCATCACTGGCTGAAGTAGATTGCCATACATACTGCGGTTCACGATAACCTTCGTACCAGACTTTACTCCACAGTGCGCTCCAACTCACTTCAGGGTGCTCATTGTGCACATCAAACAGTGCCCAGTTACCGGCCTCTTCTAATAACATACCGTTAGCACGCGAAGAAATTGTTAACGCATACGGTTGTTTATCTAGTAGTTTTTCCTGAAATAAGCGATTTTCACTGGTGGTGTAATACAGCCCGACATCACCGTTGTTGTGCAGCGTTGCAAACCCACGGCGGAAATATTCTGGCTGAATCTTTTGTACACCCACACTGCCGGTTGCCAACTCACGAATTTTCGTTAATACCGGGCCATTACCGGTATTAACATCAAACCACTGGGTGATCTTGCCATCATCACTAGCGACCAGTAACGAACTACCACCGGCCATCAGCGATAACTGTGTTGGCATTGCCTCTTTCGTCAGTGTAGTGACTTCCCGCAATTCAGGTGCGTCACCACGCAAATCGTAGATATACAGTTGTTTGGCTGATTGCACATACAAAAAACGACCATTAGGGGTGATTAACAGCTCGTTAACTTGCTTTGGCAGATCAGGAACTGTTGTCACATCTCCTTTCCACTCAATATCTCCGCTCATCATGTTCTCTTGCGCTTCGTATTTACCGAATAACAAGCGATGATCGGCCGTTAACCCAGCCAGTTCAGCCGATTCATCTTGCGTACTGATCGCTAAACGCACGAGTGGCTGTTTTTTACTATCAAGTAAAAGTGGCGTTTCCCCTAAAGGAAATTTCAATTTTGGGCGAGTGTGACGTAAATTATCTGCACCAAAATTAGAAGAAAATTGTGGCTGGAACACGGTCACTGAACCATCAGTATTTCCTAATGCATACACTCCAACACTCGGAACTGTTTTTGCAAAAGAAGAAACGTTATGGCTTAACTGCTGCTTTAACAGCACAGTACCAGGCTTCTCAGCACGATCACCCACTAACTGAATATAGGTAATCTCACCATCTTGCGTCAGTCGGTAACCCGCTTCACTGCGTTCATCCAGACCGAGTAAAATAGCCGGTTTATGTGTATCGACAGCAATTTCCTGCTGTTTCACCACAGAAGCTGACTTAAATAGCGGTAAAATAATATAAAGCAGGTAAAAAAAGATCAGCATTAAGGCGACTAAGACTAACATCCCGCCCCCTGTAACACCGTATTTTGCAAGCTTATCTTTGAACGCTCTGCTTTTGCTTCCCTTTAAAGAAAGACTGACTACGTCAACCATGAGTATTCCCATTGACTACATGATAGTTACGAATTGTATGTCGTTTATATTACAAACATGTGACAACTTACACTTATAGACTTACTTAGACTAATGTGTTGATATTGTGGCAATATTCTATATTTCTTATTATAAAACTTACGGTTGTTAATTTACGGAAAAACAGAGTATTACTGCGAGTAAATGGCAACGCGCTACATGGATGATTTAAGGACACAGTATGAGTCTGGAAAAGTTGTATATTGAAAAAGAGCTCAGTTGGCTGTCTTTCAACGAGCGAGTACTGCAAGAAGCGGCAGATAAAACTAACCCGCTGATTGAGCGAGTACGTTTTTTAGGTATTTATTCCAATAACTTAGATGAGTTTTATAAAGTTCGCTTTGCCGATGTAAAGCGCCGTATTTTGATCAATGAAGAACAGGGAACGGAAGCCAGTGCCCGCCATTTACTGAAAAAAATCCAAGCTCGTGTTCTACGCATGAATCAAGATTTCGATTCGCTTTATAACGAATTATTATTAGAGATGGCACGCAACCAAATATTTTTGGTCAATGAGCGCCAGATTGCCGATAGCCAAAAAAACTGGCTAAAAGAGTATTTCCGGCAGAATGTATTACAGTTCATCACGCCTACCATGCTGTCATCACAAGTTGATCTGGTTCAATTTTTAAAAGATGACTATACCTATTTAGTTGTCGAAATGCGTAAAGAGTCAGAGACACAATATGCATTAATTGAGATCCCTGCCAGCCGTTTACCCCGCTTTATCACATTACCACAAGAAAAGCCGCGAAACCGTAAGACCATAATTTTACTCGATAATGTGATTCGATTTTGCCTTGATGATATTTTTCGCGGCTTTTTTGAGTACGATTCACTCACCGCTTACTCGATGAAAATGACGCGTGATGCTGAGTACGATTTGGTCAATGAACTTGAGTCTAGTCTGCTTGAGCAGATGTCATTTAGTTTAAAACAGCGATTAACCGCTGAACCAGTACGCTTTGTTTACCAACGCGATATGCCTGATGAGTTAGTTGATTATTTAAAAGAAAAACTTGGCATATCCTCTTACGACTCGATCATTCCAGGTGGTCGTTACCATAATTTTAAAGATTTCATTGGGTTCCCAAATGTAGGTAAACCGTCATTGGTGAATAAGCCAATGCCACCGCTTGAGCAATCAATTTTCCTGAGCCACGATACAGCGTTTGATGCCATTAAAGAGCGGGATATTCTGCTGTACTACCCTTATCACACATTTAATCACTTTACTGAGTTGTTACGGCAAGCCTCTTTTGATCCAAACGTAGTTTCAATCAAAATCAATATTTATCGGGTAGCGAAAGACTCTCGGATTATTGATTCAATGATCCATGCGGCCAATAATGGTAAAAAAGTGACCGTGGTCGTTGAGCTGCAAGCCCGTTTTGATGAAGAAGCAAATATTCATTGGGCAAAACAGCTCACTGAAGCGGGCGTGCATGTTATTTTTTCTATTCCAGGATTAAAAATTCACTCAAAACTTTGCCTAATTACTCGCCGTGAAGGTGAAGTGTATGAACGTTATGCACACGTAGGTACGGGTAACTTTCATGAAAAAACAGCACGTTTATACACTGATTTTACCTTATTAACGCGTGATCCACGCATTACCAATGAGGTTCGGCGGGTATTTAACTTTATTGAGAACCCTTATCGCCCCGTCACCTTTGAACACCTGATTGTATCGCCACAAAACTCGCGCAAAATGCTGTATAAATTGATCGATCAAGAAATTTTGCATGCACAAAGCGGGCAAAAATCGGGGATCTCTCTTAAGATCAATAATCTGGTGGATAAAGGGCTCATTGATCGCCTGTATGCAGCTTCCAATGCCGGTGTTACCGTGCGGCTGCTGATCCGTGGTATGTGCTCACTGGTGCCGGGGTTAAAAGAGGTGAGTGAAAACATTCACATCACCAGTATTCTTGACCGCTACCTAGAGCATCCGCGGGTCTATGCATTTGAAAATGCCGGCGATACCTTGGTGTATATCTCCTCCGCCGACTGGATGACGCGCAACATTGATTATCGTATTGAAGTGGGCACCCCGATTTTAGATGCCGAACTGAAAAAGCAGGTGTTGGATATTCTTAATCTGCAATTTAATGACACTGTTAAAGCACGGATCATTGATAAAGAGCTGAGTAACCGTTATGTACCACGCGGTAATAAGCGTAAATTACAGTCTCAACTGGCTATCTATGATTATTTTAAAGGCGTAGAACTCCGCGAACAGCAGGCCGAACACGATGCCAATCACCACATTATCAGCCACAATTGAGAATAAACCCAAAGAGATTGCAGCCATTGATTTAGGGTCAAACAGTTTTCATATGGTAGTAGCAAGGGTTGTTGATGGATCTCTTCAGATTTTATCGCGCATTAAACAGCGGGTGCACTTAGCTGATGGGTTAGACAACCATAACCATCTAAGCCAAGAGGCCATTGATCGAGGTATTGCTTGTTTAGCCATGTTTGCTGAACGCTTACAAGGCTTTGATGAAGACAATGTGCGTATTGTGGCTACGCATACACTACGCCGCGCGGCCAATGTTGATGATTTTCTGGCACAAGCTGAAGCGGTACTGCCTTTCCCCATTGAAATTATTGCAGGCCAAGAAGAGGCGCGTTTAATCTATTTAGGTGTAGCCCATACCCAGCCTGAAACTGGGCGGCGATTAGTGGTTGATATTGGCGGCGGCTCTACTGAAATGGTTATCGGTGAGGGTTTTACACCGATATTTGCCGAAAGCCGCCAGATGGGCTGTGTCAGCTTT
Source organism: Plesiomonas sp. (assembly GCF_051652165.1). GTDB lineage: Bacteria > Pseudomonadota > Gammaproteobacteria > Enterobacterales > CAMTGL01 > Plesiomonas. The sequence goes on from NZ_JBOFTR010000005.1 coordinate 28,962, forward strand.
GCCCAGCGTTTTTTTCCCAACGGTAAAATCTCGGCCACGGCATTTAAAAAAGCGTGTGTCGCGGCACAACAAAAGCTCGAAAATCTAAGCTGGCAATATCGTCAGTTAAACTGGGATTTTGCGCTGGGATCTTCAGGTTCAATCAAAGCCGTGCATGAAGTGATTATTGCTATGGGCGATAAAGATGGCCGAATTTCACGTGAACGCTTAGGCCGTATTGTCGAGAAAGTGCTTGAATTTCCGGATATGGACTCACTGAAACTGGTCGGTTTGTCAGAAGACCGGCAATCGGTGTTCGTGCCCGGCTTGGCCATTTTATGCGGAATTGTTGATGAGCTAAAAATCAATGAAATGCGCTTTTCTGATGGTGCATTACGTGAAGGCGTGATGTACGAGATGGAAGAGCGGTTTCGCTTTGAAGATATTCGGGTTCGCACTGCTCTGAGCCTTGCCGAGCGTTATAAGATTGACCGTGATCAGGCAGGCCGTGTACGCGATACCGCAATGAATTTGTATCATCAGTGGCTATTTGCTAACGCTGATACTGCTAATCCAAAACTTGAAGTTTTGCTTGGTTGGGCAGCATTGCTGCACGAAATAGGCTTGAGTATTAATGATAGTGGTATTCATCGCCATTCAGCCTATCTTTTACAACACACGAATCTACCAGGTTTCAACCAAGAACAACAAAATTTATTGGCAACTTTGGTACGTTACCACCGTAAAGCACTCAAACTTGAACTGATGCCCTCATTTGCTCTGTTTAAGAAAAAATCACTCTATCCGTTAATTCGGATTTTGCGCTTGAGTGTGCTACTCAACAAGCAACGTCAGGCCACTAACCCACCTGCATTTGCACGATTATCAACGCAAGATCACGATTGGGAACTCAGTTTACCTGCACAATATCTTCAGCAAAATATGTTGGTACAGGCCGATCTTGAGATAGAGCAACAATATTTACAGGATATAGGCTGGTCATTAACGTTATCTGAAGCTTCCACTGCAGAATAAATACGCCATGGAATACCAATAAAACCAAGGATGAAATATGCAACAACGTCAACTGGCGGCCAATGGGCCGCTTTTTTCTCGTATGGTGATGGGCTATTGGCGTTTAATGGAGTGGGGTTTTAATGCCCAGCAAACAGCTACCTTCATTCAGCAGCACCTTGATTTGGGTATCACAACCACCGATCACGCAGATATCTATGGCAGTTATCAGTGTGAACAGGCATTTGGCGATGCGCTGCGTTTACAACCCTCATTACGGCAACATATTCAGATTGTCAGTAAATGTGGGATTGCATTAACCACCCGCCCTGAGTATGCGTTGAACCACTATATTACCAACACTTCCCATATTATCGCCTCAGCAGAACGTTCATTGCGTAATTTACACACTGATTATCTGGATTTGTTGTTGATCCACCGTCCTGATCCACTCATGGATGCCGATGAGGTAGCTCAAGCATTCACTACGCTGCGTAAAAGCGGCAAAGTGCGCCATGTGGGTGTCTCTAATTTTACCGCTCAGCAGTTCTCGTTACTGCAAAGCCGATTGGATTTTCCATTAGTCACAAATCAAGTCGAGATTTCACCGCTGTATCAGGATTTACTGCTCGATGGCACGCTGGATCTGTGTCAGGAAAAACGCATCCGTCCGATGGCGTGGTCGTGTCTAGGCGGTGGGCGTCTGTTTACCGATCCGGCATACCAGACGCTGCGTGATGAGATCGAGGCTATTCGCGGTGAGTTGGGCGCTATCAGTATCGAGCAAGTGGTCTATGCATGGATTTTAGCCTTGCCAAGCCAGCCACTCCCTATTATTGGATCGGGTAAAATATCTCGTGTAACACAGGCAAGCCAAGCACTTAATTATACTATCAATCGTCAGCAGTGGTTTCGTATTCGCCGAGCTGCTCTTGGTTACGATGTTCCGTAATGAACATTATAAAGAGAGCATGATCATTTTCTCTACTCTCTATTAAAAATAAATCGTTATTTAAGCAATCAAATAAGCCTGACTGGTTTTATCTTTTTATCTTTTTATCTTTTTATCTTTTTATCTTTTTATCTTTTTATATTGCTCAATTGAAGATAATAACGTTAATAAAAAGGCCACCTTAATAAAAGATGGCCTTTTTTAGCTCTTTACTTTATTGCAAAAATACGATTTATCTGTAAATCATCACGGTATTATTTAATACCCAATGCATCTAAATCTTTTGCGACAACTTTAGCCGGAACAGGGATATAACCGTCTTTCTCAACCAACTCTTGACCTTGCTTTGACAGAACCATTTTCAGGAACTCAGCCGTCATTGGATCAAGCGGTTTGTTTGGGTGCTTATTCACGTAAATATAAAGGTAACGTGATAACGGATATGAACCGTTGATAGCATTTGCTTCTGTAGGCTCGACATAAGCGGTGCCCTTCTCAGCCAGCGGCAGTGCTCGCACGCCTGAGGTTTTATAACCGATACCGGTATAACCAATGCTGTTAAGTGATGCACCAACTGATTGAACGACCGAGGCTGAACCGGGTTGCTCATTCACGTTACTGCGAAAATCACCTTTACACAGCGCATGATCTTTAAAATAACCGTATGTGCCCGATACTGAGTTACGGCCATACAATTGGATATCTTTATTAGCCAGTTCGCCAGTAACACCTAATTGCCCCCAACGGGTAACAGGCTCATTTGCGCCACATTTGAGTGTGGTAGAGTAGATAGCGTCAAGTTGTTCAAAATTCAACCCTTTGATTGGGTTATCTTTATTGACAAATACTGCCAACGCATCAATTGCAACAGGTACGCCGATAGGTTGATAACCAAATTTTTTCTCAAAGGCTTCGATCTCTTTGCCTTTCATTTTACGGCTCATTGGGCCTAATTGTGCAGTACCTTCGGTTAACGCCGGAGGTGCAGTAGAAGAACCCGCAGCTTGAACTTGAATATTAACGTTTGCGTATTCACGCTTAAATTGTTCAGCCCACAACGTCATCAAGTTTGCTAATGTATCAGAACCGACAGAAGATAAATTACCTGAAACACCACTGACTTTTTTATAATCAGCCAAATCACTGTCTACAGCAGCATAGACACTACTGGCAAATGAAGCGACGATGCTAAAACTTAAGGCGCTGACCAATGCTTTCAATTTCATTTTAAACTCTCCATAAACGGTCCTTCGTAGAAGTCGGGCTAGTATCTAGCGAACTGATGACAGTTTTATATCTTAAAGATGACATTTAAATGACATGCAGCTATTTATTTGCCTATTTTCTTTTTTTCATCTACGCACACGTTGTTCAACCAGCGATGTGATTTATTGTTTCAATATTATTAAGATTACTCAGTAAAAGCCGTATTTCGCTTCTCTTGATGAATAACAGGAATACATTGAACTAACAACGAATGCGGCATAATAAACGAGAACTGACTACCAATGCCCAGTGTGCTTTGAATATCTAACCGACTATCATGGTGAATTAATGCGTGTTTAACAATGGCTAATCCTAAGCCACTTCCCCCTGTTTTACGGGATCGCGTTTTATCTACTCGATAAAAACGCTCAGTGAGCCGACCAAGATGGTTGGCTGGAATACCAGGACCATTATCATTGACCTCAAAACAAGCTCCACTTGAGTTTTTATACCAGCGTACGTGAATTTGTGTGCCTTCTGGTGTGTGATTAATGGCGTTATACACCAAATTAGAGACTGCACTACGTAACTGATCTGCATCACCGTATACAAATAACTGATGGTCGATATCAAAACTGACTGTATGCTCTTGGCTTAAGCCGATGGTATCGTGCTCTAGCAGATCTAATATCGCCGGAATATCTACCGGTTCATTAAGGTTAATTTCTGGCGCAGCTTCAATACGCGAAAGGGTTAAAATTTGCTCAACCAGGGCTTCCATACGCTTAGTCTGTTCGAGCATTGTTTTGTGGGCTTTTGCCCAAAACTCAGGATCAGTGTCGTCGTCGTCAAGCATCTCAAGATAACCTTGTAATACGGTCAATGGCGTACGCAACTCATGGCTAACATTGGCAAAAAAGTTGCGCCGCATACCTTCTAACTGACGTATTTTGGTAATATCACGTGCGGAGATCAAAAACTGCCCTTCGCTATAGGGCATAACGCGTAACTCAACATACCGATCATGATTGGCTGGAGAGGCAATCACTAAAGGTTTACTGAAGTTTTTAGTGTGCAAATAAGCGGAAAAATCAGGGCTACGCACAAGGTTTAAAATATGCTGCCCGCTGTCTTCCGGCCAGCGAAAACCGAGAATATGCTGTGCCAGTTTATTACACCAAAAAATACTGCCATCTTCAGTACATACTACCACGGCATCGGGCAGAGACTCTGCCCCACTGCGAAAACGGCGAATGAGTGTAGCTAATTCCCGGCGACGACGGCGATTACGTTGCTGTAAGCGGTAAATACCGTTAAACAGTGGCCCCCAGCTACCTTTTCCTGTCGGTGGGGTCATGCTTTTATCTACCCATAACCAGCTTGATAATTTAAGCTGATTATAGAAGTGCCAGAGCAAAGCCATCACCGATGCAGTAATCATTAACAGTAGCGTATGCCCAAATAACAGGCTGGCAATGAGTGCGGGGATATAAAAAAACGCTAACTCTTTTGCTAACGTTTTCCATGACAAACGCTCAACCATGTTCTACTCCATACCTCGGCACTCATATTTTCAACAAGAATTTTAGGTATTAATAACGGGATGAGAATCGATAACCAGAGCCTCTAACCGTTTGTACCAGTCGATCATGGCCTGAAATTTCTAAGGCTTTTCGTAAACGACGAATGTGTACGTCTACTGTACGATCTTCGACATATACATTCGTGCCCCATACGTTATCGAGTAGCTGTTCACGGCTGTACACTCGCTCTTGATGAGTCATAAAAAAGTGCAATAGCTTAAACTCTGTAGGCCCCATATCGACAGGGTGCTCACCGGAGGTAACACGGTGAGAGATGGGATCAAGTTTTAGGCCTTGTACATCAATCACATCCTCAACTGATGTGGGTGATATTCGGCGCATCACTGCTTTTATACGGGCAACTAGCTCTTTAGGAGAGAACGGTTTGGTGATGTAGTCATCAGCACCTACCTCTAATCCACGTACTCTATCCTCTTCTTCACCACGGGCTGTTAGCATCACTACCGGAATACTGCGCGTGATCTCTTCCCGTTTAAGGTGTTTGATCAGTTGAATCCCTGTTCCCCCTGGCAGCATCCAATCGAGTAAGATCAGATCAGGGTAAGGTTCGGCCATTTTATTGATAGCCGCTTGGTAATCTTCAGCTTCTACCGGCTCATAGCCTTTTTGTTCTAACACAAAACATAACATGTCGCGGATTGGTGCTTCGTCTTCAACGACGAGAATTCGCCTTGCCATAACGATTCCTGTTTAAGTATGTCTCTCCTGAGATCCTAAAACATTATGGGTCATTTTTATTACAGTTACGTTAACATCGTGACTGACCCATTCATTTTCCGCATTTATTGTTCATATTAAAAATAACGCATACTGTTTTTAGTGAATATTATGCGCTATTTTTCGTGTCACGTTAGTGAGCTAAAATACGAATTTGGCTACATCCTCCACCAATACTTTCTACAGCAATACGTGTACCAATGCGCTCAACTAGCGTTGTAACATGTGAAATTACGCCAATCTGACGGCCTTCTGCTTGTAGCGCATCAAGGCACGAAAGTGCTTGTTCTAAGCTATCGGGATCAAGCGTACCAAATCCTTCATCAATAAATAATGTACCTAAACGGCGCGTATCAGCACACAACGACGCTAATGCCAGTGCCAGTGCTAATGAGAACAAGAATGTTTCCCCCCCTGATAACGATTCAACCGCGCGCACTTCATCCCCCATATCATGATCGATAACCTGCAATGATAAGGTGCTGTCGGGAACTTGCATCAGTTCGTAACGTGGTGCTAAAGCGTGCAAATGTTCATTTGCAGCTAATAGCAGATGTTCAAGTGTCAGCCCTTGTGCAAAAGTGCGAAATTTATTACCGCTTGCTGATCCAATAAGTTCATTGAGCTGTAACCAACGTTCTGTTTTAACTTGTTGTTCAATAATACGTTGCTGCAAATCACCGGCTCGTTCTCTGGCCTCTTTATCCTGATGTAGTGTTGTTTTCAGCGTAAATAACTGATCACGATACTGCTGTAATTGCTGCTGCACATGCGAAAAAAGTGTTGTTGGCTCAGTTTTTTCAGCAGTCGCCCATTCGACCAAGATACTCTTCGCGTGTTCTGCCCGTGGTTGTAATGCTAAGTGTTGTGCCTGCCGCTCATGTAAACGGGTCATCGCACTATTATAAGCTTTTTCATATGCTTGCAGCTCTGCACGCTCGCGCGATATCCATGAGGTATCATGTGCTAACCACGCTAATAATGTTGGTTCTGTGCATGCATACTGCTGTAGGTGTTGTTGCCATGTGGTGGCTGATTGTTGAAACAACGCTCTTGCGTGCTGTTGTTGCTCTTGCAGTGTATGCAGTGTTGCATTGTCTGCGGCCTCTTTTTGCTGTAATAACTGGTACTGTTGTTGAAGTTGTTGATACTGTTTTTCTGCTTCGCTACATGCCGTTTTAGCCTGTAGTTCAATCACTGCCAGTGGGCGGCTACCGAGCAGTTGAGATCGCGCAATTTTATGCTGCTGATATTGCTGCTGAAGTTGTGCTTTTTGCTGTTGCAGCTCACGATATTGCTGTTGCTGCTGCTGAATGACGGCAGCAAATTCTGCACATTGAGGCTCAAGTTCACGTAAACTTCCCAGTAATTGCTCTTGCTGATTTTTTTGTTGGATATACTGCTCGGCTTGCTGCTGTAACATGTGCAATTGTTGCTGGGCATGTGGCTGAGTTATCCAGCTCAACCACTGTGTATGGCCAAACTGTTCATTGATACTAGTAGCACGCAGTTGTTGCTGCTGTTGTTCATGTGCAATTTTTTCATCTAGATGATTTTTTTGATCACGTCGTTGCGCTATCTCTTGCTGCAAACGTGCGAGTGTTTGCTGCTCTTTGCTCAGTTGTAGACTTAATTGCAAACGCTGCTGTTGTTGTTGCTCTTGCTTTTGCTGGGCACTTTGCAAACGCCGCAATTGCAGTTCACGCTCTTGTATTTGCTTTTTCAGATGAAGCTGATGCAGCTCAAGCGCCTGATTCCACACAGCGACCACCTGTGTACGCTCAAAATCAGCCCATGCAAGTGCAATATCAGGTTCAATAATGTTTTGCATCGTATCGTACAGTTCACAACGATACTCTTTTTGTTGGATCTGCCATTGTGCAAGTTGGCGCTGTTGCTGAGGATATTGCAGTGCGTTTTGTTGCAGCCAGTGGCGCAGGGTTTGCTGCTCAGTTTCGGTTTTGCGCAGTTGCGTTTCTAACTCGCGTAGGCGTTGTTGCTGTAATGACAATAAACTCTCTATTTGTGGTACAGCAGTCTGATAAGGGTGTTCAGTTGCGCCGCACAACGGGCAGGGTTGACCACTTTTAAGCTGTGGACGAAATGCATCTAACTCTACGGTCGCGCGCGTCTGTTCAAGCGAATATTGTGCTTCATGATATTGGGCACGCAGTCGTATACACTGTTGTTCATACTCAGCGATGCTCTGCTCGGTTTCCGCAATTTTCTGCTGATTATCATGCTGTTTTTGCTGCTCACCGATAATAGACTGGTTAAGATACAGCCAGTGCTCACTGCGATTGCGAATATGCTGTAATAACTCAATCTGTTTTTGGTCGACATTCTGCTGTAAAGTAAGCTGTTGTTGCTCTTGATACCAAAGGTTGCACGTTTGTTCATCAGGCGCATGACCGAGTGCTGTGATTTGTTGTTCACTGTTGCCAATACGTTCTATTTGTTGTTGCAAAGCTTGTTGTTGTACCGGTTGCGCTTCATTAAGAGCTTGTGCGCTGTTTTGCCACTGAACAATGTGGTGATAACTATGTCGGTATTGCTCAAGCATGTTAGTCAGCGGTTTATATTGGGCTGCAATAGTGGCAACAGTATGCAAACCTTGTAATACATCATCAATACGAGTGAGTGCTCGCTTTCTTTCTGAGAGTTGACGCGACAGGCCATCAAACTGATGCTGACCGTTATCTATCTGCTGTTGTTGATCCCGTTCAGTATGCTGTAGACCCTGCTGACGATCGGCAATGTCTGCCATTTGCAACTCAAGTGTAGCCCCTGTTTTTAGTTGTGGCTCTAGTACTTCCCACTGTGTGCGTGCTTGTGTACAACGAAACTCAGCATCTTGTATACGCTGGTTTATGTCTGATAGTGATTGCTTACTTTTATTAATGTATCTCTGTTGTTCTACACACTGTTCAGCCACCCGTTGTTGCTGACGATCTGTTTCATGTAACCGCTGTAATGAGACACGGGCAGGCTGAATACGCTCAACATCCTGCAAATAAGCAATGCGCGGCGCAAGGCTCTCTTGTTGTGCTTGCTGGCTATCGGCATACTGTTGCGCCTGTTGTAATGCCGTTTGCAACTCCTCTTGCTGTCGGAGTAAATTCTGCTGCTCGCGAATCTGCTCACTGCGTGTTTCTGCTGTAAGAAGTTGCTGCTCTAATTGTGTATACTGTTGCTGCAATGCTTGTTTTTCAGGCTCACTCAGTAAGGCGACATCACCTAACTGTGCAGTAAGTTGAGTAAGTACTTGCTCCTCCTCTTTAGCGCGTGCATAGGCCTGTTGTGATAGACGCGAGTAAATTTCCCCTCCCGTCATTCGCTCAAGTAGTGCGGCACGCTCATCAATACCGGCCTTTAAGAATGCGGCAAAATCCCCTTGTGGTAACAACACGGCCCGCTGGAACTGATCTAGCGTCAACCCCAACAGGGTTTCAATGCGCGCCAGCACTTCGGTTTTTTTACCCGCATAGCGAGTTTGATCATGCAAATTTTCCAGCCACATTTCACTTTGCTGCAAGCGGCCCTCTGCGCGATTACGCGCCCGGCGAACACGCCAATGAGCGCGATAGATAACTCCCTCTTCAGTACTAAAATCTACCTCAGCAAAGCCTTCAGTTGCCCCACGCCGTAAAATATTGCGCACATCATTGGCGGCAATACGGTTCGGATCATCTTCCCGCCCAATTTGAGGGTCATTTTTTCGGTTACTTTGTAAGCGTGGAACACGGTCATACAGCGCCAGACAGATAGCATCGAGCAAGGTACTTTTTCCTGCCCCCGTGTTGCCAGTGATGGCAAACAGCCCTGCATCCCCCAAAATGCCTTGAGCAAAATCAATGCTGAACGCTTGCTGTAGGCTGGCTAAGTTCTCTCCGCGTAAGGCGATAATTTTCATGATTTTGCCCTCTCTTCGCCCTGTTCAAGCTCTTCAGTATGCGCCAACAACTCATTAAAAGCCTGCTGCAAGGCCGGTTCAGGGTCTCCGGCAAAACGGCGCTGATAGCAAAGGCGAAACGCCTCTTCGGGTTTGAGTTCAGCCAGTGTCTGGCGTGGCAATATCCCCTGTGTTTTTGGCGGATAGGTCACACTGATTTTTGCCAAACGTACGGCCTTTCCTGTCAACACGGCTGCAATTTTTTCACGCAGCATGGCAATCGGTTTATCCAGTAAAACCTGAACCTCAAGGAAAGGCTGCTGTGCCCGCGGTAAAGGCTCAGTATGTAACTGCTCAAGCTGTGACAATACTTCACTTAGCGGCAGTGGTTTTCCCGGTAAGCGCAGCATGTCGCAATAACGTGGTACATACAGCGGTGTAACCTGCAATAACGTTGCGCCAGCGAACTCACACAGCAGAACTTGGTGCCGATAATTGTGCTCAGCCAGTGACAACGGCAGCGGCGAACCGCTGTAGCGAATATGCTCGGTACCCGCCACGCGCTGCGCCATGTGCAGGTGTCCGAGCGCCACATAACTGAGTGTTGAGGGAAAAATATCTGCCGGTAGTGCATGCTGATTACCCCCTAGCACACGGCGCTCCGACATCTCCGATAATTGCCCTGCCGCCATATACGCATGCCCCATTCCTATTAGTGGGATAGGTGCAAGACCACGCTGAGTCTCTGCCGCCGCGACTGCCGAGCGATACACTGCCCGTACGCCTGATAACAACCGATCTTCGGTATCTTCCGTTCCGCGCAAATCAGCACTGCGCAAAAAGGGCACCGCCAGCACAGTGCCACACACTTGACCTTCGGCATCAAGTAACGGAATTTGCAGGCGTTCGGTTTCCAGCTCACCGTGCTGATCACGGCTGATTGCGCCGATTAAATGCAGGTTAAAAGCGCGCAGCAGCTCATGCGGCGCATCTAATTTACTGGGTGAGTCATGATTTCCACCAATCATCACCACATTTAAATGCGGCATCTGGCGGGTAATGTGTGCCAAAAAACGGTACAACATTTGCCATGCGGATGCCGGCGGATTTGCCGAATCAAACAGATCGCCAGCCACCAGCAATACATCAGCCTGCTCACGCAACAGTGTAGCCTGTAGCCAATCTAAAAATGCCTGATGCTCGGCACTGCGATCATACCCGTGTAGATGGTGTCCTAAGTGCCAGTCGGCGGTATGCACTATTTTTAATCGTTTTTCAGTCATATTGATCCACTTCGTTACACACAGGAAAACAGATAATTACTACGCATTGTGCCGGATAAGACGACAAGATAAAGCCTGATCCGTTATTATTGTGCGCATTACTCTCTCTTCCCACGGAAAGTCTTATGCTCTGGTTTAAAAATCTCATGGTCTACCGCTTTAGCCGCGATATCAGCTTGCAAACAGAAACGCTAGAAAAACAGTTGGCTGATTTTGCGTTTACTCCGTGTGGCAGTCAGGATATGGCCAAATTCGGTTGGGTTTCTCCTCTTGGCCGTAATGCTGATGCCTTTGTGCATGCCACGCAGGGGCAAATTTTGCTCTGCGCGCGCAAAGAAGAGAAGATGCTGCCCGCAACGGTCATCAAAGAAGCGGTCTCTGCAAAAGTGGCACGCCTTGAAGCAGAGCAGCAGCGCAAATTGAAAAAAACCGAGAAAGACAGCATTAAAGATGAAGTGCTGCAAACCCTTCTGCCGCGTGCCTTCACCAAAAGTAGCCAAACCCTCGCTTGGATTGATACGACACAGGGCTTGATCATGATTGACGCCGCTTCAGCAAAGCGGGCAGAAGATCTGCTGGCTCTGCTGCGTAAATCACTCGGCAGCCTGCCGGTACTGCCATTAAATATACAAAAGCCAATTGAGCTGACCTTAACCGAATGGGTGCGCAGTGGTGATGTACCAGCCAGTTTTAACCTGCTTGAAGAGGCAGAGCTTAAATCTATTTTAGAAGATGGCGGGGTGATCCGCTGTAAACAGCAAGAATTGGTGTGTGATGAGATCATCGCGCACATTGAAGCGAAAAAAATGGTCACCAAGCTGGCACTTGATTGGCAAGATCGCATCAGTTTTATGCTGTGCGATGATGGCTCATTAAAACGTCTGAAATTTGCCGATGCTCTGCGCGAGCAAAATGATGATATTGATCGTGAAGATACCGCCCAGCGTTTTGATGCCGATTTTTCACTGATGTGTGGCGAAGTGGCCGCTATGCTGCAACAGCTGGTTGCAGCATTAGGCGGTTTTGCCGAGAAAGCGTAACCCCGATCACACTCTTGCCGCAGGCCGTGCTAGAATGCGCGCGCTGCGGCAACTGCATGCCGTAAAACCGTTCCCAATCAGGTTGGGCACGACTGATTTGTTATCAGATATCTAAAGAGACCACCATGTTTAAACCCGAACTTTTGTCGCCCGCCGGCAGCCTGAAAAATATGCGTTATGCCTTTGCCTATGGTGCAGATGCCGTGTATGCCGGACAGCCACGTTACAGCCTGCGTGTGCGTAACAATGAATTCAACCATGAAAACCTGCAAATCGGCATTAATGAAGCCCACGCGCAAGGCAAAAAATTCTACGTTGTCGTCAACATTGCCCCGCATAACTCAAAATTAAAAACATTTTTGCGGGATCTCAAACCGGTTGTTGATATGCAGCCTGATGCATTGATCATGTCAGATCCAGGCCTGATCATGATGGTACGTGAAGCCTTCCCTGAAATTGATATTCATCTTTCAGTACAGGCCAATGCTGTAAACTGGGCGACCGTAAAATTCTGGAAAAGCATGGGGTTAACGCGAGTCATTTTATCACGCGAGTTATCACTCGATGAGATAGAAGAGATCCGCCAGAATGTACCGGATATGGAGCTAGAGATCTTCGTACACGGCGCACTGTGCATGGCTTATTCTGGCCGCTGCCTGCTTTCAGGCTACATCAACAAACGTGATCCCAACCAAGGCACCTGCACCAATGCCTGCCGCTGGGAGTACAAAATGCACGAAGGCAAAGAAGACGACACCGGCAATATTGTGCATAAACAAGAGCCGATTGCCGTCCAAACGATCGATCCGGCTACTGAACTGGCCAGTGAACCCACGCTTGGCGCAGGCGCACCGACCGATAAGATGTATCTGATCGAAGAGGCCCAGCGTCCGGGAGAATATATGAGCGCGTTCGAAGATGAACACGGCACATATATGATGAACTCTAAAGATCTACGGGCCATTCAGCATGTTGAACGCCTGACACAAATGGGCGTGCACTCACTGAAAATTGAAGGGCGCACCAAATCGTTTTACTACTGCGCTCGCACCGCACAGGTATACCGCAAAGCCATTGATGATGCGGCAGCCGGAAAACCGTTTGATAAAACACTGATGGATACCCTTGAATCACTGGCGCACCGCGGCTACACCGAAGGCTTTTTACGCCGCCACGTGCACGATGAGTACCAGAACTATGAGTACGGCTACTCGGTATCAGACAAACAGCAATTTGTTGGTGAGTTTACCGGTGAGCGTAAAGACGGATTGGCCGCGGTTGCAGTAAAAAATAAATTTTTGGTCGGTGACAGCGTTGAGCTAATGACACCAAATGGTAACATTAATTTTACCATTGAAATGATGCACAACAAGAAAGGCCAGCCTATTGATACTGCGCCGGGTGATGGCCACACCGTTTATTTACCCGTTCCGGCCGACCTTGATTTAAGCTATGCACTGCTGATGCGAAACTTAGGTGGCAGTAATACCCGTAACCCGCACACCGCTTAATCTGGCGTTAAAAAAACCTGTATCCACAGGCTAGAAATAGCGTTAACTGACAGATAAAACCTGATAACAGAGCAATACTGTGCTGGAAAACCCAGTGCAGTGTTGCTGTTTACAATAACTATTTTCTTTTCTTGCTCTCTTTTTTATCCTTGATTTAATTAAACTTTATCTTCAATCGCCTTCTCTTTTCCTTGATTAAAATCTTCCTTTCACTCTCTTTTCGCACAATGAATCTCTTATTTTCTATCTCTGATTGCTCGCCCTCTTCTTTCTATCACTTTTCTTTTTCCTGCTTCCCTTATCTATTATCCAGAGCTTTTTATCGGATCACATGTTGCGATATATCCAGCATTTGTACAGCATTGTAAACACCACACTATATTTGCGATACACATCATTTTTTTCACAAAAAAAGCGGTAAAAACCTGCCCATGACATTGCAGTGAATGTGCAATGTCACACCGATCAATATCACAAATTAATTAACATTTTTTAAACATATTTATCTAAGTGAAAATACTTCGATTATGTTTAGTGTCAGAGGCCAATTTTCCTTTTTTGCGCCTTTAACCCGAGTGCAGATCACTCTGACTCGGCGGATATGGCAACTCAGGGATGTCACAACTATGTCGAATAAGAACTTCCTCACTCCCGCACTCAATTTGAGTGCGCTGAGTGTCGCTTGCATGATGGCATTTTCAGCGCAAGCCGCTACGGTAGACTGTACCGGATTACCTACATGGAATAGCACCAGTGCCTATGGTGGTGCGAGCAAAGTACAACTGCAAAATAAAGCCTATCAGGCAAACTGGTGGAACCAAAACATGTCACCGGATAAGTATTCCAATGCTTATCAAGAGTGGAAACTGCTTGGTGATTGCGCCACCACCGCCCCTGTTGTCAATACGCCACCGAGTGTTAGCCTGACCGCTCCGGCCAATAACGCCAGTGTAAAAGTCGGCGATACCGTCACACTCAGCGCAACAGCCAGTGATAAAGACGGTACAGTTGCCAAAGTTGAGTTTTATATTGATGGCGTAAAAACCGCTACCAGCACTGCAGCCCCGTATAGCTATGCTTGGGTGGCCACCGCCGGTACGCATACATTATTGGCTAAAGCCTATGATGATAAAGGTGCAACCACTGACAGCAGCGTCAGCATTACCGCAACAGCGACCACACCACCAGTCACCAGTAACCAAGCGCCGACAATCACCCTTGATACACCTGCCAGCGCATCAGCAGGCCAAAGCGTGACCCTAACGGCCACAGCAAAAGATAGCGATGGCAGTGTTGCCAAAGTGGAGTTTTTTGTCGATAACGTTTCTGTCGGCAGCAGCACCAGCGCACCTTATCAAGCCGTTTGGAAAACCACTGATGGCTCGCATATCCTTGTTGCAAAAGCCACCGATGATAAAGGCGCGGTGAGCACATCAAGCAGCATAACGTTTGTTGTTGGCACAACTGCTGGCACATCACAAGATCAGTGCCGCCCAGAGGGTTTATATAAAACCCCAGGTGTCGCCGTGCCTTATTGTACTGTGTACGATAAAGAGGGCCGTGAAGTGATGGGAGCTGACCACCCACGCCGTATCATTGGCTATTTCACCTCATGGCGCACCGGTGGCAATGGCCAACCGGCTTATCTGGCCAAAGATATTCCGTGGGATAAAATCACTCACATTAACTATGCCTTTGCGCATATCGGCCCAGACTTTAAAGTGTCAGTGGGCAATGAAGCTGATCCGGCCAACGCTGCAACTGGTCTGCAATGGCCGGGCGTGGCAGGGGCAGATATGGACCCGAGCCTGCCTTACAAAGGCCACTTCAACCTGCTGAATAAATTCAAAAAGCAGTATCCGAATGTCAAAACACTGATCTCTATCGGTGGCTGGGCAGAAACCGGTGGCTATTTTGATGACAACGGTAAGCGTGTTGCCTCCGGTGGTTTCTACACCATGACCACCAACCCTGACGGCAGCACCAATACCGCAGCCATTCAGACCTTTGCTAAATCAGCGGTCGATTTTATCCGTAAATACGGTTTTAACGGCGTTGATATCGATTACGAATATGCCACATCCATGACAGGTGCCGGTAATCCAGATGACTTTGCCGTCTCTGATAAACTGCGCCCATACCTGATGAAGTCTTATTCTGTCTTGATGAAAACCCTGCGCGAAGAGCTCGATAAAGCCGGTGCTGCTGATAAAAAGCACTACATGCTGACCGTTGCCGCGCCATCATCGGGCTATATGCTACGGGGTATGGAGACCTATCAGGTTACTCAATATCTCGATTACATCAACGTGATGTCTTATGACTTGCATGGCTCATGGAACAACTACGTTGGCCACAATGCCGCGCTGTATGATACCGGTAAAGATGGTGAACTGGCCGCATGGAACATGTATGGCACAGCACAATACGGTGGCTTAGGCTATCTGAATACTGACTGGGCAGCACACTACTTCCGCGGCTCAATGCCAGCAGGCCGTATTAACATCGGTGTACCTTACTATACCCGTGGATGGCAAAACGTAACCGGCGGTGATAACGGTTTGTGGGGTAGTGCTGCCCTGCCAAACCAATCTCAGTGCCCATCAGGGACTGGCGGCGATCCGAAAAATCAGTGTGGTAACGGTGCTGTGGGTATCGATAACCTCTGGTACGATGTGGATGTTAAAGGCAAAGAGATGGCCGGTGGCGGCAACCCAATGTGGCATGCCATGAACCTTGAGAAAGGGATATTGCCAAGCTATATCCAATCATACGGTTTAGATCCAGCCAATGATCCGCAAGACAAACTGACCGGTAAATATGTGCGTTACTATGACAGCGTAGCAGTTGCGCCGTGGTTGTGGAACGCCGATAAGAAAGTCTTTATCTCTACCGAAGATGAGCAATCAATCAAAACCAAAGCGGGCTATGTGGCCAACCAAGGTTTGGGTGGGGTAATGATCTGGGAGATGGCCGGTGACTATGCATGGTATCCGAACCGTAACGGGGGTGAGTATTACATCGGTAATACCATGACCAATGCACTGTACGATACACTGAAAAATGCCCCAGCCTATGGCAATAAACTTGCTGATCGCGCGATGCCAGCAAAAGCGGTAGATATCGCCGTCACCATTGATGGCTTTAAAGTGGGTGATCAAAACTACCCAATCAACCCGAAAGTTCACTTTAAAAACAACACCAGTAGCGATATTCCAGGCGGTACAGAGTTCCAGTTTGATATTCCAACTTCAGCACCGGCTAACGCCGCTGACCAATCAGGTGCAGGGCTGAAAGTGATTCAAACGGGCCACACGGGTAATAACATCGGCGGTCTGAAAGGTAATTTCCACCGTGTGGCATTTACCTTGCCAAATTGGAAAACACTGGCCAAAGGTGAGACTTATGATCTAGATCTGGTCTACTACCTGCCAATTTCAGGCCCTGCTAACTATACGGTAAAAATTAGCGGTACTGAGTATGCCTTTAGTGGTGAATACCCTAGCCTGCCGTTAGCTGACTTGAGCAGCACAGGCGGTGCGACCGGTGGTGGCAGCACTGGAGGAACGGGCGGTGCGGTATCTGATAGCTGCACCAGCAAAAATATTGATGCCAGCAAAGTCAAAGTGTATCCAAACTGGACACAAAATGGTTTTGCAACCGGTGGTGACCAAATGGCGAATCTGAACAAGGTGTATAAAGCCAACTGGTGGACAAACTCGGTTCCGGGCAGTGACACTAGCTGGACCTTTGTATGTAGCTATTAATTAATAGATAGCACGTTTAATTAATGGATAACACGTTGATTTGATATCAATCACCATGATAACAATCGTATTAATACGAACCGCGTAAATAGTCATTCCATGACTTTCAAGTTCGTTGAAATAAAAAAGGCATCTGTAAAGATGCCTTTTCTTTTACTCTTTTCGTTCTGCTTGTGCTTTGGCTGTTTATCCCACCCACGTATTTTGCTTTGCTTTTATTGCGCAGCAATACAGCAGTTCCCTATTTATTACTCTTTTGGGTCTTCAAACCCAAGCAGCAGAGTAAAGAGGAAGCCGGCCAATACCGTTACTGCCATTCCTGCAAAATAGAGCAGAACTTTACCCGGTACAATGGTTACTGCCAGCGGCACGCCGGATAATCCAAAGGTAATCACGGTAGAGACTTTCCAGTAACAGACCAGCGCACCACCGATTGCCCCGCCCAGACATGCTGCAATAAACGGGCGACCAAGCGGCAGAGTAACACCAAAAATCAACGGTTCGCCAATCCCCAAGATCCCGACCGGCAATGCGCCTTTGGTCATGGTTTTTAAGCGGGTATTTTTGGTTTTTATCAGTACTGCAATCGCCGCACCCACCTGCCCCATGCCCGCCATAGCAAGAATTGGCAGCAGAGGGTTAGAGCCATATTTTTGCAGCAACTCAACATGAATCGGCACAAGACCCTGATGTAACCCTGAAAGAACCAGCGGCAGGAATGTACCCGATAAAATAGCACCAACCAGTAAACCACCTTTATCAATGGCAAGGCTTGCACCGTGGGCAATCAGGTCTGAAATATAACCGCCCAACGGTTGCAGCAGGACTATCGCCAGACTTGCCGTAATTAACGTAGTCAGTAATGGGTTAAGTATCAGCTCTAATGATTCCGGCAGCCGCTGGCGCAGTTGTTTTTCCACCCAGCACATAAAAGCAACCACCAGCAGCACGGCAATAACACCGCCGCGCCCCGGTTGCAGATGCTCACCAAACAGTTCAACTTGAGCCAGACCTGGGTGGGTTAAAATCCCCGCCATTACCCCGCCCATGGCCATTGAGCCGCCGAATACCCGCGCAGCATTGACACCGACCAAGATACTCATAATGGAGAAAACGGCATTACCAAAAATACCGAGTAGCGCCAGAATATTCGGGTATTGCTCAATCAGATTACCGGCAATATCAGGGCGCTTAAGCACGTTGATAATACCGAGGATCATCCCTGAGGCAATAAAGGCCGGAATAATCGGGATAAACACATTCCCCAGCATTTTCAGCGCGCCGCTCATCGGGGCTTTGTATTTCTCTTTGGCGGCATTTTTATTGCTGCTTACCGTATCAGTAGGGGCTTGCGCAGGGGCACCGGTTAGCAAGGCTTTCATCGCATCAACCACTTTCGCTGCCGCACCCGGCCCGATAATAAATTGATGCTGCTCACCTTGTTTGAGATAACCTTTCACTCCTGGCAGCATTTTCAGTGCTGCAACATCTAGCACCGAATCATCGTGAACTTCAATCCGAACCCGTGTCATGCAGTTTTCTAATTTACTGATATTGGCCTCACCGCCAATACCCGCCAGCAGTTGTGCTGCCAGTGAAGAGAGATTACTCATAGTGTCATCCTGCCTATCTTGTTATTATTTTAACGCTTGGCGCAAGTATCCGTGGGTCTGCTGTAAACGGGCGATAGCCGCTTCAGCACTCAGCCCGGTCAGGTGCATTAAAATGGCCGGCTTCACTTCATTCTCAGTTTGCTGCAATAACGCCTCGGCCTCGGTACGGGTTGCACCAGACGCTTCCATCACAATACGGCAGGCTCTATCCACCAATTTTTCATTTGTGGCTTTCACATCCACCATCAGGTTTTGATAGGCTTTACCCAACTTGACCATGGCGCCAGTCGTCAGCATATTCAGCACTAGCTTTTGTGCGGTACCGGCTTTCATGCGGGTTGAACCCGTCAATGCTTCTGGACCCACAACCGGCGAAATTGCGATATCAGCGGCATCTGCAATCAGCGAATCAGGGTTGCATGAGACCGCAGCGGTGGTGCAACCAGTAGCGCGTGCATAAGCTAACCCACCCAGTACATACGGGGTTCGGCCTGAAGCAGCAATGCCGACTACCACATCTTTTGCTGTCAGTTGTAAATTGCGCAGGTCATCAGCGCCCAGTTGCGCGTCATCTTCTGCTCCTTCAACCGCTTTGAGAATGGCGCTTTCGCCCCCCGCAATCAGGCCAATCACCATACCGTGCGGTACGCCATAGGTTGGTGGGCACTCAGAGGCATCAAGGATCCCCAAACGGCCACTGGTACCGGCCCCCATATAAATCAGGCGGCCGCCCTGCTGAAATGCCGCAGTAATCACATCAACAGCACGGGCAATAGCTGGCAGCTCTTGTTTTACCGCCAAAGGCACACGCTGATCTTCTTCATTGAAACGCTGTAACATCTCAACCGTTGGCAGAGTATCTAAATCCATTGTATTGCTGTTACGGCTTTCTGAGACTAAACGACCTAGATTCATATGTGACTCGCTTAAATATTTAATTACTTCGTTAAACAAATAATGGAATAATATATTCCAAGAAACAAATTATTGTTGGAATAATGAGCGTTTAATCACAAACTATCTGTCGCCAGATCAAACAGATAAAATAAAAAGCATAAAAATCATTATGTTATAGGATGCAGAGCATATCAGTGTTTATCTATGCCAGAACCTCTGCCAACGTAATAACGGCTTTTCTCATTTTCTGGTACAAGGTATAAAAGTACCGAGCGGATAAAAATAAGGACCTTTGGATGAGCTGCCTGCTAAAACTGCAACAACTGTTGAATACGCTGTCGCATAGCGAGCAAAAACTGGCACTTTTTCTGCAAAGTCATCCAGATAAAGCGCGGGATATGTCTTCACAAGCACTGGCTAAAGCTGCAAATGTCAGCCAATCAAGTGTCGTTAAGTTTGCCCAAAAATTGGGCTACCGTGGATTTACCGAACTGCGTTTAGCACTGGGAGAAGCGGTGGTACTGCAACAGCAGCAGAGTCACGGTGTTACACTTCATCACCAAATCCGCAGTGATGACACGCTACCGATTGTAGGCGAAAAGCTGATTGCCGAAAGTATTCGTACACTGCAAGCCACATTACAGCTAAACCCCGAATTGGCGCTGGATCATGCAGTAAATATGTTGACTGGCGCTAAACGGATTTTACTGTGTGGTATTGGCTCATCGGCGCTGGTGGCAAAAGATTTCAGCTATAAATTACTGAAAATTGGCATAACTGCGCTAACAGAAACCGATCCCCACGTGCAACTGACCATTGCTCAAACCTTGTCACCCGACGATTTGCTGTTGGCGATCTCTTTTTCTGGTAGCCGACGTGAAGTCAATGGTGTAGTCCAAGAGGCGCTTAAACAAGGCACTCCGGTACTAGCACTCACCGGCTACCAACCTAATGCGCTACACCCGCTGGCCACACACTGCCTGTATACCGTTGCGGATGAAGTGGCAGTGCGCAGTTCGGCCATGTTTTCACGTACCGCACAACTGGCCATGACCGATCTGCTGTTTATGGGGCTAGTACAGCGTGATGTGGGCAATGCACGCCACCGGATTTTATACAGTGAAGAGCTGGTGAAAAAATTGGTGTGATATCTGCAGACAGGTATAATTAATGTTTATGTGTATAGTGTAGTCAGCATGATTGAGTCAATCCGGCAGCCAATAAGCACAAAAGTACACCACAAACTTGAAAAATAGCGGAACAACTATGGCACTGCTGATAACTGATAAATGCATCAATTGCGATATGTGTGAGCCTGAATGCCCTAACAAAGCTATCGCAATGGGTGAGCTGATTTATGAGATAGATCCTAACCTCTGTACTGAATGTGTTGGCCACTATGAAACACCAACTTGTATAAAGGTCTGTCCAATTGATTGTATTATTGTGCACCCTGAACATACTGAAACAAATGAACAGTTATGGGAAAAATTTACGCTACTACACCACGCTGATAAACTATAATAATAAATAAAAAAATCAGTACGTTATCAGCTTTTCCACTACACTGTCATATATAACACATGTGCTATGAGAAAGATAAAAAAAGCGGGCATAATCTGCCCGCTTTTTATTTTATCTGCATATCATCAGCGTATATCGCCAATATATCAGGCTTTCGCTTTTACGCCATGCTGACGCCACCACTCGGCCAGCAACACGCCAGTCGCAACTGAAACGTTCAGGCTTTCAACATGGCCAGTACCCGGAATGGATAATGCCAGATCACCTTGCGCCTGAGTATCAGCACTGATACCTGAACGCTCCTCACCAAAGACAATCACCACTTTAGCCGGCAACTCAGTGCTAAACACTGACTGCCCTTGGTGGCTTGAGGTTGTCACAATGGTATAACCGGCGCGACGCAACTGATCCAAACCCGCAGCAAAATCTTCGGTATTGATTGGTTGCAGGTATTCAGCGCCGCCTTCAGCAGTACGTACTGCCGCACCAGATTCCAGCATACCGGCATTGCGCATAACAACACCATCAACACCAAAGTGTGCGCAAGAGCGCATGATACCGCCCAGATTGTGTGGATTACCCACATCTTCAAGTGCCAATAGGCAATCTGATTCACGCGGCTGTACCAAATAATCAGTCAGGCTCAGTGGCTCACGCTTTTTAATCAGCAGACACACTCCACCATGATGATCACTTCCCGCAACCTTGTTCAGCTCTTGATCATCAACCAGATGATAGGCTTTACGGTTTTGTGCCATCCAGCGCAGTGTATCGCTAAAACGTGTGGTGGCCTGCTGGGTAAACCAGCCGCGCACGATAGCTTCAGGGCGTTTTGCAAATAGCATCTGGCAAGCATTTTCACCGTAGATACGGGTCTCTTCCGCACGCTGACGACGAATTTGCTCCATATCGATATCGTTGTGCATCGGGATGCCAGACAGATCAAGATCAATACCAAAATCGCTTGGTACTGTACGGAACTCGGTCTCTGTTGCTGCCGCTTCGCGCTTGAGGCTCAGTGTTTTATCACCACGCGGACGTGATTCACGTACTGGGCGAGCACTCTGCTCTTGGCGCACGAAACGAACCTGACCATCAGCTCCCTCTTCACGGTTAAAGCGTGGCTTTTCGCTGCTGCGTGCCGAATCATTGGAGCGAGCCTGACGATCATGCTGGCTACCACGCTCAAAACGCGGCTTATCACCGGCATACGGCTTACGCTCGCTATCACGCTCAGTGCGTGGGCGATCGCTACGACGATCATCGTTGAAACGCGGTTTATCACCGGCATACGGCTTACGCTCGCCATCACGCTCGGTGCGCGGGCGATCGCTACGACGATCATCGTTGAAACGCGGTTTGCGGTCACCGTCGCGCTCAAATCGTGGTTTGTCACCGGCGTATGGCTTGCGGTCGCCGTCGCGCTCAAATCGTGGTTTGTCACCGGCGTATGGCTTGCGGTCGCCGTCGCGCTCAAAGCGTGGTTTGTCACCGGCGTATGGTTTGCGGTCACCGTCGCGCTCAAAGCGTGGTTTGTCACCGGCGTATGGCTTGCGGTCACCGTCGCGCTCAAAGCGTGGTTTGTCTCCGGCATATGGCTTGCGGTCACCGTCACGCTCAAAGCGTGGTTTGTCACCGGCGTATGGCTTGCGGTCAGCATACGGCTTACGATCACCGTCATTGCGCGGACGATCATTACGGCGATCATCATTAAAACGTGGCTTACGCTCGCCATCACGTTCAAAGCGAGGTTTATCAGTTTGCGATCCACGGTTACCGTACGGGTTTTCGTAACCTGAATCATTTGGGTTTGAACGCGGTTTGCGATCGTCAGTCATCAGTGCTTCTCCAAAAAATGAGGCCGCGCAGCTTACCGGCCCTTCCCTTTGGCAGCAAGCAACAAATTATTCGGCACAGTGTAGCACCGATCACAGTAAAAGAGGTTATCTATCCACGTTATTCTCTATCATATTCATAGGTAAAATCATGTCGTCTTTTACGCTATGCTCCCTTATAGTAAGAAAAAACAACTGCATACAATATGTGCAACTTATCGCATTTTAATGAGGGAATCATGAATACTGTCTGTCCGGCCTGCCAAGCTAAAAATCGCGTACCTGAAGAGCGTTTGAATGATGGTGCTAAATGTGGCCGCTGTAATCATGAACTGTTTGATGGTGCAGTCATTAATGCCAGTGAAACCACCTTTGATGCACTGATTAGTGATGATGTTCCGGTCGTGGTCGATTTTTGGGCGCCGTGGTGTGGGCCATGCCAAAATTTTGCCCCTATTTTTAGTGATGTCGCCAAAGAGCGGGCAACATCAGTGCGTTTCGTTAAAGTAGATACTGAAAGTGCCCCGCAACTGAGTGCGCGTTTTCGTATTCGCAGTATCCCTACATTAATGGTTTTTAAGCAGGGTAAAATGGTTGAAATGCTTAGTGGTGCGCTGCCAAAAGCACAGTTTAATGCATGGTTGGATCAAGCCCTGCAAAAATAACGCAATCCCCATTAAGGTGCTGCATTTGCGGTAATAACGGAACGGTCTACAATAACCCATGCTTTTTTATCTGGGTTACTTATGTTACCGAATGCTGTTCTTACTCTGCGTGAAGCACGCTTAGCACACTCAACGCGGCCATTTCTAGCAAGGGGATGCCGCGTTGTTCGTTGCCAACGCTGTTTATTGGCTGTATCACACTGTTTATGCGCGCATATTCAACCAGTATCAGCAAACAGCCAGTTTTGTCTGATAATGTATGATACTGAGCCGCTAAAACCGAGCAACACCGGCCGTTTAATTGCCGACATTTTGCCCGATACGCAGGCCTTTTTGTGGTCACGTACCGAGATTAATCCAGCACTGTTGGCGCTGCTGCAAGACCCAACATTGCAACCGTATATCATCTTCCCAGAGAGCTATGCCGCGCCCGAGCGTGTGGTGCATGATCTGCTGACATCAACACCCAACCCGCTTACACCGCCAAATCCAGCAGTAACTCTGCGCCCTTTTGCCACTAAACCGCTGTTTATTATGCTGGATGGAACCTGGACTGAAGCACGGAAAATGTTCCGTAAAAGCCCTTATCTGGATCAGTTTCCAGTATTGCCACTGCGCCCAACCTCACAATCAGAATACCAATTACGTGAGGCCAGTACTGATGAGCAACTGTGTACCGCTGAAGTGGCAGCTCAACTGCTGCTAATGGCCAACGATCAGCAAGCGGCACAAGCACTCGATACACTCTTTGTTCGCTTCAAACAGCACTATCTGGCCGGAAAATTTAATCGCCGGATCGATTCGATCACAGCGACAACAGAACGCTGATGCTTTTTGCACACAAAGCCACCAAGATAACCTAATCTCAAAATGTACAGCCTTACGGATGAGGGTCAACATGAGTCAACAAGGTTTACATGCGCTGTTGCGCCCGCAATCTATTGCTGTTATTGGCGCATCAACCCGTGCCGGCCGAGCCGGATTTCTGATGATGCGCAACTTACTTGAAGGTGGTTTTAACGGGCCAATTTTGCCGGTAACACCCCGCTATCAGGCAGTCAGCGGGGTATTGGCGTATGCCTGTATTGCCGATTTACCGTTGATCCCCGATCTGGCGGTTATTTGCACCCACGCACGGCACAACCTCAGTTTACTCGAACAGTTAGGTGAAAAGGGCTGTAAAGCAGTACTGCTACTGTCGGGGGATAGCCGCGATTATTCAGCATTACGGCAACAAGCGTTGCGCTATAACATGCGCCTGCTTGGGCCAAACAGCTTAGGTATTCTTGCCCCATGGCAAGGGCTAAATGCCAGTTTCTCTCCGATTCCTGCCCGCACAGGAAAATTGGCGTTTATCTCGCAATCAACGGCAGTCGCCACCACGATCCTCGACTGGGCACGCCCACAAGATATCGGTTTTTCCTATTTTATTGCCCTGGGCGATAGCCTTGATGTCGATCTTGATGATCTGCTCGACTATCTCGCCCGCGATAGCAAAACCTCCGCCATCTTGCTGTATCTTGAAGAGCTGCAAGATGCCAGACGCTTCTTATCGGCGGCACGTGCTGCATCACGCAATAAACCCATTTTGGTGGTAAAAAGTGGCCGTACACCTCAATCCCGCCAATTGCTTGGCTCATCAGGATTAGACAGTGTCTATGATGCCGCATTTGCTCGTGCAGGTCTGCTGCGTGTACAAGATACCCACGAACTGTTTGCCGCAGTAGAAACTCTGCACCATACCCTGACAGTGAAAGGGGAACGGCTGTTTATTCTCAGCAATGGCGCAGCCCCTGCAGCCATGGCGGTAGATGAGCTGCTTAGCAGAGGCGGTAAACTGGCACAATTAACAGAAACCGAACAGCAAGCGCTGGAAGCGGCACTGCAGTTGCCAGCCGGAAACCCGCTAAATTTACGTGATGATGCCACCCCAGATCGCTACCTAAAAGCACTGGATATGCTTCTTTCCAGCCCCCAGTGTGACGGGATCTTGCTGTTATATGCACCCAGTGCTATTGCACCCGTTACCCATACAGCCGAGCAGATCACCCAACTGCTGCAACAACACCCACAAGGGCGGCACAAAGATATCCTCACTACATGGTCAGGTGAGCAAATTTCACAGCGCGCGCGCCAGCATTTTACCGAACACGGAATTCCCACCTACCGGACCATTGAAGGCGCTATCGCCGCATTTATGCACCGCGTCTCTTACCGGCGTAACCAAAAACAGTTAATGGAAACCCCCATATCTCTGGCCGGTTTACCGATAGATACCACTCTTGCCCATCAGCTATTACACAATGCACTAGAACAACAGCACTATCAGCTAGACACCTATCAGGCACAGCCTATTTTACACGCTTACAACCTGCATACCCTTAACACACTGATTGCCGCCGACAGTGCTGAAGCCGTACATATTGCAGAACAGATCGGCTATCCGGTGGCCGTAAAATTACGATCGGCTGATATTGCACATAAATCTGATGTGCAGGGCGTCATGCTTAATCTGCGCAACGCCCATGAAGTTCAGCAAGCTGCAGATGCCATTATCGAACGCTGTCAGCAGCACTTTCCGTCTGCCAGCCTGCTTGGTTTAGCGATACAACCGATGGCCCCGCGTACCGGATCGCAAGAGCTGCGCGTCAAAGTCATTCAAGATGCCGTGTTCGGCGCGGTGATTTTACTCGGAGAAGGCGGATCAGAATGGCATATGGAGCACGACGCAGTTGCTGCACTGCCTCCTTTAAATATGACGCTCGCCCGCTATCTGATTGTCAGCGCACTGAAAAGTGGTAAAATCCGCAATCGTAGTCCATTAGATATTCATGCGCTCAGTCGTCTGCTAGTACAGGTCTCTTATCTGATCCTAGACTGCACTGAAATTGAAACTCTTGATATCCACCCGTTACTTGCAACCGGCAGCGATATGACCCTACTCGATGTCACTCTGCAACTGACCGCCCGTCAGCGCGATCCTTATACCCGCTTAGCGATCCGTCCGTACCCTAAAGAGCTCGAAGAGATCACTCACCTGCGCGATGGATCGCTCTGCATGTTACGTCCGATCTTGCCCGAAGATGAACCTCTGCACCGTGAATTTATCAACCAGGTGACCCGAGAAGATCTCTACCGCCGCTACTTCAGTGAAATTGGTGAGTTCAGCCATGAAGATCTAGCACACATGACACAAATAGATTACGACCGAGAAATGGCCTTTGTTGCCGTTCGGCATACCGGCGATACCGCTGAAATTATTGGTGTCGCCCGCGCATTGGCTGATCCAGATAACCTTGATACTGAATTTGCTCTACTGGTACGATCTGATCTCAAAGGGCTGGGGCTCGGGCGCATGTTACTCACCAAATTGGTGAACTATGCCCGCAGTACAGGAGTCAAACTGCTTTCAGGAATAACCATGCCCACCAACCGCGGCATGATCACCCTTGCGCAAAAGCTCGGCTTTAGTATCGATATGCAACTTGAAGAGGGCATTGTCAGCTTACTGCTACCCATTGACGAAAATGCAGGTAAGAACACCCACTAGATCACCCAAGGTTCTCCATGTTTGGCAATTACCAATCAATCCCCTTGCGTGCTTTTAGTCCCGCATTAAAAGCATGCTTTACTGGGCGCATCTCCGTCACTGTATCTGCCATTTCAAGCAAGGTACGGTGGCAGCCGCGTCCGGTAATAATTACCGTTTGTTCTGTCGGGCGCTGTGCTATCGCCTGAACCACCTCATCGAGCGGCAGATAATCATACTGCACCATATAAGTCAGTTCATCGAGTACCACTAAATCCAACGTCGGATCAGCCAACATCCGCAGCGCATGCAACCAAGTTGCTTGTGCTGCCGCCATATCCAGCGCCTTATTTTGTGTCTCCCACGTAAAACCGGTCGCCATCACCTGAAACTCAACCCCAAGCGGTGACAGCAAATTAAGCTCACCGTTATCCCAATTCCCTTTAATAAACTGCACAACCGCCGCTTTTTGCCCATGCCCGACTGCGCGCGCTACCGTTCCCATTGCCGCGGTACTTTTTCCTTTCCCGTTGCCCGTTAAGACCAGTAATAATCCGCGCTCTTCCTGTGCATTAGCAATTTTCGCATCGACCTTCTCTTTCAGCCGTTGCTGCCGTTCCTGATGACGATCTGCCACTGTCATTTGCTCCATAATGAATTACCTTCTGCAACACACTTTGCCATTTTATTCGCGCAACACAACCAAATTCCGGTAAGCTAAACTGTTTTTACTCTTTTTGAATGGAATAACAGCCCGTATGAACAAAACACTGCATCCAGCCTTTACCCTTATGGTTCAGGGAACCACCTCTGATGCCGGTAAAAGCGCCTTTGTCACCGGATTGTGTCGCGTTCTACAACGGCGCGGATTTGCTGTAGCCCCATTCAAATCACAAAACATGGCATTGAACAGCGCCGTCAGCAAAGAAGGGGGCGAAATTGGCCGAGCACAAGCAGTGCAAGCACAAGCCTGCAATATTGAACCCTCTATTCACATGAACCCGGTACTGCTCAAACCCAACACCGATATTGGGGCACAAGTCATTGTGCAGGGCAAAGTATTTGCCAATATGGATGCCATGGTTTATCACCACCACAAACCAGAGTTACTCGGTAAAGTATTGGAGTCATTCCATATCCTGACCAACCAATACGATGCAGTAATCATTGAAGGTGCTGGCAGCCCCGCAGAGATTAATCTGCGAGATCGGGATATTGCCAATATGGGTTTTGCTGAAGAGGCCGATGTCCCGGTTATTATTATTGCCGATATCGACAAAGGCGGTGTCTTTGCCCACCTGTACGGCACACTGGCACTGCTGTCTGAAAGTGAACAACAGCGGGTCAAAGGTTTTATTATTAACCGCTTTCGCGGAGATATCACCCTGCTGCATAGCGGGCTTGACTGGTTAGAACAAAAAACCGGTAAAAAAGTATTTGGTGTACTTCCCTATCTGCACAACCTGCACTTAGAAGCAGAAGATGCCATCAATGCACAACAAAACACCAACGAAACCACACAGCTCAATATTGTTATCCCCGTGCTCACCCGCACCAGTAACCACAACGATTTTGATGCCCTGCGGGCACACCCACAAGTTAATGTACAGTTTGTCGCCCAAGGCCAGCCTTGGCCTGCCGCCGATCTCGTCATTCTACCGGGAACAAAATCAGTGCGCAATGACCTGACCTTTTTGCAACAAAATGGCTGGGATAAAGCCCTTGAAAAACATTTACGGTACGGGGGAAAAGTACTCGGGATCTGTGGCGGTTATCAAATGCTCGGTGAATGGATCCATGATCCTAAAGGTCTTGAAGGCCACGCAGGAAGCAGCAAAGGTCTTGGCCTGCTCCCCGTTAGCACCACATTAGAAACGGAAAAGCAGCTAAAAACCGTACAAGGTACGCTCCATTTACCACAGCAAAACCCTTGTCCGATCACAGGATATGAAATTCATCTGGGTAAAACTGAACATCCAACAAATCATTCTGTCATACACAATGACAATGGTCAGCAAGATGGTTGTATCAGCCAAGACCAACAGATTATCGGCACTTACTGGCACGGTCTATTTGATCATCCAAAAGCCTGCCAACACTGGCTACAATGGGCCGGCTTACATAATGCAGCAACCGTTGATATCTTTGCTTTACATGAAGTTGCGATTAACCGCATTGCCGATGCCATAGAAGAACATATCGATCTCGATGCGTTACTGATCCCTGCACGCCCGCATTAATCATGTAAAAGCGGAAATTATGTTCAAAACATGGTATTTTTAACGGTTCAACGTATTGCTTCGATACCGTGATTATTTAACCAATACATTTTGATGAACTGAGTATTCTTGTGATGCTGTCAAAACTAAAACGCAACAAAAATCAGCAACACCTTGAGCTACTGCCCTGCTTTCCACTACAGGCAGACAGTGTAAACACTCTGTTTAAAACAGATGATTTTCGTACGCGTCTGCTCGATCTTATCGGGCTCGCCAAACAACGTATTTATATCGCGGCCCTGTATCTAGAAAATGATGAGGGCGGTCAGGAAATTTTACACGCACTCTACAGCGCCAAAGCCACAACACCACACTTAGATATCAGAATCTTTGTTGACTGGCATCGCGCCCAGCGCGGGCGTATTGGTGAAAGCGCCTTATCAACCAATGCACAATGGTATACAGATCAGGCTGCGGCACATCCAGACAGTGAAATCCCCATTTATGGCGTTCCGGTGAATACCCGTGAAGCCTTAGGTGTATTGCACCTCAAAGGCTTTGTGATTGATGACACCGTGCTCTACAGCGGAGCCAGCCTGAATAATGTTTATCTGCATAAACAAGATAAATACCGCTACGACCGTTATCATCAAATTCACCACCCAGACCTTGCCAATAGCATGGTCAAATTTATGCAAGACTCACTGATGAATGCCGGTGCGGTACAACGCCTTGATCGCAATGACAAACCGACGACGCAAGAGATCAAAGTTGCCATCAAGCAACTGCGCCATGCTCTTAAAACCGCTACCTACGAAACATACGGCACCTGTAATAACAATGAATGTCTCAGCATTCGCCCGTTGTGTGGGTTGGGAAAACGTAGTCAACTTAATGAAGCGATTCAAGACCTATTAGCGTCAACAGAAGAACAACTGACCATCTGTACCCCTTACTTCAATCTGCCCGCTCCGTTGGTAAAAATTATTCATCGGTTATTACAACTGGGCAAGCGTGTTGAAATTATTATCGGGGATAAAACGGCTAACGATTTTTATCTCTCACCGGAAGAGAAATTCCGAGTGATAGGCGCACTGCCCTATTTATATGAGATAAACCTGCGCCGTTTTATGAGCCGTCTGCAGCGTTTTATTTTAAATGATCAACTCACGATCCGGCTTTGGAAAGATCAAGACAACACCTATCACCTGAAAGGCGTTTGGGTTGATAACCGTTGGCAGTTGCTCACTGGCAACAATTTAAACCCAAGAGCATGGGGATTAGATTTAGAAAACGCACTCTTAATTCATGATCCACAAGCTGAATTACAGACACAGCGTCATACCGAATTGCAGCATATCCGTGAACACACAACACATATCACGCACTATCAGCAGTTACAAACACTCAGTGATTACCCAGAACCGGTCAAAAAACTGATCCGCCGCTTAAGCCGCATGCGTATTGACCGACTCATCAATAAAATTCTGTAACCCCTGTCATACCATTCTGCTGATATTAACTAACCCCGTCTTTACGGGGTTTTTTTATGCGATAAAAACAGAGCCTTAAAAAACGCGCTTGTGGGATACACAAAAAATCCAGCCAAGTTCATGTTGTAACCCAGCCTAAAACGTCCAAAATCCCAAACGCAAAAAGCCCATCCTTTCGGATGGGCTTTCTACTTATTTGATGCCTGGCAGTTCCCTACTCTCGCATGGGGAGACCCCACACTACCATCGGCGCTACGGCGTTTCACTGCTGAGTTCGGCATGG
>NZ_JBOFTR010000006.1:0-25455 GCF_051652165.1 Plesiomonas sp.
CACAGTTCTACTTCCGTACAACTGACGTGACCGGTACCATCGAACTGCCAGAAGGCGTAGAGATGGTCATGCCAGGTGACAACATTCAAATGGTTGTAAACCTGATTGCCCCAATCGCGATGGACGAAGGCTTGCGCTTCGCTATCCGTGAAGGTGGCCGTACAGTAGGTGCAGGCGTGGTTGCTAAAATCATCGCTTAAGTCTTCTTGTATGACTAATAAAAGGGCGCAATAGCGCCCTTTTATTACACCCTAAGTAGCATAAGTACAGATAACTACTTAGGAATAGAGTGCATCACCAATATGTATGGCCATTTTTAACTTAAAAATTAGGCTATTAGTACATATTTGGGAAACATAATTTTAGCCTAAAACAGTAGCAGCAAATTTAGTGTGATCAAAAATCCACCGAGGGGTTGCACTTAGGCTCAGATTGCGTATAATGTGCTGGCTTATCCGATATGGCTAAGTTGAGCTTTTAAAGCTCATTATCGATTTTTGTTAATCGATATACAACGTTCCCGATATGGGGACTACAGAAAAGAAGCGAATCGCACTTCCTCGTAGAAAACGAGTGATAGTGGGGTTTTTATGTGCCTTAAGATTGTTGGAGCTCTGGTCTCATGCAGAACCAAAGAATCCGTATCCGCCTGAAAGCTTTCGATCACCGTTTGATCGATCAGTCAACCGCGGAAATCGTCGAGACTGCTAAGCGCACTGGCGCTCAGGTTCGTGGCCCGATTCCACTGCCGACCCGCAAAGAGCGTTTTACCGTACTGATTTCTCCGCACGTTAATAAAGACGCGCGTGACCAGTACGAAATCCGCACTCACAAGCGCCTGGTCGACATCGTCGAGCCAACTGAAAAAACCGTTGATGCTCTGATGCGTCTAGATCTGGCTGCCGGCGTTGACGTGCAGATCAGCCTGGGCTAATCAGGTCTTCGTACGATAAGAGGTTGATACAATGATTGGTTTAGTCGGACGTAAAGTGGGCATGACCCGCGTCTTCACAGAAGACGGCGTGTCCATCCCAGTTACCGTTATCGAAATCGAAGCCAACCGCGTTACCCAGGTTAAGACCCTGGAAAATGACGGCTACAGCGCGATTCAAGTTACTACTGGTAGCAAAAAAGCAAACCGTGTAACTAAGCCTGAAGCAGGTCATTTTGCTAAAGCTGGCGTAGAAGCTGGCCGCGGTAAGTGGGAGTTCCGTCTGGAAAATGGTGTTGAGTTCACTGTTGGCCAGGAAATTAACGTAGACATTTTCACTGACGTGAAAAAAGTCGACGTTACCGGTACTTCTAAAGGTAAAGGCTTCGCAGGTGGTGTTAAACGTTGGAACTTCCGCACTCAAGATGCGACTCACGGTAACTCTTTGTCACACCGTGTTTTAGGTTCTATCGGTCAAAACCAAACTCCTGGTCGCGTGTTCAAAGGTAAGAAAATGACCGGTCACTTAGGTGACGAACGCGTAACAGTGCAGTCACTGGAAGTTGTACGTGTTGATGCTGAACGTAATCTGCTGCTGGTTAAAGGCGCAGTACCAGGCGCAACGAATGGCGATCTGATCGTGAAACCGGCAGTTAAGGCGTAACGGCGGAGGAGTATAGGAATGGAATTGGTATTGAAAGACGCGCAAAGCGCGCTGACTGTTTCCGAGACTACCTTCGGTCGTGATTTCAACGAAGCCCTGGTTCACCAGGTTGTTGTTGCTTACGCTGCAGGTGCTCGTCAAGGTACCCGTGCTCAGAAAACTCGTGCTGAAGTTTCTGGCTCAGGCAAAAAACCATGGCGTCAAAAGGGCACAGGTCGTGCTCGTTCTGGTGACATCAAGAGCCCAATCTGGCGCTCTGGTGGCGTGACTTTTGCTGCTAAGCCGCAAGATCACAGCCAGAAAGTAAACAAAAAAATGTACCGTGGTGCGATGAAGAGCATCCTGTCTGAACTAGTTCGTCAGGAACGTCTGATCGTGGTTGAGAGCTTCTCTGTAGAAGCACCAAAAACCAAACTGCTGGCACAAAAGCTGAAAGAGATGGCTTTGGAAGATGTGTTGATCATCACTGCTGAAGTTGATGAGAACCTGTTCCTGGCAGCTCGCAACCTGTTTAAGGTTGACGTTCGCGATGTAACTGGCCTCGACCCAGTAAGCCTGATCGCGTTCGATAAGGTTGTAATGACCGCTGACGCTGTTAAGCAAGTTGAGGAGATGCTGGCATGATCCGTGAAGAACGTCTGCTGAAAGTATTGCGTGCTCCGCACATCTCTGAAAAAGCGACTATGGCTGCTGAAACACGTAACACCATCGTGTTTAAAGTAGCAAAAGACGCCACCAAAGCTGAAATTAAAGCCGCTGTAGAACAGCTGTTTGAAGTTGAAGTTAAAGATGTTCGTACTTTGATCCTGAAAGGCAAAGTAAAGCGTCACGGTGCTCGCGTTGGTCGTCGTAGCGACTTGAAGAAAGCTTACGTCACCCTGAAAGAAGGCCAGAATCTGGACTTCGTTGGCGGCGCTGAGTAATTCGGAGGAGTAAAGAACAATGGCTATCGTTAAATGTAAGCCGACATCCCCGGGTCGTCGCCATGTAGTGAAAGTGGTTAACAACGAACTGCACAAAGGCAAGCCTTTTGCAGCTTTGTTGGACACCAAGTCTAAGACTGGTGGTCGTAATAATAACGGCCGCATCACTACTCGTCACATCGGTGGTGGTCATAAGCAACATTATCGTCTGGTTGACTTTAAGCGTAACAAAGATGGCATTCCTGCTACTATTGAGCGCCTCGAGTATGACCCGAACCGTTCTGCGAATATCGCACTGGTTCTGTATAAAGACGGTGAGCGTCGTTATATTCTGGCTCCAAAAGGCCTGAAAGCTGGCGACCAAATCCAATCTGGTGCTGATGCTGCAATCAAAGTAGGTAACTGCCTACCAATGCGCAACATTCCAGTTGGTGCTACTGTTCACAACGTAGAAATGAAGCCAGGTAAAGGCGGCCAGATGGCTCGCTCCGCAGGTACTTACGTGCAGCTGATTGCTCGCGACGGTGCTTACGTAACTCTTCGTCTGCGTTCTGGCGAAATGCGCAAAGTTCTGGCTGATTGCCGTGCAACTATCGGTGAAGTTGGTAACTCTGAGCATATGCTGCGCGTACTGGGTAAAGCTGGTGCCGCTCGCTGGCGTGGTGTTCGTCCTACCGTTCGCGGTACTGCGATGAACCCAGTAGATCACCCACACGGTGGTGGTGAGGGTCGTAACTTTGGTAAGCACCCAGTAACACCTTGGGGCGTTCCTACCAAAGGTAAGAAGACTCGCAGCAACAAACGTACTGATAAATATATCGTACGTCGCCGTAAGTAATTGACACGATTTAGAGGATAAGCCATGCCACGTTCTCTCAAGAAAGGTCCATTTATCGACCTGCACTTGCTGAAGAAGGTAGAGAAAGCGGTGGAAAGCGGGGATAAAAAGCCAGTTAAAACCTGGTCCCGTCGTTCAATGATCATTCCTACAATGATTGGTTTGACCATCGCAGTCCATAATGGTCGTCAGCACGTTCCAGTTTACGTTTCCGATGAAATGGTCGGTCACAAGCTGGGCGAATTCGCTCCGACTCGTACTTATCGCGGCCACGCTGCCGATAAAAAGGCTAAGAAGCGTTAAGAGGTAAGAGATGGAAGCTATTGCTAAACACCGTTATGCTCGTACTTCCGCGCAGAAAGCTCGTCTGGTAGCTGACTTAGTTCGCGGTAAGAAAGTCGCTCTTGCGCTTGAAGTATTAACTTACAGCAACAAAAAAGCTGCTGATCTGGTTAAGAAAGTGCTGGAGTCTGCCATTGCTAACGCCGAGCACAACGAAGGCGCTGATGTGGATGATCTGAAAATCTCCAAGATCTTCGTAGACGAAGGTCCAAGCATGAAGCGCATCATGCCACGTGCTAAAGGTCGTGCAGATCGCATCCTGAAGCGCACCAGCCACATCACTGTGGTTGTGTCTGATCGCTAAGATTCTGGAGAGTAGCAATGGGTCAGAAAGTACATCCTAATGGTATTCGCCTGGGTATTGTTAAACCTTGGAACTCTACCTGGTACGCGAATACCAAAGATTTCGCTGACAATTTAGATGGCGATTTCAAAGTGCGTCAGTACCTAACAAAGGAACTGGCGAAAGCGTCTGTATCTCGCATTGTTATCGAGCGTCCAGCGAAGAGCATCCGTGTGACTATTCACACAGCTCGTCCTGGTGTCGTTATCGGTAAGAAAGGCGAAGATGTTGAAAAACTGCGTAACGTTGTCGCGAATATCGCGGGCGTTCCAGCTCAAATCAACATTGCTGAAGTTCGCAAGCCTGAATTGGATGCGAAATTGGTTGCAGAAAGCATCAGTTCCCAGCTCGAGCGCCGTGTAA
Organism: Plesiomonas sp.; assembly: GCF_051652165.1. Taxonomy (GTDB): domain Bacteria; phylum Pseudomonadota; class Gammaproteobacteria; order Enterobacterales; family CAMTGL01; genus Plesiomonas. The sequence continues at coordinate 4,405 of NZ_JBOFTR010000006.1, forward strand.
TGTTCCGTCGTGCTATGAAGCGTGCGGTACAAAATGCAATGCGTTTGGGTGCTAAAGGCATCAAAGTTGAAGTTAGTGGCCGTCTTGGCGGTGCAGAAATCGCGCGTACTGAATGGTACCGTGAAGGCCGTGTGCCATTGCACACTCTGCGTGCTGACATCGACTATAACACTGCTGAAGCTCACACTACTTACGGCGTAATCGGCGTGAAAGTGTGGATCTTCAAAGGTGAGATCCTGGGCGGTATGGCTGCTGTGCAACAACCGGAAAAACCGGCTGCACAACCTAAAAAGCAGCAGCGCAAAGCTCGTAAGTAAGGAGAATTGTGATGTTGCAACCAAAGCGTACCAAGTTCCGTAAGATGATGAAAGGCCGTAATCGCGGTCTGGCTGCGGGCACTGATGTAAGCTTCGGCACCTTCGGTCTGAAGGCTGTTGGTCGTGGTCGTCTGACTGCTCGTCAAATTGAAGCAGCTCGTCGTGCAATGACTCGTGCTATTAAGCGTCAAGGTAAAATCTGGATCCGTGTGTTCCCAGACAAACCAATCACTGAGAAGCCGCTTGAAGTTCGTATGGGTAAGGGTAAAGGTAACGTTGAGTACTGGGTAGCCCTAATCCAACCTGGTAAGGTTTTGTACGAAATGGATGGCGTTTCTGAAGAGCTGGCTCGTGAAGCATTTAAGCTGGCCGCGGCCAAGCTGCCAATCAAGACCACCTTTGTAACTAAGACGGTGATGTGATGAAAGCACAAGAACTGCGTGAAAAGAGCGTTGAAGAGCTGAACACTGAGCTGCTCAACCTGCTGCGTGAACAGTTCAACCTGCGCATGCAAGCAGCCACCGGTCAGCTACAGCAGAGTCATCTGCTGAAACAAGTGCGCCGTAATGTCGCGCGTGTTAAAACTGTTCTGACTGAGAAGGCGGGTGTGTAATGACTGATAAAATCCGTACTTTGCAAGGTCGTGTAGTAAGCGACAAGATGGACAAGTCCATCGTTGTAGCAATTGAACGTATGGTGAAACATCCAATGTATGGTAAGTTCATCAAGCGTACAACTAAGCTGCACGTGCATGACGAGAACAACGAAAGCGGTACTGGCGATCTCGTAGAGATCCGTGAGTGTCGTCCATTGTCAAAGACTAAGTCTTGGACTCTGGTACGCGTTGTAGAAAAAGCTGTACTGTAATTAAATCGTTACGATTTTACAGATAGCACAAAGAACTGGGTAAGCGGCCCATGGGGGTCGTTTACTTTTTGTCTACCCATGCTCAGTAAGCGGTGCTATAATGCGTCGCCCTAGTAATGGGGAATCCTGACCCGAGATGGGTCCATGACAGCTCACATATGTTTAGAGCTGTTAGTAGTTGACTTTAGCGGAGCACTAACATGATCCAAGAACAGACTATGCTGGACGTAGCCGACAACTCCGGTGCGCGCAGCGTAATGTGTATCAAGGTTCTAGGTGGCTCGCACCGTCGCTACGCTGGTGTCGGTGATGTCATCAAGATCACTGTGAAGGAAGCAATTCCTCGCGGTAAGGTCAAAAAAGGTGATGTCCTGAAGGCGGTGGTGGTGCGCACCAAGAAGGGTGTTCGTCGCCAGGACGGATCTGTCGTTCGCTTCGACCGTAACGCTTGCGTTCTGTTGAACAACAACAGTGAGCAGCCGATCGGTACACGTATTTTCGGTCCAGTAACTCGTGAACTGCGTTCTGAAAAGTTCATGAAGATTATTTCTCTGGCACCCGAAGTACTGTAAGGAGCTGAATCATGGCTGCAAAAATCCGTCGTAACGATGAAGTTATCGTGCTGACTGGCAAAGATAAAGGTAAGCGCGGTAAAGTAACCAAGGTTTTGTCTACTGGCAAGCTGGTTGTTGAAGGAATTAACCTGGTTAAAAAACACCAGAAGCCGGTTCCGGCGACAGGTGTTGCAGGTGGCATCGTTGAAAAAGAAGCGGCTATTCAAGCTTCTAACGTTGCACTCTTTAACGCAGCTACCGGCAAGGCTGACCGTGTAGGCTTCCGATTCGAAGAAGGCAAAAAAGTGCGTTTCTTCAAATCTAATGGCGAAACAATTAAGTAATTCTGGAGTAGTACGATGGCGAAACTGCATGATTACTACAAAGAGCAGGTAGTTGCGAAACTGCAAGAGCAGTTCGGCTACAAATCTGTCATGCAAGTCCCACGAGTCGAAAAGATTACCCTGAACATGGGTGTCGGTGAAGCTCTGGCTGATAAGAAGTTGTTAGATAATGCTGCGGCAGATCTGGCTGCAATTTCTGGCCAGAAGCCACTGATCACTAAAGCTCGCAACTCTGTTGCTGGCTTTAAAATCCGTCAGGGCTATCCAATCGGCTGCAAAGTAACCCTGCGCGGTGAACGTATGTGGGAATTCTTTGAGCGTTTGATCAGCATTGCTGTTCCACGTATTCGTGATTTTCGTGGTTTAAACCCGAAATCATTCGATGGTCGTGGTAACTACAGCATGGGTGTACGTGAGCAAATCATCTTCCCTGAAATCGACTATGATAAAGTTGATCGTGTACGTGGTATGGATATCACCATTACCACTACTGCGAAGACAGATGATGAAGGCCGTGCATTGCTGGCTGCGTTTGACTTCCCATTCCGTAAGTAAGGTAGGGTTACTATATGGCTAAGGAATCAATGATTGCACGTGAAGTAAAGCGTGCAGAGTTGGTTGAGAAGTTCTTCGCTAAGCGTCAAGAACTGAAGGCAATCATCTCCGATGTAAATGCCTCTGACGAAGATCGTTGGGCTGCTGTGCTGAAACTTCAACAGCTGCCACGTGATTCAAGTCCGATCCGTAAGCGTAACCGTTGCCGCCAAACTGGCCGTCCACACGGTTTCCTACGTAAATTCGGTCTGAGCCGTATTAAGGTCCGTGAAACCGCTATGCGCGGTGAAATTCCGGGTCTGAAAAAGGCTAGCTGGTAATTTACCACTATTTGAATCACGGGAGTAAAGACAGATGAGCATGCAAGATCCGATCGCGGATATGCTGACCCGTATCCGTAATGGTCAGGCAGCAAAGAAATTTGCGGTCACAATGCCTTCTTCCAAGCTAAAAGTGGCTATTGCCAACGTGCTGAAAGAAGAAGGTTACATCGAAGATTTCAATGTTGTTGGCGATGCTAAGCCAGAACTAGAAGTTACTTTGCGTTATTTCCAAGGTAACTCTGTTGTGGAAAGCATTCAGCGTGTAAGCCGTCCAGGTCTGCGCATCTATAAGAAAAAAGATGTGCTACCAAAAGTTATGGGTGGTTTAGGTATCGCTGTTATTTCAACGTCTAAAGGTGTGATGACTGACCGAGCTGCGCGTAAAGCGGGCCTCGGCGGTGAGATCATCTGCTACGTAGCCTAATAAAGGGGTAGGAAGAATGTCTCGTGTTGCTAAAGCACCAGTGGTCATTCCTGCCGGCGTAGAGGTGAAACTCAACGATCAGGTTATCATCCTGAAAGGCAAGAATGGCGAGCTGACTCGTACTATTCATCATGGCGTAGAAGTTAACTTTGCTGACAATGCAATTACTTTCGCTCCACGCGAAGGTGTTGCAGGTGCAGACGCGCAGGCTGGTACTGCACGTTCACTGGTTAACAATATGCTGATCGGTGTTACCGAAGGCTTCCAGAAGAAGCTGCAACTGGTAGGTGTTGGTTACCGTGCGGCTCTGAAAGGCAACGCAGTTGCCCTGAGCTTAGGTTACTCACACCCAATTGAGCACCAACTGCCTGCTGGCATCACTGCTGAATGTCCTACTCAGACTGAAATTGTTCTGAAAGGCTCAGATAAGCAGCTGATTGGTCAAGTTGCAGCTGACCTGCGTGCTTACCGCCGTCCTGAGCCTTATAAAGGTAAAGGTGTACGTTACGCTGACGAAGTCGTGCGTATCAAAGAGGCTAAGAAGAAGTAAGGTAACACTATGGATAAGAAAGCAGCTCGTATCCGTCGTGCGACCCGCGCACGTCGCAATATTAAAGAACTGGGTGCGACCCGCCTGGTGGTTCACCGTACTCCGCGTCACATCTACGCGCAAGTTATTGCAGCAAATGGTTCAGAAGTTCTGGCCGCTGCTTCAACGGTAGAAAAAGTGATTGCAGAGCAAGTGAAATCTACCGGTAATAAAGATGCCGCAGCCGTTGTCGGTAAAGCTATTGCTGAACGCGCTCTTGAAAAAGGCGTTAAAGCAATCGCTTTTGACCGCTCTGGTTTCAAGTATCACGGCCGTGTCCAAGCGTTGGCAGATGCTGCCCGCGAAGCTGGCCTTCAGTTCTAAGGTAGAGGTGTAAGATGGCTAACATCGAAAAACAAGCTGGTGAACTGCAGGAAAAGCTGATCGCGGTAAACCGTGTATCTAAGACCGTTAAAGGTGGTCGTATTTTCTCTTTCACCGCACTAACAGTAGTCGGTGATGGTAACGGCCGCGTTGGTTTTGGTTACGGCAAAGCGCGTGAAGTTCCAGCAGCGATCCAAAAAGCGATGGAACAAGCTCGTCGCAGTCTGGTTAACGTTGCATTGAATAACGGAACTTTGCAGCATCCTGTTAAGGGTGCTCATACAGGTTCACGTGTATTCATGCAACCAGCATCTGAAGGTACCGGTATCATTGCTGGCGGTGCTATGCGTGCTGTACTAGAAGTAGCAGGCGTTCATAACGTTCTGTCAAAAGCGTACGGCTCTACTAACCCGATCAACGTGGTACGTGCTACCATCGACGCTCTGGCGAATATGAAGTCTCCTGAGATGGTCGCTGCTAAACGTGGCAAATCCGTTGAAGAAATTCTGGGGTAATGACCATGGCTAAGACTATCAAAGTAACTCAAACTCGTAGCTCTATCGGTCGTCTGCCGAAGCATAAAGCTACTCTACGTGGTTTGGGTTTGCGTCGTATAAATCATACTGTTGAGCTGATCGATACTCCTGCAGTTCGTGGTATGGTTAATCAAGTATCCTACATGATCAAGGTTGAGGAGTAACAGATGCGTTTGAATACTCTTTCTCCGGCTGAAGGCGCTAAGCAATCAGCTAAGCGTGTAGGTCGTGGTATCGGTTCTGGTTTAGGTAAAACTGCCGGCCGTGGTCACAAAGGTCAGAAATCTCGTTCTGGCGGTGGTGTACGTCGTGGTTTTGAAGGCGGTCAAATGCCTTTATATCGTCGTTTACCTAAGTTTGGTTTTACTTCTATGAAAGCTGCTGTAACAGCCGAAGTTCGTCTGTCAGAGTTGGCTCAAGTAGAAGGTGATCAAATTGATTTGAACACGCTGAAAGCCGCGAACATCATCACTAAAGATATGGAATTCGCTAAGATTGTTCTGTCTGGTGATGTAACTCGCGCTGTAACTGTACGTGGCCTACGAGTCACTAAAGGTGCACGTGCAGCTATTGAAGCCGCTGGCGGTAAAATCGAGGAATAATTAACAGATGGCTAAACAACCAGGATTTGATTTTCGAGGTGCTCAGGGTGGGCTGACAGAGCTAAAGCGTCGCTTACTGTTTCTGTTAGGTGCGATTATCGTATTCCGCGCTGGTTCCTACGTGCCAATTCCTGGTATTGATGCCTCTGTTCTTGCGACCTTGTTCGAACAGCAGAAGGGTACCATCATCGAGATGTTTAATATGTTCTCCGGTGGTGCTCTTCAGCGTGCGTCTATCTTTGCTCTGGGTATTATGCCGTATATTTCGGCCTCTATTATTGTCCAATTGTTAACAGTAGTTCATCCTGCGTTAGCAGAGCTAAAGAAAGAAGGGGAAGCGGGTCGTCGTAAGATTAGCCACTATACCCGTTATGGCACGTTAGTATTAGGTACATTCCAAGCAATCGGTATAGCAACAGGTCTACCGAGTATGGTTCCAGGTCTGGTTGATAATCCAGGTTTTGGCTTCTACTTTACAGCTGTTGTCAGTTTAGTTACAGGAACAATGTTCCTTATGTGGCTAGGTGAGCAAATTACTGAGCGCGGTATCGGTAACGGTATCTCCATGATTATCTTTGCAGGTATTGTGGCAGGGTTACCTTCAGCTATCGGACATACGTTTGAACAGGCGCGTCAAGGCGAACTGCATGTACTTCTGCTGTTGTTGATTGCGGCTATTGTCTTTGCAGTTACGTATTTTGTTGTATTTGTTGAGCGCGGACAGCGTAGAATTGTAGTAAACTACGCTAAGCGTCAGCAAGGTCGTCGAGTATTCGCGGCACAAAGTACACATCTGCCACTGAAAGTGAATATGGCTGGTGTTATTCCTGCTATTTTTGCTTCTAGTATTATCCTTTTCCCTGCTACGCTTGCGCAGTGGTTTGGACAAGGATCTGGTATGACATGGCTGTCTGATATTGCATTAGCATTGCAACCGGGTCAACCGTTGCATGCTATGTTGTATGCAGCTGCAATCATCTTCTTCTGCTTCTTCTATACCGCGTTGGTATTTAACCCGCGTGAGACAGCAGATAATCTGAAGAAGTCAGGTGCGTTCGTGCCAGGGATCCGTCCGGGTGAACAAACCGCGAAGTACATTGATAAAGTGATGACACGCTTGACATTAGCAGGTGCGTTATATATCACCTTTATCTGCTTGATACCTGAGTTTATGATGGTAGCATGGAATGTTAGATTCTATTTCGGTGGCACATCGTTGCTAATCGTTGTTGTTGTCATCATGGATTTTATGGCTCAAGTACAGACCCATCTGATGTCTCATCAGTATGAGTCCGCTCTGAAGAAAGCAAACCTGAAAGGGTATAGCCGTTAATTCAGAGAACCACCAAAGGTTGCGGAGAGTAGAAATGAAAGTTCGTGCTTCCGTTAAGAAGCTGTGCCGTAACTGCAAAATTATCAAGCGCAACGGTGTTGTGCGTGTAATTTGCAGCGAGCCAAAGCATAAACAGCGTCAAGGCTGATTTACTGCATATTTTTCTTGCAAAGTGACGGCCGGCTGGCTAAATTAGCCAGCCGACCTTTTGTGTGAAGTTGGTATGTCATTTGGGTATCCTGAAAACGGGCTTTTCAGACTGGCATCACCATAAAATAAAACTTAGGAGTGCATATGGCCCGTATTGCAGGCATTAACATTCCTGATCATAAGCATGCTGTAATCGCATTAACTGCGATCTATGGCGTAGGTAAGACTCGTTCTCAAGCTATTTTAGCTGCAACGGGTATTACTGAAAGCACTAAGATCAGTGAGTTGTCTGAAGAACAAATCGATAAGCTGCGTGACGAAGTTGCCAAGTACACCGTAGAAGGTGACCTGCGTCGTGAAGTGACCCTTAGCATTAAGCGTCTGATGGACCTTGGCTGCTACCGTGGTCTGCGTCATCGTCGTGGTCTCCCAGTTCGCGGTCAGCGTACTAAGACCAACGCGCGTACCCGTAAGGGCCCGCGTAAACCGATCAAAAAATAATCGGGGTTTAGAAAATGGCTAAAGCTCCAATTCGTGCACGTAAGCGTGTAAGAAAGCAAGTTTCTGACGGTGTGGCTCATGTCCATGCGTCTTTCAACAACACCATTGTGACTATTACTGATCGTCAAGGCAATGCTCTTGGTTGGGCAACTGCTGGCGGTTCAGGTTTCCGTGGTTCTCGTAAGTCTACTCCATTTGCTGCTCAAGTTGCTGCAGAGCGTTGTGCGGAAATGGTTAAAGATTACGGTCTGAAGAACTTGGAAGTAATGGTTAAGGGCCCAGGCCCAGGTCGTGAGTCTTCCATCCGTGCACTAAACGCGGCTGGTTTCCGCATCACTAACATTACTGATGTGACTCCGATTCCTCACAACGGTTGTCGTCCGCCGAAGAAACGCCGCGTATAACTCGACGTTTCTATAGGATTGTTGGAGAAAGAAAATGGCAAGATATCTGGGCCCTAAGCTCAAACTGAGCCGTCGTGAAGGTACTGACCTGTTTTTAAAGTCAGGTGTACGTGCGATTGACTCTAAGTGCAAGATTGACACCGCTCCTGGTCAACATGGTGCGCGTAAGCCTCGCCTGTCTGACTACGGTGTTCAGTTGCGTGAAAAGCAAAAAGTACGTCGTATTTACGGTGTCTTAGAGCGTCAATTCCGTAACTATTACAAAACCGCAGCTCGCCTTAAAGGTAACACAGGTGCAAACCTGCTGGTGCTGTTAGAAGGCCGTTTAGATAACGTTGTTTACCGTATGGGATTTGGTGCGACTCGTGCTGAAGCTCGTCAATTGGTAAGCCACAAAGCGATCATGGTTAACGGTAAAGTCGTTAACGTAGCTTCTTTCCAAGTTTCCGTGAATGATGTTATCAGCATTCGTGAGAAATCTAAAAAGCAGGCTCGTATCAAGGCAGCGATGGAGCTGGCTGAGCAGCGCGAAAAGTCAGTATGGCTGGAAGTAGATGCTGCTAAGATGGAAGGTGTGTTCAAGCGCACTCCTGAGCGCTCCGATCTGTCTGCGGACATTAACGAACACCTGATCGTCGAGCTTTACTCCAAGTAAGGCTTAGCAGCAAAGAGAGGACACAATGCAGGGTTCTGTGACAGAGTTTCTTAAACCGCGCCTGGTAGATATCGAGCAAATCAGTTCGACGCATGCCAAGGTCACCCTTGAACCACTTGAGCGTGGCTTTGGTCATACTCTAGGTAACGCACTGCGCCGCATTCTGCTTTCGTCTATGCCAGGTTGCGCGGTGACTGAGGTTGAAATTGATGGTGTACTGCATGAGTACAGCACCAAAGAAGGTGTACAGGAAGATATCCTGGAGATCTTGCTCAACCTGAAAGGGCTCGCGGTCAAGGTTCAGGGTAAAGATGAAGTCATTTTGACTCTGAATAAATCTGGTATCGGCCCTGTAACCGCAGCCGACATCATCCATGACGGTGATGTTGAGATCGTGAATCCGCAGCATGTAATTTGCCATCTGACTGATGATCACGCAGCAATTAGTATGCGTATCAAAGTTCAGCGTGGTCGTGGTTACGTGCCGGCTTCCGCTCGTATTCATACAGAAGAAGACGAGCGTCCGATTGGTCGTCTACTCGTCGATGCCTGTTTTAGCCCGGTAGAGCGCATTGCATATAATGTCGAAGCTGCCCGTGTAGAACAGCGTACCGATCTGGACAAGCTGGTTATCGAGATGGAAACCAACGGCACAATTGATCCTGAAGAAGCGATCCGTCGTGCCGCGACCGTGCTGGCTGAACAGCTGGAAGCTTTCGTTGACTTACGTGATGTTCGTCAGCCGGAAGTGAAAGAAGAGAAGCCGGAGTTCGATCCGATTCTGCTGCGTCCTGTCGACGATCTGGAATTGACTGTCCGCTCTGCTAACTGCCTGAAGGCAGAAGCTATCCACTACATCGGTGATTTGGTACAGCGTACAGAAGTTGAACTATTGAAGACACCAAATCTTGGTAAGAAGTCTCTGACTGAAATCAAGGACGTTTTGGCATCTCGTGGTTTGTCTCTGGGTATGCGCCTGGAAAACTGGCCTCCAGCAAGTATTGCTGATGAGTAATCAGATCACAGGTTAAGGTTTTTCTGAGAAGGATAAGGTCATGCGCCATCGTAAGAGTGGTCGTCAACTGAACCGTAACAGCAGCCATCGTCAGGCTATGTTCCGCAACATGGCCAGCTCTCTGGTTCGTCATGAAGTAATTAAGACGACCCTGCCTAAAGCAAAAGAGCTGCGTCGTGTGGTTGAGCCGCTGATCACGCTAGCTAAGATTGACAGTGTTGCTAACCGTCGTCTGGCATTTGCACGTACTCGTGATAATGAGATCGTTGCAAAATTGTTTAATGAATTGGGCCCACGTTTTGTAAATCGTGCTGGCGGATACACTCGTATCCTGAAGTGTGGTTTCCGTGCGGGTGATAAGGCTCCGATGGCTTACATCGAGCTGGTTGACCGTGCTGAGTCTGTTGCAGAAGCAGCAGCTGAGTAATCGCTCCTAATAAAAAAGCCGGGTTTATCCCGGCTTTTTTATATCTTGTGTTTGGTCTTGCTGTTTTTCTTTTGTTTTTTAATCCCACACTTTTTTTCAATATTCTATAGTTCTCTCTACTCTCTTATTTTTGTTGCTGTTTGAGTAAATCTCTGATTTCGATGAGCAATTTTTCTTGTGCGCTTGGCTCTATTACTGTGGGTTTCTCTTCTTGTGCATCTTCTTTGCGTTTTAAACGGTTAAGGGCTTTTATTGCAATAAAAATAGCAAAGGCGACGATAGTAAAATCAAATAGTTGCTGTAAAAACATGCCGTAATTAAGCATCACGGCGGGAACGCCATCAGTAGCTTCACGTAAAATAAGGTGGAACTGTTTAAAGTCAATGCCACCAATGAGTAGTCCAAGTGGTGGCATAATAATGTCAGCGACGAGGGATGAGACTATTTTACCAAATGCAGCGCCAATAATGACACCTACAGCAAGATCAACAACATTACCGCGCATAGCAAATTCACGAAACTCTTTTAAAAAGCTCATTATATTTCCTATTAAGTAGTGTGAATATGAATGTTGATATTATGCTAGTTACTATATCTCTTTTGTTGCATGAGTTGATGATTGGTTTTACAAAAAAAAGCAGAAGGATTTCTGCTTTTTTGATTATTGCGATAGAGTGCACGTTATAAGAAAAATGGGCTCGGCTGGAATAGACGTTCAACATCAGGAATGTGTTTTTTGTCAGTTAAAAACATGATGATATGATCACCTTGCTCAATTGCAGTATCATCGTGGGCAATAAAAACATCTTCGCCACGAACAATTGCGCCAATAGTTGTTCCTGGTGGAAGACGGATTTCAGCTACAGTTCGGCCAACTACTTTGGAGGTAGTTTCATCACCGTGAGCAATCGCTTCAATGGCTTCTGCCGCTCCACGCCGTAAAGATGAGACGCTAACAATATCTGCTTTTCTAACATGTGTTAGTAGTGCTGAAATAGTTGCTTGTTGTGGGGAGATCGCAATGTCAATAACGCCACCTTGTACTAAATCAACGTAAGCTGTGCGTTGAATAAGTACCATGGCTTTTTTTGCGCCTAATCTTTTTGCCAGCATGGCTGACATTATATTGGCTTCATCATCGTTGGTGATTGCAATAAAGACATCGATTTGTTCGATATGTTCTTCAGATAAAAGTTCTTGATCAGAAGCATCACCACAAAAAACAATGGTGTCGTGTAGCATTTCGGCGAGTTCTGCTGCCCGTTCAGGGTTTCGTTCGATAAGTTTTATGCTGTAGGTTTGTTCAAGACTTTTCGCTAATCCTGCGCCTATGTTACCTCCTCCAACAATCATCAGACGTTTATACGGTTTTTCTAATCGCTGTAGTTCACTCATAACAGCACGAATATGGTGTGTGGCAGCAACAAAGAAAACTTCGTCATCGGCTTCAATAATGGTGGTACCTTGAGGACGAATCGGGTGATCTTGACGAAAAATAGCAGCAACACGGGTATCAATGTGTGGCATATGTTCACGCAAAGCAGAGAGTGCGTTGCCAACAAGAGGCCCACCATAATAGGCTTTAACTGCAACTAAACTAACTTTATCTTCTGCAAAATTAACAACTTGCAGTGCACCTGGGTATTCAATCAGTTTACGAATATAGTCAGTGACCAGTTGTTCTGGCGAAATTAAATAATCAATAGGTACTGCTTCATTATTAAATAAGCGATTTTGTTCTTTGATATATTCAGGCGCACGGATCCGGGCGATACGATTTGGTGTGTTAAAAAGCGAGTAGGCAACTTGACAGGCGATCATGTTAGTTTCATCAGAGTTAGTGACAGCAACTAGCATATCGGTATCTTGTGCTCCTGCTTCACGTAATACACGTGGGTGTGCACCATGTCCGAGCACGACTCGAAGATCAAACTTATCTTGTAGTTGGCGTAACCGTTCAGGATCTTTATCGACAATGGTAATGTCGTTATTCTCACCAACTAAGTTTTCAGCTAGCGTACCACCAACTTGACCAGCACCAAGGATAATGATTTTCATGAGGTTTTTTCCATGTCTTTGCGGTTAGAGGCTTTTTTTCAATTTGGCATAGAAAAAACCATCACCACTGAGGGTATCAGGGAGAAGTTGCCAATATGGAGGTGTCTCAGTATAAAGATCTACACGTTGAGCATCAGGTGTACGTTGCAGAAAATCATCAATTTGTAGGGCATTTTCTTCTGGCAATATAGAGCATGTTGCGTAAATTAGTGTGCCACCAGGTTTGAGTTGTTGCCAGTTAGCATCAAGAATTTCACGCTGTAGTGTGGTCAAGGTTGCAATATCATCATCACGGCGCAGCCATTTAATATCGGGATGACGGCGAATTACGCCAGTTGCCGAGCAAGGCGCATCAAGCAAAATTCGGTCAAATTGTTCACCTTGCCACCATTGTTTCGGGGTTCGGCCATCACCACAGATAAGAGTTGCTTGTTGTTGCAGACGGTTTAGGTTTTCTTGTACCCGATTGAGGCGATTTTGTTCGACATCAACTGCCACCACTCGTGCTTGTGGTGCTGCTTCCAGTATGTGAGTCGTTTTTCCACCCGGTGCAGCACAAACATCGAGGATCAGTTCATGATTTTGTGGCGCGAGCAGATCGATGGCGTGTTGAGCTGAAACGTCTTGTACGGTGATCCAGCCAAGATCAAAGCCTGGCAAGGCCGTGACTGCACTGGGTATCGTCAGACAAATTGCATCGGCTTGCAATGGATGTGCAGTGGCTTCTATCTCTTGTTGTTGTAACAGAGCAAGATATTGATCTCGCGTGTTGTGTTGACGGTTTACACGTAGCCACATCGGAGGTTTTTGATTGTTATTGTGTAAAATAGTCGCCCATTCTTCTGGATATGCGGCCCGTAAACGTTTTACAAACCACTGTGGATGTAAGCAATTATCAGCGGTTTTTTGATCGCTAATACGCAATATTTCAGTACTTTCACGCTGAAACCGGCGTAGCACACCATTCACTAATCCACGTAATGCTGGACGTTTTAAATTTACTACTGCATTGACACATTCACCGACGGCTGCATGGGGAGGAATGCGGGTATAAATTTGTTGATATAACCCGATTAACAGTAGCTGGTGAACTATGCGTTGTTTACCGGTGAGTGGTTTATCCATGAGCTGTTTTAAACAGCTTTCTAGCCGAGGTAAGACACGTAGAGTGCCAAAACAGAGTTCTTGTAATAGTGCATGGTCACGTTCAGCAATCTGTTGCTGTAATTTTGGTAACACACTACTCAGAGAAAGGCCGCGATCAAGTACTTGGTAGATCGCTTCGGCCGCAGCCGCACGTAAATTTATTTTCATAGCAACCCAATCAGAGTCATTAAATAGTGATCAAAAAAAGCCGGCAATGCCGGCTATCGATAATTAGGCGAGGATATTTCCGGGGATAAACCATTCACGGCGTGAGTTCAGGAGATCCTGAATAGCCATGGGTTTTTTCCCTGGTGGTTGCAGTGTGATCAGGTTCAGTATGCCGGAGCCGGTAGCGACATAAATACCATGCTTATCGGCCTGTAATAGGGTTCCGGGGTGCGTGTTATGGGAAGTATTGATGGCTTCCACACTCCAAACTTTGATATTTTGATCGGCAACAGAAAAATAGCTTATAGGCCATGGATTAAACGCTCTGACACAGCGCGCTAGAAACTCTGCCGGTTGTTGCCAATCAAGTTTAGCTTCCTCCTTGGAGAGTTTTTCTGCGTAGGTTACATCAGCCTCATTTTGTACTTGAGGATGTGCTGTTCCGTCAGCAAGTTGCGTCAGTGTATCGAGTAAAGCTGCTGGCCCCATGCCAGCTAATTTCTGGTAGAGCGAGGCACTGGTTTCAGTCGGTTCTATCGCACAAGAAACTTTATGCAGCATATCACCGGTATCAAGGCCAATATCCATTTGCATAATGGTGATCCCCGTATAGGTATCACCAGCCCAGATAGCACGTTGGATTGGTGCAGCACCACGCCAGCGTGGAAGCAGAGAACCATGTACGTTGATACAGCCTAAGCGCGGCATATTGAGCACTGCTTGCGGTAAAATTAAGCCATAGGCAACAACCACTAAAATATCGGCATTCAAGGCAGCCAATGGCGTTTGATGCTCTTCTTTGCGCAGGGTTGGTGGTTGGAATACAGGGATAGCATGTTGCTGTGCCAGCACTTTTACCGGGCTTGCGGTGAGTTTTTTCCCGCGCCCAGCAGGGCGATCAGGTTGAGTATACACACCAACAATCTGATGCGGTGAGGCGAGTAAAGCCTCAAGATGGCGCGCAGCAAAGTCAGGTGTACCGGCAAAAACGATCCGTAGTGATTGGCTCAAAGCGTAGCTCCGTTAAGACTGTCGACGAGATTGCTTATCCATCTTCTCGATTTTCTGGCGGATACGTTGACGTTTCAGTGGGGATAAATAGTCAACAAACAGAGTGCCTTCGAGGTGATCCATTTCATGTTGGATACAGATAGCAAGCAGATCATCTGCTTCGAGCTCAAAAGGCTGGCCTTCATAATTTAATGCTCGAATTTTAACGCTTTCGGCACGTGCCACAAGTGCGCGTGAGCCAGGTACGGAAAGGCAGCCCTCTTCGATACCGGTATCGCCGGATTTTTCGATTAATTCAGGGTTGATCAGAACAAGGCGTTCATTACGATCTTCTGAAAGATCAATCACAACAATTCGTTGATGGATATTGACTTGCGTAGCAGCAAGCCCGATACCCTCTTCTTCGTACATGGTATCGAACATATCATCAACAATACGCTGAATTTCAGGTGTGACATCAGCAACAGGCACTGCTTTAGTGCGCAGTCGCTCGTCGGGAAAATGTAATACTTGCAATATCGCCATAAGAGTCTTGGAACTGCACCTTGATTTTTAAACCGATAATCAGTCTCATTCTAGACATTTTAACCCTTGATTGACAGCATTTGGTGATTAACCATTTTATGGAAGGATTAAATGCCGTGAAGTTTCGCTGGCTATATCTATTTTTGTTGTTGCCATGGCTGAGTATAAGTGCTCCTCAGTTAAAAGATCATCATCCTTCTGAATATATTGTCAAGCGGGGAGACACATTATGGGATATTGCAGGGCGGTTTTTAACTCAACCATGGCGCTGGCCTGAAATTTGGCAAACGAATCAGCAAATTGCTGATCCACATTGGATCTATCCAGGAGATCGCCTGTTTTTACGTTGGATAAATGGTAAACCGGTGCTGACTAAAGATCCTCGTGTGCAAAATGCGTATTCAGGCTTAACGCCGGTGCCGGTGCTCGATGTAGGCCGCTTACTAACGTATGTGAATCAGCAGCAAATTATTGACCAAAAAGCGTTGTCAGATCTTCCGCGAGTCATTGGTAATAATGATGGTCAACGCCGTATTACCGGAGGACGACCACTGTATGTTGATGGTCTGTTGGTTGCTGGGCAGCGTTATGCGGTATTCCGTGCTCAGTTACCGGTAAAAAATAAGGATAACAAACTGCTCGGGGTCAGAATGTCGAGAGTCGCCACTATTGAAGCGGTTGATAGTGGTGTTGTTAGTGGCGCGCTCGTGGTAGGTGATCCACTGCTTGAGATTATTGCCGGAGATGTTGTGTTGCCAGAAGCTGACGCCGAAGCCTATTCAACAAATATGGCTTTGCGAGCAGCAACGCTGACACAAGCAAACGTGTTGGAGAACGCTAATCAAAGTGAGTGGATGACACCGCGTGATATTGTCGTGCTAGATTCGGGTACTGAGCAAGGAGTGAAAGCAGGGGATGTATTTTTAATCCGGCACCCCGGTTTGGCAACGGTCTCAACCCGTGAAGGGCGTAAACTTGCACAAGATGCAAGTGTTGGTCAACGTTGGATTGATCGTAAAGACGAGCATTTACCCGGCGAATTTGTTGGGCAACTGGTGGTATTTCAAGTTACGGGTAAACTCAGCCTTGGCCTGATTATGTCGTTACAAGAGCCAACACGCGTTGGTGCTGAGATAGTTAGCCCTCGTTATGCCGAATCATCTTGATACTTGGCTGCGTTTATACAGCGTACCGGGTATGGGGCCGATACGTATTCAGCAGCTTCTTTCCCGTTATTCTATTGCAGAACTGCGCCTATTTGACCAATGTGCATGGAGAAACATAGGGTGGAGTGATAGCCAAATTCAGTATTGGTTTAAACAATCTTTGGCTATTGTTGATAGCTGTAAACTCTGGGAAGAAAAACCTGACTGCCACATTATTACATTTGACTCACCGTTTTATCCTTCATTATTAAAAGAGATTTCAGCACCACCACCGGCATTGTTTGTGCAGGGTTTTCCACATGTATTAATGCGTCCGCAATTGGCCATGGTAGGAAGCCGTCATTGCACTGCTTACGGTCAACAGTGGGCCAGCTATTTTGCCAGCGAGTTTGCTCGGGCCGGTATTGTTGTGACCAGTGGATTAGCATTGGGTATTGATGCGTTTTGTCATAAAGCGGTGTTGGAGGCAAAGGGCGCTACCGTTGCGGTGCTTGGGTCTGGTTTACAGAAGCTCTATCCTGCACAGCATGCTTCTCTTGCGGCCCGCATTTGCGCACAAGGTGGCGCGGTAATTTCTGAGTTTTTCCCCCAGCAGGCTGCAAGACCGGAATATTTCCCACGGCGTAATCGTATTATCAGTGGGTTATCAGTCGGGTTATTGGTGGTTGAGGCAACAGAGTCGAGTGGTTCGCTGATTTCAGCACGTTATGCATTAGAGCAGGGGCGTGAGGTTTTTGCACTGCCAGGGGCTGTGGGGCAGGGTGCGAGTAAAGGGTGTCACCAACTCATCAAGCAAGGCGCTTGGTTGGTGGAAACACCCAGTGATGTTTTAGAGCAGCTGAGTAACCTAATTTGTTGGGTAAATGAACAGCAACAAGAATTAAATGATGATCCCGTGGTTGAGCAATTGCCATTTGCTGAGGTGTTAGCTACCGTAACGGAAGAAGTTACACCTGTAGATGTTGTCGCTGAACGTACCGGTCAGTCTGTTTCTGATGTTTTGGTAAAATTACTGGAGCTTGAGTTAACGGGCTGGATCACAGCAGTACCTGGCGGCTATGTCCGAATTAGGAGGACAGGCCATGTTTGATGTATTGATGTACTTATTTGAAACCTACGTGCATACCGAACAAGAAATGCGCGTTGATCAAGATATCTTAACTGATGAGCTCTCAAGAGCGGGATTTCATCAGGATGATATAAATAAAGCACTTATCTGGTTGGAAAAACTGGCTGAACTGCAAGAAAGTGATATCAAGCCTTATTTACTGGCCCCTGCACCTAATACCGTGCGCATTTATACACAAGAAGAAGAGACTAAGATCTCGTTAACGTGTAGGGGTTTTTTACTGTTTCTTGAACAAATTCAAGTGCTCGATTCAGATACTCGAGAAATGGTGATTGATAGAGTCATGGAGATCGAGTCAGACGAGCTGGATTTGGAAGATGTAAAGTGGGTCATCTTGATGGTGTTGTTTAATGTTCCCGGACATGAAAGTGCATATGAAAAGATGGAAGAACTTCTTTTCGATGCCAATGAGGGGTTACAGCACTAAATGAACCGTAAAGACACACTGTTTCCGGTGAAAGATACCGCAGATTGCTGCCCTGAATGCGGTGCACTTTTGCAAATTAAGCAAGGTAAACGTGGGCTGTTTCTTGGTTGTAGTGCTTATCCTGCATGTCATTATTTGCAGCCTGTACAGGCGCGTGAAAGTGTCATTGTAAAAAGTCTTGATGGCGTATTATGCACTGAATGTGGGCAGACAATGGTGTTGCGCCAAGGAAGATACGGCATGTTCATTAGCTGTTCGGCTTATCCATCTTGTGAGTACACACAATCTTTGGAAGCGCCAACAGACATGGATATTACTTGCCCTCAGTGCCTAAAAGGGCATTTAGTGCAACGTCGCTCGCGTTATGGCAAAACATTTTATGGGTGTAATCATTACCCAAGTTGTCAGTTTATTATCAATTTTAAACCCGTACAGGGGGAGTGCTCGCAATGCCACTACCCTTTATTGCAAGAACGAAAAACAGCACAGGGAATAAAGCAGCAGTGCGCCAGCAAATGTTGTGGAGCATGGGTTGTTTTGGGGGATGACAAAAAACAGACGGCTGACTGAACAGTGCGATCTATTTTTATGTCATATGTTAAAAAGATAATGACTGACTCTTATCACTGATGATTGTGAACTTATGACCGTCAACTCAACAACTGTACTTTCAGAACTTGTTATGGCTCTACAGAAGGGCAATGTCGTGGCCTATCCCACTGAAGCTGTCTTCGGTGTGGGTTGTGACCCTGACAACCCACAGGCCATTGCCGCACTGTTGGCATTAAAACAACGTTCCGTAGAAAAAGGGCTGATTTTAATTGCCGCAGAATATCAGCAACTGAAGCCTTATATAGATGAAACCCAATTAACACCTGACCGTTTAATGGATATTCAGCATACTTGGCCTGGACCTGTTACGTGGGTGATGCCGGCAAAGCAAGGGGTCTCAACTTGGCTGACTGGCCAATTTAGCTCTATTGCCGTACGGGTTTCTGCCCACCCTGACGTGCAGCGCTTATGTCAGGCATTCGGTAAGCCAATCACCTCTACCAGTGCAAACTTATCTGGCCTACCACCTTGTAAAACGGTTGAACAAGTTAGAGCTCAATTTGCCTCTTCACCACTACTATTAATGGAAGGCGTTGTCGGTGGGCGTGAAAACCCCTCAGAGATCCGAGATGCATTAACCGGAAACGTATTTCGGCAAGGGTAATACGCTGGTTATGCCTGATTAAAGCGAAAAGTGAACTTCATTTTTGTATTGTGCTCGCGAAGGAACGGTTATGGATCGCTATGCTGTTATAGGTCACCCGATATCCCACAGTAAGTCTCCTATCATCCATCAGCAGTTTGCGAAGCAAACACAGCAAAAGATGGAGTACTCTCCACTGCTTGGGCCGTTAGAAGATATTGATGATTATTTAACCCAGTTTTTTCTTCAGGGGGGAAAGGGCTGCAATGTTACCGTTCCCTTTAAAGAAGCGGCTTTTGCATTTGCACAGACACTCACTGCTAGAGCAGCCCTTGCCGGTGCAGTAAATACACTAAAAATAACTGAGCAGGGAGTCATCACCGGTGATAACACCGATGGTGCAGGGGTAGTGGATGATCTGCAACGCTTACACTTTCCACTCCATAATGCCCGTATTTTACTGCTTGGCGCAGGTGGTGCTGCGCGTGGAGCACTTCACCCTTTACTTGAACATAACCCACAAAGTCTGACTATTGCGAACCGCACTTACAGCCGAGCACAAGCACTGCAACAGCTCTGTCAGCAGGCCGGCTTTCAACACGTACATGCCGCCCATTACCACGACTTAAATCGCAATGAATTTGATCTCATCATCAATGCAACTGCTAGCGGTCTGAAAGGGGATACTCCTCCACTCGCTTCAGAACTTATCAGTGAGAAAACGGCCTGTTATGACATGTTCTATGCACCAACGCTGACACCTTTCCTCACATGGGCGAAAGCACAAGGTGCTCGACAATATGCAGATGGTTTAGGCATGTTAGTTGCGCAAGCTGCCCATGCATTTATGTACTGGCGTGGTGTTATGCCGCAAATAACTCCCGTTATTCAATTCTTACAGCAGCAGAGCGGTAACGAGTGATGAACCAAGCTATCTTATTTCCTGAATTAGAAGTCTGGAACAAGGAACTAGAGCAAGTTGAATTCCCTGCTATTGTTCAAGGAATGCGAATTCAGTGCTGCGTTGGGCTAGATTCACTCTCAGCGTGGGCTAACGCGCCAGTTAGCCCTGAAAATGCATTATTGATATTTCAACAATATCGGTGGGATATAGAAGAAGGCGCTGAACATGCCATTAACCAACAACAGTTTGATGATGAAGGTTATGTGCATATCGAATAAATAACCGCTTGATTACGCCTCAAGTCTTTCTGCTAAATATTCATCTTTTAAAAGAACATAATTATCAGCGGATATTTGTAACATAGCCCGCTCCTCAGCCGTCAGTAACCGAGCTTGGCGCACAGGGTTTCCTAAATAAAGATAACCGCTCTCTAAATGCTTGCCGGGCGGAACCAAACCACCGGCACCAATCATTACCTCATCATCAATTTTCGCATCATCAAGAATAATAGCGCCCATCCCGACTAACACACGATTGCCAATAGTACAGCCATGTAAAACAGCTTTATGGCCAATCGTTACATCCTCACCAATCATCAGGGGAAAACCTTCTGGTAACCCTGCACTTTTCCGTGTCACATGCAAAACACTGCCATCTTGAATATTAGAACGCAGACCAATAGAGATATGATTGACATCACCACGCATTACCACTGTCGGCCAGATACTTACATCATCAGCTAATACCACATCACCAATGACTACCGCACTATCGTCAACCATTACACGTTGACCCAATGTTGGATAAATCCCTTTATATGTACGTAATGCAGCATTGTTAAACGTTATCATTATGCCAACCTTCTTTTATTGATCAGTTAAAAGGATAAAAATCTTCGTGTCAGTCTAAAACTTGCACCTTTAAGCGCAACATTTACCCCCTAAAAACAATAGAAATGGGGGGGGACAGCATAGAATTGATTAGAAAATATCGGATTTGCCGTAAAAATCAGCAGTTGAAATATAAATGTATTTTTACGCTTGCACCAAACGCAAAACCCCCTATAATGCGACCCCACTGACACGGCAACTGTGATGAAAATCACTGAATGCTAACAGTAAAGAATAAAACGCTTTTAAGGGATGTGAAAAACAAACCTTGACAGCTAAAGGGAAATGCGAAATAATGCGCGCCCTGTCAACGCCACGGCGCTGGCACTGCTCTTTAAAAAAATAATCAGACAATCTGTGTGGGCACTCGTTAAAGACGCTGACTATCCAAAAGATACTTAGTTAAACGAGTGACTGACAATTTATTTGCTAGTTATTTCGAGCGACAAACTTTAAATTGAAGAGTTTGATCATGGCTCAGATTGAACGCTGGCGGCAGGCCTAACACATGC
>NZ_JBOFTR010000007.1:0-202296 GCF_051652165.1 Plesiomonas sp.
TTCACTCAAACCTTCATTGAAGAAGGAAATTGGTGGGCGATACCGGGTTCGAACCAGTGACCCCCTCCTTGTAAGGGAGGTGCTCTCCCAGCTGAGCTAATCGCCCTGGGACTTTTATTATATCAGCGATTGAAATCAATGATATTAAAAAAGTGGTGGGTCGTGCAAGATTCGAACTTGCGACCAATTGATTAAAAGTCAACTGCTCTACCGACTGAGCTAACGACCCACTGTTTTTTTATTTACTTAGTGTTGACAACAGAAAGTATTGGTGGGCGATACCGGGTTCGAACCAGTGACCCCCTCCTTGTAAGGGAGGTGCTCTCCCAGCTGAGCTAATCGCCCGCTGTCAACGAGGGCCGCATTATAGGGGCTACTCGTTGAGAGTCAACGTTTTTTTCTATGGAACTGTACGTCCGTCGGGAAAATAATCAAATTGATCTCTTTTTCTTCAACTCTGTATTTCTAACGTGATTTTTCTGTTGATTTGGCGTGTTGTTTTGATTGTTGCGTTGTGGATTCAAAGCGGAGTGCTAGAATAACAGCACTTTTTCAGCCTTTATGTTGTTACTGCTGTTTCAGTGAGTACGATTAGACAGGGCTGTGCTGTTTATCTGCTTGTTAAAGGCCTCGATCTTATCATGAAAATTAAAACGCGTTTTGCGCCAAGCCCTACGGGTTATCTGCATGTGGGTGGTGCTCGTACTGCTCTGTACTCTTGGTTGTATGCTCGCCATATGAAGGGTGAATTTGTATTACGCATTGAAGATACGGATTTAGAGCGTTCAACACAGGAAGCCATTGATGCCATTATGGATGGTATGGATTGGTTAGATTTAGGCTGGGATGAAGGCCCATACTATCAGACTAAACGCTTTGATCGTTATAATGCGATTATTGATCAGATGCTAGAAACAGGCACAGCGTACCGTTGTTACTGTTCGAAAGAGCGTTTAGAGGCGTTACGTAATACACAAGAAGAGAATAAAGAGAAACCACGCTACGATGGTTTATGTCGTGATCATGCACATAGCCATACACCTAATGAGCCGCATGTGGTGCGTTTTCGCAATCCACAAGAGGGCTCAGTCATTTTTAATGATCAAATTCGTGGCCCGATTGAGTTCAGTAATCAAGAGCTCGATGATCTGATTATCCGCCGTACTGATGGTTCACCAACATACAACTTCTGTGTGGTGGTGGATGATTGGGATATGGAGATCACCCATGTTATTCGTGGCGAAGACCATATCAATAACACGCCTCGCCAAATCAATATTCTCAAAGCGTTAGGTGCACCTGTGCCGGTATATGCACATGTCTCAATGATTTTGGGTGATGACGGTAAAAAACTGTCAAAACGTCACGGTGCAGTGAGTGTAATGCAGTATCGTGATGATGGTTATCTGCCTGAGGCACTGTTGAACTATTTAGTGCGTTTAGGCTGGTCACACGGCGATCAGGAGATTTTCTCTATTGCTGAGATGGAAGCACTGTTCTCTTTAGACGCGGTAAGCAAATCAGCCAGTGCATTTAATACAGATAAGTTGCTATGGTTGAATCATCACTATATCAATACGGTTGATCCTGTGCGTGTAGCAGAGTTCTTGGCATGGCATATGGAAGATCAGAGCATTGATACAGCAAATGGCCCAGCATTGGTTGAGATTGTCTCGTTACTGGGTGAACGTTGTAAGACACTGAAAGAGATGGCGGCATCCAGCCGTTATTTCTTTGAAGATTTTGCTGCATTTGATGAAGATGCCGCGAAAAAGCACTTACGTCCGGTTGCTCAAGCGCCGCTAGAAGCCGTACGTGCACAGTTGGCTGATGTAGCATGGAACGTAGAGGCGATTCACGCAGCAATTGCGCAAACCGCTGATGCATTAGAGATTGGTATGGGCAAAATAGGTATGCCGCTGCGTGTGGCCGTGACAGGTGCAGGCCAATCACCTTCTGTTGATGCTACAGTGCATGCGGTAGGCCGTGAGCGTGCGTTGGCCCGTATTGATATGGCGCTGGCATTTATTGCTGATCGCGCAGCAGCACAATAAGCCATATGGGGCAGCAGGGCTATTTTTGTTTATTCATTAAAGTGTGTTCTTGTTGAAGAATATCGCTGTTAACTAAAGTAGCCATCAGCCAATACGATATATGAGGCCATAACGATTGTTATGGCCTTTTTTTGTTTGGGAAGGGCTTTTTTTTGAGAAATATGTTGTTGGCTGATGGCCTGTTTTACGCTTACCGATATCACTGTGATACCGGTAAGTGGGGCAAAGGCAAAATAGCAGCGTTAGTTAGGCAAGATCACACTGATAAGGCAGCGGGTAGATAGCCAGTTCACTACTCGGTTCATCAATGAGGCGCAGTTGTGCGTCAGGTTCAAGATCACTGCTAAGTACAATTTGAATCAGTACTTTGCCGGCAGGCAAGGCTACCGCCGATAACACAGTGCCGGTTTTACGCCAGTTATCACCTAATTTGAGCTCGACACTTTCACCGGCGACAGGAAGGTGTGCCGCACTACCCAACAAGGTATATAAGGCACGTTTATTCGCCCCCCGATATTTTGCTCGCGCGACCATCTCTTGTCCGGCATAGCAACCCTTGGTAAAACTGATGGCGTTTAAGGCCTGCAAATTGACGGCCTGTGGAATAAATTCCGCGATAGTTTGCGCACTTAATTGCGGTAAACCCGCTTCAATATCTAATGCCTGCCACTGTGTGTGATGATGCAGTATTGCACCTGATTGTTGCAGTGTGCTGTACAAGCTCTCTTGTGGCGTGGTGTGAGTATCGATAATCAGAAGGTAACGATCTGCCGGTGTGGGGAGATACATAATCTGGCCAAACGGTGCGTTGACGACCGGTGTAGCAGCATCTGGCAGTGTATCAGTCAGCGTTTGCAGTGTAGTTGCTGCATGTGAACCGGCTAATCCGGCCAGTTTCCACTGCGTGTTTTCGGTGATGGTCAGCTTGGAAAATACGGCATACTTTTTCAGTTCGGGCAGTTGTTGCTCTGTGAGTGATTTTGGTTGTATCCAGCCGAAACCATCATTGAGATGAAACAGAGTGAACACGCTCCACATTTTACCTTTGGCATCACAATGTGCGCCTAAACTGTAATGTTCTGGCTGGATCGTTGGCACATCACAGGTGACTTGCCCTTGCAGGTATTTGATGGCATCAGGGCCGACGATATTCAGCAGATCAAGATGATCAAGCGGGATTAGCGAAAGGGCGAGTTCAGATGACATTACAGCAGGTTGAGTGGAAAAATCAGGCGTGATCGCAGGTGTCATAAAAAAGTCCATCTGTCTGTTTGGCTAAGTGATTTCGTCTATCTGCCGAAATCAGTCAAAAGTGTATTTACTATAACGCGCTACAAGATGACTGACTATGTGAAATCATCTGATTTTCAAGCGGATAAATTGGGCAGAACAGCGTGTTTAGTCACAAATCTGCACGATAAAATCAGCGTAAAATAGCAAATAAATGCTACGATCGGCCGCGTTTTAGTGGGTTTATTGGAGTCAGCAACGTGGATATTAATGATAAAGCGCGTGTGCGTTGGGCATGCCGCCGTGGGATGTTAGAGCTGGATGTGATTATCATGCCGTTTTTTGAGCATGAGTACGATACGCTGACGGATGTGCAAAAAGTCGATTTTATTCGCCTACTTGAGAGTGATGATCCGGATCTATTTCGTTGGTTTATGAATAGCACTAAGCCAACAGATCCGGTTTTAGATGCGATGGTTGTGTTGATGAAAACGCGTAATCAAGCCCGTGGATTTATGGCAGTCTGATATTCACCCTTCGCAGCGCGCACTATGGATTTTACGTGCTGCTTATTTTCTACTCAGCATAGCCGCTTTGACTGTGGTGTTAACGTTTTCCTATACGCTTTTATATTCCCTTTTACTTATTTTTTTGATGTTTTTAATGTTTTTTGAATATAAAAGGATACGCCGCAACGGGCTAAAAATGAGTGGGAAACTGGCATTTAGTGAGATGTATTTGATTCGGTGGCAAGACAGGGAGTGGCGCTACTGCCGTACGCTTTCACTTTCCGTATTTGGCTTGCTAATTTATCTGCGTGATCCGCATAATAAGAGGTGCAGAAAGAAGGTGCTGTGGTTATTACCCGATATGATGAGTGAAAGGTCATGGCGCACGCTCTCTGCCGTAGTGCGGCAAACTGATCGGATTAATGATAAATACTCATAGGCAGTGTGTTGTGTAAATTACCTGCTATTTAAACAGGCAATTTACAGATGTCATTTTTTTCGAGCCGTGTTTGTGATGCTGCTTTGTACGGCTACCGCGTTGATCCTGATTGGCTATCGTGCGGTGAAAGAATGCTCGGCAGAGGATCAGATTGTGGCTCAGGGTAATCAAGCGTGTAGTGCAATCCACGGCTCTCTTTACGCTGCAGCGCACATAGCACGATTAACTCAGCAACCTGTACCAGATTACGCAATTCCAATAAATTATTGGAAACGCGGAAGTTGGCATAATAGTCATGAATCTCTTGTTTGAGCATGTTAATTCGCCGTAAGGCGCGCTCAAGCCGTTTGGTGGTTCGCACTATGCCGACATAATCCCACATAAAAAGCCGCAATTCGTGCCAGTTATGCTGGATCACCACATTTTCATCAGAGCATTCAACCTGACTTTCATCCCATGCGGGCAGTGAGTCAACAATGTCCGCATAAGGTAGCCACTGCAACAGATCTTCGGCAGCAGACCATGCATATACTACACACTCAAGCAGTGAGTTAGATGCCATACGGTTTGCACCGTGCAAACCGGTATAGCTGACTTCACCAATGGCATACAGACCATCAATATCCGTACGACCAGCATGGTCAACCATTACGCCGCCACAGGTATAGTGAGCCGCAGGTACAATAGGGATAGGCTCAGTAGTAAGATCAAGCCCTAATGTCAGCAGTTTTTCATAAATGGTGGGAAAGTGCGCTTGTACAAATGCAGCCGGTTTATGGCTGATATCTAAATACATACAATCAGCACCTAAACGCTTCATTTCATGATCAATAGCACGGGCAACAATATCACGTGGCGCTAACTCTGCGCGTTCATCAAAATCAGGCATAAAGCGAGAACCATCAGGACGACGCAGGTAAGCGCCTTCACCCCGTAATGCCTCAGTTAGCAAGAAATTACGGGCTTGTGGATGATACAAACAGGTCGGATGGAACTGATTGAACTCCATATTAGCGACCCGACACCCTGCTCGCCATGCCATAGCAATACCATCACCGGATGAAATATCGGGGTTCGTGGTATATTGATAAACCTTTGATGCGCCACCTGTTGCAAGCACAACGGCTTTGGCTCGAACACATTCAACCCGTTCAAGTGTTCTGTTCCAAACATAAGCGCCTACGACTTTTTGTACTTGATCATGTTCATGTGGCAAATGGTGGACGCTCAGTTGCTCAGTTTGCACAATGCCCTGTTTTACACAGGTGATTAAATCAACAGCATTGTACTTTTCATATAAAAAGATATTAGGGTGATGACGGGCTTGCTCTACCAATGTTGTTTGAACTGCCTTTCCTGTGGCATCAGCAGCATGTAAAATTCGGCGATGACTATGACCCCCTTCGCGTGTAAGGTGAAATTTTTGGTCAGTGGCAAGCCCTTCTATATCAAAAGGAACACCACAATCGATTAACCACTGTACGCAGTTACGGGCATTTTCAGTAATAAATTCAACTGCTGCTTTATCACACAGCCCTGCACCAGCAATCAGTGTATCCTGCACGTGTGATTCAATGCTGTCAGTTTCGTCAAATACGGCAGCAATACCACCTTGTGCATAATAAGTTGCACCTTCTGCGAGCGATCCTTTGCTCAGTATGATCACCTTGCAGTGTGGTGCTAAACGAAGTGCTAACGAAAGCCCAGCAGCCCCGCTGCCGATGACTAGCACATCGCAAAGATGTTCAAGGGATTGTTCCATAACGTATGATATATATTCAGAAAGGGATCTTATGTTAGATCAGGTACTGATATATTGTTATCGTTTTTATGTCTTTGGATAGACGTTTGACTCACAGAATTTAGTACAACGTTGAACTTTACCCAGAGATAAGCATCAAACACACCAGCTGGCTCAATTACTGCGATTTCATATTAACAGCGAGTAATGCGAGATGCTGTACAAAGAATGTTTTGGAGAAAACACCTCGGATGAGCGAGCAGTTGACAGATCAGGTTCTGGTCGAACGTGTTCAGCAGGGGGATAAACGCGCTTTTAATCTTCTGGTTACTCGTTATCAACATAAAGTAGCCGGATTGGTTTCCCGTTATGTCCCGCAGGGAGATGTCCCTGATGTTGTACAAGAGTCATTTATCAAAGCGTATCGGGCCTTAGCGTCTTTTCGCGGTGAGAGTGCGTTCTACACATGGTTGTATCGTATTGCGGTCAATACCGCTAAAAACTACTTAGTGGCTCAAGGTCGTAGACCACCAAGTAGTGATGTAGATGCCGAAGATGCAGAAAATTTTGAAGTAGGTGGTGCGTTAAAAGAAATATCGAACCCTGAGAATTTAATGTTGTCAGAAGAGTTGAAGCGGGTGGTTTTTAGTGCAATAGAAGCACTGCCCGATGATCTGAAAATGGCAATTACGTTGCGAGAATTAGATGGGTTAAGTTATGAAGAGATCGCTTCTATCATGGATTGCCCCGTCGGTACAGTGAGGTCGCGGATATTTCGAGCTCGTGAATTTATCGACAGTAAAATTCAACCGTTAATTCAGCAGTAATTGCTATAGCAATACCGATTTAATCTCTGTAGCGAGGCATCGGTATTCGACAACAGTCATATCACCTTTAGGTAATATAGGTAAGTAGGCATGCAGAAAGAGCAACTTTCCGCCCTGATGGACGGTGAATCGGTAGACAGCGTGTTGTTGAGTGAGCTGTCGAAAGACCGTGAGCTGCAAGGAGCGTGGCGTAATTATCATCTTATCCGCGATACGCTACGCGGAGAGACACCGGCGGTGCTCGATTTTGATATTACCTTCCGCCTTGCTGCTGCACTGGAAAATGAGCCCACGTTATTTGCACCTAACGCTGTGCCAGAGTCACAACCTACACCAGAAACGTGGCACAAACTCTCTTTTTGGGAAAAAATTCGTCCTGTCTTGGGTAATGTTAGCCAGTTAGGGTTAGCTGCGTGTGTATCATTAGGGGTGATTGTTGGGGTGCAATATTACAATCAACCAGAAAGCGGATTTGAAGATAGCCCTGTTTTCAATACGTTGCCAATTGGTGGGCAAGCATCACCTGTGAGCTATAGCGTACCTACGTCAGGTGCACCGAGTGAGCAACAATTGCAAGAGCAACGTAAGCGAATCAGTGCGATGTTACAAGATTATGAGCTACAGCGTCGTTTGAATGCGGAAAATATTGAGCCGCGTCAAAATGAATTATCGCAACAAGCCGGGAATACACAGCACTAATGAAGCAAATTGTCTTTTTCCTGCTGTCAGTATTTGGGCTATGTAGTACTCATGCTATGGCATCACAAGGAACGGCAGAACTGCCTACAATCTCTTCATTGCCTCCTGTGCCAGCAACGCCAAAGCCGGTAAAAAAAGAGCAGGGAGAAGAACGTGTTACACCAGCAGTAACACCAAACTCAACACGTAATAATGCAGTATCAGCACAAACGCTGCTTGAAAATATGGCTGTAGCAGCGCAAAACTTAAGTTATGAACTGGCATTTATTCGTGTTAGCAAAAGCAGCATTGACTCAATGCGTTATCGGCATACGCGTATTGATAACCGTAATTTAAGTCAGATGCTCTATCTTGATGGGCCACGTCGTGAAGTGTTACAACGTGGCGATGAAGTCAGTTATTTTGAGTCAGGTGTTGAGCCTTTTACTATTCGTAGCTCATACATTGTGGATTCGTTACCCTCTGTTTTACATGGTGATTTTAAAAAGCTCAGTAAGTTTTATGATTTTGTTCCTGTAGGGCGAGCTAGGGTCGTTGATCGCCCAACCCAAGTTGTCCGTATTGTTCCACGAGATGATTTTCGTTATAGCTATGTTGTGTGGCTAGATGAAGAGAACAAACTCTTACTGCGTGCCGATTTGCTTGATCGTGATGGTGAAACACTCGAACAATATCGAGTGATATCTTATGTGATAACACCAGAGTTATTAAAAGTGATGTCAAAGCTCGATGACGTGTCTTTGCCACCGGTTTTAGCTTTTGAACCACAGTCGAAACAAAAAATGACATGGAAATTAACATGGGTGCCAAACGGGTTTACAGAGATTTCGCGAAGTCGTCACCGTTTACCGAATGTAGATATTCCTGTTGAATCACGTCTTTACTCTGATGGATTATTTAGTTTTACCGTTTATGTATCACCTGCTGATGGCCGTGCTCTGCAAGAACAACTCGTACGCCAAGGTCGTAGAACGGTACACATTGAAAATCAGGGCGCATATGAGATCACCGTGGTCGGCGAGTTGCCACCCTCAACCACTAAACGCATCGTGCATGGGGTAAAGTTTGACACAGAGTCTACGCCTACTAATGTGTCGACAAACGATAATAAATAACACGATATAAAGTATTATTTATTGAACGCGTCTAGAGTGCATCATACAGTGAGTATTTTAAAAGAGACGTTTTTATCTACATACTCACTATCTGAATATATAAAAATATCTAATAGGTAAGCCCACTATATGAAGGCTTACCTCTTTGTTTTTAGATTTAACTGAAAACAAAGAGACACTGAAATAGAGTGCTCTAACTGGCTATAGAGGTTGAGCATTGTACTCTGTATTTCAACCAACTCTGAGATAGAGATAACGCATGATTCAAGAAAAAGTGACGGTTGTTAGTTATCAAGAAGGGGTTGCAACGGTTGCGTGCCAGCAAAAATCAAGTTGTAGTGGGTGTGCAAGTGCATCTCATTGCGGTATGAGTGTATTAGATAACATCTCTAAGGGCAACATACATACACTTAAACTACACAGTGATGTGGCGTTAACAGCGGGCCAACAAGTTGATATTGGAATATCTGAAGCTAGCTTAGTCAGATCAGCGTTTACACTCTATTTTATCCCGTTATTAGGGTTAGTAGTAAGTGCATTGATTGCAAATCAATATTTTAGACAAGAGTGGATTGTTATTGTAATGACCGCATTCGGTACGGGAATTGGTTTTTTTATTGCACGAAATATAGCGCAACGAGCCAGCCAACAAAAAGCCTATCAACCCACTATCCTATCAACAATAGATAGCCTTAATGTCACCCATGGTCAAAAAATACATTCTGATCAACACTTGTGATGTTGTTACTCATCGTGCTGTAAAACGGAGGGTGATAACCCCTTTAACTGCACATTAAAAAGAGAAATAAAAAGCAAAATAGTAAAAACACAATAAACCTGATTTTACTATAATCACATCAAAATTAATGTTAGTGCACAATTTACGTCGCGAGTTTGTTGGTATTGCTGCTCTAATTATGACTAAGTGACCCACTTAAACTGGAATAAATAGGGCTAATCCACAAAGTGAATGCGCGCAAGGATAGCGAGTAACCAGCGATTCAGGTAGAATCCACCCACTTAAATCATTAACACTGATTCTGCTTTGATTCCTAGCAAAGGTCGCGCAAATTCTGATGAAGCATATTCGTAACTTTTCCATCATAGCCCACATTGACCACGGTAAGTCGACACTGTCTGACCGGATCATCCAAATTTGTGGCGGTTTATCTGATCGCGAAATGGCAGCCCAAGTTCTGGACTCTATGGATTTGGAACGTGAGCGCGGTATCACCATTAAAGCGCAAAGCGTTACGCTAGATTATACCGCCCCTGATGGGCAGGTTTATCAGTTAAACTTTATCGATACTCCAGGCCATGTTGACTTCTCGTATGAAGTATCTCGCTCGCTGGCAGCCTGTGAAGGTGCGCTGCTGGTGGTTGATGCTGGCCAAGGCGTTGAAGCACAAACATTGGCAAACTGTTACACCGCACTGGATATGAATCTGGAAGTGGTGCCGGTATTGAACAAAATTGATCTTCCTGCCGCAGAGCCTGAGCGTGTGGCTGAAGAGATTGAAGATATTGTAGGTATTGATGCTACCGATGCGGTGCGCTGTTCAGCGAAGACCGGTGTGGGTGTGCCTGAAGTGCTGCAACGGTTGGTTGAGTCTATTCCAGCCCCAGAAGGTGACCCTGAAGCGCCGTTACAGGCCCTGATCATTGATTCATGGTTTGATAACTACTTAGGTGTTGTCTCTTTGGTTCGTATCAAAAACGGCAGCCTGCGTAAAAACGACAAAATTAAAGTGATGAGCACCGGCCAGACTTGGGGTGTTGATCGTTTGGGTATTTTTACCCCGAAGCAGCTTGATCGTACAGAACTTAACTGTGGCGAAGTGGGCTGGGTTGTTTGCGGTATTAAAGATATTCTGGGCGCTCCAGTGGGCGATACCCTGACTCTGGCGCGTAACCCAGCAGACAAAGCATTACCGGGCTTTAAGAAAGTAAAACCACAGGTTTATGCCGGTCTGTTCCCTATCAGCTCTGATGATTATGAAGCATTTCGTGATGCGCTAGGTAAACTAAGCCTGAACGATGCCTCACTGTTTTATGAGCCAGAAAGTTCTACAGCACTGGGTTTTGGTTTCCGTTGCGGCTTCTTAGGCTTGCTGCACATGGAGATCATCCAAGAGCGTTTAGAGCGTGAATATGATCTTGATTTAATCACCACTGCCCCAACGGTAGTGTATGAAGTGGCAATCACCAATGGTGATATTGTCTACGTTGACAGCCCATCAAAATTACCACCACTGAATAATATTGATGAGATCCGTGAGCCAATCGCAGAGTGTCATATGCTATTGCCACAGGCTTATTTGGGTAATGTGATCACTCTGTGTATCGAAAAACGCGGTGTACAAACCAACATGGTTTACCACGGCAATCAAGTGGCACTGACCTATGAAATTCCAATGGGTGAAGTGGTGCTTGATTTCTTTGACCGATTGAAATCGACCTCTCGTGGATATGCATCGCTTGATTACGGTTTTAAACGTTTCCAAGCCGCTGATATGGTGCGTGTTGATATCATGGTTAACGGTGAGCGTGTTGATGCGCTGGCAATTATTACACACCGTGATAATGCTCAAGGTCGTGGGCGTGATGTGGTTGAGAAAATGAAAGAGCTGATCCCACGTCAGCAATTTGATATCGCGATTCAAGCGGCTATCGGTAACCAGATTATTGCCCGTGCTACCGTCAAACAGTTACGTAAAAACGTACTGGCAAAATGTTATGGTGGTGATGTGAGCCGTAAGAAAAAGCTGCTACAGAAGCAGAAAGACGGTAAAAAACGTATGAAGCAGGTCGGTAATGTCGAGCTGCCACAAGAAGCGTTCTTGGCCATTTTGCATGTCGGCAAAGATTAATTTTCGACAAATATTGATTTAAGGAGCAAGCATGGCGAATACCTTCGCGCTGATTTTGGTGCTGGTTACTCTGTTCACCGGCATTATCTGGTGTTTAGATAAACTGGTTTGGGCACCTAAGCGTAATGCCAAAAAAGAGGACGTACGTGCGAAGGCGGGCGGCAGTATTGATGAGGCAACCTTAAACAAGGTTGCTCCACAGCCAAGTTGGGTTGAGACTTCTGTCTCTATCTTTCCGGTTATTGCCGTTGTATTGGTCGTGCGCTCTTTCATCTATGAACCTTTTCAGATCCCTTCTGGTTCTATGATGCCAACCCTACTGGTAGGTGATTTTATCCTAGTAGAGAAATTTGCCTATGGTATTAAAGACCCGATCTTCCAAAAAACGTTGATCAAAACCGGTGAACCTAAGCGCGGTGACATTGCGGTATTTAAATATCCAGAAGATCCGAGCTTAGATTACATCAAGCGCGTTGTTGGATTACCGGGAGACACCATTGTTTATCAAGATAAACAATTGTTCATTAAGCCCGCCTGTCCTACAGGAAAAGCATGTTTGCCATTAACCAAACTTGAGTATAGCAATATACATCCTAGCCCGTTTTATCAAGGGAATGCTCAGTTAATTGAAGCTACTGAGCAGTTAGGGAAAGTAGGGCATAACATTCTTATTAATCCTTATATGCCAGAAGCTACAGCCTACTATTACACTCAAACTGGAAAGCCAGTGGGTGAGTGGGTTGTACCTGAAGGTGAATATTTTGTTATGGGTGATAACCGTGACAACAGTAAGGACAGTCGTTTCTGGGGCTTTGTCCCGAACGCCAATTTAGTCGGTAAAGCTGTTGCTATCTGGATGAGTTTTGATAAAGAACCCGGAGAGTGGCCAACAGGTGTTCGCCTAAACCGAATTGGCGCAATTCATTAATCGGTTATGTAGTTGATGAATGCATCATTAAATACTTTACAGCGTAAGCTAGGTTACACCTTTACGAATCAAGAGTTACTTCATCTGGCACTGACTCACCGCAGTGCCAGCGGTAAACACAATGAGCGTTTAGAGTTCCTTGGTGACTCTATTCTTAGTTTTGTGGTTGCTGATGCGCTATATCATCAATTTCCTAAAGTTGATGAGGGCGATATGAGCCGTATGCGTGCAGCATTGGTCCGTGGAAATACACTGGCTGAACTTGCCCGTGAATTTGAACTGGGTGACTATTTGCGTCTTGGCCCCGGAGAGCTTAAAAGTGGCGGGTTTCGTCGGGAATCTATCCTGTCTGATACCGTTGAAGCTATCATTGGTGCGGTCTATTTAGACACGGGTTTAGAGTCGGTTCGTCAACTGATTTTGCAGTGGTATCAGCAACGTTTGGAAGAGATCCGCCCAGGTGATCGGCAAAAAGATCCTAAAACACGCTTGCAAGAGTATCTGCAAGGTCGCCGTTTACCGTTACCAGTTTACCATGTGATGCAGGTGCGCGGTGAAGCGCATGATCAAGAGTTCACGATTCATTGCAGCGTAGAAGGCATGGCTCAACCGGTTATCGGTGTGGGTTCAAGCCGCCGTAAAGCGGAGCAAGCTGCCGCTGATCAAGCACTTACATTGTTGGAGCTGGTATGACCGAAGCTGAAAAAACACATTGTGGCTTTATTGCCATTGTCGGTCGCCCAAATGTTGGGAAATCAACCTTACTGAACCAGTTACTGGGGCAGAAAATTTCGATTACCTCACGTAAAGCTCAGACTACGCGTCACCGTATTGTCGGTATTGATACCCAAGGGGCTTATCAGGCTATTTATGTCGATACTCCGGGTTTGCATATCGAAGAGAAGCGCGCGATTAACCGCTTGATGAATAAGGCTGCCACCAGTTCTATTGGTGATGTAGAGCTGATCATTTTTGTGGTGGAAGGCACGAACTGGAATGAAGATGACGACATGGTGCTGGGTAAACTGCGTCATGCCCGTTGTCCGGTCATTCTGGCGATCAACAAAGTTGATTGCATCAAGCAAAAAGATATTTTGCTGCCACATATTCAGGCGCTAGCAGAGAAGTTTAACTTCCTGAATGTTGTGCCTATTTCGGCTGAAACCGGTGCGGGCGTTGATGAAATTGCCCGTATTGTGCACGATAAACTGCCAGAAGGTACACATCACTTTCCGGAAGATTATGTCACTGACCGTTCACAGCGGTTTATGGCCTCAGAGATTATCCGTGAAAAGCTGATGCGCTTTATGGGTGAAGAGCTGCCGTACTCCGTTACCGTAGAGATTGAGCGTTTTGTCGCCACCGAAATGGGTACTTACGATATCAATGCGGC
The DNA here is from genome assembly GCF_051652165.1 of Plesiomonas sp. Taxonomy (GTDB): domain Bacteria; phylum Pseudomonadota; class Gammaproteobacteria; order Enterobacterales; family CAMTGL01; genus Plesiomonas. The sequence continues at coordinate 13,806 of NZ_JBOFTR010000007.1, forward strand.
AATTTTGGTTGAACGTGAAGGCCAGAAGAAGATGGTGATTGGCGCGAAAGGTAGCAAGATCAAGGTAATTGGTACTGAAGCGCGTCGCGACATGGAATCGATGTTCGATACCAAAGTGCATCTGGAGCTGTGGGTGAAAGTGAAATCAGGTTGGGCGGATGACGAGCGTGCCTTGCGCAGCCTCGGTTATACGGACGATCTGTAATTGTACAAGGATACTTTCTGATGGATGGGTGGCAGCGTGGCTTTGTACTTCACGCTCGCCCTTACAGTGAAACCAGCCTGATGCTGGATGTCTTCACTGAAGATCAGGGGCGACTGCGAATACTTGCTAAAGGTGCACGCAGTCGCCGTTCCAATTTAAAGGGCTGTTTACAGCCCTTTACTCCCTTACTGCTCCGCTGGAGTGGGCGTGGAGAAGTCAAAACATTGCGCAGTGCAGAGCCTGCTGCATTAGCCTTGCCTTTTAGCCGTATTGGTTTATACAGTGCGCTGTATGTCAATGAGCTGATTACTCGTGTTCTTGAGCCACAAACGGCTTACTCTTCTGTTTTTCTTGACTATCTCACCTGCCTGCGTGAGCTGGCACAATATCCGAATAATCCAGAACCGGCTCTACGCCGTTTTGAATTGGCACTGTTACAGGCGCTTGGCTATGGGATTGATTTTGTACGCTGTGCAGGTAGTGGGTTACCCGTTGATAAACAGATGACATACCGTTACCGTGAAGAGAGAGGGTTTATTGCATCACTCATTGTTGATCAACTCAGTTTTAGCGGTCAGCATCTGTATGCACTGGCAGCACGCCAATTTGATACCGCTGATCAATTAAAAGCAGCAAAACGCTTTACGCGTTTAGCATTAAAGCCCTATCTTGGTGGTAAGCCATTAAAAAGTCGGGAGCTTTTCCGCCATTTTGCCAAGGAGTCGAAACATGTCTAAGTTACTGCTCGGTGTTAATATTGATCATATCGCGACAATTCGTAATGCTCGTGGAACAATTTACCCTGATCCAGTGAATGCAGCATTTGTTGCGGAGCAGGCCGGTGCTGACGGTATTACCGTACATTTGCGTGAAGATCGCCGCCATATTACTGATCGCGATGTGAAAATCTTACGGCAAACCCTGCAAACGCGGATGAATCTGGAGATGGCTGTCACCGAGGAGATGCTGGCGATTGCTTGTGAGGTGCAACCACACTTTTGCTGCTTAGTGCCAGAGAAGCGCGAAGAGGTGACAACCGAAGGTGGGTTGGATGTTGCTGGTCAGCTGAGTAAAATGACTGACGCAGTGGCACGTTTAACTGCGGCACAGATTAAAGTCTCACTGTTTATTGACCCTGATATGGCGCAAATTGATGCTGCTGTTGCAGTCGGTGCACCATTTATTGAATTACATACCGGTGCGTATGCTGATGCGCCAACCGAGGCTGCACAACAACTGGAGTTGGCCCGTATTGCAGCAGCGGCAGAATATGCTGCTGGGCGTGGGCTGACGGTCAATGCCGGACATGGCCTGACATACCACAATGTAGCTGCGATCGCGGCCTTACCTGAGATGTATGAGCTAAATATCGGCCATGCAATTATTGGTCGTGCGGTGATTGATGGGCTGAAGAATGCAGTTTCCGATATGAAGCAGTTGATGCAGGCTGCGCGTGCATAATGGCGGTTTGCGGTTTAGGTACAGACATTGTTGAAATCGCGCGTATTGATGCGGTGGTTAATCGTAGCGGTGAACAGCTGGCCCAGCGAGTTTTGACACCCTACGAGCTGACCTTGTATCAGGCCAGTACGCAGCCAGTACGCTTTTTAGCCAAGCGTTTTGCAGTAAAAGAGGCGGCAGCCAAGGCGCTGGGTACTGGATTTCGTGGTGGTATAGCGTTTAATCAGATAGAGGTGCGCACTGATCCATTAGGCAAACCCTGTCTGTATTGGTATGCGCATGCAGATACGCAGCGAGCTTTGCTGGGTGCTGTAAGTTCATATGTGACCATTGCCGATGAGAAGCATTATGCTGTGGCAACAGTACTTCTTGAACGGTAATGTTGGCAGTGACTTAGCAAGCATAGCAGCTAAAAAAGAGAAGGTGAGCATGATAGCTCACCTTTTTTATTCGTATCTTAGTCAGATTTTTTTGCAAAGTGATACTCGTACTTTTGCAACAGTGCTTATATCACCTGCGCTTATGTGACCTGATGTGGAATAAAACGTAAAGACTCATGCCTAACGTTCTCTATCTCATCGAGTAATTCGAGCCATTCTGGTTCTAATTCTGTCGCTGACGTTCCCTGACGTAATAGCTGTTCAAGCTGACGACAGAGGTTTTTTAGGCGCGGCACTCCGCTGTAACTGCAACTGCCGTGCAGCGTATGAATTTTAGCAAGGATCTCAGGCTCATCCTGTTCATTGAGTACATTGTGTACCCGTTGCTCAATTTCGGTCAGGAAGGTGAGGAGCATTTCCAGTAATTCAATGGCTAAATCCTCTTTACCCGCGGCTTGCTGTAACGCTAATGCCCAGTCAAGGCTGCTGTTTTCACTGGCATTGCCTGCAATCACGGTTTTTACTGTCTCAGTTGTTTCCGTTGCATTTACAGTTTCAACTGTAAGTACTGTTGCGACAGTATTGGTAATATCGCGAACTACAGTGTTTTGTGCCGGTATGGCATCTGTCTTGCTGATTAATATTGGTGCCGAATTGCCTGGGTATGGTTTTGCAGGGCATGGTAATGCCGCGGTTGAAACAGTTATTGGCAGATTGCAGCCGGTATGCAGAGCCATAATCCGCTGTAGCATACTCTCATCAATAGGTTTAGTTAGATAATCATCCATGCCTGCAGCCATCAGCCGTTCGCGCTCACCGCTCATAGCATGTGCAGTAACAGCAATAATGGGGGTATGTTGATTATTGGTTTGTTGATGAATCAGCTCGCTGGCTCTGATGCCATCCATCTCTGGCATTTGAATATCCATCAAAATAATATCAAATGGTTGGTGCGAAGCTTGCTCAACAGCATCAAGCCCGTTATTACATAAATAAACGTGTTCAACCATCTCTTGTAATAGTGTACCAATCAGTTTTAAGTTAGCTGGATTATCATCAACTGCCATGACATGCAGTGGGAGTTTTGCTGGCAACCAAACCGGAGTTGGGAGTGTAGTTGAATGGCCATCTTGCAGCGTATTAAATAATCGCGCACGTGGCAGTGGTTTGGTTAAGCAAGCTTCTGCACCGGCTTGAATGAGTGCATCAGCCACATTGAGATCTTTACTGGGTAAGCCGACAATCACACGACGGGTATAACGGCGTGCTTGTTTAATTTGCTTTGACATATCAGCTACATCAGGTGTGAGTGTCGCAGCAAAACAGAGCAATAAAATATCTGTTTGTGTAATAGTTAATTCTGTCAGTGTTGCAGCGCAGTGCAGTATAACAGGTTGCTGCTCAAACATACTGATTACTGCACTGGCTGCGTGCTCGTTAGATTCAATGACGCTGATATGTTGCCCTGCCAGTGAAAGTAGTTTGGGCACATCGTTGTGCATACTATCAGTTAACGCCAATGGCACAGTAAACCAAAAACTAGATCCTTTATGCAGGCGGCTTTGAAAGCCAATTTCTCCCCCCATCTCTTTAACCAGTTTTTGGGTGATAACCAAACCTAAACCTGTGCCCCCATAACGGCGGGAAATGCTGGCATCCGCTTGCCGAAAAGCCTGAAACAGTTGTGCTTGCTGGCGTTCAGAAATACCGATACCCGTATCTTTAATTTGCAAAAGAAGTTCAATTCCGCCCGGCGTGTGGCTACGTAGCTCAATTAAGATATCGATATTCCCATGCTCGGTAAATTTAATGGCATTACCAATAAGGTTGGTCAGGATTTGCTGTATCCGTAAGGGATCACCGACCACATATTCAGGCACATCTTGACTGAGCGTGAGTGTGAGCTCGATGCCTTTATCATGAGCATTTGGGGCAAGTAGTAGTATCACTTCATCAATCGTGTCGTGTACCCCAAATGGGATCTGCTCAAGCACTAACTTTCCGGCTTCAAGTTTTGAGAAGTCTAAAATATCGTTGATGATGGTCAGCAAGTTATTAGCAGAACGTTCAATGGTTTGTAGATAGTCAATCTGGCTGGTGCTGAGGCGAGTTTTTAACATCTGACGAGTAAAGCCGATAACACCATTAAGCGGTGTACGTAGTTCATGCGACATATTGGCTAAAAATTCAGATTTAATGCGTGCCGCTTCTTGTGCCCGTTTTTTCGCCAAATCAAGCTCGACGTTCTGGATCTCCATCTGTTCGAGCGTTTCCCGCAAATCAGAGGTGGCCTGATCAATGCTTTGTTGCATCTCTTCATGGTATACGGTGAGTGAAACAGCCATCGAGTTAATGCCATTTTTCAGCATATTTAACTCACCGAGCATATTACCCGCAACCCGACTATCAAGCTGCCCACGGCGAATTTGATCAACAGTATGCACCATATGGGTGATAGGCACGGTCACTACACGCATCAGGCGGTAAGAGAATACACCCGCAATAATCATGCCGATAGCCAACATTCCGAGTGAGGCTGCTATTTCTTGATATTGTTGCAACTCCATAGGTTTAACATCGAGCTCTACAGCAATATAACCAAGTGGTGGATTATTATCTGGATTACTCAGTAATAGCTCAGGCAATGAATTTTCAGCAAAAATAGGCGTACGGATCACCAGCAGTTGATCTTGCCGTGTGACCATGACTTGTGTCGGTAATTTACTTTGATCATCAAGTTGCAGTACTGAGAAATTACGGTGAAAATTAGAGGTAACAAATAAACGGTTGTCAGCATCGAATACAGCAATAGAGCGCACTATATTTGAGTGACGACGGTGCAATAAATTGATCAGTTGCTTAACTGACTCTCGGTTTCTGAATGTCATCGCATATTCAGTGGCGACAGAGAGAGGCTCGATGATCGAGATCCCCTCATCAATCAGTTGTTGATTGAGATCGCGATAACGATTAACGACAAAAAAAGTACTGAGCAGCAACCCGATAATTAGGGTTGGGGCCAGTGTCATGGTGATTACTCGTGCGCGCAGGCCGTAATTGGTCATCAGTCGTTATCTGTGGGAGAATTGCCGATTATTCGCATAATTTACCTGATTATGGCTAGATATTCATGGTGCAATTTTATACTCCAGTAAAAAAACGGGCTTCTGTCGTACAAACTGCCGAAGTTGAGATCCTTTCTCTTGATTATCAAGGGCAAGGTGTTGCGCGTTGGAAAGGGAAAACGCTGTTTGTAACGGGTGCACTGCCTGGTGAAAAAGTACTGGTGCGGATTTATGAAGATAAACGCCAGTATGCGAAAGCAAACACGCAAAAAGTGTTACACGCTTCTGACGCCCGAATCAAACCCGTATGTCCACACTTTGCATTGTGTGGCGGTTGTCAGATGCAACATATCGAATATGCATTGCAAATTGAGACTAAGCAAAAAGCAATTTTGCGTTTAATGACTCGTGATGTCACTACTCCCGCAACAGTAGTTGCACCCTTATGTGGTTATGCATATGGTTACCGCCGCCGAGCAAGATTGAGTCTGTTGGCCGATAAAAAGACCCGCGATCTAACGTTGGGTTTTCGGCGTGCAAATGCTAAAACATTGGTTGATATTCAGCAGTGCCCAGTGTTACAGCCATCGCTCTCTGCACTTATCCTGCCATTAAAGCAGTGCTTACAAACGTTGCGTGGGGTTATTTCACTCGGCCATATTGAGTTGGTAGAGGCTGATAATGGTCATGCTTTAGTCGTGCGCCATGTAAAGCCTTTGTCAGAGTCAGATCAGGCAATATTGATTGAATTTGCAAAGGCACATCAACTGAGTCTATTTTCTGCCCCTGATAGTGAACAGGTGATCTGTTTAGTTGGCCAATGGCCGACCTATCAGGTTAATGGGCTAACGCTGAAATTTTCACCACGTGACTTTATTCAGGTGAATGCTGATGTAAACCAAAAAATGATCACGCAGGCATTAACGTGGCTGGCGTTATCGGCCGATGATCGGGTGCTGGATTTGTTCTGCGGAATGGGGAACTTTACATTACCGATTGCGCAGAAAGCCGGTTATGTGGTGGGTGTTGAAGGTGTGGCCGCGATGGTTGAGCAGGCTAAAACTAACGCACATGAAAATCAGATCAGTAACGCTGAGTTTTTCTGTTGTGATCTTGATGCACCGCTTACGACACAACCGTGGAGTGCTGAAGGGTTTAATAAGGTGTTGCTTGATCCTGCACGGGCGGGGGCGTTAGCTGTAATGGAGCATATAGTGAACTTGCGCCCAAGTCATGTTGTCTATGTGTCGTGTAATCCGGCAACACTGGCACGCGATAGCCAAATTTTACGTGATTCTGGTTATCAATTGGCAAAACTCGGTGCGTTAGATATGTTTCCACAGACGGCACATGTTGAGTCAATGGCGCTGTTTCTTCGCCAAAAAAGGTAAAATGTTAGCCATTAAAAGGTGACGTTTTTAATGCCGCGTTTCACTATGCCAAGTCAGAGTATAATTCGTTAACGGTACGATTTTTTATGAAATATTCAGCGCATCATAGATGATGATTACGGTATTGTATCGGTTCGAATATCTGCTTTATATCGTTAATTTTTAGCATAAAAGCCAAGAAATAGGGATTAATTATGGTCGCAGTTCGCGGTGCTCACCTAAATAAAGACGGGGTGTTTGCGCTCGAAAAATGGATTAACAGTCTGGGTTTATCACCTGAGGCTAAAACCTGTGTATCCGAAACTTGGCGTTATTGTGAAAGCTGTATTACTGAGCCAACATTAGCCAGTACAGTGCTATCGCGTGGTCTGGAAATGGTCGAAATTCTGGCCACGCTAAGTATGGATACTGAGAGTTTACGTTCAGCATTAGTTTTTCCATTGGTTGAAGCTAAGTTGCTAACGCTCACCCAAGTACAAGAAGAGTGCAGTAAACCAATTGCAGATCTTATTCGCGGTGTGTTGGATATGGATGCCATACGCCAGCTTAATGGTACACAAAACGGTTCTACTTCCTCTGAACAAGTCGATAATGTGCGACGCATGTTACTGGCTATGGTCGAAGACTTTCGTTGTGTAGTTATCAAACTGGCCGAGCGTATTGCACATCTGCGTGAAGTGAAAGATGCCGATGAAGAGCAGCGGGTCTTAGCGGCCAAAGAGTGTACTAACATCTATGCACCGTTGGCTAATCGCTTAGGGATTGGGCAATTAAAGTGGGAGTTAGAGGATTATTGCTTCCGTTATCTGCATCCTGATGAGTACAAGCGAATTGCCAAGCTATTGCATGAGCGTCGGATTGACCGTGAGCAGTATATTGATGCTTTTGTGAAAATACTGCGATCACACCTCAAAGAGGCAGGTATTGTTGCCGAAGTATCGGGTCGACCTAAGCACATCTACAGCATTTGGCGGAAAATGCAGAAAAAAATGCTGTCATTTGATGAGCTGTTTGATGTGCGTGCTATTCGTATCATTACCGAGCGTCTGCAAGACTGTTATGCCACATTAGGCGTAGTACACACCTATTGTAAGCATCTGCCCAAAGAGTTTGATGATTATGTGGCAAACCCTAAACCTAACGGTTATCAGTCAATCCATACCGTAGTATTGGGGCCACAGGGTAAAACCATTGAAATTCAGATCCGCACCCGTCAGATGCATGAAGATGCTGAACTCGGTGTTGCTGCCCACTGGAAATATAAAGAGGGCGGTGGCAACGTGCGTTCGGGCTATGAAGAGCGGATTGCATGGTTACGTAAACTGCTGGCGTGGCAAGAGGAGATCTCTGACTCTGGCGAGATGATGGATGAGCTGCGTAGTCAGGTCTTTGATGATCGTGTTTACGTTTTTACCCCGAAAGGGGATGTGGTTGACTTGCCAAGTGGCTCAACACCGCTCGACTTTGCCTACCATATTCACAGCGATGTCGGTCATCGCTGTATTGGTGCAAAAATCAGCGGGCGTATCGTTCCTTTTACCTACAAATTGCAGATGGGTGATCAGATAGAGATCATCACCCAGAAAAATCCTAATCCGAGCCGTGACTGGTTAAATCCTAACTTAGGCTTTGTGAACAGTAGTCGTGGGCGCGCGAAGATCCATGCCTACTTTAAAAAGCTTGATCGCGATAAGAACATTGCTGCCGGTAAAGAGATGCTCGAAGGTGAGCTTTCACGCATGGGGTTGGGGTTTAAAGATGTTGAAAAGCTGGCAATAGAGCGTTTCAATGTCAAAAGTATGGAAGAGGTACTGGCCGGTATTGGTGGTGGCGATTTACGCCTTAATCAGCTAATTAACTTCCTACATAACCGCTTGATGAAGCCTGATGCAGAGCAAGCCGATAAAGAGGCATTGCGTAGCATTGAGCAAAAAGCCCAAAATGCCGCCCAAAAGAGTACTGAGCATAAGCCTGGTCGTGTTGTGGTTGAAGGCGTTGGGAATTTATTGCACTACATTGCGCGCTGTTGTCAGCCCATTCCGGGGGATGACATTGTTGGCTTTATCACCCAAGGGCGAGGTATTTCGATACACCGCGCTGATTGCGAACAGCTACATGATCTACTCAGTCATGCACCAGAACGGGTTGTTGAAGCCGTGTGGGGTGAGTGCTACTCATCAGGTTACTCGCTCAGTGTACGGGTGATAGCCAATGATCGCAGTGGATTACTGCGCGATATCACCACCATTTTAGCAAATGAGAAAGTCAATGTGCTGGGTGTTGCCAGCCGCAGTGATACCAAAAAACAGTTGGCCACCATTGATATGGAAATTGAATTATACAACTTACCAGCACTCGGGCGAGTACTTAGCCGTATTGGGCAACTGCCAGATGTGGTTGAAGCTCGCCGATTACGTGGTTAGCCGGCACGGTGAATTGTTGCAAACCGAATCTGACTCATAGATATATCACGGGAAGCATTGGCTTCCCGTTCTTTTTCGTTTTTTCAGTACAGGTTACTGATTGTCGATAACAACAAAAAATAGGCTGATGAAAATGTCTGAACCGATGAACACGCTGCTGAACATGATGCAACAACTGCGCGATCCGCAAACCGGTTGTCCGTGGGATCGCAAACAAACGTTCGAAACCTTAGTGCCGCACACACTGGAAGAGACCTATGAAGTTATCGACGCGATTGAGCGTAATGATACTGCTGATTTGAAATCAGAGCTGGGCGATATGCTATTTCAGGTGGTGTTCTATGCACAAATCGCCAAAGAACAGGGGCTATTTGATTTTGGTGATGTCTGCAATGAGATCAGCGATAAGTTATATCGCCGTCATCCTCATGTGTTTGGTGATACTCAACTGGATGCAAGCGCAGGTGATGCAACTGCCGAAGTGTTACGCAACTGGGAGAGCATTAAACAAAATGAGCGTACAGAAAAAGCACAAACGTCCGTATTGGATGATATCCCTAAAGCACAACCGGCACTGATGCGTGCTTATAAAATGCAGCAACGTTGTGCCACCGTAGGCTTTGATTGGAATACTTTAGGCCCTGTTGTTGAAAAAGTGCGCGAAGAGATCGAAGAAGTGTTAGCTGAAGCGTGTCAGGTTGAGAAAAATGAGGTAAAATTAGCAGAAGAAATTGGAGATTTGCTTTTTGCTACGGTTAATCTCAGTCGTCACTTAGGGCATAAGCCGGAACTGGCATTGCGTCAGGCAAGTGATAAGTTTGAGCGGCGCTTTCGTCAGATAGAAGAGGCGATAGCCGCACAAGGGCGACAGATGCAAGATGCATCACTGGCAGAAATGGAGGCATTATGGCAAGCAATCAAACGCCGTGAACCTTCATAATAACTGCTTGATTAACCGTTGAAAAATGAAGAGTAGAGTACAATAGGGGTAATTAGCTGCTTCCCGATTTGTCGAGAGGGGGGAGCTCTGGTATACTATTATCCCGTCTTTGTTCTTCCTTTTCTCCTATAAACCTAACTCTCAGGTTCAGCATGACAACAAATTATATTTTTGTGACCGGTGGGGTTGTATCCTCGCTAGGTAAAGGCATTGCAGCAGCATCACTGGCCGCGATTCTCGAAGCGCGTGGACTCAATGTCACCATCATGAAACTGGACCCTTACATCAACGTGGATCCGGGTACTATGAGCCCGATTCAGCACGGTGAAGTATTCGTAACGGAAGACGGCGCGGAAACGGATCTTGACTTGGGGCACTATGAGCGTTTCATTCGTACTAAAATGACTCGCCGCAATAACTTCACCTCTGGCCGTGTGTATGCTGATGTGCTGCGCAAAGAGCGTCGTGGTGATTATTTGGGTGCGACCATTCAAGTGATTCCGCACATCACAAATGAAATTAAAGATCGTGTTATTGCCGGCGCTCAAGGTCACGATGTCGTGATTGTTGAGATTGGCGGTACAGTGGGTGATATCGAATCACTGCCATTTTTGGAAGCTATTCGTCAGTTGGCCGTTGAAGTCGGCCGTGAGCATACTCTGTATATGCACCTGACTTTAGTGCCATACATGGCCGCTGCCGGTGAAGTGAAAACTAAGCCAACACAGCATTCAGTGAAAGAGTTACTGTCTATCGGTATTCAACCTGATGTACTGATTTGCCGTTCAGATCGTGTGATCCCAGCGAATGAGCGTGCAAAGATTGCATTATTCTGTAATGTGCCAGAAAAGGCGGTTATATCACTGAAAGATGTTGATTCTATCTATAAAATCCCTGCGCTATTGAAGTCGCAAGGGCTGGATCAATACATCTGTAAGCGTTTTGGCTTGAGCTGCCCGGAAGCAAACTTGTCTGAATGGGAACAGGTCATCTACGAAGAGGCCAACCCAACAGCAGAAGTCACTATCGGGATGGTCGGCAAGTATATTGAACTGCCTGATGCTTATAAATCCGTGAATGAAGCATTAAAGCACGGTGGTTTGAAAAATCGCCTGACAGTGAATATTCAGTATATTGACTCACAAGACGTTGAAACTAAAGGTGTTGAATTGCTCAAAGGCCTTGACGCAATTTTAGTGCCAGGTGGTTTTGGTTCGCGTGGCGTAGAGGGCAAGATTATGGCGGCCCGTTATGCGCGTGAAAATAATGTTCCTTATTTAGGTATCTGTCTGGGCATGCAAGTGGCAATGATTGAATTTGCCCGTCATGTTGCCGGAATGACAGGTGCTAACTCCACTGAGTTTGATGCAAGCAGCACCTTCCCGGTTGTTGGCTTGATCACTGAGTGGAAAGACGCAGAGGGTCAAGTTGAAGTGCGCAGTGAAGGGTCTGATTTAGGTGGCACTATGCGTTTAGGTGCGCAACTATGTCATTTAGAAGAGGGCAGCACTGCACGTAAACTGTATGGTCAACCGACCATTCATGAACGTCACCGTCACCGTTACGAAGTGAACAATTACCTACTGCCTCAAATTGAGAAAGCTGGGCTTCGTGTTACAGGGCGTTCAGCAGATAAGCAACTGGTTGAAATTATTGAAGTGCCAAACCATCCGTGGTTTGTTGCTTGTCAGTTCCACCCAGAGTTTACATCGACCCCGCGTGATGGTCATCCTCTGTTTGCAGGCTTTGTAAAAGCCGCAGAGGATTACCAAGCTCGCCAGATTAAGTAACGAAAACCCTAAAATGTACTGCATTTCTGGGCTGGATTAGGTGTACTTTTTAATCCAATCACACAGTAAAGCAGTGCATTTTTTGACTCAGCTTAAAGTTCAGACTCACTTTTAATAGGAAGAAAAGTTATGTCCAAGATCGTTAAAGTACTGGCTCGTGAAATTATTGACTCTCGTGGTAACCCTACCGTTGAAGCAGAAGTGCATCTGGAAGGGGGTTTTGTTGGTCTGGCTGCTGCGCCATCTGGTGCATCTACCGGTTCGCGCGAAGCACTGGAACTGCGTGATGGTGATAAATCCCGTTTCATGGGCAAGGGCGTTCTGAAAGCAATTTCTGCTGTTAATGGTCCGATTGCTGAAGCTCTGCTGGGTAAAGATGCAAAAGATCAAGTTGCTATCGATAAGATTATGATTGATCTTGATGGCACTGAAAACAAATCTAACTTTGGCGCAAATGCGATTTTGGCTGTATCACTGGCTAACGCTAAAGCTGCTGCTGCAGCGAAAGGCATGCCACTGTTTGCACACATTGCCGAATTGAACGGTACACCGGGCGTTTACTCTATGCCTCTGCCAATGATGAACATCATCAACGGTGGTGAGCACGCGGATAACAACGTTGATATCCAAGAGTTCATGATCCAGCCTGTTGGCGCAAAAACGCTGAAAGAAGCAGTACGTATGGGTTCAGAAGTATTCCATACTCTGGCTAAAGTACTGAAAGCAAAAGGCATGGGTACAGCAGTAGGTGACGAAGGTGGCTACGCGCCAAACCTAGAGTCTAACGCTGCTGCACTGGCTGCTATCAAAGAAGCCGTTGAGCAAGCTGGCTATGTGCTGGGTAAAGACATTACTCTGGCCATGGACTGTGCAGCTTCTGAATTCTACAACAAAGAAACGGGCATGTATGAGCTGAAAGGTGAAGGCAAAACCTTCACCGCAGAAGGCTTCTCTGATTTCTTGGCAGAATTGGCAACTCAGTACCCAATCGTCTCTATTGAAGATGGTCTGGACGAGTCTGATTGGGATGGCTTTGCATACCAAACCAAGATTCTGGGTGACAAGATTCAACTGGTAGGTGATGATTTATTCGTTACCAACACCAAGATCCTGAAGCGTGGTATCGACAACGGTATCGTTAACTCCATTCTGATCAAATTCAACCAGATCGGTTCTCTGACCGAAACTCTGGCTGCAATCAAAATGGCGAAAGATGCAGGCTACACCGCTGTTATCTCTCACCGTTCAGGTGAAACTGAAGATGCAACCATTGCTGATCTGGCAGTAGGTACAGCAGCTGGCCAAATCAAAACGGGTTCTATGAGCCGTTCTGACCGTGTTGCTAAGTACAACCAACTGATCCGTATCGAAGAGATGTTGGGCGAAAAAGCACCTTTCAACGGTTTGAAAGAAGTGAAAGGCCAAGCATAATCGTGCTGCGCTAAAACTTCACACATTGTAATTTTATATTGCAGTGTGTTGCATAATATAAGGCTACCTTTGGGTAGCCTTTTTTTATGGCTTAAAAGTAGTATTTATCAGAATAATACGGGAAATATATCAGTAACAAAGAGAGGTATATTGGCGACTAGCGTATTACGACAGTGGTACAACGGCATCAGATATGGGATGATAACGGCGATTTTTTGGGGGGTAAGATGGGTAAACTAAGCATACTTTTGCTCGTGATACTGAGCTGGTTACAATACAGTCTGTGGCTGGGTAAAAATGGTGTGCATACATATACCCGTATTCAGCGTGAAGTTGTGGCACAACAAGCAAGTAATATGAAACTAAAAAGCCGCAATGAACAACTATTTGCTGAAATTAATGATCTCTCTAGCGGGCTTGAAGCTATTGAAGAGCGTGCACGCGATGAGTTAGGCATGGTAAAACCGGGTGAAACTTTCTACCGTATTTTACCGGCGGATAAAACCACAAAATAAGTAATAATGATGACTGTGGCCACTGAACAACCTATACATTTTATTGCGATTATTCCTGCTGCAGGCATTGGTAGTCGAATGCAATCGGCTATTCCGAAGCAATATTTATTGCTACAAGGATTAACAATTTTAGAGCATACCGCACAGGCGTTACTGCGTGATACGCGTATTGCATCGGTTATCATTGCACTGCACCCTGATGATTGCTGGTTTGATACACTCTCTTTGCGTAATCATCCACGTATTCGTACCGTTGTCGGAGGGAATGAGCGTGCTGACTCAGTATTGTCAGCTTTGCGCTCAATTGAGGATGATAGCGCATGGGTGCTAGTGCATGATGCTGCCCGCCCATGCCTGCACGCCAATGATCTTGACAAACTTCTGACCTTTGTTGACCGTCCGTGGCAGGGAAACATGCCAATTGGCGCAATTTTAGCCAGCCCCGTACGCGATACCATGAAACGCGGAACAGCCTCACAAACTATCGATCACACTGTTGAACGTACGCAGTTGTGGCATGCATTAACACCGCAAATGTTCCCTGCGCGCTTGCTGTGTGATTGTCTTGAAAAAGCCTTAGCAGAGCAGGCTATGATCACTGATGAGGCTTCTGCCTTAGAGTTTTGTGGCTTTCAACCTTATCTTGTGAGCGGGCGTGCCGATAATATCAAGGTAACACAACCTGAAGATCTGGAACTGGCTCGTTTTTACTTAGCGCACATTGCTAATGTTATCTGCTGATCTTAAAACGTGGCAGTGTCTACACACGATGAAGCAATAGATGCAATCACACAGTATCACTTTTACTCTCTATTCCCCTTTTTAGCTTGCGAGGACATCAGATGATGCGTATTGGACATGGTTTTGATGTACACAAGTTTGGCGGCGATGGCCCTGTCATTATGGGTGGCGTAGCCATTCCGTACCCGCAAGGCTTGCTCGCTCACTCTGATGGGGATGTTGCTTTGCATGCGTTGACTGATGCATTACTTGGTGCTGCCGCACTGGGTGATATTGGCCATCTATTTCCGGATACTGACCCTGCATATAAAGGTGCAGATAGCCGTAACTTGCTGCGTGAAGCATTTTGTCAGATCCAACAAAAAGGTTACTGCGTTGGGAATGTTGATATCACTATTATTGCTCAATCTCCTAAAATGGCCCCGCACATCAACGCCATGCGCGCCTGTATTGCCGCAGATTTAGCCTGTTCGATTGATTGCGTGAATGTCAAAGCTACCACCACTGAGAAGCTCGGTTTTACGGGGCGAGGCGAAGGTATTGCCTGTGAAGCGGTTGCGTTGTTGCTAAAAAAATCAACAACTGAACATAGTATGACTCAACAACCTTGTACAGATAAAAACGCAGGAAATGGAGAGTACATCAGTGAGTGAGCTGCACTACTTACACGGAAAACCAACACATTACGCACAACTAAAAGCACAACCAGATGATTTTTGTGTGATAGAGAACTTAGGCTATGACTTTACCGGTGAGGGTGAACATGTCATGGTCTTAGTACGAAAAATAAGCTGCAATACCAAGTTTGTTGCTGAAAAACTTGCTGAATATGCGGGTATTCCTGCGCGTAATGTAACATATGCGGGTTTAAAAGATCGCCATGCGGTCACCGAGCAGTGGTTTGGTCTGCATATTCCGGGAAAAATCACCCCCGATTTTTCCGCTTTTCAGCTCGATGGTTGTACCGTGCTAAATATAACACGACATAACCGTAAAATGCGCACTGGAGCATTACGCGGAAATCAATTTGAAATTTTACTGCGTGGTATGACAGCGTCTACTGAACATGATGTGCGACTCACACTAATCGCCGAACAAGGTGTGCCTAACTATTTTGGCGAACAACGTTTTGGTCGTGAAGGTAATAACTTGCATCTCGCAAGGCGTTGGGCTAGTGGTGAAGTAAAAGTTAAAGACCGTAATAAACGAAGTTTTTGCCTGTCTGCTGCCCGTAGCGAGCTATTTAATTTAGTGGTGAGTGCCCGCATTGCCGCTAATTTGCATACCACGGTATTGCTGGGGGATGCGCTGCAACTGGCTGGCCGCAACAGTTGGTTTGTCACTACGCCAGAAGAGTTGACGCAATCTCAACAACGTTTGCAAGAGCGTGATGTTAATTTAACTGCACCTATGGTTGGAGAGGGTGAGTTAGGCTCACAGGCGGAGGCTGCCACGTTTGAGCAAATACAATTAGACACCGAACAGGCTTTAATCCATTTGTTAACCCGTGAGCGTTTAGAATCTATGCGGCGTGCTCTGCTATTACGGCCAGAACGCTTTACATGGCAATGGCAGCCTGAAGGGTTAAAGCTGGCCTTTTTTCTGCCAGCAGGCAGCTACGCAACCAGCGTTATTCGTGAAATCGTGTTGACTGATCAAGAAGGAGATAACCGTGCGTATCCTGCTGAGTAATGATGATGGTGTGACTGCACCGGGGATTCAAATTCTTGCCGCAGAGCTGCGAAAATTTGCTGATGTGACCGTTGTTGCACCTGATCGTAACCGCAGTGGCGCATCAAATTCATTGACACTTGAGATGCCCGTACGCATTAACACACTGGCTAACGGTAATCTTTCGGTACGCGGTACGCCGACTGATTGTGTGCATTTAGCCGTAAATGGTTTGATGTCTCCGCTGCCAGACATTGTGGTTTCAGGCATCAATGCTGGCCCTAATCTAGGAGATGATGTGATCTACTCCGGCACGGTTGCTGCTGCAACGGAAGGGCGACATATGGGGTATCCAGCATTAGCCGTATCACTCAATGGCACAACCCATTATGAAACGGCCGCAGTGATTACGGCACGGTTATTGCGTACATTGCAACGGCATCCACTTCGTACGAATCGTATTTTAAATATCAATGTGCCCGATGTGCCTCTTGAGCAGATTAAGGGGATCAAGATTACCCGTTGCGGTAATCGCCACCCCGCGGGCAAAGTCATTTGTGAGCAAGATCCGCGCGGTAATGATATTTACTGGATCGGCCCTGTTCCAGCAGCAAAAGATGCGGGTGAAGGAACTGACTTTGATGCAGTAGCACAACACTATGTTTCAGTAACCCCGTTACAGATTGATTTAACCGCACATCAGCATCTTGATATGCTGACTGAATGGGTAGAAAGCAGCGGAGAGTGGTAATAATGAAGAGGTCAGTCGAGTTAGATCGGCTGCTCATCAACTTGAAAGCACAGGGGATCAGGGATGAGCAAGTTCTGCATGCACTGGCCAGCGTCCCGCGAAACCGTTTCATTGATGAAGCATTCACCCATAAAGCTTACGATAACACCGCACTGCCGATAGGTGCGGGGCAGACTATTTCTCAACCCTATATTGTTGCGCGGATGACGGAGCTGCTCGGGCTGCAGCCCCATTCACGGGTGTTGGAAATTGGCACAGGTTCAGGCTATCAAACCGCAATTTTGGCACATTTGGTTGATCGAGTCTGCTCAGTTGAACGGATTAAAACCCTGCAATGGCAGGCAAAACGGCGTTTTAAACAACTCGATTTACATAATATTGCTACCCGTCACGGTGATGGCTGGGAAGGTTGGCCGGCACGCGCACCTTTTGATGCAATCATTGTTACCGCGGCAGCAACGGCTATTCCGCAAGCACTGCTGGAACAGTTGGCCGATGGCGGTGTACTGGTGATCCCGGTGGGGTCTACTAGTCAGGCATTGCAGAAAATTACTCGCATTAAAACACAGTATACGATTGAGCAGATTGAGGCGGTTCGTTTTGTGCCGCTCGTACAAGGAGAGATTGCGTGAAATTATTTGGTGCTATTTATGATCGCGTTATGATCTGGGCACGTCACCCGAAAGCAGAGATATGGTTGGGCGCGGTCAGTTTTATCGAGGCTATTTTTTTTCCTATCCCGCCCGATATTATGTTGGCCCCGATGGCGCTGGCTGAACCGAAAAAAGCGGTACGATATGCACTTGTTACCGCAGTCACCTCTGTACTCGGTGGTATTATCGGTTATGCTTTGGGATACTACTTGTTCGATCTGCTGCAACCGATGATTGCACATATGGGTTATCAGGCTAATTTAGATAAAGCCATGCAGTGGTTCAAGGAGTGGGGAGTTTTAGTGGTCTTCATTGCTGGTTTCTCTCCTATTCCGTATAAAGTTTTTACCGTAACGGCCGGGTTACTCAAAATGGCATTTTGGCCATTTGTTGGCGCAGCATTAATTTCACGTACCGCACGTTTTTTACTGGTTGCGTTATTAATGGCCTGGGGCGGCCCGCGTATGGAAGTACAATTACGCAAATATATTGAAATATTAGGTTGGGGTACTGTGGCGCTGGCAGTACTTGTTTATTTGATTTATCGCTAAAATTGTTAGGTGAAAGGATGATTTCAGGAAGCCTAAACAAGGCCCTCTATCAGACAGGTCTTTACTCTTGTTTATTATTTGCACTCAGTGGGTGTTCTACAACATCAACAAATCCGGCACCAGTAAGTTCGGCAACGTCAGAGAGTGGTGATTACTACAGCTCTTCGTCGAGCTCAAGTTCTACGCCCGATTATAAACATCTACAAAAGGGAAGCTATACAGGAACAACATACCGAGTGAAAGATGGTGAAACACTCTTTTATATCTCGTATATCTCTGGCCGTGATTTTAGGGATCTCGCTGCGGCAAATAATATCCCTGCGCCTTATACGATTTATCCTGGGCAGACCATTCGATTGTCGGATAACACTGATGCGAGTACTTCACGTACTCATCAGACCAGCAGTAGATCGACACAAAGTTATGTTGAACCTGTTGCGGTTAAGCATTATTCTGGTAATGAAAGTAAACAAAATGTTAATCAGCGTCAGGGTGATATTCATGTTACAGAAACAGTGGTTGCACGTAGTACACCACCTGTTTCGGTAAAACCTATTGAAACACCTGTGAAAAGTAGCCCAAGCACATCCAATGCATCAAGTGAAGCGGGTAATGCTACCGTAGGCACTTGGCGTTGGCCGGTGGAAGGTAAGGTGATTAACGGCTACTCGGCATCAGAAGGTGGCAATAAAGGGATTGATATTGCAGGCAGACGTGGCCAGCCTATTTATTCAACGGCGGCAGGTCGTGTGGTATATGCCGGCAACGCATTACGTGGATATGGCAATTTAATCATCATTAAACACAATGATGACTATCTCAGTGCCTATGCACACAATGAAACATTACTGGTGAAAGAGCGTCAGTCTGTGAAAGCAGGTGAGCAGATTGCCACTATGGGTAGTTCAGGCACCAGCTCAGTCAGGTTGCACTTTGAAATACGTTATAAAGGTAAGTCTGTGAATCCGTTGGGTTATTTACCACGGCGCTAAACGGGCAGAGAGGGTTGTACTGCTTCGTATTTCTCCGACATGCAAGTGCCAAGGAGTAAAGTATGAGCCATAGCAATACTGCAGCAGAAGAACTGCATGACTTTGAGTTAGAAGAGTCGTCTTTAGAAACACTCGAAGAGGAGGCTTTTCAACTGGCAGCGGAAGAGGATCTCGACGCTGACGAGCAGTTCCCGCACATTGATGCTCTGCGAGTGTTAGATGCAACCCAACTCTATCTAGGGGAGATTGGTTTCTCCCCACTGTTAACAGCAGCAGAAGAGGTCTATTTTGCCCGCCGAGCCTTACGTGGTGATGAATCAGCGCGTAAACGGATGATTGAGAGCAATTTGCGCCTTGTAGTAAAAATTGCTCGCCGTTACGGTAATCGAGGCTTGGCACTGCTTGATTTGATTGAGGAAGGGAATCTCGGTCTGATCCGTGCGGTTGAGAAATTCGATCCTGAAAGAGGTTTTCGTTTCTCTACCTATGCAACATGGTGGATTCGTCAAACCATTGAACGCGCGATTATGAATCAAACGCGAACTATCCGTTTGCCGATTCATGTCGTGAAAGAGCTGAATGTTTATTTGCGCACGGCGCGGGAGTTAGCGCATAAACTTGAACACGAGCCTACAGCAGAAGATATTGCATCAGTGCTTGACTGCCCAGTGCATGATGTTAGCCGTATGTTACGTTTAAATGAGCGTATTACATCAGTTGATACCCCTATCACGGGTGATTCAGAAAAAGCGTTGCTAGATATCCTAGCGGATGAAAAAGACAATGGTCCTGAAGAGACAACCCAAGATAACGATATGCATTCAAGTATTGTTAAGTGGTTGTATGAACTTAATCCTAAACAACGTGAAGTGCTTGCGCGTCGTTTTGGTTTATTGGGTTATGAGGCGGCAACGTTGGAAGATGTTGGCAGTGAAATTGGCTTAACACGTGAGCGTGTTCGCCAAATTCAAGTTGAAGGTTTGCGTCGATTACGTGATATTTTGACTCAGCAAGGGTTGAGCTTAAATGCACTTTTTCGGGAATAATGCACAAAAGCAAAGATTGGCAGTTTATTCGCAATTAAAAATCAAACATTAAAAATTGAATTTAAAATAAAAAAGTCCCCGTTTTACGGGGACTTTTTTTGTCTCATTGATAGATTATTGAATGCAATAATTAAAGAGCTTTGAGTTTATACAGTAGGTCAAGAGCTTGTTTTGCAGTTAAATTATCTGGATGTATTGCCGCAAGTGCAGCAATTACAGGATGCTCGGTTTCAGATAATAGTGAAAGCTGGGCAACACTCTGTGTTTGCTTAGTCACGCACTCTGTATGTTCAGTGGTAACAGCATCAGTACACGCATGTGTTATTGGCGTATTTGCGGAGACATTTTCTAACGCTTCCAGTTTTTGCCGAGCCCTGGCAATCACTTCACGTGGTACACCTGCCAAGGCTGCGACAGCTAAACCATAACTTTTACTGGCAGGCCCTTCTTGTACTGCATGCATAAAAGCGATGGTTTCTCCGTGTTCAACCGCATCAAGATGAATATTTATTACACCTTGTAAGTGTTCTGGCAGTGCGGTGAGTTCAAAATAGTGTGTTGCAAACAGAGTCATGGCTTGAACTTTTTGAGCGAGCCACTCTACACAAGCCCATGCTAGAGATAAACCGTCATAGGTAGACGTTCCTCGCCCGATCTCATCCATCAATACTAAGCTGTGCTCTGTGGCATTGTGTAAAATATTGGCCGTTTCTGTCATTTCAACCATAAACGTTGAGCGGCCAGAGGCCAGATCATCAGATGCGCCAACACGGGTAAAAATACGATCAATGGGCCCAATAACAGCCTGTTGCGCAGGAACAAAGCTACCGATATGAGCCAGTAAGACAATCAGGGCTGTTTGTCGCATATAGGTACTTTTACCGCCCATGTTCGGGCCGGTAATGATTAACATACGACGTTCTGGTGTCAGATGAGCAGGATTGGCAATAAAAGGTTCTCGCAGCATGTGTTCAACCACCGGATGCCGGCCATTTTCAATGTGCAAACCTGAGTGTTCGCTGAGTTGCGGGCAGTGGTAATCAAGGGTTTCTGCCCGCTCAGCTAAGTTGATTAATACATCAAGTTCTGACAAGGCGGCAGCACTTTGTTGCAGTGCCGGTAAATGAGGCAGTAATTGATCAAACAGTGCTTCATATAAGCTTTTTTCCAGTGCCAGTGCTTTGCCTTTCGCAGTAAGCACTTTATCTTCATACTCTTTCAGCTCTGGAATAATGTAGCGTTCAGCATTTTTCAGTGTTTGGCGGCGGATGTAATGCGGTGGTACATGTTCACTTTGTCCGCGGCTGACTTGAATATAGTAGCCGTGAATTGCATTAAAACCGACTTTGAGCGTATCTAGCCCTGAACGCTCTCGTTCACGGATTTCAAGCTGGTCTAAATAGTGTGTTGCACCGTCGGCTAGAGCACGCCACTCATCAAGCTCTGCATTGTAGCCTTGTGCTAGTACGCCCCCGTCGCGGATCAGTACCGGTGGGTTCTCCATAATGGCGCGTTCGAGCAGGTCACACAATTCAGTAAATGTACCGATATTGCTTTTGAGCGTTTGTAGATGTGCCGTTTTTTGTTCGGAAAGTAGTGTGTTAATTTCCGGTAATTGTTGAAATGCGCTGCGCATACGAGCGAGATCACGCGGGCGTGCTGTGCGCAGTGCAAGACGCGCCAAGATACGCTCTATATCGCCAACTTGCCGTAAAGGAGGTTGTAATGTGCTGATTAAGTCGGCCTGTTGCAGCGCAGAAATGGCTTGCTGGCGTGCAGTTAGAACATTGATATCACGAATGGGTTGATGCAGCCAGCGTTTGAGCATACGGCTGCCCATGGCAGTGACAGTGTGATCTAGCACTGCAGCAAGGGTATTTTCATTTCCACCGCTTAAGTTTTGGGTGATCTCAAGATTACGGCGGGTGGCCGCATCCATAATAATACCGTCTTGCTGGCGCTCTATGGTTAATCCGCGAATATGCGGCAGAGCTGTGCGCTGGGTATCTTTGACATATTGCAGCAAACAGCCTGCAGCAGATAGGGCAAGATGCGCTTGTTCTACGCCAAACCCGATCAGATCACGGGTACCAAATTGTAAAGTCAATTGCTGGCGAGCGGTTTCCAGTTCAAATTCCCACTGCGGGCGGCGGCGTAAACCCCGGCGTTTAGCAATCAAATCATGGTCTGGAAAGTTATCTGCATATAAGAGCTCTGCTGGATTAGTCCGTTGTAACTCTGCTAGTAGAGCATCAATACTGTCGGGTTCTGTCAGCAAAAAACGGCCAGAGCTGATATCGAGTGTGGCATAACCAAATTGATCAGCATGTGCATACACTGCGGCCAGCAAATTATCTTGCCGTTCTTGCAGCAAGGCTTCATCACTGACTGTGCCAGGGGTGATAATTCGCACCACTTTACGCTCTACCGGCCCTTTGCTGGTGGCTGGATCACCAATTTGCTCACAAATAGCGGCTGACTCACCGAGTGTAATCAGTTTAGCTAAGTATCCTTCAATAGAGTGATAGGGAACACCGGCCATTGGAATTGGCTCGCCAGCAGATTGACCTCGTTTAGTCAAAGAGATATCAAGCAGTTGTGATGCAGTACGGGCATCATCATAAAAGAGCTCGTAAAAATCGCCCATACGATAAAACAGCAGAATATCAGGATGTTGTGCTTTTAGACGCAGATATTGCTGCATCATGGGGGTGTGGGAGTCTACATTTTTGTTATCATTCATCTGTGTCATGGCTTTAGTTTGTTGAATTTAAAGTTAATAGTGATTTTATTTATTGTCATCAAGTATCACGACGTTTTATAAGAAACAACTCAGCCCTTGGTATTTAGCAGCATTATGCTATGAGCGAGAGGTTATTGTACTCTATTTCAAGAGTGACCTACACTTGGCAAAAAAGCGGTTTTTACGTTTCGATTCTCTGGTATGGTTGCTATTCAATCATTTTATTCTTACGGATTATTAAGGTGAAGGGCGATTTATTGTCACCTTGTGCGGCTAAAAACACTATTGCTACGGGTATTCTTGTATTTTTATTCGTTAATATTTATGGTGTTCTCTCTATATAAATCGATAATCTGTGCGCTTGTAAATATAGCTATGAATACACATAAGGGTAACGGTGAGAATTAGAGTTAAAACATAAATAAACATTATGTTATTCATTGTCGACTAACACGAAATGGCCATATAAAGATAATTAATGGCTAAGGTGAGTGCTTAGCTAAATATATTCTATTTTTATTTATTCTTGTTTTTACATATTCAAAGGTGATGTTGTCTCTGGTGAGTTGTGTTTATTCCATACTCTTTCTGTATGATGAAAATAGCGCAAGTTGATTTTATTTTTAGGTGGATAAATAAATGTGAGTGATAAAGGATAGAGTGGTTCATATTCATCCTTTATTTTTCAAGTGGTTATTAATTTCAATGCATTGATTTTAAAGTGATAAATAGAAGTGTGACGACGCGTAATTAAAGGCGTTATTTTCATTTTTCTTCATGTGCAAAAATAGGCCTCACCCCATAATATATCTCTCGCCCTCTTTAGGTGTACAACACACTCTTTGATATTAGGCCTGTGCTTATTTCATCATGAGTGTGCTATTTCGCAATATATTCGCACTGTTTATTAGACAACATTGTTGATAACACAATTGTTGATAACACAGCCGTTGTTCTAGAGCAGATATTCATGACTCATTTATATTCAATAAAACATTGAGTTTAATATGAGTAAAAATAAATAATAATTGAAAATGGGATATGTCGTAATGAAGAAGTTAAAGCCTATTTTATTTACACTGTCGTCTCTTACTGTTGCGTTAGCCTCAGCCAATGTAAGTGCGCACGGTTATATGTCTTCTCCTCAAGATTATGCTTATAGTTGTTCAGTCGGTTCAACAAGCAGTAAAGAGCTTTGTAATGCAACGGTAAGCCAGCAAAAAAGTGAAATTAACCAAGGTGGGGCCGCTGGAAATCATAAAGCGGTGTTGATGGATGGAAAGATCTGTTCTGCCTCAAAAGGCGGCGCTTATGATGTGCTTGATGTACCTTCTGCGCAACGCCACACCACCAAACTTAAGCGTGATAAAGAGGGAAAAATTGAAATTCAATACGTTCCTACCGCAGCTCATCGTACATGGTACTGGGACTACTTTGTCACCCGTGATGGCTTTAATCCGGATACCGATAAATTGACTTGGGCTGATTTAGAAAGAATTGATGTGATTGATGCAAAAGGTACAGCGCCAAATGGTGGTAATAGTGGTCAGGTATATACCCAGAAAATTAAGTGGCCAGCAAATAAAACCGGTAAGCGTATTTTATTCCAAATATGGCAGCGTCCAGACCCTTCTCATACACACCATGAAGTGTTAGGTGCTCCGCCATCAAATGCCTGGGATAGTGCTGAAGCGTTTTATAGTTGTGCTAATGTGATTGTTGAGTCAGATGATGGCGGTACTGAGCCACCAGAAATTGATAATCCATGGCAGAGTAGCCAGCGTTTTGCGGCAGCCTCCACACCTGTTGAAGCGGGATATACTGTAGTGGCTCGTCTAATGAATAAAGGCAATGAGCAGTTTAAAATTCCTTTAGACATTACAGCAAATAATATTATTAATGATAAGTGGAAAATAGAACTTGCTGAGAAGATTAATAACGATGCTGCGGTTAGCAAGTTTGCCAAAGTAGGTGTTATTAATGCTGATTACGATGTTTCACTTAATTCTGATCCAAATAAAAATTATATTTACTTTACCGGTAAAGAGTGGAAACACTTAATTGAAAGCCACAATAATGAAAAACCAGATGTAAAATTCAGCATGAGCTGGCCAGACCAGAAAGAAAGTTACGAGTTTGCGCCTAATGAGTCTTTAGCTGTGCCTTTCTCATTGAAAGTGGTTGAGCAGGTGCGTTTGGTCGGTAAATATACCTATACAGCGGTTGTGAAGCAGGTTGGTGTTGAAGATCAAGAACCGGTGCAAGTGCTACAAGGCCCTGTTACTGAAAATGGCGCTTCTGCAAATATTAATGTAAAAAATGCAGGTACTTACAGTGTTAATGTTACAGTGAGTAACGATAAAGGCAAAGCTGAAAGCAAAATGTACCACTTTAATGTGGTGGTAAATGATGGTGAGCCAGGAACCGGCGAGTTTGACTATGTGTTCCCTAATGGTTTAAAGAGCTATGTTGCAGGCACGAAAGTAAAAGGGCGCGATGGCAAAATTTATGAGTGTAAGCCATGGCCATATGCAGGTTACTGCCAGCAGTGGAGTGAAAGCAGCAATGCCTATGAGCCAGGTGTGGGCTTTGCTTGGCAGCAAGCATGGAGTCTTGTGAAGTAATATTTTCACAGAATAAATACGTTCATGGCCACTGAATCAGTGGCCATTTTTTTAAGTGGTATGATGCGATTATCTTTTTTTGTCTTTTTTATATCATTCAGTGTACAAGCAGATACAACATGGTCAGCAAAAGCTGAGTTAGGGCGCTATCTGTTTAACGATCTCCGTTTATCCTCTTTGGGTAATCGCAGTTGTGCGGTATGCCATGCCCCTGAGTTAGGTTGGACAAACCGTTTTAGTCGAACCCCTGATATTGCCGGACACATAACAGGGTTAAATACCCCATCATTATTGAATGTGGCCGACTATGATTATTTTACACAGAGCTCGCCAGATATTGTTGCTTTAGACGCAGCCATTATTCGCCCACTATTTTCCTCTTCCCCTAAAGAGATGGGGATGACACCTGCGCTGCTCGTTCAACGTTTAGAACACGCAAAAAGTCTATATTCTCCTCTATTTAATGCGGCGTATCAGGATCAAAAAATCACGGTTCAGCGGGTGATCACTGCACTGACAACTTACGTGAGCACGCTGCGCTCTACCAACACGCCTTGGCATCAATATCTTGCTGGAAATACCAACGCAATCACAAGAGAGCAGCGTAAAGGAGCACTGCTCTTTTCCAGCACAAAACTAGGTTGTAGCCAGTGTCATGGTGGAAAATTACTGAATCAACCCGTCAAAGATGCGGGTGGTTTTTATGCTAACACAGGCCTTTATGGGATAAGCGATAGTGCTGGCGTTCGCCATTACCCTACTGATTTTCAAGGCCTAAGTGCAACTTCAGGTAATAAAAGTGATGAGGGTAAATTTCGTATTCCCTCTTTGGTGAATATCACAGAAACAGGCCCATGGGGGCACGATGGTAGCTTTTTGTCACTCAGCTCAGTTGTAGACAGCTATGCTCGTGGTGGTAGGAAAATCACCTTAGGAAAAAATCAGGGAGACGGCGCTTTACATGCCAATAAACACCCTCTTGTACAGGGGTTTGTTTTATCAGCGAAAGATAAACAAGCCTTATTGGCTTTTTTTGATGCATTGAAAGTGCCTGAGGCTAAAACCTATACCCACCCAGACTCTCCATTTTGTCAGTTAATAAAGTTAAAAAATAAAAATGATCCAGCAGGATGTATTCCCCCATACCAACATCGCCCATAAACAGGAGATCTATTCATGCGCAGTACATTGTGTATTTTGTTAACCCTGATATTAAGCAGCCAATATGCATTGGCTCAGACCAGTAAAGATAAGAAGATCTCTGAAGCGAGAAATCAGTATTTCAGTAAAGATTACCAAAAAGCGTGCCAGATACAGCCGGAGAACTATGCCACTTATCCCAATACGCCTGATCAAGCAGCCCAAGTAGAGGTGACACTTGATAAAGGGTTTTCCCATCAATTTACCGCAACTGACCGTGAGCACTATCTGCAAATTGCCACAATACATTGGGATGAGAAGTTTGTTGTGATGGTCAATGATGATGTCACTTTGGCAATAAAAGGGGGGGATATTACAGGTGAAAACATTGAGAACAACGCATGCCCTGCGCAGAAAAGAAAAATTTACCACATCAATACCCATGAGTGGGCCAGTTATCTGATGACAATAACTGCAAAAGCAGGTGAAAAAGTGTGGATAACGGTGCTGCCTGAGGGGAACCAAACTCATAAACAATAAAAGTGCAGCAGAGTATCCAGGTGATAGAGAGCGGTTAATATTTGGTCTTATCTCGATTGTACCGCCATGAGGGCTTGCAGAACACCGCATTGTTGCTACTTGTCGAGGTATTGTAACACCACGCTTATGCGATATTGCGCCGTTTCAGAAATGGGTTAAGAATATGAGTAAGTTAATCAGTTATGGCAGTATAGCTCTCTAACGAGCAACCATTTTACTTACTCAACCCCTTATCTTCGGATGTAAAGGCGATATTTATGCAAAATTTTACGCTCCATACCCCAACAAAAGTACTGTTCGGTAAAGGACAAATTGCCCATTTACGTAATGAAATTCCGACAGATGCACGAGTGTTAATTACCTACGGTGGTGGCAGTGCAAAGCGTTCAGGGGTACTTGATCAGGTACATGCGGCACTGAGCGGTATGCATGTACTTGAGTTTGGCGGAATAGAGCCAAACCCCTCTTATGAAACGCTGATGCAAGCTGTTGAATTTGTGCGTAATGAAAAAATTACCTTCCTGCTGGCTGTTGGTGGCGGTTCAGTGATTGACGGTACTAAGTTTATTGCTGCTGCTGCCGATTATATCGGTGAACCGTGGAATATCATGCACACAGTAGGCAGTGATATTAAACACGCTATCCCGATGGGGTCAGTATTGACACTGCCTGCAACTGGTTCTGAGATGAATATGGGTGCAGTCATCACCCGCCGTAGCACTGGGGATAAACAGCACTTTTTCTCGCCATTGGTGATGCCAAAATTTGCGGTGCTTGATCCCGAATTGACGTATACATTGCCAGAACATCAAATTGCAAATGGTGTTGTTGATGCCTTTGTGCATACCGTTGAGCAATATCTGACCTATCCGGTAGAGGCTAAAGTACAAGACCGCTTTGCCGAAGGGTTATTGCAAACGTTGGTAGAAGAGGGCCCACGAGCTCTGGTTGAGCCACAAAACTATGCTGTTCGCGCCAACATTATGTGGAGCGCAACAATAGCGCTTAATGGTCTAATTGGTGCTGGGGTTCCACAAGACTGGGCAACCCATATGCTAGGGCATGAGCTAACAGCGATGCATGGTATTGATCACGCTCAGACATTAGCCGTTATTTTACCCGTGTTATTGCAAGAAAAGCGGGCAACAAAACATGCAAAACTGCTGCAATACGCAGAGCGTGTTTGGGGAATACATGCAGGCAATGATGAACAGCGTATTGATGCTGCAATTGCAGCAACACGACAATTTTTTGAGCAGATGGGGCTAAAAACACATTTGCGAGATTATGGTCTTGATGGTAGTACTATTCCAGCAATGGTCAATAAACTCAAAGAGCATGGTATGAGCCAATTAGGTGAGCATCAAGATATTCATTTAGAAGATAGCCGCCGAATTTATCAAGCTGCACTGTAAATCTTTAAGGTGTTATTGTCTAAAAAGTGTACACCCATAACGTGTCTAAAGCGTGTATTGCTGGCTGACCTCTCAGAGTCAGCCAGCAATGTGATTTATTATTTTATCGAACTCAGTATTTATAACCCTGCCTGAATCCGTGTACTTATTTTACGATAACACATCTCTTTAACCTTCTAATCTCTTCACTTTTTGTATACAAATTGTTGTGATATTTTGCAGCAATAATGCAAATAAACTGTATTTAACTTGTGAATTATTCTTTTGGTTATGTCAGCATTGTGTAATGTGACAGTAATGGTATTTCATGGCATAGCTGCTATTTTTAACGGCATACACACTAAGGATAGCGAGTATGGCAAACCGTACCCCTCTTTATAAACAGCACTTGTTAGCACATGGCAAAATGGTTGATTTTCATGGTTGGGATATGCCGCTGCACTATGGCTCACAGCTAGAAGAGCACCACAGTGTTCGCCGCAGTGCCGGCATGTTTGATGTCTCACACATGACGATTCTTGATTTACATGGCCCACAGTGTCGCCCGTTTTTACGCTACTTATTGGCCAATGATGTTGCAAAACTGACCCGCTCAGGAAAAGCCTTATACAGCGGCATGTTAAATGAACAAGGCGGTGTGATTGATGATTTAATCGTCTATTTCTTGCAAGAAGATTTTTTCCGTTTAGTGGTGAACTCTGCGACGCGTGAAAAAGATCTGGCATGGATTAGCTTACAAGCAGAGGCTTATCACATTGAGATCATTGAGCGTAATGATCTGGCCATATTAGCAGTACAAGGCCCTGACGCTATCGCGCATGTTGCCACGCTACTGCCTACTGAGCAGCAAGCACAATTGGTAACAATGCCACGCTTTTTCGGCCAACAATATGGTTCATGGTTTATTGCCACAACCGGATATACCGGTGAGAAGGGGGTTGAGATTTTGATCCCAAAAACAGAAGTTGATGCGCTATGGCAACAATTACAAATGCGTGGCATACCACCGTGTGGGTTAGGTGCGCGCGATACATTGCGCCTTGAGGCCGGTATGAATCTGTATGGGCAAGATATGGATGAAACTATCAGCCCATTAGCAGCAAATATGGCATGGTGCGTAAGCTTTACATCAGAGAATCGAGATTTTATTGGTCGTCGGGCCTTGATTACCCAACAACTACAAGGGCATGCACAACTGGTGGGATTAGTCATGCATGAGAAAGGGGTTTTGCGTCATGGTCAACGCGTACATTTTGTTGATCAGCATGGCATAACACAACAAGGCGAGATCACCAGTGGCAGTTTTTCACCTACGTTGGGATATAGCATTGCGTTGGCGCGTGTTCCAGCCGGTATTGGAACACAAGCTACGGTATTTATTCGTAATCGTGAGATACCCGTGCGTGTGGCTACCCCTCCATTTGTCTCTCAAAGAAAGCCGATGGCTGATTAATACATTAATCAGCCCAATACTGCTTATTTTGCTTCTTGTTCAATTAACTGTGATTTTACTATCAAGTGGATAAAAGGATGTTTTTATGAGCCATATTCCTGCTGAATTACTGTATACCGGCACCCATGAGTGGATTCGTGATGAGGGTAATGGCTGTTATACCATAGGTATAACAGACCATGCACAGGCACTACTTGGTGATATGGTATTTATCGAGTTGCCAGATATTGGCAGTCAGGTTGATGCTGGTGATGATTGCGCTGTTGCCGAATCAGTCAAAGCGGCATCGGATATTTACTCTCCGCTAACCGGTGAAATTATTAGCATTAATGAAGAGTTAGCCGATGCGCCTGATCGTGTTAACCATGACCCCTATGGTGATGGCTGGCTGTTTCAGATGAAGTTGGATGATCCTGAAGAGCTTGATGAGCTTCTCGATGCAGAAGGGTATCTGCAAATGATCTCTGCTGATGACGACGAAGATGGTGAAGATTAATACGTATCACCACAGGTAATACACATCACAACAGTGTGAGATCTGCGTATTTACACATGATATTTGCTTGCTGTTGTGGCAAACCACAACAGCCTATTGCTTAGATACAGCATTTCAGGGATTTGATAATGACGTTGACACTCACCTCGCTCGATGACTCTCAGGCATTTGTGCACCGCCATATCGGCCCTGATGCTGAACAGCAAAAGCAGATGCTTGCCGCGCTCAAACTTCGCTCTTTAGATGAACTCATTGCGCAGACTGTACCCACTGATATCTTGTTGGCAACTGCGCCAGAAACAGTCAGTGCTGTGAATGAAAATCAGGCCTTGGCAGAGTTAAAAGTGCTGGCACAGCAGAATAAAATCTTTAAAAACTTTATTGGGATGGGATACACAGCAACTATCACCCCGCCGGTCATTCTGCGCAATGTGCTTGAAAATCCGGGGTGGTATACCGCCTATACGCCCTATCAGCCGGAAGTGTCACAGGGGCGCTTAGAAGCACTGCTCAATTTTCAGCAACTGACTCTTGATTTAACCGGATTAGATGTCGCTTCGGCCTCACTGCTTGATGAGGCAACTGCCGCTGCTGAAGCGATGGCAATGAGTGCCCGTTTAAGTAAGCGTAAAGGTTCAAATCGCTTTTTTGTGTCGGCAGACGCCCACCCGCAAACGCTTGATGTACTTAAAACACGTGCCGAAGGTTTTGGGTTTACCTTAACCATTGGCGCTTTGGCGGAAACCGAGCAGTACGATGATCTGTTTGGTGTATTGGTGCAATATCCCACTTCAAGTGGCAATATTGCCGATTATCGTGAGCAGTTTGCCCGCTGGCAGGCACAAAATATCATCATCAGTGTGGCAGCCGATATGCTGGCGCTGGTGCTGCTTGAATCTCCGGGGGCGTTGGGGGCGGATATTGTCTTTGGATCGGCCCAGCGTTTTGGCGTACCGATGGGTTACGGTGGCCCACATGCCGCGTTTTTTGCTACACGTGATAGTTTTAAACGCGCGATGCCTGGCAGAGTCATTGGCGTGTCGCGCGATGCGCGCGGCAATACTGCACTGCGCATGGCCATGCAGACTCGCGAGCAACATATTCGGCGTGAAAAAGCCAACTCAAACATCTGTACCTCACAAGTGTTGCTGGCGAATATGGCTGGGTTTTATGCTGTTTACCACGGTGCGCACGGGCTGCAACGGATTGCCCGCCGGATACACCGTTTGACCACGCTACTGGCACACGCCCTTATCCAACAAGGCTATGTATTACGGCATCAACACTGGTTTGATACGCTGGTGGTAGAGTGTGCCGATGCACCACACATCTTGGCACGGGCATATGCTCAACAGGTGAATTTACGGGCTGATTTACCGCAGGCTATCGGTATTACGCTCGATGAAACCAGTACGCCACAAGATATTCAACTGCTCAGCCGGATTATCACCGGAAACAACACACTGGATCTGGATATTGATACGCTGGATCAACAACTGACGCCGTTAGATGCGCGGTTGTTACTGCCACGCAGCACTCCTATTTTGACTCATCCAGTGTTTTCACGTTACCACAGTGAAACCGACATGCTGCGCTATATTCACCGCTTAGAACGCAAAGACTTGGCGCTTAATCAGGCGATGATCCCGCTCGGCTCTTGTACCATGAAACTCAATGCCACGGCAGAGATGATCCCAGTGACATGGCCAGAATTTGCCACCTTGCACCCGTTTTGCCCACCAGATCAGGCGCAGGGTTATCAGCAGATGATTGGCCAGTTATCACGCTGGCTGATAACCCTGACTGGTTACGATGCACTCTGTATGCAGCCAAACTCTGGTGCACAGGGCGAATATGCCGGATTAGTTGCCATTCGCCGTTATCTGAATGCACAGGGGCAGTCGCAGCGTAATGTCTGCCTGATCCCAAGTTCTGCGCACGGCACCAATCCCGCTTCGGCGCAGATGGTTGGCATGGAAGTGCTGGTTATTGACTGTGATAAGCAGGGTAATATCGATTTGGCCGATTTGCGCAATAAAGCAGAGCAAGTAGCCGAGCGATTAGCCTGCATTATGGTCACTTATCCTTCAACGCATGGCGTGTATGAAGAGACGATCCGCGAAGCATGCCAAATTGTGCATGAGTTTGGCGGGCAGGTTTATCTCGATGGTGCGAACATGAATGCACAAGTTGGGTTGACCACTCCCGGTTATATTGGTGCTGATGTCTCACACCTTAATTTGCATAAAACGTTTTGCATTCCACACGGTGGCGGTGGCCCAGGAATGGGGCCGATAGGGGTGAAAGCACACCTTGCACCCTTTGTGCCCGGCCACAGTGTTATCCAACTTGATGGCATGGTGAATGCCACCAGTGCAGTCTCTGCTGCGCCGTTTGGTTCGGCCTCTATCCTGCCCATTAGTTGGATGTATATCCGCATGATGGGCTCTTTAGGGCTGCGCTATGCCACCGAAGTGGCGATTTTGAATGCCAACTATATTGCCGAGCGTTTAAGTTCGGCTTACAAAGTGCTCTATACCGGCCGTTACGGGCGGGTGGCCCATGAGTGCATTTTGGATATTCGTCCGCTGAAAGAGCAGTCGGGCATCACCGAAATGGACATTGCCAAACGGCTAATTGACTACGGTTTTCATGCTCCGACCATGTCATTTCCAGTTGCTGGCACACTGATGGTCGAGCCGACAGAGTCAGAGTCACAGGCCGAGCTTGATCGTTTTATTGAGGCGATGTTGTCGATTCGCCATGAAATTGCACTGGTTGAGCAAGGGGTGTGGCCGCGTACTGATAATCCACTGGTGAATGCACCGCATACACAAGATGATGTGATTGATGACACATGGTTGCACCCCTATTCACGTCAGCAGGCAGCATTCCCGACAGAGCAGGTGCGTGCGAATAAATATTGGCCAAGCGTAAAGCGTTTGGATGATGTTTACGGGGATAGAAACCTGTTTTGTGCCTGTGTTCCGCTGGCTGAATATAGTGATAACGCGCAGTAACTGCGTGTAGCCTTGTTCTTTTAGTCTCGGCAATGTTGCAATGTGGGGCGGTTATTTTTGCCCCTTTTGCTGTGTGCAGAGTACACTAGGGCAGTCTATAACCGTAAATCAGCCTGCATTTGTTTACAGGAGGCCGTATGTACTGTCCCTTTTGTTCTGCTGTGGATACCAAAGTGATCGATTCGCGGCTGGTGACAGATGGCACACAAGTTCGCCGCCGTCGCCAATGTCTTGAGTGCAATGAACGTTTTACCACCTTTGAAATGGCCGAATTGGTAATGCCAAGGGTGATCAAAAGCAATGAAACCCGCGAGCCGTTTAACGAAGATAAACTGCGGCACGGTATGCTCAAGGCATTGGAAAAACGTCCAGTCAGTGCTGATGATGTTGAAAAAGCACTGAATCACATTAAAAGCCGTTTACGTGCAACTGGTGAGCGCGAAGTTCCGGCAAAAATGGTCGGTAGCTTGGTCATGGATGCCTTAAAACAGCTCGATAAAGTGGCGTATATCCGTTTTGCTTCAGTCTATCGTAGCTTCGAAGATATCCGTGAATTTGGTGAAGAGATTGCCCGTTTGCAAGATTAAAAGACCGCCGGAAGGCGGTTTTTTTATAAACAATGGTTCATAAAAATAGTAACAAATTTGATATATATGACTTCATACAGTACCCTTTATCGTCTGAACGTAAAGGGAGAGAACCTTCAAATTAAGTATTAGTTTGTGCTGTAAAAGAGGTCAAATCTCAATGGGATTACGAAAAAAAAGTATAAAACCGTTACAAATTCAAGATATTACGATAATAGATAATGCTAAATTAAAAAAGGCAATTACTGCGGCTGCATTAGGTAATGCAATGGAGTGGTTTGACTTTGGGGTGTATGGTTTTGTTGCATATGCACTCGGTCAGGTCTTTTTTCCGGGGGCCGCGCCTGGTCTGCAAGTTATCGCCGCATTGGCGACATTTTCTGTTCCTTTCCTTGTTCGTCCGCTAGGCGGCGTATTTTTTGGTGCATTGGGTGATAAGTTTGGCCGACAAAAGGTCTTGGCTATTACGATCATCATCATGTCAATCAGCACCTTTTGTATTGGCTTGATCCCTTCCTATGCCAGTATTGGTATCTGGGCACCAATGTTATTGCTGTTGGCTAAATTAGTGCAGGGTTTCTCTGTTGGCGGAGAGTATTCCGGCGCGGCGATTTTTGTGGCTGAGTATTCGCCAGATAAAAAACGCGGCTTCATGGGCAGTTGGCTCGATTTTGGCTCTATTGCCGGATTTGTTGCCGGAGCAGGGGTTGTTGTACTGATTTCTGCTTGTGTGGGGGAGAAAAATTTTCTTGATTGGGGCTGGCGATTGCCGTTTTTCCTGGCTCTACCACTCGGTGTGATTGGCCTATACCTGCGCCATGCGCTAGATGAAACACCCGCATTCCAGCAGCATACCGAATTGCGCAAGCAACAACATATCCAACAACAGCAGATTGCTGTACAACATGGCTTATCATTTGGCTCAATAGCCAAACCAACAAGTGTACCGTTTCGTGAAATTACCACTCAACACTGGAAAAGTCTGTTGACCTGTGTCGGTATGGTGATGACCACAAACGTGACTTACTACATGCTTCTCACCTATATGCCGAGTTATCTTTCACATAATCTACACTATTCAGAAGATCATGGCATACTGATTATTATTGCAATCATGATTGGTATGTTATGCGTACAGCCAATTATTGGGCTACTCAGTGATAAATTTGGCCGAAAACCGTTTGTTTTGGGGGGAAGTATTGGGTTATTACTGCTCTCTGTGCCCTGTTTTATGCTGATTAACAGCAACCAAATTGCACTGATTTTTATCGGTTTACTGGTTTTGGCCGTATTGCTGAATGCCTTTACCGGCGTGATGGCATCAACACTGCCAGCCCTATTTCCAACTGAGATCCGTTACAGTGCTCTGGCTATTGCATTTAATATCTCGGTATTAATTGCGGGTTTAACGCCTACTATAGTGGCATGGTGGGTAGATGTAACACACAACCTGTATGTGCCTGCATATTATTTGATGCTGATTTCGGTGATTGGGTTAGTGACAGGCATTTTGATGAAAGAGACCGCCAATAAACCCCTTAAAGGTGCAACGCCCGCGGCATCAGATAAAAAAGAGGCAAAAGAGTTGCTGCAAGAGCAATACGATACTATCGAGCAAAAAATTGACGC
The DNA here is from genome assembly GCF_051652165.1 of Plesiomonas sp. GTDB lineage: Bacteria > Pseudomonadota > Gammaproteobacteria > Enterobacterales > CAMTGL01 > Plesiomonas. The sequence goes on from NZ_JBOFTR010000007.1 coordinate 49,459, forward strand.
AATTAATGAGCAGTTGGCTGATTTAGACGCACAAAAACAGCGTCTGGTTGCCCAGCATCCGACCATTGATTGATAGGCATTACCGTTTCACGCTGTTCAAGTAACATGTGTTCAGTGCCATGACCCGTATTGGCTTCGCGGTTTGTGTAAACCGACAGGCATAGCCAATACGGGCCACGGCAATGCAAAGGTATACTGCCACGGGGGTGTTTTCCTTTATGTTCAGAATAATGAAAACAACTGCCGATATTGCAGTAAAATATCACAACAGATTTCAGAGACAGCCTGCACAATGAACGATTCAGCGCGCGATCTTCACTACATGGCCCGAGCCATTGAATTGGCAAAAAAGGGGCGATTTACAACAGCACCGAATCCGAATGTGGGCTGTGTCATTGTTAATGATGGCCAGATTGTCGGCGAAGGGTATCACTACCGCGCCGGAGAGGGGCATGCAGAAGTGCATGCGTTGCGCATGGCCAAAACGCGCGCGCGTGGTGCAACAGTTTATGTAACGCTTGAACCTTGCAGCCATTATGGTCGAACACCGCCTTGTGCAGATGCACTGATTCAGGCCGGTGTACGGCGTGTTGTGGCCGCGATGCAAGATCCAAATCCGGAAGTTGCTGGCCGTGGTTTGTACAAACTACAGCAAGCCGGTATAGCGGTTGAACATGGTGTATTGATGGCGGAAGCAGAAGCCTTGAATAAAGGTTTTCTCAAACGCATGCGCACCGGATTCCCTTATATCCAAGTTAAAATGGCCGCCTCACTTGATGGCCGTACTGCCATGGCATCTGGCGAAAGCCAATGGATTACCGGCTTAGAAGCGCGGCGCGATGTGCAAAATTTTCGTGCGCAAGCAGACGCTATTTTAACAGGCAGCGGTACGGTGTTGGCTGATAACCCTTCGCTGAATGTGCGTTGGTCAGAGCTTGATACAAAAATACAGCAGGTCTATCCAGTAGAGAGTCTGCGCCAACCGCTACGTGTGGTGGTGGATAGCCGTAATCAGGTTACGCCGCAGCATCAGTTAGTTTCACTTGATGGGCCGGTCTGTTTAGCCCGCACCGCTGTAACAGCAGAAACCGAGTGGCCTGATAACGTGCAACAACTGAAAATTCCCGCCAACAGCGCAGGGAAAGTTGATCTGGTTACGTTAATGCTTTTGCTGGGCCGTCAGCAGATTAATCATATTTGGGTGGAAGCGGGGCCAGCTTTGGTTGGTGCACTGTTTAATGCAGGGCTTGTTGATGAGCTTATAGTATATGTTGCGCCTATGTTATTAGGCGATGAGGCTAAAGGGGTGTGTCATTTACCTGAGTTGACTCGTTTAGCACAAGCTCCCCGTTTTACATTCAGTGATATACAGCCAATAGGGAAAGATTTACGTTTGATATTGAAACCTTGCTATTAAAAATAAAGCATTAAAATAAACGGATAAAGTAAACGAGGTTTTGCCTTGTGCCTTTTTTCACCGATTGCATACCTTAAGCAGAGGCTATTTTTAGACAGGTAATACGCATGTTTACAGGAATTGTAGAAGCCGTCGGTACGCTGACAGCGTTAACACCGAAAGGTGATGATATCAGCGTAACCGTAAACAGTGGTAAACTGGATCTCTCTGATGTGCGTTTAGGCGACAGTATCGCTACTAACGGCATTTGCTTGACAGTAATACGCGTACTAGAAAACGGCTATCAAGCTGATTTATCGCTAGAAACACTGCAACGAACCGCATTTGCGAATTATCAAGCTGGGCAGAAACTTAATCTAGAAAAAGCGTTAACACTTAATAGCCGTTTAGGGGGACATTTGGTTAGTGGGCATGTTGATGGCATTACTACCGTTGTTTCACGTGTTACTGTAGGGCGTGCGGTAGAATACTGGCTGCAAGCACCTGCTGTGTTAGCACGCTATATCGTGCAAAAAGGCTCGGTGACGCTTGATGGCATTAGCTTAACAGTCAATGCTGTTGATGGAGATCGTTTTAAGATCACCCTGGTTCCTCATACGCAATTAGAAACCACCACACTTATGTGGCAAGCCGGTAGTCAGATTAATTTAGAAGTGGATATGTTAGCGCGTTATCTTGAGCGTTTAATGCTGGGTGATAACGCTGCAAACTGTAACGCCTCGTCTGTACCGAATGGAATTAGCATGGATTTGCTGGCTCGTAGCGGTTTTTTGCGTTAATAGGCATTATTATGCTCATTTTGTTTATAAAATGGGCGAATCTGTCGAGTGTGATTGAGCAAGCTCTGCACACTGGCTAATACTGTGATAGAATCCGGCGCTTTATCGTCAGCCGGAATGAGCAACAGGAAGGATCATGAAGGTAATTGAAGGCTTAGTTGCTGCACCCAATGCGCGTGTAGCCATTGTGATTGCACGTTTTAACAGTTTTATTAATGAAAGCCTGTTAGAGGGTGCTGTTGATGCACTTAAACGTATCGGTCAGGTTACAGATGATAATATCACACTGGTGCGTGCGCCAGGCGCATATGAACTGCCCTTAGTTGCCCGCCGTTTGGCAAAAAGTGGTAACTATGATGCGATTATCGCACTAGGCACTGTGATCCGTGGCGGTACAGCACATTTTGAGTATGTTGCTGGTGAGTGCAGTAAAGGATTAGCTCAGGTCATGATGGAGTCTGATATTCCGGTTGCTTTCGGTGTGCTGACGACAGAAACCATTGAACAAGCCATTGATCGTGCCGGCACGAAAGCCGGTAACAAGGGTGCAGAAGCTGCTCTGACTGCGCTGGAAATGGTTAACGTATTGAATGCAATTTAAAATCCTGAGGGGAAAAGCGTGAAACCCGCCATGAAACCAGCTGAACGTCGTCGTGCTCGTCAATGTGCTGTACAAGCCATTTACTCTTGGCAGATCTCCAAGAACGATGTTGCCGATGTAGAGTTACAGTTCCTGACGGATCAGGATGTTAAAGGCACGGATATTGCCTATTTCCGCGATCTATTGGTCGGTGTGGCACTGCATCACGAAGAGTTGGATCGTGTGATGGCTCCGCATGTTTCTCGCTCTGTTGATGAGTTAGACCCGATTGAAAAAGCCATTTTACGCTTGTCTGTTTACGAGATGACAAAGCGTCAAGATGTGCCATACAAAGTGGTGATTAACGAATCAATTGAGTTGGCCAAGATGTTTGGCGCTGAAGATAGCCACAAATTTGTTAATGGTGTGCTAGATAAACTTGCGCCACGGGCTCGTAAATAATCTTGAGAAGGTCGGCTTTGCCGGCCTTTTTTTTACTCTAACGATATACTGTAATTTATTATGGCTTGTGGTGAATTTGAATTGATTGCGCGTTATTTTACGCGTGATCGAGCATCGCGCAAAGATGTTCAACTCAGTATTGGCGATGATTGCGCCTTGATGACACTGGCAGAAAATCAACAATTAGCAGTAAGTACTGACACGTTAGTCTCTGGTACACACTTTCTGCCTGATATTCACCCTGCTGATTTAGGCTATAAAGCGTTGGCCGTTAATCTCAGTGATCTGGCTGCAATGGGCGCAACACCCGCTTGGCTTTCATTAGCCATCACCCTTCCTGATGTACAAGAAATGTGGTTAGCGGCATTTAGTCAAAGCATGTTTGCTTTAGCTGACTACTACAGTTTACAACTGGTCGGTGGCGATACGACCAAAGGCCCACTCAGTTTAACCCTAACTGTTCATGGGCATATCCCTTACGGCAAAGCATTGACGCGCAGTGGTGCAAGTGCTGGTGACTGGATTTATGTAACAGGAACACTCGGTGACAGTGCTGCCGGTTTAGCGATATTACTGCAACAACTGCAGCTTGATGATCCTGAACAGGGTAGTATTCAGCAAATGTTACTTGCACGTCATCTGCGGCCAACCCCGCGGATCTTAGTCGGTCAAGCATTAAGGGGAATAGCATCTGCATGTTTAGACTTGTCTGACGGGTTAGCGTCTGATCTGCGGCATATTTTAAACCGCAGCGGCTGTGGGGCAAAAATTGAGCTTGATAAACTTCCACTCTCAACAGAGTTGCAAACCGTGGTTTCACCTGAACAGGCACTAATATGGGCAATTAGCGGTGGAGAAGATTACGAACTGTGCTTTACTGTGCCTGAAGTTAATCGCGGCCGTCTGGTTTCGGCACTGGCCAATGTGGGGGTAAACTACACCTGTATCGGGCAAATATCAGGTCAGGTAGGCAAACTTGAGTTTACCCAAAACGGTCAACCTGTTGATATCAGTGCGCGCGGTTTTGATCATTTCGGAGAGAGTCATGCGTGAGGGAATCGATAAAATTCGGCTAAATAATCCGGTGCACTTTCTGGCGGTTGGGTTTGGGAGTGGGCTATCACCGGTGGTACCTGGTACGATGGGGACACTAGCTGCGTTGCCAGTATGGTGGCTGTTGTCTCACCTGTCGCTGCCAGTGTATCTGTTACTGACGGCGCTGGCTTTTGCGCTGGGTGTGTATCTGTGCGGAAAAACAGCCGATGACATGCAGGTGCACGACAGCGGTGCTATTGTGTGGGATGAGTTTGTTGGCCTGTTTATCACTTTGTTAGCTTTGCCTGCAATGACATGGCAATGGGTATTGACCGGTTTTGTGCTATTCCGTTTTTTTGACATGCTCAAACCTTGGCCGATTCGCTGGTTTGATCAGAAAGTTGATGGCGGTTTTGGCATCATGATTGATGATGTGATCGCAGGGCTTATTGCTGCGGTATGCTTGTGGCTAAGTAGCATATGGTGGGGATAACTCTGCAACACGGGGTTTTGTTGTGACTCATGTGTTGTGAGCCAATTTTTGCATAAATGTCGGCACAAGCAGATAAAAGTAAACTTTTCACCTGTTTGTGCCGGTTTTCTGTGCTAATGGTTTTTATACCGTCTACATTTATTGTAGCTTTTGCTGATATGTCGTGATTTGCTGCACAATACCGTCTGCATCCAGCCCGATATCGTGGCGGATCTCATCTTGCGTACCTTGCGGTACAAACAGATCCGGCAGGCCGATATTTAATACCGGTTTACAGCGTGCTGATGACATTAGCACTTCATTTACCGCGCTACCCGCACCGCCCATGACCGCATTCTCTTCAACTGTGACCAGCAGATCGTGCATATCGGCCAACTGAGTGACGAGCTGGTGGTCGAGTGGTTTGACAAAACGCATATCAGCAACAGTAGCATTGAGCGTTTCCGCTGCCTGCATGACCTCTGGCAGTAACGTACCAAAATTCAGAATTGCTATTTTGGGTATTGCAGTGTGAGTATCGGTACTGATTTCACGTAGGATACGGCCTTTACCAAGCGTGAGTTCTGCTAACGGTTGCAAGGTTGCGCCTGTGCCACTTCCGCGCGGATAACGCACCGCTGATGGCCCATTATGCCGATAGCCGGTATAGAGCATTTGGCGGCACTCATCTTCATCGCTTGGAGTCATAATAACCATATTCGGGATACAGCGTAAGAACGAAAGATCAAACGCCCCCTGATGAGTCTGCCCATCAGCACCCACAATACCGCCGCGATCAATAGCAAACATCACGGGCAAGTTTTGAATGGCTACATCATGAATCAGTTGATCGTAACCGCGTTGTAGAAAGCTGGAATAAATCGCCACGACGGGCTTATAACCACCAATGGCCAAACCGGCTGCAAATGTCACTGCATGCTGTTCAGCAATGGCAACATCAAAATATTGCTGAGGGAACTCTTTAGAGAACCTTACCATCCCTGAGCCTTCACGCATTGCAGGGGTAATACCTACCAGTTGCGGGTCTTTGGCTGCTATATCACATAGCCAATCACCAAAAATTGTTGAATAGCTTGGCACATTACCTGTACTTTTTGGCAATGAATCTTGAGTTGGATCAAATTTTGGCACACCATGATAACCGATCGGATCTTTTTCCGCCGGTGCATAACCTTTGCCTTTTTTAGTCATAATATGCAGCAATTGTGGGCCTTTTAAATTACGCATATTTTTCAGTGTACGGGTTAGCTCTTCTACATTGTGCCCGTCAATTGGGCCAATATAGTTAAACCCAAGCTCTTCAAACAGAGTTCCTGGGATCACCATCCCTTTAATGTGCTCTTCTGTACGCTTGAGCAACTCTTTTATTGGGGGAAGCCCTGCGAGTACTTTTTTACCACCTTCGCGAATAGAAGAGTACAGGCTGCCTGACAATACTCGAGCTAGATGGTTGTTGAGTGCCCCGACATTTTCTGAAATAGACATCTCGTTATCATTGAGGATAACCAACATATCAGGATGAACATCGCCTGCGTGGTTCATTGCCTCAAACGCCATACCGGCAGTCATTGCACCATCGCCAATCACCGAGACTACTTTACGCCCTTGAGCTTCACGTTCGGCAGCAACAGCCAGACCTAAGGCAGCACTAATAGAGGTTGATGAGTGGCCAACCGATAGCACATCAAACTCGCTCTCTTCCCGCCATGGGAAAGGGTGTAACCCACCTTTCTGCCGGATAGTTGGCATCCGCTCACGGCGGCCTGTCAGAATTTTGTGTGGGTAGGCCTGATGCCCAACATCCCAAATAAGGTGGTCAAAAGGGGTGTTATACACATAGTGCAGGGCAACGGTCAGTTCAACAGTCCCTAAACCAGAGGCCAAATGGCCACTGGTGCGGCTAACAGAATTGAGTAGATACTGGCGCAACTCATCACACAACTGGGGTAAGTTGTCTTTGGGAATCAGCCGCAAATCTTCAGGCGTATTTACCAACGCCAACATCGGGTATTTAGCAATATCAAGATTCATTACAAACTCGCGTTGCGCTTTAAGGTTTTATTTGTCGCGCTCAATAATGTAACTGGCAAGAGCTTCCAGTGCTCTGGTATTGTACGGCAGAGTTTGCAATGCGCCTAAAGCTTCTTGGTATAACTCCTGTGCTTTTGCTTGTGCACCTGCAATACCTAACAAGGCAGGATAGGTACTTTTACCTAATTCAATATCTGCACCCTGACGTTTTCCTATCACGTAGGTATCACCGATAACATCTAAAATATCATCTTGCACCTGAAATGCGAGGCCAATCGCATTGGCATAACGATCAAGTGCTGGCAGTGCTGCATGGCCACGTGCACCGGCAGCCAATGCCCCTAAACGAATTGCACTGCGAATCAGTGCGCCAGTTTTATGATTGTGGATCTGCTCAAGTTGCAAAAGGGTGCAGATATGGCCTTCTGCGGCCAGATCAAGAGCCTGCCCGCCACACATACCGTTGACACCGCTGGCACTGGCCAGTTCCCGCACTTGTGCTAAACGTATTGCGAAAGCTTCGGTGCTGTTTTGAGTGTGCGTGTCTGCAAGTATAGTAAATGCCAGTGTTTGCAGCGCATCACCGGCCAAAATTGCATTAGCTTCACCATAACGAATATGGCAGGTGGGTTGTCCGCGCCGTAAATCATCATTATCCATTGCGGGCAGATCATCATGGATCAGTGAATAGGCATGAATACACTCCACGGCGGCGGCAGGTGCATCAAGATCATCGAGTGGAATATCAAACAGAGCGCCAGTGGCGTAGACCAAAAAAGGGCGTAGACGTTTCCCGCCTAGCAGTGTTCCATGGCGCATCGCCTGCACAATCGCATGATCTTGAAAGGGTAACGCATCGAGATGCTGGCTTAAAATATGGTCAATTCGCTCTCGGTATAAAGCTAACAGCTCAGAATAGGGCACGTTAATTACTCATTGTCGGCTGAAAAAGGCGTTAATGCAGCGTGTGGTGTGTTACTGAGCAAAATGTGTATCCGTTGTTCAGCTTGAGTTAAACGCTGTTGGCCTTCACGGGCGAGCACAATTCCACGTTCAAATGCTGACAAAGCCTCTTCCAGTGATAAATCACCCGATTCGAGACGTGTCACTATCTGTTCTAGTTCAGTTAATGTGGTTTCAAAATCGGTCGGTTTTTTCGCAGCTCTGGCCATAACATGTCAACATTTTAAGGAGTCATGGCGCAAAAGTTACCCCAGCCTTGCCAGTTGGTCAAATCACTCAGAAAGTAAGTGTGCGAAAAACAGATTTTTTTTACTTTTACGATTAATTTTCTGCGTCACTTGCCGATAGCGATCCATAACAGACAAAAAACAAAGTAAAGAACACATTGGTGCGATACATTCATATGCCGACAGTTGTAATGGCATATCAATAAACTGCACTCTTTGCCTGTTCCCAGAGGGCTGTATTGTGGATTTGGCAACACTCATTGGTTTAGTGGCATCTTTTGGTTTTATTATCTACGCCATGTTTATGGGCGGGAATGCGCTGGTTTATATTGATATCCCCTCAATATTGATTGTTGTGGGGGGCAGTTTTTTTGTGGTGATGATGAAATTCACCTTACGCCAATTTTGGGGCGCAGCCAAAATTGCAACCAAAGCCTTCTTTTATCGCTCAGAGTCACCCGATGATTTGATAGCCAACCTGATCACAATGGCTGATGCGGCACGTAAAGGGGGATTTTTGGCTCTTGAGGATATGGACGTTACCAACCCATTTATGCGTAAAGCTGTAGATATGCTGGTAGATGGCCATGATCCTGCAACTGTACGTTTAACACTGACTAAAGATCTGAACTTAACGCTTGAGCGCCATGAACGTGGAGAGCAAATTTTTCGGGCATTAGCTGATGTTGCGCCAGCAATGGGCATGATAGGAACGCTCATTGGACTTGTGGCGATGTTAGCGAATATGTCAGACCCCAAAGCTATTGGCCCTGCAATGGCAGTTGCGCTGATCACGACCTTATATGGCGCACTGATCGCCAACATGATAGCCAACCCAATTGCTGATAAATTGGTGCTGCGTCGTGATGAAGAAGCACTCAATCGTCGCCTTATTATCGATGGTGTGGTGGCTATTCAAAATGGGTTAAACCCACGGGTTATTGAATCACTACTGAAAAATTATCTTCAAGAGTCAAAACGCGATCTGATGGATGAGGCCGCGTGATGGATGAACGCCCGATAAAAAAACGTCGTACAGCAGGTGCACCTGCTTATATGACAACATTTGCTGATTTGATGACACTGCTATTATGTTTTTTTGTGCTGCTGTTGTCATTTTCAGAGATGGATGTAGAGAAGTATCGGCAAATTGCAGGTTCAGTACGCAGTGCGTTTGGTGTCCAAAATCAGGTCGAATTGCGTGATATTCCAAAAGGAACAAGTGTTGTAGCACAAGAGTATCGCCCAGGTCGACCCGACCCTACCCCACTTAAAACAGTGATGCAACACACGACGGATGTTACATTACCAACACTCTATTTTCAGCCAGGGGATGCTGATCGTTCAGGTGCTAAAATCCCACAAGAAGAGACTGCACAAGCAGAACAAGACAGTACCGCAAAAAGTCAGGCAACTGAAGATCTGTATCAGCGGCTAAAACTGATGATAGAGCGTGAGCATCTTAGTGGTGGTATTGAACTTGAGATGTTAGGTCAGCAATTGATTATTCGCTTAAATGAAGGCATGGCATTTGCGGCAGGTTCAGCCTTTTTACAACCGAAGTTTCGTGGTGTGATGGCAGACATCACACGTCTGTTAAACGATGCTCCCGGTAAGATTTTAGTGGTAGGGCATACTGACGATCGAAATGTGGATACTGCGCTGTTTCGCTCCGCATGGGATCTCTCTGCCCAGCGCGCTGCATCAGTGGCTATTGAGATGGAAAATAACCCCGCATTTAATTCACAGCGCGTAGAGGTGACAGGTGTTGCTGATACGCAAAACCTTTTCCCGAATGATACGGAAGAGAATCGTCGGAAAAACCGACGGGTAGAGATCCACCTTTTACAGGGTAAAGCAAAAGAGGCCGAACCACTGAAATTATCAGAAGCCCCTGCATCAATCCCTGTAGTAGAAAAACCTGCGGAAAGAGCAACAGAGAGTGTGGCTCAATAGTGAGACAGCAACTACGCTATTGTGTATAATCCGCGCCTTCGCGCACTCCTCTCACCTCTTATGTGTTACTGAAAGAATATGAAATTTATCATTAAGCTGTTTCCTGAAATCATGATCAAAAGCGAGTCAGTCCGTCTGCGCTTTATTAAAATTCTGACTGGCAACATCCGTACTGTACTGAAAAGGCAGGATGAAACGCTGGCCGTTGTCCGGCGCTGGGATCATATTGAAGTTCGCTCTAAGGATAATAGTGCTGAAAATCACGCACGTTTACTAGAAGGGTTGATGGAAACACCCGGTATCCACCATGTTCTGGAAGTGGAAGAGAGCGAATATACTGATCTACATGATATTTTTGAGAAAACATTAGCCGCAAACCGTGCCGAGTTAGAAGGTAAAACCTTCAGTGTGCGTGTAAAGCGCAAAGGAAAGCAGAGCTTTAATTCACTGGAAGTTGAGCGGTATGTGGGCGGTGGATTGAACCAGCACATTGAAACGGCCTCGGTTAACTTAAGCCAACCTGATGTGGTAGTACGTCTTGAAATTGATAATAATCTGCTGCGTTTAGTCAAAGCACGTTATGAAGGTATTGGTGGCTACCCGATTGGTACGCAAGAGGATGTTCTCTCACTGGTATCGGGCGGTTTTGACTCAGGGGTATCGAGCTATATGCTGATGCGCCGTGGTTGCCGTGTGCACTACTGTTTCTTTAATCTTGGGGGTTCAGCCCATGAGATTGGCGTGAAACAGGTCTCGCATTATCTGTGGAATCGTTTTGGCTCATCCCATAAAGTGCGTTTTTGTGCCATTAACTTTGAACCTGTTGTAGGTGAGATTTTAGAAAAAGTTGAAGATGGCCAGATGGGGGTTATCCTCAAGCGCATGATGATGCGTGCTGCCTCTCAAGTGGCTGAGCGTTTTGGTATTCAGGCACTGGTGACCGGTGAAGCACTTGGGCAAGTCTCTAGCCAGACCCTGACTAATTTGCGTCTGATTGATAATGTAACCGATACGCTAATTTTGCGCCCGCTGATTTCACATGACAAAGAGCATATCATCAAGCTGGCTCGCCAAATTGGTACGGAAGACTTTGCCAAAACCATGCCTGAGTTTTGTGGTGTGATCTCAAAAAGCCCAACTGTAAAAGCCGTGAAAACCAAGATTGAAGAGGAAGAGGGCAAGTTTGATTTTGCCATTCTCGACAATGTGGTAGAAAACGCAAAATACATGGATATCCGTGATATAGCAGAGCAGGCTAAAGAGCAAGTTCCTGAAGTTGAAACGGTTGATGCCTTTAGCGCCGGTGAGGTAATTTTAGATATTCGCAGCCCGGAAGAAGAGGAAGAGAGCCCGTTAAAAGCTGAGGGTGTTCTTGCCGGTGTTGAGTTACAAAAAATGCCGTTTTATAAGCTTTCCAGCCAGTTTGATACGTTGGATCAGAGTAAAACCTACTTACTGTTTTGTGATCGTGGCGTAATGAGCAAACTGCAGGCGCTCTATCTGCGTGAAAAAGGCTTTATGAATGTGAAGGTATATCGCCGCGCGTAATGCTAGGCTAGCAATACAAAAAAACAGCACACAGTGGAAGCTTTTTTCCTGTGTGCTGTTTTTTATGGTGGTTTTCCTTCCTCATAATATTTTCTCTAATCTCTAATCTCTAATCTCTAATCTCTAATCTTGTCCGTTCTATTGTATTTGCTGCTGCATAATAGCCTGATACAGCGCCGAGTTTGCCGGTGTGGGAATATTCAATTGACGGGCTTGTTCCAGCAGATAACCGGTAATAAAGGCAATTTCAGTCTCTCTGCCTTTGGCAATATCCTGCTGCATAGAGGAGTAGTTTTCTGCCGTTGCATCAATGACCTGCATCACTTGTTGATACAGCGTATGGGTATCTGCGGGTAATCCGAGGGCATTCATGACGGTAGCCACTTCTGTGCACAGTGTTCGGATCTCATCAGGAAACGCGCGCAGCGTCCCGTTACGACAGTTTTTTAACGCAGTCAGCGGGTTGATGGCGCAGTTAATAGCCAGCTTTTGCCATAAAAATGGCCGAATATCTTGATGCGCGCTGACGGTAGGCAGGGCCGCATCTAATGTGTTGGCCAGCGCAGTGCTGTAAGCATGTCCGCGCGGGTTGATTCCACCAATATGGGTCGCTCCTACACCTGTATGGCGTACGGTGTGCTGGTTGACGCGCAGCGCGCCATGTGTGGTAATCCCCTGTAAAAGCGGTTGTTTTATTGACTGATACATCGCCTCTGGCACACTGCCCATACCGTTGTGTAGCAGCAGTATTGGGCAATCGGCGGGCAGCGTGTGAAGTAGCGTCAGCAGTGCCGGTTGCACGCTGCCAGCTTTGAGCGTCACCAGTAACAATTGGCTGTGTGCCAGATGATCTTTCTGGTTGACCGGAAAAACCTGTGGCACAGCAGGTGGGCGGTGGTGATCCGAGAAAGAATTATTGAGTTTCTCAGTATACGACTGAGAGTTTTCGGCTAGCATACAGTGCCAGTTTGTGTGTGGCTGGCGTAGCCAGCCTTGTACCGAGTGGCCTGCGGCGGCCAGTTTTAGCATCCAGAGCTGCCCGATAGCGCCACAACCGAGTACAGTAATTTTCATCATGGTTTTCCGCCTTGCCTGCAGTTCTGCTATCATGCCAGTTGTTGTTGATTAAGTAGAGAGAGCCGTCATGCCTTCTTTTGATATTGTCTCTGAAATTGATTCTCAGGAAGCCCGTAACGCAGTAAATAATGCGAATAAGGCACTGGAAAGCCGTTATGATTTTCGTAATGTCACAGCCAGCATTGAGTTGAACGAGAAAAACCAAACCATCAAAGTCTCAACTGAGTCTGATTTCCAAGTTCAGCAACTGATGGAAATTCTGCGCAGTGCACTGGTAAAGCGTGATATTCAAAATGGCGCACTTGAAGAGCCCGAAGCCTGTGAGCACAGCGGTAAAACCTTCAGCAAAGAGGTGAAGCTCAAGCAGGGAATTGAAACCGAGATGGCGAAGAAAATCGTCAAATTGATTAAAGATTCCAAGATCAAAGTGCAGGCGCAAATTCAAGGCGAGCAGGTGCGTGTAACCGGAAAAGCCCGTGATGATCTGCAAGCGGTAATGGCACTGATCCGAGCATCTGAACTGGGGCAGCCGTTCCAGTTTAATAACTTCCGTGATTAATGGCTGATTGAATATAGAACAAATAACATCATGTCAGTGCAAGGGTGTAATACATATAAATAGCGTAAAAATATGCAGTGAACCTTTTAACGAGCATGGTGAGGTGATAAAAAACGCAGTCAATGAAATTCACTGGCTGCGTTTTTTTTATTGTCTGGGTTTATTACGCTATTTTATGTTTATTTGTATCGCGTTTGATCAGAAGAAAAATTTCACACTATAGATAATCGCGTCTTGATATGCCGGGCTGCCAAGCTTTTTATCTGCATAGCGATACTGTATACCTGTAGTAATGTGTGGTGTTGCATTCCACCATATCGCTAACGCACCGTTTAGCCCCTCTTTCCCACCATTACCATAACCGACATTACGCGCGAAATCGTATTCGTTCCAGTTAGTGATAAGAAACTTCTGATCGGCAATAGAGAAATCATATCCGGCAACCCAGCCAAACATATAACCATTATCACCGTTAAAGAAGGTATTATTTGTATAGTTTGCAGCCAAAAATGGTTTTGCCCAAAAGTTACCGATGCTGAAATTATAGCCAACACCGTAAATAAAGTTTTGTTCATTAAAACCGTCAGAATGAGTACCGTAAAAGTGCCCATACAAGTTAAAACCACTATTCCCTAAATAGTAGCGTACAGTTCCTTTTGCTGAGACACGAAAACTGCGGCCATCTTCACGATCATAGCTGTGTGTTGGATTTTCTAGATCCAAAAAGCCGTATACCTCGCCCCAATTGTAACCTGCGCCACCCTCTAGTTCTAAATACGGGAAGTCTTTTTTACCGCTTTTATTGGTCGTACGGCTGCTCCAATCTAGGTAGTTAACGCTGACATCAGCAAAACTGTAAATAGGATCTGCGTTAGTAGAGACAGATGCCATAACAGTGAGAGCAGATAAACTAACAAGACTTTTGCGCATGAGAACCTCAGTAAACAACCCGTAGGTATAAAAACATGATTGCAGGTAGGCTGCAAAACGGGCACATAATAAAAGCCCTTCTCGTTAGAGGGAAGAGCTTTAGTGATTGAGTTCTCGATTTTTGTGATAGGTTGCGCAATCGATAACGCCATTTGTGATGCCTATCACCAGATTAGCGCCTATTTTCGTGCAAAACAGCTCTTATCGATCTTTGCGTCATTATTTAGGCTGAAGGTTATCTGGTTGCTCATGATCTTGGGTTAAGGCTGAAAAGCGTTTGCCCACATAAAGTAATAGAATCAAACCAGGGATAACCATCAGTGATGTGCAGATAAAAAATAGTGACCAGTTACCGTGCAGGCGGTCAACCATTTCACCGCTAAATGAAGAGAGCGTAGTGCGGCCTAAATTACCAAGTGATGAAAGTAGCGCATATTGCGTGGCCGAGAATGCACGCCCACTAAGCCAGCTAAGGAAAGAGACAAACGCAACGGATGAGAAAGCACTGGTAAAGTTATCAACTAAAATAGTGGCTGCAAAGAGGTGTTCATTTGGCCCGACGGTTGCAATCCAAGCAAACATCAAATTACTACCTGCCATTGCGATGCCACCAATGAGCAAGCCACGTACAATGCCAAATCGAACATTTAGCGCACTGCCCATCAGTGTAAACACCACCATAGCAAACCAGCCAATCAACTTTGAGTAGTGGGCTATTTGTTCGTTGCTAAAACCGATCTCTTTATAAAAGGTAATCGACATCCGGCCAAGAAATGCTTCACCAATTTTAAACAAGAAAACAAAACTGATAATCGACAGGGCAATTGACGTACCATTACGGCGGAAAAACTCAGCAAACGGCTCAATAACAGTAACGGCAAGCCAAGTAATCATTCGGTTATTGTGCAGGTGTTTTGCATATTGCTGTTCAGCTTTAACCTGTAGGTGCTCACGCCCTGTTTCAGGCTCTGGGGCTAATAGAACGCCACTTAACCATACAAGGCTAATTACAGCCATACCTAGATACACATGTTGCCAGCCATAACGGTCAGCATAGCTAAATGCCAGATAACCTGGCAGTGAATAACCGGTCCACCACCCGATCACTGCCATGGCTGACCCCTGTGGGAGTAATGCTTTATCATGGCAGAGCGTATCAATACGATATGCATCTATTGCGATATCTTGTGTTGAAGATGCCACAGCAATGGTCAAGGCCAGTATTGCTGTCCACAACAGGGAATTAGCTGGGTTTGTAAACGCAATACCAACAGTAGCGAGCAAAATCAGCAATTGCATCAAGCAAATCCAACTGCGGCGCTGCCCAAGCCTAGCGTGTAAAAAGGGTAATTTTACGCGGTCAATCAGCGGTGCCCACATGAAATGAATTGCATACACCACAAAAATTGAGCCAAAAAATCCAATTGTTGAGCGAGAAACTCCTGCATCTTGCAGCCATCCACTCATGCTTGAACCAATCAGAACCCACGGAAAACCGCTGGAGCAGCCTAATAGAAAGATCCAGAGCAATCGGATATCCGCATAGCTTTTCAGCATACTGCGCAGTTTCGAGATAGATGATGACATACAGGGGTCTCTTTTTAACGTCTTGTTGGTCAACACTGTGGGTATTTGACCTGCATCGTAAGCAACAAAATCAGTATTCGAAGCTCTGTTTAAGACTATATAAACGGTGATTTATTTGAAAGGCTAGCATTATTCTGCCAGAGGAGGAAAGCTAAGGTGTTAAGAGTATAAAAATGTAAAACCGCACTTAACATTACGAGCAGCGTTTTGTGCTGATATATGAGTAATTCCGTATGTAAACGAGGCTAAGGACGAACACCTTTAATTGTCGAGGGAAGCGGCAATTGCTCATTAAGTGTATGAATACATGCTTGGATTCGTGTGCGTAAAAATCGATTACCACGAAGGGTTGATAATGGTGTTGTCTCTATCAGCGCCATGGCATACCAAAATGCATGTTCATTTGCAGTCAGTGGTTGTTGTGCTTTTGAAGCATAATCAGCCCACCAGTGATGTAAAATATCATCACAAAAAAGTTGAAGTTGTTCAGGATCAGCATTGCCAAGCAAAATTAACTGTAACTGTTTGGCAAGGGCTTTACTGTATAACAGACTAAAAGTGTCAGCAGAGATTGGCATAATCACTCACTGAAAGAGGTAAAAAGAGTGCCAAAAGCATAAAGCAGTAAGAGAACTTTATGCTTTCGATTTCAACGTGCAGTAAAACTGATTTTTTTATTAAGTGAATTAATGCGTTACACTCACTTTTTCAATGATAATCGGTGTTTCTGGGACATCAGCCATACCACCTTTGCGAGTGGTGCTGACAGCGGCAATTTTCTCAACAACATCCATACCTTTTACTACATCACCAAAAACAGCATAACCGGGGCGACCAGGAGCATTGTCTAGCATAGTATTGTTGCTTACATTGATAAAAAATTGACGCGTTGCCGAGTCAGGGTCAGAGGTTCTGGCCATTGCAATACTGCCATAACGGTTAGATAGCTGATTACTTGACTCATTTACCACCGGTTCATACGTTGGGCGAGGACGCAAATCTGCATCCATTCCACCGCCTTGGATCATAAACCCAGCAATAACACGATGAAATTGTGTACCCGCATAGCTACCATCATCAACATAGCGTAAAAAATTGGCGACCGTTTTCGGGGCTGCCTTTTCATTCAAATTGATAACAATATCGCCTAAATTAGTGGTCATTGTGACAGTCGGGGCTGCCCATGCAGAGCTCGCACAACAAATCAGCAGCAAAAGAAGTTTTTTCATTGTCATTATTATCCTGTATTAACTTGTATGCCCTATATCATGCGATAGAGGGCCTGATAATCAGTAAAAAGTGCGAGATAAACAGTATAAATTACGCACTTTGCCGAATATAAGTATTAATACTATCATCTTGTGCCATATCTGAAATCACGGAAGTAAGTACTTCATTAATGGCTTTGCTAATATCGGTGTTTTTTGCACCTAATGGGCCTTGTACAGTATAGCTGGCACGAAATTCTTTAATCATTTCACCGTGACTGGTGCGAGTGATAATTTTGACTTTAGCCTTGGTGGTGATGTTGTGGCGTAAATTACCCTCTTGCACATCGGCATATACTTCAACGGGGATAATTTGTAATGACGCTTTGCCGTTATCACCCAGCATATAGCCACGTTTTTGCATCTGCTTCTCTAGAGTCTCTTGCAGTAAAAAGCGAATATCACGCGAAGCATAGAGTGGTTCAGGTTTACCTTCTGCGCGATGAACCATTGCTAGATAAGGCTGCGAACGCTGATCTGAGCTGCTAATTGAAACTGTTGCACCCATTAGCGTTGGGTCTTGTTGCGGTAACGCAATCGGTGGGTTAACTGCAATGGAGTTGTTTGGTTGGTTGATGCAGCCAGCAAGAGTTAACACTGCAATAAGAGGAATAAGTACTTTTGTTAGTGTGTTCATACTGCGCAAATCCTTAGCGTAAAAATAACGTAAAATCAATTTTGTATCATAAACAACCGCTTCTATAGGGAAAAGAGCGTGGAGCGATTAATTTTATTTATAGAGGAAGAGGGGCACAGTTCTGCGTGCAAGGTCGCTATTTTTAGGGGCAATTGAATACACGATATTCAGCAAAAATGGGGTTTGTGATTCTGATTTACGTTTTTATCTACATCTGCCACTATTTCGTTCACTCTTTTTAAGTACCGAGAGTTTTAAGTACAGAAAGTGTCACATTTTTAAAGGGATCTCACCATGATGTATGATCAAATCGTCGCGAAACTTAACGCTGCATTTGTGCCTGCGTATTTGCAAGTCACTAATGAGAGTCATCAACATAATGTCCCCATAGGCTCAGAGAGCCATTTTAAGGTTGTTATTGTCTGTGCAGCATTTGAGGGGCAGCGTTTACTTGCTCGGCATCGGGCAGTCAATACTGTCTTAGCTGATGAGCTTGCTCACTCTATTCATGCGCTGGCTTTGCACACTTATACAGTAGAAGAGTGGGCTGATATTGCTGACAATGTGCCTCAATCACCAGTATGCCATGGTGGTAGTGTCGCTGATCGTGCAGAAAAATCATAATATTCCCTGCCTCTTTTTCATGTCTCTCGTTCTTTTTTAGCGCCCAAAGAAAGTGCTGTGGGCGCTGTTAAAATCAATATAACAATGTGTCTGTAATTTATTCTCTATAGAGATAGAGAGTATGACACTTGTTTCTTTTGTTAAATCCGTGTTTTATTTTATATATTGCCAGATATTTCATCTGTTATTTTTTGTGTGATAATAAATCTGGAGCTTTGATGTTTTCAGGTTGAGGTGTTGATCACATTATTGAATATTGGTCGCTCTAAACTCCTATTTTTACCTCAATTTTGTGCCGTTTAAGGCAGAGTTAACCACTTTGAGAATGGCATCAAGGGAGGCAAAAATGCTAAAATGTATCCCTTGTAATAGGTTTACATCTGTTACGGCTGTAGCGAAAGTTTTAAAGAGTTCAACAGCGGGAGCTGCGGTGAGCTAACTGTGAAATGGCTGGATGATTTTTGCGAAATAGCTTAGATAAACCCCAATTCCCTACAGGCTCGGGTGAAGGACGTCAGGATGTCGTTTCTTACTCGGACAAATCTTTCTTTCCTTCCCGATAAAGTAGTGCTAGTGAATATGATTACAATTACAAAGGGTCTGGATCTCCCTGTTGCGGGTGTACCGACGCAAGTAATCCACGATGGCCCAACCATCAACCAAGTTGCTACGCTAGGCGAAGAGTACATTGGTATGCGCCCTACCATGCATGTGCATGAAGGGGATGTGGTAAAAAAAGGTCAGGTTCTGTTTGAAGACAAAAAGAACCTCGGCGTGAAATTTACTGCACCTGCCAGTGGAACCGTGGTTGCTATTAACCGCGGCGCAAAGCGTGTTCTTCAATCTGTTGTGATTGCTGTTGAAGGCAATGAGCAGGTTACGTTTACTCAATACCCGATTGAGCAACTGAGCTCGCTGGATCGCCAGCAAGTAAAAGATAACTTGATCGCATCTGGCCTGTGGACTGCACTGCGTACTCGCCCGTTCAGCAAAGCACCGGCAGTAGACAGTGAAGCTGTCGCCATTTTTGTTACAGCAATGGATACTAATCCATTGGCGGCCAACCCTGAAGTGGTGATCAACGAGCAAGCCGACGCTTTTGTGCACGGCCTGACTGTACTGACTTGCCTGACTGACGGCAAAGTGCACCTGTGCAAAGCACCAGGCGCAAAAATTCCGTTTACAACGGATGCTCAGGTTGTGATTACTGAATTTGCAGGCCCTCATCCAGCGGGTTTAGCCGGTACGCATATTCACTTCCTTGAGCCTGTTAGTTTGAATAAAACCGTATGGAGCATTGGCTATCAAGATGTGATCGCTATCGGGAAGTTGTTCACTACCGGTGAACTGTACACTGACCGTGTGATTGCTTTAGCTGGCCCGCAGGTGAAAAAACCGCGTTTGCTGCGTACCTGTATCGGTGCAAGTGTTGATCAGCTGATCAAGGGTGAGCTGAACGACGGTGATAACCGTGTGATCTCCGGTTCTGTACTGAACGGAACGATTGCTGCAGGTCCACACGCCTTTTTAGGCCGTTTCCACAATCAGATCTCTGTATTGCTGGAAGGGCGCGAAAAAGAGTTCATGGGCTGGCTGGTACCGGGTATCAATAAATACTCCGCGACCCGCACAACATTGGCACATCTGTTCAAAAAGCATCTGTTTAAATTCACCACAGCAACACAGGGCAGTGAACGCTCTATGGTGCCGATTGGTAGCTATGAGCGCATTATGCCGCTGGACATTCTACCAACGCTGTTGCTGCGTGATCTGATCGTGGGTGATACCGATGGTGCTCAGACACTGGGTTGCTTAGAGCTGGATGAAGAAGATTTGGCGCTGTGTACCTTTGTGTGTCCTGGCAAGTATGAATATGCCCCAATCTTGCGCGATGTACTGACCAAGATTGAGAAGGAAGGTTAATCGAGATGGGTTTGAAACACGCTCTTGAAAAGCTCGAACATCATTTTGAGCCTGGCGGCAAGTACGAAAAGTTCTATGCCGTATATGAAGCTGTTGCCACCATTTTCTATACGCCGGGTACTGTAACCCGCACATCTGCCCACGTTCGTGACGGGGTAGATTTGAAGCGTATTATGATCATGGTGTGGGTAGCCGTTTTCCCAGCCCTGTTTTGGGGTCTGTATAATGCTGGTGCACAAGCCATTTTAGCCCTGAACCATTTGTATGGTGCAGAGCAACTTGCGCAAGCTGTTGCGGCAGACTGGCACTACTCACTGGTGGAATTGCTGGGCGGTTCAATGACCGCAGCAGATGCAGGTTGGGGCAGTAAAATGCTGCTGGGCGCAACCTACTTCCTGCCAATTTTTGCCGTGGTGTTTGCCGTTGGTGCAACATGGGAAGTGCTGTTTGCGATTGTTCGCGGGCACGAAGTTAACGAAGGCTTCTTCGTTACCTCTATCCTGTTTGCGTTGATTGTGCCACCAACACTGCCACTGTGGCAGGCTGCATTGGGTATCAGTTTCGGTGTGGTGGTTGCCAAAGAGATCTTTGGTGGTACTGGCCGTAACTTCTTAAACCCTGCTCTGGCTGGCCGTGCATTCCTGTTCTTTGCCTATCCAGCACAAATTTCAGGTGATTTGGTCTGGACTGCGGCTGATGGCTTCTCTGGTGCAACAGCTCTGTCTCAGTGGGCAAGTGGTGGCCAAAGTGGCTTGATCCACAATGCAACAGGGCAGGCTATCACGTGGTTTGATGCTTTCCTTGGCAACATCCCAGGCTCTATCGGTGAAGTATCAACCCTGATGATTTTGCTGGGTGCAGCATTCCTGATTTATATCCGTGTAGCGTCATGGCGCATCATTGCGGGTGTGATGATCGGTATGGTTGTAACCTCAACGCTGTTTAACCTGATTGGCTCAACGACTAACCCAATGTTCGCGATGCCGTGGTATTGGCATCTGGTTCTGGGTGGTTTTGCGTTCGGTATGGCGTTCATGGCAACTGACCCAGTTTCTGCCTCTTTTACTGATAAAGGTAAGTGGTGGTATGGCGCGCTGATTGGTGTGATGACAGTACTGGTTCGAGTCGTTAACCCAGCATACCCAGAAGGTATGATGTTGGCTATTTTGTTTGCTAACTTGTTTGCACCGATTTTTGACTATCTGGTGGTTCAGGCAAACATTAAGCGGAGGAATGCACGTAATGGCTAAGAGTAACGATAGCATCGCCAAAACGCTGCTGGTGGTGATTTCCCTCAGCTTGGTGTGCTCCATTATTGTTGCCGGTTCTGCGGTAGGCTTAAAGGCCACACAAATCGAGCAAAAACAACTAGATAAGCAACGCAATATTTTATCTGTTGCTGGCTTGCTGACCCCTAACGTGAACGTAAAAGAGACCTTTACCCAGTTTATCGAACCGCGTTTGGTTGATCTGGCTACCGGTAACTTTGTTGAGGGTGATGCAGCTACTTTTGATCAGCGTGCGGCGGATAAAGATCCAAAGCAAAGCATCAGTATTCCAGCCGATCAAGACAAGGCGAAGATTAAGCGCCGTGCCAATGTTTCAGCGGTGTATCTGGTGAAAAATGCTGAAGGTAAAGTGACCGAAGTGGTTCTGCCAGTACACGGTACTGGTTTGTGGTCAATGATGTACGCTTTTCTGGCTGTTGAAACTGACGGTAATACCGTAAAAGGCATCACCTATTATGACCAAGGGGAAACTCCGGGTCTGGGCGGCGAAATTGAAAACCCGAACTGGCGTAAGCTGTGGGTAGGCAAGAAGCTGTTTGATGTTGACGGTAAGCCGGCAATTCACATTGTCAAAGGGGCAGCACTGCCAAACGATCCATATGCGATTGATGGCTTATCAGGTGCAACCCTGACCGGTAACGGCGTGCAAAACACGTTTGACTATTGGTTAAGCGCCAATGGCTATGGTCCGTTTCTGACCAAAGTACGCGCTGGAGAGTTGAACAATGGTTGATAACAAAGAAATGAAAAAGCTGCTAGTCGGCCCGATCATGGACAATAACCCGATTGCACTGCAAATTTTGGGTATCTGTTCTGCATTGGCGGTCACCACCAAGATGGAAACCGCGTTTGTTATGACGCTGGCAGTGACCGTGGTGACTGCATTTTCCAACTTGTTTATCTCACTGATTCGTCATCACATTCCGAACAGTGTGCGAATTATCGTGCAAATGGCGATTATCGCATCACTGGTTATTGTGGTCGATCAGGTGCTTAAAGCCTATGCCTATGAGATCTCCAAGCAGTTGTCAGTATTCGTTGGTCTGATTATCACCAACTGTATCGTAATGGGCCGTGCTGAAGCGTATGCGATGAAGTCACCGCCGATGCAAAGCTTCATGGACGGTATCGGTAATGGTTTGGGTTACGGTGCTATCTTGCTGGCGGTTGCCTTTATCCGTGAACTGATCGGTTCAGGTAAACTGTTCGGTATGCCAGTGCTGCCACTGATTCAAGATGGCGGTTGGTATCAGAGTAACGGTATGTTCCTGTTGGCACCGAGTGCGTTCTTTATCATTGGTGGCCTGATTTGGGCAATCCGTACCTATAAGCCTGAACAGAACGAGAAGGAATAACGACAGATGGAACATTATATCAGTCTGTTTGTTCGCTCTATTTTCATTGAAAATATGGCGCTGGGCTTCTTCTTGGGGATGTGTACCTTCTTGGCTGTATCCAAGAAAGTGGCAACCTCATTTGGTCTGGGTATTGCGGTAACGGTTGTACTGGGTATTGCCGTTCCGGTTAACAACTTAGTCTTTAACCTGATCCTCAAAGACGGTGCACTGGTTGCAGGCGTTGATCTGACCTTCCTAAGCTTTATCACCTTTATCGGTGTTATCGCTGCACTGGTACAGATTCTGGAAATGGTGCTGGATAAGTTCTTCCCACCTTTATACAACGCGCTGGGCATTTTCCTGCCGCTGATCACCGTAAACTGTGCGATCTTCGGTGGCGTGTCGTTTATGGTGCAACGTGACTACAACTTCACAGAGTCGATTGTGTATGGTGTAGGTTCCGGTATCGGTTGGATGCTGGCTATCGTGGCACTGGCAGGTCTGCGTGAGAAGATGAAGTACTCCGACGTACCAAAAGGTCTACGTGGTTTAGGTATTACCTTTATCACCGTAGGTCTGATGGCGCTGGGCTTTATGTCTTTCTCCGGTATCCAGTTGTAATCAGGGCGTAGTAGGAACATACGATGGAAATTATTCTTGGCGTAGTCATGTTCACCCTGATCCTGCTGGCGTTGGTTCTGGTAATTTTATTTGCCAAATCCAAGCTGGTAAGCTCTGGTGACATTACGATTGAAATTAACGGTGATCCAAACCTGACCATTAAAACCCAAGCTGGCGGTAAGCTGCTGGGTGCTTTGGCCGGTAACGGGATCTTCGTCTCTTCCGCCTGTGGCGGCGGTGGCTCTTGCGGCCAGTGCCACGCCAAAGTGCTGGAAGGCGGTGGCGATGTGCTGCCAACTGAACTTTCTCACATCACCAAGCGCGATGCAGCCCAAGGTTGCCGTTTAGCGTGTCAGGTGAACGTGAAAGAGAACATGAAAATCGAATTGCCAGAAGAGATCTTTGGCGTGAAGAAGTGGGAATGTGAAGTTATCTCTAACGATAACGTTGCCACTTTCATCAAAGAGCTGGTGATTGCGATTCCGGAAGGGGAAGAAGTGCCTTTCCGTGCCGGTGGTTATATCCAGATTGAAGCGCCTGCGCATCACATCAAATATGCTGATTTTGATGTACCGCAGGAGTACCGCGAAGATTGGGATAAATACAACCTGTTCCGCTATGAGTCTGTGGTTAAAGAGCCGATTATTCGTGCTTACTCGATGGCGAGCTATCCGGAAGAGAAAAGCATCATCATGCTGAACGTGCGTATCGCTACGCCACCGCCAAGCAACCCTGATGCACCTCCGGGTCAGATGTCTTCTTTCATCTGGTCATTGAAAAAGGGTGATAAAGTCACTATTTCTGGTCCATTTGGTGAGTTCTTCGCCAAAGAAACCGAAAATGAGATGGTCTTTATCGGTGGTGGTGCGGGTATGGCTCCAATGCGCTCCCACATTTTCGACCAGCTTAAGCGTTTGCACTCCAAGCGTAAGATGACCTACTGGTACGGTGCGCGTTCTAAGCGTGAAATGTTCTATGTTGAAGACTTCGACATGCTCGCGGCTGAAAACCCGAACTTTACTTGGAACGTAGCACTGTCAGATCCGTTACCGGATGATAACTGGACAGGTTATACTGGTTTCATTCACAACGTAATTTATGAAAATTACCTGCGTGATCATGAAGCACCGGAAGACTGCGAATACTACATGTGCGGCCCGCCGATGATGAATGCTGCGGTCATCAAAATGCTCAAAGATCTGGGCGTTGAAGATGAAAACATTTTGCTGGATGACTTTGGTGGTTGATTCACTGACATGTTAGTAAAAACTAAGCAATGGCTAGCCCTGGTCGGGCTGGCCTTTTTTCTAAGTGGGTGTAATGACAGCACGTCAAACGAGCAAGTCAACCTGCAAGGCCAAACGATGGGTACGTACTACTCCATCAAATACTTAAATCAAAAAGATTTACCGGCGCAAGATGCAGTTCAAGCTGAAATTGATAAGCGTCTTGAGCTGGTCAACGATCAGATGTCGACTTATCGTCCAACCTCTGAACTGAGCCGCTTTAACAGCAGCACCGCGGTAAATACCCCGTTTGCAGTTTCTGCTGATACGGCCAAAGTGGTGCGTGAGGCGCTGCGTATTAATCAGGTGACGCACGGCGCGTTAGATGTCACGGTTGGGCCGTTGGTTAACCTGTGGGGCTTTGGTCCAGAAGGCCGGCCGGATAAAGTACCGTCAGATGACGAGCTGGCCAAACGCCGCGCCCGTATTGGTATTCAATATCTGTCGGTACAGGGTGATGCTTTGGTTAAAGGCATTCCTCCTTTGTATGTTGATCTCTCGTCTATCGCCAAAGGTTTTGGGGTTGATCAGGTCGCTGAATATTTAGCTTCACTGGGTATTCAAAACTACATGGTTGAAATTGGCGGTGAAGTGCGCCTAAAAGGGCATAATGCCAAAGATAAACCATGGCGTATTGCGATAGAAAAACCGATCGCGGGTACTGAGCAAACCGCACAAGAGATTATTGCACCGCTCAATATGGCGATTGCTACCTCCGGTGATTATCGTAACTATTTTGAACAAGATGGTGTTCGTTTCTCGCATACCATTGATCCACGTACCGGAAAACCTATCCAACATAAAATGGTCTCAATCACCGTGATTGCACCAACCTGCATGGAAGCGGATGGCCTATCGACCGGCCTGAACGTTTTGGGTGAAGAAGAAGCACTCAAGGTGGCGAATCAGCACAATATTGCTGCATTCATGGTGATTAAGACCCCAGAGGGTTTCACTGAAGTGGCCTCTGAAGCCTTTAAACCTTATCTGCAAAAATAAGGAGCAGGTATGACTACGTTTATCGCAACTTTTGCCGTATTCATGTTAGTGATTGCGGCAATGTCTATCGGTTATATTATCAAACGCAGAAGTATTCATGGTAGCTGCGGCGGTATTGCCAATTTGGGCTTAGAGAAAGTGTGCGATTGCCCAGAGCCTTGTGACAACCGTAAAGCGAAAATGGCCGAACAAGCACGTCTGGAAAAACTGCAAGAAAACCGCATTATCTGACACTCTATTCGATACTCTGTCTGATATTTGCTGTGTAAGGCGACTCCTCCTGTATCATGCGGGGGGAGTTGTCATTAATATCATGTTTTACTGATTTAGCATTGATCCTCTTTTCGTGACATTGTATATTTATACAGTGGTTTAGGGGGTGGCGTGCGCAAAATTATTCATATCGACATGGACTGCTTTTATGCTGCCGTTGAAATGCGGGATAACCCGACATTACAACATGTGCCCTTGGCCATTGGTGGCCGCCGAGAGCGGCGCGGCGTGCTCAGTACCTGCAACTATGTCGCCCGTAGCTTTGGTCTGCACAGCGCGATGCCCACCGCACAAGCCTTTAAACTTTGCCCACATTTGACCCTGCTTCCGGGGCGGATGGATGTCTATAAACGTGTTTCGCAACAACTGCATGCCATTTTTCGCCGCTATACTGATAAAGTTGAACCCCTATCGCTTGATGAAGCCTACCTAGATGTTACTGACTGTACATTGTTTCAAGGGTCTGCCACATGGATTGCCGAAGATATTCGCCGCGCGATTCGTGATGAGCTGCAACTGACCGCCTCTGCCGGTGTTGCCTCAGTGAAATTTTTAGCCAAAATTGCCTCAGATATGAATAAACCCAACGGGTTATATGTGCTGCGCCCCGAACAAACTGCCGACTTTGTGGCAGTTTTGCCGCTGAAGAAAATTCCTGGCGTTGGAAAAGTGTCAGCACAGAAACTGGCTGATATGGGGCTGTTTATCTGCGCCGATGTTCAACGGGTACCACTGACTCTGCTAGCTGATAAATTCGGGAAAATGGGGCAGATGCTCTGGCAGCGTTGTCAGGGTATCGATGATCGAGAGGTCAATGCGACAAGGCAGCGTAAGTCAGTTGGCGTTGAGCGCACGTTGGAAGAAGATATTCACTCACTTGCGGCGTGCCAGCAGATAGTCCGCGAATTGTACCCAGAGCTTGAGCGTCGGTTGAGTCAAGCCAGTGAATCGTTGGCGATTGCACGGCAAGGTGTGAAGCTTAAATTTTCAGATTTCCAACTAACAACCCAAGAGCATGTCTACCCGCATCTTGATCAGCAAGATTTACTGCAACTGGCTGAATCTATCTGGTCACGTTGTGAGGGGCGGGGTGTGCGTTTGGTCGGGTTGCATGTCACTTTGATAGATCCGCAACTGGTGCGTCAGTTAGCCCTGCCGTGGAGTTAAACAGTGGGATCGGGATAAAAAACAGGCCACCCGAAGGCAGCCTGTTAATCGTTGCTAATGATAAAACATGTCACCGATAAATGCAGTCAGTGAACACTAACCCCCGTTTCAACGCAGTTTATGCTCGTTCAGGGATATTTTTCAGCAGTTGAGTCAGTAGCTGCCAGTATTTATCCACACTAGCAATGTGCACGCGCTCATCCGGTGAGTGCGGGCCACGAATGGTTGGGCCGACAGAGACCATATCCATCTGTGGGTACGGCTCTTTGAATAGACCGCACTCAAGACCGGCATGGATCACCATAATGTTCGGTGTTTTATCAAACATTGCTTGATAGGTCTCACGCACAACCTGCATGATAGGTGAGCTGTTATCTGGTTTCCAGCCCGGATAACCGCCGGTAAATTCAGCCTGCGCACCGGCTAATTGTGCAACTGCTTTTAGCATATTTTGCACACCACAGCGGCCACTGTCGATCAACGAACGGATCAGGCAGACAATTTTCACTTCATTGTTACTGGTGGTAACTACACCTACGTTCAGAGAGGTTTCAACCACACCTGGCACAGCATCACTCATGCGCATTACACCGTTCGGGCAAGCATGCAGCAGTGCCAGTAAACGCTGTTGTGCGTCGGCAGCCAATACCTGAGCAGGCATTGGCGCATTATCAAGCAGAACGGTCAGATTTGGTTCAACGACACTCAGCTCACTGCGCTGAATATCGGTAAACTTATCAACCAACGCACGCAGACGCGCCACATTCGCTGTCGGTACTAACAGTGTGGCCGAGCCTTCACGTGGAATAGCATTACGCAGTGTACCGCCCTGAATATTAGCAAGGCGCAGGCCTAACTCTGCCGCATGGCCAAACAGGAAACGGCCCAGCATCTTGTTCGCATTACCCAGATACAGGTGAATATCACCCCCTGAGTGGCCGCCTTTTAACCCTTTCACTGTGAGGGTAAAGGCTTGCATATCCGCCGGTGCAGTTTCTCGTGCAACAGGCAGTGTCATCGTGGCATCAATACCGCCAGCGCAACCCATGTAGATTTCGCCTTCCTCTTCGGAATCGGTATTGATTAGAATTTCACCCTGCAACCAGCCGCTTTGTAGGCCGAAAGCACCGGTCATGCCGCTCTCTTCATCAATGGTTAGCAGAACTTCCAGCGGGCCGTGTTGCAGATCATTTGCCGCAACTACGGCCAGTGCAGATGCCATGCCAATACCATTATCCGCGCCGAGGGTTGTTCCTTGCGCTTTCACCCATTCGCCATCGATATACGGGCGGATCGGATCTTTGGTAAAGTCATGCACCGTATCGTTATTCTTTTGCGGCACCATATCCAGATGGGCTTGCAAAACAACCGGTTTACGGTTTTCCATTCCTGCTGTTGCAGGTTTGCGGATCAGAATATTGCCAACCGCATCACGCTCAACATGCAGGCCAGCCCCTTGCGCCCACTCAACAATAAAGCTTGCTAACGCCTCTTCATGGTGTGACGGGTGTGGAATAGAACAAATTTTTTCGAAAAATTGCCACAAAGGTTGTGGTGACAGATGGCCCAATTGAGACACGGCGGGAACTCC
Source organism: Plesiomonas sp. (assembly GCF_051652165.1). Lineage (GTDB taxonomy): Bacteria > Pseudomonadota > Gammaproteobacteria > Enterobacterales > CAMTGL01 > Plesiomonas. Next base: position 78,118 of record NZ_JBOFTR010000007.1, read on the forward strand.
TATCAAGATAGCAATAAGTACAATGACAACCCTAATCGTATATCAGCAAATATTTAGAATATCTCTAAATCATCACACACTGGGGTTGCATACTTTAAATTACATAGTGAATCATGAACTAAAACTCGTTTGCTTTACGCTTACTATCTACCAAAAAAACAGAATGTTATTTGGTAAGCATAAGGTTATTAAGCACAGCATACCACTGCAAAGACATCGGTAGGAAATTATCACCGATAGCAAGGCCGCATTTTTGTATCGTATTTTGATAGTAGTAGAAAAAGAAACACTCAGTCGTGAATGGTTTTTTTATACCTTTGATGTAATTTTTAGATCAAAATGAGCGTATTATTAGAGTGATTCTCTTCTTTATGTGATTTTTATCACCATCTATTGTAATTAAATTTCAAAGTGGTATGATTTTAATCGTTGAGAAAAACAGCAAAATGAGTACGCAAAGTAACTTTAGAAAGCTTAAGGATTAAGCCCGTGTTTCACGCCTCCAAGGAACTGAGAACAAGTTAAAGGCGAACCTAAGTCTTTAGTAACACTTGTTAATGAGGTGATTTATGCAAGGTATTTATTGCGATCTTTTTTGGAATCGTCGTGGTATTTATACTGGAAATTTTGTTTATCCACGTGAATTTGGTTATTAATTTTACGTGTTAGTGACTGTTATACAGCCCTATGCCGGCGCGATTGTTGTGGCATAGTGTGATTTATTCGTTCATCCCTGATTGGCGCATCGTATAACTGATGCTCCATACCTAATTCCTAGGTATTTTCACCACCTTCCTCGAAAGGTGGTTTTTTTTTGCCTATTTTTACGCTTGCACATTGCATAGGCATATCACTGAGTGATTATTCGCTTAATCTTCTGAAATTATGCACAATCAGAGGCATAATTACTGGCCATTAGGTTTCCTTATCTCTATAATCTTGCCCCAACAGTTTTTGGCTCTATTTTGTCAATTTTGGCAAACGTTTGCCAGCGGCGTGAAATGAAACCGATTTCATTAAGTTAATAGGTTTGTCGTTACAGGGTTTGAGGCGAATATAACGTTATCTTACTAAAATGGGTTTTTATCTTTTACTCAATAACTCCTACAAAAATAACGTAGCCCACAAACATTGCGGGTTATGCTTGAGGTTACTGTTATGGCTGAAAAATATATTGTGAGTTGGGACATGTTGCAGATCCACGCGCGGAAACTGGCGCACCGTTTGCTGCCTGCAGAGCAGTGGAAGGGGATCATTGCTGTTAGCCGTGGTGGGCTTGTTCCCGCTGCGCTATTGGCGCGTGAATTGGGTATTCGCCATGTGGATACCGTTTGTATCTCAAGTTATGACCATAATCAGCAACGTAATCTGACCGTACTCAAACGCGCAGAGGGTGATGGTGAAGGCTTTTTGTTGGTTGATGATTTAGTTGATACTGGTGGCACAGCAAAAGTGTTGCGCGAGATGTACCCAAAGGCCCATTTTGTGACGATGTTTGCCAAGCCTGCCGGTCGCCCACTGGTTGATGACTATGTGATTGATATTCCACAAGATACATGGATTGAGCAGCCGTGGGATATGGGGATTACTTTTGTACCCCCTGTTTCAGGACGTGACTAGCTTTTCTGATAAAGCCTCGCAAAATGCGAGGCTTTTTTTATCTGCTCGCGTAAACTCAATAAATCAATGTGATGTTTAAAGAGTATTACGTGAATGTCAGCCCCTGTGAATCGATCGCACAGTCTGTTCAAACCGCAACCTGATCTGAATCAGCAAGAGACATCGAGCATTGCCAGCCGACAGCGAAATACGTCTCAGCCTGAACTGCACTCTGCACTTGATGGCGATACTGACCCACGCTGGTACCGGCTTATCAACCGTCCTCTTTGGATCTGGCGCGGTATCAACCCCATTGATCTTGAAGAAATTTTGGCCAAAATTGCCATTAGCAGTGCGCCACGCACACAAGCACATTTATTGGATACGGTGATTGGTTATCGCAGTGGGAATTGGATTTTTGAGTGGGCACAAAAAGCGATGCACTGGCAACAAACGGCGCAAGAGTGTGAAGATCCCCAGCAAGCCGGAGAGTATTGGCTGCAAGCGGCCATGCATTATAGTCTTGCCGGTTATCCGCACTTACGTGGCGATCAGCTCGCTGAACAGGTTGATGTGTTGGCCAGTCGCGCTTATCAGGCTGCTGCTGGTTGTCTGAGTTACTCACTGCGGCCACTGACCTTTCAATACGAAGGTTTACCATTGAATGCCTGTTTACACCTACCGGGTGATGATGGCCCTTATCCTGTAGTATTCGTGTGTGGTGGGTTAGATAGCCTGTCGACAGATTATCATTGGCTATTTCGACACTATTTAGTACCGAAAGGGATAGCTATGCTAACACTAGATATGCCCTCAATCGGAGCATCTGCTCGTTGGAAATTGACCCAAGATACCAGTTGCTTGCATCAAGCTGTGTTGCAACAACTACAGAATGAACCTTGGGTTGATCACCACCGTGTGGTGGCTTTGGGTTTACGTTTTGGTGCTAATGCCGCGCTACGATTAGGGTATCTTGAACCACAGCGATTGCGTGGTATTGTCTGTTTAGGGGCTGTTGTACACCATTTATTTGCGTATTTGCCAGCCGTTGAGCAAATCCCCAAAATGTATATTGATATGCTGGCCAGTCGGGTAGGTATTGATGCCAGTGCGCACGATTTATTACGTGCAGAGTTGCAAAGCTACTCACTGAAAACCCAAGGGTTATTGGGGCGGCGTTGTCGTGTACCGGTACTGGCCGCTGGCATAGATAATGATTTGCTTTCGTCAAAAGAAGAGAACCGGCTAATTGCTATGTCATCGGTTGATGGGCGCTGTTTACAGATCCCCGCACGTCCATTACAAACCGGATTTGAGCGCATAATGGCACAAATAACCGATTGGATAGACCAAAAACTCATATAAAACAACTTGCTTAAATTACCCCTTGTACGGCAACAATAGACATTACGTACAAAGGAGGTAGGTATGCAGGTTATCGGACAATCACGCTCACGTTTAATGCGCAAATTTGCGGCACTCGGGCCGTATATTCGTGAGCATCAGTGTCAGGAGCAGCAGTTTTTCTTTGACTGCTTGGCGGTATGCGCCAATCCACGGCTTCCGACCGAAAAGCGTGAGTTTTGGGGATGGTGGATGGTGCTCGATGCCACTGAAAGCGGTTTTGAGTATCACTATCAGGTTGGTTTTTACGATAATCAAGGCGATTGGTTGCCTAAGCATCCTACTGATGACGCTATCACCGAAGAGATCCAGCGTACACTCCAACTGTTTTATCCGCGCTTGGTAGATTGCCTACAACTGCTGAATATCTCTTTACAGCCCGCAGCAGCTATTGCAGGGCGAGAGTTGAGTACTGCCGCGTAAAGTTTCATATCCCCATACATCTTTGCTGATAAATAGTTTTCAGAATTTTTGCGCTGTCTGTTGGCAGCGCCTCTACAAGCTGCTACAAAAAGAGTTCACTTCCTTCATCTTAGGATTCAAGGCATTACCCCATGAACCGTAGTCAGACTATCGTTGTGAAATTAGGAACCAGTGTGCTCACCGGTGGCTCGCGCCACCTAAACCGTGCGCACATGGTGGAGTTGGTGCGCCAGTGCGCACAGATGCAGCAGGCCGGTCACCGTATCGTGCTAGTAACATCAGGGGCGATAGCCGCCGGACGTGAACATTTAGGCTACCCCGAACTCCCCCCCACAATGGCTTCTAAGCAACTGCTGGCTGCGGTAGGGCAAACGCGTTTGATTCAGTTGTGGGAGCAACTGTTTTCGATTTATGGTCTACATATCGGGCAGATGTTGCTAACGCGCGCTGACTTGGAAGATCGTGAGCGTTTTCTCAATGCCCGCGATACGCTGCGTGCACTGCTTGATCAAAAAATTGTACCAGTGATCAATGAAAATGATGCTGTCGCCACCACAGAGATTAAAGTGGGGGATAACGACAATCTCTCTGCACTGGCCGCAATTCTGGCGGATGCCGATAAGCTGATTTTACTGACCGATCAGGCAGGATTATTTACCGCTGATCCGCGCAGTAATCCACAGGCGGAGCTGATCCGTGAAGTTCTGGGTATTGACGAGTCATTGCGTCTGATTGCAGGAGACAGTGTTTCCGGTCTGGGAACTGGCGGCATGAGCACTAAATTGCAGGCAGCAGATGTGGCAAACCGTGCTGGAATCGAAGTGGTGATCGCAGCCGGCCAGCAGGCAGGGGTAATTGCCGATGTGGTTGCCGATATTTCAGTGGGAACTCGCTTTCATCCTCAGGAAACCCCACTTGAAAACCGTAAACGCTGGATTTTTGGCCCACCACCGGCCGGAGAGCTGATTGTGGATATGGGCGCTGTAAGCGCAGTAATTGCGCGTGGTAGTTCCCTATTGCCAAGCGGTATCCAGCAGGTCACTGGGAATTTTTCGCGCGGTGAAGTGGTGCGTGTTCGCGGTACTGATGGGCGAGAGATCGCGCGTGGTATGAGCCGTTATAATAGTGATGCTTTGATATTGATTGCAGGGCAACAATCACAAAAAATTAGTGATATTTTAGGCTATGAATATGGCACGGTAGCTATTCATCGCGATGATATGATTTTGATTTAAGGATGGAAACAATGAATCAATTAACCGAAATGGGGAAAGCTGCAAAACAAGCTTCTTACCGGTTAGCCACATTAACAACGGCAGAGAAAAATCGCGCATTGCTCTTCATTGCCGATGAGCTTGAGGTGCGCAGTGCGGCTATTTTAGCGGCCAATGCGCAAGATATTACTGCTGCGAAACAGGCCGGATTAAGTACTGCGATGCTCGATCGCCTGTTGTTGACCCCTGAACGTTTAACGGCTATCGCGAATGATGTGCGCGCCGTGGTCAAACTGGCCGATCCCGTAGGACAAGTGCTGGATGGGCAACAACTGAGCAGCGGGTTGAATTTAATCCGTAAACGCGTGCCACTTGGGGTGATTGGCACGATTTATGAAGCTCGTCCGAATGTCACTATTGATGTGGCTTCACTGTGTCTGAAAACCGGTAATGCGGTGATTTTGCGGGGTGGAAAAGAGACGGTACATACCAATCAGGCGATGGTCGCAGTGGTACAACATGCGCTGAGTTGCTGTGGTTTACCAGCAGGTGCGGTGCAGTCTATTGATGATCCTGATCGTTCGTTAGTCACCGAGTTGCTACGTTTAGATTGCTATGTTGACATGATAATCCCACGAGGTGGCAGTAGTTTACACCGCCTTTGTCGTGAGCAGGCAACTATTCCGGTTATTATCGGAGGTATTGGCGTGTGCCATATCTTTGTTGATGCTAGTGCGGATCTCACTGCGGCTGTTACAGTTATCGATAATGCAAAAGTACAGCGTCCGAGTGTGTGTAACTCCTTAGAGACGCTGTTGGTTCATCAAGAGGTGGCGGCCACATTTTTACCGTTACTGGCTGATTACTTGCACAGCAAGGGTGTTACTCTGCACGCTTGTCCGCAAAGTGCAGCGTTGCTGGCTGGCAGCCGAGCGACTGTCGTTCCGGTTCAGGCACAAGATTATGATGATGAGTGGTTATCACTTGATCTCAACGTTAAGATTGTTGCCGATATTGATGAGGCGATTGCTCACATCCACCAGCATGGCAGTAGCCATTCAGACAGCATTCTGACCCAGTCCTTTACCCACGCGGATCGTTTTACCCTTGAGGTTGACTCTTCCGCTGTGTATGTCAACGCCAGTACGCGCTTTACCGATGGTGGGCAGTTTGGGTTGGGTGCAGAAGTGGCGGTGAGCACACAAAAATTACATGCGCGTGGCCCGATGGGGTTGGAAGCATTAACAACGTATAAATGGATTGGTTATGGTAATAATTTAATCCGCAGTTAGATTTTTTAATTCTCTAAAAATAGGCTAAATGTAAAATGTGTGAGTCATGGCTCACACATTAATATTATCAATATTCATAGTAACACTATGAATATAATAAAAAATAAAATAGGGAAATAATACTTAACGCGTTATTTTATTATAGGGTGGTGATTAACATAGTAGGGTATCACCCTGTTTACGCTTCTTATTTATCCTCTTCATCGTGCTTATTTATCATTTGTGTTCATATTTTTTCCACAAAATATGCGCACCTCTTCTATGCTGATTAAAGCGTCATTGATGCAGTTTGTTGTCTTTGCTCTGTGTGTATTGTACTCACGTTGTATATAAAGCGTTATTACTGTAGCCACACATATGGCTATTAAAGTAACGATTGAAAAATAACAACTAACCCGTACTTCCAATATATTCATAGCAATGTGGCTACACCTGATGCTACTTGCCTTTTGTAGGTTGTTCACTTCCTGAAATATAACAAGGATATGATCATGCGCTTTTTCTTTTTTGAGAGTACTTACTGGCGAATTAGAGGTTATCAGGGGTTAATCAGTGCACTACTGTTGCCACTTTTTTTATTGCAAGGATGTGAAGATAAAACATCAAACTCAGCGGTATCTGCAACATCTGTAGTAGCTACGCCAGTGAGTGTGCAAGTTGTTAAAGGGGTAGTTGTGCCCGTTGAGTTCTCGTTTGTTGGCCTGACAAAAAGCTCACATCAGGTCAATATTGTGTCACGAGTCAATGGTTTTTTAGATAAACAGATGTACAAAGATGGGGAGTTTATCAAACAAGGTGAAACACTGTTTTTGATTGATCCCAAACCGTTTCAGGCTTTACTGCAAGCAGCACAGGCTGCGTTAACACAACAAAAAGCAAATTTACTGGTGGCACAACAAAATTTAGCACGTATTAAGCCATTAGCAGCCCAAGATGCAGCCAGTAAAAAAGATTTAGATCAGGCTATTGGGCAAGAAAAATCGGCACAAGCACAAGTTGAAATGGCTAAGGCTCAAGTTGTTCAAGCCCAGTTAAATTTAAGTTATGCCACTATTCGAGCACCATTAAGTGGAATAAGTGGTGAACGGCTAGTTGATGAAGGCACTTATGTCACTGCCAGTGATCGCCTAACTTATGTTGCAGCACTATCGCCAATGTGGGTCAATTTTAGTATTTCAGAAGCACAATCATTAAAGCGTGATGAGCTTGTGCGTAAAGGGGTACTAAAATTACCTGCAAATAACTTATTGAGTGTACAACTCACGCTTTCTGATAACTCACAATATGCTGAAATAGGGCACATCACGTTTGCTAATGCAGAGTACAACTCACAAACAGGAACATTTTTAGTCAGGGCTAGTTTTCAAAACGCAGAAGGTACACTACGCCCTGGGCAGTTTGTTCGGGTTACAGTGAAAGGGGCTGAACGTCCTAACGCTATTGCTATACCACAGACGGCTGTTATGCAGGGGGCAACAGGGCACTTTGTGTGGGTAGTGAATAAAGAGAACAAGGCAGAGTATCGCCCTGTCACTATGGGTGATTATAGCGGCAGCGACTGGATTGTTAATGAAGGGCTAGTAACGGGTGAACAGGTTGTAGTGGCTGGGGGGATGATGTTACGCCCTGATACACCTCTTGCTCCTACGTTGCGTAATTCTGCATCAAACGTGACAAGTGATGCGGTAGAACCTGCTATTACTGGCGAAAAAGCAACGTCGCCAACATCTGCAACCTCGGCACATTAAGCTTTGTCACTGCAGCGATTTTGAGGTGTAGCTATGTTCTCGCGTGTATTTATTGAACGGCCTATTTTTGCCAGTGTGTTATCACTGATTGTTGTGTTAGTTGGTAGTATTGCCGCACTTAATCTACCCATTGAACAATATCCGACTATGACACCGGTACAAGTACAAGTCACCGCTGTCTATCCAGGGGCAGATGCTCAAACGTTGTCGCAATCTGTTGCTGGGCCAATTGAAGCGCAAATTAACGGTGTCGATAACATGTTGTATATGACATCGAGCAGCTCATCGAACGGGCAAATGACCATTAGCGTCTATTTTTCGCTCGATACCGACCCTGATATTGCACAGGTGCAGGTACAAAATCGGGTAAGTTTAGCGTTGCCACAACTGCCACAAACTGTGCAGCAAAACGGTGTGCAAGTGCAAAAGCGAACCTCCAGCATTCTAATGTTGGTCGGCGTGTACTCTCCTGAAAACCGCTATGATGCTAACTACATTGCAAACTACGCTAACGTTTATGTGCTTGATGCTATCAAACGCATACCGGGTGCAGGGCAAGCCTCGGTATTAGGGGCCGCAGATCAGGCCATGCGAATCTGGCTGAACCCTGAAAAAATGGCCAGCCTTGGTGTTACTACATCCGATATTCAGCAGGCCGTTTCTAACCAGAATAAATTGTTCAGTGCTGGTCAAATAGGGCAGGCACCGAATCAAGCCTCAACTCAACTGACCTATCCGTTGGTAACACAAAATCCGTATGTGAAGCCTGAACAGTATGAAAGCATTATTTTACGGGCGGATAACAGCGGCGCTGCACTGGTTCGTTTACAAGATGTCGCACGAGCAGAGCTTGGGCTAAAACAGTACATCGTGAATACCGCGATGAACCAAACGCCGGCTACTTTTATTGCGGTGTACCTTGCACCGGGGGCAAACGCGCTTGATGTATCGAACAATGTCTCGGCAACACTGAAAAACCTCAAAAGCACTTTCCCTAGCGGATTGGATTATAAAATCACCCTTGATACCACAGATTTTGTGCGAATATCGATTGAAGATGTGCTGCATACACTGGTTGAAGCCATCATTCTAGTGATTGCCGTGGTCTACCTGTTTTTGCAGAGTATTCGCGCCACAATGATCGCAATTGTCGCCGTGTTTGTTGCCCTGATAGGAACATTCGTCGGTATGCTGGTTCTGGGGTTCTCTATCAACCTACTGACACTGTTTGGTATGATCCTTGCGATAGGCTTGGTGGTCGATGATGCTATCGTGGTGGTTGAAAACGTCGAGCGTTTAATGCATGAGAAACTTCTCTCGGCGAAAGAAGCCTCGCTTGAGGCGATGGCGGAGATCTCTACTGCGTTGGTGTCGGTGGTTTTAGTACTCTCTTCCGTCTTTATTCCAGCCGCCTTTTTAAGTGGTACAACTGGCCAGCTGTATAAGCAGTTTGCTGTGACCATCGTGATTTCGGTGGTGTTGTCGGGGTTTGTGGCGCTGACGTTAACTCCTGCACTGTGCGGTATTTTTCTTAAACCGGGCCACAGTGCCAGTCGTGGTTTTTTTGGTTGGTTTAACCGCCAGTTTGCTGTGCTGACCACCCGTTACGGGCAGGGTGTACGCTTAACCATTCAACGCTCAACATTGGCATTAGTTCTGATGGCGGTGATGATTGGTTGCATTGTCATGATGTTCCGCAGTTTACCCTCAAGCTTTGTGCCGCAAGAGGATCAGGGTTATGTGTTGGCAGGGGTTATTTTACCTGATGCCGCCAGTATTCGCCGAACACAAGAGATCACCGATCAGCTTGATGCCATATTTGCAGCTAACCCCAATGTGGAGACTCGTACCGCTATTACCGGTTTTAACCTGCTCGACAGCTCCTTTAAAACCAACACAGCCACCTTCTTTGTGACACTAAAATCATTTGGTGATCGTACCCAAGCCTCGCAATCCGCTGAGGCTATTTTGCAAGATATTTCTAAGCAAACCAAAGGGATTCAGGGGGCATTTATTTTACCTATCTCTCCTCCGGCAATTCCAGGGTTAGGGACTACCGGTGGTTTTCAGTTTTGGATACAAGATTTAAGTAATGGTTCACTTGCAGAGCTACAGCAGGTAACTAACCAGTTTTTAGCCAAAGCACGTCAGAACCCTGCATTAACAGGGCTTTCATCGACATTTAACGCCTCAAGTACTCAATTGAAAGCTGAAATTAGCCGTGATAAAGCCATGTTATTGGGTGTGCCGATTCAAGATGCTTATGGCACATTACAAACCTTTTTAGCGTCATCTTCAGTTAGCCAATATTTTGATCTTAGCCGAGTATGGAATGTGGTGTTGCAAGCTGAAGAGCGTTATCGCGATGATCCGGTCTGGCTTGGCAAATTATATACCCGTAATAATCAGGGAAATATGATCCCACTTTCTGCGGTGATGAATACCCAATATGGTGCTGGGCCTGACTTAGTGCCACATTTTAACGGCTTTCCTTCTGCACAGGTCAATGGCTCGGCAGCACAGGGTTATAGCTCAGGGCAGGCGATCTCTGTGATGGAAGATATCGCAAAAGAGGTGTTACCGCCGGGATACAGTTTTGCTTGGTCAGGCCAAGCATACGAAGAGAAGCAAGCGGGTAGTACATCAACCGTTGCATTTGCATTAGGGTTGGTGATTGTTTTCCTGATCCTTGCTGCACAATTTGAGTCGTGGACACTGCCTTGTGCTGTACTAACTGCTGTACCTTTCGGGTTAGTTGGTTCGTTACTGTTTACCTTATTACGTGGCCTTGAAAATGATGTGTATTTCCAAATTGGTTTGTTAGTACTCATTGGGTTAGCCGCAAAAAATGCAGTATTGATTATTGAATTTGCCGTTGAATTGCATCATCGGAAAGGGCGAAGTTTACTGGAGTCAGCCATTGAGGCGGGTGAATTACGGTTACGGCCAATTGTGATGACATCACTGGCTTTTATTCTTGGCACATTGCCACTTATGCTGGCGAGCGGTGCAGGAGCGAACTCGCGCCACTCTATTGGTACTGGTATTGTCGGGGGAATGATAGGGGCAACTACACTGGCACTGTTTTATGTTCCTCTGTTTTATGTACTGTTTGAACGGTTAGTTCAACCAAAACAGAGCAAAAGCCTTTCCACTGATGTGCAGGATACAAAACAACCCACTAATATTTCGAACCTCAATCAGCAAACTGATACTGATAAGGAAAAACTATGAAACGTTTATTGTTGAACGTGACTATTTCCTTGCTAGTCAGTGGCTGTATCACTCCATTTAGCTATCAAAAACCGGATATCGATACACCCCAAAATTGGCGTATTTTGCCTGAGCAAGTGCATCAACAAATACCGTTAAGCTGGTGGGAGCAGTTTAACGATCCGGTTTTAACATCATTAATTGAACATGCGTTGCGCGAAAATCTAGATCTTGTTATTGCTACTCAACGTATTGCAGAGTCTGCAGGTGTATTACAAGAGACACGCGCGGATCTCTACCCTCAATTAGGGTATGGCGTGAATGTGACAAAACAACACCTTTTTGAGACAAGTTCATCAAGTTATCAATTAGGAATAACGACCAGTTGGCAGTTTGATCTATTTGGGCAATTACGTGCAGCAACCGAAGCAAGCAAGGCAAATGTATTGAGTGCTGAACAGACACGACAATCTGTGCTTCTCTCTTTGGTTATTCAAGTTGCTAATAGTTATATTCAGCTCCGTAGTTTAGATAAACAGCTAGATATTGCTCAAAATACCGCGATGACACAAAAAGAGTCGTTGCGTATTTTTAATTTGCAATATCACGCAGGTGTTATAACGCTATTGCAGTTAAACCAAGCCCAATCACAATATTATCAGGCACAAAGTGCAGTACCTCGTTTACAAGACTTGATCAGCCAGCAAGAGAATGCGCTGTCTATTTTGTTAGGTAAAAACCCACACGCGATTATACGAGGAAAAACCCTTGATCAGCTAACATTGCCTATTATTCCTGCAGGGTTACCGTCTGAAGTGCTACAACAGCGGCCTGATATTCGTGCAGCCGAACAAAATTTGATTGCAGCACAAGCTAATTTAGCGGCTGCGCGTCTTGCTTATTTTCCAACTATTTCGCTCACGGGGGCATTAGGCAGTTTGAGTATGGCGTTTACAGATTTATTGACAGGGCCTGCTGCACTCTGGAGTCTTGGTGCTGATTTAAGTGGCCCTATTTTTAATACTGGCCGTATTGAAGGGCGGGTCAATCAGACGTTAGCGCAAGAAAAACAGCTATTAGCCCAGTATCAAAAAACAATACAAGCAGGTTTTGCAGATACCAATAATGCATTATCCGCAGTTGTAAGATTAAAGATTGAACTAGAAACGCTAGAACAACAAGTTGCTGCATTACGCAGTTATACCAAGTTGGCAAATTTAAGTTATGAAAGCGGTAGTGCCCCTTATTTAGAAGTTTTAAATGCACAACAAAGTTTATTTAATACAGAATTAAATCAGGTTCAAGTACAAGGAAAAGCCATGCAGGCAATTGTCAATGTGTATGCTGCATTAGGGGGAAGTTGGGTAACAGCGGCTGACCGTTTGACTGTAAATGGGAGTACGCGCTAACGCAGGAGTAAAAGAATATTGACTGTCAAAATAACTCAATAAAAGAGGACGAAAAGAGGAGAGATAAAAAAACGCCATCATATTTGATGGCGGTATTAATAAGAGAGAACGCTAAGAGTGATGTTATTTCTTGGATAATGATTTTTAGGTTAACGCACATATTACATGCCGTAAGCTAATAACAGTGATCTTATCCTTTAACGAATCTCTTCACCTTTTGCTTGTAAGTCAGCATGATAAGATGATCTCACAAATGGCCCACACGCTGCGTGTGTAAAGCCCATTGCCATAGCCTGAGTTTTAAATTCATCAAACTCAGCAGGGCTAACATAACGCTGTACCGGCAAATGGTGGCGACTTGGCTGTAAATATTGCCCTAATGTCAACATAGTGACACCATGAGCGCGCAAATCACGCATGACTTGTAAAATTTCTTCATTGGTTTCGCCAAGCCCCATCATTAAACCTGACTTGGTTGGAATATCAGGGTGAGCCTCTTTAAAACGCTTTAATAAAGTCAGTGACCATTGATAATCTGCACCAGGGCGGATCTGGCGATATAAGCGCGGTACGTTCTCTAAATTATGATTAAAAACATCAGGCGGGGTAGCCGTTAAAATCTCAAGTGCACGATCCATTCGGCCACGAAAGTCAGGAACAAGAGTTTCGATACGGATTGATGGGCTTTGAGCACGGATTTCTCTAATACAATCAGCAAAATGTTGTGCGCCGCCATCACGCAGATCATCACGATCCACTGACGTTACTACCACATACTTGAGTTTCATATCGTAGATAGTGCGGCCGAGTTTAGCAGCCTCTTCGGGATCAACAGGCAGTGGGCGGCCATGGCCAACATCGCAAAACGGGCAACGGCGGGTACAGATAGCACCAAGGATCATGAAAGTGGCTGTACCGTGGTTAAAACATTCAGCCAGATTCGGACATGAAGCCTCTTCACAAACCGAGTGTAGGCCATTTTTACGCATTGCAGATTTAATTTCTTGAATGCGTGAAGAGTCAGCGGGCAGTTTAATCTTCATCCACTCAGGTTTACGTAGTACACCTGATTGTTCAGTGGAAACATTTTTTACTGGAATCAATGCCATTTTATCGGCATCACGGTATTTTACGCCACGCTCAATTTGAATGGGTTTACTCATGGGTCAGTGATTTCCAAGCAGAGTGCTCAACGTTGTGATAGCCGAGCAAAGTAATAAATTCTTGCACCAGAACTGACTCTACCTCTGTGACCTCTGTCGGGCCGCCCAGATCGGCTGTCTGAGTCATTTGCATGCCAACATAGCCACAGGGGTTAATTCGGGTGAAGGGGGATAAATCCATATTAACATTCAGTGCCAATCCGTGGAACGAGCAGCCTCTGCGGATACGTAGCCCGAGAGAGCAAATTTTCTTTTCAAGAATGTTAGCCGTACATTGCCCAGCATTAGTGGGTTGCGTTGTGATATATACACCAGGGGCATCAGTACGTGCATGGGCATTGATAGCGAAATGAGCAAGTGTACGAATGACACAGTTTTCAATGTGGCTAACGAGTTCACGCACACCGAGTTTGCTGCGACGTAAATCAATTAAGACATACATCACCACTTGGCCTGGACCATGATAAGTTACTTGACCACCTCGGTCTGATTGCACAACGGGAATATCGCCACATGCAAGCAGGTGTTCTGCTTTTCCGGCTTGTCCTTGTGTAAAGATCGGATGGTGTTCAACTAGCCAAATCTCATCAGGCGTATCTAAGGTTCGCTGATCGGTAAATGCATGCATAGCACGCCAAATAGGTTCGTAATCTTGTTGCCCAAGCTGGCGAACAATTAAGGTTTGATGTTGCAAAAGCATCACCGTACAGTTGTGAACATTGTGCTTATTATACGGACTTGTTTTACAACCGGAACCTGAAATTAGTGGCTATCACACAATAATGATTACTCGATACTCAGCATGCGAGAAACTATCAGTAGAAGGATATTCCGCACAAGCACTATGTTGCTGTGCGGAATACAATGGAGCATGTTGTTCAGTGTGATGTTTTACGCTAGATTCGAGATTTACAGAACCATACGCACAATATCAATAGCACCTAACTCTTCATACAGGGTTTCAACTTGCTCGATATGCGTTGCAGTAATGGTGACAGAAACCGAGTGATATGTACCTTTACTGCTAGGTTTCACTGCAGGGGTGTAATCACCAGGTGCATGTTTTTGGATTACAGTGATCACTTTATCAATAAGTTCAGGTTGAGCTAATCCCATTATTTTATAAGTAAAAGAGCATGGAAATTCGAGTAATTCATTAAGTTTTGTTTTTTGCATCGTGAGTACTCCTATCTATAGGGAGTGACAGAATAAAAAAATGATCCGAGTATTAACCGGGATCATCCTTGAAAATCGGCTGCTGTAATATAAATTGCCTGTTAGCAGGATTGCTGAACAGGCGATATTTTTAGCAGAAAAGTGATGTTCTCTGGTGCAAAGACGAGTAAGTCAATTAACCAAACCAACGGTGGAATAACAGCGTGATATAATCAGTTAATCGGCTAAATAGACCGCCTTCTTCAACTGTTTTCAATACAACCAATGGTTGTGTATCAATATCTTTTCCATCAAGTTGGAAGAACACTTTACCTACTACATCACCACGAGTAAGCGGTGCTTTTAGCTCTTTATCCAACTCAAAACGTGCTTTGACATCATTGACTCGGCCACGAGGTATTGTGATATAGACATTTTTCAATACCCCTAAACTAACATCAGCGGTATTGCCAAACCAAACACGCTCTTTAGTAAATTCTCTGTCTGCTTTGAGTGGTTCAATGGTTTCAAAGAAACGAAAACCCCAAGTCAGTAATTTTTTACTTTCAGCGGCACGTTGTTGTGAACTTGATGTACCAATAACGGCGGCAACAAGACGCATTTGGCCTTCTGTTGCAGAAGAGACTAAGTTAAAACCGGCTGCAGATGTATGGCCTGTTTTAATACCATCAACGTTTAGGCTCTTATCCCACAACAGTAAATTTCGGTTTGGTTGAGTAATGCCATTATAAGTAAACGATTTCTCTTTATAAACAGCATACTCATCAGGAACATCACGGATCAGTGCAGCACCAAGTGTTGCAAGATCACGTGCGGTGCTGTATTGATCAGGGTTATCTAACCCATGTGGGTTCATAAAATGAGAGTTGTTCATGCCAAGTTCTTTGGCATATTTGTTCATCATGTCAGCAAATGAGTCTTCACTGCCGGCAACATGTTCAGACATAGCAACGCAAGCATCATTACCTGATTGAATGATAATACCTCGGTTTAAATCAGCGACTTTAACCGGCTTACCCACTTCAATAAACATTTTTGAAGAGTCTGGGTAGTTTTTGCTCCACGCATTTTTACTGACGATAACAACATCATCCGGTGAAATTTTACCAGCTTTGATCTCACGGCCAATAACATAGCTAGTCATCATTTTGGTCAGACTTGCAGGCAGAATTTTCATATCTGCATCGCGTTCAGCAAGTACTTTACCAGAGTTATAATCGATCAAAATATACGATTTTGCTGCAATACTGGGTGCAACGGGGATCGTTGTATCTGCAAAAGCATAAGATGCGGTTACCGTGATAGTACTTAGTAGCAAAAGACGCGCTGATTTAGCTAATTGGGTTAATTTCATGGTTTGAACAACTTCTTCCATGGCTAAAGTAAAAGGTTAATGTGCAATAAAACACGGATATTTACGAGCATTGCGTATACGTGGTGTTTATATGCACAGTGGAAAACTTAATGTGTATCAGCGTTTGCAAAAGCAAAGGCTTGTGGGTAATTTTCACGCTTTAATTGATCACGCAGTGCTTCTGCTTGTGCTCGGCTAGCAATAGGCCCAAGCTGTACTCGGTAAAATGTTCCGGCTTGCTCTATCTTCCCACCAATATTATGGCTTTGTTTGAGCTGTGTCAGCAGGTTTGTTGCACGTGTTTGATCGCTAATTGCAACGACTTGAACAATAAAACCGGTTGCTAAGGTATCAGGAGTACTGTTAATACGTGGAGTACTTGCATGAGTTTCGGGCTCAGTAACAGAGGTTTCTTCTGGCAATACTTCAGGCTCACCAGCTGCTGGGCTAATATGAATACGGGTGCTATTACCCTCAGTGCTGACATGAGTTGTTACACCGTTTTCATCTGTATTACTGTACATTGGTAATGCGTCTGATTGCGCAACAATAGGCCCAGGTTGTGTCAAATGACCTAGGTTATTGGTATGGTCTATAGCCACGCTTGGCTGCACAGCCGATGAACCCATATTTGTGTTGGGATCTTGAGATCCGCTGAGGGTTTCTATCTGCGGTGTCATATCTAATGCAAAAGATTGCTGTTGTTCTTCTTCTTGCTGTGGTGGATTGATTGCACTATTTGTTGGCGCAGGTGGTTGTGAAGCACAACCTGCCAGCAATAATCCCATCAACAGAGGATAAATACCATGGTTACGCATTGATTCCCTTATACATTTTTAGACAGCATTTTGCGGTGGGTGTGAATTGACATTACTATGCCAAATCCTGCCATCAGTGCAATGATTGATGTACCGCCATGGCTAATTAATGGCAACGGTACGCCAACAACCGGTAATATGCCACTGACCATTCCAATGTTAACAAAGATATACACAAAGAAGATGAGTGTGATACCACCGGCTAATAGTCGCCCAAATGCCGTTTGAGCACGAGAGGCAATCACTAAGCCTCGTGCAATCACAAAAATATACAGTGCCATAAGAACTAAAAAGCCGACCATACCTAACTCTTCTGCGATAACCGCAAAGATAAAGTCAGTATGGCGTTCAGGCAAAAATTCAAGTTGTGATTGTGTGCCATGCAACCAGCCTTTACCAAAAATCCCCCCTGATCCAATGGCAATTTTTGATTGAATAATATGGTAGCCAGCGCCAAGAGGATCGCTTTCCGGATTAAGCAGCGTTAATACCCGTGTTCGTTGGTAGTCGTGCATTAAGAAAAACCAGAGTACGGGAACAAATGCAGCAACTAATCCAACAGCAATTAAAATTAAGTACCAACTGATACCCGAAAGAAACACGATAAAAATACCAGATGCCGCAACCAAAATAGATGTTCCTAAATCAGGTTGTGCAGCAACAAGCAACGTTGGCACAAAAATCAGTGCTAACGCAATAGCGGTATTTTTCATTGAGGGGGGCATTGGCTCGCGGCTGATGAAACGCGCAACCATCAGTGGAACAGAAAGCTTGACCAATTCAGAGGGCTGAAAACGAACAAACCCTAGGTCAAGCCAACGTTGCGCCCCTTTTGATATTGCGCCAAAGAGATCAACTAAGACTAATAAGATAACACCAACAATATATAAGTAGGGTGCCCATGCTTCATAGACGCGCGGAGGGATCTGCGCCATGAGGAACATGGCTAACAAACCTAAGCTCACTTGTGCAATTTTTCGCTCAATCATATCCATATCTTGACCACTGGCACTGTACATAACAAATGTGCCCATCATCAGTAATAGGAACAAGCCTGTGAGTAATGGCAGGTCAATATGAATACGATCACAGAATGAGCGTGGCCGATTGGTATCAGTCATTCGGTGTATTATCCTCTGGTGACGCATTAGCAGGAGTAACGGTTTGTTTTCCTAGCAGTACGTGGTCAAAAATTTGTCGGGCAATCGGTGCTCCATTACTTGAGCCACCACCGGCATTCTCCAGTAAAATAGAGACAACCACTTGTGGATGGTCATACGGTGCAAAGCCTGTGAACCATGCATGGTCGTGTAAATGGTTAGCAAGTTTTTTAGCGTCATAGGTTTGGTTAGCCGCCAGACTGAAAACTTGCGCTGTGCCTGATTTACCGGCTGATTTATACGGTGTGCTAGCAAAGGCTTTATGTGCAGTGCCGTTTCTACGGTTATTTACACCATACATACCGTCTTTGGCTATTTCCCAATACCCTGAGTTTTTGACACCAATGGGTGGCAGTTTTTCATCAGGATAATTGATGGTAATGCCATTCCCTTGAATTGATTTTAACAAGTGTGGAGGTTTTACTTCGCCATCATTAATTAAGATGGTCATGGCTTTTGCTAGTTGTAATGGAGTTGCAGTCCAGTAGCCTTGACCAATACCGACAGGAATAGTGTCTCCTTGATACCATGGCTTACGATGACGAGCGACTTTCCACTCACGTGAAGGCATAATTCCAGGGCGCTCTTCAGAGATATCGATACCGGTAAATTGACCAAAGCCAAATTTTTTCATCCAGTCAGAGAGACGATCAATACCCATATCATACGCAACTTGATAAAAGAAGGTATCTGCTGACTCTTCAATCGCTTTGGTGATATCAAGTGTGCCATGCCCCCATTTTTTCCAATCGCGATAGCGTTTATCTGTACCAGGAAGCTTCCACCACCCCGGATCAAACAGCGTTGTTTTGGTGGTAATAGCCCCAGTTTCAAGTGCTGCGACAGTAATAAAGGGTTTAACAGTTGACGCAGGTGGATAAACACCCTGTGTTGTGCGGTTAATCAACGGTAAATTCGGATCATTAAGTAGTGCACTGTATGTTGAGCTTGGAATACCGTTTACAAATAGATTTGGATCGTAGCTTGGGCTAGAAACCATAGCAAGTACGCTCCCATCACGTGGGTCAAGCACGACAACTGCACCACGTCGTCCGGCCAAAATTTTTTCAATATACTGTTGTAACTCTAAATCAAGACTTAGGGTGATATTTTGCCCTGCAATCGGGGGTTGCTCGCGCAGTTTACGGATCACTTTGCCACGGTTGTTAACTTCAACTTCCTCTGAGCCCGTTTGACCATGCAGAATATTTTCATAATAACGCTCAATACCCAGTTTACCGATATCGTGTGTACCTGAGTAGTTGGCCAATTTATCTTCTTTTCCCAATCGCTCAACATCTTTATCATTGATTTTTGCTACATAACCAATGACATGCGTTAGCTCTGCCCCATAAGGGTAGTAACGTTTTAGATAGCCTTTTACTTCAACACCAGGGAATAGATATTGGTTAATAGCAAAACGAGCCACTTGTTCTTCATTGAGCGGTGTTTTAATAGCAATTGAAGTAAAGCGACGTGCACGTTTACGCTCTTTTTTGAAGTCAGCGATATCTTCATCTGTTAAACCGACAATTGGTTTCAGTGCCGCCAATGTTTTATCTACATTATCGACTTTTTCTGGCACCATTTCTAACTGAAATACGGTACGATTTTCTGCTAATAAAGTGCCATTTCGGTCATAAATCAAGCCACGGCTTGGGGGGATAGGCAGTAATTTAATGCGGTTATCGTTAGACCGAGTTTGGTAATCTTCGTAATTTTGAACCTGTAAATGGTAAAGATTTGCCACCAGAATGCTGCTGAGAAGTAATATACCAATAAAGGCGACCACTGCCCGTCGCACAAAGAGTGCGCTTTCTGATGAGTGATCACGAAAATGAGTACGTTCTTTCTTCATTCGCTAATAAAATCCCAATGGCAATGTATCAGTATGAGCAGTTATGGCTAACAGTATGGCTATTCTCGGTGATAAGGGTGGTTAGTGGTGACACTCCACGCGCGATATAGACTCTCTGCAACCAGAACACGAACCAGTGGATGTGGTAATGTTAGCGGTGAGAGTGACCAGCTCTGTTCAGCGGCCTCTTTGCACGCAGGAGAGAGCCCTTCCGGGCCACCGATTAAAAAGCTGACATCACGGCCATCTTGTTTCCAACGCTCAAGCTGTTCTGCTAATTGTTCGGTTGTCCAGGGTTTACCAGGGATATCAAGGGTCACTATTCGGTTTCCTTTCGGAATAGTAGCCAACATCTGCTCACCCTCTTTGTCGAGAATACGTTTGATATCGGCATTTTTTCCCCGCTTTCCTGCTTGAATCTCTAATAATTCAAATGGCATATCTTTAGGAAAACGACGGGTATACTCTTTAAAACCCGTTTCTACCCATGTTGGCATTTTAGTGCCAACAGCAACCAGTTGCAGCTTCACCGTTTAACCCCAAAGCCTTTCGAGTTGGTATGCAGCACGGCTCTCTTCTTGCATCACATGAACAATCACATCGCCCAGATCAACAATCACCCAGTCACCGGTTTGCGTACCTTCAATGCCCATCGGCTCAATACCTGCAAGTTTGGCTTCTTTGGCAACATGTTCTGCCACAGAGATTACGTGTCGAGTTGATGTTCCTGTGCAGATGACCATGTAGTCAGTAATGCTTGATTTACCTTGTACATTCAACGCTGTAATTTGTTGACCTTTCAGATCATCAATTTTATCGATAATGAAGTCTTGGAGTTGTTGACCTTGCAAAAGTTCCCCTTAGCTGGCAATTCGTTACCAGTAGAATGTAGAGTCGGTATAAAACAGGCGGCGGAGTATAGCACGCAGCTAGGCTGATGAGTACAACCGGTTCTGGCGGATATAGTGTGCTACACACGTGGTGAGTTGTTGATCGCACTGATTGCCTTGTTGTAATTGCGCTCGAATATCAGTAGCCGAAATATCAATCAAGGGCGTATAAGCAAAATAGAGAGCCCCTTGTGGATATCGGTGTAAGTAATAAGATTGTGTTGTACGGTGCTGTGCTATCCATTGTTGAAAATGAGGATCATGAGGAAAGCGTGGGTAGTGAGGGCGCATACAAACAATCAGATGAGCAACTTGGAGTAGTGATTGCCAACGATGCCATGTGGGTAAACTCAGTAATGAATCTTGCCCAATAATAAAGGCCAATGGCTGCTCAGAGCCTATTTCACGGCGAATATCTTCAAGCGTATTGATGGTATATGAAGGGGTATTGCGTTCTAATTCCCGCAAGTCAGGTACAAATAGTGGATAGTGCTGGCAAACCAGCGCCACCATGTCAGCACGTTGTTGGGCGTTAGCATGTGGTTGTGGGCGGTGTGGCGGCACATTATTTGGCATTAATCGAATTTGCGTTAAACCCACCTCTGTTGCTAGTGCGCTGACCGATTCAATATGCCCGCGGTGAATCGGATCAAATGTACCACCGTATAAACCAATTAATGATGAGGGCGTAGGTATATAGCATGTGTTGCTATTATTGCTATTGATAGGATAAGTTGAGGCTATCATGGCATATCCTGTATATCAGGAAGTGTGAGGATATGCCCACAAAGGCTACAACTAAGAGCTCGTAATGCTGGCCATACATTAGAGCTATAATCTTGTTTTACCATGCGCTCTAGCATAGCAAGTTGATGTAGCTGTTGGCCAAGTTGAACATGCGTTAATCGTTGTAAAGCATGAGTGAGTAGTGGGCGACGATTTTGCCATATTTTATGTTGATCAAACAGCAAGCGCAGCGCATGGCTATAGGGTTGAGGGGCATGCTGTAATGCTGTGTGCAACGTGAATAACAACATCAGTTCTCGTTGCACCGTACGCAGTAAAATAACAGGTTCTACATCTTCATTTTTAAGCTGTTCGATGATTCGTAAAGCCCGTTTAACCTTTCCTTCAAGTAAGGCATCAACCCAGTGATAAGGGGTAAAGTGTGACGACTGATTGACTGCTGACTCTACACGTGGCAGGGTCAGTTTTCCGTCAGGGAACAGTAATTTTAAGCGTTCAAGTGCTTGACTGAGTGCAAGTAAATTACCTTCATAACAGTGACATAACACCTGTATCGAGGCATCATCAAGTTGTAATGCTAACTTTTTGGCGCGAGTGGCAACCCATTTTGGTAGTTGTGGCAACTCTGGTGTTTGACAACTGATCAGTGTTGCTTGTGGGCTAAGGGCTTTAAACCATTTGCTATTTTCTTGTGCTTTTGTCAGCTTATTACCTTGAATGAGTAACAAAATATCAGGGTGCAGCAAGGTAGCGAGTTGAACGAGTGGTTCAGCATTGTGCGTGCCTGGGCCACCTTCAGGTAACACTAACTCAATAATTTGGCGAGCAGAAAAGAGACTCATGGCCTGCACACATTGGTAGATGCTTTCCCAATCTGTTCGATTATCCAGTGTAAAACTGTGCCGCTCATTAAACTCTTGAGATCTTGCTTGTTCACGCAGAGTATCTGCACTCTCTTGCAATAATAATGGGTCGTTGCCAAGGAGAAAATAGCATGGGCGTAACCCTGATTTGAGTTGGGTAGTCAGTTGCTCAGGAAAGATCTTATTCATCAGGCTGTGTATTCATTGAAGAAAGTTGCTCTGTGTTACACGGAATACTGTTATTAGTATTCCGTGTAGGTATTACATACCACTACTGCGTAAGAATTTATCAGATAACGGTGCGTGTGTTTCCCCTTTGTTTTCAGGTCTTACGCTAGTGCGTTTCCGGTGTCCTAGGGGTTACAACATGTTTAGGGTTAATCGTCAGCAGTTTAAGCATTAAACGACGAGCTGCTTCCTGATACATTTCATCATTGAGCAACGATGCTTCTGCTGCTTTAGCAAGTGCCGTATTCGGGTTATCAAAAAATGCACGAGAAATTTGTACTGAGATAGGATAAACATCCTGCCCAGGTATTAATACTGATGCATTAACCGTTAAGGTGATATTTCGCTCTGCGGCAATACCATTATTGAATACAGATGAGACAATATTTCCTTGGCTGGCGCTATTTAAGCGAAAGGTAGGAATATCTGAATTGGCTTTTTGCTCGTCGATCAATGTAATGTTATTAAGTTTCATTTGCTCACGCATTGCGCGAGTTAATGGGCCATAAGGATCATAACTGTGTAATGTCATGGTCTGAAGGTTTGTGGGGATCTGCGTTGTACCGCGCAAGTGAAAACCACAACCTGCCGTGGTAGCTATTGCTACCACGGTCAGAATCAGCATTAACGATTTGAATCGTAAGTGCTTTAACACTCAAAAGCTCCTGTATTAGCCGACAACCACATTCAGCAGCTTACCGGGAACGTAAATCACCTTACGGATAGTTACTCCTTCAGTATGCTTGGCAATATTGGCATCAGCAAATGCTGCGATTTTTACCTGTTCCTCGGTGGCATCTGCCGCTACAGTTATCTTACCACGCAGCTTACCGTTGACCTGTACAACCACCAGCTTGCTGTCTTCCACCATTGCCGCTTCATCAGCAACTGGCCAAGGTGCAACATCGATATCACCGTCACCACCAAGAGCTTGCCACAAAGCAAAACCGATATGTGGGGTAATTGGGTAAAGCATACGAACTACCGCCATAAGAGCCTCTTGCAACAAGGCACGATCTTGTTCGCTCTCTTGTGGCATGCGGGTCAGCTTGTTCATCAGCTCCATCACAGCAGCGATAGCCGTGTTGAATGTTTGGCGACGGCCAATATCATCACTGACTTTAGCGATGGTTTTGTGCAGATCACGGCGCAGTGATTTCTGATCAGCATTAAGAGCGGCAATATCAAGTGCTGCTACTGAACCTTGTGCAATGTGCTCAAAGGCTAAACGCCAGATACGCTTAAGGAAGCGGTTCGCACCTTCAACGCCTGACTCTTGCCACTCAAGGGTCATCTCTGCTGGAGAGGCAAACATCATGAACAGACGTACCGTATCTGCACCGTATTTCTCTACCATCTCCTGAGGGTCAATGCCGTTATTTTTTGATTTCGACATCTTGCTCATACCTGCATATACCAGCAGGTGGCCATCTTTATCTTCAGCTTTGAGGATAGCACCTTTAGCATCACGCTCGGTGATGATCGCATCGGTTGGCGCAACCCAGATCCGTTCACCGTTATTGCCGGTGTAATAGAACGCATCAGCCAACACCATACCCTGACACAACAGGCGTTTTGCCGGCTCATCAGAGTTGACCAAACCGGCATCACGCAGCAGTTTGTGGAAGAAGCGGAAGTAGAGCAGGTGCATGGTAGCGTGTTCAATACCCCCAATATACTGATCCACTGGTAGCCAGTAGTTCGCCGCATCTGGGTTAAGCATGCCATCGTTATAGTCTGGGCAGGTATAACGAGAGTAGTACCATGATGATTCCATAAAGGTATCAAAGGTATCGGTTTCACGCAGTGCCGGTTGGCCGTTGACCATCACTTTTGCCCACTCAGGGTCGGCTTTGATCGGGCTTTGTACCCCGTCCATCGTGACATCTTCTGGCAGAACCACTGGCAGCATATCTTCCGGCGTTGGAACAACGGTACCGTCTTCCAGTGTTACCATCGGAATTGGCGCACCCCAATAACGCTGACGGGAAACACCCCAATCACGCAGACGGAAGTTTACGCGACGCTCACCTTTACCGATGCTGCTGAGTTTGTCAGCAATGGCGTTAAAGGCGGCATCAAAATCAAGCCCATCAAACTCACCGGAATTAAACAGCAGGCCTTTTTCTGTATAGGCTTGTGCTGAGATATCCGGTGCGTTGCCATCAGCCGGTGCGATAACCGCATCAATCGGCAGGTTGTATTTAGTGGCAAATTCGTAATCACGCTGATCGTGCGCAGGCACCGCCATGACCGCACCCGTGCCGTAGCCCATCAGTACAAAGTTGGCGACCCAAACTGGGACTTTACGACCATTCAGTGGGTGAATAGCGTACAGGCCGGTAGCAACCCCTTTTTTCTCCATGGTTGCTAGTTCAGCTTCGGCAACCTTGGTGTTGCGGCATTCGTTGATAAATGCAGCTAGTTCAGGGTTATTCTCAGCCGCCTTTTGTGCCAGCGGATGCCCTGCCGCGATCCCAACATAGGTAACACCCATGAAGGTATCTGGACGCGTGGTGTATACAGTCAGTGTTTCATCCATTCCGTCCATATCGAACGTAATATCAACACCTTCAGAGCGGCCAATCCAGTTACGCTGCATGGTTTTCACCATATCAGGCCACTCGTTCAAACCGTCAAGATCGGTAAGCAGTTGATCGGCATAATCGGTGATTTTGATAAACCACTGCGGGATCTCTTTTTGTTCAACGTGAGTATCACAACGCCAGCAGCAGCCTTCGATAACTTGTTCGTTCGCCAGTACGGTCTGGTCATTCGGGCACCAGTTTACAGAGGAGGTTTTTTTGTAAACCAGACCCTTTTCGTACAGCTTGGTGAAGAACCACTGTTCCCAGCGGTAGTATTCTGGCTTGCAGGTCGCCATTTCGCGCTTCCAGTCATAGCCAAAGCCCAGCATTTTTAGCTGGTTTTTCATGTACTCAATATTGTCGTAAGTCCACGGTGCAGGCGCAGTTTTATTTTTAATCGCCGCATTTTCAGCAGGCAGGCCGAACGCATCCCAACCAATAGGTTGCAGTACGTTTTTACCTTGCATACGCTGATAACGTGAAATCACATCACCAATGGTGTAGTTACGAACGTGCCCCATATGCAGTCGGCCAGAAGGGTACGGGAACATAGACAAGCAATAGAATTTCTCTTTGCTAGCATCTTCAGTAACTTGAAATGTTTTATTGGTTTCCCAATGTTGCTGAACCTTGCTTTCAAGGTCTTCCGGGCGATATTGCTCTTGCATGCTGAATATCCAGAATTCTGTGGGGTGAATTAAGTATCAAGATCAGGAATAGCCATAGAATAACGTATAGAAGCAAGATGCAACAATAGTAACCACGGTTTCGATGCAGAGTTTCGTCATTTGCGGGTGAGGTAATAGACTATTTACCAGAATTACAGCAATAATGATTTACATCACCCATAAAGCAATTGTTGTGATTACAGGCTAAAACTGGGGTGAAAACCGTTAACGTGACTGATTTAAGGGGGATATATGAGTCAGTGGACTAAGTACTATCGCGCTTTTATTGATCGTTTTACGCAAGATTTACAAGCCGGTGAGCATGAGCTGAATAAAGCGGTTGAAACTACCGAGAGCTACCTGAATGCCACCAGTGATTTAACGCGCGATGAGCTGGCCTTGATTAATGCCTATATTGAGCGGGATTTAGCTGAGTTTGCGCAGTCTTATGCCGAGAGCAAAGAGGCAGTTAAAGAAGGGGTCTTTTTCCTGAGTTTAAAAGAGAGTATCTGGCAGGGATTAGCCGATATTACGGATAAAACCCAGTTAGAGTGGCACGAGGTGATTGATGATGTTACCCACCACGGGGTATACCAAAGTGGTGAGTTGGTGGGGCTTGGTAATATCGTGTGTGAACACTGTCATCATCGCATCGTGTTTAATCACCCTGATATTTTACCGGCCTGCCCAAAATGCGGTGAGACAGCATTTAGCCGCCAGCCATTCCAGCCTTAATCTGTTGAGTTTTGTTGCTCGGTTTTGTGATCAGCTAAATACCTATTAAATGTCAGAGAAATATCAGGTAAAAACGTGTTATTAGGAGCAAAACCGTACCGGCAGAATAACATTTTGCTGCCGGTACGATAACGGTATAACTCTGCTTTCAACGGTTTATTTGTTGCGCAGGCGTACTGCAATGATCAGGCTAAGTGCTGCTGCAATCCACAACGGCCAGTTACCAAAACGAACATACGGTGTGTCTCCGCGTGTTGGTACGACGGTTGCACTGAGTACGGCTGTTTTAAACTGTGGGATCTGTTGCTGTATTTCACCGTTAGCATCAATCACAGCAGTGACACCATTATTGGTTGCACGCAATAGCGGGCGACCCAGTTCGAGTGCGCGCATTCTGGCCATTTGGAAATGTTGCCACGGCCCAATAGAGTGGCCAAACCATGCATCATTGGATACGGTCAATAAGAAATCAGTATCTCGGTTAGCCAAGAAATTGGCTCGCATTCTATCGCCCAAAATAATCTCATAGCAGATTGCTGTTTCAAGATGATAGTCGCCGGCTCGCAAATCAGGTTGTAAATATTCACCTCGGCTAAAAGAGGACATCGGCAGATTAAACAGCGGAGCAATTTCACGCAACAGTGACTCAAACGGCACATACTCACCAAACAAAACCAGATGGTTTTTGTTATAGCGATTTTGGGTTGGGTATTGATAAGTTTCCTGCGGATCACCCAGCGTAATCACAGTATTGTAGAACGCTTTGGTATCAGGGCGCTGATCGACCACACCAGTAATCAAAATCGCTTTATTGCTGCGGGTGATGCCATCGAGCATGCTCAGCAGTTGATTCTCTTCACTTTCAATTGAAGGAATGGCCGCTTCTGGCCAGATAACCAAATCACCACGTTGTAGATAAGGGCGTGAGGCATCCAGATAAGTCTGCATGGTAGGAACGCGATAAGCGGGTTCCCATTTTAACTCTTGATCGATATTGCCTTGAATCAGTGCAACATCACGCTTGCGTGCTGGCTCTGGTGTTACCCATGAATGATTGGCAATTGGCCAGAGGCTTAGAGGCAACAGTATGGCAATCACGGCAGGTAACCATTGGCGGCGGGCCAGTGTTAGTGCAAACAGGCCGCTGATCAGCATCAGTACAAAAGTGATACCTTGTACACCGGTAATTGGGCCTAAGCCTTTGAGCGGGCCATCAATTTGGGTATAGCCAAATTGTAACCACGGAAAACCAGTAAATAGCCAGCCACGTAAAAACTCGGTGAATGTCCACAATACCGGTGCAGCAAAGACGAACCGTGCTGCATTGGTGTTAGGGAAAAACCGTGCTAATAGTGCGCCAAACAGCGCAGAATACAGTGAGAGATAAGCACAGAGTAGGGCGACTAATAACCAACCAACAACCAGTGGTAATCCACCAAATTGTTGAATACTGACGTTGATCCAGTGTAATCCGCTAAACATAAGGCCAAATGCCCAAGCAAAACTGATGATAGCTGCTTGTTTAGGGGAGCGATTAACGGTTAACAGTAAAAGCCCTGTGAGGGAAATCAAAGCACAAGGCCATAAATCAAACGGGGAATAAGCCAGAGTACCTAGCGCGCCGAAAAAAGCCGCCAGCGGCAGCGCAACGCGCCAGCGGGTTAAAAGTGGTATCATTAGTACTTAATCAGCCAAATTAGGAAGTGGAGCATCATCCGGGATAGTGACCCGAACTTGAATAATGCGACGGCTATCAGCCATGGTGACTTTAAACTGGTAGTTATCAATGGTGACATGCTCTCCACGTGCAGGTAAGTGCCCAAAGCTTTGCATGATTAATCCACCAATGGTATCAACTTCCTCATCACTAAAATGTGTGTTGAAAGCACTGTTAAAATCATCAATCGGGGCTAACGCACTTACTGCAAAGGTGTGGCGACTGAGTTGGCGAATATCACGATCATCCTCTTCGTCGTACTCATCTTCAATATCGCCGACAATCTCTTCGAGAATATCTTCAATGGTGACAAGGCCAGATACACCGCCAAATTCATCGATCACAATGGCCATATGGTAACGCTGCGAGCGGAAGTCTTTCAGCATGCGGTCAACGCGCTTACTCTCTGGAACAACGACAGCAGGGCGTATTACACTGTCCATTTCGAATTGTGCGGCATCACTGCGCATAAACGGCAGCAGATCTTTTGCCATGAGCAGGCCTTCGATATGATCTTTATCTTCGCTGATCACCGGAAAACGGGAGTGCGCAGATTGAATGATCACATCGATACACTCATCAAGGGTCTGATTTTTTTTCAGGGTCACAATTTGAGAACGCGGGATCATGATATCCCGAACCCGAAGTTCGGAGATTTCCATGACACCCTCGATCATTTCGCGGGTCTCCTGATCAATCAGATCATTTTGTTCGGAATCACGGATCACATCGAACAAGTCGCTGCGGTTCTTTGGTTCTCCGTGGAAGAGCTGCGTTAACAGCTGACTGAAAAATCCCTTTTTACTGGGGCCATCAGTGTGTTGCGAATGGTCGTCGCTCATGTGCTCTAATTAGTTAGTTAATCCAGGTCTTTTTCGGCTGCATACGGATCGGGGTATCCCATCTCCTGCATGATTTCCGTTTCTAAAGACTCCATTTCTTCGGCTTCATTATCTTCAATATGATCATAACCCAGCAGATGTAAACTGCCATGCACAACCATATGAGCCCAATGTGCCAGACGATCTTTTTCTTGCTCGGCAGCTTCTGTTTCAACCACTTGGCAGCAGATGATTAAATCACCAAGCAGCGGAAGTTCAATACCGGGTGGTGCTTCAAACGGGAAAGATAACACATTGGTTGGTTTATCTTTACCACGGTAGGTGAAATTTAAATGACGGCTCTCATCTTCATCAACAATCCGAATGGTCACTTCGGCTTCCGGTTGAAAAGCAAGCACAGTGCCATCAAGCCAGCGTTGAAAATCGGTACTGGTTGGCAAGCCCTCTTCATTGGCGCTGGCAATTTGTAAATCCAATTCAACCGTCATTGTGCTGTATTCTCATCAGGCGTTGTTGTATTGACTCTGCTTTCTGGCAGATGTTCCGTTTTTTCGTTCGGCTCACGGGAATCTTGTGCAGCCTGATTGTCGTGGTTGTCACGATAGCGGCGTTCACGTTCTGCTTTTTGCTGCTGCTGACTGGCATCCCACGCATCGTAAGCCATCACGACACGCGCAACAACAGGATGGCGCACGATATCGCCGGCTACCAAGAAATTGAAGCTGATATCATCAACATTTTTCAGCACATCAATCGCATGGCGCAAGCCTGAGGTTTGGTGGCGCGGTAAGTCAACTTGTGTGATATCACCGGTAATCACCGCTTTTGAGTTAAAGCCAATCCGAGTCAGGAACATTTTCATCTGTTCTGTGGTGGTGTTTTGGCTCTCATCCAAAATAATAAACGCATCATTTAACGTTCTGCCGCGCATGTATGCCAGTGGCGCAATTTCTATCACATTGCGTTCAATCAGTTTTTCTACCCGTTCAAAGCCGAGCATTTCGAACAGCGCATCATACAGCGGACGCAGATACGGGTCGACTTTCTGGCTCAGATCGCCGGGTAAAAAGCCAAGCTTTTCACCTGCTTCAACGGCTGGGCGGGTCAGCATAATCCGGCGGATCTCTTGACGCTCTAAAGCATCAACGGCTGCGGCAACGGCCAAATAGGTTTTACCTGTACCGGCTGGGCCGATACCAAAGGTAATATCATGACGCAAAATATTGGCAATGTAGTTTGCCTGATTGGGGGTGCGCGGTTTAATCAGACCACGTTTGGTTTTGATGATCACCTCTTTGCCGTGCGCGGGGATCTCGGCCGCCATTTGTTCGAGTACCCGGCTTTCTGTTACGGCAAGATGGATATGATCAGGGCTGATATCGTTAACAATGCCGCGTACGGGCGCAGTTTCAACATATAAATCAGTCAAAATCTGGCAAGTTGCACTGATACACGTCTGTTTTCCTGAAACCTGAAAGTGGTTATCACGGCGGATAATTTCCACACCAAGACGGTGTTCAAGTTGTTTCAGGTTATCATCAAACGGGCCGCACAAGCTCATTAAACGCTTATTATCAGCCGGTTCAAGCGAGATTTCTTGAGAATGGACCTTGTTCAAATTTTACCCCTATCCCTTAAACAACTGCCCGCAAATGGCGGGCAGTAAAACAGCATAAGAAGATTAAGGCATGTAGGTACTAACACCTAAATCATCTTCTTTACGTGTACGAGCAATAACACTTTCCGGTGATTGTGCTACACGCAGATTCATCTGCTCTTCTGTATGTAATAGTTTACCGCGCAATGAGTTCGGATTGACATCAGTGATTTCAACATCCACGAATTTTCCGATCAGATCCGGTGTACCTTCAAAGTTAACCACTCGGTTATTTTCAGTACGGCCAGACAGCTCCATCACACTTTTACGTGATAAACCTTCAACCAAAATACGTTGCGTTGTGCCGAGCATCTGGCGGCTATACTGCATTGCTTGCTGGTTTATACGCTCTTGCAGAATATACAAACGCTGTTTTTTCTCCTCTTCCGGCACATCATCTGGCATATCAGCGGCCGGCGTGCCTGGGCGAGCAGAGAAAACAAAACTGTAGCTCATATCGAACCCGATTTCGGCAATAAGCTTCATGGTTTGCTCAAAGTCAGCCTCGGTTTCACCTGGGAAGCCCACAATAAAGTCTGAGCTGATCAGAATATCAGGGCGTGCTTTACGGATTTTACGAATCAATGACTTATATTCAATAGCCGTGTGTGCACGTTTCATCATCGTCAGTACACGGTCAGAACCGCTCTGTACTGGCAGATGTAAAAAGCTCACTAGCTCTGGCGTATCTTCATACACGGCTACGATATCATCAGTAAACTCAATCGGGTGGCTGGTGGTAAACCGCAGACGGTCAATACCGTCAATAGAGGCAACCAAGCGCAGCAGTTCAGCAAAACTGTACTCTTGGCCGTCATGGTTTACTGCGCGGTAAGCGTTAACATTCTGACCCAGCAGGTTAATTTCGCGAACACCTTGCGCAGCAAGCTGGGCAATTTCAAGAATGATATCATCAGCCGGTCGGCTAACTTCTTCACCACGGGTGTAAGGCACTACGCAGTAAGTACAATATTTATTGCAGCCTTCCATGATAGAAACAAAGGCGGTTGGGCCTTCGGCACGCGGCTCTGGCAGGCGGTCGAATTTCTCAATTTCAGGGAAGCTGACATCGACAATTGGGCTACGGTTGCCAGATAACTTGGTCAGCATTTCTGGCAAGCGGTGCAGGGTTTGCGGGCCAAAAATCATGTCGACATAGGGCGCACGCTCACGAATATGAGCCCCTTCTTGTGAAGCCACACAGCCGCCAACCCCAATAATCAGATCTGGCTTTTTCTCTTTGAGTGCGCGCCAGCGTCCCAGTTGGTGGAACACTTTCTCCTGCGCCTTCTCACGGATTGAGCAGGTGTTAAGCAGCAGAACATCTGCTTCTGCCGCGTCATCCGTTAGCTGGTAACCGTGGGTTGAATCCAGCAGATCAGCCATCTTTGATGAGTCATACTCATTCATCTGACAGCCCCAGGTTTTGATGTGAAGTTTCTTCGTCATCGAGTCTCAGTGTCCAAAACAGGTAGGAACGCCAGCCTGCGCGAGCGCGGCTGCATATAAACACTCTATTCTACTGATTCCGTATCGTGGTGACCAGTTACATCATCAGCGTATTTGCGTTGATATTGAGGGTGCTCATCATCCAAAAATAGGGTTTTAGTGTTTTTTATCAATATGTTGATAAAGAAAATGTAGCCTATTTTTTCTGGAATGAAGTTTGGAATGCAGTAAAAAAAGCGTACTGTTTTGAGGATGCACAGCAGTGTTATTGGGAAGGCGATAAAATCACTTATTATTAATAGGGATATGAGCCGCTTTATTTGTGTGTATTAGTAGATATTTATCTTTGTGTCAGCCTTTCTTACATGTAATGCCTGTACGTAATACCCGTACTTTATGTCTGTATTTAATCTCGGTATTTTTTACATAAGTCTTTGCGGGTTCAGGATAAATAAAAGGATAAAAAAACAGGGCCGACACTCTGACCCTGTTTTTACTGGCTTGTGGCTTGGTTATCACCCGTTCTTTGTGTTACCAGCCACATGATGGTTGGCTAAAAACTGATGACTTACCAGCCAACGTGCGCGTTTATTTTTACGCGTTGTCCTGCTTTGCCCAGGTATCACGTAAGCTAACGGTGCGGTTAAAGACCAAACGCTCAGGCGATGAGTCTTTGTTATCTGCACAGAAGTAGCCTTCACGCTCGAACTGGAAAGCGTGCTCAACCGGTGCATTAACCAGACTTGGCTCAACAATACCCTGACGAATAATTAGGTTGTCTGGGTTAATGGTCGAGAGGAAATCCTCTGCCGCTGCTGGATTGGCAATGCTGAACAGGCGGTCATACAAGCGGATCTCTGCCGGAACACCTTTATCGGCAGATACCCAGTGGATAACGCCTTTTACTTTACGGCCGTCAGCCGGATCTTTACCTAATGTCTGGGCATCGTAAGTACAGAAGATGGTAGTGATGTTATCAGCATCATCTTTCTCTACACGCTCTGCTTTGATCACGTAGGCATTACGCAGACGGACTTCTTTACCCAATACTAAGCGCTTGAACTGCTTATTGGCCGCTTCGCGGAAATCCGCGCGATCAATAAATACTTCGCGGGTAAACGGTAATTCGCGGGTACCCATTTCAGGCTTGTTCGGGTGTGCCGGTGCAGTCAGGTTTTCCAGATGACCTTCAGGCAGATTTTCAATAACCACACGTACGGGATCGATCACGGCCATGGCTCGTGGCGCATTTTCGTTCAGATCTTCGCGGATACAGGCTTCAAGTGCCGACATCTCTACCATGTTGTCTTGTTTGGTTACACCGATACGGCGGCAAAACTCACGGATAGATTCAGAGGTATAACCGCGGCGGCGCAAACCTGAAACGGTTGGCATACGCGGGTCATCCCAGCCATTAACGATATTTTCAGTAACCAGCTGATTGAGTTTACGCTTTGACATAATCGCATACTCAAGATTCAGACGTGAAAATTCGTACTGACGTGGGTGGCACGAAATGGTGATGTTATCGAGTACCCAGTCGTACAGACGGCGGTTATCCTGAAACTCCAACGTACAGATAGAGTGGGTAATGCCTTCAAGCGCATCGGAAATGCAGTGGGTGAAGTCGTACATCGGGTAGATGCACCACTTGCTGCCGGTTTGATGATGATCGGCAAATTTAATGCGATAAATCACTGGATCACGCATAACGATAAACGGTGATGCCATATCAATTTTTGCGCGTAGGCAGGCTGAACCTTCGGCAAATTCACCGTTTTTCATTTTGGCGAATAGCGCAAGGTTCTCTTCTACACTGCGATCACGGTACGGGCTGTTCTTGCCAGCTTCAGTCAAAGAGCCACGGTATTCGCGGATTTGATCTGCAGTCAGCTCATCAACATACGCCAGCCCTTTTTCAATGAGCTCAATTGCATAGCCGTGCAGTTGGTCAAAATAGTCAGAGGAGTAGCAGATATCGCCAGTCCACTGGAAGCCCAGCCACTGCACATCACGCTGAATAGACTCAACAAATTCAATGTCTTCTTTGGTCGGATTGGTATCATCAAAGCGCAGATTACACTGGCCTTGATAATCTTGTGCAATCCCAAAGTTCAGGCAGATAGATTTTGCGTGACCGATATGCAAATACCCGTTTGGTTCAGGCGGAAAACGGGTATGTACCGATGTATGTTTACCAGTCGCCAGATCTTCATCGATGATCTGACGAATGAAGTTAGTCGGGCGGGCTTCTGCCTCACTCATTTTATTTACCCTCACTCGCGGTGATGCAACAACATAACCCAATATCATCCACAATACCGCCCCTGCAAACAACCGTTGCAATCATAATCTGTGTAAAAAGATAAAAAAAACCCGCCAAACGGCGGGTTAGTTGCTGTGGAAAGGGAAAATAGTCTATTTTTCTATTCATCTTCCGACATAAGAGAGCAGCAAGATGCTTATTTGCTGCTGGTTGTCTCGATGCGGCTGGTGCGTTTTCCGTCAGTGCTGACGCTACGAACTTGAACATCACCACTTACGGCCGGTTTTGCTTTTGCATCATAACGCTGCCATGTTGTGCCGTTGTCAGTTGAGAACTCAACAGCAACACCCGGCAGTGCGGTGTTGGTTTCTAGAACACCGTTGACAATGACCGCACCCGGTACTGGCAGACGGTAGTGAATACCTGCGCTATCGAGTTTTGCCAGCTCACGTTGGCCGACGATATTGGCAAAGCGTGTCCAATCTTTATTCAAGGCACGTTTGTTCACAAACTGCGTTTCACCGCCTTTAAACTCACGTCCGGCAACATAATCGAGTTCCCAATCAGCCTGATGCCATGCACGCTCAGCCAGCGGCAGAAGGCGAGGGTAGATCATGTACTCCATGTTCTCGTCGGTACGGATGCTTTCGCTCCAGAACTGACCCTGAACACCGGTAGCGCCGCCCCATTTCTTATCGCTTTTTGCGGTAAAGGCATTGCCATCACGGTCAACCGATGTTTCCGCATTTTGCGGTAGATTGTTTGGTGCGAAGGCAAAGATTTTGCGCTCATCACTAAAACGGGTTGCCCAGTAGTAACCGCTCTCTTTCGGGTTAACTTCATACGGCATATCGAAATAGACATAATCTGGGTTCGATACAATAAACTCGTATCCTTTATTTACCCAATCATTTGCTGAGTCAAAACCACCCCAGTACAGGGTATCCCAGAAGTTGACACCGGTTTTCTTAGTGGCAAAGGCTTTCGCGCTTTCGGCATCTTTCAAACCATCTTGCCATGCCATCATCTTGCCGATGCCATGCTTATTAACTATCTTGCTGACTTCCAGCGCAAACTGGCTTGGTAAATGTTCAAAATCAGAGACTTTGCCATCAGCAATCATCTTCTGACAAACCGGTGATTTTGCCCACGGCTTATCTTCTTTGCTTTGGTCAATCGTGCCACGCCAGTCAACTTTATCGGCGGCATTAATATCTTGGAAACCGCCCCCTAAGTGGATGTTTTTCGCTTCATCACCACCAAAATGCCATGTTTGCAGTGGCTGACCGGCGGCTTGATGCATTGCTGCAACTTCACCAATCACTTTATCCACAAAGTTTTGTGAAGAGTCTAAGCACGGGTTGAGGTAGCTAGTACGGTCATAGAACTGAACTGACACTGTTTTTGAGGTGTCTTGCGGATCAAGCAGGCGATACTGATTCGCTTCGGCTTCTTTTCCTTCCGCCATCAGTTTTTTATAGCGAGCTTCCATTGAGACTACCGCAGCACGGGCGTGTGCAGGCATATCCAGTTCAGGGATCACTTCGATATTACGTGCCTGTGCGTACTTAATGATATCGATATAATCTTGCTTGCTATAGTGGCCACTGCCCAAATTGTTGCTGTCAGGGCCAGAGCCTAATTGTGGCAGCAAGCACTGTGTTTCGCTCAAATCATGACAACGTTTACCACCGATATCAGTCAGCTCAGGCAGGCCTGGGATCTCTAAACGCCAGCCTTCATCATCACTCAAATGGAAGTGGAATTTATTTAGCTTATACGCTGCCATTTGATCTAGCAGGCGTAAAATGGCCTCTTTGGTATGGAAGTTACGGCCAACATCAGCGTGCATACCACGGTGTTCAAAACGCGGGACATCTTTTACCGCAACGGTAGCAATTTTTTTATCACCTGACATTGGAATCAGTGAGATCATCGATTGCAAACCATAGAATGCGCCTGCAGGATCAATACCGATAATGGTTGCACCTTTTGGTGTGATATCGAGTGTATATGCTCCAGCCTTTTGCCATTTTCCTTTAAATGCGTCTTTGTTGATACTGACATTAATGGGAAAAGCGTGTTGTGTGCCTTGGTTTTCTACTTTAACACCTAGTTGGGTAAAACGTGCCGCAACTGCGTCAATTGTTGCTTTTGGCAAAGCAAGGGTATCAAGCGTAATGCCATTAGAAAGATCAACATCAGCTTTACCTACGGTCACTTGTACCGGTGTTGGCAGAATTTGTCCGCGCAGCTGTTGTGCTGGCAATATTGCAGTATCTTGGTTTTTTGCAAAGCGGGTTTGTGTGTTCATCAAAATGTTATTGTCTGCACCGATACGCTTCCAGTTATCACCAGTAATAGGCGCAGAGTAATCAGCTACATTTTCTGAATCAGTATTGCTAATTACTTTTGGTGTTGCATCACCTGATGTAACATACCAACGTGGCATGAAGTCAGTTTCAAACAACTGCCAGTATTCACCAATAATAGGTACTTCAACCACTTCACCGGCTTGGAAACCATCAAACTTATCAGTAGGCTCTAGTTTATGCAGGTCACCAGTAACTTGAGTAATTTTGAACTGCTCATTTTGGACATCTAAAATCATTCGAATGCTGTGGAAATAAATAACCCAATCTTTTGAGTTAATTTCAGCACCGTTATTGGTCAAAGTAATAGACGCTTTATTACATGCTGCCCACTCAGCACCCAATGCACTACAATCAACACCATTTTCTGCACCATGGTTATCGAGCACTTGATATTTGACATTAAGTTGCGAGCCCATTTGGTTCACTAACTGTTGATTATTAGCTGAATTTGATGCGCATCCAGTTAATGCAAATAGGGTCGCCGCAGCAATAGCAGATAGTTTTAACACGATAAAAACTCCTCAAATTAACGCAAAGTTATCCCAAAAGCCTGAAAAAAGGGTAAGCAGGCTGTAAAACCCAGCCCGTAAGGGCTGGGAATGTGAAAAGATAAGTGTGGAGAGGTATTACGCTTTGGCGGTAGGAATACTGACGTGAGTCAAGTCTTCTGTTGCAGGAATACGTTTCATTTCAGTTGCAATAATTTCAGCTTGTGGGCCAAGAATTACCTGTAAGTTCGTTTCACCAAGCTTTACAACACCTTTAGCACCTAACGCTTTTAATACACGCTCATCAGCAAGACTACGATCTTTCATTGTTAGGCGCAGACGAGTAATACAAGCATCAACAGTTACCAAGTTTGCGTGGCCACCTAATGCTTTTAGGTACTTTTTCGCTAACTCATGGTTATCACTTGATACAACCTCAACCAGTGAATCCTCTTCGTCATCTTCACGGCCTGGTGTTTTCAGGTTGAATTTAACGATAGCGAAACGGAACACAAAGTAGTAAATCGCTGAGAATGCAAAGCCTTGCAGGATTAGCATATACCACTGTGTTGCTAACGGATTACGTGAAGAGAGCACCATATCGACCAAGCCTGCACTGAAACCGAAACCAGCAATCCAATGCATAGAGGCAGCGATAAAGACAGACACACCTGTTAAGAATGCATGGATAACATACAGTACAGGTGCAACGAACATGAAGGAGAACTCTAGCGGCTCAGTAACACCGGTAAAGAACGCAGCAAATGCCGCAGCCAACATAATAGAAGCAACTTTATCGCGGTTCTCAACTTTTGCAGTGTGGTAGATAGCAAGTGCAGCACCTGGCAAACCAAACATCATAATTGGGAAGAAGCCCGCTTGGTACATACCCGTGACACCTACAACAGCTTTACCTGCTTCAATAGATGCTTGGCCACCCAAGAAATTAGGAATATCGTTGATACCTGCCACATCGAACCAGAACACAGAGTTCAGCGCGTGGTGCAGACCTACAGGGATTAGCAGACGGTTGAAGAATGCATAGATACCGGCACCTACAGGGCCCATACCTTGAATGCCTTCACCGAAGTTTACCAGACCGTTATAAATCACTGGCCAAACGTACATCAGCACAAAGGCAACAGCGATCATCAGGAATGAGGTTAAAATAGGGACTAAACGGCGGCCACTGAAGAAGGCTAATGCTTTGTGCAGCTCAACAGTGCTATAACGGTTATACAACTCAGCAGAGATGATACCAACCAAAATACCGATGAATTGGTTGTTAATTTTACCAAATGCGGCAGGTACTTGATCCATCGGAATACCTTGGATCTGAGAAACTGCTGCAGGAGAGAGCAGAGTGGTTAACACCAAATAACCGACAAAGCCGGTCAGTGCAGCAGAACCATCTTTATCTTTAGACATACCGTAAGCAACACCGACTGCGAACAGTACTGACATGTTGTCGATAATTGCCGAACCTGATTTGATGAAGAATGCTGCCAATGCACTATTGCCACCCCATGCAACAGGGTCAATCCAGTAACCCACTCCCATTAAAATGGCAGCGGCTGGCAATGTGGCAACAGGTACCATCAATGCGCGGCCTACTTTTTGAAAGTATCCTAAAATATTCACGTTGGTATCCCCTATTTCGGTTTCCAAACCAATAATATCTGTCGTCCAGATGTGTTGTTTTTTGTTAGCGATTCGATATGTAAACATGCATTTCAGTGTGTTTACTGTTGAATGCCACTTTCGACATCGCTTTTTATACCAATCTTCTACTAATGTATGACCGAGTGTAATAGTTTTATTTTGCCTCGCAAATTAAAACCCCTTTGTTTGTGATCATAGTCACCGAGGATGAGTGGTAAGTAGGCAATTTGCTAGCGAGATCATAAAACTTATTTTATCATTCAAAACATGCTCCAATTTGCGATAAGCTCACACAATAAATACGATTTTACTCAGTTTTAATCCGTTAAAGAGGTATATAATGCGTTTGATTCCGCTTGCAACAGCTAAAGATGTTGGCCTTTGGTCTGCCCGTTACATTGCTGATCGCATTAATGCGTTTAAGCCGACGACCGAACGCCCATTTGTGTTAGGGCTACCTACCGGTGGAACACCATTGGCAACCTACAAACGTCTGATTGAGCTGTATCAAGCAGGTGAAGTGAGCTTTACCAATGTTGTTACCTTTAACATGGATGAATATGTAGGCTTACCGAGCCATCACCCGGAGAGCTATCACACATTCATGCACAGTAACTTTTTTAATCACATTGATATTAAACCAGAAAATATTAATTTACTCGATGGTAATGCTATTGATGTTGATGCTGAATGCCGCCGTTATGAAGATAAGATCAAATCTTACGGTAAAATTAACCTGTTTATGGGCGGTGTAGGCAATGATGGCCATATTGCATTTAATGAGCCGGCATCCTCTCTTTCTTCACGTACGCGCATTAAAACACTGACTGAAGACACCCGTATTGCCAACTCCCGTTTCTTTAATGGCGATATGACTCAAGTACCAAAGTATTCACTTACTGTCGGGGTTGGTACACTGCTTGATTCAGAAGAGATTATGATTTTGGTCACCGGTCATGGTAAAGCACAGGCTTTACACGCCGCGGTAGAAGGTAGCGTAAACCATCTATGGACTATTTCAGCTCTACAATTGCATCCAAAATCAATGATGGTGTGTGATGAACCATCAACAATGGAGCTGAAAGTAAAAACGGTAAAATATTTCCGTGAGCTTGAAGCTGTGAATATCAAGCACTTGTAAGAGCTAAAAATTCAACAAAGGTTATAAGCGCATGAAATACGCACTCATTAATTGCCGGATCTATACCGGCTACCATATTTTAGATAACCATGCAGCTGTCATTAATAACGGCATGATTGAAACTGTGTGCCCGATTGCTGAGTTGCCAGCAGGTATTGAAACTCACGATCTTGAAGGTGCAAACCTCAGCCCTGGGTTTATTGATCTACAACTGAACGGTTGTGGCGGCGTGATGCTCAATGATGATGTCTCTGAACAAACTATTGATATTATGCATCGTGCCAATCTCAAATCTGGCTGTACCAGCTTTTTGCCAACACTTATTACGACCAGTGATGAAGAGATGAAGCAGTCTATTCAGGTGATGTGCAGCTATCTTGCCCAGCATCAGAATCAGGCATTGGGTTTGCATTTAGAAGGCCCATATTTGAATATCGCAAAAAAAGGTATTCACAGTACTGATTTTATCCGTCAGGCCGATGCGCAAATGGTGCAGTTTATTTGTGATAACGCAGATACCGTGACCAAGGTGACATTAGCCCCTGAACTAGCACCGAAAACACTGATCAGCCAGTTGAATAATGCCGGTATTGTTGTTTCCGGTGGACACACCAATGCAACCTACGCAGAAGCGCGTGCAGGTTTTGATGCTGGTGTATCATTTACCACCCACCTGTTTAATGCCATGACCTCAATCACTGGCCGTGAGCCAGGTATGGTTGGCGCAATTTTAGATACGCCAGATGTCTATACCGGTATTATTGCTGATGGATTCCATGTTTCATGGTCAAATATCCGTTTAGCACACAAAATGAAAGGTGAAAAACTGGTTTTAGTCACTGATGCCACTGCACCAGCAGGAGCAAACATTGATCACTTTATTTTTGTGGGTAAAAAAGTATATTACCGTGATGGGAAGTGTATCGATGAAAATGGCACGCTAGGCGGGTCAGCACTGACTATGATTGAAGCTGTACAAAACTGTGTACAACACATCGGCATCGCACTTGATGAA
The DNA here is from genome assembly GCF_051652165.1 of Plesiomonas sp. Taxonomy (GTDB): domain Bacteria; phylum Pseudomonadota; class Gammaproteobacteria; order Enterobacterales; family CAMTGL01; genus Plesiomonas. Next base: position 119,280 of record NZ_JBOFTR010000007.1, read on the forward strand.
GCACTGCGAATGGCTACGCTGTATCCGGCTCGGGCAATTCACGTTGAAGATCGTTTAGGTCAAATCAGCGCCGGAAAAGTGGCTAACCTTACCGTGTTTGATCGTGACTTTACAGTCAAGGCGACTATCGTCAACGGACACCTAGAACGGCACTAATTTTATGAGCACTGGCGGACAAATTGGCAATATAGATCTGGTTAAACAACTCAATAGCGCAGCGGTTTATCGTCTGATCGACCAACAAGGGCCGATTTCGCGTATTCAGGTTGCCGATCATAGCCAACTTGCTCCTGCCAGTGTGACAAAAATTACCCGTCAGTTACTTGAACGTGGCTTGATCAAAGAAGTTGAGCAGCAGGCCTCAACAGGTGGTCGCCGTGCCATTTCTATTGTCACTGAAAATCGGCCTTTTCACTCTGTTGCTGTTCGCCTTGGACGTACTGATGCAACAATTGCATTATATGATTTGAGTGGTAGAACCTTAGTAGAAGAGCGTGCAGTATTACCTCAAGAGAGCCAAATACAGTTACAAACGGATCTCTTTACGTTAATACAGGGCTTTATTAATACGCACCAGCGTAAAGTTCGCCAGCTTATTGCGGTTTCTGTTACGTTACCAGGCTTAGTTGATCCTGAAACGGGTGTGGTTGAATACATGCCACATGTCAGTATTACACATTGGCCATTAGCAGATGCCTTAACTCAGCATTTTGGCGTTAGCTGTTTTGTAGGAAATGATGTACGTAGTTTAGCCTTAGCCGAGCACTATTTTGGTGCAGGCCGAGATTGTGAGGACTCTATTCTCATTCGTCTACATCGTGGTACAGGCGCAGGTATTATTGTTCATGGGCAAATTTTTCTTGGTTATAATCGCAATGTTGGTGAAATAGGGCATATTCAAATAGATCCATTAGGAGCACAGTGCCATTGTGGTAATTTTGGCTGTTTAGAAACGGTTGCTGCTAACAGTGCAATAGAGCAACGAGCACATCAATTATTATCGGCAGGATATCCAAGTAAATATCTTTCACTTGATGACACCCGTATTAATACTATTTGCCATGCAGCAAATAAAGGTGATTTACTCAGTGTTGAGCTAATAGAGCAAGTCGGGCGTAAATTAGGACAAGCAATAGCAATTACGGTCAATTTATTTAATCCACAAAAAATTATTATTGCAGGTGAAATTACCGAAGCACAAAAAGTATTATTTCCCGCAATCTTGAGTTGTATTCAAACACAATCACTTAAAGCATTTCGGCAAAAATTAGTGATCGTTGCTTCTGAGCTCTATGATAAACCAACAATTGGTGCATTTGCGCTGATTAAGCGTTCGATGCTTAACGGTATATTATTGCAGCGTTTACTTGACCAATAACTGATAAAGAGAAAATACTATTTATATATCACGTAAATAGAGTTCTTTCTCTATCGAGAGGCTCCGTGCATGGTACAATATAAGGCTACGTAATCACGCAGTCTTATAGCTGTGACGGAGATGGCATGAAAAAAAGTGTGATCTGTGATATTGATGGTGTATTACTGCACGACAACACCGCAGTGCCCGGTGCAAAAGAGTTTTTAGCCCGTTTGATAGAGCACCAAACCCCATTGGTTATTTTAACTAATTACCCCGTTCAAACTGCACAGGATCTGGCTAATCGTTTTCATTCGGCTGATTTACATGTACCCGAAAGTGCTTTTTATACCGCAGGTATGGCCACAGCCGATTTTCTCAAGCGTCAAGAAGGGAAAAAAGCCTTTGTGATAGGTGAAGGGGCGTTGATCCACGAACTGTACAAAGCTGGATTTACCATTACTGATATCAACCCAGATTTTGTCATTGTAGGTGAAACGCGCTCTTATAATTGGGATATGATCCATAAAGCGGCATATTTTGTGGCTAACGGAGCGCGCTTTATTGCTACCAATCCTGATACTCATGGGCCTAGCTATTCACCTGCGTGTGGTGCATTGTGTGCACCGATTGAAAAAATCACAGGCCGGAAACCCTTTTTTGTTGGTAAACCTAGCCCGTGGATTATTCGTGCCGCATTAAATAAAATCCAAGCCCACTCAGAAAATACACTGATTATTGGTGATAATTTGCGCACAGATATTTTAGCAGGATTTCAAGCTGGATTAGAGACTGTATTAGTCCTCTCTGGCGTATCAAAACGCGCGGATATTGAAACGATGCCATTTCGACCTAATCATATTTTTGATTCTGTTGCTGAAATTAATATCGTCTAAATAGGATGTTTTACAGTATTAATGTTATTAGCAATAAAATATTGCCATAACATTTTGTACGAGTTTTCACAGATTATTATGGATAGGTCAGCATAGCTGACCTTTTGTAAGGATACAATGACAGACACTCACTCCCTATTAGTTCTTATTGGTGTAGCATTTATTGCGGGTTTTACCGTACAACGATTAGGATTACCTCCGTTAGTAGGATTTTTATTAGCTGGATTTGGCCTGCACTCATTCGGTTTTCAATCAATGGCCCTGCTTACTGATATTGCCGATATTGGTGTCATGTTGTTATTGTTTACGATTGGATTGAAATTAGATATTTGTCAATTATTACGTCGAGAGGTGCTTGCTGGAGCTACAGGTTATACCGCACTTTCTACGGTGACTGTTGCCTTATTCCTCGTATTACTTAAAATTGGCGGATTAGCACTGGTACAACATGTAAATGCTGGCCATGGAATATTACTGGGATTTGCACTGAGTTTTTCCTCTACTGTACTTGCTGTAAAAAACATGCAAGAAAAAGGGGAATTAAACAGTACATATGGGCGTTTAGCGTTAGCTATTTTGGTGATCCAAGACCTGTTTGCTGTCATTTTTTTAACGGTGTCAACAGGGAAAGCACCTGAAATATGGGCAATAGCACTGTTACTACTTCCTTTCTGCCGCCCACTGATGTTTCGTATTCTTGATAAATTAGGTCATGATGAACTCCTTGTGTTAGGGGGCGTATTCTTTGCACTTATCGTCGGTGCTGGGTTATTCAGTTTGTGTGGATTAAAACCCGATCTCGGGGCATTGATATTAGGAATGCTCTTAGCAAGACATACACGTGCTTCAGAGCTATCAAAATCACTGTTTAATTTAAAAGAACTTTTCCTCATCTGTTTTTTTCTTAATATTGGCCTAGAAGAGAGCCCTACATGGGAAGGATTGGGAATGGCGCTGTTGTTAGTGCTGTTTTTACCATTGAAAGCCGGATTATATTATGTCATTGCTCGGTTATTTCGTTTTCGCATCAGAACTAGCTTACAATTAGCTATTACGCTTTGTAATTACAGTGAATTTAGCCTAATTGTAGGGGGGATTGCAGTAAAACAAGGGTTAATTAGCAGTCACTGGTTAGTTGTATTAGCTTTAAGTACGGCGATATCTTTTCTGATAGCAGCACCCATAAATCGACAAACTGATCGTATTTACGCCTATTTGCGTGCAAAAGCAAAACCGGATGAAAATCAGCAACTTCACCCAGATGATCGTTTGATTGATCCTGCTCAAGCAAAAGTACTTATTTTAGGGATGGGCAGAATCGGTACTGGGGCATACGATGAATTACGTGAACGCTACGGTGATATTTTACTCGGCGTTGAATCGAATCCTGATACCGTATTGAAACACCGGAATATCGGTAAAAACGTTATTCAAGGGGATGCTACTGATCCAGATTTTTGGGAGCGAATCCGACCTCACAGTAACGTTCGCTTAATTTTATTGGCTATGCCACACTGGCAAGGAAATCACTTTGCACTCGCCCATTTGCAAGGGCAGCACTTTAGTGGTCGGATCGCAGCTATTGCTGAATATCAAGATGAGATGAGTACATTAATGGCATCAGGTGTTGATGCTGCATTCAATATTTATCATGAAGCCGGTAGCGGTTTTGCCCGCCATGTCATCTCACACCTAAATACTGATCAACTGCTTAATCGTTTTGATGATGATATAACAAAAATACCTGCAGTACGTTTGCATAACATGTAAATCTTTGCAGATATCAGCTCAGTACTCTCTTTTACTGGGCTTTTTTTTCGTAAAATGCTTGCAAAAAATTCATGCATTGGCACATTGAATATATAAATATTTAGCAGGAAAATAACATCAATAATCTTGGTATTATTCTTTGGCTGACCAACACCATTACGAGCAAGGAAAGAGCGTATGTGTTCCATTTTTGGTATTTTAGATCTTAAATCAGACCCTGTAGAGTTGCGCAAAAAAGCCCTTGAACTCTCAAAATTACAACGTCATCGTGGCCCTGATTGGTCTGGTATATATGCTACGGATAATGCCATTTTAGTGCATGAACGTTTAGCTATTGTCGATGTAAATAATGGTGCACAACCTCTATTTAATGCAGACAAAAGTCATATTTTGGCAGTGAATGGTGAAATTTATAATCATAAAGATTTACGTGATGCTTTGCCTAATTATACGTTTCAAACAGAATCCGATTGCGAAGTGATTCTGGCACTGTATCAGGAAAAAGGCATTGAGTTTCTTGATGATCTCTATGGCATGTTTGCTTTTGTTTTGTACGATGAAAAGCAAGATGCCTACCTGATTGGCCGTGACCATATGGGTATTATTCCGCTGTATATGGGCTATGACGAGTTCGGCAATCTCTATGTTGCCTCAGAAATGAAAGCACTTGTACCTGTTTGTCGAACCATTAAAGAGTTTCCAGCAGGGTCATTTTTGTGGAGTAAAGACGGTCAAATCCGTCAGTATTACCAGCGTGATTGGATGGAGTATGACAACGTCAAAGAGAACCATACTGATAAAGCGGAATTAAAAGAGGCCTTTGAAGAAGCAGTAAAAAGCCATTTAATGTCAGATGTTCCGTATGGCGTACTGCTGTCAGGTGGATTAGATTCATCAGTGGTCTCTGCAATCACCAAAAAATTTGCCGCCCGCCGTATTGAAGATAATGAGCAGAGCGAAGCATGGTGGCCTCAGTTGCACTCGTTTGCTGTAGGGTTAAAAGGTTCACCTGATTTGGTTGCAGCGCGTGAAGTGGCCAATCATTTAGGCACGGTCCACCATGAAATTCACTTTACGGTACAAGAGGGGCTCGATGCTATTCGTGATGTGATCTATCACATTGAAACGTATGATGTCACCACGATTAGAGCGTCTACTCCCATGTATTTGATGGCCCGAAAAATTAAAGCAATGGGCATTAAAATGGTACTGTCAGGTGAAGGTTCAGATGAAGTCTTTGGCGGATACCTTTATTTCCATAAAGCACCGAATGCCAAAGAGCTGCATGAGGAAACGGTACGGAAACTGGCTGCACTACACATGTTTGACTGTGCTCGAGCTAATAAAGCGATGGCTGCGTGGGGTGTGGAAGCACGCGTGCCTTTCCTTGATAAGCGTTTTCTTGATGTTGCAATGCGTATTAACCCACAAGATAAAATGTGCGGTAACGGTAAAATTGAAAAACATATTATTCGTGAATGTTTTGAAAGTGATTTACCTAGTAGTATTGCATGGCGGCAAAAAGAGCAATTCTCTGATGGTGTAGGATATAGCTGGATTGATTCGCTAAAAGCACAGGCCGAAGCGCAGATAACAGAGCAACAAATGGAAACTGCACATTTTCGTTTTCCTCACAACACACCAACAACGAAAGAAGCGTATACTTACCGAGTCATTTTTGAAGAGCTGTTCCCACAGCCGAGTGCTGCTGAGTGTGTTCCAGGAGGCCCTTCAGTTGCGTGTTCATCAGCAAAAGCTATTGAGTGGGATGCGGCATTTAAAAATATGGCCGATCCTTCTGGACGTGCAGTTTCTGGTATTCATGTTGATGCTTATATAGCTAAATGATTGTTATCATAAATTTGTTTATTACATAAGTGTAATATTAACAGCACTGAGACATACAAAATGTACAGTGCTGTGGTTTACGTTTAGATTAGAATCGTTTTGTTAAAACAACCAAATAACCGATTAATTTTTAACCTGTTATTGTCTTTTTTGCAGCAAACTGGTTGCAAGACAAGCAAACAGTCTAAAATTGGAAAGTTGCTTATAAAAAAGGGTTGACGGTTTTCGTTAGGATACGCATAATGCGCCCCGCAACGCCGATAAGGTGATGTGAAATTTGAGATGGCTATGTAGCTCAGCTGGTTAGAGCACAGCACTCATAATGCTGGGGTCACAGGTTCGAATCCCGTCATAGCCACCATAAATTCGCGGAAGTGGCGAAATTGGTATACGCACCAGATTTAGGTTCTGGCGCCGCAAGGTGTGTGGGTTCAAGTCCCACCTTCCGCACCATATCGCTTTAAAGGTTGTTGAGTAACACGGTTTTAGATAATTGGGGTGTCGCCAAGCGGTAAGGCAGTGGGTTTTGATCTCACCATACCCAGGTTCGAATCCTGGCACCCCAGCCATATTTCCTGATGAAATATCTGTTAAAAGGCATTTAGTCAGTAAAAAGGTTAATCTGAGACAATAGAATTTGCGAAAATTGAATGGCTATGTAGCTCAGCTGGTTAGAGCACAGCACTCATAATGCTGGGGTCACAGGTTCGAATCCCGTCATAGCCACCATGAACGAAAATTCACCATTTGGGGTGTCGCCAAGCGGTAAGGCAGTGGGTTTTGATCTCACCATACCCAGGTTCGAATCCTGGCACCCCAGCCAAATTATACAAATATTGAATGCCCAGATGGGGTGTCGCCAAGCGGTAAGGCAGTGGGTTTTGATCTCACCATACCCAGGTTCGAATCCTGGCACCCCAGCCATTCAATAATAGCGTTAAAGAAATATGTGTAGGCTATGTAGCTCAGCTGGTTAGAGCACAGCACTCATAATGCTGGGGTCACAGGTTCGAATCCCGTCATAGCCACCATTGTTTAGATTTTGCGGAAGTGGCGAAATTGGTATACGCACCAGATTTAGGTTCTGGCGCCGCAAGGTGTGTGGGTTCAAGTCCCACCTTCCGCACCATTAATTTAAGTAAGTATTACAGCATTGGGGTGTCGCCAAGCGGTAAGGCAGTGGGTTTTGATCTCACCATGCCTAGGTTCGAATCCTAGCACCCCAGCCATTTTACGATTGATTATCTTCAAAGATAAGATTGATTTTATTTAAGTTTATGGCAAAGTTACCATTGAAAATTTATGGTATTAAATTAAGTTTTAACAAAAAGCTCACTTATTTATAAGTGGGCTTTTTGTTGTTTGTTGTTTGATGATGGAATAGGGTTAATTACTAAGGGAATACTGTGTAATCAACACATTGTCTGTGCTGCTTATTTATACTATAAGCCTAATGCATATTTCAGTGCTTGTTGTTTTAATGGGCCCGATTTATTTGCAACTAATAAACTTAGATTTCTGAAGAGTTGTACAGGCTTTAATTCATTACTGAATAAAGTGTAGAAAAAATCCATTCCTGACTGCATTAACAGGTTATCGGGCTTGCGACGCCGTTCATAGCGTTGTAATACCTGTAAACTGGCAATATCTTCTTGGTGCGTTAATGCTTTGTTAAGTACATTGAGTAGCACTTGAACATCTTTAAAACCTAAGTTTACACCTTGCCCTGCAAGCGGGTTAATGGTGTGCGCTGCATCGCCGATAATAGCTAATCCAGGAAGCACGTAGCGTTGGGCATGCTGCCTGACTAATGGAAAATGTCCGCAGGCGATCACTTCACACTCACCAAGACGAGAGGGAAAAGCTTGCTTAATTTGGGTATGTAACTGTTGTGGGCTGAGTTTGGCCAGTTGTTGTATTTTGCTTGGGCTGTCATACCATACCAGTGAACCATAATTTCCATGCAGCGGTAAAAATGCACGCGGGCCAGTAGGGTAGAATTTTTGCCAAGTAATATCTTGCTGAGGCTGTACAGTTTTTATATTGATAAGTAAACATGATTGCCGATATTGCCAACCAGTTAGGCCAATATGTGCTTGCTGCCTAACCTGCGAATGTGCACCATCAGCACCAATTAATAGGCGAGGCAGGAGTGTTTGCTGGTTATTTAATGTGATACTCCAACCTGTCGGTGTTGAGCGCATCTGTTGAATATGCTGCGGGCAAAGTACAGTAATATTAGGCTCACTTTCTAGAGCTTGCCACAGTGCAAGTTGAATCAAACGATTTTCAACAATATGTCCAAGCTCTGCAATATTCAGTTCATTTGCTGAAAAGTGAGTACTTGCACCTTCCCATTCCCAAGTTTCAAGATGGCGATAGGGACAGGTGCGCATCGCCAGAATGGTTGACCATACATTAAGCTTTTCAAGCAAGTGAATGGAGGCCAAGCTAATTGCTGAAACACGCAAATCAGGTAATGCGTTAGCATTCCATGGTTGTGGCTTAGTTTGTTCAATCAGCGTAACGTGCAAGCCTAAACGCGCTGCGCCAAGCGCAAGTGCTGCTCCGATCATTCCAGCACCGACCACAAGCAAATCAGGTTGTGCGAAGTCAGGTTGTATTGTTGATAGGAGGGGGAGAGTATGAGCGAGAGTAGAACTGTGCACTATGGTGAGTACCTTGATGATTAAGTGGTTATTATTAATAAATAATTATTGTTAAATCGTCAGATGAGTTTACCGTGTTTTTATCTTCTTTGCTGTGTGTTGCAAATCAGCACGAATAAAAAAACCCGTAAAAACGGGCTTGTTTGTTGTTAATTATTGCTTAGTTATCAAGTTCAGCCAAGCACATCTCTTCGTAAACTTGTTTAACCCAGCTATCAACGCGTTGAGCTGTTAACTCTGGCTGGCGGTCTTCATCAATACACAAACCGACAAAATGTTTATCGTCACTTAATGCTTTTGACGCTTCAAAATGATAACCCTCAGTTGGCCATTGTCCTACAAGGATTGCACCATGGGCTTCAACAATATCACGAACAGTACCCATCGCATCGCAAAAGTACTCGGCATAGTCTTCTTGATCGCCACACCCAAAGATAGCAACTAATTTATTAGTAAAATCAATTTCTTCAAGAGTAGGGAAGAAGTCATCCCAATCACACTGGGCTTCACCGTAATACCATGTGGGGATGCCAAGCAGTAACAGATCAAAGTTATTAATATCCTCTTTGCTGCTTTTGGCAATATCTCGGACATCAACCAGATGTTTGCCAAGCTGTTTTTGGATCATCTTGGCGATGTTTTCGGTATTGCCAGTATCGCTGCCAAAGAAAATTCCTACACTTGCCATTCTCTCTACCTTAATGTCTATTTTGTGCTGTCAGTATGATTAAGTGCGAACTCTGCCGCGTCTAAGCCTAATCTTTCCAACAAAATACGTTCAATTAATTCACCACGGCTCAACGCATGATCGTGAGCCAGTTCATTTAATGTTGCGACCACTCGGCTATCTATTTTTAGCTCGATTCTGCGTAGCCCTTTTGACTTATCTCGCTTAAGTTGGTTACGTTTATTGATACGTAACTGTTCATGACGAGGAAGCGGATTCGTTTTCGGCCGACCAGGGCGGCGTTCATCTGCAAATAAATCCAGAGTGGTACGATCGGTATTCTCTTTTGCCATTTAAACTACACATGTTGCTCTTGCGAAGACTCAACCAATACCAGCACCCTCCCAGAGCAACTGGATCAGACCTTTGGCAACAAATCCCGCACAGCCAAGGAACAAGACTAGCCAGACAATGCAGCGGCCAAATGGAGGCACATTGCCACGTTTCAACACATCTTGTATTGCCATTCCAATAAAAAAGAAGATAACAATAAAAAAGAGATTAAGGCCAATAGCCTCAAGCGTTTCCATGTGTCGATAAATCATGTGGCAATTCCATTTTGCCGACAAATATAGATCTGAACTATATCATAGCGTCTGCAGCCTGTTAACGGGAAACCGTCAGCAAAAATCGCCGAATAGTACGCAGAACAGCATCAGGTTTTTCAGCATGTAACCAATGGCCAGTGCCAGCAACGATATGTGCTTTTGCTGCAGGAAATTGACGCATAATTTGTTCACGGTATTGATCTTGAATATAGGAGGAGCGTTCACCTTTAATAAAAAGTGTTGGCCCGTGCCATGGTAAGCCTTCTTGCCAACCGACAATGTTGGTATATTGGTGCTCTAAAGCGGTAACATTAAAACGCCAGCGGCTTTCTGCATGAGCATCAAATGATTTTAACAAAAATAAGATTACACCCTCTTCTTTTAAAAAAGGCTGCATTAAGCTAGCTGCAGTATTACGACGAGTAGGTTTCGCTTGGCTTACGGCATGTAATGCTTTAAACACGTTATCATGGCGGCGAACTTGGTAATCAACCGGTGACATATCCAAGATAATTAGATGCTCTACACGATCAGGTGCAAGTTGAGCAATCTTCATTGCCACTTTTCCTCCCATAGAGTGGCCAATAAATGTTGCTGTAGCAATATTTAGATAATCAAGGAGGGTGATAATATCTTCAGCCATCAGGCTATAATTCATGTGCTCACTGAAAAAACTTTGCCCATGGTTGCGAAGATCAACGTGTACGATATGATGATCTTTAACCAGGTCTCGTGCAAGTAATCCTAAATTATCTAATGTGCCAAATAGCCCATGAATGAGCACTAAAGTTGGACCTTGCCCCTGTTGTTTGTAGTTGATCATAAGCTAAACCAAGTTGGTGTATAGAGAATCATGGCCTGAAAAGGTATAATCACACAGTTATTCATGCAAGAGAACGATATTGGATCGACATGAAAATCATTGAAGTAGACGAAGAGTTGTACCGCTACATTGCAAGTCATACCCAGCATATTGGTGAGAGTGCCTCTGAAATTTTACGCCGAATGCTGAGTTTGTCACCCAATACTGAGCCTCGTAGCCCAGGGATCGTGGTTAGCCGCGATGCAGGAAAAGAGAATACTGTAGATCGCGTACGTGCTATTCGTGAGCTTTTGTTATCAGATGAATATGCAGTGCAGACAAAAGCCATTGGGCGTTTCATGCTGATCCTCTCTTTTTTGTATTCACTCGATGTATTAGGATTTACTGCCGCTACTGAAGAGTTGCGGGGCCGTACTCGTGTCTATTTTGCAGAAGATGAAGCAACATTATTGCAACACGGTACGCACACAAAACCTAAAGTTATTCCAAATACACCGTACTGGGTTATCACCAATACTAATTCTGGCCGCAAACGCGCGATGATCGAACAGATCATGAGTGGTATGCAGTTCCCGTCGGAACTGACAGAGAAAGTTTGCAGCACTATTTGAGTTGAGCGTTAGGGAGCAACGCCGTATGGCAATTCATCCTCGAGCTGGGCAACAAGCTCAACAAGACGATTTGATCAATATTGGTCAACTTGTTTCTGAATATTATGTGTTACAACCTGATCCGACTAACCCTGCACATGCTGTTCAGTTTGGTACATCAGGTCATCGTGGTAGTTCAGTAAACAGCAGTTTTAATCAATCACACATTCTTGCAATTGCACAAGCTATTGCTGAAATTAGGGTTAAACAAGGTATTTTAGGCCCTTGTTTTGTGGGTAAAGATACTCATGCATTGTCAGAGCCTGCATTTATTTCAGTGATCGAAGTGCTGATTGCGAATGGTGTACAAGTTATTGTTCAAGAGAATAATGGTTTTACACCAACACCTGCGGTTTCTTACAGCATACTATGCCATAACAATGCTAATGGAGCGTTGGCAGATGGTATTGTCATTACGCCTTCTCATAACCCACCTCAAGATGGTGGTATTAAGTATAATCCACCTAATGGTGGTCCTGCTGATACCAATATTACGAAGGTGATTGAGCAACGCGCTAATGATCTTATTGCCGGTAATTTAGCTGATGTACGTCGTGTACCGTTTAGCGAAGCATTAAGCAATGAGTTGTTGTTGCAAAAAGATCTAGTACAAGCCTATGTCGAAGATTTAGTCAATGTTGTTGATATGGACGCCATCCGCAATGCAGGGCTAAAACTCGGTGTTGATCCACTTGGTGGAGCAGGAATTGAGTACTGGAAACGGATAGCGACACATTACCAACTTGATCTTACTCTGGTAAATGATCAAATTGATCCCTCTTTCCGTTTTATGCCATTAGACAAAGATGGTGCGATTCGTATGGATTGTTCATCGCCCTATTCAATGGCAGGTTTGTTGGCACTGAAAGATAAATTTGATCTGGCATTTGGTAATGATCCTGATTATGACCGCCACGGTATTGTCACTCCTGTAGGCTTGATGAATCCAAATCACTATCTGGCCGTTGCCATTGATTACCTGTTTAGCCATCGTCCACAGTGGAATACTGAGGTAGGAGTGGGGAAAACGTTGGTCTCAAGTGCCATGATTGATCGTGTTGTATCTGCACTCGATCGCCGTTTAGTTGAAGTGCCGGTTGGTTTTAAATGGTTTGTTGATGGTTTACACGAAGGTTGGCTGGGTTTTGGTGGTGAAGAGAGTGCAGGAGCATCATTCCTGCGTTTTAACGGCAGTGCATGGTCAACAGACAAAGATGGTATTATTTTATGTCTATTAGCTGCTGAAATAACTGCAGTTACGGGGCTAAATCCACAACAGCACTATACACAGTTAGCAGAAAAGTTTGGTCAACCTTACTATTCACGTATTCAAGCTACGGCAAACAGTGCACAAAAAGCTATTTTAAGCCGGTTATCTCCAGAAATGGTGAGTGCAGACTCACTCGCTGGCGATCCGATTATTGCTCGTTTAACCAATGCTCCAGGTAATAATGCGCCAATTGGTGGACTGAAAATTGTGACTCCAAATGGTTGGTTTGCAGCGCGCCCTTCAGGTACTGAAAACGTCTACAAAATTTATTGTGAAAGTTTTGTAAGTGAAGAACATCTGAAATTGATTGAAACACAAGCTGTGCAAATTATTGATCGTATTCTATCTGAGGCGTTGGTGGTTTAAAGCTGTAAAGTAACGCTCTGATCAAGCAAAGTAATGATGAAATTTTAATGTTTTAGCTTTAACTTCATCGATTTTATTGTATCTGTTGTATTTTGAATAAAGATATCACATATAAAGCACACTGTTTCTGACAGTGTGCTTTTTTATTATCTCACTGGTGTTTATTTCATGTAATTTATTTGTAAATAAATTACATGATTAATCTATAATTGCTGCCTTTCAGCACAAATTGATTAAAAAATGTGTAGTAAACTTACGTATTACTGATTACACTGAAGATTATAAGAGTAAGAATAGTTTCTTATTTAGAGGGTGTTCTATGTACCAGAAGTTTCCACGTGCTCAGATTCTTCTTCGTCGTATTGGCGTATTGGTTGCAGGCTCTCTAGCATTGCCTGTAATGGCGTTTCATCCTAGTCGTGCTCGATTTTATAGCTATTTACACCGAGTTTGGAGTAAAACGAGTAGTAAGCCGGTATGGTTAGCAAACTCTGAGCGTAGTATCCGCGATTTTTATTAAGAATGTTTTTGTTTATAACGTAGGGCTTATTGAGCCATTACGTGATAAATACAAAAAGCCTTCATCATGATGAAGGCTTTTTTATTGCAAGCATTGATGCAAAATAATGTAATTTTATAATTTTGCATCAAAATAGATACGCAAACTAAAAATATCTTTCATAGTGTATATACTCTGTTTTGATACCCCGTGGTTATTCATAAAATGGTAAAGCAGCCAACTGTTTTACAAATATAAATCGGAAAGTAACGTGTTGTCTGCATGGAGGTATGGCAATGAGTACATTAATTCCAATAGGCGTAAGTGCTTGTACACTGGGTGAAAAAGTGCGATTTGATGGTGGGCATAAACGGCTTGCTTTCGCAACTGATGATTTAAAGCCATATGTGCGGTACTACCCTATATGCCCAGAAATGGCGATTGGTTTACCAAGCCCACGTCCAGCAATTCGACTGGTTAATACCAAAGAAGGGATTCGACTTGTTGGTAGTAGCCACGATATTGATGTTACGGATGCTATGTCCACATTTGCGCAGAACAAAGTGCCTGAGCTGAGTCATTTGTGTGGTTATATTGTCTGTGCTAAATCACCCTCTTGTGGTATGGAGCGGGTGAAAGTGTATGATGCCGAAGGCAAAAATGCAGAAAAAAGTGGCATTGGTATGTTTACCCACATGTTGATGGAGAAACTGCCATGGTTGCCGGTAGAAGAGGACGGGCGCTTAAATGATCCAGTACTGCGCGAGAACTTTGTTACCCGTATTTTTGCCCTACATGATTACAATCAGCACTGTGCTGCGGGTATGACACGCGGTAAGCTTGTGACATTTCATAGCCGCTATAAATTGCTACTTTTGGCGCATAATCAGGCCGAATATCGCACATTAGGTCGAATGATTGCCGATCTTGATGCTATGCCATTTGATCAATTATTGATTGAATACCGTAATAAACTGATGGCTGCACTTACCCATAGAGCTTCACGCCGTAACCATACTAATGTGTTATACCATATTCAAGGTTATTTCACTGATAAGCTCTCTGAAAAACAACGAGCTGAACTTTCTAAATTAATTGAGCGTTATCATTTAGGTACTCAACCCTTACTTGCTCCTATAACTTTATTGCGTCACTACCTACAAGAACACCCTAATGAATATTTAGGGCAACAAGTTTACTTTGATCCTTATCCAGAAACGTTACTATTGCGTTATGGCCGTTAACTCACACAATAGGCTAAGTATTTATTATTTAATAAATACTTGGCCATAAAATAGGATAATAGGTCTCTATGCGTCATTTAGTCTGGTTTAGACATGATTTACGCATACAGGATAACCGTGCATTGTTTGCTGCATGTGCTGATCCGAAAGCACAGGTGTTTGCACTGTTTATTGCTACGCCACAGCAGTGGGTAGAACATGCAATGTCATCTCGCCAAGCAGAATTTATCCGACAAAATATTGAATGTATTGCAAATAAATTAACTTCGATGAATATTCATTTCTTGTATCGTGAAGTTGCATTATTTGCTGATATACCAGACGTATTAGCTGCAATTATCACAAAATATAACATTAATGCTCTGTTTTTTAACCGCCAATACGAGTGGAATGAGCAACAACGTGACACGGCTGTTATCTCAATACTTACGCCAAACTTACCGTGTTATTCTTTTGATGATCAATTGCTTACGCCACCAGGAACAGTAAAAACAGCGTGTGGTGAAATGTTTAAGGTATTTACGCCTTTCCGCCGTGCACTACTTACACAACTCTTTGCTGATGGTGTCCAATGCTTGCCTGCTCCAACGGCACGTTTAGCTCCTCAAGTAGGTACACTTATTACTGAAACTATAACGCCATTTAGTTATCCGTGTGAAACAAATCCTTTTTTCCCGGCAGGAGAGCAGGCCGCACTACAGCGTTTACGTCTGTTTTGTCATCAATATGTATCTGATTATCATCAGTACCGGGATATTCCTGCACTCTCTGCAACTAGCCGTTTATCCGCTTATTTAAGTATTGGTGTACTCTCGGTTCGACAGTGTTTTAATCGATTACGGTTAGCACATCCAGAAGATTGGAACAAAGAGGAAACCGGTAGTTTCAGTTGGCTTAATGAACTCATTTGGCGAGAGTTTTATCATCACTTATTAGCCGCACATCCTAAGTTATGCCGTTATCGCCCCTTTATTGCATGGACAGACTATGTACCTTGGAAAGATGATGCGACTTTACTCAACGCATGGCAACAAGGGAAAACAGGCTATCCTATTGTTGATGCAGCCATGCGTCAGCTTAATGCGACTGGCTGGATGCATAATCGTTTACGCATGATTACAGCAAGTTTTTTTACTAAAGATTTACAACTTGATTGGCGTTTAGGTGAGCGTTATTTTATGCAGCAATTAGTCGATGGCAACTTTGCAGCCAATAATGGTGGATGGCAGTGGTCAGCATCTACCGGTACAGATGCCACACCATATTTCCGCATATTTAACCCTACGACACAAGGGCAACGGTTCGATCCACAAGGTCATTTTGTCCGAGAATGGTTACCTGAATTGAGCAATGTACCTGATAAGTTTATTCATACCCCACATGTATGGGCCGAAAAAACGCAGATAGAACTTATATATCCTAAACCTATTATTGAACATGCTATTGCTCGTCAAGAGACATTACTTGCATTTGAACAGGCAAAGTTATACTCAAAAATATAATTGATAGATATTTCAATATTTAACCTAAACAGTAAAACTTAACAATTTCACAGTGTAGCCCTGTATTTTGTTAAAAACCACGCATGGTATGATACAAACTATCAGTCTTTTCCTTTTTAGAGTGATTTTTGGCCATGATAATGAAAAATAAAGAGTTAGAGCGTTTACTAAATAGTGAGCTTAGTGTAAATGCAATACATGATTATTGCCCTAATGGGTTACAAGTAGAGGGTTGCCCTGAAATTAAACGGATCATTACGGGTGTTACTGCAAGTCAAGCGTTAATTGATACAGCAGTCACCCAAAATGCTGATGCTATTCTTGTTCATCATGGTTATTTTTGGAAAAATGAATCTCCTGTTGTAAAAGGCATGAAAAAACAGCGTTTAAAAACGTTATTACTCAATGATATTAATTTGTTAGCCTACCATTTACCGCTTGATGTTCATCCTGTTTTAGGTAATAACGCCCAATTAGCACAACATCTTGGTATTGAAGTTAGCAGTGGTTTAGAGCCTGATAATCGTTTTTCAGTCGCACTACAAGGGCATTTTGCGCTGCCGATTACAGCTGAACAATTAAATGAACGTTTAGCTCACGTGTTACAACGTGCACCATTGCAATGCAGTAGTGATAATGCCCCAGCATTAATTCAGCGAGTGGCTTGGTGTACTGGCGGGGGGCAAAGCTATATTGAACAAGCTGCAGAAGCTGGGGTTGATGCCTTTATTACTGGTGAGGCTTCTGAACAAACTATTCACGTAGCACGTGAAATGGGTATTCATTTTTTTGCAGCGGGCCATCATGCTACAGAACGTTTTGGTATTAAAGCTCTTGGTAAGTGGTTACATAGCTCATATGGTTTACATGTGACATTTATTGATATTGAAAACCCTGTCTAGTTAATTAAGAAATCAAGTTATTAGCGTCTAATTTTATTTTTAGTATAGGGATAGGCGCTACATAGTCTCTTTTCATATAAAGTCTTGTGCATACGGTCACTATAGTGAAATATTCAGTCAGTAGCATGCAGTGCTTCGCATGGTTACTCTTGAAAGTTTATTTATTGCATGGTCATGCTACGAAAAATATTGTTAGATAACACAGTATTTAGGTTTTTATCGCCTGACTTTGGGAGAGGGCATTTGGTCATAAAATAATGCATAACGTTATCTGTCAGTATTATTTTCTGCTGTTTTACCTGATGAGTTTTGTCGGTTAAGCCCCAACTTATTCAGGTAATCAATTGATAATGTAATAAAGCTAATATTTATTTTATACTTTACACGGATGAGGACTTGCTCATGGATAAATCACAAGTATGTTTGGTTACAGGTGGTGCAGGCGGTATTGGTCGTGAAATTTGTCGTCGCATGGCTATTGAAGGGTTTACTGTTATTGCCGGTTGCACCAGTCTTGAAAGTAACAATGCACGCGAATTTGTGCAAGAAATAGAGCAAAATAATCTTAATATTATACTACGTGCGTTTGACGTTAGTGATTTTGAGATGTGTCAACGAACCATTTTAGATATTGAAGAGACCATTGGCCAAATAACCGTATTAGTTAATAATGCAGGTATCACGCGTGATGGTACTTTACGTAAAATGAGCCGTAATCAATGGGATGAAGTGCTCTCTGTAAACCTAGACAGTGTATTTAACCTTTCGCGTGCGGTGATTAATCCGATGCTTGAGCGTCAATATGGCCGAATTATCAATATCTCATCAATTAACGGGCAAAAAGGGCAATTTGGACAGTGTAACTATGCAGCAGCAAAAGCTGCTATGTATGGTTTTAGCAAATCACTGGCACAAGAAACCGCATCAAAAGGGATCACCGTTAATTGCATCTCCCCTGGTTATATTGAGACGGACATGATCTTGGCTATTGACGAGCCTATTCGTGAAAATATCCGCAAGCAAATTCCAGTACAACGCTTTGGTCAGGCAAGTGAAGTGGCTCGTTCAGTTGCTTTTTTAGCTGCTCCTGAAGCCGGCTTTATTACCGGTGCCAATTTAGCCATGAATGGTGGCCAGTACATGGATTAACTTGCCACAATCAATGGCACACGTAAAATTGTAAAAATAGAAGCAAAGATAGAGATAAAATAAACAGATTTCTAAAGTGATATCGAAAAGAAAAGCCTCAATGTAAATGCATTGAGGCTTTTTTCGGTCTGTTGCTTGAGGCGTTATTTCTGCAAAGCTGTTATTTTGTCATCGTAGTGATATCGTTTAAAAATAGCTTTGCGTTTATGAGCGTTACTGCCATACCGCATTTAAGTACAATATTTATACTATTCAGCTATTCAGCTATTCAGCTATTCAGCTATTCAGCTATTCAGCTATTCAGCTATTCAGCTATTCAGCTATTCACGTTCATGCATTGATTTAAACTCACGTTGTGCTTCACCCGTATATAACTGACGTGGGCGAGCAATGCGTAATGCACCCTCACTGTGCATCTCATTCCAATGAGCGATCCAACCTACTGTACGAGCAATAGCAAAAATCACTGTAAACATTGATGTTGGAATACCCATCGCTTTTAAAATAATGCCGGAATAGAAATCAACGTTCGGATACAGTTTTTTCTCAACGAAGTAAGGGTCTGATAGTGCAATACGCTCAAGCTCCATAGCTACATCGAGTAGAGGATCACGGATATCCAACGTTTTTAGTACTTCATGACATGTATCACGCATAACAGTGGCGCGCGGATCGTAGTTTTTATACACACGATGGCCAAAACCCATCAAGCGGAAAGGGTCATTCTTATCTTTAGCTCTGGCGATAAATTCAGGAATGCGATCAACTGAGCCAATTTGCATCAGCATATTTAAACAAGCTTCGTTTGCCCCACCGTGAGCAGGCCCCCATAAAGAAGCGATACCCGCTGCGATACAAGCAAACGGATTTGCACCTGAAGAGCCAGCTGTTCTAACGGTCGATGTTGAGGCATTTTGCTCGTGATCAGCATGTAAAATCAGGATTTTATCCATTGCACGGGCAAGTACCGGATTCACTTCATACTCTTCACACGGCGTTGCAAACATCATATACAGAAAGTTAGCAGCATAAGAGAGATCATTGCGCGGATAAATAAAAGGCTGACCAATAGAGTATTTGTAGCACATTGCAGCCAGCGTTGGCATTTTGGATAACAAGCGGAACGCAGCAATAGCCCGGTGTTCATCATTGTTAATATCTAATGAATCATGATAAAACGCTGCTAATGCGCCGCTTACCCCACACATCACAGCCATCGGATGTGCGTCGCGGCGAAACCCATGATAGAAACTGGATAATTGCTCATGCACCATAGTGTGGCGTTTTACAGTATGTAAAAAGTTGTCATACTGGGTTTTGGTTGGTGTTTCACCGTATAACAAAATATAGCAAACTTCGAGATAGTCAGATTTATTCGCGAGTTGGTCAATCGGAAAGCCTCGATGCAGCAATATCCCAACATCACCATCAATGTAAGTAATTTTCGACTCACATGCAGCAGTAGACATAAATCCGGGATCGAAAGTAAACAAGCCGTGCGTCCCTAACGGGCGAACATCGACCACATCATTACCCAATGTACCTTTATAAATGGGCAAATCAATGGACTCATTGTCGCTCAATTGCAGAGTGACTTTTTGTTCTGCCATAACATTCTCCTTTGCTCTTATTTTTTGAATCCCGATGCAGAATCTAGCCTAAAAATAGAGTGACGTAGGGTGTATCGAATCATTTGGTACTGCTGTGCCGCCGTTCACCCCAGCTAGTTTGAATTGCTTTTGCCAATGTTGCACAAGTTCACGAGTAGGAAAAGAGGTATCTGGTTGAACTTTGCACATTAGCAGCATTTTTAATGCGTATTTTGTAACCGACCGTGATGATACATGTCAATTTTGTTTGTTATATTTCATTTAATAATAAAACACGGTCTATGTCTCATAGTTTGTTTAAAATTTATTAACAACTCTTTCTTGAATTGTAATGCCATGTTGCGAAAAGTATACTATGCACAGGTCTTCAGGCTAATAAATATGTTACTACGCTGTAAAACAAACTTGTTTATACGCAGGGTTACTGTACTGCACGTTGACATGTCGTTTAAGCGCGTCGTGTTGTTGTGTATGTTGTTATTATCAATGTGGTTATATAACAGCATTATCGAGTTGCGGTACTGAACAATACTGAAATGAACAATGTGGCCAGTAACGTTGAGTGGCATGAAGGTTAATAAGGAAAACAAACTGAGCTCACATGGAGCGGCATGGGCAGAACCGTGAATAAGCAAAGACCTGTTAACCTTGATCTGAAAACGATCAGCTTCCCGATTACCGCTATCGCCTCTATTCTTCATCGAGTTAGCGGTGTTATTACCTTCATCTCTCTGGGAATACTTTTATGGTTACTCTCGCTTTCGCTCTCGTCTGAGCAAGGTTTTGAGAGTGCCCGCGCTATTGTTGACTCTTTTTTCGTCAAACTGATTTTATGGGGCATGCTAACTGCACTGGCTTACCATGTGGTCGGTGGTATTCGCCATTTATTGGCTGATATGGGATATGGCGAAGAGAGTCTTAGAATAGCAAGCCGTACTGCAAAAATTGCTTTTATTATTACCGCTATTTTATCTCTATTAGCAGGAGTCTTGGTATGGTAACGAATGCAACTGCGTTTGGCCGTAGTGGGATACATGACTGGCTGTTATTGCGTGCTACAGCAATTATCATGACCTTGTATATCCTGTACTTATTAGGTTTTATCATCTCTGCACCAGCCATAACTTACGGTATCTGGAAAAGTTTTTTTTCATTGGGTATCACGCAAGTTTTTACACTTTTAGCTGTAGTGTCGGTACTGGTACATGCATGGATTGGCCTATGGCAAGTGCTAACCGATTACATCAAACCTTTGGCGTTACGCTTAGCACTGCAATTTGCTGTGATCATTGTTTTGTTGGTTTATGTCATTGCAACTGCTGTTATTGTGTGGGGTGTTTAAGTGAAGATTGCAACGAAACAATTTGACGCTGTCGTGATCGGTGCAGGTGGAGCTGGCATGCGTGCTGCACTGCAAATCTCACAATCAGGCCTAACCTGTGCGTTGATTTCTAAAGTTTTTCCAACGCGTTCACACACGGTTTCTGCACAAGGCGGAATTACAGTTGCACTGGGTAATGCCCATGAGGACAACTGGGAATGGCACATGTATGACACCGTTAAAGGGTCTGATTACATTGGTGACCAAGATGCTATTGAATACATGTGTAAAATGGGCCCAGAAGCTATTTTAGAGCTGGAAAATATGGGGCTACCATTTTCCCGTTTTGATAATGGGCGGGTTTATCAGCGCCCATTTGGTGGTCAATCACGTAACTTTGGTGGTGAGCAAGCCGCTCGTACAGCGGCAGCCGCAGATCGTACTGGCCATGCTTTGTTGCACACGTTGTATCAGCAGAATATAAAAAATAAAACCACAATTTTCTCTGAATGGTATGCCCTTGATCTGGTTAAAAACCAAGATGGTGTGATTGTAGGGTGCACTGCAATTTGCCTTGAAACAGGTGAAATTGTCTACTTCAAAGCCAAGGCAACCGTACTTGCAACCGGTGGTGCTGGGCGGATTTTTTCCTCTACAACCAATGCACATATCAATACCGGAGATGGCGTTGGCATGGCTGTGCGTGCAGGCGTTCCTCTTCAAGATATGGAAATGTGGCAATTCCACCCAACAGGTATTGCAGGTGCTGGAGTCTTAGTCACAGAAGGTTGCCGCGGAGAGGGCGGTTACCTGTTAAACAAAGATGGCGAACGCTTTATGGAGCGTTATGCACCGAATGCCAAAGATCTGGCTGGGCGTGATGTAGTTGCCCGCTCAATGATGATTGAGATTCGCGAAGGCCGTGGCTGTGAAGGCCCGTGGGGGCCACATATTAAATTGAAGCTCGATCATCTGGGTAAAGAGGTGCTCGAGTCACGCTTACCAGGTATTTGTGAACTGTCACGCACCTTTGCGCATGTTGATCCGGTTAATGAGCCCGTACCGGTTATTCCAACCTGTCACTATATGATGGGGGGTATTCCAACACAGGTCAGTGGGCAAGCGTTAGGGCAACATGCTGATGGCACTGACTATGATATTCAAGGTTTGTTTGCTGTCGGTGAAATAGCCTGTGTATCGGTACATGGTGCTAACCGTTTAGGCGGAAACTCCTTGCTAGATCTTGTGGTTTTTGGCCGAGCTACCGGGTTACACCTTGGTGAAACGCTAGCGGCGGCTGCCGAAGCACGCGAAGCTAGCGAATCTGATATTGAAGCCTCCTTGAGCCGAGTTAATCGCTGGAATAATACCCGCCAAGGCGAAGATCCTGTTCAGATTCGTAAAGACCTGCAAAGCTGTATGCAACGTAATTTCTCGGTATTCCGTGAGGGCGATGCGATGGCCGAGGGGCTAGCAGAGTTAAAAACCATCCGTGAACGTCTACAATCTGCGCGGCTAGATGATACATCGCCTGACTTTAATACCCAGCGAGTAGAGTGTTTAGAGCTAGATAACCTGATGGATACGGCTTATGCCACTGCAGTAGCGGCAAACTTCCGTACAGAAAGCCGGGGGGCACATAGCCGCTTTGATTTTCCTGACAGAGATGACAGCCAGTGGCTATGCCATACCCTGTACAACCCTGTCACTGATACGATGAGTCGCCGTCAGGTCAACATGGAACCGCATTTACGTCCGGCATTTCCACCAAAAGCGCGTACTTATTAAGTCAGGGATAAGGAATTTACTGAATGAACGTTCATTTTTCAGTGTATCGCTATAATCCAGAAACAGATAATGCGCCTTATATGCAGGATCTGACCCTTGAGACAGAAGAGGGGCGCGATATGATGGTACTCGATGCGCTTATTAAGTTAAAAGAGAGCGATCCGACGCTGTCATTCCGTCGTTCTTGCCGTGAAGGTGTGTGTGGTTCTGATGGCCTCAACATGAATGGTAAAAACGGGTTGGCCTGTATTACACCACTGTCGGCATTAACGGGATCTTCGCAGGGTAAAGTAGTGATACGCCCTCTGCCAGGATTACCCGTAGTGCGTGATCTGATTGTTGATATGACTCAGTTCTATACACAGTATGAAAAAATCAAACCGTATCTGATTAATGATGGCAAGCAACCACCTGAGCGTGAATTTATTCAGATGCCTGAAGAGCGTGAACATCTTGACGGGCTGTATGAGTGTATTTTATGCGCTTGCTGCTCTACATCCTGCCCATCATTTTGGTGGAATCCGGATAAATTTGTTGGCCCTGCAGGACTGTTAGCTGCATATCGTTTTCTGATTGATAGCCGTGACACTGCTACATCGGAACGTTTATCTGAATTAGATGATGCTTTTAGTGTTTTCCGCTGCCATGGCATTATGAATTGCGTTAATGTTTGTCCTAAAGGGTTGAATCCGACAAAAGCTATCGGGCATATTAAATCGATGCTTTTGAGTCATGCGGTATGATTGTTCACTTTTTGACAAATTTGTGGCTAAGTTCTGACATTTCATACCCTATTAACGGTATGTTAACGGAGTGTAGAGCAGATACAGTAGAACAGTGCGAAACACCAATATAAAACACCTTGTAATACGTGATTAAAGCAATAGTTACATTAAGTAACAGGTATAAACCATAATCAGAATGTTCGGTTTTCCCACCCGAACAGAAGCCACGGCAAAACAACAAATAATATAAAAGGGATCAAGATGGAAAACGGAGCTATTCAAGACTGGTTAGAATCATCACCTCTGGCCGGAGCTAATCAAACCTATGTTGAGCAGCTCTATGAGGACTACCTCACTGACCCTACAAGTGTAGATGATAATTGGCGTGCGGTATTTGATCGTTTACCCATGGTTAATATTACACCTGAACAGCCACATTCACGAGTAAGGGATTACTTTCGCCGTTTAGCACAAGATCCTTCACGTTATAGTGGCTGTACAGTGACAGATCCTGAGGCTGATGCAAAACAAGTCCGTGTATTGCAATTGATCAATGCATTCCGTTTTCGTGGACACCAGCAAGCAAATTTAGATCCACTCGGTTTGTGGAAACAAGATCCGGTTGCTGATCTTAACCCTGATTTCCACACGCTAAATACAGAGGATTTCTCGACAAGTTTTAATGTCGGTTCATTTGCTTGTGGGCAAGATACCTTAAAATTATCAGCACTTTATCAAGCATTAAAAGAGACTTATTGTGGTTCGATTGGTGCAGAATATATGCATATCACAAGTACTGAAGAGAAACGTTGGATTCAGCAACGTTTAGAGTCAGTACAAGGAAAACCTGAATTTACACCATTAGAGCAACAGATGTTTTTGGCTGAGCTAACGGCTGCTGAAGGGCTAGAGCGTTATATTGGTGCTCGTTTTCCTGGAGCAAAACGTTTTTCTCTTGAAGGCGGCGATGCCATGATCCCGATGGTTAAAGAGCTAATTCGTGGTGCGGCAAAACACGGTACCCGTGAAATTGTTATGGGTATGGCACACCGTGGCCGTTTGAATATGCTGGTTAACGTTCTAGGTAAAAAACCAGCAGACTTGTTTGATGCATTTGCTGGTAAGCATGATGAAGGCTGGGGAACCGGTGATGTGAAATATCATCAAGGGTTCTCTTCTGATTTTGCAACTGAACAAGGTTCTGTTCATTTAGCATTGGCGTTCAACCCTTCACATCTTGAAATTGTTAACCCTGTCGTGGTGGGTTCAGTACGTGCTAGACAAGATCGTTTAGGGGATACAGAAGGCAGTACGGTATTACCCATTACTATTCATGGTGATTCAGCGATTGCAGGGCAAGGTGTAGTACAAGAGACATTTAATATGTCTCAGGCGCGGGGTTATAAAGTTGGCGGTACCATTCGTTTAGTGATTAATAATCAGGTTGGCTTTACTACCTCTAACCCAAAAGATACACGTTCAACCCAGTATTGCACTGATATTGCAAAAATGGTGCAAGCACCTATTTTCCATGTCAATGCCGATGATCCTGAAGCAGTAGCTTTTGTCGCCCGTTTAGCACTTGATTACCGTTTTGAATTTAAACGTGATGTGGTGATTGATTTAGTCTGCTATCGCCGTCACGGGCATAACGAAGCTGATGAGCCAAATGCAACTCAGCCTCTGATGTATCAAAAGATTAAAAAGCATCCTACACCACGTAAAATCTATGCTGATCGTTTGATTGAGAAAGGCATTATTTTGCAGGAAGATGCAACTGAAATGGTCAATGGCTATCGTGATGCGCTTGATAAGGGTGACTGCGTTGTTCCTGAATGGCGACCAATGCAGATGCATTCTGTTGATTGGGCACCTTATTTAGGGCACGACTGGAATATTGAGTATCAGTCTACGGTTGATCTAACCCGTTTGCAGGAGCTCGGTCGCCGAGTTTGCCAATATCCTGAAAACCATGTGCTGCACCCGCGCGTTGAAAAAATTTATGCTGATCGCAAAGAGATGACCGAAGGCAATCGTCTGCTTGATTGGGGCTTTGCTGAAACACTGGCATATGCCACTTTGCTGGATGAATCCGTTGATGTGCGTTTATCTGGTCAAGATGCCGGTCGCGGAACATTTTTCCACCGCCATGCTGTCTTACACAATCAAAATGATGCCAGTGTGTATGTTCCGTTATCGAATATTCATCATGGTCAAGGGCAATTTGAAGTTTGGGATTCAGTACTCTCTGAGGCTGCAGTGCTGGCATTTGAGTACGGCTATGCGACTGCAGAACCAAGCTCTTTGGTTATTTGGGAAGCACAGTTTGGTGATTTTGCTAACGGTGCACAGGTGGTTATTGACCAATTTATCAGCTCAGGTGAGCAAAAGTGGGGTCGGATGTGTGGCGTCACCTTGTTATTGCCGCATGGCTATGAAGGTCAAGGCCCAGAGCACTCCTCTGCCCGTTTAGAACGTTATTTACAATTGTGCGCAGAACAAAATATGCAGGTTTGTGTGCCTTCAACTCCGGCACAGGTTTACCACATGCTGCGCCGTCAATCTGTACGCCCGATGCGTCGTCCGCTCGTGGTTATGTCACCGAAATCGTTATTGCGTCATCCGCTTGCTGTTTCAAGTTTAGAAGAGCTCGCTCATGGTGCATTCCTTCCGGCTATTGGTGAAATTGATGCACTTGATCCGAAAGGGGTCACGCGCGTTGTATTGTGTTCAGGCAAGGTGTATTACGACCTGTTAGAACAACGCCGTAAGAATGGGCAGACTGATGTTGCTATTATGCGGATAGAGCAGCTATACCCTTTCCCTTACGATACTGTGCGTGAACTATTACAACCTTATGTGCATGTGACTGATTATGTGTGGTGTCAGGAAGAGCCGTTAAATCAAGGCGCTTGGTATTGTAGCCAACATAATTTCCGTCAGGTGATCCCTGCCGATGCGACATTGGCGTACGCAGGGCGTCCGGCATCCGCATCACCGGCTGTCGGGTATATGTCTTTGCACACGAAACAACAAAAAGATCTAGTAGAAGATGCCTTGCGCACGGAATAAGAACGTATAACGAAGGATGTTAGATATGAGCAGTATTGATATTTTAGTTCCCGATTTGCCTGAGTCTGTGGCAGATGCCACGATTGCGACTTGGCGTAAAAAACCAGGTGATAATGTAGAACGTGATGAAGTTTTAGTTGAAATTGAAACTGATAAAGTGGTGCTAGAAGTTCCCGCAACAGAAAACGGTGTGCTTGATAGCGTGTTAGAAAATGAGGGCGCAACGGTGGTTGGTCGTCAATTGATTGGCCGCGTTCGTCCGATTGCTGTGGCTGGTGAGCCAACATTAGCAAAAGTATCTGAGCCAGAATCAACACCGGCACAACGCCATACCGCCGGGTTGGTTGAAGAGTTTTCTGATGCATTAAGCCCTGCTGTACGCCGTTTAGTTTCAGAGCACAATATTGATCCAGCACAGATCAAAGGTTCGGGCGTGGGTGGTCGTATCACCCGCGAAGATGTCGAGAAATTTGTACAAGATATGCGTAGCTTAAAAGCTACGCCAGCGGTAAGTGTGGTTAGCAATACTAAACCGGTATCTACTCCTGCACCTTTAGCGCATCGCAGTGAAAAACGCGTACCGATGACACGTTTGCGTAAGCGTATTGCTGAGCGTTTGTTAGAGGCGAAAAATACAACGGCAATGTTAACAACCTTTAACGAAGTTAACATGAAACCTATCATGGATTTGCGTAAGCAATACGGTGATGTGTTTGAAAAGCGTCACGGTGTCCGTTTGGGCTTCATGTCTTTCTATGTAAAAGCCGTGGTTGAAGCGTTAAAACGCTTCCCTGAAATTAATGCCTCTATTGATGGTGATGATGTTGTTTATCATAACTATTTTGATATTAGCATGGCCGTTTCTACACCACGTGGATTGGTGACACCGGTGCTGCGTGACGGTGATGTCCTTAGTCTGGCGGATATTGAAAAAAGCATTAAAGCACTGGCAGAGAAAGGGCGCGACGGTAAATTAACGGTTGAAGACCTTACCGGTGGTAATTTCACCATTACCAATGGTGGCGTGTTTGGCTCATTAATGTCGACTCCGATTATTAACCCACCACAAAGTGCAATTCTTGGTATGCATGCGATCAAAGACCGCCCAATGGCGGTAAATGGTCAGGTGCAGATTTTACCAATGATGTATCTGGCACTCTCTTATGATCACCGCTTAATTGATGGCCGTGAATCGGTCAGCTTCTTGGTGACAGTAAAAGATCTGCTTGAAGACCCAACCCGACTTTTACTCGATATTTAATCAGAGTAAGAAGGCCCGGCAGTCGAAAAAGACCGGGCTATTTCAAGCAATGACACCCAGGAATAGATCATTAACACGGATAGAACATCATGAATTTGCATGAATATCAGGGTAAACAGTTGTTCGCACAGTATGGCCTACCAGTATCGGAAGGTTATGCGTGCCGTTCTCAGCAGGAAGCTATTGATGCTGCCGATAAAATTGGTGGAGATTGCTGGGTTGTAAAATGTCAGGTACATGCGGGTGGCCGTGGTAAAGCGGGCGGTGTGAAACTGGCAAAATCAAAAGATGAAATTCGCGCGTTTGCCGATCAGTGGCTGGGTAAAAATTTAGTTACTTATCAGACTGATGCCAAAGGTCAGCCAGTCAATACCATTTTAGTTGAGAGCTGTACTGATATAGCTAAAGAGCTGTATTTAGGCGCGGTGGTCGATCGTGCTACGCGTCGGGTGGTGTTTATGGCATCAACCGAAGGCGGTGTGGATATTGAGACGGTGGCAGCAAAAACACCTGAGCTCATCCACAAAGCTGCACTTGATCCTATTTGTGGGCCACAGCCGTATCAGGGCCGTGAGCTGGCGTTTAAATTAGGCTTAACTGGTGAGCAAATCCGTCAGTTTACTCATATTTTTATGGGGCTCGGTAAGCTGTTTATCGAAAGTGATTTGGCTCTGCTAGAGGTGAACCCACTGGTGATCACTACCGCCGGAAATTTACACTGCCTTGATGCAAAAATTGTGGTTGACTCTAATGCGTTGTATCGCCAACTGGCACTGCGTGCAATGCAAGATCCGTCACAAGAAGATCAGCGTGAAGCATATGCTGCGCAGTGGGAAATCAACTATGTTGCACTTGAGGGCAATATAGGTTGTATGGTTAATGGCGCAGGTTTGGCGATGGGTACCATGGATATCGTTAAGCTGCATGGTGGTGCACCGGCTAACTTCTTGGATGTTGGCGGTGGTGCAACGAAAGAGCGTGTGACTGAGGCTTTTAAAATCATCTTATCTGATGAGAATGTGAAAGCGGTACTGGTCAATATTTTTGGCGGAATAGTGCGCTGTGATCTGATTGCTGACGGTATTATTGGTGCTGTGGAGGAGGTCGGTGTCAGTATTCCGGTGGTTGTGCGTTTAGAAGGCAATAATGCGGAGTTAGGTGCGAAAAAACTGGCAGACAGTGGATTAAATATCATTGCTGCAACCAGTTTGACTGATGCTGCTCAGCAAGTTGTTCATGCTGCGGAGGGTAAATAATGTCTATTCTGATTGATAAGAATACCAAGGTTATTTGCCAAGGTTTTACCGGCGGGCAGGGCACGTTTCACTCTGAACAGGCACTGGCATACGGCACACGTTTAGTCGGTGGTGTTTCACCGGGTAAAGGTGGTTCGTATCACTTAGATTTACCGGTATTTAATACTGTGCGTGATGCAGTCGAAGTGACTGGTGCTACTGCATCAGTGATTTATGTTCCCGCACCATTTTGTAAAGATGCCATTTTAGAAGCCATTGATGCTGGTATTGAACTGATTGTTTGTATCACTGAAGGCATTCCAACGCTGGATATGTTGCAGGTTAAAGTACGCCTTGAGCAAAGCGGTGTGCGGATGATCGGCCCTAACTGTCCAGGAGTGATTACACCGGGTGAGTGTAAGATTGGGATTATGCCTGGCCATATTCATCTTCCAGGACGTGTAGGTATTGTGTCCCGCTCTGGTACATTGACTTATGAAGCGGTGAAACAGACAACAGATGAAGGTTTTGGCCAGTCTACCTGTGTAGGTATTGGCGGTGATCCGATCCCTGGTTCTACATTTATTGATATTTTGCGCCTGTTCCAAGATGATCCCAAAACAGAAGCTATTGTGATGATTGGTGAAATCGGTGGCAGTGCAGAAGAAGAAGCGGCCGCCTTTATTAAGGCGAATGTGACCAAGCCTGTAGTGTCTTATATTGCCGGTGTTACTGCACCAAAAGGTAAACGCATGGGGCATGCGGGGGCGATTATCTCTGGTGGAAAAGGAACAGCAGATGAGAAATTTGCTGCACTTGAAGATGCTGGCGTTAAAACGGTACGTTCATTAGCTGATATCGGTGCTGCATTGCGTGAAGTTACCGGTTGGTAAGCGCGGAATGAAGCTTGCTCGGTCATGAAATTTAAGCGTACAGTGACTGAGTGAAGTGATTTCCCAAATATGTATCCATAAAAACGCCTCTTTAAA
Source organism: Plesiomonas sp. (assembly GCF_051652165.1). Classification (GTDB taxonomy): domain Bacteria; phylum Pseudomonadota; class Gammaproteobacteria; order Enterobacterales; family CAMTGL01; genus Plesiomonas. The sequence continues at coordinate 149,501 of NZ_JBOFTR010000007.1, forward strand.
GAGGCGTTTTTTGTTTTATGCTTTTTGTGTTTTACATAAGCTGAGTATAAACAACGCTGCAGAGCAGATAACAACCGAAGGCCCTGCGGGTGTGTCATATTCCCATGAGAGCAGTAAACCACCGGTAACGGATAACATACCAAACAATGTGGAAAAACCGGCCATTTGTTCTGGTGTGCGTGAGAACCGGCGTGCTGTTGCGGCAGGGATAATCAATAACGAGGTGATTATCAGAGCGCCAACAAACTTCATGGCTAATCCGATAGTAATTGCGGTTGTCAGCATCAGTAACAGCCGCATTTTATTTAGGTTAATACCATCAACATAGGCCAGTTCTGGGTTAATGGTGACAGAAAGCAGAGCATCCCATTGCCAGCGAAGTACCGCAAGCACAGCTAGTGAGCCAATACAGATCCAGCTGATATCTCCCCATGTGATGGCGAGCAGATCGCCAAACAGATAGGCCATCAGATCAACACGAACATCGCTCATCAGGCTGACGGTCACAAGACCTAACGATAAGCTACTGTGTGCCAAAATGCCCAGCAGGGTATCAATGGCGAGATAAGGTTTACGTTCTAACCAAACAAGACCAGCACCTAATACTACTGTAAGCCCTAAAATCGTAAAGTAGGGGTTTACATCCAGCAAAAATCCAAGTGCAACGCCCAATAATGAGGCGTGTGCCAGCGTATCACCAAAATAGGCCATCCTGCGCCAAACCACAAAAGAGCCTAATGGGCCAGTTGCCAGCGTTAACAGCATTCCGGCCAGCCAGCCGGGGAGCAAAATCTCAATCATGCTTAGCTCCTTTGGTGATGGAGTGAATCACACAACCATTTAGGCCATGCGCATGATCATGATGATGTTGGTATACCGCTAATTTCTTTGGCAATTGCCCACTAAACATAGATAAAAATTCGGGATGATGCGAAATATGTTCGGGCGTGCCTGAACAGCAAATGTGCTGGTTAATACAGAGCACTTCATCCGTTTTTGCCATCACTAAATGCAGATCATGCGAAACCATCAGTACACCGCAACTGAGTGTATCGCGCAATACAGTAATCAGGTCGTACAGTGCCATTTGACCATTAACATCAACACCTTGCATAGGTTCATCAAGTACTAAAATATCAGGTTGGTTGATTAATGCACGAGCTAGCAAAACCCGCTGTGTTTCACCGCCAGAGAGTTTTTGCATAGGCTGATCAAGTAAATGAAGTGCTTTGACTTGTGAAAGAACCGTAGAGATATCACTTAGATGGCCATTTTTTTTCAATGAAAGAAAGCGTTTGACAGTCAGCGGAAGAGTAGTGTCAAGGTGTAATTTCTGTGGAACATAACCAATTTTTAACCCATTTTTACGAATGACGTGGCCTGCTGATGGGGTAATTAAACCTAAAACGGTACGAACCAGTGTTGATTTTCCAGCCCCATTTGGCCCTAAAAGCGTAATGATTTTTTTCTTATGGATGGCGAGTGAAATATTCTTGAGTACCGTTTTATCACCAAAAATGACATTGATATTCTTAAGCTCAATCAAAGCAGAAGAGGGTTCAACCGTATTTGGTATGGCTGAGTGGGATAGAGTTGATTGCGACATAATAGGCGTTAAACCAGTGCTCCTGAAAAAGGATGCATAAAGGGAATTTATCTTCAAAAGATGTAATGTTATATTATAACACCAGCATTCCGGCTAGAGCAGAGATTTTTGTATGATTAAGCGAATTTGTCTACTAAGTTTACTATTACTCCCTACATTTCATGCAGCAGCGTATGTACTCACGTCAGTAAAACCGTTAGGTTTTATCGCTTCAGCCATTTCTGATGGTATAACGACAACAGAAGTCTTGTTGCCTAATGGCGCTTCACCGCATGATTATGCACTACGACCTTCTGATATTCAGCGTATTCAGGGTGCTGATTTGGTGGTGTGGGTAGGTAGTGATATGGAGTCTTTTTTAGTGAAGCCACTCGCGAAAAAAGACAGTGCACAACAAATTCAGATAAAAACATTGCCATCAGTCATACCACTTTTACATGATGATGACGATAATAAGACTAGAGCAAAAAAAGATGCTGATGTTAAAGAGACTATCAAGCCTCATTTTACTGATCAAAATAGCATTGGCTCTCATGATAAGCATAAACATGCAGACATTAACAAAGTGGATGAACATCGTATATATCCAGATAATCATGATGGGCACAATCATGGTTCAGTTGATTTACATGTCTGGATGTCACCTTCGATTGCTTTGTATACAGCCGTTGCAATTCATGATCATTTATTGGAACTTTTTCCAGAACAAAAAGACAAATTAGATGCCAACCTTCAAGATTTTAAAATGCAAATTGCGCATTTACCTGAAAAAGTTGGTAGCATACTCCGCCCAGTTCAGAATAATGCGTATATTGTGTTTCATGATGGGTATGGGTACTTTGAGTCTTTTGCCAATTTACGTAACGTTGGGCACTTCACGGTAAATCCTGAAGTTGCGCCTGGAGCTAGAACGTTAAAGGAAATTAAGCAAAAAATTCAGCAGCAAAACGTGACTTGTGTTTTTACAGAGCCTCAGTTTAGGCCTTCGGTGGTTAATGCTGTGACTCGGGGAACGCTTGTCAATATTGGCACGCTTGATCCTCTCGGTGAGAAGGTTTCTCTCAGTAAGGACAGCTATATTCAATTTCTTGAGCAGCTTTCTCGACAATACGCGAGCTGCTTAAAAAAATAAAAAAAATTGAGGTAACAAAGTGCAAGAATTTGTCAGGTCTGTCTCACTAGCTCTCAACAGCCTGCCACGATTACATAAAATGCTTTTAGGGATGCTCACGGTGCTGACATTAACTGTTGCAACGTGGGATCCTGTATTGCATCACAACTCGTCGTTAATGCGAGAAGTGCCGCTGGATGATATTGAGACACAGCGGATATTACAGCCGGAAGCCAGTGAACCATTAGATCAGGTCATGCCTAATGATGCGCCTGAACTTGAGCCAGAGAAAGATGATCTGGATCAAAAAATGGAAGAGGCGGTACACGAGCATACAGTAGAGAGCGGTGAAACCCTCGGCAGTATTTTAACGCAATACGGTATTGATATATCGGATATTCATGCACTGACCAAAAGTAATCCTGAAGTACAAAAGCTGGGTATTGGTCAAGAGTTATCGTGGAAGTTGACAGATGACGGAGCTTTACAACAGCTCAGTTGGATTGTGAATAACCGTGATACTCGCGTTTATGATCGTAGTGCTAATGGTACGTATAAGCGTACAGTACAAACAATGCAAGGTGTGTGGAAAAATGACCGTGTTACTGGAACGGTTAATGGTAGCTTTGTAACCAGTGCAAAAGCAGCAGGCTTGTCTACCCGTGAAATTCAACAAGTAACAAAAGCACTGCAATGGCAGATTGATTTTCGTAAGCTTAAAAAGGGTGACAAATTTAGTGTATTGATGTCACGTGAGTTTCTTGATGGCAAAGTAACCGGTTCAGGTGAGGTAAAAGCGGTTCGTTTGAATACAGCAAGTAAAGATTACTATGCAATTCAAGCAGAAGATGGCCGTTTTTATAACCGAGAGGGCTCTGGTTTAGCGAAAGGTTTTTCTCGTTTACCAACATTAAAGCAGCTTCGTGTGTCATCTAATTTTAATCCACACCGCTTACATCCAATAACAAAGCGTGTTGCACCACATAATGGAATCGATTTTGCTGCGCCAATTGGAACACCCGTTTTGTCTATTGGTGATGGTGAAGTTGTGAAAGCGGGTTATCATCCTTATGCGGGTAATTATGTTGTGATTCGTTTAGGACGACAGTATCAGACTCGCTTTTTACATTTGAGCAAACTGTTGGTGAAGCAGGGGCAGAAAGTGAAAAAAGGTGATCGTGTAGCACTTTCTGGCAATACTGGCCGCTCAACAGGCCCGCATCTTCACTATGAATTTTTGCTTAATGGCCGTGCAGTTGATCCATTAAAAGTGAAACTGCCAATGTCTGATGGGCTTGCAGGTAAAGATCGACGTTCCTTCTTGGCAAGAACAAAAGAGTTTTTACCACAGTTAACCCTTGATTAAGTAGATATATTTCTCTACCCGCTATGTTCTTAGTGGGTAGAAATAAAAAAAGCAGTGCAATGAATAATTGCGCTGCTTTTTTATCTGGTAACTGCTTTTCTGTGTTTTTAGTTACTTATTCGCTATATGCGATAAGTAAAGTACGAGCAAGTTTATTTGTATTATTTAAGATCATGCTGGGTTGGGTCTTGTCGACAATCGCCATCAGCACAGTGCCCATACATATATAAACTATGGTTAGTTAGCCGAATCCCATAACGGCTAGCAATTTCTTTTTGACGCTGTTCAATGAAGTCATCACTAAATTCAATTACTTTTCCGCAATCTAAACAGATTAAGTGATCATGATGATGTTGTTGAGTTAGCTCAAAAACAGATTTTCCGCCTTCAAAGTTATGGCGGCTAACAATTCCTGCATCATCAAATTGGTTAAGAACACGATAAACTGTCGCTAAACCAATCTCTTCGCCCACATCGATTAGCTTTTTATATAAGTCTTCGGCGCTGATGTGTTGGCAATTGCCGGTTTGCAACAATTCAAGAATTTTAAGGCGTGGCAAAGTGACTTTAAGCCCCGCTTTTTTTAGCGCAGTGTTGTTATCTGTCATATATCCAGCGTTCCTGATTTTTATAGCCGAGGCAGAGGTAATCCATGCCGGAGTAAAAATGATCTTGTCAGGTATTATAAGAGTTGCTCGATCAACTTAAAACCGTTAAATCTGCCCTGTTTTGTTTAAATCAGAGAGCACAGTATGTCAGCATCCCTACAATAAGCACTGTTTGCAGAATAAACCGAGAGTTATTTCACGTTAGCTCTGTTGCTGTTATATCGTGCATAAGAGAGATAAGGCTATGATTATACCTTTATGAATTATAAGGTTATGCATATTGATACCAAATAAGCTTTCAATCAAGCTAAGTTGCAGGAGGCGCTCACGTTGATGAGCGCGTTCCCGCAATAAACGTTGTGTATTGGTGTAAAATCTACTGATTAATGAACAAACCAGCGTTTCACGGTTTGAGTCAGTACCATATACCCGCTGAGGATGAGTAATAGCCACGGGAAGTAGCTTAAAGGAAGTGCTTCAAGCTGTAAGTACGGTGCCAACGGTGAAAAGACTAGCCCGATACCCACAACGACAACAACCATTGTCATTACCATTAAAATCCACGATGGCCGGCTTTGTAGGAATGGGATCTTACGGGTACGGATCATATGCACAATCAATGTTTGTGATAACAACCCTTCGACAAACCAGCCAGACTGGAACAGAGTTTGTGCACCCACGTTATCGGCTTTGAACACATACCACATCAGACAATAGGTCAAAACATCAAAGATAGAGCTGATTGGGCCGAAAAATAGCATAAACTTGCCGAGTTCATCTGTATTCCAGCGTTGCGGAGTTGTCAGCTGATCGTCATCGACATTATCAAATGGAATGGCCACTTGTGAGATATCGTATAGCAGATTTTGGATCAGTAAATGAATGGGTAGCATCGGTAAAAAGGGCAGAAATGCACTGGCAACCAGTACACTAAAAACATTACCAAAATTCGAGCTGGCTGTGATTTTAATGTACTTCAGCATGTTGGCAAATGTTTTGCGCCCTTCAAGAACCCCCTGTTCGAGTACCATCAAGCTTTTTTCCAGCAAAATAATATCAGCCGCTTCTTTGGCAATATCAACCGCTGAATCAACCGAAATACCAATATCAGCAGCGTGCAGTGCAGGGGCATCATTAATGCCATCGCCCATAAAACCAACCACATGGCCCTCTGCCCGCAGAGTTTGCACTATCCTCTCTTTGTGCAGGGGTGTGAGTTTGGCAAAGACGGTGGTATTTGTGACGGCGCTGGCCAGCTCTACGTCACTGAGCTGATCAACGTGTGTTCCGAGTAAAATACTTCCGGCATCAAGCCCAACATCGTGGCACACTTTTGCGGCAACCAGTTCATTATCACCAGTCAAGATTTTTACCTGTATGCCGTTGGCCTTTAATGCAGAGAGAGCTGGAGCTGTGGTCTCTTTTGGGGGATCGAGAAAAGCAATGTAGCCTTCCAAAATCAACTCATACTCATCGGTAACACTGTATTGCTCACTGTGATCAACTAACGTTTTACTGGCAACGGCAACAACGCGCAGCCCTTGTTGATTAAGATCACGGGTAATAGTGCGCACCGCCTCAAGACGATCACCAGAAAGTGAAACCACCTCTTCGTTAATACGCGCATGCGTACAGACTGCAAGGATCTCTTCAAGTGCGCCTTTACAAATAAGCTCATCTGGCCCATTTGTTGCGCGAACCACAACCGACATACGGCGACGCTCAAAATCAAACGGGATTTCATCTACTTTGTGCAGACCAAGCCCAAGCCCCAAATCAAGGCCGGTCACCGCCAGATTTTTATCTGCCCCTTTTTCCAGCACCGCAACATCCAGCAGATTTTTCAGGCCGGTTTGATAGTAACTGTTTAACCACGCATAACGCAGAACTTGTTCACACGGCTTGCCTTCAATATCTGTGTAGCGTTCAAGAACGATCTTATCCTGAGTGAGGGTTCCGGTTTTATCGGTACAGAGTACATCCATTGCACCAAAGTTTTGGATTGCATCAAGACGCTTGACGATTACCTTCTGCTTTGACAGCTTAACTGCACCTCTTGCCAGTGTTGATGTGACGATCATTGGCAGCATTTCAGGGGTCAGGCCGACAGCAACAGAGAGTGCAAACAGCGCCGCTTCCCACCAGTCACCTTTGGTAAAACCGTTGATCAGCAAAACAACCGGTGTCATCACCAGCATAAAGCGGATTAATAGCCAGCTGACTTTGCTTAAACCGGTTTGAAAGGCATTCGGTTCATCATGTTGACGAATAACCCGCTCGGCAAGAGTACCAAAATAGGTATTTTTTCCGGTACCGATAACCACAGCAATAGCCGTACCGCTGACTACGTTAGTTCCCATAAAGCAGAGATTTTCACGCTGAAGAGGATCATGCATGTTGTTTTCTGCTGAACTATCAAGCTGTTGGCCAATTTGCGGGTTAGAAGGTGATTCATGATAGCGCAGTACTGATTTTTCAACTGGAATAGACTCACCGGTTAAAGAGGCTTGGCTTATAAACAGATCTTTCGCTTTGATAATGCAAAGATCTGCGGGGATCATATCGCCGGCAGAGAGTTTTACAATATCACCGGGTACCAGTTGTGACATCGGGATCTCTTGCTGGCTGCTGTAGCCGGTGAGATCATCACTTCGGATCACGGTCGCGGCATTTGAGACCATCGCCTTGAGCTTGTCAGCCGCTTTATTTGAACGCGATTCCTGAATAAAGTGCATAAAGGTTGAAATCAGCACCATAGTGGCGATAACAACAACTGCCTGTATATCTTCAGTGGCATACGAAATAATCGCTAACAGAGTGAGCAGCAGATTAAACGGGTTACGGTAGCAGTGCCACAGATGTTTCCACCACGGTAAAGCCGAGTGATCTTCGAGCATGTTTTCACCATACTCAGCTTGTTTCTCACGAACTTCTTTCTCGGTTAACCCTTTCGGATGGCTTTTACAGCGTGTAAAGAGGGTACTTTCATCATAATCTGAATGGGTAAGATAGTGCTGGGTAAGATGATCTGTGACCGGCTTTTGGGCTTTCCACTGCCGAGGGTGTGTTGGCAGTGAATCGCGGGCGACCAAGCGTCGCGGTAACTTACGGGTTAAAAAAGAGACCAGTAGTGTTGGAATTTGATTAAATTGCATAGGCTTGCACCTTTGTTACGCATGAGCATCAGGCTCAGGCTTGGCTAAAGGGTATACAAGCAGAGAGTGCGAATGGATTCGTTTCGCTCTCTGTTGCCTGTCCGTGCGTTCCGGTCAGACAACAGAATGAACTGCACTGATTTACCGGAACACAGTTGGTTGATATTGAACTAATACTGTGGGCGCTGGGTCCATATTCGGTTTGGTTAACCTCCGGTGCAGTAAGATGACAAATCAATGATTTTGCCGTAGAAATGATTTAATTATGTACATAAATCATACAAGAGAGACAAATGCATATTTTATTAATAAGCGATATATTATCTCTATAAGAGATAGTACGCTTATTGAGGTAAACAAAGAATAAACCGTGCTACAACGGCAATAAAAAGGGTGTACAAAATCACGTACAGTCAGGCTAACCACCTGAAGATAAAATATCAGGTTACAGCGGTGTGTTGATAACTGAAAAGTAGTGAGAAAACTATACGTTGAGCTAATGCTTAGATAAAACAATAAAAAGAGATAAACAAAAAAGAGAGAAAAGCAAAAGAGTGTAAAAAAACTTTGTTTACACAAGAATGGATGACTTTGTGCTAAAGGATAATGCTAAAAGAGCTCAACATTATCCACAATATTCGCAAGAAAAGTGTATTAACAAAAGTCAAACTGATGAAGGGACAAAAAATGCACTAGGCTCATCAACATAGACAGGTGCAGTATGACTGTAGGTTAAACCTAATTGAGTTAATACATTGATTGAGCGTATATTTTTAGGATCAGTAATACCAATAATTCGCGGCAATTTTAATTGTTGATAGCCATACTGTAAGCAGGCTTGTGCCGCTTCTTTTACATAACCTTGGCTCTCATAAGGTTGCAGTATGGCATAACCGATGTCTACATCTTTTAGTTCAGGCCGTTTAATTAATCCACAAATACCAATGGGTTGTTGCGTGCGTGTCAGAACCATTTTATACAAACCAAACCCAAAAGTTTGATAGCTTTGTTGCGGGCCTTGTTCAATATAACTACAAGCTTGTTCGATATTACGCACTTGTTTATCACCAACATAACGTAAAAAACCATCATCATTAAGTAAGTCACAGATAAATTGCGCATCTGTATATGTTATGTATTCAATCTGTAACCGTGCTGTTTGGAGAAGCAACCCTGTATATTTTGATGTTTGGTTTTGCATCTTTATTCTCTTATCGTTTTCTGCTGTATGGTTTAATTTTGTTATAATTACAGTATTTCTACGTAAATAAAGAGCCTGATTGCACAATGTTATTTTTGTGACAAGAACTCTTAAAGCTTGATATGCATAATTGAGAAAAAATGAATAATAGAGCATTAGATTACGGTGGTGTTATGCATTGTCTATTATTCATCTTTTAGTCTCTATTAAGTGAAATATTACCATAACCGATGAATTTCTTTTAAGCCTCTTTTAGCAAGAGTAATAAAGAGAGAAAAAAGTAATCATGACATATTATATGGATCAAAAGAGAATAGAGTAAAAAGAAATAGGTGTTAAGGTTCAATGCATTAAGCATTAAATGCTATATGTGGGATAAAATTGATGACTTAGACTTAAGCAGATTGTTGATCCTCGTCTACGCTTTACATTACGTAATGTAAATTAGGAGTAGTGTGATGCGATCACTTTGTACACTGTTCTCTTTGTCAAGTCTGATATTGGCTATGCCCACGAGCGCAGTAGAGTTTAGTTGGATGACAGGTGCACCCGATGCAGGCTATAGCCAGAAAGGAAAACCCGATGCAGTTATCAATGAACCCCCTTCAGACTATATCCTAAAAAATATCTATTCGATGTTACCAGAAGGTATTCGGGTTAAACCTGAATATATTGCCAGTAATGATTATACCAAAATTGAGATGGACTCTGATTTTAAAGGCGTTGCGACAGTAAAGCTGCGTTTTTTACGCGAAGGAGCAGGCTATCGTAACAGTGTCGGTTATTTTATTTATGATGTGAATAAACCACCTAAAACAGCCGCTGATGTTGAAAATCATGTGATTGTGTTTCCTAACGCCTCGTTACCGCCTGATGGTGAAATGGTTAGTGGCGATACTGTTGATCTTAAAGGGGTTGAGTTAACAGCAAATCAAGGTATTGGTTTGTTTGTGGTACCTAATGGCTGGGGATGGAGCGGAAGCTATGGCAAAGTGGTGAATAATACCGATTATAAAGGCCCATTTTATAACCTTAGCCAACTTAATACCGAATCAACACCGGATCTAAAATTCCATAACGTGGTGCTTTTTAACCAGCCAGGGAAAAGTCTGATTATCGGTTTTGAAGATATATTTCGTACCGGTGGTGATCACGATTTTAACGATGTTATCGCCGAGATGGTGTTGACGCCGATTGAGGCAGTTAAAGGAATCAGTAATCAAGGCACGGAAGAGAATCCAAATTATAGTGTTGATTCAACACGCTTTAAACAGTTAGTACAAATTGATAACCCTGAAATTGAGTTTGATAGCTATTATCCTGGGCAGAATCGTTGGGCTTCTGTTGCGTTTGAAGATCTTTGGCCACAGCAAGGTGATTATGATTTTAATGATGTCGCAATTGCTTACCAAATGCATGAAGTTTCTAATAATGTGAATGCACTTAAGTTACTGACGATTGATGCAAAAGTTCAATCATTAGGAGCAGGATATCATAATGGTTTTGCATGGCGTATACCGGGGATTCAAGCAAGTGAAATAAAATCTGCCGTTTTAATGAAAAACGGTGAGATAGTAAATAAATACGCTTTAGATCCTAGTCATCGTGAGGCTGTGTTTGTCTTTAGTTATGATTTAAAAGATGCCGTTCCTACCAAATGTGAGTATTTTCGCACTAAACCCGATTGCCGTGAAGATATTAATACTCAATATCAGTTAGCCATTGAGTTTGAAAAACCCATTGAGCGTTCACGTTTAGGTAGCGCACCGTATGATCCGTTTATTTTTGCTACGCCCGGTATCTATCATGGTGAAAATATCGGTTTCCAGCCAGGGCTTAAATGGCAAGTGCATTTACCACAATATGGTGGTACTGAGCTGTTTGATACCACATTGTATGGCCGGTTAGATGATACGTCTGCTGTATTCTCAAGTTCAAAGTTTATAAATAGTCGTGGTTTTCCGTGGGCAATGAATTTTATTGATGGTTGGTCACAAAGTGCTGAACGTATTGATATTGCACTGAGTTATCCTGCGTTTCCATCATGGATACAGTCAAGTGGCATTAAAGACACTGATTGGTATCACTTCTTGCGGGCGATTGTTGATCGTTTGTATCAAGGGCAGGAAGAGTAGAGGAGCATATGATGAAGCAGATAACGAAGATTATTGCACTCGCTATGTCGTTCAGCGTGGTTTTTGCTGCTACGGCACAAGATGCTGTGCCCGCTAAACCAGCTCCGGTGGTGAAACCCGCACCTGTTCCGGCTAAACCGGCTCCGGTGGTGAAATCCGCACCTGTTCCGGCTAAACCGGCTCCGGTAGTGAAACCCGCACCTATTCCGGCTAAACCGGCTCCGGTGGTGAAATCCGCACCTGTTCCGGCTAAACCGGCTCCGGTAGTGAAACCCGCACCTGTTCCGGCTAAACCGGCTCCGGTAGTGAAACCCGCACCTGTTCCGGCTAAACCGGTTTCGGTAGTGAAACCCGCACCTGTTCCGGCTAAACCGGTTTCGGTAGTGAAACCCGCACCTGCTCTGGCTAAACCGGCTCCGGTGGTGAAGCCCGCACCTGTTCCAGCTAAACCAGCTCCGGTGGTGAAACCCGCACCTGTTCCGGCTAAACCGGCTCCGGTAGTGAAACCCGCACCAGTTCCAGCTAAACCGACTCCAGTGCAGCCTGTACCAGTAGTGAAACCAGAGCCAGCTCCAGTGCAGCCTGTACCAGTAGTGAAACCAGAGCCAGCTCCAGTACAGCAGGTGCCGGAAGTGAAACCTGAACCGGTGAAGCCAGTTCCTATTCCAGTGCCAGTTCCGGTTGCACCGGTAAACAGTTCATCTGAAATTGTTGTGCCTGAAGATTTTACCTTAGCAACGGATAAACCACTGACTCTTTATTTTAAGGGCCCTGATAATGTCAGAGTAAATGTCTACTCTGCGGCTGATCCAACGGCAGCTGATCCGATGGTTCGCCCTGATTACAGTACGCTGATCGGAACGTTTTCTGCTGATGAACAACCCAAATTGGTTACGTTTAGTCCAAACTGGAAAATACTTATTCTTGAATGGTTGCCTGATCGCTCTGGTAGCGAGGCTCGTTACTCATCAATGAATGTACTGGCAGGGCAAAATAGAGCAGAGTATCCAAAGAGATAATTCTACTATAATGAACGGTGATTTATAGCCATTGTTTTTGTTATACCGCAATAGCGTGCGCAGTAAATACACTTGCTGCACACGCTATTTTTCTATATTTACTGTCAATTTTCTCTCACTGTATATAGCCTATTTTCATAGAGAGTTATCTGTTTAATGATTGGTTAAGTCTCTGTGTGTGTTCTTTTTATGGTGTCGTTTCTCTTCGAGCACAGAGAGAAACCAATGCGTATTGATATTTTGCGTGATTATCTATTCCAGACTGCGTTATATTTTATGCCGTTAAGCAGAGAATGTTTTATCTTGGAACAATATGTCATTATTTTGGAATAAAAAAGACTGCAAACAAGATGTATTCACTATGTTAATTATATTTGGTTGATAATATTAACAGGGTAGGTTGATAAGGTTCGAGAATAACGGCCTTAACCAGTATGATACATATAATCTATTGGTTTAGATAAATGTTTTGTTTGAAATATACAAATTATAATGAAGGAATTAACGATGAAAGCTAACGTTATGGCATTAAGTTTGCTGGCAATTTTTGTAGGTAGCAGTGCTTATGCTGCAAGTCATTCTGTTGCAGTACAACCTACTACAGAAGTCATTAAACAAGCAGATACTACTCATAGTGCACGTAATGCACTTGACTGGAATGGTACTTACCAAGGCGTTGTGCCTTGTGCTAGTTGTGAAGGCATCAAAACTACACTGGTATTAAATGCTGATGATACCTATAAATTAACTACTGAATATCTCGGTATAAAAGAAAACAATACCTTTAACAATAAAGGTAAATTTACCTGGAATAAAGCAGGTAATACAGTGATATTGGCTAAACAAGATGAAAATACGCAGTATTTTGTGGGCGAGAATGTCTTATTTATGTTGGATCGTTCAGGTCAGAGAATTACAGGGCCATTAGCTAAAAATTATCAACTTATGAAACAGACAATAGAATCTACAGAAGCGACTAACCCACTGTTCACACACCGTTGGGTGTTGACCGAAGTAATGGGAAAGAAAGTACCTGTTAATGTTGCTAAAAAGCAACAACCTTTTGTGGAGTTTAGTGCAAAAGAGAATCGTTTACATGGGTTTAGCGGTTGTAACAATTTTATGGGGTCATATACCCTAAATGCTCAGGCAAGCCGAATCAGTTTCTCTCCGTTAGGGATGACCCGTAAAGCCTGTATGGACGCAAACTTTGAACAACCATTGATGCAGGTATTTGCACAAGTTGATAACTATAGTCTATCGGGTGATATATTAACACTGAACAAAGCGCGTATGGCACCTTTAGCAATATTTAAAGCTGCAGATCAAGTAACAGAGGACTCAGTAGCCGCAGAGAAATCCGCGAACTGATTTTTCTTTATTCTGAATATTGACCTCGCCCCGTTTAGCGTTGGGCGAGGTTCACTTCACATTAATCTTCTGTTTTTCCTTTCTTTGTCACCGTATTTTACACTGGCCTTGCGATTTTTCGCATTAATGTGGCACAGTTGTACACCGTTAGGTATTTACAGTAATTAATAAGGGCATGTTGATGTCGAAAATTATCGTAGTTTTGGCGGCGATTATTGTGGTGATGTTGTTTATCAAAAAAATATCAGGAAACTCAGGTAATACAACAGAAAATCGTCAGGCGGGTGTTAATTTTCTCGCGCAAAACAAAGTGAAGCCGGGTGTGATAACAACAAATTCTGGTTTGCAATATCAAGTATTACAGACTGGTTCTGGCACTGAGCACCCTACAGCGACAGATACTGTTACTGTACATTATCACGGTACATTAATTGATGGCACTGTATTTGATAGCTCTGTTGAACGTGGCGAACCCATTACATTGCCTTTAAACCGTGTCATTAAAGGTTGGACTGAGGGTATTCCACTAATGGTAGTTGGTGAGAAAACCCGCTTTTTTATCCCCAATACATTGGCATATGGTAACCGTGCAGCGGGTAAAATCCCTGGTGGCGCAGCACTCATATTTGATGTTGAGCTATTGAATATTCAACGCTGAATATTCAGTAAAGTACTATAATACATTATTTATTAACCATCAAAGATAAAGGGGTATTGCCCCTTTTTTTTGCAGGAAAATATGTTAACAGTGCAGTATTAGCTAAACTGTTATAATTTACCGTGCCAGTTAACGTGCCTTATTAATTTAGAGGATAACCGTGAGTATTCAAAATAAAAAGTTCAAATGCTCCCGAAAACGGGTCAAGCAGTGCATTGTGCTGCTCGTATGGTCAATATTATCCTTTTGGGCATTTTCTGCCGTTGCTAAGGTGATGGATATGCCTGTTGTGTCATTACCAACGCTCTCTGTTCAGCAAGCGATTAGTCAAAATATTCCTCTTATTGATACTCGCCCTAGTGCTAATTATAATGGTTGGCCCGAATCGAAAAGTAAAATAAGTGGGCATGAACCTAATGCATTGAATCTAGCTGCGGTTTGGTTGCCTGATCTTGATAATCTGCAATTACGTAAACTATTAGCACAAAAAAAATTGATAGCCGAAAAACCTATTGCATTATATGGTTCAGAAGCAGAAATTAAACAAGTACAACAGCGTTTAATGGCATTGGGTTTTCACTCTATTTATCGCTTAACTGATGCATTAACTGATGTTAACCGATTGAGTGTGCTTCCCCGTTATACAAAACTGGTTCCTGCAAATTGGTTAGCTGATTTAATTTCCGGAAAACCTGTGGTGCATGCACCAGAAAAAAATTGGAAAGTGATTGCTGTTGAGTGGGGGATGCCTAAGGCCTATTTGCTTGGCCATATTCCAAACTCTGGATATATTGATACTAATTCACTTGAATCAAAACCGCTATGGAATAAGGTTGATAATATTGCACTAAATAAGTTGCTTTTAGAGCAAGGTATTACTGTTGATACGCCCGTAATTTTATATGGCCGTGAAACAATGGCTGCAGCCCGAGCAGCAAATATTTTAATGTATGTAGGTGTAAAAGATGTGCGTTTACTTGATGGAGGGTGGTCAGCATGGAAAAAAGCAGATTACCCAACAGAATTAGGATTCCCTACATCAACAATACCGGCTAAAAACTTTGGTGCTACTATTCCCGTTCATCCCGAATATCTAACTTCACTAGCGCAGGCAAAAGAGATGTTACAACAAAAAAATACATCTTTAGTCAGTATTCGTAGCTGGCCTGAGTTTATTGGTGAAACCAGTGGTTATAGTTATATTAACGCTAAAGGGGATATTCCTGGTGCGAAATGGGGCGGTGGTGGTAGTGATGCCAGCCATGTAGAAGATCTGCATAATCCTGATGGGACAATGCGTACCGCATCTGAATTACAGACGATGTGGAAGAGTTGGAATATTCAGCCTACAGATAAGATAGCATTTTATTGTGGTACGGGCTGGCGTGCTTCTGAAGCCTTTTTTTATGCATGGATTATGGGTTGGAAAAGTGTCAGTGTTTATGATGGCGGTTGGTATGAGTGGAGTTTAGACCCAACAAATCCCATTATTACAGGTGAGCGTAAAGCGCAACAGATTCAATAATATCAGTATGACTTACCATGTAATGAATAAATTAATAATAGATGCGATAAAATAATAAAAACCGGTGTAATAATCAATGTTATTACACCGGTTTTATATTAACTGCAGTGCTTGCATGATGAGAAGTAAATATCATTATTTTGATAGGGTTGATTGAGAGGAGAACATTTTCCAACCAGCATAAATACGCGTTAGGGTAGTAATTAGGCAAAGTGCTGAGAACAGATAGGCCAGCAGATTAAAGTGTTGTGGAAATAAACACATTAAAGTGAACATTAAAATGGTTTCACTCGCCTCAGTTAATCCACCCAAGTAGTAAAAACTTTTTTTCGGATAGATGGTACTGGCTAACCCCTGCTTTTCGGCAATAGTAGCAAATGCTAAGAAGCTGCAACCGGTTCCAATAAACGCATAAATTAGCGTTGCTGCTGCGAGTGCATTCTCTACCGGAGAATAGAGTGCAAAACCCAGTGGAACGGCAGAATAAAATAAAAAATCGAGTACAATATCTAAAAATCCACCCCGATCTGTTGGCTGATTTAAACGGGCAACAGTGCCGTCTAAGCCATCAAAAAGACGGTTAATCAGTATTGCTATAAGTGCCCATAATGGTAACTGAAATGCCAATAAGGGAATGACACTAATACCAATAGCAAACCCACATAAAGTAAGCCGATCTGCGGTGAAACCCAATTGTATTGCACGGTATGCCAGCCATATTTGTGCTGGGCGAGTATGTGTTAAAACAAACCGATCAAGCATTATTATACGTTCTCTGAGGGGGATATTGTCCGTGTTAGCTCAATAATTTTCCCATGAGGTGGAATATCGATATGATCATGAGTTACCAACAGTGTCGGAATTTGTCGTTTGACTATTTGTGTGTAAACAAATTCTCGTAACTGTTGCCTGTGTATTTGGTCAAGTTTAGAAAAAGGCTCATCAAGCAGTAGCGCACATGGTGCAGCAAGAAGTGTGCGTAATAGACTGACTCGTGCGCGTTGCCCACCAGAAAGTGTTTGTGGGTAGCGATGATAAAAGCCATTTAGCCCTGTTTCTGATAATGCTTGTTCGATCTCCTCTTGTCTTTCTGTTTTACTTTTTCCAGCGGGAAGTGCAAAAGCCAAGTTTCCCCCTACAGTTAAATGTGGGAAGAGCAGGTCATCTTGAAAAAGAATACCTATTTTCCGTTGTTCTGTAGGGAGTAAATCAACCCGTACCTCGTTTAACCAGATTGTACCATGAGCTTGAAATACGGGATCAAGATGACCAATTATCCAGTTCAACAGAGTGGATTTGCCACATCCTGAAGATCCCATAAGGGTTATAATCTCTCCTCCCGTAGCACTCACATTCAGTGGGCCAAGCGGTAAAAAAGTATGTGTAGAGGACGGGGCCGCTTGTAAAAAAACGTTATCAAGTTTTAAGCTGTTTGCTAAGTGGGAAGTACTCAAATTAGATAATATCCTTCAAGAGTTAAAATCAGTGTGCTGTATATCCTACAATTAAGATCTGTTTTTTTGCTTTTGTGCAAAATATGTAGCGAACACAAATGCACAAAGTGGTAATAAAGTTTGTAGTAAAGTCTGAATCGCTAATATTTGGCGATTACCACCTGAACTGAGTGTAACCGTTTCGGTTGTTACGGTAGATATTTTACCTGCACCAGCAAAAAGAGTGGGTAAATATTGCGTTACACTGACTGAAACACCCACGGCACATGCAAATAAAATAGGTTGGCGCAGTAATGGCCATTTAATATATAAGCAACTTTTCCAATGGCTATAACCTAACGTTTTTGCAGTTATCACAAACCGAGGATCAATAGCACGATAAGGGCCGCTAAGTATTAATAACATGTAAGGAAAAACCCACAGTAAATGACTCCAGATTACTGCGCTATTATTACCATCAAGTTGTGTATGTAATAAAACCAAATATTGTGCACTTGCTAGAGGAAGTGCGGGAATAACTAACGGGAAATAGAGTAATGAATGTAAGCGTTTAGAGCCCCACTCTAACCATAAAAGGGAGACCATTAACGCAATAATAACGCTGACAAGCGCAATGAAAAAAGTATGGAGCAAGGGGGTGTAATCGTGATTTAGCCACCGATGAATATTGATATGGGCAGGCCAGCCAGCAGGAAAAAACCATCCATCAGCAATAGACCAAAGTATAATAACGAGCAAACTAAGCCAGCCGAAAAGAAAAGATAACTCGCATAATAGATACTGAATACACGTTGATACATATCGCAAAATACGGGTGATTGTGCCTGTGATAATAGAGTTAGAGTGGTTTTTTTCACAACATGCGTTGTACCACCGAACACCGCTAGGGTGTTGCCAACAGGGTGTGATAATGCGCCATATTATAGTACTACACAGGTATAATCCAAATAGTAAGCAGGGAAGTAGTAACGCTGCGATATATCCTTGTTGCTGGATCTGAATATCAGGATCGTGAAGCCATTGATTGATAAGTACCGCCAATGTAGGAGGCGTTGTTGGCCCAAGAATCAACGCCATATCTACGACCGACAGGCTATAAGCAGCAACAGCAATCAAAGGCCACTTCAGTTGGGGTAGTAGCTGCGGTAGTAGAATATACCACCAAATTTGTTGATGTGCATAACCTAAGCTACGAGCAACGGTGAGTTGCTGTTGTATCGCTTTTTTTTGCAATAATGCAGACATAGCCCAAAGTAAAAACCAACTCTCTTTGATAGCCAGAGCCACGGTCAATGTGATGGCATAAGGATCATGGATGGTTTGCCACATTGGAGGGCTAGACCATGCAAAAAGAGGGGTAAGTAAACGGGAGAACCAACCTGAAGGGGCAATTAAAAACGCAATACCAACAGCAAATGCAAGGTGAGGCAGTGCTAAAAACAGTGGTAGTTGGTAGCCAGTTTTATGCCAACGCCGGTGTGGATAGGTACTAACAACGGTAAATAACATCAGCCCTAAAGCCAGTAATGTAGAGCTCATTGTTGAGCTGAGAGTTAATAAGAGTGCAGGTAAAAATTGTGGTGCAATAAACAAACTATGCCATACAGGTACAGAGAAAAAAGGGGCTGCTGTTTGTAGTAAGCCAATAATCACCGGTATAAATATCAACCCGACTAGTAGGATTGAAAAAACAGAAATCCATCTTATCTGTATGTATCGGCTCATATAATCATCAATTTTTCTGTTGTGATAACATGCACAAAAGCATGTATTGTCTTAATAAGTTAGCGTCCATAACGGCGTAACCACTCTTGTTCTAAAGGTGTAATCCAACTGACATGAGGCTCAATTAATATTGGTGTTTCTGATATTTTTAAGGGATGGCCACTGGCCGAAAGTGTTGGATTTTGTGGTATGGCCAATGTTGAGTGCGTGGAACTTAACACGGAAGGATCACCCCATATTGTGATGTCTGCTTTACGTTGTTGTGCTGAAGCAGACAGTAAGAAATTGGTGAAAACTTGTGCGGCTGCTTTGGCACTTGAATTAAATGGAATGGCCAGATAGTGAACATTACCGATCATCCCGGCAGAAAAACCAAAGCTATATGTACTTGGCGGTAAGCGATTTTGTTGCACGAAACTGGCCGCCTCGTTTGGGTTAAAGCTCAGTGACAACACAAGCTCCCCATCTGCTAACATAGTATTCATGGTGGCTGCATTTAAAGGAAAACTGTGCCCCTGTCGCCATAAAAAGGGATGCAGTTGATCAAGGTAGTGCCAAAGAGGTGCAGTTGCCTGCCTAAATACTTGTTCAGATACAGGCTGTTGCAATAACGTAGGGGTAGGTGTAAGCGCAATTAATAACTGTTTTAAGAGTGCTACACAGTGAAAATCAGGGGGCTGTGGATAAGTGACTCGGCCTGGGTGTTGACGAGCAAATGTGAGTAGCTTGGCTGCAGATGTTGGTGGCGTAGTCGTATATTGCTGGTCAGTAATAAAGGTGAGTTGTGCTAACCCCCATGGTGCTTCGAACCCCTCAGTAGGCTCAGAAAAATCAACTGTGACAGGTTTTGATTTATCCACATATTGCCAGTTAGGTAAATGCTCTACCCACGGGCCATATAGTAATCCTGATTGTTTTAATGTATGAAAGCTTTCACCGTTGACCCACAACAGGTCAACAGAACCCTGTTCTGTTTTACCGGCCTTTTTTTCTGCTTGAATACGGGCAATCGCCTCGTCAATGTTGGCTATTTTGACAAGTACAACATTAATACCGTAGCGTTTTTTCGCCTCTTTCGCTGCCCATTGCAAATAATCATTGGCATTTTCATTACCACCCCATGCATTAAAGTAGAGTGTTTGCCCTTGGGCTTGTTGCTCAAGCGTTTTCCACGATGTGGTACTTGCAGTAGTAGGCTCTATAATGGTTTTGGTATGGCCTGTGTGCAAATAGCTTAAACAAAAAATAAGGACTAAAGTGGTGAAATTGTGTAGGCGGGTAAACATGGATCATTATCCTTGCGGAAAACTAATAGCGTGAATATTAAATATACAATAGGGAAGCAATATACTCATGGTAGTATAAGCTAAATTAATACTTGTTCACGCATTTACTTATTTGTAGATTTAGTGTGCAGATTAATACATTTTTTTATAAAAACAGGAAATATACCGATAAGCAACAAAGAGCTAAAAACTGTGGGTGATAAAATATCTGTAAGATAACGAATTTGGCTAAGTTGAGTTCCTGCATTTACATAAATTAGTGCAGCAGGTAGCATGCCAAGCTGACTTACCCAATAATATGTGCGGCTACGGATCTGTGTTAACCCCATTAAAATATTAACTAAAAAAAATGGAAATAGCGGAATTAAGCGTAACGTTAATAAATACAGTAATCCCTCTTTGGTTAATCCAGCATTAATTATTTGTAAACGTGCTGGGAAATGCTGCTCTACGCTCTCTTTCAGGCAATAACGAGCAACCCAAAAAGCCAGTGTAGCGCCAATACTAGAGGCAAAAGAGACTAACAAAACGCCTTGCGCTAATCCAAACAGTGCGCCAGTAGCCAACGTCATAATAGTTGCACCAGGTAAAGAGAGCATCGCAACAGTAATATAGAGTGTAAAAGTGACTAACCATGCCTGAAGCGGGGCGGTATTACGCCAGTGCAATAAATTGGTATAACTCTCTTTGAGGTGTTCGAGAGTCAAAATATGCTGTAGTCCAAAAATAAAATAGAGTGAAATCAGCATAATAAGTAATGCACCTAGCCCTAACTTTCGGTACATAGCGAGCAGTTCCTTGCGTATATAAAATCACGGTATTACAGTACAGAAAAGAGAGTACAGAACGAAAATAGAAACGTATTGGGATAAAGTAAAAGAGAGTAAATTAAAGAATAGCTGACAATATTACGGGAAGGTACAAAAGTGAAGAGATAAGAAAGTGTATAGACCCAAGTGGCGGAGGAGGTGAGATTCGAACTCACGAACGCTTTCGCGTCGCCGGTTTTCAAGACCGGTGCCTTCAACCGCTCGGCCACTCCTCCACTTGGGTGATGTGCACTATAGAGATCTACTTTACTCATGTAAACCCCCTATAAAACTGAATGCGCATATTTTCAACATCCCGCACGTTTTATCGGCACTTTTATCTGATTTTGTGTTCAAAATGTTCAAACACATAGACTTGAACTTCGTCACACAAGCCTATATATAGGAAACATAATCCACAATAATCCGCTATGATACCGGAACAAAAACAATACTCAGGCCACTACAGCAGTAATTTTGCGTAATGTGCTTTTTGCTGTGTACATTTTTCACAACATGACGTTATTTTTTTGATTGATAAATAAGGATAAGACCATGGAACCTATCGTTATCACACAACGTGAAACGAGTTTGCTAAGTACACATAAGGTGTTGCGAAATACCTATTTTTTGCTTGGTTTAACACTCGCTTTTTCTGCCGCTATTGCAACAACCAGTATGCTGATGGGGTGGCCGCGCCCAGGTTTTCTGTTAACACTGGTGGGTTTTTATGGCCTGCTATTTATGACTGAACGTTACGCTAATAGTGCGAAAGGGCTAATCGCTGTTTTTGCACTAACAGGTTTTATGGGTTATACCCTTGGCCCATTGCTGGGTGCATTTTTAAAAGCCGGAGCTGGTGATGTTATTCTTACTGCACTAGGCGGTACCGCATTAGTCTTTTTCAGCTGTTCGGCATATGTGCTTACAACCCGTAAAGATATGTCTTTTATGGGCGGGATGCTGACCGCAGGCGCAATTGCACTGTTAATCCTGATGGTGGCGGGGATCTTCTTACAGATGCCTGCAATGAATCTGGCTATTAGCGCACTGTTTGTTCTGTTCTCATCGGGCATGATTTTGTTTGAAACCAGCAATATTATTCATGGCGGTGAAACTAACTATATTCGTGCAACAGTCAGCCTATATGTTTCTTTGTATAACTTGTTTATCAGTTTACTGAGTATTTTAGGTATTATGCGCGACGAATAATCTGCGCGATAACTGAATACGTCATATAATTATCATTTAGCCGAGTATTACTCTGCACATGAACATCAAGCCCTGCTTTTAGCAGGGTTTTTTACTCAATAACCTGATTAAGTAAGAAGCAGAAAATCCATGTTGGAATATCAAGGCCATCAGATTGAAACTGATGCGAAAGGTTATCTAAAAAATAGTCAAGACTGGCATGAAGCCTTAGCCGAGCTCATAGCACAGGACGAAGGGATTACACTTTCAGAGGCACATTGGGAAGTTATACGCTTTGTACGTGAATTTTACCAAGAATATAACACCTCACCGGCTATTCGAATGCTAGTAAAAGCCATGGCACAAAAATACGGTGAAGAGAAGGGTAATAGCCGCTATTTATACAAACTGTTTCCAGAAGGCCCAGCCAAACAAGCTACAAAAATTGCCGGTTTACCTAAACCAGTAAAGTGTATTTGATAGAATTACCACATTATCTTATCTGTTAATCACCTTATCAGTAAGCTGTGAATCGTTGTCTACTTAACGTATTTCAAACTCGGTGAGCTCACAAAAAGGCACTTCTTCAGCCATTAAACACTCTACATTGGCTGAACGAGGGCCTTCACTGAGCCAGTTGATTAGCATATTGATTGCCAGTTCATCACCACAGGCCAAAACCTCTACTCGGCCATCATTTAGATTACGTGCATAGCCTTTTAGACCGAGCCGCTGGGCTTGTTGTTGAGTAAAATAGCGAAACCCTACCCCTTGAACATAGCCTGCAATACAGATTTTCATACTGATCTTACTCATACATCATCTCTCTTTGAAAATAGTAGGCTAAGTAGCATGGCTATAAATGGTAATAAATGTGTCATCAGAACTAAATCGGTTATGTATTAACGATATTTCTGTTTATATTTTAACCTAATCACACCTAAAGTATATGACATTAATGTGAGCATTGAGCACTTATCCTGTGCGATATCAGAATATTTAACACCTTGATGATTATTGGAAAAAGCATGTTTAATGCTCTGTATTACAGCGTATTATTTTTGTTTGGCGATAAAACAACCAAGACAAAAGCAGATAGCCAAGCCTGTTGATTGCATTTATACGATAGCTCACCGAGAATAGTGATCTGTTGTGGTAAAACTTTGAGCACATAAACTATGTCTGCACGTGTAATTTTGGCAAAAGGCCGTGAAAAATCGCTGTTACGCCGTCATCCTTGGATCTTTTCAGGCGCTATTGAGCGTGTTGAAGGAAAACCACTTTCTGGTGAAACCGTTGATGTATGTGATAAGGGAGGCCATTTTCTGGCTCGAGCAGCATGGTCTGCTGATTCACAAATTCGCGCCCGTGTGTGGACATTTGACCACAATGAAGAGATCGATCAGGCGTTTTTTGTTCGTAAACTTAAGCAAGCACAAGCATGGCGTAATGTGATAGCGGCGCGTGATGATCTAACCGGTTATCGCTTGATTGCAGCGGAATCAGACGGTTTACCAGGGATCACTATTGATCGCTACGATAATTATTTGGTGCTGCAACTGCTCTCTGCTGGGGCCGATTTCCAGCGTCTCACCTTAATAAATGCGCTACGTGAATGTTATCCAGAGTGCAATATTTACGAGCGTTCTGATGTTGCTGTGCGCAAAAAAGAGGGATTGATTGAAACTACAGGTGTACTCTTCGGTGAAGAGCCTCCTAAATATCTGCCAATTCGTGAAAACGGTGTGCAGATTATGGTGGATATTAAAGGTGGCCATAAAACCGGTTTTTATCTTGATCAGCGCGAGAGCCGTTTATCTGCCAGCCGCTATGTGGCAGGAAAGCGCGTATTAAACTGTTTTTGTTATACCGGTGCATTTGGTCTGTTTGCTCTCAAAGGTAGTTGTGACAGCGTTGTTAACGTTGATATTTCTCAGCCCGCTCTTGATATTGCTCGCCAAAATGCAGAATTGAACGGTTTTGATATGAGTAAAGCGGAGTTTATCCGTGCTGATGTGTTCAAATTACTGCGAGAATACCGTGATAGGAGCGAAAAATTTGATGTCATCATCATGGACCCACCAAAATTTGTTGAGAATAAAAGCCAACTGGCCGGTGGTTGCCGTGGTTACAAAGACATCAATATGCTGGCGATGCAGCTTTTAAATCCTGAAGGCATGCTGTTGAGCTACTCCTGTTCAGGTCTGATGGAGTCAGGTCTTTTCCAAAAAATTTTAGCTGATGCTGCGCTTGATGCTAAACGTGAAGTGCAGTTTGTCGATTACTTTTCACAAGCGGCTGATCACCCAGTCATCAGTAGTTATCCAGAAGGCTTATACTTAAAGGGATTTGCATGTCGTGTTATCTAAGTGCATAACAGTAGACCATTTTTGTACTGCTATTTTATCTGATATAGACACTTTATTGCTTACAAAGTAAGGCAAGCATCATTGCTACATTTGTCAACAAAACAGAGTGCTCATACACAGTGATGCGCTATAAATGCACTATACTGATAAGATAAGTATTTATAAGATAAGCAAAGTATAAGTAGACTTTGCTTATCTTGCGTTACGTAGTATTAAACCATTAGAAAGGCATAATATTTTTTCGTTATACTTGATATTTTGTAATGAGTCCCCCAGATTGAGAGAGAGCCACAAGGTATGTAAGGAGGACATCATGATTGCCGTAAAATTTAAACCAGGGCAGCAAGTTCGCCATAAGATGTTAGGCTTTCTTGGGGTTATTCTTGATGTCGATGCGAGTTATTCATTACAAGAGCCAACACCCGCAGAGATGGGTTTGGATGAAGCCTTATGCAGAGCACCTTGGTATCATGTATTGATTCAAAATGAAAATGGTGAACCTGTACATACTTATATTGCTGAAGTTCAGCTTGATCGAGAAACACAACCCTTGCATCCTGATCAACCCGATATGGATGATATAGCCGAAGCCATTCAAGAGCAGCTCGCATTACCTCTTACGTTACATTAATGTTATTGCCAAATACGTAAAGCATATCAGTGTATTTTTACTTTTTTTAGAGTAGCAAACGTTAACATTTTACGCTTGCTACTTATTTTTCTCTTTTTACACTGATTTTATGCGTAAATTAACAATATACACTTGAGTATGTAATGGCTAAGTGCTTATTCGGCATTGGGTTTTGCTAATTTAAGACGTGGTAACTCAATTTTAGGGCAACGATCCATTACGACGTGTAATCCTGCAGAGAAAGCTAAGGTTGCTGCCTCTTCATTGATGATACCGAGTTGTAACCATAAGGTTTTTGCGCGGATAGCTATAGCCTCTTGTGCAATAGCATAAGCGGCATCAGCACTGCGAAAAACATCAACCATATCAATCGGTTCACTTATCTCACTCAAACTCGCTTGTACAGCTTGGCCCAAAATTATACTTCCTGCTAAACCGGGATTTACCGGAATAACCCGATAGCCCTGCTGTAAAAGATAGTTCATCACCCGATAACTTGGCCGTTCAGGTTTATTGCTTGCTCCAACGAGTGCAATGGTGCGAGTGGTTTGTAATATCTGTTTGATACTCTGATCGTTCATCGCAAACTCCTGTGAGTAAATTGGTAACTGGGTTGATCTGCATCACAGCTTTATATCTGTCTCAGGAAGTGATTGCAAAGTGTTGTATGATTCAGCATCGTTTGATTCAAAATTTTGCTTAAAATGGCATCCGTAAATACCCTCAAAAAATTGCTATTGCCATTGATAGTACAACACTCAGTCAATAATAGGAGATCCACATGAAATTGCGCCATCTTTACGCTGGGATGCTGGCGTTATCTTGTTCTGCACCTTTGTTAGCCGCTAATCTTAACGTATCGAATAATATCGAATTACTGATGGTTGATGGTAATAAAGTGCCAAGCAGCCTATTAAAATCAACAAATCATATCAAATTACCCAATAGCACCAGTCAAATTTTGTTTCGTGTAGAGAAAATTGTTCGTTCAGGTTCTGATCAAACACTGTTTACGTCGTCACCTATTATTGTCTCTTTTGAAACCACTGCCGATCAAAATGTATCAATCGCTTTACCACGCTTGGATACTGACAGTGAAGGGAAGCGTTTTAACCAAGCATTAAATTTTCATTTAGTCGACCAAACGGGAAAAAATATTCCGTATAAATCTGATGTTCTTAATGTAGATGGTTTGATGTCATCTCGTAATATGCAAGATGCACTGGCAAGTTATAACCACTCTAATGCCGCGGCTGCATTAGCCGATTTTGCACCAGTAACAGCAGCATTAGCTGTACCGACTACAACAAATGTTGTTACGCCTATAACGCCAGTCTCTAACACACAAACGGTTAGCCAACAAACAGTGACGTTAAAAGGTGAGAACGTATCAGAACAAATGTTGCAATATTGGTTTCAGCAGGCAGATACTAAAACACAGCAACGTTTTATGCAGTGGGCACAAAGTCATGCGCGTAAATAAATGTTATCAGCCTAAATGGTGATTTAATTTTTAGAAAGATAAATGTTAATAGGCGTTATTTTAACCAATAAAGCTATTTGTTGAAAAAACGCCACCCTTAATAAGGAAGTCTGTTATGTATACTACAACCCGTATTATGCCAGCACGTAAGCAAGTGGCATTGGTTGCACATGACCATTGTAAAGAGGCGTTATTGCATTGGGTAAATGAGAATATTGAAAAACTTCGTGAGCATGATTTGTATGCAACAGGTACAACAGGAGCAATGATTTCACGATCTACTGGATTATCTATCAATAGCTTACTCAGTGGCCCGATGGGAGGGGATCAACAGCTCGGAGCCTATATATCAGAAGGCAAAATTGATGTGCTATTTTTCTTTTGGGATCCACTCAATGCAGTACCACATGATCCTGATGTGAAAGCGTTGCTGCGGATTTCTGCTGTTTGGAATATTCCCATTGCTACTAATCGTTCTAGTGCCAATTTCTTGGTCAATTCAGCTCTGTTTTCTGAAGCGGTCAGTATTGAGATCCCCGACTATCCCCGTTATTTACATGAGCGTTTAGGCTGATTTTGTCTGTAATAGTATAAATAGCTGACGTTCAATAAAGAAGAACCTGCCGTTTTACACAAAAAAACGTTAGAATCAGTAAAGTTACAGCCTTTAATATCGAGGAATACCCTGATGATGGCGACTATACTGAACATTTTTAACTTTGTGATGGGCGGGTTTATTACCACTTTAGGTTGGCTGCTGGCAACGCTGCTAAGTATTGTTTGTATTATTACCTTGCCTTTAACCCGTTCATGCTGGGAAATCACTAAAATGTCGTTAGTTCCTTATGGTAACGATGTAGTGAAAGTGGACGATCTTGAAAATCGCAGTAATAGTATCTTGTCTGCGGGTGGTTTTATCTTAAATATTATTTGGTTTGTTGTTGCTGGCTGGTGGCTATGTATTGTTCATATCATGGTCGGTATTACACAATGTATTACGATTATTGGTATTCCTGTTGGGATAGCGCATTTCAAATTAGCCATTGTTGCGCTTTGGCCAGTAGGTCGCCGAGTCGTATCTAATGATATTGCTCGTCAGATCCGCGCTGAAAAAAACTCTATAACATTAGATCGTTATCGCCGTTAACTCAGTTAGGAATACAGCAGTGCCGTTTGTAGGTTTGTTATCTCAATATCGTCATTTATTTAATAACAGCCGAGTTTTGTACTGTTTACAAATTTTTGTAGCATTAAGCGGCGCTGCACTTTTCCCCTGGCTAATGGGCGATGTCCTTTCAACAATACCCGTGACACTGGGTGTTGTTGCCGCCGCACTTACTGATTTAGATGACAGACTAACTGGCCGATTACGTAATATATTTATCACATTACTCTGTTTTTTGGTGGCATCTGTCTCTATTGAGTTACTGTTTCCATACCCAGAGTTATTTGCAATAGGGCTGCTACTCTCTTCATTTAGTTTTATTATGTTAGGTACGCTTGGTCAGCGTTATGCCACGATTGCATTTGGCGCACTGCTCATAGCCATTTATACCATGTTAGGGATTTCACTGTATGATAATTGGTATCAGCAGCCCACAATGTTATTGGCAGGGGCGCTCTGGTATAGCGTAGTGTCACTACTGGGTTATATATTACGCCCTGTACGTCCAGTACAAGAGAATTTGGCTGCGTGTTACGAACAATTAGCATGCTATTTAGATGCAAAAAGTGAGTTTTTTGATCCTGATGATGCAAATCGTTACGATGATGTACAAATCAGTGTTGCATTGAGCAATGGAACACTTGTCAGTACACTTAATAAAACAAAATTGTCACTGTTTGCTCGTTTGAAAGGCGATCGTGGTCAGCGCAGTACACGCCGATTATTACGTTATTATTTTGTGGCACAAGATATCCATGAGCGCGCAAGTTCTACACATCATCAATATCGTGCATTAGCACAGCGTTTTTGCCATTCTGATGTTTTGTTTCGTTTTCAGCGCCTATTAATGTTACAGGCAAAAGCCTGTCGGCAGTTAGCACAAGCCATTCTTAACGGAAATGAGTATCATCATGATTTTCGTTTTGAGCGGGCATTTTTATTGCTAAAAAGTGCGCTAGAACAACACAAGTCTGAACAAAAAGAAGATAAGCGATTATTGGCATCCCTAGGTTTTGTATTGCGAAATTTGCAGGCTATTGACTGGCAACTCGCTCATATAAACTCCGATAAAATGATCAATATGCCGCAAGATAATACGCTGGCTGATGATGGTCTACACAGCTTTTCTGATATCTGGCGGCGTATTAGTGATCAATTAACGCCAGGCTCTGCACTGTTTCGGCATGCAGTAAGAATGTCACTAGTATTATGTGCAGGATATGCACTGATTATGGCATTCAATATGGAGCGTGGTTATTGGATTTTACTTACAAGCTTATTTGTTTGCCAGCCAAATTATAGTGCTACACAATTACGATTACGTCAGCGAGTACTCGGTACATTAGCAGGTATTCTTGCTGGTTTGCCACTGCTCTATATTATTCCCTCAGTAGAAGGGCAGTTATTGTTAATTGTATTACTTGGCGTGCTATTTTTTGCTTTTCGTACAGTACAGTATGGTTATGCTACAGCATTTATTACGATGTTGGTGTTGTTCTGTTTTAACCTTATGGGGGCTGGATTTGATGTTGCTATTCCTCGAATCACCGATACATTAATTGGCTGTGCGATTGCATGGCTTGCTGTGACCTATATCTGGCCAGATTGGCGCTATCGCCGTTTACCTCGTGTAATGCAGCATGCTATTGAAAGCAATGCCCTCTATTTAACTGAAGTTATTGCTCAATATCAACAGGGAAAAGAGGATAGTTTACGCTATCGTATTGCACGCCGTGCAGCACATAATGCTGATGCAGAATTAGCATCAGTAATCTCGAATATGACGACTGAGCCTCTAAAGTCACGCATCATTTTAGATGAGAGCTTTCGGGTTTTGTGTTTAAATCATGCTATGTTAGGGTATATTTCTGCGCTCGGCGCACATCGAAGTAAATTGCCAGAAAATACAGATGCTCGTAGATTACTCAAACATGTCACACAGCATATTTTATCGCAATTACAGATAATGTCAGCCCAATTACAAGAGTCACCTGTATCTACTAAACACAATAATACACATGCCTTTTCTCAATCACTATTAGAGCAAGATTTACAAGACAGTGACACTCGTTTTGTATTACAACAATTAGGTTTGATTAACCGCATGTTAGATGAACTTAACTCATTATCTCAAAAAATAAATTGCCGTTACCAAGAGAGTAAATAAAACGATATTTATATCATCAAGAGTGAAAGGATCTTTTTTTAAGATAGAGATCAAATAACATTAGCATAGGCAGATAAACACCGAAACCCACTAATACACCTAAAAAGCGATAAATGCCGTAATGGTCATTCATAAATGATGCTGAGTTATGTACACATACCATTAATAATCCAATCGCAAACTGAGTGCCAATATATGATGATTCAGTACGGCTATCTTGCAGTGTTTTACCAATGGCAGTACCCATTAACGTTAATGTCATTAATAAAACATAGGAAGAAAAATAAACACTAATAATATTAAATATCATGCCGACAATCGCACCGAGTAAACAACCAATAGCACGATAGTGCAGCTTAGTCATAATTGCAGTGGGTAATTTTGTTAATGTGACAGTACGAGGTTGGTTTGATACAGCTAAAATAGTAACTGCAGCTTGAATGAACATAGAAGTGTGGGAGAACAGGGTTATCATTGGTGTTAAACTAATCGATAATCCTGCAAGTAATGAAAATGGAATGTAATTTGATTTTTGAAGGCTAATTGTAGGTTTTGCTATGGTGGCATTTTTAGTTGATATTTTATTTCGTTTGAAAAACCAGCATATAATACCACTAATAATAATTGTTGATATCGAACCTAAAATAACATCACCAGCACGCATGACACCAATTTGAATAATATTTTGTTCAGGATAAGAAAAAGCATAACCAACAATCAGCGTAAAGGTTAATCCAAAAAATAAAATAGCATAATTATACTCATCTGATGCTGTGTTCGTATAGTAAGCAGTGATACAGTTCACGATAAAAAATAGGCTACAAACAAGGAGTAATGATAATTGATCTTTAAAAAGAAGAACAAATAGTGTACCGCACACCCCTCCAATTAGTGTACCTATAATACGCAATACTCCACGCTTAAATGTTTGAATAAATAGTGGCCGCATAACAACGTATGCACTAAATGCTGCCCACGTGGTATATTCAAATTTTAATAAATGAGCTAAATATATGGATATTGCCACCGCTAATACAGACGCAAAAACATCAATTATTGAAACTTTCTTAAAATCACTTTCAAGAATAAGTTGTTTACTTTTGCCTACAATATTATTAAGTATGTGATTCATATTAGAAACGCGAGGTGTGTATATGAGAGGTTATCTATCTTTATAGCATTACATAATTATAGGCTCTCTGCAATCGAATGAGTAATTCAGTATGTATCTAAAAAGACAATATACTACAGTATGTATAGTATAAGGACGTATATAGGGTCATGATGAGTATTATTTTTTATCGGTAGTGTTTTATATTTGAATCCTCTTAAAGGATAGAGTAGTGAGTAGGCAATCTGATAGTAGAGATATTACATATAAAGTGACGGTGAGCATGATATGCACCAATAACAAGTAATGTTAGCCAGCGTTAAGACTTATATCGTTTGTTAGCATTTATTTTGTAGTAAGAGAGATAAAAAGAGGCCAGAAACGATTCCTGTATCTGGCCCAGGGGAATGGCTCTTTGTAGAGCCGTGCGCTAACTGGTGGAGTAAATCAATGAGTGACAATTCGCTCATAGGTTTAAGCGTAGCGAAGATATACAAGAAATCCAGCTCATAAATGCAATTTTTACAAAATTGTCACACTGACCGATTTCTTGCTATCTATCATTTCAATTACCGATTAAATATCGCTTTTTATTTGCATCTACTTTAACGGTATTGCAGTTGTCCAATTGTTAGCCCCTTCAGGCATTTTATCGTTTAAAACATAGTGATTTTTTCGTTTAGCAACAGGTGCAAGCGGTGTAGTAGGGGGGGTTGCAAATGAGATCCCGCCGCGTAATAACTGATTTAATGTGCCAGATGTTGCTACGCCTGAGAACAGACTAAAATCAATGTTATAGCCTGAGTTCAACCAAAACACAGTGTTTTTACGCACTAAATTTTGGTAATCACGATTAACTCTGGCTTGAATATGTACACGATCAGCTAATTGGCTGAGATTAAAATCTGTCACAATACCCACTTCTACACCACGATATAATAGTGGTGTGCCGACACTTAATGAACCAACATCAGAAGCGTCTAACACAATTTGTAAGCCATCAAGATAGCGTGATGCAACAATACTGGGTGGATACAGTTCAAACTGTCGGCTATGTACGCCATTTCCAGGTTCGGTACTAATATAAGGGCTAAGAATGCTATCTATATTGTAAACGCCTGATGTGGTGATTTCAGGCGTTACTAGTGTAAAACGCGTGCCTTCACGTGCAAATTGCGTATCGTATTGTGGATATAAAATAGCACTAATTTCAACGTGGCTATGATCGTTAGCGAGTTTGGTGCCTAGCACTTGCCCAACAGTGATGCCTAAATAACGAATTGGCATATTAGTACTGATTTTAGCAGCATCATCACTGGTTAAGATGATTTGTCGGCCAATGGCTTTTGCTGCATTTTCTGAAGCATAAAGAGGCCGTAATTGCCCTTTAATGAACGGCGTTTTACTGAGGTTATCCATACTGATTGCCCCTTTTAACGCACGTGTTAAAGGGGTTGCTTGTACAGAAATACCATTCGTGCCTATGTCAACTTTTGCGCCACCTTCAGCCCAAAAAACACTCTCAGGCGTGAGTAAATACCGATATGCAGGATCAATAAAGACAGCGACATCAAACTCACCTTGAACAGTTGGTTTGATAGCCAATAGTTGGCCGATTGGAAATTTACGGTATAAGACAACAGAGCCTTCTTGAATATCCGGTAATTCTTTTGCGCGTAGCGTTAATGTGCTTTTTAAATCATCGTAATTAATACCAGAAAGTGCGCTTTTGCTATCACTAAATAGGGTATACGTTTTTTTAACAGAGTGAGATGTTGTTGTATGGGAGCTATTAATGAGTGCTATCCCACCTTGCACCCACTCTTGTGCTGATGCACCTTTGACTTCCACCCCATTGAGCCCCATTTGTACATTAATACGGCTAACCGCAGCAAAACGGCTATTACCTTGTACTAAATGACGATAACGCGGTTCAACTACCACTGAGAAGCGTACACCTTGAGGTAATAACTCACGGGTTAATACTTGCCCGATAATAATACCGTTTAGCCATAAGGGTTGATTGACATCTACCCCAAATGATTGCGGCGCTTCGAGTGATAATGTGAGTGCACCTTCTGTTTGTTGTAGTATTTGGTTTTCATCTAATACGGTAAATTGGCTAATCGGCAAGCCTTCCCCAGGAATAAGTTGTAAAGTTGGGCCTGTGAGTAAACTGCTAATTCCAGCAGGGTTTGCCAAAGAGAATGATGCGTTCTCAAGCTTAATATGTGTGTTTGTGCGTAACAGTTCTTTAATTGAAGGGTCAACAACCATAACACCTGTAACTGAACCTTTTTTATCTAATGTAAGATCCGTTAACACCCCGACTTTTAGCCCCTGATACATCAAAGGAGTACTGCCTGCTTTCAGCCCATTTGCATGAGGAAACGCTAAAGCAATTTTTAGCCCACGTTGGCTGGCTGCTAAATCAGGATACAGTGAGTAGGTTGAATCATCGCTCGCATTTGTACTGTTAGAAGGAGAGTCAAACGCAATAGCCCCATTGATTAATGCATTGAGACTTTCTAGTTTAATGGATGCACCCGCAAGGCTAATATCGGCTTGTACACCACTGGTATTCCAAAAACGGGTATTGGTTTTTACTAGATGTGCAAACTGCTTTTCGATCAAAATATCAATAATGACCCCTTCATTGTCAGTTGCAATACGGTAATCATTGACATGGCCAACAGGAATTTTACGGTAATACACCTGTGAACCGGTAGATAATGAGCCTAAATCCTCTGTTTTTAAGTGAATTTGTAAATCGCCATTATATTCACGGTAACGTGGTGGGGTAGTCAGCGCAGTAAAAGAGTGAGCATATGCACCACTGCCAGGAAGCATATTAATATAGTTACCTGAAACTAAAGCGTCTAATCCTGATATTCCAGCAAGTGATGCTTTAGGCGTGACTAACCAAAACTGAGTATCTTGATGCAAAGTATCAGAGGCCTGGCTATAAATATCAGCCGTAACATTAACACCTTTGAGATCAGTCGCCAGTGTTACTTTACGCACCATACCAACTTCTAACCCCTGAAAGCGAATTGGCGTACGATTTGGCACAATACCTGATGCAGAACTAAAGTGAATGGTAATCTGTTCACCTTGTTCGCGTAGCGTGTAGTAAACCAAACTCAACGCAATGGTGATGGCAATAAAAGGTAGAATCCAAAATGGCGAAACACGGCGTTTTGTTTTAACTTTTGCCATTTCAGGCTCAACTGGTGGGGTATTAGTCTTTTGCATGAACATCCCAGATTAAACGGGTATCAAACCACTCCGCAGCTATCATAGTGAGATACACTGCGGCACCAAAAAAGAGTGCTGCTGGGCCTAAGGTAAATGAAAGGATTTGATCGCGATCCACCAAAGACATCATCAAAGCAAGAACAAACAGATCAAGCATTGACCAGCGGCCAACAAGCGCAACAAATTTAAACAGTGCTAATCGTTGTTTCTTATATCCACGTACATTTAACTGTACGGATATCAACAGTGTTAACATGACAATCACTTTGATTAAAGGCACTAAAATACTGGCTATAAATACAATGCTGGCAATAGGAATATTGCCAGACTGAACTAGCGTGATAATGCCAGACATAATTGTGTCCTCAACCCGCGTACCTCGTACATATAAAATTGAAATCGGCAAAAAATTAGCAGGAAGTAGCATGATGATAGCGGCTAAAACAGCGGCCCATGTTTTTTGTAAACTTTGCTTATAGCGATAGCGCATTTTCATCAAACAACGTGGGCAACGGCCGGCTGAATTAGATACACCGTGATAGTGGCAATGCGTGCAAAAATTGATAGTATTCTTTTGTGATTGCGGTACCAAGTAAATAGCATGTTGTGGGTAATAGCGTTGCCATAACTGAGCAGCATTAAAATGAATCAACAACAGTGTAAATAACACAACAAGCAAAAAGAAAGCCAATAAACCAGGCCCAGCACTTAAATAGGCATAATCTCGAATTTTAAACGCAGTTACACCAAGAGCTAAAAGATAAACATCTAGCATCGCCCACTCGTGCAGCTTTCCAAGCACGAGCAAACAAGGGCGTAATGAGCGATTAAATCGGCGAGCTAACCACAAATAAAAGAGACCACCGGCAAACAGTAGCGGTGCAGCAATCGCACAGAATAAAACCAGTGCTGCAGTGATCGGAAAACCCTGCCAAGCCATCTGCCAGATCCCTTCCCAGACAGATGCATTAATATCTATACCAAAAAGATTAATTTTTAGAAGTGGCTGGGAAAATGCTAAGGGCATCAGAATTAAAACGGCCAGAGCCACTGCCGCTAAACGATTTAAAGACCAATCACGCCCGTATGCAATCGTTGACATACAGCGTGGGCATTGCGCATTTTGGTTCCGTTTTAGAGACGGAAGTTGGGTTTGATAACCACAGTAAATGCACGTTGTGGTTTTATGGTTCATCGTTTTCAATACAGGCATAGGCCACTATTCTACCTAATATTGTACTTTAGTGCGCCTTATTATGAGGTATCAACTTGAAATTGCGGTATTATTCATACTCTAAGCAGTATGATGATATTGCGGTTATTAATAAGCACAAACTAATAAGCACAAACAGAGTAGGCTATATTCGACCAGATAAGCGTATAGCAATGAGCAATGTTTACACATTATTTTGAACAGCGGAATTAATCCTCAACATACGACCTAGTGAATATGTAAATATAGCGCATAAATCAGCTTGCTTAGGATTGATCCTACCCTTGATTACCGTATAACCTACTTTCTGTATTACGATTTATTAACAAAGGGCTATAATGTCAGAATGTAGTGAACTCAGTACCCCAGAATGCTACACCTTTTATGCAGCTTTACATCAAGAGCTATTTGCTTTACTTGAAGGGGAAACTGACCTAATCGCAATTTTAGCGAATACTTGTGCATTATTAAATGAGCGATTACCTGATATTAACTGGGTTGGCTTCTATCTTTTAAAAGCAGAGCAATTAGTTCTTGGTCCGTTTCAAGGTCGTGTAGCATGTAGCCGCATCCCATATGGAAAAGGAGTTTGTGGTCAAGCACTGCAACAACAACAGACCTTACGGGTAGAGGATGTACATCAGTTCGCTGGCCATATTGCTTGTGATGTGCGAAGTCGCGCAGAGATAGTCATCCCGTTGCAGATAAAGGGGTACTATTCTGCGGTTTTAGACATTGATAGCCCGACTCTCGGACGTTTTAGTATGGAAGATCAACAGGCTTTAGAAAAAATAGTCATTGATTTAAGTGCACTCTTAAGCGTTGATGCGTAGCTTTTATGGAACAGGACACTATAATACTGCCTGTTCATGCCTGCGCCTGTCGGCGTTAAAGTAGTAATTCAGGACTTTTCATGGAAAATCAACAGAAGCTGACCAGTAGCAAAGAAGTTATCGCCTATCTGGCAGAGCGTTTCCCTAAATGCTTCACCCTTGAAGGCGAAGCTCGCCCTCTGAAAATTGGTATTTTTCAAGACGTAGTTTCACACTTAGGGGATACCCCGCAAGTAAGTAAAACTCAGCTGCGATCAGCTTTGCGTCAATACACCTCTAGCTGGCGTTACCTGCACGGTGCAAAAGCTGGGGCGCAACGTGTCGATCTTGATGGCGCTGATTGCGGTGAACTTGAACAACAACATGTTGATCATGCACGCACGCAATTAGAAGAAGCAAAAGCACGAGTGAAAGCAAAACGTGCAGCAGCAAAAAAAGAAGACGGCGATAAACCAGCCGCTCGTCGCCCTCGTTCAGAGAACAAGCGTGCTGTCGATACCCGTAAACCTGAGACTCGTAAGGCAAAACCGTCTCGAGTAGTAACAACCTCTAAACCTGAGGTTATAGAAGTAAAAGTACAAAACGTTGAAATTGCTCAACTTAACGTTGGACAGGCCATTAAAGTGCGTGCCGGTAAAGGCTTAATGGATGCGACCGTATTGGAAATTGCCAAAGACGGTGTACGTGTACAGCTAACCTCCGGTTTGGCAATGATTGTTCGGGCGGAGCATTTGCTCGCCTGAGGCGGAGACAGAAGCAAGGCATGAAAAATTTGTTTCGAGTAACTGCAGCGGCCAGCATTTTGCTGGCCTGCTGGACGCAGGCTGCTGAGCCGAAATATGCTTTGAGCAGCATTCCTGTATTGACCCCTGAGATGCAACACGCTACAGCGGAAAAGCGGATTACTGCTCGCTTTACCCGTTCACACTATCGTCAATTTGATTTAAACAGTGAGTTTTCAGATAAGATATTTGATCGCTATCTGAACATGCTGGATTACAATCATAATGTTTTTTTGCAATCAGACATCGCACAATTCTCAGCACAGCGTGATAACCTCAATAACGAGCTAAAAGAGGGAAAACTCGATACCGCTTATGCGTTATTTAATCTTTCACAAAAACGCCGTTATGAACGTTACCAATATGCATTAACACTGCTAAATAAGCCAATGAGTTTTGACAGTGCAGATGTTTATGATGTTGATCGAACTAAAGCACCATGGCCAAAAACGACTGCAGAGCTAGATAAGCTGTGGTATGAAAAAGTTAAATTTGATGCCTTAAGCTTAAAACTTGCTGGCAAAGAGTGGCCAGCAATTCAAGAGACACTGACTAAACGTTATAATTTTGCTATTCGGCGTTTAGCGCAAACTAACAGTGAAGATGTCTTTTCCGCCTTCATGAATGCGTTTTCACGTGAAATTGACCCTCATACTAGC
This sequence comes from Plesiomonas sp., assembly GCF_051652165.1. Classification (GTDB taxonomy): domain Bacteria; phylum Pseudomonadota; class Gammaproteobacteria; order Enterobacterales; family CAMTGL01; genus Plesiomonas. Next base: position 187,392 of record NZ_JBOFTR010000007.1, read on the forward strand.
TATCTTTCTCCTCGTAATGCAGAGCAGTTTAATAATGAAATGAACCTCTCCCTTGAAGGGATAGGGGCTGTGTTACAAGCTGATGATGATTATACCGTGATCCGCTCACTTGTTGCCGGTGGCCCTGCATCTACCAATAAAAGTATTGCCGTAGGCGATAAAATTATTGGTGTCGGCCAAGCAGGAAAAGAGATGGTTGATGTTATCGGTTGGCGGCTTGATGATGTTGTTGATCTGATCAAAGGGCCAAAAGGCAGTAAAGTGCGTTTGCAAATATTGCCTGCAGGAAAAGACAGTAAAGCAAAAGAAGTCGTTTTGGTTAGAGATAAAATTCGCCTTGAAGATCGTGCAGCAAAAGCAACGATAAAAGAGGTAAATGGCCAGAAAGTCGGAGTTATCGACATTCCAAGTTTCTATGTCGGTCTAAGTGAAGATGTAAAGGCGCGTTTACAAGAGCTGCGTGATAAGCACGTTGCCAGTATTGTGATTGATTTACGCGGTAACGGTGGTGGTGCATTGACAGAGGCCACTGCATTAAGTGGATTGTTTATTCCACAAGGGCCGGTAGTACAAGTACGTGATAGCTATGGCCGTATCAAAGTCAATTCAGATACTGATGGCATCTCATATTATGACGGCCCGTTGACCGTGTTGGTAGATAGATTCAGTGCCTCGGCTTCAGAGATATTTGCTGCCGCGATGCAAGATTATGGCCGTGCTTTAATTGTGGGTGAAAACACCTTTGGTAAAGGCACAGTGCAGCAGCATCGCTCACTGAATCATATCTATGATTTGTTTGATAAACCTCTTGGACACGTACAATATACAATTCAGAAGTTTTACCGTATCAATGGCGGTAGTACACAACACAAAGGGGTTGCACCTGATATTGTGATGCCAACCGGTGTTGATCCTGCTGACACGGGGGAATCTTTTGAAGATAATGCACTGCCGTGGGACAGCATTGATGCTGTGACCTTTGATAAAGCAGGTTCACCGACTTCATTTGTAACAGTGTTAACGCAACAGCATCAGGCGCGTATTGCAAAAGATCCAGAGTTTGCCTATATCCGTGACGATATTGCACAATATAAGATCCTTAAAGCCAAAGAGAACAAGATCTCCTTGAATCTGGCCGAACGGCAAAAAGAGAATCACGAAGAGGATGCTTTGCGTTTGAAACGTGTGAATGAGCGTTTGGTTCGAGCAGGGAAAAAACCAGTGAAATCCCTTGAAGCTATTCCAAAAGACTACCAAGATCCTGATCCATATATGGATGAAACGGTAAAGATCACTCTGGATTTGGCAAAAGATCAGTCTGCAACCGTAAAAAAAGCCTCATAACTGAAGGCAGATTTCATCTTGCTATGTGTAGCAGTAACGCTGCAACAGTGTGAAATCGTTTACTGTAAACTGTTGACCATTAGCCCCGATATATCGGGGCTTTTTTATGTCATTACCACTTCATAACTTTTCAAAACTACATCAAAAAAATATCTTACTTTCTTTAATATGTGCGGTGAAAAAAGTCAGGAATGACTAACGTGAATATATTAGTGTCTCAATCTATTTTTTTCTGGTCACTGATGTATTGCTATGTCACCAGTTTTGCAACAGCAAAGCTATCAGCGGACGTATAGGTGCAAGCGGGTCTTGGATGTGACGGTGACTCCCTAATGATGGTTGTTCCGTATTCTTGCGCCAATGCGCAATGAATGGAGGTGTTATGCTCCGACCCTTATCTGCACTGACACTGTCAGTGATCATGAGTTTTTCAACATCGAGCTATGCTGAACTTGATCAATCACTTAACGCGTTTGATGAGCCCTATATTGTAGGTGATTGGTTTTGGCGAGCAGATGCAGGAGATGAAATTAAACTCGGTGAGATCAGTTACCGCAATATGTCTATCCGTTTTGATTCACATAATCGATTCTTTTTTGTGCTACAACGCAGTGATGGGCAACATGATGTATGGCAAGGTGGGTATGATATTAACCAGCGTGCATTAACATTGTTTCCTGAAGGGGATGCTACACAACATTTGTCTTTTCATTTAAGTCAGAATCAGTTTGTCATGGGCGATATTATGTTTATGAAGTTACCGCCAATGGAACTGCTTGGATCGTGGCAAAGTGCACAAATCAGTGGCACTGATGTGATGCCACAAGTTAATCATTTTGCGGTTAATTTTCACCCTGATTTCCAGTTTGAATCACAAAGTACAGGAAAAGATGGAAAATTACAGACTAATCGTGGTCTCTATATTTATGAAGGGCATGAAGTGGTACTGTTTTATGAAGACGGTCGGCAATCACTCAATATCTCACAAGAGAATAATGAGCTGATTTTAAACGATAACTTATTCGATAGCCGGATTGCACTGGTTAAACGCTAATATGCAATAACATACTTATATGGTTTTTATCTGTGGTTAAATACTTGCCGCAAAAGCATTTTTGCCGAGTATTTAACCATGATTTTGCTATTTATCCCTCATGTTGTTGTGAATTTACTCACTAACTTCTCATTCGACCTGTTATTAGTAGCTTCTCACGGTTAATTTCAGTAATTTATTTTCTAAAATTCGAATGACGTTGTGTCTTGGTCATCTATACCACGTAATAATATTTCATCATTCTTATTTTCGTTTAACCTAAAGTACATAAAATGTTATGGAGGACGTATCATGCTATATCAGAGGGATTATTGCGTTTAATGCACGTTAAATCGTACATAGCCTGGTGGTTATGTCATGATTTGACACATCAGTGAGTCACTTTTTTCACTGATTAGGGGTAGAGTATTATTTTTGCTAACCGATGCCAATTCAAGGAATAACTATGCTGATTGGTGTACCAAAGGAACAGCTTGCGAATGAATCGCGAGTAGCTGCTACACCGAAAACGGTGGAGCAATTGCTGAAGTTAGGTTTCAGCGTGGCGATAGAGCAAAACGCGGGCTTTCGTGCCAGCTTTGAGGATGCAGCATACGTTGCTGCCGGTGCTCAGGTCGTATCATCCGATGATATTTGGAATTCCGATATCATTTTAAAAGTGAATGCGCCAACAGAAGCAGAGATCCCGCTGCTTAAAGAGGGCACATCGCTGATCAGTTTTATCTGGCCTGCACAAAATGCAGATCTGATGGCAAAACTGGCCGAGCGTAAAATTAACGTGATGGCAATGGATGCCGTACCGCGTATTTCACGTGCGCAGTCTTTAGATGCATTGAGCTCAATGGCTAATATTGCCGGTTATCGTGCGGTTGTTGAAGCGGCACATGAGTTCGGCTCTTTCTTTACTGGCCAAATTACGGCTGCAGGTAAAGTACCCCCTGCAAAAGTGATGATTATTGGCGCAGGTGTTGCAGGGCTTGCTGCCATTGGCGCAGCAGGGAGCTTAGGTGCGATTGTTCGTGCATTTGATACTCGCCCTGAGGTGAAAGAGCAAGTTCAAAGTATGGGGGCTGAGTTCCTTGAGCTTGACTTTGAAGAGGAAGCCGGTAGTGGTGATGGCTATGCAAAAGTGATGTCACCTGCCTTTATCAAGGCAGAGATGGCGCTGTTTGCGGCACAGGCCAAAGAGGTGGATATTATTATCACCACGGCACTGATCCCAGGTAAACCGGCACCAAAGCTGATTACCAAAGAGATGGTTGCTAGCATGAAGCCGGGCAGCGTTATTGTTGATCTGGCTGCGGCAACGGGCGGTAACTGTGAGCTGGCACAGGCTGATACTGTGGTCGTTACGGATAATCAGGTTAAGATTATTGGGTATACCGATTTGCCAAGCCGTTTGCCGACACAATCATCTCAGTTGTACGGTACAAACCTTGTTAACTTGCTCAAGCTATTGTGCAAAGAAAAAGATGGCACGATTAATATCGACTTCGACGATGTGGTTTTGCGCAGTGTGACTGTGATCCGTGAAGGCGATGTGACATGGCCGCCTCCGGCCATTCAGGTTTCAGCGCAGCCACAAAAAGCGGCTACTGCGCCAGTAGCACCGAAAGAGGCTGAAAAACCAACTTCTCCGGCCAAAAAATATGGTCTGATGGCTGCCGGTATCGTGCTGTTTGGATGGATTGCGAATGCTGCGCCTGCCGCATTTTTATCCCATTTCACGGTATTCATTTTGGCCTGCGTGGTTGGTTACTACGTGGTGTGGAATGTGAGCCATGCTCTGCATACACCTCTGATGTCGGTAACCAATGCGATTTCCGGCATTATCGTGGTCGGTGCATTGTTGCAGATAGGTCAAGGCAGTGGGTTTGTATCATTCTTAGCGTTTATTGCGGTGCTGATCGCCAGCATTAATATATTTGGTGGCTTTACTGTCACTCAGCGCATGTTGAAAATGTTTAGAAGGGACTGAGGGGTAGAACATGTCTGAAGGATTGGTACAAGCTGCATACATTGTGGCTGCTGTGCTGTTTATCATGAGCTTGGCCGGATTGTCTAAGCATGAAACAGCCAAGGCGGGTAACTGGTACGGTATTGCCGGTATGGGTATCGCGCTGGTGGCAACGATTTTAGGGCCGCATTCAGCCAGTGTGGGTTGGATTTTATTGGCAATGGTTATTGGTGGTGCAATCGGTATCCGCTTGGCAAAACGTGTCGAAATGACAGAGATGCCAGAGCTGGTGGCGGTATTACATAGCTTTGTGGGTCTGGCTGCGGTACTGGTCGGGATTAACAGCTATCTAGACCACGGTGTTGCCGAGGGCGTGCTGCTTAATATCCACTTAACCGAAGTGTTTATCGGTATCTTTATCGGTGCGGTGACGTTCACTGGTTCGATTGTGGCATTTGGTAAGTTGTGCGGCAAAATTAGCTCGAAGCCGATGATGTTGCCACACCGCCACAAGCTGAATCTAGCGGCGTTGGTTGTTTCGTTCCTGCTGCTGGTGGTGTTCTTGAAAGCGGGCGGAAGCACGTTTGCACTGGTGGTGATGACACTGATTGCGTTGGCATTTGGTTGGCATTTGGTGGCATCAATTGGTGGTGCTGATATGCCAGTGGTTGTCTCTATGCTGAACTCGTATTCAGGATGGGCAGCGGCAGCGGCAGGTTTTATGCTGGCAAACGATCTGCTGATTGTGACTGGCGCATTAGTGGGGTCATCAGGTGCGATTCTTTCCTACATTATGTGTAAGGCAATGAACCGCTCATTTGTCAGTGTGATTGCCGGTGGTTTTGGTACAGATAGTGCGCCTTCTGATGATGATCAGGAGATGGGCGAATACCGTGAAACGTCGGCAGAAGAGGTAGCTGACATGCTGAAAAATGCAACGTCAGTTATTATTACTCCGGGCTATGGTATGGCCGTGGCGCAAGCACAGTATCCTGTTGCTGCAATTACTCAAAAATTGCGTGAGAAGGGCGTGAAGGTCCGTTTTGGTATTCACCCTGTTGCGGGGCGCTTACCGGGCCACATGAACGTGTTGCTTGCAGAAGCTAAAGTGCCGTATGACATTGTATTGGAGATGGATGAGATCAATGATGATTTTGCCGATACTGATGTTGTGCTGGTGATTGGTGCGAATGATACGGTGAACCCTGCTGCGCTTGAAGATCCAAAGAGCCCAATTGCGGGTATGCCAGTACTGGAAGTGTGGAAAGCACAGAATGTTGTGGCATTTAAACGTTCTATGAATACCGGTTATGCCGGTGTACAAAACCCGCTGTTCTTTAAAGAGAACACGCAAATGTTGTTTGGTGATGCCAAAGACAGTGTTGATGCTATCTTGCGGGCGTTGTAATTAGACGTAATATCACTGCATTGTGGCCGATGTCTGATGTAGTGGTAGTTCGAGTCACGGTTCCGAGAGCGGTATAGACAGTAGTCTAGCACTAGCAAGACGGTTATTCGGACAAGACCAATAAAAAAGATCACCAATAGGTGATCTTTTTTTATGTCTGCCATGCAGCAGAATGATACCGGTCTGCTGCGGCCAGATAACGGTATTTACCGTGTCTGGTGGGGCTTTATTCGGTGTCTGACTCTGGTAGTTCAGGATCTGGGCGTTCAACCACCAACTGTTTGGGTTTACGCTTCATCATCACCATACCGGCATCAGTGCCTGCGGTGAATTTTTTACCCATACGTGGTTTGGCTTTAGCACTGGTTTTACTGCCAGATTTTGCCGCTTTGCCTTTATTTGTACTGTTTTGGTCAGTCACTTTTTTGGCTTTGCGTAATCCGCGGAATTTACCTTCCAACCCTTCAATACTGGAGAAGCTTAATGGCTGGTTTACGGCAGCTTTTACGCGCTCGTAACTTTCCCAGTCTTTCGGGCCGACTAATGAAATGGCGGTGCCCTTGCTGCCAGCTCGTCCAGTACGTCCGATACGGTGGATGTACTCTTCGGGTTGTTTTGGCATATCAAAGTTGATGACCAGTGAAACGTTCAGCAGGTCTAACCCGCGTGAGGCAACATCGGTGGTGATCAGCATTTTGTAACAGCCGCGACTGAAATCATCCATGATCTTGTTACGTGCGCTTTGACTATGCTCACCGCTTAAGCCCACGGCTTTACTGCCTTGAAGGTTAAGACGCTCTGCCAGCCGTTCGGTGTCGGCGCGTGTTGCGGTAAAGACGATCACTTGCTGATAGGCTTCGTGCTGTAAAATATGATCAAGCAGGGCTTGCTTGTGATCCAGATGATCGACCAGATAAAAGTGCTGGCTGATATCGGCGTGTTGAGCCATCGCATCGCCTACGGCAATACGGCGCGGATTTTTCAATGCGGCAAAAGCCAACACTTCAACTTCAGGTGTAATGGTGGCTGAGAACATCATGGTTTGACGTAGGCGGTGATCAGCAGATTCATTGATGGTTTTGAGCTCTGCGGCAAAACCCAAATCAAGCATGCGATCGGCTTCATCCATGATCAGCATTTCAACACCGTTCAGGTAGATGCTGCGCTCTTTTAGGTGATTGGCTAAACGGCCCGGTGTAGCAATAATGATTTGTGGATGTTTACGCAGTGCGTGAATTTGATCATTAAAGTTCTCACCACCGAGTAACAGTGCTGCTTCCATCTGTTTTCCAGCCAGCAAGAAACGCAATTGTGCGTAAACTTGACGGGCGAGTTCACGCGTTGGTGCAAGAATAACAGCACGTGGATCGCGTTTTTGACGTGCTCGCTCGCGCAGCAGACGCTGCATCATCGGCAGCAAAAATGCCATGGTTTTGCCTGATCCAGTTTTGGATGAGGCAATAATATCGCGCCCGGTAATCGCAGCAGGAATACACATCTGCTGGATCTCGGTGGCTGCAGCATACCCAAGGTTATTGATAGTGTTAATTAACCGTGAGTCGAGAGAAAGCTCGTCAAAGCGCAAAGTAATGCTCCGTGGTATTGTCATTAGCAGTAAAAAAGGGTGTTAGTTTAGCTATTACAAGCCAAGGGTAAAGAGAAGGCTTTACATAACGCTTCTACAAACTGCGGGTCTTGGCAGATTGTTTTCCCTGGGCTATCAGAGAGTTTTGCAACGGGCCTTCCGTTACATTCTGTTAGCTTAATAACAATGTTTAGTGGCTCTACACCTGGAATATCACAAGTGAGGCGCGTGCCAATTCCAAAAGTAGTATTGATCCGATGATGGAAATGGCGATAGAGCGCGAGTGCTTTGTTCAGATCAAGATTATCTGAAAACACCAGTGTTTTAGTCTGTGGATCTAACCCCAGAGCCTGATAGTGTGCGATTGCTTTCTCACCCCACTCTACGGCATCGCCGGAGTCGTGGCGCAACCCTTGGTAACGGGTAGCAAAGTGGTGGTTAAAATCACGTAAAAAAGCATCCATGGTAATGCAGTCGGTCAGTGCTATACCAAGAGCATCTGGGTAAATATCTAGCCATGCTTGTAGAGCAGCTTGTTGACTTTGAGCAAGAGTAGGGGTTAGTTGCTGATGTGCTTGAAACCATTCGTGCGCTTGAGTTCCAACGGGAGTGAGATCAAGTGTTCGTGCAAGATGGTAGTTACTTGTGCCACAAAATCCAGCAAATTCCGTTTTTAAGGTTTTTACTACCGCATGTTGTACATCCGCAGAAAAACGGCGACGCGTGCCAAAATCAACTAACCGGAATTGATCCATATTCAGATCGGTAGCTTGGGCAGAGAATTGGACTAGTTTTTGCCGTAAGTGGCTGATGGCGTGCGCGGTAGTAACATGTGGATAGCGGTGGCGCTGACTAATTTCGCTGATCAAAGCCAGTAATGGCACTTCCCATAAAATAACTTCATGCCATGGCCCTTCAATATGCAAAGCAAGTTGCCCTTGTTCAATACTGACTTGTACTTGTTCTGGTTTGTAACGGTATGTTTTTAACCAATTGAGATAGTCAGTTTTGAAAAAAGGTAAGCCTGACAGGTAATTAAACTCGTCATCACTCAATACTAAATCTGCCATTAGCGCAATTTGTGCACGAATTTCATATGCGTATTGGCTTAATGCATGTGCTCCACGGCAGCGAAACTCAGCCACTACACGTGTTTGCGGATAGAGGAAATAGACTGCCTGTTGCATGTGCAGTTTATAAGCATCAGTGTCGAGCAGTGACGACAAAATCGGTGTGGTTACGGATTGAGTCATAATTACCGTACAATATCCTTAATTAACACTGGCGATAGGCCACTCTTGATAATTATACCTCAGAACAGGGTAACATCCGTTAAATTTATCGTTCAGGCCAGATAAATAAACTTAAGACTGAATATATTATAGGTTTTTATTGTGTTAAATCGTGGCGTAATTCTGAGCACCCGCCTTTTTTTCATCACAAAAATAGAGTGATAATAATTGCTGTGGTTATGATGCGGTTCCGTGAAGGCGCTTTGTATCACCCTGCTTTAATTTATGTTTTATGCTTTGTTGATTGAAGATGATTGATAAAAAGCGTTATGGTTAAACGGTGAGTTTATACGCTTAGTGTGAGTATTGTGTTGGGCTCTGTGGCCAGTAGTTATCACTATACATAGTGTTGATGATATAAGTGTAATGACGAGGGAATAAACAATAATGAATCCGCAACCTCAGGCAAAATATCGCCATGATTATCAAGTACCTGATTACACGATTACACAAGTGGAATTAGCGTTTGATTTAGCCGCCGATAATACGTGTGTAACAGCCACAAGTGATGTATTACGCCAAGGGCAACATACGCGCCCATTAGTATTGGCGGGTGAAGGTTTGACGTTAGTTTCTGTGGCTGTAGATGGCCAGCCTTGGCCGCATTATCAGCAATCAGCTCATGCTTTAACAGTGAACCAGTTACCTGAACAGTTTACATTAACAGTAGTTACAACATTCAGCCCAGCAAACAATACGGCACTGTCTGGTTTGTATCAGTCAGGTGAGGCGTTGTGTACGCAGTGTGAGGCAGAGGGATTCCGGCGGATCACCTATTTCCTTGACCGACCAGATGTATTGGCGCGTTACCGCACCAAAATTACGGCAGATAAGGGGCGTTACCCGTTCTTGCTCTCTAACGGAAACCGGATTGCGCACGGTGATTTACCGGATGGAAAACACTGGATGCAGTGGGAAGATCCGTTCCCTAAACCATCCTATTTATTTGCGCTGGTAGCCGGCGATTTTGATGTGCTGCGTGATACGTTTGTAACGCGTTCTGGCCGTGATGTGGCACTGGAGTTGTATGTTGATCGGGGTAATTTAGACCGCGCGGATTGGGCAATGGCTTCATTAAAGCAGTCTATGGCGTGGGATGAGGCGCGTTTTGGTCTAGAGTACGATCTAGATATTTATATGATCGTAGCGGTTGATTTCTTCAATATGGGGGCGATGGAGAATAAAGGGCTGAATGTCTTTAACTCTAAGTTTGTATTGGCGAAAGCGGAAACAGCAACCGATGCTGATTACCTCGATATTGAGCGGGTGATTGGGCATGAGTATTTCCACAACTGGACGGGGAATCGGGTTACGTGCCGTGACTGGTTCCAGTTGAGTTTGAAAGAGGGGCTGACAGTCTTCCGTGATCAGGAGTTTAGTTCTGATCTTGGCTCGCGTGCGGTAAACCGAATTAATAACGTGCGTGTGGTACGTGGCGCGCAGTTTGCTGAAGATGCCAGCCCGATGGCACATCCTATCCGCCCTGATAAAGTGATTGAGATGAATAACTTCTACACAGTGACTGTGTATGAGAAGGGCTCAGAAGTTATTCGGATGATGCACACTTTGCTGGGGGAGGCGGCGTTTCAGGCGGGTATGCGTTTGTACTTTGAGCGTCATGATGGCAGTGCGGCAACCTGTGATGATTTTGTTGATGCGATGCAGCAGGCTTCCGGAGTGGATTTAACGCAGTTCCGCCGTTGGTACAGTCAGGCGGGTACGCCACAACTGACGGTGCATGATGAGTATGATGCGGCAACGCAGGTGTATACGTTGCATGTGAGTCAGATGACACCGCCAACGCCAGAGCAGGCTGAGAAGCTGCCATTACATATTCCGCTGAATATTGAGCTGTATTCGCCGCAGGGTGCGGTGATCCCGCTGATGCTAGAGGGCAAACCGGTCGGTAATGTGCTAAATGTGACTGAAGAGCTGCAAACGTTCCGTTTTGAGCAGGTTGCAGAACAACCGGTGATTTCACTTTTGCGCGAGTTTTCTGCGCCAGTGAAATTGGACTATCCGTATACCGATGCGCAGTTAACGTTTCTGATGCGCTATGCCAGCAATGATTTTGCACGCTGGGATGCGGCGCAAATGCTGATTGGTAAATATGTTCGTCTGAATGTGGCGAATGTTGCTCAGGGTGCGGAGTTAATTTTCCCACTGGCGGCGATTGATGCTTTCCGCGCAATTTTGCTCGATGACTCACTTGATCTTGCGCTGGCTGCACTGATATTGACGCTACCTAAAGAGACTGAACTGGCCGAACTGTTTGATACAATTAATCCGGATGCAATTCGTACGGTGCGCGAATTTATTCGTGAGGAACTGGTGCTGGAGTTGGCTGACGAGCTGCGTGCGGTGTATCAAGCTCATCAGTTGGCTGAATATCGGGTTGAGCATGGCGATATTGCTCGTCGTTCTTTACGTAACACGTGTCTAAGCTATCTGGCTTTTGCTGAAGGAGCAGATGCGCGTGTTCGCAAGCAGTATGAAGCAGCCAATAACATGACTGATGCGTTGGCGGCATTGTCGGCGGCGGTTAGCGCAGAGTTGCCGTGTCGTGATGCGTTAATGACGCATTTTGCTGATAAATGGCAGCACGATGGTTTAGTGATGGATAAGTGGTTTATGTTGCAGGCAACCAGCCCAGCAGCCAATGTGTTGACCACTGTGCGTACAGTTATGCAGCATCCGGCCTTTAGCCTGGCAAACCCGAACCGTACTCGTTCATTGATTGGTGCATTTGCTTCGGCAAATCCGGCTGCTTTTCATGCCAAAGATGGGGCGGGTTATCAGTTCTTAGGGAATATTCTGGCTGAACTGAATAGCCGTAACCCACAGGTCGCGTCGCGTCTGATTGAGCCGCTGATCCGGTTGGGGCGTTATGATGCTGATCGTCAGGCGTTGATGCGTACACAATTGGTGAAGTTGCAAGGGCTTAATAATCTGGCCAGCGATCTGTTTGAAAAAATCAGTAAGTCATTGGCATAGCTGATAATACGAGTCAATTGACGCTAGGGTTATTGCATGTAGAGTGAGTGTATCTGGCGGGGCAACCCGCCATTTTTTGTACAAAATAGCGGTTAACATTTTTTATGATCTTCCATTTCACCCTTAATATGGATTACCACACGTTTTTGCATCACTACAGTGGCTCGGCTCGGCAGATTTTAGTGATGTCAGAGCAGGGCAAACGGCTGAGTCTTCCTGCTGCACGTTTCCGTAATTTTTTGCTGCACAATGGTATTGTTGGCCGATTTTATATTGAGCTAAATGCAGAAAATCAGATTATTGCACTACAACGGTGCTGAAAAGGTGCTGAGGCTCTGAAAATCCGTTAAAAATTCATGACAATGCCCGTATGTTTGGCCATAATGCCAATCCGGTTTCTAACCGGGGCATTCAGCGCGTTTTCTATTGATGATTGCACAGTTTCCGGTGTCGAAATGCCAGTAAACTGCACGATCATAACCCTCTTTTATGATCACTCTTGATGGGTATTTTGCACTACGTTGTTACTGTGAATGCAGAGTAGACAGCGTCATTATCAGGAGAGGTATCATGTTCTATCGCCTAGCAAGGCAAGCGATTTTTCAATTTGAGCCGGAACGCGCTCATGATCTGACCATTCACAATCTTCAGTTGTTGAGCGGTACTTCTCTTGAATATCTGATTCGGCAAAATATTCCGAATAAATCGGTCAGTTGCATGGGGTTAAGCTTTAAAAACCCCGTAGGACTTGCTGCAGGACTTGATAAAAATGCTGATTGTTTAGATGCACTCGGTGCAATGGGGTTTGGTTTTATTGAAGTAGGCACAGTGACACCTAAACCACAATTAGGGAATGATAAACCACGTTTATTTAGGGTGTTAGAAGCTGACGGTATTATTAACCGCATGGGTTTTAATAACCGTGGAGTTGATTATCTAGTTGAGAATGTAAAAAAAGCAAAATACGATGGTGTTATTGGTATTAATATCGGTAAAAATAAAGATACGCCGTTAGAAAAAGGCAAGGATGATTATCTGATTTGTATGGATAAAGTCTATCCGTATGCTGGATATATTGCCGTTAATATCTCTTCACCGAATACCCCCGGTTTACGCAGTTTACAGTACGGTGAGGCGCTGGATGATTTATTGCAATCAATAAAACAGCGCCAGCATGAGCTTCATCAATTACATGGCCGCTATGTTCCGGTTGCCGTAAAAATTGCGCCTGATTTAACCGATGAAGAGCTAATTCAAGTTGCCGATAGTCTGGTCAGATACCAGCTTGATGGTGTGATTGCGACCAATACGACGCTTGATCGCTCATTAGTTCAGGGCTACAAACACAGCAATGAAGCGGGAGGATTAAGTGGTCGCCCATTGCAGCACCGTAGCACAGAAGTTATCCGTAAACTTGCCATTGAACTGAAAGGTCGGGTTCCGATTATTGGTGTCGGCGGTATTGATACGGCAATTGCTGCACGTGAAAAAATGGCGGCTGGCGCTTCACTTGTGCAAATTTATTCAGGCTTTATTTATCAAGGGCCACGATTAATTCGAGATATTGCGTCATATATTTAATGTATTGAGTTTAAAAAAATAGGCAGGGGTTTGCAATAATCCCTGTCTGGTTTACATTAATAGTATATTTATTGGATAATTAATGATGTAGGTTATTTTTCACTGCGCATTTTATTGCGTATAATACTCCTATATAGACTTTATTTATGCACTTTGTTTTGATTTAGGCCTGCCTATGAATATTCAACCTAATGATCATTGGAAATGGTACGTTGATTCCGAACTTGATCGGTTGATGCTTGATCTTGCAAATGGCATGATTTTTCGATCACGTCTTACTGGGAGAGTATTAACGCCTGATGTTTTTTCTGGTATTTCATTTCATGTCGATGATATCGCACAATATTATGATTATATGGATGGATTACACGCAAGCAAACTTAGTTCAGATCAGAAAAGTGAGTTAGTTTTAAATGCGATTGCTGCTCGGCACTTTTTAAAACCAGTTATGCCTAAAAGTTGGTATTTTGAACGTACTAGCCATGCATACAGCCCAGAAATAGGTGAGCTGGTCAATGCTTCATTACTTGATTCAGAGGAAAAAGTACGATTATTTGTGGTAGAGAATAATGGCAATGCCAGCTTATGCTTATTTGCTCAACATTTACAACTCTCATCAGGCAAAATGGTCGGCTTAGGTGATCCCATAAAAGTGATGAATGATCGTCTTTCACCACCGGCGACACTCTCTTACTCACAATATGCACATGTAAGCTGATTTTTTGTGATATTAACTAGTTTTATCTGTAATAAGACTTTTTTCATATTTTAAAAGATTGACCCAAATCTTGATTGTTCAGTAAACACCCTCCTATACTCCGCTTCCTCTTTATTCCCAATATTCATGCTAGAGGTAATGTATGAGTACATTAATGGCCATTGCATTAACTACTGGCTTGTTGTCAGGCATTTGGGCCTGGATAGCCATGAGCGTAGGCCTAATAAGCTGGGCTGGTTTTCTTGGTTGTACAACCTATTTTTCCTCACCCGAAGAGGGTATAAAAGGCGTTCTACTCAGTGCAATCACCAATACCAGTGGCGTATTCTGGGGCATGATGATTATCAATAGCAGTGCGATTAGCTCACATATTGAAATTGTCGGTTATGTTTTGACTGCAATCGTCTCCTTCTTTATGTGTATTCAGGCTAAACAGCGTTGGCTTGGTTTTATTCCGGGCACCTTTATTGGGTGTTGTGCCACTTTTGCATCCGGCGGTCATTGGCAATTAGTGTTACCTTCACTCTTGGTTGGCATTGCATTTGGTTATGCGATGAAAGCCAGTGGTTTATGGTTACAGCAACGTTTGCGAGCTTGTGCAGTGAAAAAATCTCACTATAAAGGATAAAATATCAGCAGATTATGCTCATACTTGGGGTTTATGTTTGCTTTTTAAGCAATCGGGATTTAAAAGATGGAAAAGGCTTGTGCTAAAAAGATAATTCCCTATAATGCGCTCCCTGTCGGCAAGGAACGAAACACGCAAGTGAATCATAACTAAACCGATATGCTCTTTAAAAAATTAATCAGACAATCTGTGTGGGCACTCGTTGAAGACGCTGACTATCCAAAAGATACTTAGTTAAACGAGTGACTGACAATTTATTTGCTAGTTATTTCGAGCGACAAACTTTAAATTGAAGAGTTTGATCATGGCTCAGATTGAACGCTGGCGGCAGGCCTAACACATGC